>CAWDDC010000001.1:0-336515 GCA_963801045.1 uncultured Actinomycetota bacterium
GCACCCGTACCTCGGTCACGCCCACGGCAGCCACCGCCGCCACGTCGAACGGCCGCAACCGGTGCCCGCCGGGGAGCAGCAGCTCGGTCGCGGCCACGTCCTCACCGATCGAGCGCACGTGCTGGTACGGCGGCACCGCGGCGCGGATCTCGGCCGCTCCCTCCGATCCGCCCGCGCGGTGCACGTGCTCGCGCATCACCACCGCGTCCCGCCCGGGCGGCATCGGGTCGCCGGTGTCCACCTCGTCGTAGGCGTCCGGGCCGAGCAGCAGCGGCGTCGACTCCCCCGCCCCCAGCGTGTCCGCAGCGGTGACCGCCAGGCCGTCCATCGCCGCTGAGTCGTACGCCGGCGACGACCGCCTCGCCCAGACCGGCCGCGCGGTGACCCGGCCGACCGCGTCGGCGACCGGCACGTCCACCGAGCGACCAGCGCCGGGCAGCCTTCCGCGGCCCGCGCGTCGGCCCAGCCGCGCAACGCGTCGGCCAGCGGCACGTCGCGCAGGAACGGGCTGTTGTCCGGCCCATTGTCCGAGCTGGCGTCCATGGTCACCTGGAATCCCGCGCTCACCGGCACATCACCGGTACAGCGTGACATCGACCTCGGTGCCGGCATCGAGGCCGGTGGCGTCCTCGTGCACCACCAGGTAGCCGTCGGCCGACGTGAGCACCGAGAGCAGCGCCGACGCGCCGAAGACCGGGTGCGCGACCGCGCCGGCAGCGTCGTCGTCGAGCCGGACCTGCACGACGTCGCGCCGGCCGGCCAGCGACGCCAGCTGCCGCGCCAGCCGGGCCCGGGTGCTCGGCTCCGGCGGCACCCGGGTGCAGCCGCCCACCCGGCGGATCAGCGGGACGCCGAGCAGCCGGAAGACCACCAGCGCCGACAGCGGGTTGCCGGGCAGCCCCAGGACGGGCACCTCGCCCGCCTGCGCCAGCAGCGTCGGCTTGCCCGGGCGCAGCGCGACGCCGTGGCAGACGATGCCCGGCGGGCCGAGCCGCTCGACCGCCGCGGCGGTCTCGTCGCGGGCGCCGACCGACGAGCCGGCCGAGACCACGACCACGTCGCACTCGCCGACGGCCTTCCGCAGCACCTGCTCCAGCGCGGCGCCGTCGTCGGGCACGATCCCGTACCCGCGCGGCACTCCCCCGGCCCCCCGCACCAGGCCGGCCAGCGCCGACGCGGTGGCGTCGCGCACCTGCCCCGGCTCGAGCCGGTGCGGTGCCGGGGGGCACCACCTCGTCGCCGGTCGAGCACGATGCCGACCACCGGCCGGGCGTGCACGCTGCACCTCGGTGACACCGGCGGCGGCCAGCATCCCGAGGTCCGGCGCGCGCAGCGGCCGGCCGGGCGGGCCACGACGGCGCCCGCCGCCACGTCCTCGTCGGCCCCCACCGTCCCGTCGCCGGGCGCGACCGGCCGGACCACCTCGACCGTGCCCGGCATCGTCTGCTGGGTGTGCTCGACCATCACCACCGCGTCGGCACCGTCGGGCAGCGCCCCGCCGGTGGGCATCCCGGCCGCCGTGCCGGCACGCACCTGCACGTCCGGCGCCCGTGCCCATGGCCACGTCGCCGACCAGGTCGAGGTAGACGGGCAGCGCCTCCGAGGCGCCGTACGTGTCCGCCGCCCGCACCGCGAAGCCGTCGACCGTGGAGCGGGCGAAGCCGGGCAGCGGGTGCGGCGCGCGGACGTCGTCGACGGGCACCCGGCCGAGCGCGTCGTCGAGCGGGACCGCCTCGGCGGGCGTGACCCGGCGCCGCGGCAGCGCGGCGAGAGCCTCGGCGACGGTGCGGGTGCGGAAGAACTCCCGGCCGGGCATCCGGCGGCTAGCCGGGCTGCTGGTCGGACGGCTCGGGCCGCGGGTGCGGCCGCACGACCGCGCCGCCGCGCTGCAGCCCGAGCACGCTGGCCACGGGCCCCAGCGCGACCTGGCCGAGCCCGCAGATCGACGTCTTGCGCAGGGTCCGCTCGAGCTCGAGCAGCTGCTCCTCGCCCTGGTCGTCGAGCCCGTCGCCGGCCAGCGCCTCGGTGAGTACCTGGTGCGCCTTGTGCGACCCCACCCGGCACGGCACGCACTTGCCGCACGACTCGTTGCGGAAGAAGCGCAGCGTGTTGGTCGCGGCGGCGAGCACGTCGGTGCCCTCGGCCAGCACCACCAGCGCGCCGGAGCCGAGCATCGACCCGGCCTCGGCCAGGGTGTCGAAGTCGAGCGGCACGTCGAGGCTGTCCGGCCCGAGGAAGTTGGACGAGGCACCGCCGGGCTGCACCGCGGCCAGGTCGCGGCCGTCCGGCACGCCGCCGGCCTGGTCCAGCAGCTGGCGGGCGGTGGTGCCCATCGGCACGCAGTAGACGCCCGGCCGCGCGACGTCGCCGGAGACCGCGAAGAACTTGAGCCCGACGGAGTCGCCCGTCGCCCTGGTCCTTCCACCACGCGGCACCGCGCTCGACGATGACCGGGCACGTCGGCGAAGGTCTCGACCGAGTTCATCAGCGTGGGCTTGCCCCACAGGCCGTAGATGCCGGGGAACGGCGGCTTGTTGCGCGGCTCGCCGCGATGACCCTCCATGCACTCCAGCAGCGCCGACTCCTCGCCCAGGATGTAGCCGCCGGGGGACACGAACACCTCGACCTGCAGCCGTCGGCCGCTGCCGAGCACGTCGTCGCCGACCAGGCCGTCGTTGCGCAGCCGGTCGATCTCGTCGCGCAGCACGTCGGCCTCCGGGCCGTACTCGTGCCGGATGAAGACGAAGCCCTCCTCGGCGCCGACCACGGCCATGCCGAGCAGCAGTCCCTCGAGCACCAGGTGCGGCTGGTCGCTGAGGATCTGCCGGTCCTTGAACGTCCCGGGCTCGGACTCGTCGGCGTTGCAGACGGCGTACTTGGGGGTGGCCTCCTGCGCCGCGACCAGCTCCCACTTCTTGCCGGTCGGGAAGCCGGCGCCGCCCATGCCGCGCAGCCCGGAGTCCTTCAGGGTCTGCACCAGCGCGCCGGCGTCGAGGTCGCCGGCGAGCAGGGCCCGCAGCACCCGGTAACGCTGCTCGTCCGGGCGCGTACGGGTCGTTGGGCCACGGCGTCTCGCGCCGGCCGGCCGGCGGGGCGGCGGGCTCCTGCTCGGCGGTGCGCAGTCCGGGCCCGGGCCACCAGTGACTCGACGTCGTCCACGTGGCCGGGGACGTCGTTGACCGCCACCGCGGGCGCGGTGTCGCAGCGGCCGAGGCAGGACACCTCGACCAGCTCGACGTCGGCGCCGTCGGGGGCGCCGTCGCCGTACTGCTCGCGCAGTGCGGCGATCCGGTCGTCACCGCCGCGCAGCCAGCAGGTCAGGTCGTGGCACACGTGCAGCGCGACCTGCGGCGGCGGCTCGGAGCGGAAGTGCGGGTAGAACGACACCAGGCCCTGGATCTCGTACAGCGGCCGGCGGGTGTCGCGCGACAGCGTCACCAGCTCCTCGCGCGGCAGCCAGCCGACCCGCTCCTGGATGGCGTTGAGCGCCGGGATCAGGCTCGGGCCCGGGGAACTTGCCGGCCCGGCCCTCGACGCCCGGGACCGGGGGCCACGGCTCGGCGGTCATACGCCCGCCTCGGTGACCGGGGCCAGCGCGACGGCGCAGAACTTGAACTCGGGGATCTTGCCGACCGGGTCGATCTCGTCGGTGGTGAGCAGGTTGGCGGCCGCCTCGCGGAAGTGGAACGGGATGAACACGTTGCCGGGCGCCTCCCGCGCCGACACCCGGACGGCGAGCTCGATGCCGCCGCGCCGCGACGAGACCCTGGCCAGCTCGCCGTCGCGCAGCCCGAGCCGTTCGGCGTCGCCGGCGGCCACGTAGACCTCGGCCTTGGGCGCGATGGCGTCCAGCGCGAAGGAGCGTCGCGTCATCGAGCCGGTGTGCCAGTGCTCGA
Organism: uncultured Actinomycetota bacterium; assembly: GCA_963801045.1. Lineage (GTDB taxonomy): Bacteria > Actinomycetota > Actinomycetes > Propionibacteriales > Nocardioidaceae > JACCWP01. Next base: position 3,897 of record CAWDDC010000001.1, read on the forward strand.
GCAGCCGGCCGGTGTTGAGCACGAACGGGTACTCCTCGTTGGGCAGCTCCCGGGCCGGCAGCCACTCGGCGGGCACCAGGTGCGCGAGCCCGTCGTCGGTGTTGAACCGCTCGTCGAACATCACCACGGTGCCGTCGGTGTGCTCGGGGTCGGAGTTGGGGTAGAGCTTGCCGGCTGGAGCCGAGGTTGTCGTAGCTGAGGTTGGTGTAGCTCGGCATCAGCGTCGACCATCTCCTCGAACACCTCCCGCGGCGACTCGTACGTCCAGCCGAGACCCATCCGGTTGGCGATGGCCTGGGTGATCTCCCAGTCGGTGCGGGCCTGTCCGGGCGGGTCCAGCACCTTGTGGCCGAGCTGCACCCGGCGGTCGGTGTTGGTGTAGGTGCCGTCCTTCTCGAGGTACGACGTCGCCGGCAGGATGACGTCGGCGAACTCGGCGGTCTCGGTGATGAAGATGTCCTGCACGACCAGGAAGTCCAACGCCGACAGGGCCTTGCGTACCTTGTTGATGTTGGGGTCGGACAGGAACGGGTTCTCGCCCATCATGTACATCCCGCGCACGCCGCCCTTGAGCACCGAGCCGATGATCTCGGTGACGGTCAGGCCGCGGTTGGGGTCGAGCTCGGTGCCCCACGCCGACTCGAACCGCTGCCGCTTGGCTCGTCGACGTCGACGCCCTGGTAGTCGGGCAGGAACATCGGGATGAGGCCGGAGTCGGAGGCACCCTGCACGTTGTTCTGCCCGCGCAGCGGGTGCAGGCCACGTGCCGGGCTTGCCGACGTTGCCGGTGATCGAGCACATCGCGATCAGGCAGCGGGCGTTGTCGGTGCCGGTGGTGTGCTGCGAGATCCCCATGCCCCAGAAGATGACGCCGGCGTTGGCCTCGCCCCAGATCCGGGCGACCCGGCGGATCACGTCGGCGGGCACCCCGGTGATCTGCTCGGCGCGCTCCGGCGGGTAGTCGGCGACGGTCTCGGCGAGCGCCTCGTAGTTGGAGGTGCGCTCGGCGACGAAGTCGTGGTCGACCAGGTCGAGCCGGATGATCTCGTGCATCAGCGCGTTGTAGAACGCCACGTCGGTGCCGGGCTTGAGCTGGCAGAAGATGTCGGCGTGGTCGGCGACCTTGCCGGCTCGCGGGTCGATGTAGATGATCGTCGTGCCGCGACGCCTTGCCTGCTTGAAGAACGACGACGCGACCGGGTGGTTGGCGGTGGCGTTGCTGCCGGTGATGATCGCGACGTCGGAGTTGAGCACGTCGCCGTACGTCGTCGACACCGCGCCGGACCCGATGCCCTCGAACAGCGCCGCGACGCTGGAGGCGTGGCACAGCCGGGTGCAGTGGTCGACGTTGTTGTTGCGGAAGCCGGTGCGCACCAGCTTCTGGAACAGGTACGCCTCCTCGTTGGAGCACTTGGCCGAGCCGAAGCCGGCCAGCGAACCGTCGCCGTGCTCGGCGAGGATGCCGCTCAGCCTGCGACGCCACCAGGTCGAGCGCCTCGTCCCAGCTCGCCTCGCGGAAGTGCGGCAGCACCTCCTCGTACGGCACCAGCCCGCCGGGCTTGCGCCGCTTGCGGGCCTTGCCGCCGTCCTTGTCCGACTCGCCGCGGACGTCACCGGACAACGGGCCCTTGGGGTACGCCGCGTCCACCCGGATCAGCGGCGTCGTCAGTCGCTGCGGCGACGCGGCGTAGTCCCAGCCGTAGCGGCCCTTGACGCACAGCCGGCCCTTGGACCCGGGCTGCTCGCGGCCCTCGGCGAACGCCACGGCACCGCGCTCGCGGTCGACGAAGTAGGTGATCGCGCAGCCCACCCCGCAGTAGGGGCAGACGCTGTCGACCGCGTCGAGGTCCTCGCGCGGCTGGATGGGGACGTTGTTGATCGGCTTGTTGGTGAGGGCGCCGGTGGGGCACGCGGCGACGCACTCGCCGCAGGTGACGCACGACGACGAGCCCATCGGGTCGTCGAGGTCGAAGGAGATCCGGGAGTCGTAGCCCTTGCCGGTGCGCCCGATCACGTCGTTGCCCTGGATGTCGTCACAGGCCCGGACGCAGCGGTCGCACATGATGCAGGAGTCGTGGTCGACCGCGATGACCGGGTTGGACAGGTCGGTGCCGCGTCCGGAGCCGCGGGGCAGGGTGTCGCCGGTGACGCCGAAGACGTCGGACAGCTCCAGCAGCAGGTTGTCGCCGGTCGTCGTCTGCTTGGGGTCGTTCTCCGGCTCCGGCTGGTCGGCGACCAGCAGCTCGGTGAGCGTCGCGCGGCTGCGCTCGATCTCGTCGGAGGTGGTGGTGACCTCCATGCCGTCCTCGCACGGCCGTACGCAGGCCGCGGCGTAGGCGCGCCCGCCGGTCTCGACCACGCACATCCGGCACACGCCCACCGGGTCGTAGCGCTCGTCGTGGCACAGCACCGGGATGTCGATGCCGACCGACTTGGCAGCGGTCCAGATCGTCGTGCCCTCGGGGACCTCGAGCTGCTGGTCGTCGATGGTCACCGACACCGTGCGGATCTGCTGGGACGGATCCGCGGTCACAGTCATGGCGTCACCCTCTCATCGGTTCGGCGACCGGGCGCCCGGCTCCGTCGAGCCCGCGGGCGGCGTAGTAGGCGTCGATCATGCCGCGAAGCCGCTCCGGCGTCAGGCGCGCCACCCGTCCGGACCCGACCTCGAGCGACTCGGTGAGCAGTCGCTCCGGCAGCCAGTCGTCGGCCGCCGTCCATCCCTCACGCAGGTTGTAGGACCGCTTGAGCAGCACGATGCGCCGGGCGGTCTCGTGCAGCTCGTCGCCGTCGATGTCCCAGCCGGTGACCACCCGCAGCAGCGCCGCCCACTCGTCGAACGGCTCGGTGAACACCCCGCGGAGGAACTTGCACAGGATCATCGAGTCCATGATCGCCGCGCGGTCCTCGGTCTCGATCGCCGCCAGGACGTGCGCGTCTCCCCCGTTGAGACGGTCGAGGTCACCGGACAGGTCGGCCTCGTACGCGCCCGAGCGGTTGTGGTCGGCGCCACGGGCGTTGACCGCGAGCCCCAGCGCCATCGCGTGCAGCGTGCGCGGCTCGTAGCCGGGCATCTCCATGCCCTTGACGTGCGGCGCGAAGTCGGCCGAGTCACCGCCGACCCGCTCGGCCGCCCGCCGGGAGCCCTCGGCCAGCAGCGGACCGATGCCGGTGCCGCTGCCGATCTCGTCGAGCGCGCGCAGCAGCGCCTCGCCGTCGCCGAAGCGCAGCCAGGGGGCATCGATCAGCCCCCGCTCGGCACACTCCATCGCCCACGCGATGGTGCCTCCGGCCGAGATGGTGTCGATCCCGAGCTCGTCACAGCGCCCGCTCGCCGCCAGGACGTGCTCGGCGTCGGAGACACCGCACATCGGTCCGAGCGCGAAGACGTTCTCGTACTCCACCCGGCCCTGCTTGCCGCCCTTGGAACGGTAGATGTGCTCGCACCCGATCGAGCAGGAGGCGCAGGAGTTGCGTGCGACCTTGCGCATCTCGGAGACGTCCTCGAGGGCCAGGTCAGGCGCCTGCTCGAAGGTCGCCGCGCTGAAGTTGCGGGTGGGCAGGGTGGACAGGGCGTTGAACGCGAGCAGGTTGGCGAGGGTGCCGAGCTCGCGGTACTTCGCCGTGGCCTTGCCGAACGACCGAGTCCGAAGGTCGCGCGCGGCGGCCAGCACGCCCGCCGGGTCGGCCGGTGCCACCTTGGTGGCCGCGTGCACGGCGATCGCCTTGACCCGCTTGGCGCCGAGCACGGCACCGAGCCCGCCGCGGCCGGCGTGCCGACCGTCGTGCGACACCGTCGCGTAGCGCACCCCTGCCTCGCCGGCCGGCCCGATCGAGGCGATCCGCCAGCCCGGACCGAGCCGCGCCTTGAGGGCGGTCTCGGCGTCGGCGGCCGACATCCCCCACACGTCCTCGGCGCTCTCCATCCGGGCGCCGTCGCCGTCGACCAGCACCACCGACGGCCGCTCGCACGCGCCACGGACGACGATCGCGTCGTTGCCGGTGAGCTTGCCGGAGATGGCGAAGTGGCTGGAGGCGAGTGCGTCGGTCAGCAGCCCGGTCAGCGGCGACTTGGCGACCACGGCGAACTTCGCGCTGGTCGTGAGCGGGGTGCCCACCAGCGGGGAGAAGCAGAACGCCAGCGGCGCCTCGGGCGCGAGCGGCTCGACGCCGGTCGGTGCGAGCTCGGTGAGCAGCCACGCGCCCAGCCCGGCACCACCCAGGTGGTCGCGCAGCACCTGGTCGGACAACGGCAGCACGGTGCTCGTGCCGGCGCCGACGTCGACGACCAGCGCGCGGCCGAAGTAGCCACCCGGAGCCGGCACCCTCAGCCTCCGGCGTCCGCGGACAGGAAGCTCACGGCGTCGCCCGCCACCAGCGGGGTCATCGGGTCGCGGGTGACCCAGTCGCCGGCGACGGCTGCCACCACGTGCGGCTCGAGGGTGATGCCGGCGGCCTGTGCGGCTGCGGCCAGGGTGGCGGCGCGGACCGTACGGGCGCCGCGGTTGCCGTTGCTGGCCAGGACGCCGAACCGCTCGATCCGGATCTCCGGTGCGGGGCGGGAGTGCGCCTGCTCGTAGTCGGCCGGCTCGTTGAGGTTGAGCACCGACTCCAGCTCGGGGTCGGCGACGGCCAGCGGGCCGTCGGCCAGCAGGTCCTCGTCGTGCAGCCGCAGCACCCGGCACCGGTCGAAGACCTGGGCCGGCTTGCGTACGCCGTCGGCGAGCAGGTCGTCGATGAGCTCGCCGAGCGCCGGACGGTAGGCGGCGGCGAGCGGCTGGCGGTGCCCACGGGCCATCGGCAGCACCACGTCGTACTCGTCACCCAGCGCCTCCACCACGCGGCGCACGAACACCGGGTGCAGGAACGGCAGGTCGGTCGAGCAGCAGAACGCCACGTCGGCCGATCCCTGCAGCGCGTGCAGCCCGACCGCGAGCCCCTGCAGGGGGCCGTTGCCCTCCTGCGGGTCGTCGTGGACCTGCACCGCGGCGGGCAGCTCGGGCAGCTGCTGGCCGGGGGCGCGGACGACCACCACCGGCCCGGAGGTGCCGCGGGAGACCACGCCCACGGTCCGCCGCAGCAGGGTCGACCCGTGCCAGGGCAGGTCCGCCTTGGGGGTCCCCATCCGCGAGGACCGCCCGCCGGCGAGCACCACCGCTGCTGCCTTCACGCCTCGACTGTAATCCGGCTGCCCGCCGGCCGCGCATGCCACGCCCCGCCGCCGCCTCCCCGGCGGGTTTTCCCAAGGTCTGCCGGGAAACACGCACCACTCACGGGTGGCCACACGTGAGTGGTGACGTTTTCCCGTGGGCCCTTGGGAAACGCGGCGGGGCCCGCGGGGCGGGGTCAGGAGAGGGCGCGGGGGTGGGCGGTGGCGTAGACCTCGCGGAGCCGGTCGACGGTCACCAGCGTGTAGACCTGGGTGGTGGTCACCGAGGCGTGGCCGAGCAGCTCCTGGACCACCCGCACGTCGGCGCCGCCGTCGAGCAGGTGGGTGGCGAACGAGTGCCGCAGCGTGTGCGGGGAGACGTCGGCGGTCACCCCGGCCCGGTCGGCGGCCCGGGCGAGCACGGTCCAGGCGCTCTGCCGCGACAACCGGCCGCCGCGGGCGTTGAGGAAGACCGCCGGGGTGCCCTTGCCGACGGCCACCAGCTGGGTGCGGGCCCGCACGAGGTAGGCGTCCAGGGCGGCCGCGGCGTACGAGCCGACAGGCACGACCCGGTCCCGACCTCCCTTGCCGTGCAGCAGCACGGCGCCCCCCTCGGCCGCCCCCAGATCGAGGTCGTCGACGTCGAGGCCCACCGCCTCGGAGATGCGGGCGCCGGTCCCGTACAGCAGCTCGAGCAGTGCGCGGTCGCGCATCGCGAGCGTCGTCCCGGCCGATCCGGCGGCCTCCAGGATCGCCTCGATGTCGGAGACCGGCAGCGCCTTGGGCAGCCGTTTCGGCGGGCTCGGCGGATGCACGGCGGCCGCCACGTCGGTGGCGGTGATGCCCTCGCGCAGCAGGAACCGGTGGAAGCCCCGCACCGCCACCACGGCCCGTCCGGCACTGCCCGCCGACAGCGCCGGGTGCTCCTCGTCGCCGCTGCGCAGCCGCGCGAGGAACCCCGCGACGTGCTCCTCGCACACCGACCCGGGGTCCTCGACCCCCTCGCCGGCGAGGTAGCCGGTGTAGCGGCGCAGGTCGCGCCGGTAGGACTGCACGCTGTTGCGCGCCAGTCCTCGCTCGACCACCAGGTGGTCGAGGTACCCGCCGACCGCCTGCGACAGCGCCGTCCCGGCACCGTCCTCGGGGGACGTCAGGCCAGGACCTCGTCCAGCGGCACGAACTCGCGCCCGTGCGCCTCCGCAACGGGCGCGTAGGTGAGCGACCCGGCGTGGGTGTTCAGCCCCAGCGCGAGCGAGTGGTCGTCGCGCATCGCCTGCTGCCAGCCCTTGTCGGCGAGCGCGACGGCGTAGGGCAGCGTGACGTTGGTCAGCGCGTAGGTGGACGTGTGCGGCACCGCGCCGGGCATGTTCGCCACGCAGTAGAAGACCGAGTCGTGCACGCGGTACGTCGGGTCGGCGTGCGTGGTCGGGCGGGAGTCCTCGAAGCAGCCGCCCTGGTCGATCGAGATGTCGACCAGCACGCTGCCCGGCAGCATCCGCGACACCAGCTCGTTGGTGATCAGCGTCGGGGCCTTCGCGCCCGGCACCAGCACGGCGCCGATCACCAGGTCGGCGTCGATCACCGCGCGCTCGACCTCGTAGGTGTTGGAGGCGACGGTCTGCAGGTGGCCCTGGTAGATCCGGTCGGCCTGGCGGAGGCGCTCGATGTTGCGGTCCAGCAGCAGCACCTCGGCCTGCATGCCCAGCGCGATCGCCGCCGCGTTCATGCCGGAGACGCCGGCGCCGATCACGACCACCTTGGCGGCGTACACGCCGGAGACGCCGCCCATCAGGACGCCGCGCCCGCCGCCTTGTCGCATCAGGTGGTACGCACCGGCCTGCGGCGCCAGTCGGCCGGCGACCTCGCTCATCGGGGCCAGCAGCGGCAGCGCGAGGTCGGGGGTCTGCACCGTCTCGTAGGCGATGCCGGTGACCTCACGCTCGAGCAGCGCGTCCGTGCACTCCTTGGACGCGGCGAGGTGCAGGTACGTGAAGAGGGTCTGTCCCGGCCGCATCCGGTGGTACTCGGACTCGATCGGCTCCTTGACCTTGAGGATCAGCTCACCGGTCTGCCACACGTCGTCGGCGGTGGGCAGGATGCTCGCCCCCGCGTCGACGTACTGACCGTCCGGGATGGACGACCCGGCGCCAGCCTCGGCCTGCACGAACACCTCGTGACCGTGCCGTACCAGCTCGTGCACGCCGGAGGGCGTGATGGCGACGCGGTACTCGTGGTTCTTGACCTCGCTGGGGATGCCGACCTTCACGGCTATCAACGTCCTTCTCGTTCGCTGCCGACCTCGTCGTCGGCGCTGTGAACTCTAGTGCCGCGTCCCGCCCGCCCGGCACAGCGCGGTGTCGCGTTCCTGCAAGACGCCCGGGACGGGCTGCCCACAGACTCGTCGGCATGAGTCACCACTACCCGACAATCACCCCCCACCTCGGCATCGACGACCCCGCCGCGGCACTCGAGTTCTACGCCAAGGCGTTCGGCGCCGAGGAGCTGAGCCGCTACGCGCTGCCCGACGGCACCGTCGTGCACGCCGAGATCCGGCTCGGGGACGGCCTGGTCACCCTCGGCCAGGCGATCCCCGACTTCGACCTGGTCGCGCCCGTGCCGGTCAGCCGGTCCAGGTGGCGCTCACCTGGTTCACCGACGACGTCGACGCGGCGTACGAGCAGGCGGTGGCGGCCGGGGCGACCTCGATGAGCGAGCCGACCGACCAGTTCCACGGCGACCGCACCTGCGCCGTGCGCTGCCCGTTCGGTCACCGCTGGGTGATCGCCACCCACCTCCGCGACGTCCCGATGGAGGAGCAGCAGGCGGCTTTCCGCCAGATGATGGGCATTTGACCCCTTCATCCGCGCGTACGCCCGCCCGACTTGTCACCGTCTCGTTGACCTGGGGCTCCACGAGACGGTGACGGGTCGTGGGGGTGCGGGGGCGACCTAGAGTCGGGGGGTGGCCGAACCCCCGGAGCTCCCGGCCGCGGTGCTGGAGCCGCCGGACGGGGCGCGCCCGTTCCGGGTGCACCGGCAGGACCCGTCACCCGGGGCGGCCGACGTCGTACGCCACCTGTGGGCGGTCGAGTGGGTGCTGCCGCGGGGCAGCACGCACACCCAGGAGGTCCTCACCCACCCCTGCCACCACCTCACCGTCGAGCCGGACGGCCGGTGGGTGCACGGCGTGGTCACCCGGAGGTTCGCACGCACCCTGAACGGGTCCGGGCGGGCCGTGGGCGCCCGCCTGCGCGTGCCGGGACTCGCGGCGCTCGTGGGCGACCTGGACGCCGCCGGCATCACCGACCGGGTGCTGCCCGCCGAAGACCTGTTGGCCGGCGCCGAAGCGCTGGCAGCCGTCGCCGACGCCCCGGACGTCGAGACTGCCGCTGCCGCGCTGGACCGGGTCCTCGCCGCGCTTCCCCGGCACCCGGTGCCCGGCGGCGACCTGGTCGAACGTGCCGTCACGCTGGCGGCCGACGATCCCGGCGTGACCCGGGTCGAGCAGCTGGCGGAGGCGCTGGGGGTCACACCACGTACCCTGCAGCGGCACTTCTCCCGGGTGCTCGGCGTCGGCCCCAAGTGGGTGGTGCGCCGGGCCCGGATCCACGACGCGCTGGAGCACGCCCGGAACGACCAGCCGACCGACTGGGCGGCGCTGGCGATCAACCTCGGCTTCGCCGACCAGGCGCACTTCACCAACACGTTCACCGAGCTGGTGGGGGTGCCGCCCGCGCGCTACGCCGGGCACGGCGCGCCCTCAGCCGGGTGAGGCCAGGACGTCGGCGGCGTACGGGATGCCGTCCTGTGCCCCGGGCCGGGTGACGGCGATCGAGGCGGCCGCCACGGCGAGCCGCAGCGCAGCATCGGTGTCGAGCCCACGGTCGAGCGCCGCGACCAGGTAGCCGGTGAACGTGTCGCCGGCCCCGGTCGTGTCCACCGCGCGTACCTGCGGCGCCGGGTGCACCACCGGCGCCGCACCAGTAGTCCACGCCGCGCCGCCGGCACCCAGGGTGACCACGACCAGCAGCCCGTGCGCCTGCGCCAGGGTTGCCCCGGCGGCAGTCGGGTCGGCGTGCGCACCGGCGAGCACGAGGCACTCGTGCTCGTTGACCACCAGGACGTCGACGTCGGCGAGCACGTCGTCGACCGGCCTCGCGGGCGCGGCGTTGAGCACCACCCGGGCCCCGGCGGCGGACGCCGCGCGCGCCGCCTCGGCGACCACCGGGAGCGGCACCTCCAGCTGCAGCAGCAGCGTGTCACCGGTGGCCAGCCGCTCGCACGCCGCGGCGACGTCGTCGTCGCCCAGCGCGGCGTTGGCACCGGGCACCACCGTGATCGTGTTCTCACCGTCGTCCTGGACCGTGACCACCGCGAGCCCGGTCGGCTGGTCGGCCACGCGCCGCAGCGCGCCGGTGTCGACGTCGTCGGCGCTCAGGGCGGTACGGAGCAGGGCGTCGCCTGTGTCATCGCCGGTCGCGCCGACCATCCGTACCCGTGCTCCCGCACGCGCAGCGGCGACCGCCTGGTTGGCGCCCTTGCCGCCCGGACGCCGCATCAGCCCGGTCGCGAGCACGGTCTCGCCGGGCTCGGGCAGCCGGGGCACGGTGGCGATCTCGTCGACGTTGAGGCTGCCGAGCACGGTGACGCCGGTCATCGCACGTCCTGCGTGCGCTGCGCCCACACCGCCAACAGGCCGGCCACGGCCATCGCATCGTTGATCCGCCGGTCGAGGACGGCGGTGACGGCGTCGCCCAGCGGGACCCACACCACCTCCATGTGCGCCTCCTCGTGCCGCCGCTCGGGTACTGACCCCGCGTCGGCCGTACGCAGGTCGCGGGCCGCGTAGACCTGCCAGAACTCGTCGCTGACGCCGGGGCTCGACCACATGTCGACCAGCTCGGACCAGTCGCCGGCCACGACGTCGGCCTCCTCGGTGAGCTCGCGGGCCACCGCCTCCAGCGGCGGCTCGCCTCCGACGTCGAGGATGCCCGCCGGCAGCTCGAGCAGCCGGCGGCGCGCGGCGTGCCGGTACTGGCGCAGCAGCAGCACCCGGTCGTCTTCGTCGAGGGCGACCACGCCGACCGCGCCCTGGTGCTCCACCACGACCCGGTCGAACTCGTCACCGTCCGGCCCGCGGACCGTGTCCTCGCGCAACGACACGAACGGGCCCTGGTAGCGGCGGTGCGAACCGGCGACGTCCCAGCTCTCCTCGGTGTCGGCCAGCGGCTCCCCCGGCTGCCAGAGACGCCCCGGCAGTCGCGGGTGGTCGCTCACGCGCGGAGGTCGGCGAGCTCACCCGACGTGCTGGCCTCGTCGTCGCCGTCGACCGGGAGCCGCATCTCGCGCTGGCGGGTCAGGGCGGCCCCGACCAGGCCGGAGAACAAGGGGTGCGGCCGGGTGGGACGGGACCGCAGCTCCGGGTGCGCCTGGGTGGCGACGTAGAACGGGTGCTCGTCGCGGGGCAGCTCGATGAACTCGACCAGCAGCGAGTCCGGTGAGGTGCCGCTGAAGACCATGCCGGCCGACTCGAGCGTCTCGCGGTAGGCGTTGTTGACCTCGTAGCGGTGCCGGTGCCGTTCCTGAACCAGCGCCTGGTCGTAGAGCTCGGCGACGATGCTGCCCTCGTGCAGGGCCGCCGGGTAGAGCCCCAGCCGCATGGTGCCGCCCAGGTCGCCTGCCCCCTCCACGAAGGCCTTCTGCTCCTCCATGGTCGCGATCACCGGGTGCAGGGTGTCGACGTCGAACTCCGACGAGCTCGCGCCGGGCAGGCCCGCCACCGAGCGGGCGTACTCGATCACCATGCACTGCAGGCCGAGGCAGAGACCGAGCGTGGGGATCCGGTGTTCCCGGGTGTGCCGCAGCGCGCCGACCTTGCCCTCGATGCCGCGGATGCCGAAGCCGCCGGGCACGCACACCGCGTCGACGTCGGCGAGGGCTCGGGCGGCACCCTCCGGCGTGGCGCAGTCGTCGGAGGCGACCCACCGCAGCACGACCCGCGCACTGTGGTGGAAGCCGCCGGCGCGGAGGGCCTCGGCCACGGAGAGGTAGGCGTCGGGCAGGTCGATGTACTTGCCGACCAGCGCGACGGTGACCTCCTCGTCGGGCTGGTGCACCCGATGCAACAGGTCGTCCCAGCGGGTCCAGTCGACGTCGCGGAACGGCAACGACAGCCGCCGCACGACGTACGCGTCGAGCCCCTCGGAGTGCAGCACCTTCGGGATGTCGTAGATCGACGGGGCGTCGACGGCCGCGACCACGGCCTCGGTGTCGACGTCGCACATCAGCGAGATCTTGCGCTTGACGCTGGCGGGGATGTCGCGGTCGGCCCGGCAGACCACGGCGTCGGGCTGGATACCGATCGAGCGCAGGGCGGCGACCGAGTGCTGGGTCGGCTTGGTCTTGAGCTCGCCGGACGGCCCGATGTAGGGCACCAGCGACACGTGCAGGAAGAAGCACGAGTCGCGGCCGACGTCGTGGCGCACCTGGCGCGCCGCCTCGAGGAACGGCAGCGACTCGATGTCGCCGACCGTGCCGCCGATCTCGGTGATCACGACGTCGACGTCGGGACCGGCCATCGCCCGGATGCGGTCCTTGATCTCGTTGGTGATGTGCGGGATCACCTGGACGGTGTCGCCGAGGTAGTCACCGCGGCGCTCCTTGGCGATCACCTCGGAGTAGACCTGCCCGGTGGTGACGTTGGCGTGCCCGGACAGGTCGACGTCGAGGAAGCGCTCGTAGTGACCGATGTCCAGGTCGGTCTCGGCCCCGTCGTTGGTGACGAAGACCTCGCCGTGCTGGAACGGGTTCATGGTGCCGGGGTCGACGTTGAGGTAGGGGTCGAGCTTTTGCATGGTGACCCGGAGACCCCGCGACTTGAGCAGCCGGCCGAGGCTGGAGGCGGTGAGGCCCTTGCCCAGCGACGAGGCGACGCCGCCGGTGACGAAGAGGTGCTTGGTGGACCCGCTACCGGCCAACAGAACTCCCGCGGTCGAGATGTGCCGAACTGTCTCCCACGGGGTTCCAGGGTATCAGTGCCGTCCTCAGTCCACCGTGAGGTCGGGCACCGCCCCGTCGGCGCCGTCGACGCCGTAGTCCCCGGCGCGACCGGCAGCCTGCTCCGCGAGCGCCAGCACCGTGACCACTCTGCCGGTGGTGGTCTCGACCGGGCCCACGGTGGAGACGTCGGCAGCCAGCTCGGAGTCGCGGACGACCGCCACGACTCCGTCGTCGGTGGAGTCGAGCGTGCCCGCGACGACGGTGCCGCCGGCGGCGCGGTCCATCCCGGTCAGCAGCTCCGCGACCACATCGGTCTCGCCGTCGGGGGCCTCGTCGCGCGGGTCGCCGGAGACGACGAGCGCCAGCTGGGCGCGACCGAGGACGACACCGTCGACCGACGCCAGGCTCGCCTCCTCGAAGGCCGCCTGCGTGCTCTCGGCGGTGCCGTCCTGCATGGCGGCGGAGGTGGAGTGGGTGAGGAAGGCGCGGCCGAGCGCGCTGCCCACCAGCTCGTAGCCGGTGGCGCCGTCGGAGCTGCTGGCGTCGTCGGCGTTGCGCAGCACCTGCTCGGCCAGTCCCTCGGCGAGCTGGCGCTTGGCCGGGTCGACCAGGTCGGGAGCGAGCGTGACGGTCGAGACCACGTTGGCGTCGGCGGTGGCCAGGTCCTTGCTGAGCCCGCGTACGACGTCGGCGTCGGCGCCGGGCAGCACGATCACCGCGACCGATGTCTTGTCCAGCCGGCCGGCGAGGATCTGTCCAGCGGTGTCGGCGCCGTAGGCGGACTGGAACTCGCCCATCCGCTCGGCATCGGCGAGGTCGCCGCTCAGCTCGCCCGACGCCTCGTCGCCGGTCGCGGAGGCGAGCGTGCCCTTGACGTCGCCCTGCAACGGTCCGGCGCCGAGGGCGATGCCGCCGGCGAGTGCGAGGAACAGCGCCGCCAACGAGATCACGTGGTAGCGGAAGTCGATCATCTGAAGAGCCCCTGGAGGAAGGTGACGAAGTCGTGCCAGTACGCGCCAAGGTCGTCGATCCAACCGGCGCCGACCGGCGTGGCCGCGACCGACACGCCGACCGCGAGCAGACCCGCGAGCACCAGCAGCAGCAGGTGCCAGGCCCGGAGCCGGCTCCCGTGCAGGCGGGCGGCCGCCTTGGCGTCCAGCAGCCGCGGTCCGACCTTGAGCCGGGTGAGGAAAGCGCTCGCCATGGCGGACCGGCCCTGGTCGAAGAACTCGACCAGGTTCGGGTGCGTGCCCGCGACCACGATGAGGTCGGCGCCGGCATGCTCGACGAGCAGCAGCGCGGCGTCCTGGCTCGCGCCGGAGGTGGCGAAGACGACCGGCTCGACGCCGATCCGCTCGAGCCGCTCGCGGTTGCCGAGCGTCGCGTCCCGCGACACGTGGGCCACGATCTCGGCGCCGCTGCGCAGCACCCGGTCACTCAGCTCATCGAGGTCACCCACGACCAGGTGCGGGGTGAGGCCGGCGTCGAGCAGCGCGTCGGCGCCACCCTCGACACCGACCAGCACCGGGTGCCGGTCGCGCAGGTAGCCGCGCAGTCCGCGCAGGTCGGCGCGGTGGTCGTGGGTCGCGGAGACGACGACGACCTCGCGTCCGCGCAGCACGGTGGCGACGGCGGGGATGCCGATGCCGTCGAGCAGCAGCTCGTGCTCGCGGCGCAGGTGCTCGGCGGCGTCCAGCGTGAACGCCTGCAGCTGGCTGGTCAGCCCTGCACGGGCCTGGTCCTTGCGGATCTCGACCAGAGCGGAGTCGAGCACGTCGCCCTCGGCCACCCGGTCCTCGCCGACGTAGACGACACCCTCGTGGACGCGTACGACCTCGCCGTCGGTCAACCGCCCGAGGACGTCAGCCCCGACGTTGTCGACCAGCGGGATGCCGGCATTGGCCAGCACCTCCGGGCCGAGGTTGGGGTAGCGGCCGGAGATCGACTCGGCCGCGTTGACGACCGCCGACACCCGGCAGGCGACCAGGGCCTCGGCGCTGGCCCGGTCGAGGTCGACGTGGCTGATGACCGCCACGTCACCGGGGCGCAGACGCTTGGTCAGGTGCAGGGTCCGGCGGTCGAGCCGCGCGGTGCCGGTGACTCCGGGGAGCGCGTCGCTCCGGGGCCGGCGCAGGGTGCTGAGTCTCATGTCGCGCCGAGCCTGCCACGGCGGCGCGGGGGTTCTGGGGACTTCGTCCGGCGCGCCGCGCGTGCTGTCAGCGGCCGGCGCGGTCGCGCTCGGCCAGCTCCAGCAGTTCCTCGGCGTGGGCCGCTGCCGACGTCGAGTCCTCGAGCCCGGCGAGCATCCGGGACAGCTCGCGGACACGGCCCTCGGAGTCGAGGCAGGCGACGCCGCTGGTGGTGACCGAGCCGTCGTCGGACTTGTGCACCACGTAGTGCCGGTCCGCGAACGCCGCGACCTGCGGGAGGTGGGTGACGGCGAGCACCTGGGAGCGCCGGGCCAGCCGCGCGAGGCGCCGCCCGACCTCCACCGCGGCCCGACCCCCGATGCCGGCGTCGACCTCGTCGAAGACGAACGTGGGCACGTCGACGGTGTCGGCGAGCACCACCTCGAGCGCCAGCATCACCCGGGACAGCTCGCCGCCGCTGGCCCCCTTGGCCAGTGGGCGTTCGGGTGCGCCGGCGTTGGCGGCGAGCAGGATCTCGACCTCGTCTCCGCCGTCAGGCCCCAGCGAGCCCGCATCGCGCACGTCGACCCGCAGGCGGGCGTGCGGCATCGCGAGGTCGGCGAGCTCGGCGGTCACCTTGTCCGACAGCGCGTCGGCCGCCGTGCTGCGGGCGGCGCTCAGCCGCGGGGCAAGGGCGGCGAGCCGCTCGGTGAGGTCGGCGTCCTCGCTGCGCAGCGCCTCGATCGTCTCGTCGGCGCCGTCGAGCTCGAGCAGCCGGCGGGAGGACTGCTCGGCCCAGGCGAGCACGTCGTCGATGGTGGGGCCGTACTTGCGGGTGAGGGCGGCCAGCACCGCCCGCCGCTCCTGGACCGCGGCGAGCCGGGCCGGGTCCACCTCGACTCCCTCGGAGTAGGCGGCCAGGTCGAGGGCGAGGTCGGCGGCGACGTAGGACAGCTCGGCGGCGCGGTCGGCAAGCGCGGCCAGCTCGGGGTCGTGCGCGCGTACGCCCTCCAGCGCCGAGCGCGCGGTCGCGGCCTGCCCGGTGACATCGGCGCCCGGCTCGGCGGCCTCGGCGTCTCCGGCCAGGGCGGTGTGCGCCTGGGCCGCGGCGGCCTGCAGTGCCTCGGCGTGCGCGAGCCGGTCCTCCTCGCGACGCAGCTCGTCGTCCTCGCCCGCGGCAGGCTCGGCAGCGGCGATCTCGTCGACGCCCAGCCGCAGCGCGTCGGCCTCGCGGGCCCGTTCGCGCTCCCGGGCGGTCAGGTCGGCCAGCTCGGCGCGGACCTGCGCCAGCCGGCCGTGGGCGGGTCGGTAGTCGGCCAGCAGCGTGCGGACCGGGTCGCCGGCGAACCGGTCGAGTGCCTCGCGCTGCGCCGCCGGCTGGCGCAGCCGGTGCTGCTCGGACTGGCCGTGCACGGTCACCAGCCGCTCGCCCAGGGCGGCGAGCACCGAGGCGGGCACCGATGCGCCACCGAGGTGGGCTCGGGAGCGGCCCTGGCCGTCGGCGGTCAGGGTGCGGGCCAGGATGGCCGAGCCCTCCTCGACCTCTCCCCCGGCGTCGGCGACCATCTCGGCGACACCGGGGAGGCCGTCGACGCCGACGGTGCCCTCGACCCGCGCCTGGCCGCTGCCGTTGCGGACCAGCCCGGTGTCGGCCCGTCCGCCCTGCAGCAGGGTCAGTGCCGTGACCACCATCGTCTTGCCGGCACCGGTCTCACCGGTGACCGCGGTGAATCCCGGTCCGAACGTCAGCGCGGCGTCGTCGATCACGCCGAGCCGGCGAAGCCGGATCTCCTCCCACACGGTCAGGCCTCCGCACCGTCGCTCGGCCGGCGCCAGCCCGCCACCGGCAGGCCGAACTTGCGTACCAACCGGTCGGTGAACGGGGCCTCGTGCAGCCGGGCCAGCCGGACGGGGATGTCGCTGCCGCGTACCTCGATGCGGGCTCCAGCGGTGAGCTGGAAGGTCCGCCGGCCGTCGCACCACAGCACCGCCTCGCCGCCCGGTTCGGCGAGCGTCACCGCGATCAGTGAGCTGGGCGACACCACCAGCGGTCGCGCGAACAGCGCATGCGCGCTCAACGGGACCAGGAGCATCGCCGCGAGCTGGGGCCAGACCACCGGGCCGCCCGCGCTGAACGCGTACGCGGTGGACCCGGTCGGCGTGGCGCAGACGACGCCGTCGCCGGCCCAGCGCGACAGCGGGCGACCGTCGACCTCGACCAGCACCTCGACCATCCGCTGCCGGACCGCCTTCTCCACGCTGGCCTCGTTGAGCGCCCAGCTGCTGTGGATCGTGGTCCGCCGTCGGCGAGCACCTGGACGTCGAGGGTGAGCCGTTCCTCCACCGTCCAGCGCCGGTGCACCACCTGGTCGACCGTGGTGTCGAGGTCCTCGGACTCGGCCTCGGCGAGGAAGCCGACGTGGCCGAGGTTGACCCCCAGCAGCGGTACGCCGCTCGGGCGGGCCAGCTCGGCGCCGCGCAGGATGGTGCCGTCGCCACCGAGCACGATGACGAGCTCGCAGCCGTCGGCAGCTTCCGGCCCGAGCGGGACCCGCTGCAGCGAGCTCGGATGCAGATCGAGGTCGTCGGCCTCCTCGTCGAGCAGCCGGATGCCGACGTCGGCGCTGCTCAACCGGTCGCACAGCCGGCGCGCGGCGACGCGGGCGTCGTCGCGTCCGGTGTGTGCGACGACCAGCACCTCGCGATCGCTCACCGGTTCACCCTCTCACCCGTCGGGCCTGCTGCGACGGCTGTGTCCACCGCGTCGCGCAGCGGTGGCGGGGCGTCCTGGCGCAGCCAGCAGAAGTACTCCACGTTGCCTGCCGGACCCGGCAGCGGGCTCGCGGTCACCGCGTGGGTGCCCCAGCCGAGCTCGTGCGCAGCGACGGCCACGGTGAGCACGGCCTCGGCCCGCAGCGCGGGATCACGGACGACACCGCCGCGGCCGAGCCGTTCGCGACCGACCTCGAACTGGGGCTTGACCATCACCAGCAGGTCGCCGTCGCCGCTGCAGACCCTCGTCATCGCGGGCAGCACCAGCCGGAGCGAGATGAACGAGAGGTCGCCCACCACCAGGTCGACGGATCCACCCACCATGTCCGGAGTGAGGTCGCGGACGTTGGTGCGGTCGTGGACGACCACCCGCGGGTCCTGCTGCAACGCCCAGGCCAGCTGGCCGTAGCCGACGTCGACCGCCACCACCTCGCGCGCACCGGCGCGCAGCAGCACGTCGGTGAAGCCCCCGGTGGAGGCCCCGGCGTCGAGGCAGCGGCGACCCGGACACGTCCGGGCCGCCGAGGTCGGCGAGTGCGCCGGCCAGCTTGTGGGCGCCGCGGGAGACGTAGTCGGGTGGCCCGTCGTCAGGGCCCGGCCGGATCACCAGGGCGGCAGCGGTCTCCACCGCCGTGGCCGGCTTGCGGGCCACCATCCCGCCGACGGTGACCCGTCCCTGCGCCACCAGGTCGGCCGCCTGCTCGCGGGAGCGGGCCAGCCCACGGCGGACCAGCTCGGCATCGAGGCGCAGCCGACGGGTCATGCGGGGTCGGACGGTTCCCGGTGGCCGTGGGTGCCGGTCTCGTGGCCAGCGTCTGGGTCGCTTTCTGCGTCGGGCGTGGGTTTCGGCGTCGGGGTGGGTTTCGGCGTCGGGGGCAGTCTCGACGCCCTCGTCGGTCGCCGCGTCGGCCAGCGCGTCCCGCAGGTCACGGTGCACGGCGTCGTAGACCGGCACGTGCTCGTCGACACCCAGGTCGTCCAGCGCGTCGAGCCGGTCCAGGGCGGACGCCACCCGGGGGTCGCCGGCGGTCGCCTCGACGCTCGGGTTCGCCTGGTCGGGCGGCAGGCCCGGTGCGGGCGGTGCCGTCTGCTCGTCGGGCATCGGGCCTCCTGTCTCGGTCACGTCATCATGTCCTGCCACGTCGTCCGCGCGGGTCCGCTGTCGGCCGTGTCGCCGGTCTCGTCGGCGTAGGACCAGCACGCGGTCACCACCGCCCGCAACGCCGCCAGTCGGGAGCCCCCGTCTTCCGGCGCCTCGCGTCCGCCACCACCTGCGCCGGTCGGATGCCGCTCGGTGCGCTGGAGCACGACCCGGCCCGACTCGACCGTGGCCGCCCAGCCCTCGCAGCGGGCCGTCCCGTCCGTTTGGTCGACCTCCGGATGCGGCACCAGCAGTCCCTCCAGGTCGGGGGCGACGTAGGACGGACGTTCGTCACCACGGGCCGCACAGGCCTCCTCCAGCGTGGAGATGCCGGTGAGGACCAACAGACTCGGCAATCCCGACCTGGTCGCCCCGACGATGTCGGTGCCGATCCGGTCGCCCACCACCAGCGGCCGAGCACCGCCCAAACGCCGCGCGCACTCCTCGAACAACACGGGCTCGGGCTTGCCGGCCACCTCCGGCTCACGACCGCTGACGACCCGCAACGCCTCGACCAGCGCGCCGTTGCCCGGCGCATGCCCGCGATCGGTCGGGAGGGTGACGTCGAGGTTGCTCGCCACCCACGGCACCCCGGTCGCGAGCGCGTAGGCGCCCTCGGCCAGCTGCTCCCAGCCGACCGACGGGTGCAGTCCCTGCACGACTGCCGCCGGATCGTCGCGGGCCGACCACACCGGCGTCAGCTCGTACTCGGCGAGTGCGGAGACCAGTCCCGCACCGCCGACCACCAACACCCGCGAGCCGGCCGGGACCCGATCGGCCACCATCCGGGCTGCCGCCTGCGCGGCCGTGACGACGTCGTCGTCGGCGGCGTCGACACCGAGCGCGCGCAGATGCGCCGCGACCTCGCCGGCTGGTCGGGACGCATTGTTGGTCACGAACCCGAGCGCGTTGCCTGCCTGCCGGCACTGGGCCAGCCGGTCGGCGGCCCCCGGCAAGGCGTCCGGCCCGGCATAGACCACGCCGTCGAGATCGAAGAGAAGCAGATCGTGGGAGCCGCACAGCGCCTGTGTGGTCGCGCCGAGGCGCCGGGACACCGTCGCATCGGACTGCACGGTGGCCAGCCTAGGATGCGCCGGTGACGTCCAGCCCGGCCAGTGCACCAGCCGCCGGGCCGGTGCGCCTCGAACCGTTCCGGGGGTTGCACTACGCCGGCACGGACCGCCGCACGCTCGCCGACGTCACGCTGTCGCCGCCCCCGTTGTGGGACTTCTCGGCGCTGGCCGGACTGGCACGCACCCATCCGCACCACGTCCTGCGGCTGCTGTCGCCCTCGCTCACCGGGCAACGGTCGGCCGCCGAGACCGCGCAGCGCTGGCTGGCCTCCGGAGACCTGGTGGTCGAGGACCGGCCCGGGTTGTACGCGTGGCGCTGGACCCAGCACGGGCACAGCGTGGTCGGGGTCGCCGGTGCCCTCGAGCTGCCCGCAGCAGGTGTGGTGCCGCACGAGGAGGTCAGCGCCGGGCTGCTCGCGGACCGCGCTGCCGAGCTCGGCGCCGGGCAGGTGCAGCCGGAGCCGATCATGCTGCTCTACGACGGGGAGCAGTCGCTGACACCGGACGTGGCCGGCGCCGGGCCACTGGTGGAGCTGCGCCTCGACGACGCCCAGCACCGGGTCGACGTGCTCGGTGACGCGGAAGAGCTGGCGCAGGTGAACGCGGCGCTCGACGGCCAGGCGCTCGTCGTCGCTGACGGGCACCACCGGTTCCGCGTCCTGTCCGACCTGGGCCGAGGCACCCGTGCCTTCGTGCTCGTCGTCGACGTCCGGCGCTCGGAGCTGGCGGTCGGGCCGATCCCGCGGGTCGTCGACGGCCTCGGCTGGGAGACCGTGACGGCGACCCCGGGCGCCGCGTTCGTCGACATCGTCGACACGGATCGGCTCGGCTACCTCGAGGATGCCCCGCAGGGCAGCCTGCGGTGGGTCGTCGGCGACCGCACACGCCTGGTCGGCATGGAGCTGTCGGTCGATGCCTCCACCTCGCTCGGCGCCGACCCGGCCGAGACGTGCGGACCGTTCGCGCGCGACGTCTGTCACCTGCACAGCAGGCTGCTGCCGGCATGGGGGGTCGGGGCCGATGCGGTGCACTACAGCCACTCGTGGCAGCGGGCAGTCGACGAGGCCGGCGCGACGTCGGGACTGGCGATCGAAGCGAGGGCGCCGGGTCTGAGCGAGGTCATCACCGCCGCGCGGGGCGGCACCTTGCTGCCGCACAAGGCGACCTCGATCACGCCGAAGCCGCGCGCCGGCCTGCTCATGTTCGACGCCGCGGACTGACCCGCCGCGCCGCGTGGACCTCGATCTCGACGCGGCTGGTCACGCCTCCTGCGTTGCGGCGGAACCGACGGCGGATCGCGCCCTCCACCTCGACCACCGTGCCCGCCGACCACCCGCCGACCGCACGCTGTGCCCGCCCGGTCCACGCCACGCAGTCGAGCACGTCGACCGGTTGCCGCAGCCGCGCTGCGCCTGGTGGCCGCACCACGACCAACCGAGCGGTGACGATCTTGTCGCCGCTGGGTAGCTCCCGCTCCTCCGGCTCGGCGGCCACCCGCCCGCGGAGCCGTACCTCGTTGACGTGTGCCTCGGCCTCAGCCGAGGGCTCGTCGGTCGCGACCTCTGTCGCCGCACCTGCCATCGCACCCCACCTCCGCCATCACTCTGGTCGCGGAGGACGGAGGTGGCGGATCCGGTCGGGCGCCCTGTGGACAGCCTCGGCGGGCCTGGAGTCTGTGGACGGCGTACCGGCCGACGGTTGCTACCGGTCCGTGCCGCCCTGCAGCGCCTCGGCGCGCTCCAGCGCGTCCGTGCTGCCCTGCCCGTCGACACCGGCCGCGCGGTGGAACCACTCGAGCGCGTCGTCGGTGCGGCCGGCGGCCTCCAGCGCGTCGGCGTAGGCATACCGCAACCGGGCCACCCACTCGGCGCGGGACCGGCTGCGCAGCTCGGCTGCCGCGAGCACGCCGAGCGCAGCATCCAGCTGACCACGGTCGCGTCGCGCTCCTGCCACGACGATGGCCATCTCGGCCCGCCCGGCCGGGTCCAGCTTCTCGACCCCAGGGTCGCGTGCCAACGCCACGGCGCGCTCCGGACGGCCGAGGGCGCGCTCGCAGTCGGCGATCATCGGCAGCCCGTCGGGCGAACCGGTCATCCGGCGGACGGTCCGGAGCTCGCGCAGGGCCTCCTCCCAGCGCTGGGTCAGGTACGCGAGCTCGGCGTAGGCCTCGCGGACAGCCGGCACCCGCGCGGCGCGGGCCCGCGCGGCGCGGGCATGCGCGAACGCCGTCTCGGGATCGTCGTCGACCAGCTGGCCCGCGGCGACCAGGTGCCGGGCGACGCGGATCGCGAGCCGCTCCGGGACGCTGGACAGCTGGTCGCGGGTCTGCCGGTCCAGCTCACGCCCGGTGATGCTGTCGGGCAACGGCGGGCCGTCGTACTCCTCCTGGCTGAGCCGCTTGCGGGTGCCGGACCCCGGACCCTCACTGCCGCGCTCCGAGCCGCGCGGACCGGTCCGACCGCGAGGAGCGATCCGATCGAGACGATCGATCGGACTGCGACGAACGCCCGGACCCCGACCGCGCCGGCTTGCCGGAGGACGTCGAGGACGTCCGTCGGTCGCCGCGGCCACTGGGCGCAGGCCGGCGCTGACGGCCCGACTCGCCGTCCGGGCGAGGGCGTCGCTCACGATCGCTGGCCACGAGGGTCCTTCCTGGTACGGCGGGAACACGTCCCCGGCCTTCGGACTGGCGAGGATAGCCGCCCGGAAATGCCACGAGGCCACCCGCGGACGGGTGGCCTCGTGAACAAAGAATTGTCCGGCGACGTCCTACTCTCCCACGCGGTCTCCCACGCAGTACCATCGGCGCTGAAGGGCTTAACTTCCGGGTTCGGGATGGGACCGGGTGTTTCCCCTTCGCCATGGTCGCCGAAACTCTATGGAGATATCGGTGCCCGACCGTATCTCGGGAACCGCACAGTGGACGCGTGCATAAATTGTGGGACAAGCCCTCGGCCTATTAGTACCGGTCAGCTCCGTGCATTGCTGCCTTCGACTTCCGGCCTATCAACCCAGTCATCTACTGGGGGCCTTACCAGGTTAACCCTGTGGGAGACCTCATCTTGAGACATGCTTCCCGCTTAGATGCCTTCAGCGGTTATCACTTCCGAACGTAGCCAACCAGCCGTGCTCTTGGCAGAACAACTGGCACACCAGAGGTTCGTCCATCCCGGTCCTCTCGTACTAGGGACAGGCTCTCTCAAGTCTCCTGCGCGCGCGGCGGATAGGGACCGAACTGTCTCACGACGTTCTAAACCCAGCTCGCGTGCCGCTTTAATGGGCGAACAGCCCAACCCTTGGGACCGACTACAGCCCCAGGATGCGACGAGCCGACATCGAGGTGCCAAACCATCCCGTCGATATGGACTCTTGGGGAAGATCAGCCTGTTATCCCCGGGGTACCTTTTATCCGTTGATCGACGCCGCTTCCACCTGCCAGCGCCGGGTCACTAGTCCCGACTTTCGTCCCTGCTCGACATGTCTGTCTCACAGTCAAGCTCCCTTGTGCACTTGCACTCGCCACCTGATTGCCAACCAGGCTGAGGGAACCTTTGGGCGCCTCCGTTACATTTTAGGAGGCAACCGCCCCAGTTAAACTACCCACCAGGCACTGTCCCTGATCCGGATAACGGACCTAGGTTAGATATCTAGTACGACCAGAGTGGTATTTCAACGATGGCTCCACATGAACTGGCGTCCCTGCTTCACAGCCTCCCACCTATCCTACACAAGCCGAACCAAACACCAATACCAAGTTGTAGTAAAGGTCCCGGGGTCTTTCCGTCCTGCCGCGCGTAACGAGCATCTTTACTCGTAGTGCAATTTCGCCGAGTCCATGGTTGAGACAGCGCCCAAGTCGTTGCGCCATTCGTGCAGGTCGGAACTTACCCGACAAGGAATTTCGCTACCTTAGGATGGTTATAGTTACCACCGCCGTTTACTGGCGCTTAAGTTCAGTGCCTCGCCACCGAAGTGGCTAACACGTCCCCTTAACGTTCCAGCACCGGGCAGGCGTCAGTCCGTATACATCGAATTGCTTCTTAGCACGGACCTGTGTTTTTAGTAAACAGTCGCTTGGGCCTGGTCTCTGCGGCCATCACCGCTGCCGGGGGCATGCCCCTTGACGGATCCGGCCCCCCTTCTCCCGAAGTTACGGGGGCATTTTGCCGAGTTCCTTAACCATGGTTCACTCGATCGCCTTGGTATTCTCTACCTGACCACCTGAGTCGGTTTGGGGTACGGGCGGCTCTGAAGCTCGCTAGAGGCTTTTCTCGGCAGCATAGGATAGCTCACTTCGTCTATATCGACTCCGCATCGGATCTCAGGCACATGAGACGCGGATTTGCCTACGTCTCGCCCTACATCCTTGCCCGCGGTCTACCATCGCCGCGGTTGAGTTACCTTCCTGCGTCACCCCATTGCTTGCCTACTACCGGTTTGGGTCGCGCGCTCCTCCTCCGCGCTCCGAAGAGCTTGGAAGATTCGGGCACTTAGCATCACCGGGGTCAGCATGGTCGCGTCAGTGCCGGTACGGGAATATCAACCCGTTGTCCATCGACTACGCCTGTCGGCCTCGCCTTAGGTCCCGACTTACCCAGGGCAGATTAGCTTGACCCTGGAACCCTTGGTCATTCGGCGGAAGAGTTTCTCACTCTTCTTTCGCTACTCATGCCTGCATTCTCACTCGTGTCGCGTCCACGATTGGGTCACCCCACCGCTTCACTCGCGACACAACGCTCCCCTACCCATCCACGCACTTGGACCGTTCCTCGAGAGGATCGGCCGAGTACACACGTGAATGCCATAGCTTCGGCGGATTACTTGAGCCCCGCTACATTGTCGGCGCGGAATCACTTGACCAGTGAGCTATTACGCACTCTTTCAAGGGTGGCTGCTTCTAAGCCAACCTCCTGGTTGTCTTTGCGACTCCACATCCTTTTCCACTTAGTAATCGCTTAGGGGCCTTAGCTGATGGTCTGGGCTGTTTCCCTCTCGACCACGAACCTTATCGCCCGCAGTCTCACTGCCGCGCTCTCACTTACCGGCATTCGGAGTTTGGCTGATTTTGGTAAGCTTGTGGGCCCCCTAGACCATCCAGTGCTCTACCTCCGGTAAGAAACACGCGACGCTGCACCTAAATGCATTTCGGGGAGAACCAGCTATCACGGAGTTTGATTGGCCTTTCACCCCTATCCACAGGTCATCCCCCAGGTTTTCAACCCTGGTGGGTTCGGGCCTCCACGCGGTCTTACCCGCGCTTCACCCTGCCCATGGATAGATCACTCCGCTTCGGGTCTAGAACACGCGACTCATTCGCCCTATTCGGACTCGCTTTCGCTACGGCTTCCCCACACGGGTTAACCTCGCCACGTATCGCTAACTCGCAGGCTCATTCTTCAAAAGGCACGCCGTCACCAGTCCGAAGACCAGCTCCGACGGATTGTAAGCACAAGGTTTCAGGTACTATTTCACTCCCCGCCAGGGGTACTTTTCACCTTTCCCTCACGGTACTTGTCCGCTATCGGTCACCAAGGAGTATTTAGGCTTAACGGGTGGTCCCGCCAGATTCGCACGGAATTTCACGGGTTCCGTGCTACTCGGGGTGACATCGGGGAGCCATTGCCTTACGTGTACGGGGGTCTCACCCTCTACGCCGGGACTTTCCAGTCCGCTTCGACTTCAACAATGGTTTCTTACTCCCTGCTGACTCGGCAGAGTCAGCTCGATGGCCCCACGACCCCGTGTAGGCAACGCCTGCCGGCTATCACACCTACACGGTTTAGCCTGTTCCGATTTCGCTCGCCACTACTCTCGGAATCACGGTTGTTTTCTCTTCCTGTGGGTACTGAGATGTTTCACTTCCCCACGTTCCCTCCGAACGCCCTATGTGTTCAGGCGCCGGTGACTGGACATTACTCCAGCCGGGTTTCCCCATTCGGAAATCCCCGGATCACAGCTCGGTTGCCAACTTCCCGGGGCTTATCGCAGGCTCCTACGTCCTTCTTCGGCTCTTGGTGCCAAGGCATCCACCTTGTGCTCTTAGTAGCTTGTCGCCACAAAAGATGCTCGCGTCCACTGTGCAGTTCTCAAGAGACGGGCGGGCCCGGGAGTTCGACACCTCGCCTACCGACACAGCCGGCGGTTCGAGGGGCTCCCGGTCCGGAGGTCCAGGTCTCCCTGATCCCTCAGGACCCAACAGTGTGCCCGGCCCCGACCGCGTCCGCGCTGGCGTTTCCACTCCCCGAGGGGAAGTACTGACCAGCCCGTGCGTGGGCGATACCGAATAATCGACGTTCCACTTCAGAGCTGTGCTCCATGGGGACATGCGCCCCACACCAGCACGATGGACGACCACGAGGGCCGCCAAATTGCTCCTTAGAAAGGAGGTGATCCAGCCGCACCTTCCGGTACGGCTACCTTGTTACGACTTCGTCCCAATCGCCAGTCCCACCTTCGACGGCTCCCTCCCACAAGGGGTTGGGCCACCGGCTTCGGGTGTTACCGACTTTCGTGACGTGACGGGCGGTGTGTACAATGCCCGGGAACGTATTCACCGCAGCGTTGCTGATCTGCGATTACTAGCGACTCCGACTTCACGGGGTCGAGTTGCAGACCCCGATCCGAACTGAGACCGGTTTTTTGGGATTCGCTCTACCTTGCGGTTTCGCAGCCCTTTGTACCGGCCATTGTAGCATGTGTGAAGCCCTGGACATAAGGGGCATGATGACTTGACCTCATCCCCACCTTCCTCCGAGTTGACCCCGGCAGTCTCCTATGAGTCCCCACCATTACGTGCTGGCAACATAGGACGAGGGTTGCGCTCGTTGCGGGACTTAACCCAACATCTCACGACACGAGCTGACGACAGCCATGCACCACCTGTATACGAGTGTCCAAAGAGACCTCTGTCTCCAGAGGCTTCTCGTATATGTCAAACCCAGGTAAGGTTCTTCGCGTTGCATCGAATTAATCCACATGCTCCGCCGCTTGTGCGGGCACCCGTCAATTCCTTTGAGTTTTAGCCTTGCGGCCGTACTCCCCAGGCGGGGCGCTTAATGCGTTTGCTGCGGCACGGAACCCGTGGAATGGATCCCACACCTAGCGCCCAACGTTTACGGCGTGGACTACCAGGGTATCTAATCCTGTTCGCTCCCCACGCTTTCGCTCCTCAGCGTCAGGTAAGGCCCAGAGAACCGCCTTCGCCACCGGTGTTCCTCCTGATATCTGCGCATTCCACCGCTACACCAGGAATTCCGTTCTCCCCTACCTACCTCTAGTCCGCCCGTATCGGAAGCAGGCTCGGGGTTAAGCCCCGAGTTTTCACTCCCGACGTGACGGACCGCCTACGAGCCCTTTACGCCCAATAATTCCGGACAACGCTCGCACCCTACGTGTTACCGCGGCTGCTGGCACGTAGTTGGCCGGTGCTTCTTTTGCAGGTACCGTCACTTGCGCTTCGTCCCTGCTGAAAGAGGTTTACAACCCGAAGGCCGTCATCCCTCACGCGGCGTTGCTGGATCAGGCTTTCGCCCATTGTCCAATATTCCCCACTGCTGCCTCCCGTAGGAGTCTGGGCCGTGTCTCAGTCCCAGTGTGGCCGGTCACCCTCTCAGGCCGGCTACCCGTCGTCGCCTTGGTGGGCCGTTACCTCACCAACAAGCTGATAGGCCGCGAGTCCATCCTCCACCGCCGGAGCTTTCCACCACTCGGGATGCCCTGAGTGGTCGTATTCGGTATTAGCCCCGGTTTCCCGGGGTTATCCCAATGTGGGGGGCAGGTTACTCACGTGTTACTCACCCGTTCGCCGCTCGTGTACCCCCGAAGGGGCCTTACCGCTCGACTTGCATGTGTTAAGCACGCCGCCAGCGTTCGTCCTGAGCCAGGATCAAACTCTCCGTTGAAGTTCATTGATCAGCACCCGAGGGCACTGACCTTCAACTTTGATGACCCTGACAAGTTGATCACTTGTCAAAGGAATCCGTCGTCGACCGGGTCGAGACCCGGACGTCGACGGGGCGTTAATTCGTTCGTCGACTTTTGGCACACTGTTGAGTTCTCAAGGATCAGACGCACACCGTGACGATCGGTCTCTCGACCTCCCGCACCGGGGCAACTGTTCCACCTTACTGATCCGGGCGGAGCCGGTCAAACCCGTTCCGCCGCTGTCAGCCCCGGGTCGTCACGGTCCGGGCGCACACGTACGCCCGCTCGATCTGACCTGGGTTTTCGCCCGAGCCGAGCACCCGGCTCAAGGCCTTGCGCTCCGCCACTCGCGGCGACAGAGGAAACACTAGGCAGCGGCGCAGGGGCGAGTCAAATCCGGCTGCTGTGGCTCCGACCACGCCTGCGCGGGTGCCCTCAGGCGACCGTCACCGGGTGCCGCACGACGGCGTCGAACAGGTACCCGTTGGCGTTGTACGGCGAGCTGTCCGGCTGCCGTCTGCCCACCGAGTCGGTGGCCCTGGCCAGCAGCTCGGTGGCCCCCTGGACGGTCGGTGTCCAGGGCAGCCGCCAGCGGCTCCAGGCGCCGCGCAGGTTCGGCCCGGTGAGGCGCGCGGGAAGCCAGCTGACGCCGGCGTCGGCGCTCACCTCGACGCCGCGTACCGCACCAAGCCCCGACCACGACCTCCCGCGCAGCACGGTCCGCTCACCGAGCGGGATCTCGGCCCCGCGGGCCAGCTCGAACGCGCTCTTGACCCGCTGCGCGGTCAACGGCGGCGAGTCCGGCGCGTAGTCGCCGCCGGTCATCCGGTAGAACTCCGTGTTCCACGGCGAGTACAGCGGCACCGTCGACACCCGCAGCGACCCGAGCCACTTGATGCTCGCGATGCCGATCCAGCCGGGCACCAGCAGCCGTACCGGGAATCCGTGGTCGCGCAGCAGCGGCGCACCGTTCATCTCGTACGCGAGCAGGGTGTCGTCGAGCGCCTTGTCCACCGAGATCGGCCGGCGGACGCGCCCGTAGTCACGACCGCCGGACACGTACGGGTCGTCGAGCCCGGTCGCCATCACGTCGACCGCGTCGGCCCGGAGTCCGATCCGCTCGAGCACGCTGCGCAGCGGCACGCCCCGCCACTGCGCCACCCCGATGGCGCCGAGCTGCCACGCGGTGCCACTGACCGGCGTCCCCTGCTGGGTGTCGAAGAAGCTGCGCCCGTTGCCCGTGCACTCGACGGCCCTGGTGACGGTGCGGCTCGGCATGGCCTTGAGCTCGGCGTAGGACAGGGTGACCGGGTCGGCCGGGCGTGGTCGGCCACGCAGGCCGTCCCCGTGGACCCGGAGCCGCCAGGTGCGCGCGTCGATGATCGGCGTGCGGGTGTGGTTCCGGACGAAGAACCGCCCCGCGTCGACGACGTCGCCGAGGTCGCCGGCCGCGTCCCACCGCATCTCGGCGTTGGTGCCGAAGTCGATGAAGTACTCCGCCGGCAGGGGCTTGAGGATGGGCGGTCGCTCCGCGGCGCGGACAGGAGCGGCGACCAGCGGCCCGGCCCCGGCGAGCGCGGCGCTGCCGGCGGCGGCACGCAGTGCGGTGCGGCGGCTGACGAGAGGTGCGTTCATCCGCATAAAGTACATCGACTCGCTCGACTTTGCGCACCGGAGTCAGCCGGGCGGAGCGACCTCCAGCCCGGCCACCGACCGCTTTCCCTTGCGCACGACCACCCAGCGCCCGTGCAGCAGCGCCTCCGCGGGCAACGGCTCGTCGGCCGCGGTCACCCGCTCGTTGTTGACGTACGCGCCGCCCTCCTCGACGGTGCGCCGCGCCTGGCCCCGGCTGGCGGCCAGCCCGGTCGCCACCAGGGCGTCGACCGACGCTCGGCAAGGTGTCGCCCGACTCGACCTCGGCGTGCGGCGCCTCGGTGAGCGCGGCGGTGAGGACCGACTCGGGCAGTGCCGCGAGGTCACCGCGACCGAACAGCGCCTGACCGGCCTGCTCGGCCGCGCGGAGCTCGTCGTCGCCGTGCACCAGGGCGGTCACCTCGTCGGCCAGTGCCCGCTGCGCCGCCCGCGCCTGCGGCCGCTGCTCGTGCTCGGCCATCAGCGCGTCGATCTCCTCCACCGGCCGGAACGAGAAGATCCGCAGGTACTCCCCCACCTTCGCGTCCTCGGCCTGCAACCAGAACTGGTGGAACGCGTACGGGCTCATCAGCTCGCGGTCGAGCCACACCGTGCCGGTCTCCGTCTTGCCGTACTTGCCGCCGTCGGCGCGCGTGACCAGCGGCGTCGCGAGCGCGTGCACCTGCTCGCCCTCGGACCGGCGGATCAGCTCGACGCCGGCGGTGATGTTGCCCCACTGGTCGCTGCCGCCGAGCTGCAGCCGGCAGCCGTGCCGGCGGAACAGCTCGAGGTAGTCCATCGACTGCAGCAGCACGTAGCTGAACTCGGTGTAGCTGATGCCCGCCTCGAGCCGGGCACGCACGACCTCACGGCCGAGCATCCGGTTGACCGGGAAGTGCTTGCCGATGTCGCGCAGGAAGTCGAGGACCGACAGGTCCTCGGTCCAGTCGAGGTTGTTGACGACCGTGGCCGGGTTGTCGCCGTCGACGTCGACCAGGCCGGAGACCTGGTGGCGGATGCGGTCCACCCAGGACGCCACCAGGTCCTTGCTGTTCAGCGTGCGCTCGCCGACGTCCTTGGGGTCGCCGATCAGGCCGGTCGCCCCGCCGACCAGGACCAGCGGCCGGTGCCCGGCCTGCTGCAGCCGCCGGGCGGTGACCAGCTGGACGAGGTTGCCCATGTGCAGGCTCGGCGCGGTCGGGTCGAAGCCGACGTAGAAGGTGACCGGCCCCCGGTCGAGCTCGGCGCGCAGCGCGTCGGGATCGGTCGACTGGGCGAGCAGCCCGCGCGACTCGAGGTCGTCCAGGACGTGGAGGGGCACGGGTCTCCTCGGGAGCGGTCCGGTGAGGACGTACGGCCCCAGCCTGCCCGACCGGCGTCCCGGCCTGCGAACGGGTTCACCCCTCCAGAACGATCCGGCCGTACGAGCGCCCCAGCGCTCACCTCGCCGGATCGTTCGCCAGCACCCCAGGAACGATCCGGCCGTACGAGCGCCCCAGCGCTCACCTCGCCGGATCGTTCCGGGTGGGGGTGGTCGGGTGGGAGGCGGGGCGGGAATCGGGGTGGCGGCGTCGGTGCGGGGCGAGCGCTTGTACGCCGAGACGGTCGTCGTCGCCCTCGGCCCAGAACCGCCAGGGGACGTCGGCCGCCCGGCTGACGCCGACCCTCGGCCCCGACGACACCCGGGCGGGCGGGTCGCCGCGCGTGAGCGACAGCCGACCGCCGGAGCACAGGTCCAGGCCGTAGTGGCTCCGGTCGATCCCGAGCGCCTGGGTCACGCAGGCCGGGCCGCGGGCCAGCGACCGGTCGGCGACCCGGGGGCCGCGGCGCTCCCGGGCCAGGTCCTCGCCCTCCACCACCCGGCCGGCCCGCAGCAGCACCGCCGACGCCTCGCCGTCGGGCCCGCACACCACGTTGGCGCACCAGTGGATCCCGTAGCTGAAGTAGACGTACAGGAACCCCGGCGGGCCGAACATCACCGCGTTGCGCGGGGTCTGGCCGCGCCAGGCGTGCGAGGCGGGGTCATCGGGTCCGTCGTAGGCCTCCACCTCGGTCAGCTCGACCACGACGAGGCCCTCGTCGGTGCGGTGCGCGAGCCGGGCGCCCAGCAGGGCCGGCGCCACCTCCGGGGCGGACCCGCTCAGCCAGTCCCGGTCCGCCACTCCCCCAGCCTTGCAGCCCGTTCCCTCAGCTCGAGCCAGCTGCTCACGTACCCGAGGCGCTGCCGTGCCGCCGCGGGCGTCCCGCGAGGCGACCGATCCCGCGACGGTGAGCACGTCGCGCACGGCCGGGGTGAGGTGCGGCGAGATCGCGGCGAGGTCGTCGTCGGTGAGCTCCGCGAGCTCGACGCCCCGCTCCTCGCAGCGGCGCACGCAGCCGCCGGCGACCTCGTGCGCCTCGCGGAACGGCACCCCCTGCCGCACCAGCCACTCGGCCACGTCGGTCGCCAGCGAGAAGCCCTGCGGCGCGAGCTCGGCCAGCCGCTCGGTGTCGAACTCCAGCGTCGCGACCATGCCGGTGAACGCCGGCAGCAGCACGGCGAGGGTGTCGACGGCGTCGAAGACCGGCTCCTTGTCCTCCTGCAGGTCCCGGTTGTACGCGAGCGGCAGCGCCTTCAGCGTCGTCAGCAGCCCGGTGAGGTCGCCCACCAGCCGGCCGGCCTTGCCGCGGGCGAGCTCGGCGATGTCCGGGTTCTTCTTCTGCGGCATGATGCTCGACCCGGTCGACCACGCGTCGTGCAGCCGTACGAACCCGAACTCGCGGGTGGACCAGAGCACCACCTCCTCGGCCAGTCGCGACACGTCGACGCCGACCATCGCCGCCACGAACGCGAACTCGGCCACGAAGTCGCGGGCAGCGACGCCGTCCATCGAGTTCGGCGCCGACCCGGTGAAGCCGAGCTCCGCGGCGACCGCCTCGGGATCGAGCCCGAGCGACGAGCCCGCGAGCGCGCCGGAGCCGTACGGCGACTCCGCCGCCGTCCGCACGTCCCAGTCGCGCAGCCGCTCCACGTCCCGCAGCAGCGGCCAGGCGTGCGCGAGCAGGTGGTGGCTGAGCAGCACCGGCTGGGCGTGCTGGAGGTGGGTGCGCCCCGGCATCGCGACCGGCGGGTCGAGGTGCCCGTCGGCCAGCACGGCCAGCACGTCGACCAGGTCGAGCAGCCCGCCCGACGAGCAGCCGGGCCTCGTCCCGCAGGTACATCCGGAACAGCGTGGCGACCTGGTCGTTGCGCGAGCGTCCGGCCCGCAGCCGCCCGCCGAGCTCGGCGCCGAGCCGCTCGACCAGCACGCGCTCCAGCGCGCCGTGCACGTCCTCGTCGCCCGGGTCGGGCCGGACGGTGCCGTCCGCCACGTCGGCGGCGAGCGCCTCGAGCCCGGCCAGCAGCGCCGTCGAGGTCGTCGTCGGCGAGCAGGCCGGCGCCGTGCAGCACCCGGGCGTGCGCGGCCGAGCCGGCCAGGTCGTACGGCGCGAGCCGCCAGTCGAAGTGCGTCGACCGGGACAGCTCCTGCAGAGCGGGCGACGGACCGTCCGCGAACCGACCGCCCCAGAGCCGTCCGGTGGACGGCGAGGTCACTCCCCTGCCAGCCGCTGGTCCCGGGTCGCCGCGAGCTTGCTGGGCAGACCCCACAGCTCCACGAAGCCCTTGGCCAGCGACTGGTCGAACGCGTCGCCCTCGTCGTAGGTCGCGAGCCCGAAGTCGTACAGGCTCGCCGGCGAGCGCCGACCGGTGGCCACCGCCTTGCCCGCGTGCAGCGTGAGCCGTACCTCGCCGGTGACGTGCTGCTGCGACTGCGCCACGAACGCGTCCAGCGACCGCTTGAGCGGCGAGAACCACAGCCCGTCGTAGACGATCTCGCTCCACCGCTGGTCGACGGTGCGCTTGAACCGGCCGAGGTCACGCTCGACCGTGACGGTCTCCAGCTCCGAGTGCGCGGCGATCAGCGTCATCGCTCCCGGCGCCTCGTAGACCTCACGGCTCTTGATGCCGACCAGCCGGTCCTCGACGATGTCGAGCCGCCCGACGCCCTGTGCGCCGGCCCGCGCGTTCAGCTGCTCGATCGCCTCCAGCATGGTGACCGGCTTCTCGTCGATGGTGACCGGCACGCCGTGCTCGAAGCCGATGACGACCTCGTCCGGCTCCCGCGGCTGGGAGGGGTCGGCGGTGTAGGCGTAGACGTCCTCGATCGGTCCGTTCCAGATGTCCTCGAGGAAGCCGGTCTCGACGGCGCGCCCCCAGACGTTCTGGTCGATCGAGTACGGCGACCGCTTGCTCACGTCGATCGGCAGGCCGCGGTCCTCGGCGTAGGCGATCGCCTTCTCCCGGGTCCACGCGTAGTCGCGGACCGGCGCGATCACCTCCAGCTCGGGCGCGAGCGCACCGACGCCCACCTCGAAGCGGACCTGGTCGTTGCCCTTGCCGGTGCAGCCGTGGCTCACCGTGGACGCGCCGTGGTAGCGCGCCGCCTCGACCAGGTGCGTGACGATCAGCGGCCGGGACAGCGCGGACAGCAACGGGTAGCGGTCCATGTAGAGCCCGTTGGCCAGCAGCGCGGGCAGGCAGTACGACTCCGCGAACTCGTCCCGGGCGTCGACGACGACGGCCTCGACCGCACCGCACGCGAGCGCGCGCTTGCGGATGGTCTCGAGGTCCTCGCCGCCCTGACCGAGGTCGACGGCGACGGCGACGACCTCGGCGCCGGTGCGCTCGGCCAGCCAGCCGATGGCGACGGAGGTGTCGAGTCCGCCCGAGTAGGCGAGGACGACGCGGTTGGTGCTCACGATGGCTCCTGGGTGGTGGTGGCGGGGTCTGCGGTCTGCTCGGCGAGGGCGAGGAAGCTGGCGGCCACCTCGCCGCCCCCGGAGGCGGTGCGGGCGATCACCAGGACGGTGTCGTCGCCGGCGATGGTGCCGAGCACGCTGCTGAGATCGGCGTGGTCGATGGCGGAGGCGAAGAACTGTGCGGCGCCGGGCGGGGTGCGCAGCACCACCAGGTTGGCGCTCGCGTGCGCGCCGACCAGCAGCTCGCCGCACAGCCGGGCCAGCCGCTGCCTGGCCGCGGCGGAGTCCTGCACCGGCGCCGGGCGTCGGTCGCCGCCCTCGCCGGGGACGGCGTAGACCAGCGCGCCGGACTCGTGCCGGACCTTGACCGCGTCCAGCTCGATCAGGTCGCGGGACAGCGTGGTCTGGGTGACCGCGACGCCGGCCTCGGCCAGCAGCGTGGCGAGCTCGCCCTGCGAGCGCACCGGGAACCGGCCGAGCAGCTCGATCACCTTCTGCTGACGGGCCGCCTTGGTGGCGGGGACGCCGTGCTCCGGGGTGCTCATGGTGCTCCTCCTCCGCCGAGCAGCCAGACCAGCAGCGCCTTCTGCGCGTGCAGCCGGTTCTCGGCCTCGTCCCACACGACGCTGCGCGGGCCGTCGATGACGTCGGCGTCGATCTCGCTGCCCCGGTAGGCGGGCAGGCAGTGCAGCACGATCGCGTCCGGGTCGGCGTGCTCCAGCAGCGCGACGGTGACCCGGAACGGCACGAACGGCGTCGCGCGGTCGGCCGACTCGCCCTCCTGGCCCATCGACACCCAGGTGTCGGTGGCGACGACGTCGGCCCCCCGCACCGAGGCCTCGGGGTCGTCGATGACCGCCACCGAGCCGCCGGTCGTCGCGGCGATCGCGGCGGCGTCGGACAGCACGGCCGGGTCGGGGACGTAGCCCGCCGGGGAGCCGATCCGTACGTGCATGCCGGCGGTCGCACCGCCGAGCAGGTAGGAGTGCGCCATGTTGTT
The DNA here is from genome assembly GCA_963801045.1 of uncultured Actinomycetota bacterium. Taxonomy (GTDB): domain Bacteria; phylum Actinomycetota; class Actinomycetes; order Propionibacteriales; family Nocardioidaceae; genus JACCWP01. The sequence continues at coordinate 38,493 of CAWDDC010000001.1, forward strand.
GGCGCCGTCACCGAGGTAGGTCAGCGTCAGCCCGGCCAGCGAACCCTTGTGCTCGCGCACGGTCAGCAGGTCGGCGAGCACCTGGCAGGGGTGGAAGCTGTCGGTCAGTGCGTTGACCACGGGCACCCGCGACACCGAGGCCATGGCCTCGATCCGCTCCTGCCCGGACGTCCGCCACACCAGCACGGCCGCCTGCCGGTCGAGCACCCGGGTGGTGTCCTCGATGGTCTCGCCCTTGCCCAGCTGCGAGCTCTGCGCGTCGATGACCAGCGGGTAGCCGCCGAGCTCGGCGATGCCGACCGAGAACGACACCCGGGTACGCGTCGACGTCTTGTCGAACAGCACGGCCACCGCGCGCGGTCCGTCGAGCGGGCCGGAACCCGTACCGGTCGGCCTTGACCCGGTCGGCGAGGTCGAGCAGCGCGGACTGCTCGGCCGGCGTGAGGTCGTCGTCGCGCAGGAAGTGCCGGGTCACGAGGGGGTCACCTCGTCCAGCACCGTACGGAGCACCGCGACCGCCTGGTCGGCCTGCTCGGTGGTCAGCACCAGCGGCGGCACCAGCCGGAGCCGGTCGGGGGCGCAGCAGTTGACGATCAGTCCGGCGGACAGCGCCGCCGTGTGCGCCTGCGGACCGACCTCGGCGTGCAGCCCGACGCCCAGCAGCAGCCCACGCCCGGACACCTCCCGGACCAGCGGGTGGTCGACGAGACCGTCCCGCAGCCGGGCGCCGACCGCCGTCGCGTTGGCCAGCAGCCCCTCTGCCTCGATGGTGTCGATGACCGCCAGCGCAGCCGCGGTCGCGACCGGGTTGCCGCCGAACGTCGTGCCGTGGTTGCCGGGCTGCAGCAGCGAGGCCGCGGGTCCGCGGGCCACGGTCGCGCCGATCGGCATCCCGCCGCCGAGGCCCTTGGCGAGGGTCACGACGTCCGGCACGATCCCGCTCGCGGAGAAGGCGAACCAGTCGCCGGTGCGGCCCATGCCGCACTGCACCTCGTCGAGCCATAGCAGGGCGCCGTACCGCTCGGTGATCTCCCGCGCGGCGGCGAGGTAGCCGTCGGGCAGCTCGATCGCCCCGGCCTCGCCCTGCACCGCCTCGAGCACGACCGCTGCGGTCGTGTCGTCGACTGCTGCCGCCAGCGCGTCGACGTCGCCGTGCGGGACGAACGCGACGTCACCGGGCAGCGGCTCGAACGGCTCTCGGTAGGCAGCCTTGGCGGTGAGCGCCAGCGCGCCCATCGTCCGGCCGTGGAAGGAGCCCGGTCGCGGCGACCAGGCCGGTGCGCCCGGTGCGCCGGGTCAGCTTGAACGCCGCCTCGGTGGCCTCGGTGCCCGAGTTGGAGAAGAAGACCTTGCCGTCGTCCTCGGCGTCGAGCAGCCCCAGCAGCCGCTCGGCCAGCTGCACCTGCGGCGTCGTGGCGAAGAAGTTGGAGACGTGCCCGAGCGTCGCGACCTGCTCGCTGACCGCCTTGACCAGCGCGGGGTGGGCGTGGCCGAGCGCGTTGACCGCGATGCCCGCGAGCAGGTCGAGGTAGCGATTGCCGTCGACGTCCCACACCCACGCGCCCTCGCCGCGCTCGAGCACCAGCTTCGGTGGTCCGTACGTGTCCATGACCGCGCTGCGGTGGCGGTCGACCCACTGCTGCTGGCTCACCGGTCGCTCCTCAGTGCGGTGCGGATGCGGGTGTCGGCGCCGGGCAGCACCTGGGTGCCGACGCCGTCGTCGGTGAAGATCTCGAGCAGCACCGAGTGCGGCTCGCGGCCGTCGATCACGGTGGCCCGCGGCACGCCCTCGGTGACGGCCTTGAGCACCGCGCCCATCTTCGGCAGCATCCCGGCCGACAGCGTCGGCATCAGCGCGGCGAGCGCCTCCGGGGCGATGGTGCCGACCACGTCGTCGCTGGCCGGCCAGTCGACGTAGAGGCCCTCGACGTCGGTGAGCACGATCAGCTTCTCCGCGCCCAGCGCCACCGCGAGCGCGGCGGCCGCCGTGTCGGCGTTGACGTTGAGGACCTGGCCACCGGCGTCGGGCGCCACGGTCGACACGACCGGGATCCGCCCGGCGTCGATCAGGTCGCGGACGGCCTCGGGGCGTACGTCGACGACCTCTCCCACCAGACCGAGGTCGACCTCCTCACCGTCGACCAGGGCGCTCGTGCGTGCAGCGGTGAACAGCCCGGCGTCCTCGCCGGACAGCCCCACGGCCAGTGCGCCGTGCTGGTTGAGCAGGCCCACCAGCTCACGACCCACCTGGCCGACGAGCACCATCCGCACGACCTCGAGGGCCTCGGGGGTCGTCACCCGCAGGCCGGCGCGGAACTCCGACTCGATGCCCAGCCTGCCGAGCATGGTCGAGATCTGCGGGCCGCCGCCGTGCACGACGACCGGGTGGAAGCCGGCGTAGCGCAAGAAGACGATGTCCTCGGCGAACGCCCGCTTGAGCTCGTCGTCGACCATCGCGTTGCCGCCGTACTTCACCACGATCGTCTTGCCGTGGTAGCGCTCCATCCACGGCAGTGCCTCCGCGAGCGTGGCGGCCTTGGCGGCGGCCTGCTGCCACTCCGCGGGCGTCTTGGCCTCCGTCACCGAGACGTCCAGGTCCGAGGCCTTCATCTCGCCGCCCTCATGTGGAGTACGCCGAGTTCTCGTGCACGTACGCGTGCGTCAGGTCGTTGGTCCAGACGATGCCGCTCTCGGTGCCGGACTTGAGGTCGACGACCACGTCGACGCGACGCCCGGACAGGTCGACGGCCTCGGGCGGCTCGCCGGGGCCGCTGCCGCGGCAGACCCACACGCCGTTGAGGGCGACGTCGAGGTCGGCCGGGTCGAACGCTGCCGAGGTGGTGCCGACCGAGGCGAGGATCCGGCCCCAGTTGGGGTCCTGGCCGAAGACCGCGGTCTTGAACAGCGCGCTGCGGGCGATGGCGCGTGCGACCTCGACCGCGTCGGCCTCGGAGGCGGCGCCGCGTACCTCGATCGCGATCTCGTGCTCCGATCCCTCGGCGTCGGCGAGCAGCTGCTGGGCCAGGTCGTGGCACACGTCGCGGACGGCGTCGGCGAACGCCGCCTGGTCGGGGACCGGGCCCGCTCCGCTGGACATCAGCAGCACGGTGTCGTTGGTCGACATGCAGCCGTCGGAGTCGAGCCGGTCGAAGGTGCTGCGGGTCGCCGCCCGCAAGGCCCGGTCGCAGTCGACGGCGTCGACCTGTGCGTCGGTGGTGACGACGACCAGCATGGTGGCCAGTGCCGGTGCGAGCATGCCCGCACCCTTGGCCATGCCCCCGACGGTGAACGCACCGTCGCCGGTGCCCACCGTCACGCTCGCCTGCTTCGGCACGCGTGTCGGTGGTCATGATCGCCTCGGCGGCCGCGAGACCCCCGTCGTCGCCCAGCGCTGCGATGGCTGCCTTGGTGCCGGCCAGCATCGCCTCGCGGTCGTGCAGCGGGCCGATCAGCCCGGTCGAGCACACCTGGACGTCGATCGCGCCGATGCCCAGCGCGTCGGCCGCCGTCTCGGCGGTGGCATGGGTCAGCGCGAAGCCGTCGGGGCCGGTGTAGCAGTTGGCACCGCCGGAGTTGAGCACCACGGCGCGGGCGGTGCCGCCCGGACCCTCGACCTGTCCCAGCGCCTGCTCGCTCCACAGCACCGGGTTGGCCCGGCACCGGTTGGTGGTGAACACGGCGGCGGCTGCGGCCGACGGGCCGTCGTTGACGATCACGGCGACGTCGGGGCGGCCGCTGGGCTTGAGTCCGGCGGCGACGCCGGCGGCGCGGAATCCCCGCGCGGCGGTCACGCTCACGGCGCCACCCCCACCGTCGTCAGCCCCGTCGTCTCCGGCAGGCCGAGCGCCAGGTTGGCGCACTGCACCGCCGCACCGGCGGTGCCCTTGGTGAGGTTGTCGACGGCGCCGACCGCGACCAGCCGGCTGGTACGGGGGTCGGCGGTGGCCTGCAGGTGCACGGCGTTGGAGCCGACCACGGACTGGGTCTGCGGCCACTGGCCCTCCGGCAGCAGGTGCAGGAACGGCTCGTCGGCCGTCGCCTTCTCGTACGCGGAGCGCACGTCAGCGGCCGTGACGCCGTCGACCAGCGGGGCGGTCGCGGTCGCGAGGATGCCGCGTGCCATCGGCACCAGCACCGGGGTGAACGACACGTGCACCGGACCGGCGGCGACGCCGCCGAGGTTCTGCTCGATCTCGGGGGTGTGCCGGTGCACGCCGCCGACGCCGTAGGCACTCGCCGAGCCGATCACCTCGGCGCCGAGCAGGTGCGGCTTCAGCGAGCGCCCTGCACCGGACGTGCCGGACACCGCGACCACGACCAGGTCGTCGGCGTGCACCAGCCCCGCCAGCACCGCCGGCAGCAGGGCCAGCGTGGACACCGTCGGGTAGCACCCGGGCACGGCGACCCGCCGGGAGGTGCGCAGCGCCTCCCGGGCGCCGGGCAGCTCGGGCAGCCCGTAGGGCCAGGTGCCGGCGTGGGCACCGCCGTAGAACTCCGCCCAGACCGCCGGGTCCCGCAGCCGGAAGTCGGCACCGCAGTCGACGACCAGCACGTCGTCGGGCAGCGCCGCCGCGAGCGCGCCCGAGTGCCCGTGCGGCAGCGCCAGGAAGACCACGTCGTGACCGGCCAGCGCGTCGGCGTCGGTGCGGGTGAGCTCGCGGTCGGCGAGGGGCACCAGGTGCGGATGATGGGCAGCCGAGCCGGGTGCCCGCGTTGTCCCCCGCGGTCACCGCCCCCACCTCGAGGTCGGGGTGCCCGCTGAGCAGCCGCAGCAGCTCGCCGCCCGCGTACCCACTGGCACCCGCCACAGCCGCGCGCACCGCTCCCACCTGCCTTCTGGTTCGACTCCCACTAGAGTGCATGAGTATGCACAATCATGCAAGCCGGTGCGTCCGGGGGTAGGGGTACGGTCCGACCATGACGTCACAGCACCGGCTGCCGGGCGCCGACTACATCGCGTTCCTCGACTCCGAGTCCGCCCGGTTCGTCTCCTTGCTGGCCGACGCCGACCCCGCTGCCCGCGTGCCGTCCTGCCCCGACTGGGACGCCGCCGACCTGCTCTGGCACCTCACCGAGGTGCAGTGGTTCTGGGGGTCCATCGTGGGCCGGGCCCTGTCGGATCCGCAGGCCGCGCAGGACGACAAGCCGGACCGTCCCGCCGACTACCCCGCGCTGCTCGACCTCCAGCGCCGGGCCACCGAGCGGCTGCTGGCGGCCGTGTCCGCCGGCGACGACAGCGACCCGATGTGGACCTGGTTCGACGAGGACCAGACCCGCGGCTTCATCCGTCGGCGGCAGGCGCACGAGGCGCTGATCCACCGGCTCGACGCCGAGCAGGTGGTCGGCGACGTCACGCCGCTGGACACCCGGCTGGCGACCGACGGCATCGACGAGGCGCTGCGGATCATGTTCGGCGGCACCCCCGACTGGGCCGAGTTCCGGTGGGAGGCCGGCCCTGTCGTGGTCGTCGCGCAGGACAGCCGCCGCCCGCTGGTCGGCCGAGATCGGCCGGGTCGTCGGCCGGCCGGAGAGCGGCGAGGCCGTCGACGAGCCGTCGCTCGAGGTGCACGAGGGGCGCATCGCCGACCCGGTCGCCCAGGTGACCGGCACGGCGGAGCGCTGGACAGCTGGCTGTGGGGCCGGGTCGGCGACACCGCCGTCGAGCGCGACGGCGACATGCAGACGCTGAAGGCGTTCGGCCGGGTGATCGGCTCCGGCATCGACTGAGCCCGCCGGTCAGGCCAGCGGGTCGTCCGGGCCGTACGGGACCAGCCCGAGCCGCCGGGCGTCCGGTGCGTCCGCGAGCCGGGCCGCGAGCGCGTGCGGGTCGTCCACCCCCGCCCGTACGTAGCGACCGTGCAGGCCGTCCAGCTCACCCGCCGCCACGCTGGCGACCAGGCGCACCACCTGCTCCGGGTCGGACCACTCGGTGCGGTCCGACCACACCGGCATGCCGCCCGTCATCTCGGTCTGCACCACACCCGGCGCGACGTCGACCACGACCAGGCCGCGGTCGCCGCCGGCGGCGGCGTACGACCCGGACAGCCGCAGCAGCGCGGTCTTGCTCACCGAGTAGGCGCTGTAGTCCGCCACGTCGCGCAGCGCCATCCCCGACGTGAGGGTGACGACCCGGCCTCCCCCGCGCGCCAGCATCCCTGGCACGACCGCGCCCAGCACCAGCGCAGCGCCGCGCAGGTTGACCTCGACCACGTGCCACCACTGCTCGGGGTCGGCCTCCCAGGGGTCGACCTCGGCCGCGTCGATCGCGCCGGCGTTGGCCACCAGCAGCGTGGGCTCGCCGAGCGCCCGGGTACAGCCGCGCGACGAACCGCTCGACTGCGTCGGCGTCGGTGACGTCGGCGGCCTCGCCGTGCGCCGTGCCGCCGGCGGCGCGGATCGTCGCCACCGTCTCGTCGACCTGCGCGCCGCTGCGCGCGCAGATGCCCACCGCGGCCCCGCGCGCGGCCAGCCCCTCGGCGAGCGCCCGGCCGATGCCGCGCCCGCCACCGGTGACCAGCGCGACCTGGCCGCCCAGCGGGCTCATCCGCGCTGCTCGGCCCCGGTCGCCGCGACGGCGGCGGCAACGGCGCCGTCGCGGGCCTTGGCGACCTCGTCGTCGGTGAGCGTGCGGTCGGCAGCCCGGAAGCGCAGTGCGAAGGCGAGCGACTTGCGCCCCGGCGGCACCGGGTCGCCGCGGTAGACGTCGAACAGCCGGATCGACTCCAGCAGGGCGCCAGCTCCCTCGACGACCGCCGCCTCGACCGACGCCGCGGGCACGTCCTCGTCGACGATCAGGGCCAGGTCGGCCTTCGCCACCGGCATGGTGGAGATGTCCGGGGCGAGCACGACGTCCGGAGCCTGCGCGATCATCGCGTCGAGGTCGACCTCGGCGTAGCCGGTGCGCTCCGGCACGCCGAAGTCCCGGCACACCCGAGGGTGCAGCTCGCCGGCGTGTCCGACGACCTCGCCGGCCACGCGGATCTCGGCGCACCGGCCCGGATGCCAGGGCGCCGTGGCGGCCGCGCCGATCGTCACCGGCACCGCGAGCAGCCGGGCGACCTCGCGGACCGCGGCGACCGCCCCCGCCCAGGGGCTCTCCCCCTCCCGGTGGCCGGTGTCGACGACGGCGAGGTGGAACGGCTGGTCGGGCAGGGCAGCGTCCAGAGCCGCGCGCTCGTCCGCGGTGGGCGCCCGGTCGACCGGCGGCACCGGCGCGGGCGGCAAGCGGCCAGGTGCGCGGCTGGAACACCCGCGCCACCAGTGACAGCGCGCTGTCGGGGAAGCCGCGTCCGGCATTGCGCGCCAGCACGTCGAGCAGGGCCGGGGCCAGGGTGGTGTGCAGCAGCGGCTGGCGTTCCGAGAGCGGGTTGGCGATCCGTACGGTCCGCCGGCGCGGGTCGTCGGCGGGCAGCCCGAGCCGGTCGAGGTCGTCCGCGCCGATGAACGGGTAGGCGACCACCTCGGTGTAGCCGGCCCCGGCGAGCCCGAACCCGACCCGGCGCCGCAGCCGTTGCGCGACGGTCAGGCCGCGCCCGGCCGGCGCCATCGGCAGCACCGACGGGACCCGGTCGTAGCCGACCACACGGGCGACCTCCTCGACCAGGTCGTAGGGGTCGGTGATGTCGGTACGCCAGCTCGGCGGGACGACCTGCAGCGGCTCGCGGCTGTCGTCGACGGTGCACCCCACCGCCCGCAGCGCGTCGACCGCGGTCGCGGCGTCGATGTCGACGGTGGTGACGCGGGCGGACAGCTCGGCCGGCAGCGCGATGGTCGCCGCCTCCGGCGGACTGCCCACCACGGTGGCGCCCGGCTCGATCCGGCCGCCGCCGAGCTGGACCAGCAGGTCGGCCACCCGCTGGGCGGCGGCCTCCTGCAGCCGCGGGTCGACGCCGCGCTCGAACCGCTTGGACGCCTCCGAGCCGAGCCGGTGGCGGCGCGCGGTGCGCGCGATGCTCGGCGGGTCGAAGCACGCCGCCTCGATGACCACCGCTGACGTGGAGGCGCCGATCTCGGTGGACTCGCCACCCATCACGCCCGCCAGCCCGATCGGGCCGCGGTCGTCGGTGATCAGCAGGTCCTCGGGGTCGAGCGCGCCGCTCCGCGCCGTCCAGCGTGCGCAGCGTCTCCCCCGACCGTGCCCGGCGGACCACGATCGGGCCCCGCAGCCGGTCGCGGTCGTAGCCGTGGATCGGCTGTCCGAGCTCGAGCATCACGTAGTTGGTGACGTCGACCGCCAGCGAGATCGGCCGCATCCCGGCCAGCTGGACCCGGCGGGCCAGCCACGGTGGAGTGGGTGCTGCGGGGTCGAAGCCGGTCACGGTGCGCGTGACGAAGACCGGGCTGCCGCGGGGTCGTCGACGCGGACGGGGTAGGACTCCCCCTCGCCCGGCACGACGGGCAGGTCGGCCGGGTCGCGGAACGGCACCCGGTAGCCGAGCGCCGCGTCGCGGGCGACGCCGCGTACGGACAGGGCGTAGGCCCGGTCGGGGTTGATCTCCATCTCGATCACGTGGTCGCGGATCTGCAGCAGCTCCGCGGCGTCGTCACCGGGCTCGCCCGCGTCGGCGGCGCAGCACGATGATGCCGGTGTGGTCGTCGCCGAGGCCGAGCTCGGCGGCCGAGCAGATCATGCCGTCGGAGACGTGCCCGTAGGTCTTGCGTGCGGAGATCGCGAAGCCACCGGGCAGCACCGCGCCTGGCAGGACCACGACGACGAGATCGCCCACGCCGAAGTTGTGCGCCCCGCAGACGATGCCGCGACCGGGAGGGCCGCCCTCGGGGTCCGGGGCGTTGTGCTCCGGGCCGACGTCGACCCGGCACCAGCTGATGGTCTTGCCGTTGCTGTGCTCCTCCTTGTCGCACCGCAGCACCCGGCCCACGACGAGCGGGCCCTGCAGGTCGGCGCCCGGGGCGGTGAGCGACTCCAGCTTGAGCCCGAGCTGGGTCAGCCGGTCGGCGAGCGCCTCTGGCGTGACCTCGGCGGGCAGGTCGACGAGGGCGCGGATCCACGACACCGGCGCGCGCATCAGACCTCCACCCCGAAGGCGCGGGTGAACCGCACGTCGCCCTCGGCCATGTCGCGCATGTCCGCGACGCCGTGCCGGAACATCAGGGTGCGGTCGATGCCCATGCCGAACGCGAACCCGGAGTACTCCTCGGGGTCGACGCCGCAGGCCACCAGCACCCGCGGGTTGACGACGCCGCAGCCGCCCCACTCGATCCACGCCTCGCCCTTGCAGGTGCGGCAGGTCTCGACCGCGGGCTGCCGCCCGAGGCAGACGAAGCAGCGCAGGTCGACCTCGGCGCTGGGTTCGGTGAACGGGAAGTACGACGGCCGGAACCGGGTGTCGACGCCGTGGCCGAACATCGACTCGGCGAAGTGGTCGAGGGTGCCCTTGAGGTGCCCCATCGCCGAGGCCGCGGTCGACCGCGAGCCCCTCCACCTGGTGGAAGACCGGCGAGTGGGTGGCGTCCAGCTCGTCGGTGCGGAAGACCCGGCCCGGCGCGACGACGTAGACCGGCGGCCGGCGGGACAGCAGGGTGCGGATCTGCACCGGCGACGTCTGCGTGCGCAGCACCAGGTGCGAGTCGGGCGGGTCGAGGAAGAACGTGTCCTGCATGCTGCGCGCCGGGTGGTCGGGGCCGAGGTTGAGCGCGTCGAAGTTGACCCACTCGGCCTCGACCTCGGGGCCCTCGGTGATCTCCCAGCCCATCGCGACGAAGACCTCGGCGATGGTCTCCTGCAGCGTCGTGAGCGGGTGCCGTGAGCCGGTGCGCCGCTCCCCCGGGGCGGCCGTCACGTCGACGACCTCCTCGACCAGCATCCGCTCCTCGGCGGCGGCCTCGAGCTCTGCCGTGCGCCGCGCGAGCGCAGCGCTGACGTCCGCGCGGGCGCGGCCGACCCGCATCCCCGCTTCCTTGCGTGCCTGCGGTGGCAGCGCACCGATCTCCCGGTTGGCCAGCGCGAGCGGCGACCGGTCGCCCGCGTGCGCGAGCCGTACCTGCTTGAGCGCGTCCAGGGACCCGGCGGCAGCGACGGCGGCCAGCGCCTCGTCGCGGCGGCGGTCGACCTCGTCGGCCTGCAACGGGGTCACCTCGACCGGGTCGTACTCGGTGCTGCCCGCCATCAGTGCCTCTCGCCCGACCCCGGGGACCTTCCCCGTCGGGCGGCAGTCTAGGAACCCGCCGCCGACCGTCGCGAAGCAGTTCCGGAAGCCGAGCCGCTGCTGCTACCGGGAAACCTGAGGTTCCCCCGCGTCACAAGACGGGGGGAGCTCGGGTTTCCCAAGCGAACGTGGGAAACCCGGCGTCAGTCGACCAGCGCGTCGGGCTGGGCCACCGGCAGCCAGACCCGCACCCGGGCGCCGCCGGAGGCGCTGTCCAGGATGGTCACCTCGCCGGCGTGCGCCTCGACGAGTCCGCGCACGATGTAGAGCCCGAGGCCGCTGCCGTCACGTGCCCCGGAGCGCCAGAACCTGGTGAACGCGCGCTCGCGCATCTCGTCGGGCACGCCGTTGCCCTCGTCGTCGACCAGCAGGAACACGCCGGGGGTGCCGTCGGCCGCGGCCTCCGGCCCGTACACCACGTCGACGGTGCCCTTGCCGTGCCGCTGGGCGTTGTCGACCAGGTTGGTCACCACCTGGCTGAGCTTGTCGGCGTCGCCCCACATCTCGGGCACGCCGTCGTGGGCGTAGACCCGCATGGTGCGACCGCCGGCCGCCTCGGCGCTGCCGACCACCCGCGCCACCAGTGCGGCGATGTCGACCGGCTCGGTGCGCAGCGTCAGCCGGCCGGAGTCGATCCGCGCGGTGTCGAGCAGCTCGGTGATCAGCCGGGCCAGCCGGTCGGCGTCGGCGTCGACGGTCTCGAGCATCAGCTTGCGCTGCTGCTCGGAGAACCGGTCCCACTTGGCCAGCAGCGTCGCCGTGAAGCCCTTGACCCCGGTCAGCGGGGAGCGCAGCTCGTGCGCGACGGTCGCGACCAGGTCGGACCGCTCGCGGTCGAGCCGCTCGCGGGCGCGCACCGAGCGGATGCCGACGGTCACCCGGACGACCCGGCCCCGTGGCGCCTCGCGCAGCAGCCGGCCCGTGACCAGCAGCTCGTGCCCGTCGGGGCGGTACCAGGACCGCTCGACCAGCCGGGTGCGGGTGCTGAGCCCGTCGTAGGGGCGCAGGCAGTCGTACCAGGTGTTGCCGTCGAGGTCGTCGAGCGCGACCACGTCGGACAGGTGGGCACCGGCGACCTTGTCCGGGTCGCGCAGCAGCAGCGAGACGGCGCGGGCGTTGGCGCGGACGACGTAGGCGTCCGCGTCAGCGACGACCAGCCCGTCCGGCAGGTCGTCGACCCCCACCACGTCGTCATGCAAGGCGCTGCCCCAAACCGTCCACCCGACTCACCGTCGGGGTCCCCACCCACCAGCAGGCTAGTCCGCTGCCGCCGTGCTGTCAGGGTCCGAGCGCTGCACCCGGGCGCTGGCGTACAGGCAGACCGCCGCCGCCGTCGCCAGGTTGAGGCTCTCGGCCCGCCCGTAGAGCGGCACGGCGACCGCGGCGTCGGCGAGCCCGACCAGCTGCTCGGGGAGCCCGTGCGCCTCGTTGCCGAGCAGCCAGGCGGTCGGACCGCCCAGCAGGCCGGACGACTCGGCCGCGTCGAGGTCGAGGCTCGCGGAGCCGTCGGCGGCGAGCACCCGCAGGCCGGCCGCCCGCACGGCGGCGACGGCGGCACGCCGGGTCGGGCTCGACGGCGACCGGCAGGTGGAACAGCGAGCCGACGCTCGCGCGCACCGCCTTCGGGTTGTACGGGTCCACCGAGTCGCCGGCGAGGACGACGGCGTCGGCACCGGCGGCGTCCGCGCAGCGCAGCAGGGTGCCGGCGTTGCCCGGGTCGCGGACGTCGGCGGCGACGACCACCAGGCGGGGCGAGCCGGTCAGGGCGTCGGCGAGCGGCACGTCGCACGAAGCGGCAGACCGCCACGCACGCCCTGCGGGTGGACGGTGTCGGCGATCGCGGCCACGACGTCGTCGGTGACCTCGGTCCACGCGACGTCAGCCGCGTCGGCGTCGTCGCGCAGCGCGGGGTGCCGGCCGGCGGCCGCCGCGGTCGCGTACACCTCGACGACGGCGCCCGGGGTCGCGAGCGCCTCGCGCACGGCCTGCGGACCCTCGGCGACGAAGCGCCGCGCCTCGGCGCGGTCGCGACGGTGCTCGCGCAGACGCCGAGCCGCCCTGACCCTCCCGGTGCGGGGGGTCAGCGGCGGCTCGGGACGCGCGCTGGGAGCGGGACGGCTCAGGCGGCTGCGCCCTCGTCGTCGGCGCGGGCGGCGTTGACGTCGCTGGGCAGGGCGCCACGGGCGACCTCGACCAGGGCGGCGAACGCCGTCGGGTCGTTGACCGCGAGGTCGGCGAGCACCCGGCGGTCGACCTCGACGCCGGCCTCGCGCAGACCCTGCACGAACCGGTTGTAGGTCAGGCCGTGCGACCGGGACGCGGCGTTGATGCGGGTGATCCACAGCCGGCGGAAGTCGCCCTTGCGGGCCTTCCGGTCGCGGTAGGCGTAGACCATGGAGTGGGTGACCTGCTCCTTGGCCTTGCGGTAGAGCCGCGAGCGCTGACCGCGGTAGCCGGAAGCGCGCTCCAGGGTGGTGCGACGCTTCTTGGTGGCGTTGACGGACCGCTTGACGCGTGCCACTTCGAACTCCTTCGTTTCAGGGTGCACCCGGCGCCGGTGGGGCGCCCGCGTGCGGGGGACGTGTCAGACGGTCAGAGGCCGAGCATCTTCTTGACGCGGCTGGTGTCGGACTTGGAGACCTCGGTGGTGCCGTCGAGACGTCGGGTGCGGGTCGTGGGCTTGTACTCGAAGTTGTGGCGACGGTTGGCCTTCTGCCGGCGCAGCTTGCCGGTGCCGGTGATCTTCACCCGCTTCTTCATGCCCGAGTGCGGCTTCATCTTCGGCATCGGTGTTGCCTTCCTGTTCGGTGCCTGATCGTGCGGTCGTGCGGGGGGTCAGGCTTCTGGGTCCATGTCGGCGTCGATGTTCTCGGAACGCTTCCGCGGCTTGGCCACGGTCGAGGCAGGTGCGCGGTCGGAACGTTCGGCCTGGCGCTCGGCGCGACGGTCGGCGACCTCGCGGGCTCGCTCCTCGCGGACCTCGGCACGGGCCTCGGCCTTCTTGCGGTGCGGTCCGATCACCATCGTCATGTTGCGTCCGTCCTGTCGCGGGGTCGACTCGACGAAGCCGAGGTCCTCGACGTCGCCGGCCAGTCGCTGCAGCAGCCGGAAGCCCAGCTCGGGGCGGTGCTGCTCGCGGCCGCGGAACATGATGGTGATCTTGACCTTGTCCCCCTGGCGGAGGAACCGCACGACGTGACCCTTCTTGGTCTCGTAGTCGTGCTTGTCGATCTTGGGCCGGAGCTTCATCTCCTTGATCACGGTGTGGGTCTGGTTCCGCCGTGACTCGCGAGCCTTCTGCGCCGTCTCGTACTTGAACTTGCCGTAGTCCATGAGCTTGGCGACCGGTGGTCGGGCCGTGGGTGCGACCTCGACGAGATCGAGGTCGGACTCCTGCGCCAGGCGCAGGGCGTCGTCGATGCGGACGATGCCGACCTGCTCGCCGTTGGGGCCGACGAGCCGTACCTCCGGAACGCGGATGCGCTCATTGATGCGCAGCTCAGTGCTGATGGGTCCTCCTGTGGTGTCCGGTGACAGAGCGTGTGAACCGCGACCCGGGAACCCTCCGGACATGCAAAAGGCTCCCGTGCCGACACGCACGGAAGCCACCCGACGCCGTCAGGCGCCCGCGGATCGGGCCCGGTCCTGCTGGGCCGACCCGGCCGGTACCCGACGACCTGTGCAGTCGTGCGGGTGGGAGGTGGACTCCGCTTGTGAGCGACCACGCGCGTACGCACGCGGCCGCTGGCCACCTCAGAGGGTACCAGCCCGCCCGCCCCGCCCACCAACCCGCGATCCGAGGGTTCTGGTTGCCCCATCCGAGGGTTCTGGTTGCCCCATCCGAGGATTCTGGTTGCCCCATCCGAGGATTCTGGCTGCCCCATCCGAGGATTCTGGCTGCCCCATCCGAGGATTCTGGTTGCCATCCGAGGCTTCTGGTTGCCCGGACCGTGGCTGCCGGCTGCAGAATCCGCGCCTCGCGAGCGGTGTGCCAGGCTTGGCACGTGTCCACGACGACGTTGCTGTGGCTGCCCTGGGTCGCCGGGCTGACCGCGATCGCCGGGTGGCTCGCCCTGCGGGCCCGCCGCCGCGGCGACGGGGTGGGCGCCCTCCGGTGGGCCGGCTGGGCCCTGATCCCGCCCGCGCTGCTGATGACCGGCAGCGTCGGAGTGGTCGGGCGGGTCACCAGCGCGGTCGGGTCGTGGGCGGCCAACCTGGTCTTCAACCCGGTGACCTGGGCGGGCCTCGTGGTGGGCGGCGTGGGGATCGTGATGATCGGCGGCGCGAGCGCGTCCGCCGGCGCCGTGGCCCCGCCCCGGCCGCGCCGGCGGGCAAGGACAAGCGCGCGGTCGGGTCCGGGCAGCCGAAGCAGGCACCGGTCGACGACGACATGGCCGAGATCGAGGAGATCTTGCGCCGGCGCGGCATCGGCTGACCGTGCCCCACGAGGTCCCCGACGTACGCACCCTCGCCACCCTGGTGTCGCACCTGCCCCCGCTGCTGGGCGGCACCCGGCTGGTGCTGATCGACGGCCGGGCGGGCGCCGGCAAGACCACGCTCGCCGAGGAGCTCGCGACCCGGCTCCGCCTGGACGACGCACCGGCCGGCGCCGACCACGCACGGACGACCGCCACCGTGGGCGGGCTGGCGATGGACGACCTCTACGCCGGCTGGGACGGCCTGCCGGGCGTGGGTCGCGAGCTGCACGAACAGGTGGTGCGTCCGCTCGCCGACGGCGTGCGGCCGCGGATCCGCCCCTGGGACTGGCACCGCGACCGGCGCGCGCCTGCTCGGGCGCTGCCGGTGGCCGACGTCCTGCTGGTCGAGGGAGTCGGGTCGTGGTCGACGCCCCTGGCCCGGTGGGTGAGCCTGCTGGTGTGGGTCGAGGCACCGGCGGCGCAGCGGCGGGAACGCGCCCTGGCCCGCGACGGCGACGGGTTCGCGCCGCACTGGGACGCCTGGGCGGCTGCCGAGGAGCGGGTGCACCTCCGCGAGGGCACCCGGGCGCACGCGGACGTCGTCTTCCACACCCGTTGAGCGCGCCGGCGGTCCGTCAGCGGGCGGCTCGGGGTCGGACGGCGTGTGCGCGACCAGCTCCGCCCGCAGCGCCCGTACGGCGCTGACAGCCCGGGCACCGTCGGAGCGCTGGATGGCCATCAGCTGCACGACCCGCCCGTCACTGGTGTCGAGCACCGCCCACGGCGCCCCGCGGCCGAGGTTGACCTGCACCGCCTCGGCCCAGTCGAGCTCGTGGTGCCGGTAGCCGTTCAGCACGTGGATGCCGCGCTCGTCGGTCCGTACCCGCGTGCGCGCGATGCCGAACAGCACGGCCAGCATGACGCCCAGGAACAGCGCCAGCGTGAGGTTCTGCGCCAGCGTGAAGTCGGCGCGTACGGCGGGCGGCAGCGCCACCGCGATGGCGACCAGCAGCACCAGCAGGCTGCCGGCGGACACGAACGCGACGACCCGGGCACCGAGCGGTCGGTAGGTCACAACCGGCAGGCGTGGATGTCGGTGACGAGGATGCCGCGGGCGCCGAGCTCCCACAGCTCGTCCATGACCGTCTGCGCCTGCTGCCGCCGCACCATCGCCCGCACGGCCGACCACCCCTCGCGATGCAGCGGCGAGACCGTGGGCGACTCGATGCCGGGCGTGATCGCGCACGCCTGCTCGACCTGCGCGCTGGGGATGTCGTAGTCCATCATCACGTACGTCCGCGCCACGAGGACACCGCGCAACCGGCGCACGAACACCTCGTAGCCGGCAGGCTCGGCGACGTCGACCCGGCGCACCAGCACCGCCTCGGACTCGAGGATGGTGTCGCCGACGATCTCCAGCCCGGCCTGGCGCAGCGTGCTGCCGGTCTCGACCACGTCGGCGATCACGTCGGCGACCCCGAGCCGCACGGCCGACTCGACCGCGCCGTCGAGGCGGATGACGCTCGCGTCGATCCCGCGCTCCTCGAGGTGGCGGCGCACGACGCCCGGGTACGACGTCGCGACCCGCAGCCCGGCGATGTCGGAGAGCGCCGAGACGGTGCCGGTCGGCGCCGCGAACCGGAACCGCGAGCCGCCGAACCCGAGGTCGAGCACCTCGTTGGCGGGGGCGCCGGAGTCGAGCAGCAGGTCGCGACCGGTGATGCCGAGGTCGAGGGTGCCCTCCCCCACGTAGACCGCGATGTCGCGCGGGCGCAGGTAGAAGAACTCGACGGCGTTGTCCGGATCGGAGTGCACCAGCTCACGGGAGTCGGCGCGCTGGCGGTAGCCCGCCTCGCGCAGCATCTCCCGGGACGGCTCGGCCAGGGAGCCCTTGTTGGGCACGGCGATGCGCAGCGTGGCGCCGTTGCCGTTCGGCTGGGTCATCGCGGGCTCACAACCGGGCGTAGACGTCGTCGGTGGTCAGGCCGCACGCCAGCATCAGCACCTGGGCGTGGTAGAGCAGCTGGCTGATCTCCTCGGCCGCCCGGTCGGGGCCCTCGTGCTCGGCCGCCATCCACGACTCCGCGGCCTCCTCGACCAGCTTCTTGCCGATCGCATGAACGCCCGCGTCGAGCGCGGCGACGGTGTCGGAACCCGCGGGGCGCTCGGCCGCCTTGGCCGCGAGCTCGGCGAACAGCTGGTCGAAGGTCTTCACGGCTGGCCAGCCTACGGGCGCAGCGCGCGCAGGATCAGCGCGGTCCGCAGGGCGGCATCGGCCGCCTCGGCGCCCTTGTCCTCCACCGAGCCGACCAACCCGGCCCGATCGAGCGCCTGCTGCTCGGTGTCGCAGGTCAGCAGCCCGAACCCGACCGGCACGCCGTGGTCGAGGCCGACCCGTACCAACCCGTCGGTCGCCGCCCGGCACACGTAGTCGAAGTGCGGGGTGCCACCCCGGATCACCACGCCCAGCGCGACCAGGGCGTCGTGCGTGGGCGCGAGCGCCGCGGCCACCACCGGCAGCTCGAACGATCCCGGGACCCGCACCACTGTCGGCTCGTCGAGCCCCACCGCACCGAGCGCGCGCAGCGCTCCGGCGACCAGCCCGCCCATCACCTGGTCGTGCCAGGACGCCGCGACCACCGCGACCCGCATCCCGGCGACGTCAGCCGGGTCGAGCGGCTGGTTCGCGGGCGCTCCGCCGCCGCTCACGGGCCACCGTCCACGACGGGGTCGAGCGGCGGGTCGAGCACGTGGCTGAGGTCGTGTCCCATCCGCTCGGCCTTGGTCTGCAGGTACCGCAGGTTCTGCTCGGTCGGCTGCACCGACACCGGCACCCGCTCGGCGACCCGCAGTCCGTAGCGGGTCAGCTGCGCGGTCTTCTCCGGGTTGTTGGTGAGCAGTCGCACCGACGTCACGCCGAGGTCGGCGAGCACCTGCGCCCCGGTGCCGTAGTCGCGGGCGTCGGCCGGCATGCCGAGGTCGAGGTTGGCGTCGACGGTGTCGCGGCCGGTGTCCTGCAGCGCGTACGCCCGCAGCTTGTGCAGCAGACCGATGCCGCGGCCCTCGTGACCGCGCAGGTAGACGACGACCCCGCGGCCCTCCTCGACGATCGCCGCCATCGAGGCCTGCAGCTGCGGCCCGCAGTCGCAGCGGCTCGACCCCAGGACGTCGCCGGTGAGGCACTCGGAGTGCAGCCGGGTGAGCACGTCCTCCCCGTCGGTGACGTCACCGTGCACCAGCGCCACGTGCTCGACGCCGTCGACGGTGTTGCGGTAGCCGTAGGCCGTGAACTGGCCGAACTCGGTCGGCAACGACGTCACGGCCACCCGCTCCACCAGCCGCTCGTGCCGTCGCCGCCAGGTGACCAGGTCGGCGACCGAGATCATGGTCAACCCGTGGGCGTCGCTGAACGTACGCAGCTCGGGGCCGCGCATCATCGTGCCGTCGTCGTGGGTCAGCTCGCACAGCACGCCCGCCGGCGTGAGCCCGGCCATCCGGGCCAGGTCGACGGCGGCCTCGGTGTGGCCGGGACGCACCAGCACGCCGCCCTCGCGGTAGCGCAGCGGGAAGACGTGCCCCGGCTGCACCAGGTCGAACGGTTCGGTCGCGGAGTCGGCGAGGGTACGGACCGTGCGGGTGCGGTCGGCGGCGCTGATGCCGGTGGTGATCCCGTCCCGGGAGTCGACGCTCACGGTGTAGGCGGTGCGCATCCGCTCCCGGTTGTGCGGGGTCATCAGCGGGATCCCCAGCCGGTCGAGCAGCTCGCCCTCCATCCCGACGCAGACGACGCCGGTGCCGTAGCGGACGGTGAAGGCCATCAGCTCCGACGTCGCCTTGGACGCGGCGAAGATCAGGTCGCCCTCGTTCTCGCGCTCGGCGCTGTCGACGACGACCACCGCGCGGCCGGCCGCGATGTCGTCGACCGCGCGCTCGACGGGGTCGAAGCGGACGTCGGGCGTGGTCATGCGCCCACCTGCTGCATGTCCGGGCCGAGCGGGTCCACGGGACGGCGCTCCGCCCGCAGCCAGGTGAAGAACCCGACCACGCAGAACAGGCCGTAGAACCCGTACAGCACGGCCGACGGGTAGAAGCCGGCGTCGAGCAGGGTGGGCACGCCGACCGCGTCCACCGCGATCCAGATCAGCCAGAACTCCACCCAGCCCCGGGCCATCCCCCAGGTGGCGAGGATGCTGCCGGTGAGGATCCACGCCTCGGTCAGGCGGCCGTAGGAGCCGATGATGCCGAACAGCCACCAGAAGAACGCGGTGCCGGCGGCGTAGAGCACGACGATCTGCGCCCGCTCGCCCCAGGTCGCCCAGCGCGGCCGGATCGCGCCTCCGTCGCCGGCGCCGCCGGCGTCACTGGCGGTCTTCCAGCGGTACCAGCCCCAGATCGACACGATCACGAAGAACACCTGGCGACCGGCCTGACCCCACAGCGTCTGGTCCTGCGGGGTGTCGAACACGGCGCCGACGAACACGGTGAACAGCAAGACGTTGCCGACGATCCCGACCGGCCACGCCCACACCCGCCGCCGCATGCCCCCGAGCGCGGACAGCAGGCCGAACAGGTTGCCGATGATCTCGCGCCACAGGATCGCCTGGTCCCCGATGTGCAGCTCGGCCTCGAACAGCCACGTCAGCGGGTCGGTCATCGCACGACCTCCCCCGCAGCGCGGTGCGTGAGCAGCCGTTCGACGTACTTGGCGATCACGTCCACCTCGAGGTTGACCATGTCACCGGGGCTGCGGTCGCCGAGGGTGGTGGCCGCAAGAGTGGTGGGGATGAGCGAGACGGTGAACGCGGGCGGGTCGCCGTCGTCGACGTCGACGATCGTGAGCGAGACGCCGTCGACGGCGATCGAGCCCTTCGGCGCGACGTAGCGCGCCAGCTCCGGCGGCAGCTCGATGGTCACGAGGTCCCAGTGCGCCGACGACTCCCGGGCCCGCAGCGTGCCGGTGCCGTCGACGTGGCCCTGCACGAGGTGTCCGCCCATCCGCCCGTCGGCAGGGACGGCACGCTCCAGGTTGACCGCGACGCCCGGCGCGGCTCGTCGAAGCGACGTACGCCGCAGCGACTCGCGCATCACGTCGGCGGTGAACACGCCCTGCTGGGCGGTGACGACGGTGAGGCAGCAGCCGTCGACGGCGATCGAGTCGCCGTCGCGTACGCCGCCGGTGACCAGCGGCCCGCGCACGGCCAGCCGCACGGAGTCGCCCAGGTCGTCGACGGCGACGATCTCGCCGCGCTCCTCCACGATGCCGGTGAACATGTCCGCCGGTGCCTTCCCTGTCGGTCCGGGGGCTCCGGGGCGACAAGGGGTCAGGCGCCGGCGTGCCGCACACGAGCGCGCGGTCGACGACGCGCTGCTCCTCCCATCCGGACTCTCACCGTCGGTCCCGGAGTTCCACCAGGTCAACCGACCACCACGAGGGTGGCCGGGTCGCGGACTGTCACCGCCGGCTCGGAATTTCACCGACCCCGGAGCACGCGAGCGTTTCTGCTCACCCGCGAGTATGCCACGCAGCCTCGGCGGTGCGCCGCAGTCCGTCCACGGCGGCGGCGGGGTCGTCGGCGCCGAAGACCGCCGAGCCGGCGACGAACATGTCCGCCCCCGCGTCGGCGCAGCGCTCGATGGTCTCGGTACCCACGCCGCCGTCGACCTGCAGCCACACGTCGCCGCCGCGGGCGTCGAGCAGCGGCGCGCGCTCGCCGGATCTTGGCCAGGCAGCCGTCGAGGAACTCCTGCCCCCCGAAGCCGGGCTCCACGGTCATGATCAGCACCATGTCCAGCTCGGGCAGCAGGTCGGCGTACGGGTCGATGTCGGTCGCCGGGCGCAGGGCCAGCCCGGCGCGGGCGCCGAGCCGGCGCAGCTCGCGGGCCAGCCGCACCGGTGCGCGTACGGCCTCGGCGTGGAAGGTGACGCTGCGGGCACCCGCCTCGACGTACGCCGGCGCCCAGCGGTCCGGGTCGTCGATCATCAGGTGGCAGTCCAGCGGCTGCTCGGCCGCGCGGGCCAGCGCCTCGACCACCGGCACCCCGATGGTCAGGTTGGGCACGAAGTGGTTGTCCATGACGTCGACGTGCAACCAGTCGGCGCCGGGCACGGAGCGAGCGGCCCCCCGCAGGTCGGCATAGTCGGCCGCGAGCACGCTCGGGGCGATCTGGACTCCCACGGCCGCGGAGTCTATCCAGCGCCGAGGCGGCACCTCGCGCAGCGCACCACTCACGTGTTGACGTCACCTCTCACGGGAGGCCACCCGGCAGTGGTGACGTTTTCCCGTGGTCCCTTGGGAAACATCGCGGCGTCAGCGGCGGCGGAGCAGGGCGCAGAACATCGCGTCGGTGCCGTGCACGTGCGGCCACAGCTGCAGGGAGGGGCCGGGCTGCGGGGGCAGCTGCGGCAGCAGGGCGGGGGTGTCGAGCGGCTCGACGTCGTGCCGGGCGCCGACGACGTCGGCGACCACGTCGCGGGTCTCCGCCAGGTGGGGTGAGCAGGTGACGTAGGCGACCACGCCGCCGGGACGGGTGGCGTCGAGCGCCGAGGCCAGCAGCTCGCGCTGCAGCCGGCCGAGCCCCTCGAGGTCGCCCGGCTGGCGGCGCCAACGGGCCTCCGGACGACGGCGCAGCGCCCCGAGGCCGGTGCACGGGCGCGTCGACGAGCACCCGGTCGTAGCCGCCCGGCTCGGCGGCGCCCACCTCGCGACCGTCGCCGGTGCGCACCTCGACCGTGTCGCCGAGCGGCGCCGACCGTCTGCCGCACCAGGTCGGCCCGGTGCGGCGCGAGCTCCTGGGCGACGACCCGAGCGCCCCGTGGCGCCGCCAGCGCACCCAGCAGGGCCGCCTTGCCTCCCGGACCGGCGCACAGGTCGAGCCACCGCTCGTCGCGGCCCTGCACGGGTGCTGCCGCCAGCGCCAGCACCACCAGCTGGCTGCCCTCGTCCTGCACGCCCGCCCGACCGTCCCGCACCGCAGGGATCGCCCCGGGGTCGCCACCGGCCAGCACCGCGGCGTACGGCGACCAGCGGCCCGGTGTCGCGCCCGCCCCGACCAGCTCCTCGACGTCGACCAGCCCGGGACGGGCGACCAGGGTGACGGCGGGGGCGGCGTTGTCGGCCTCGAGCAGCGCGGTGGGGTCGTCGGCGAGCGCCTCGCGCATCGCCCGGACGATCCACACCGGGTGGCTGTGCACGACCGCGAGGTGCCCGTCGGGGTCGGTCGCGGCGTCGGGCGCGACCTCGGCCAGCCACCCGTCCAGGTCCCGGCCGGCGACCCGGCGCAGGACGGCGTTGACCAGCCGCCCGGCGCCCGGCCCCCGGGCCGAGCGGGCCATCGCCACGCTGGTCGACACCGCCGCGTGCGCCGGGGTCCGCATCAGCAGCAGCTGGTGGCAGCCGAGCCGGAGGACGTCGTGCGTGTCCGGGTCGAGGCGGGCGATCGGCCGGTCGAGGCAGGCCTCGAGCACCGCGTCGTAGGTGCCCTGGCGGCGGATGGTGCCGTGGGTGAGCTCGGTGGCGAAGGCCGCGTCCCGGCCGCCGAGCCCGCGCTCGCGCAGCAGCCGCGGCAGCTCGAGGTTGACGTAGGCGTCCCGCTCACGCACCGCGCGCAGCACGGCGAGCGCGGTGGCCCGGGGCCGATCGACGCGGGGCCGGTCGGCGCGGGGCGAGGCGGTGCTCACGTGCCGAGCCGGGCGCCGGCGTCGAGCCGCGCGCCGCGGGCCCAGTCGGGGGCGGCCACCGCGTTGCGGCCGGGCGGCTGCACCTGGCCGAGCCGGACCGGCCCGGTGGCGGTGCCCACCAGCGACGTCGCGCCGCGCGACCCTGAGCTCACCCGGCGCCAGGGCCGGTTCGTCCTCGGCTGTCGGCGAGCACGACCGGGCCGAGCTTGAGCCGCTCGCCGGCCAGGGTCGTCCATGCGCCCGGCGCCGGGGTGCAGGCGCGGATCCGCCGGTCGACGGCGAACGCCGGGTCGTCCCAGCGCACCCTGGCGTCGTCCACGGTGACGCGGGGTGCCAACGTGATGCCGTCGGCAGGTTGCTCGACGCCGTGCAACCGGCCCGACTCGAGGCCGTCCAGGGTGGCCGCCAGCAGCTCGGCGCCGCTGGTCGCCAGCCGGCCGAGCAGGTCACCGGCGGTGTCGGCGGGGCGTACGGACTCGGTGGTGGTGCCGAGCACCGGGCCGGCGTCGAGCGCCTGGACGATCCGGAACGTGGTCGCGCCGGTGACCTCGTCGCCCGCCAGCAGCGCGTGCTGCACCGGCGCCGCGCCGCGCCAGGCGGGCAGCAGGGAGAAGTGCAGGTTGACCCAGCCGTGCGCGGGCACGCCGAGCACGGTCTCCGGCAGCAGCGCGCCGTACGCGACAACCGGCGCGCAGTCGGGGGCGAGCTCGGCCAGCCGCCGCTGGAAGCCCGGGTCCCGCGGGCTCGGCGGGCGCAGCACCTCGAGTCCCGCCGCCGCGGCGCGCTCGGCGACCGGGCTGGCGGCCGTACGGCGGCCGCGACCGGCGCCGGCGTCGGGACGGGTCAGGACGGCGACCACCTCGTGCGGGCCGGCGAGCAGCCTGTCCAGCGCCGGGAGCGCGACCTCGGGGGTGCCGGCGAACAGCAGCCGCACGCCTCAGCGTCCGCGCGGAGCGACAGGTGGGATGGGCACGGCGGTCAGTCTAGGGAGCGGCCGACCGGCCACGTCAGCCGAGCACGACCGGGTCGACCTGGACGCGTACCGCCGATTCCTTGCGGGCGCTGCGAGCTGCCTGCGCGGCCGCCAGGGCGCGGGTGAGCTCGGCGCCCTGGGCGCGGGGCACGCGCACGACCAGCCGCGCCCGGTCGGGGCCGAGCGGCACCGGACCGAGCACGTCGACCGGGTCGGGCCAGGTCTGCCGCTCCGCCACCTCGCGAACCGCGTCCGGCGACCCCTCCACGGTGGCGAGCCGTACGGCCGGGGGCAGGCGGGCGGCGACCCGCTCGGTCAGCTCGCGACCGGCGAAGCCTTCGGGGTCGGCGCGCACCAGCGCCTGGACGGGCGCCGGGGAGGCATCGCCCACCACCAGCAGCCGTCCGTCGGCACCGGCCGGACGCACCAGCGCCGCCACCGCGAGCCAGCGCCGCAGGCACTCCTCGCCGGTGCGCAGGTCGGGCCGCGACAGCAGCAGGCCGGTGTCCAGCAGCACCGCGGCGGCATAGCCCCCGGCCACCCGCGGCTCGGCGCCCGGCGTGGCGACGACCAGCGCGGGCTCGGGTGGGATCTCGTCGAGCACCCGGTCGCCGGCGGATCGCAGGACCCGTACCCGCGGGAAGGCTCGCCCGAGCTCCTCGGCCGTGCGCTCCTCACCGACGACCGGCGCGCGCCACCGGGTGGAGTCACAGTGCCGGCAGCGCCACTCGGGCTGGGTGCGGCCGCACAGCACGCAGGTGGGTGGGGCGTTGCGACCGGGCTGCAGCAGCGGGCCGTCGCAGCCCGGGCAGGCCGCCGGCGATCGGCAGTCCTGGCAGGACAGGGCGGACCGGTAGCCGATCCGCGGCACCTGCAGCAGCACCGGTCCCCGGCTCAGGCCCTCGCGCAGCACCGTGAACGCCTCGTGCGGCAGCCGGGCGGCCCGGGCGGCGGGGTCGGCGGCGGGCTTGGCCCCCTCGTCGCCGGTGACCTGCACCCGCGGCCAGCGAGCGCGTACGGAGGCGCGCGGCGACGACAGCGGCAGCAGCCACCGGGAGTCGACCAGCAGCTGGACCTCGGGGGTGCGGGCGTGCCCGGCGAGCAGTGCCGCGGACCCGGCCTGGTGCGCGCGCTGCACCAGCACCTCGCGGGCGTGCGGGTAGGGCGCGCGCGGCTCGGCGTGCAGGTCGTCGCCGTCGTCCCAGCTGACGACCAGGCCGAGGTCGCGCACCGGGGCGAACGCGGCCGCGCGGGTCCCGACCACCACCTGCACGCCACCGCGCAGCACGGTGAGGAAGGCGCGGTAGCGCGCAGCGGGCCCGAGGTCGGCGGTGAGCACGACGTGCCGGCCGGGGCCGAGCGCGCTGGTGAGGGCGGCGTCGAACCGCGCGACGTCGCGACCGTCGGGCACGCAGATCACGGTGCCGCGACCGCTGCGCAGGCAGGCGGCGGCTGCGGCGGCGATCGCCGCCTCGGGGTCGGCGCCGGGCCCCGCACTCCAGGCGGCGCGCGGCGACTCCCCCGCCGCCAGCCGGTCGAGCAGTGCCGGACCGCCGTCGACCTCGGTCCAGGCGGCCGGCTCCACCGGGAGCGGCGGCTCGGCGGGCGGTGGCGCGGTCTCCTCCCGCTCGACCCGGGCGTGCCGGGGCGGCACGGCCAGCCGCAGCACGTCGGCGAGGGTGCCGGCGTAGCGGTCGGCCACGGTGCGGCACAGGGCCGCGACCTCGGGGGTGAGCACCGGCTCGGCCGACACCGCCCGCCGCAGCGGCTGCAGCGGTCCGACGTGATCGCTGGCGTCGGTGCGCTCGAGCACGAACCCCGCCAGCTGCTTGCCGGCGAACCGGACGGCCACCCGCGCCCCCGGCACCACCGCGGCGTCGAGGTCGGCCGGCACCTGGTAGTCGAACGGCGCGGTCGAGGTGTGGCCAGCGACATGTCCACGGCGACCCGGGCCACCGGCCGCTCGGCCGCCGGGCCGGCGGGTTCCTTGGTACGCGAGCGACGCACCTGGGCGCGCACCAGCTCCAGCTGCTGCGCCGGCACCTGTTCGCTCACGCTGTGGTTCTACCAGCCGGCACCCGGCGCCGGCCGCCGCCGACCCCTGCCTGTGGACCCGGGGCATCATCCGCGCGTTGCGCCCGGCCCCGGCGGGCGTACTGCGCGGATGATCGCAGCGTCAGGCGCGGGCGGCGGGCGTACTGCGCGGATGATCGCAGCGGCGGGCGCGGGCGGCGGGCGTACTGCGCGGATGATCCGGGGTCAGGCGCGGGCGGCGGCGCGCAGGTCGTCGACCCGGTCGGTCGACTCCCAGGTGAACTCGGGCAGCTCGCGGCCGAAGTGGCCGTAGTTGGCCGTGCGGGCGTAGATCGGCCGGAGCAGGTCGAGGTCGCGGATCAGCGCGGCCGGGCGCAGGTCGAACACCTGGCGCACGGCGTCGGCGATCGTGTCGACCGGCACCGTCTCGGTGCCGAAGCAGTCGACGTAGAAGCCCACGGGGGTCGCCTTGCCGATCGCGTAGGCCACCTGGACCTCGCACCGGTCGGCGAGCCCGGCCGC
Source organism: uncultured Actinomycetota bacterium (assembly GCA_963801045.1). GTDB lineage: Bacteria > Actinomycetota > Actinomycetes > Propionibacteriales > Nocardioidaceae > JACCWP01. The sequence goes on from CAWDDC010000001.1 coordinate 64,284, forward strand.
CACGACGGTCTTGGCGATCCAGCGCATCGCGTAGGCGGCGGAGCGGTCGACCTTGCTCGGGTCCTTGCCGCTGAACGCGCCGCCACCGTGGCGCGCCATGCCGCCGTAGGTGTCGATGATGATCTTGCGCCCGGTGAGGCCGGCGTCGCCCATCGGGCCGCCCACCTCGAACCGGCCGGTGGGGTTGACCAGCAGCCGGTAGTCGGAGTGGTCGATGTCGAAGCGGCTGAGCACCTCGTCGACCACGTGCTTCTTCACGTCGGGGGTGAGCATCGCGTCGAGGTCGATGTCGGCGGCGTGCTGGCTGGACACCACGACGGTGTCGACCCGCGTGGGCCTGCCGGCGGCGTCGTACTCGACGGTGACCTGGGTCTTGCCGTCGGGCCGCAGGTAGGCCATCGACCCGTTGCGCCGGGCCTCCGACAGCTGCTCGGCCATCCGGTGGGCGATCGAGATCGGCAGCGGCATCAGCTCGGGCGTGTCGTTGCACGCGTAGCCGAACATCAGGCCCTGGTCGCCGGCGCCCTGCGCGTCCATCGGGTCCTCGGAGCCCTCGGTACGGCCCTCGTGCGCGGTGTCGACGCCCTGGGCGATGTCGTTGCTCTGCCCGCCGATGGCGACCGTGACCCCGCAGGAGCGGCCGTCGAAGCCCTTGGTGGACGAGTCGTAGCCGATGTCCAGGATCGGTCTTGCGGACGATGTCGGCGATCGGCGCCCAGCCGGTGGTGCTCACCTCACCGGCCACGACGACCAGCCCGGTCGTGAGCAGCGTCTCGACCGCGACCCGGCTGCGCGGGTCCTGCGCGATCAGGGCGTCCAGGACGCTGTCGCTGATCTGGTCGGCGATCTTGTCCGGATGTCCCTCGGTGACGGACTCCGAGGTGAAGAGACGGCGGCTCACGCGGATGCTCCGATCGGTTGCGGTCGTGGATCTGGGCGGCGGCCCAGGGCGGCACAGGCAGGCACCGGGCCGGCAACTACCCCGGCAGCCTACCGGTGCCCCACCGGTCGGCGACCACATCCCACACCACGTCGGCGAGTGCGGCCTTCGACCCCGCCGGAACGGGCGTGCTGGTGCCGTCGGCCCCGAGCAGCACCGCCTCGGTGTCCTCGCGGCCGAAGACCTTGCCCGCGCTGACGTCGTTGACCACCAGCAGGTCGCAGCCCTTGCGGGCGAGCTTGGCCCGCCCGTGGTGCGAGCACGTCGGCGTCGTCGTCGCCGGTCTCGGCGGCGAATCCCACGACCACCGGCTCGGCGGCAGCGCCACGGTGCCGGACCAGCTCGGCCAGGATGTCGGGGTTCTGCTCCAGGGTGACGACCGGCGCCGACCCGTCGTCGGCCTTCTTGATCTTGTCCCGGCTGGTGCTGGTGGGGCGGAAGTCCGACGGTGCGGCGGCCATCACGACCGCGTCCGCACCCTCGCCGGCGGCCAGCACGGCGTCGCGCAGCTCCGCGGTGGTGCCGACCCGTACGACGTCGACGCCCGCCGGGTCGGGCAGCGAGACGTTGGCGGCGACCACGGTGACCTTGGCGCCCCGTGCGGCCGCGGACGTGGCCAGCGCGTAGCCCATCCGGCCGGACGAACGGTTGCCGAGGAAGCGGACCGGGTCGAGGGGCTCGCGGGTGCCGCCGGCGCTCACGACCAGCCGGCGACCGGCGAGGTCGGTCGCCAGGGCGGTCGTGCCGCGGGCGAGCACGGCCAGCGCCAGCTGGGCGATCTGCTCCGGTTCGGGCAGCCGGCCCTTGCCGGTGTCCGGTCCGGTGAGCCGGCCGACGGCCGGCTCCACGACCAGCGCGCCGCGCGACCGCAACGTCTCGACGTTGGCCTGGGTGGCCGGGTGCTCCCACATCTCGGTGTGCATGGCGGGCACGAACACGACCGGGCAGCGCGCGGTCAGCAAGGTGGCGGTCAGCAGGTCGTCGGCCCGCCCGTGCACCGCCCGGGCCATCAGGTCGGCGGTGGCCGGCGCCACCAGCACCAGGTCGGCCTCCCGGCCGAGCCGTACGTGCCGTACCTCGTGCACGTCGTCGAAGACGTCGTGCGTGGCCGGGTGGCCGGAGAGCGCCTCCCAGGTGGCCGCGCCGACGAAGCGCAGCGCCGAGGCGGTCGGGACCACGGTCACGTCGTGCGCGGACTCGGTGAGCAGCCGCAGCACCTCGCACACCTTGTACGCGGCGATACCGCCGCCGACCCCGAGGACGACCCGGGGACGGGACGGTGCGGCGGGAGTGCGCTGTGCGGGGCCGTTCAGGAGCGGCTCACTCCTCCTCGGGCTCGATGTCCTCGACGACCAGCAGGTCCTGCTCGATCTCGCGCAGCGCGATCGAGAGCGGCTTCTCCTGCACGTGGGTGTCGACGAGGGGCCCGACGTACTCCAGCAGGCCCTCGCCCAGCTGGGAGTAGTACGCGTTGATCTGGCGGGCGCGCTTCGCGCTGAACAGGACCAGCTTGTACTTGGAGTCGGTCTTCTCCAGCAACGAGTCGATCGGCGGGTTGGTGATGCCCTCCGCAGTGGCGTGGGTACCGGTCACGAGGCGCGCCTCACTAAGCAGTCAGAAATCAGGTCAGTGTCCACACGACGGTGAACCCCACAAGCCTACCAACTCGGCGGCTGCTTGCCGAACCTCACCGTTGACGATGCTCACGTCGAACTCGTCCTCGGCCTCGAGCTCCTGCCGGGCCGTCGCCAGCCGGCGCTCCCGTTCGTCCGGCGACTCGGTGCCGCGACCGGCCAGCCGGCGGACCAGCTCCTCCCAGCTCGGGGGCAGCAGGAACACGAACAACGCGTCCGGCTTCGACGCGCGCACCTGGCGAGCACCCTGCAGGTCGATCTCCAGCAGCGCCCGCCGCCCCTCGCGCAGCGCCTCCTCCACCGGCGCCCGCGGCGTGCCGTACCGGGCCCGCCCGTGCACCACCGCCCACTCCAGCAGCTCGTCGTCGGCGATCATCCGGTCGAACTCGGCGTCGTCGACGAACAGGTAGTGCTCGCCGTGGCGTTCGCCGGGCCGGGGCGGCCGGGTCGTGGCCGACACCGACACCCAGACCTCGGGGTGGTGGGCCCGGACCGCGGCCACCACGGTGCCCTTGCCGACTGCCGTGGGTCCGGCCAGCACGACCAGCCGCGGGGCGGCCGGGTCAGGGCTGGTCGGAGAACTCACGTTCCAGGGCGGCGATCTGGTTGGTGCCGAGCCCGCGTACGCGCCGGGTGCCGGCGATGCCGATGCGCTCCATCAGCTGACGGGCGCGGACCTTGCCGACGCCGGGCATGGACTGCAGCAGGTCGAGGACCTTCATCTTCCCGAGCACGTCGTCCTTCTGGCCGCGGTGCAGGACCTCGCTGAGCGAGCCTCCGGCGTGCTTGAGCCGGTTCTTGACCGCCGCCCGCTCTCGACGTGCCGCCGCGGCCTTCTGCAACGCTGCCTGACGTTGTTCGGGGGTCAGGGGCGGCAAGGCCACGGCGGTCACCTCATCGTCGGGAGCGGTGTGACGTCCGGCGCGACGTCACACCCGCATACGGTTGCGAACCTAGCGACGACCGGCCGGGAGGGGCAACGCCGCAGCACCCCGGCCGGTCGGCTCGGCTCAGTTCCCGCTGTCGGTGCCGCCGTCGTCGGCGGTCTCCTCGGGCTCGCAGTTGTCCTTGACGTACGCGTCGAGGTTGGAGCTCGCCTCCTTGAACTCCGGGGAGGTGAACGTCTCCTGCACCTCGGGGTCGGTCAGCGCCTGCGGGTCGGACAGATCGACGTCGGCGAACGCCTCGCGCACGGTCTCGACGTCGTCCTTGATCTCGTCGGGGGCGGCGTCGACGGCGTCGTCCAGCGCGGACTGGAACTGGTCGTTGTCGATCTCGTCGGTGCTGCTGAACGCGTCGAGGTCGTCGCCGACGCTGCAGAACTCCTCGGCCGAACCGCCGCTGTCGCCGCTGTCGCCGCTTCGCTCGCCGCCGTCGTCTCCGCAGGCAGCCAGGCCGCCCCGGCCAGCAGGGCGGCGGCGATGCCGACGGCGAGGCGGCGGGGAGTGGTCAGGGTCGTGTTCACGTCAATGTCTCCTTGGATGTGATGGCTCGTGCTGCTGGCCCGGTCGCCCTCGCGGGCGGCGGGCTCAGGAGTCGTCGATGGTGAGGTTGCACTCGTCCTCTGCGTGGGTGCGGATGTTGGTCAGCGCGGTGGTGAACTCGGTGGTCCGCAGCGCCTGGCCGGCCACCCCGATGTCCTCGAGGGCGTCGGGGTCGAGACCCTCGGGGATGGTCTGCTGCTCGACCTCGTCGGAGATCTCGTCCAGCTCCTCCATGTCGATCCCGGCCTCGTCCAGCGCGTCCTCGAAGGCGTTGACCTGCCCGTTGAAGACCTCCCAGTCGTCGGCGACAGCGTCCGGGGCCTGTGCCGCCAGGTCGTCGAAGGCGTCGAACGCCTCTCCGGCCTGGGAGAACTCACCCTGGCTGAGCCCCTCGAACACCGGCGCCGCGTCCTCGAACGCGGTGCAGTAGTCGTCGTCACCCGAGCTCGAACAACCGCTGAGCGGTCCGCAGAGGAGCAACGTGGCCACCACGAGAGCCGCGGTCCGCATCGTTGCCTTCCCCTGTCGTACCCCTCGGCGATCGAGTACCCGGACAGCATGTCACCCCGAGCGGGCCACCGTACGCGCGACGCTCCATCGGGCAGACACCCCCTCACGGGTCCCCTGAGCCCCCCTGTGCGGGCGCTGGGCGGGCCCAGGGCGGGTGGGGTCCGGGCTCAGCCGGACAGCGCCGTGGCCAGCTCGTCCCGCCAGCGGAGCGCGGCAGCCTGCAGGGCCGCGGCATCGGGTCCGGCGCTCAGCACGTCGCGGGACACCGCCGGCACCACCCGGTCGCCCAAACCCGCACAGAGCCGGGCGACGTCGGCCACGGTGCCGCCCTGTGCGCCGACCCCGGGCACGAGCAGCGGGCCGTTGACGGCCAGGTCCTCCCCGGCCGCCAGGTCGAGCTCGGTGACCGTGGCGCCCACCACCGCCCCGACGGAACCGTAGGGCTGCGCCCCGGCGTTCTCGGCCCGGATGCCCGCCAGCAGCGAGCCGGCGACGCTGACACCCGGCGCTGCGGTGGCCCGCTGCACCTGCCGCCCCTCGGGGTTGGAGGTCAGCGCGAGGACGAACACGCCGGCCGTGGCGTCGGCGGCCGCGTCGAGGAAAGGGCGCAGCGACCCGAGCCCCAGGTAGGGGCTGACCGTCAGCGCGTCGGCTGCGAGCGGCGACGCGGGGTCGAGGTAGGCGTCGGCGTAGGCCACGGCGGTGGACCCGATGTCGCCACGCTTCACGTCCAGCAGCACCAGCGCACCCGCGGACCGCGCGTCGGCGATCGTGCGCTCGAGCACCGCGACGCCGGCCGCGCCGTGCCGCTCGAAGAACGCCGACTGCGGCTTGATCACGGCCACGTCACCCGCGACGGCGTCGACGGTGGCGCGGGCGAACCGCTCCAGCCCGGAGGCGTCGTCGGGCAGGTCCCAGTCGCGCAGCAGCGCGGCGTGCGGGTCGATCCCGACGCACAGCGGACCGCGACGGGCCAGGGCCGCCTGCAGCCGTTGCCCGAACGTGTCAGCCATGGGCACCTCCTGGTGCGGGGGGACGGTGGGCCAGGCCGACGACGTCGGCCGGGGACGAGAAGCCGCGGGCGGCCAGCTCGGCCCGCAGCTCCTGGGCGACCCGGTGCGGCGCGGACGGGTCGTGGAACACCACGGTGCCGACCTGCACGGCGCTGGCGCCGGCCAGCAGGAACTCCAGCGCGTCCCGGCCGGTACGCACCCCGCCGACGCCGACGATCGGCACGTCGGGCATCGCCTGGTGCACCTGCCACACGCAGCGCACGGCCATCGGCCGGATGGCCGGTCCGGACAGCCCGCCGGTCGTGCCGCCGAGCACCGGTCGCAGGGTGTCGGTGTCGATCGCCAGCCCGAGCGTGGTGTTGATCATCGTGAGCCCGCTCGCGCCGGCCTCCAGCACCGCCTCGGCGACCGCGACGAGGTCGGTGACGTCGGGCGAGAGCTTGGCGAGGACCGGCACGTCCCGGGGGACGCCGCGACGCGCCGCCGACACCGCCCGGGCGGCCTGGAACGGGTCGCACGCGAACACCAGCCCGCGGTCCTCCACGTTGGGGCAGGAGATGTTGACCTCGACGGCGGTGACGCCGGGGCTCGTCGCCCACCCGGCGGCCGAGCTCGGCGTACTCCCCCAGCGATCCGCCCGCGATCGACACCACGGCGCGGGCGCCGCGGCTCACCAGCCAGGGCAGGTCGGTGGCCAGGAAGGCGTCGATGCCCGGGACCCTGCAGGCCGATCGAGTTGAGCATCCCGGACGGGGTCTCGACCATCCGGGGCGTGGCGCGACCCGAGCGCGGGTCGAGCATGACCGACTTGGTCACGACGGCGCCGATCTCGGCCACGTCGAGGAACGGCGCGAGCTCGCGGCCCGCCGCCGCGCACCCCGACGCGGTCATCACCGGGGTCGGCAGCCGGACGCCGGCCAGGTCGACGGCGAGGTCGACCGCGGGTCGACCACGGCGCCCTCGAGCGAGGTGTCGGACGTGACCGCCATCAGCGCGCTCCTGTCGTGCGGGGGGCGCCGAGCGTGCCGGGCGGCACCGTGCCGACGTCGTCCCACAGCACCCGGTCGCCGCGGAACACCGGGCCCTCGATGCAGGACCGCACCATCCGCACCATGCCGTCGTCACCGCGTACGGGCAGCACGCACGTCATGCACACGCCCACTCCACAGGCCATCGACTCCTCCACCGCGCACTGGCTCCACACCCCGTGCTCCTCCGCGAGCGCCGCGACGGCCCGCAGCATCCCCATCGGCCCGCAGGCGTAGACGACCGCCGCGCCGGTGCGCGCCAGCAGCTCGGGCAGCACGTCGGTCACCCGGCCGGGCGTGCCGACCGACCCGTCCTCGGTGGTCACGGCCACGGACTGGGCCGCCCGGCGCGCCTCCAGCGTGCCGAACAGCCGCCGCTCGGTGGCGGCGCCCAGCACCATGTGCACCGCGCACCCGCGCTCCCGCAGCCGGTCGGCCAGCGAGAACAGCGGCGCGCTGCCGTAGCCGCCTCCCACCAGGACGCACGGCACCTGCTCCTTGGGCAGCGCGAACGGCCGCCGAGCGGGCCGACCACGTCGATCTCGTCGTTGACCCGGCGATCGGCCAGCCACGCCGTGCCCTTGCCGTGCACCGCCAGCACGACCTCGACGGTGCCGCCGTAGACGCCGGCGCTCTTGGCCCGGTAGACCGAGAACGCACGCCGCAGCAGCATCGCGGACTGGTCGCCGCCGACGGCCAGGGCGACGAACGCACCGGGCCGGGTCCGCTCGGCCACCCCCGGGGCGACCACCGTGAGGTGGTGGTAGTCGCCGACCCGGTCGAGCGAGAGCACCCGCCCGCGCACCTGCACCGGCCCGGCGCTCACGCGTCGCCCCGTACGCGCGCCGCCCAGTCCTGCAACGAGCACACCCCGATGCTCCCGGCCAGCAGCGACTCGATGCCCTGCACGGCCGCCGCGAGTCCCTGGACGGTGGTGATGCAGGGGATGTTGCGGGCGACGGCGGCGCTGCGGATCGCGTAGCCGTCGAGGCGCGGGCTGCCGCCGGACGTGGTGCCGTGCGGCGTGTTGACCACCAGCCCGACCTCGCCGTCGCGGATCAGCGCCACGATGTTCGACCCGCGCGGCTGGCCCTCGGCGTCGGCGTGCGAGTCGTGGGCGTCGGCATGCGGGTCGGAGATGACGCCGTGCGCCGTCACGCCGGCCCGGTCGGCGCGCTCGGACAGCTTCTCGATCACGGTCGCCTCGACCCCGTTGCGCCGCAGCACCGCGGCGGTGCCGCTGGTGGCGAGGATCTCGAAACCCAGGTCGGCGAGCCGCTTCACCGGGAACACCATGTGCCGCTTGTCCCGGTTGGCCATCGACACGAACACCTTGCCCTCGGTGGGCAGCCGGCCGAACGCCCCGGCCTGCGCCTTGGCATAGGCGGTGCCGAACCCCGCATCGATGCCCATGACCTCGCCGGTGGAGCGCATCTCCGGGCCGAGGACGGTGTCCACGCTGCGACCGTCGACGGTGCGGAACCGGTTGAACGGCATCACGGCCTCCTTGACCGCCACCGGCGAGTGCGCCGGCAGCGCGCCGCCGTCGCCCTCGGCGGGCAGCAGTCCCTCGGCGCGCAGCTGGGCGATGCTCGCGCCGAGCATCACCCGGGCCGCGGCCTTGGCCAGCGGCACCGCCGTCGCCTTGGAGACGAACGGCACCGTCCGGGAGGCGCGCGGGTTGGCCTCCAGCACGTACAGGACGTCGCCGGACAGGGCGTACTGCACGTTGAGCAGGCCGCGCACGCCGACGCCGCGGGCGATCGCCTCGGTGGAGGCGCGGACCCGGTCGATCTCCTCGCCGCCGAGGGTGATCGGCGGGAGCGCGCAGGCGGAGTCGCCGGAGTGGATGCCGGCCTCCTCGATGTGCTCCATCACGCCGCCGAGGTAGAGCTCCTCGCCGTCGAACAGCGCGTCGACGTCGAGCTCCACCGCGTCGTCGAGGAAGCGGTCGACCAGCACCGGGTGTGCCGGCGAGATCAGGGTCGCCCGGCCGATGTAGTCGGCCAGCGCCTCGTCGTCGTAGACGATCTCCATGCCCCGGCCCCCGAGCACGTACGACGGGCGCACCAGCACCGGGTAGCCGACCTCGTCGGCCACCTGCTTCGCACCCTCGAACGACGTCGCCGTGCCGTGCTTGGGCGCCGGCAGGCCGGCCTCGGCCAGCACCCGCCCGAACGAGCCGCGGTCCTCGGCCAGGTGGATCGCCTGCGGGGTGGTGCCGACGATCGGCACCCCCTCGTCGTGCAGCGCCTGCGCGAGCCCGAGCGGCGTCTGCCCGCCGAGCTGCACGACCACGCCCGCCACCGGGCCGGCCTGCTGCTCGGCGTGCACGACCTCGAGCACGTCCTCCAGGGTGAGCGGCTCGAAGTAGAGCCGGGCCGAGGTGTCGTAGTCGGTCGACACCGTCTCGGGGTTGCAGTTGACCATCACGGTCTCGAAGCCGGCGTCGGTCAGCGCCAGGCTGGCGTGCACGCACGAGTAGTCGAACTCGATGCCCTGCCCGATCCGGTTGGGCCCGCTGCCGAGGATGAGCACCGCCGGCTTGGTCCGCGGGGCCACCTCGGTCTCCTCGTCGTAGGACGAGTAGTGGTAGGGCGTACGCGCCGCGAACTCGGCGGCGCAGGTGTCGACGGTCTTGAACACCGGCCGGATGCCCAGCGCGTGCCGCACGCCGCGGACCACGTCGGGACGCAGGTCGCGCAGGGCGCCGACCTGCGCGTCGGACAGCCCGTGCCGCTTGGCGGCACCCAGCACCTCCGGCGTGAGCACCGGCGCGTCGCGCACCACGTCGGCCTGCTCGCGCAGCAGCACCAGCTGGTCGAGGAACCACGGGTCGATGCCGGTGGCGTCGTGCAGCTGCTCGACGGTCGCGCCCGCACGCAGCGCGTCCATCACCACGGCGAGCCGGCCGTCGTGCGGCACCCGCGCCCGCTCGAGCAGGTCGTCGCGGTCGCCCGGCTCACCGGTGAACGAGAAGGGCGCGGTCGGGTTCTCCAGCGAGCGCAGCGCCTTGTTCAGCGCCTCGGTGAAGCTGCGGCCGAGCGCCATCGCCTCGCCGACCGACTTCATGTGCGTGGTGAGCGTCGGGTCGGCGGCCGGGAACTTCTCGAACGCGAACCGCGGCACCTTGACCACCACGTAGTCGAGGGTCGGCTCGAAGCTGGCCGGCGTCTGCTCGGTGATGTCGTTGGGGATCTCGTCGAGGGTGTAGCCGAGCGCCACCCGGGCCGCGATCTTGGCGATCGGGAAGCCGGTCGCCTTGCTGGCAAGGGCACTGGAGCGGGACACCCGCGGGTTCATCTCGATCACGACCATCCGGCCGTCGGCGGGGTTGACGGCGAACTGGATGTTGCAGCCGCCGGTGTCGACCCCGACCGCGCGGATCACGCCGATGGCGACGTCGCGCATCCGCTGGTACTCGCGGTCGGTCAGCGTCATCGCCGGCGCGACGGTGATCGAGTCGCCGGTGTGCACACCCATCGGGTCGAGGTTCTCGATCGAGCAGACCACGACCACGTTGTCGGCCTTGTCCCGCATGACCTCGAGCTCGTACTCCTTCCACCCGAGGATGGACTCCTCCAGCAGCACCTCACTGGTGGGGCTGGCGACCAGCCCGGCGCCGGCGATGCGCCGCAGGTCGGCCTCGTCGTGCGCCATGCCCGAGCCGACGCCGCCCATGGTGAACGACGGCCGGACCACGACCGGGTAGCCGAGCTCGCCGGCCGCCGCCAGGCAGTCGCCCATCGAGTGGCAGATCACCGACTGCGCGACCTCCGCGCCCCACTCGGCAGGCAGCGCCTCGACCACGGCCTTGAAGGACTGGCGGTTCTCGCCCTTCTGGATGGCGTCGATGGAGGCGCCGATCAGCTCGATGTCGTACTTCTCGAGCACGCCGGACTCGGCCAGCTCGACCGCGCAGTTGAGGGCGGTCTGCCCGCCGAGCGTGGCCAGCAGCGCGTCGGGCCGCTCCTTGGCGATCACCTGCTCGACCACGTCGGCCGTGATCGGCTCGACGTAGGTCGCGTCGGCGAACTCCGGGTCGGTCATGATCGTCGCCGGGTTGGAGTTGACCAGCACGACCCGCAGCCCCTCGGCGCGCAGGACCCGGCAGGCCTGGGTGCCGGAGTAGTCGAACTCGCAGGCCTGGCCGATGACGATCGGGCCGGAGCCGATGACCAGGACCGACTCGGATGTCGTCGCGGCGAGGCATCAGGCCCGGCCTCCCATCAGCGCGACGAACCGGTCGAACAGGTAGGCAGAGTCGTGCGGGCCCGCCGCCGCCTCGGGGTGGTACTGCACGCTGAAGGCCGGCCCGTCGACCAGCGTCAGCCCCTCCACCACGTCGTCGTTGAGGCACACGTGGGTCACCCGGGCGGGACCGAACTCGGTGTCGACGTCGCGGTCGAGCGGGGCGTCGACCGCGAAGCCGTGGTTGTGCGCCGTCACCTCGACCTTGCCGGTGGTGCGGTCGACCACCGGCTGGTTGATGCCGCGGTGGCCGTACTTGAGCTTGTACGTCTCGAAGCCCAGCGCCCGGCCGAACATCTGGTTGCCGAAGCAGATGCCGAAGAACGGCACCCGCCGCCGCAGCACCTCCTGCAGCAGCCCGACCACGTGCGGGTTGGCGCTCGGGTCACCCGGGCCGTTGGAGAAGAACACCCCGTCGGCGCCGCGGGACTCGATCTCGTCGATCGTGGTGCTCGCCGGCAGCACGTGCGTCTCCACCCCGCGCTCGGCGAGCCGGTGCGGCGTCATCGACTTGATCCCGAGGTCGACGGCCGCCACGGTGAAGCGCTCGCTCGCCCTGGGCGGGCACCACGTAGCCCTCGGCGGTCGTCACCTCACCGGCCAGGTCGGCACCGGCCATCGCCGGGGCGGCGCGCACCGTCGCCAGCAACCCCTCGGCGTCGGTGGAGACCGACGAGATGCCCACCCGCATCGCCCCGCGCTCGCGCAGGTGCCGGGTGAGCGCGCGGGTGTCGACGCCGCTGATGCCCGACGACGCCCTGCGCCGCCAGCGCGTCGCCGAGCCCGCGGCGGGAGCGCCAGCTGCTCGGGCGCGGCGAGGGGTCGCGGACGACATAGCCGGCCACCCAGATCCGGCCGGACTCGTCGTCCTCGTCGTTGACGCCGGTGTTGCCCACGTGCGGCGCGGTCATCACCACCACCTGACGGCGGTACGACGGGTCGGTCAGCGTCTCCTGGTAGCCGGTCATGCCGGTCGAGAACACCGCCTCCCCGACGGTCTCGCCGACGGCGCCGAACGGCGCGGCCGCGGAACACCCGGCCGTCCTCCAGCACCAGCACCGCGTCGTCCGACCCGGGCTGCTGAGTCGTCGTGCTCACACCAGCTCCCCGTCGAGGACGGTCGGTCGGCCCCGCAGCACGGTCGCCACCACCCGGCCGGGCAGCTCGGTGCCGGCGTAGGGGGTGTTGCGGGACAGCGAGGCGCTCTCGGTCGGGTGCACCGTACGGCGGGCCGCGGGGTCGAGGAGCACCAGGTTGGCCGGCTCACCGACGGCGAGCGGGCGGCCGTGGCCCGGCCAGCCGGCCGATCCGTGCGGGCCGCGTCGACATCCGGTCGGCCACCCCGGCCCAGTCCAGCAGCCCGGTGTCGACCACGGCCTGCTGCACGACCGACAGCGCGGTCTCCAGCCCGAGCATGCCGAACGCCGCGGCGGCCCACTCGCACTCCTTGTCCTCGACCGGGTGCGGTGCGTGGTCGGTCGCGACCGCGTCGATGGTGCCGTCGGCGAGGCCCTCGCGCAGCGCCTCCACGTCGGCCTTGGTGCGCAGCGGCGGGTTGACCTTGAACAGCGGGTCGTAGGACGCGGCCAGCTCGTCGGTGAGCAGCAGGTGGTGCGGGGTCACCTCGGCGGTGACGTCCCAGCCCTTCGACTTGGCCCAGCGGATGATCTCGACCGAGCCCGCGGTCGAGACGTGGCAGACGTGCAGCCGGGAGCCGACGTGCGCGGCGAGCAGCGCGTCGCGGGCGATGATCGCCTCCTCGGCGACCGCGGGCCAGCCGGCCAGGCCGAGCCGGCCGGACAGGTCGCCCTCGTTCATCTGCGCGCCCACGGTGAGGTGCGGCTCCTGGGCGTGCTGGGCGACGACCCCGTCGAACGCCTTGACGTACTCCAGCGACCGCCGCATCAGCACCGCGTCGGACACGCAGTGCCCGTCGTCGGAGAACACCCGCACCCGGGCGGCCGAGTCGGCCATCGCGCCCAGCTCGGCCAGCCGCTCGCCGGCCAGTCCGACCGAGACCGCGCCGACGGGGTGCACGTCGCAGTGCCCGGCCTCCGAGCCCAGCCGCCACACCTGCTCGACCACGCCGGCCGTGTCGGCGACCGGGTCGGTGTTGGCCATCGGGTGCACCGCGGTGAACCCGCCGAGCGCAGCCGCCCGGGTGCCGGTCTCGACCGTCTCGGCGTCCTCGCGTCCGGGCTCGCGCAGGTGCACGTGCAGGTCGACGAGGCCGGGCAGCGCCACCAGGCCGTCGGCGTCGACGACGGTGGCGCCGGCGGCGCCCAGCCCGGCGCCGACCTCCGCCACCCGTCCGTCCTGGAGCAGCAGGTCGGTCGGCTCGCCGCCGAGCACCCGGGCCCCTCGTACCAGCACATCGCTCACTGCACGTCCTCCTGGGTGTCGCTGTCGCCGCTGAGCAGCAGGTACAGCACCGCCATCCGTACGGCGACGCCGTTGGTCACTTGTTCGACGATGACCGAGCGTGCCGAGTCGGCCACCTCGGCACTGATCTCGACGCCGCGGTTCATCGGACCGGGATGCAGCACCAGCGCGTGGTCGGGCAGCAGCGCCATCCGCCGCGCGTCCATGCCGTAGCGGCGGCTGTACTCCCGCGCGCTCGGGAAGAAGCCGCCGTCGGCACCGCGTTCGCGCTGCACCCGCAGCATCATCACCGCGTCGGCCTTGGCCAGCGCCGGGTCGAGGTCGTACGAGCACTCGACCGGCCACGAGTCGACGCCCACCGGCAGCAGCGTCGGCGGAGCCACCAGCGTGACCTCGGCGCCCAGGGTGCTCAGCAGCAGGGCGTTGGACCGGGCCACCCGGCTGTGCAGGACGTCGCCGACGATCGTGACCCGGCGGCCCTCGAGGTCGCCCGCGTCGTCGGCCAGGTGCCGACGCAGCGTGAACGCGTCCAGCAGCGCCTGGGTGGGGTGCTCGTGGGTGCCGTCACCGGCGTTGACGATCGAGCCGTCGATCCAGCCGGCACTGGCCAGCCGGTGCGGCGCGCCCGACGACGGGTGGCGCACCACGACGGCGTCGGCGCCCATGGCCTGCAGGGTGAGCGCGGTGTCCTTGAGGCTCTCGCCCTTGGAGACGCTCGACCCCTTGGCCGAGAAGTTGATGACGTCGGCCGACAGCCGCTTCGCCGCCGCCTCGAACGAGATCCGGGTGCGGGTGGAGTCCTCGAAGAAGAGGTTGACGACGGTGCGCCCGCGCAGCGTCGGCAGCTTCTTGATCGGTCGGTCGGACAGCGCGAGCAGCTCGGCGGCGGTGTCCAGGACGCGGATCGCGTCGTCGCGGGTGAGGTCGGCCGAGCTCAGCAGGTGCCGCTTCACCGCGCCCGCTCCCCGACCGTCTCGATGGACACCGCGTCGTGCCCGTCGACCTCCTGCACCTCGACCCGTACCTGCTCCACCAGCGAGGTCGGCAGGTTCTTGCCGACGAAGTCGGCGCGGATCGGCAGCTCGCGGTGACCGCGGTCGACCAGCACGGCCAGGCGCACCGCGCGGGGCCGACCCAGGTCGTGCAGCGCGTCGAGGGCCGAGCGGATGGTGCGGCCGGAGAACAGCACGTCGTCGATCAGCACGACCGTCTTGTCCTCGATGCCGCCCGTCGGCAGCTCGGTGTGCTCCAGGGTGCGGGCCGGGCGCAGCCGCAGGTCGTCGCGGTACATCGTCACGTCCAGCGAGCCCACCGCGACCGGGGTCTGCTCGACCTCGCCGATGCGGGCGGCGATGCGCCGGGCCAGCGGTACGCCGCGGGTGGGGATTCCGAGCAGCACCAGGTCATCGCTGCCGCGGTTGCGCTCCAGGATCTCGTGCGCGATCCGGGCCAGCGCCCGTCCCATGTCGCGATCGTCCAGAACGACCCGGATCGGGTCGGTGCCCTGCGCGTCGGTGGTGGGCGTGCCTGCAGCGGCAGCGGCCATCGTCCGACCTCCTTCCCCGCCTCACCGGACGGATCGTTAAAGGATGTCGATCGCGGGAACGCTATCAGCCGGACCAGCCGGTTCCGTGCGCACCGCGCGGGCGTCCCGCACGCCGGACCACGGAACTCGATGGCGCGGGAAGTCGTCCATACGGATGGCATTTGTGGAGAGTTCGCTGAGCGTGACTCTCCTCGCGGTACGATCAGCAGAGAGTTACCGATATGCACGCATGCGGCCACGGTGCGTAATCACCAGCGATCGAGGAGGCGGGGTGGCGAACGACTACGCGAACGCACTCGGCGCGAGGTTGCGTTCCATTCGACAGCAGCAGGGGATGTCCCTGCAGGCTGTCGAGGAGAAGTCGCAGGGGCGCTGGAAGGCGGTCGTGATCGGCTCCTACGAGCGCGGCGACCGGGCCGTGACCGTGCACAAGCTCTCCGAGCTCGCCAAGTTCTACGGCGTGCCCGTCGAGGAGCTGCTGCCCGGTGGCAACCAGGCCGCCCCGGCGGCGATGGAGCCGCCGAGCAAGCTGATCCTCGACCTCACGAACCTGCACAACCTGGACGAGCACGACGCGGCGCCGCTGGCCCGCTACGCGCAGTCCATCCAGTCCCAGCGCGGCGACTACAACGGCCGGGTCCTGTCGATCCGGCAGGAGGACCTCCGCACCCTGGCGGTCATCTACGAGGAGCAGCCCAGCGTGCTCGCCGCACGACTCACCGCCTGGGGCGTGCTGCGCCCCGCGCCCAGCCGCGACGTGTCCGCCGCGGGACAGGCGGACGGCGCCGCGGCGGCGACGAGCGGGCCTGACCCGGTCACAGACCGACAGAAACGCCCGGTCCGACAGATTCCTGTCGAACCGGGCGTTTCGTCGTCGTGCCTCGTGACTGCGGGTCAGGCCTGCATCACTGGATGAAGCCCTGCTCCTTGAGGTACTCGTTGGCCACGTCGGCCGGCGGGATGCCGTCCGAGCTCACCTTGGCGTTCAGCTCGGACATGACCTCGGTGGTCAGCGTCTCGGTCAGCGGCTCGAGCGTGTCGAGGATGGCCTCGCCGTCCGGGTTCTCCTCGCTGACGATCGGTGCGCCGTTGTACAGCGGGAAGAACGCCTTGTCGTCCTCCAGCGGGATCAGGCCCAGCGTCGCGATCCGGCCGTCGGTCGTGAACACCTCACCGAAGGTGCACTCGCCCTGGTCGATCTGCTGGTAGATGACGCCGGTGCCGAGCTTGATGATGCTCGAGTCCGGGATCGTCATGTCGTAGGCCTGGACCATGCCCTTGATGCCGTCCGGCCGCTCGGCGAACTCGCTCTCGACGCAGACCGTCGAGTCCGGGTTCTCGTTCATGTACGTGGCCATGTCGGAGAGCGTGGCGAGGTCGTTCTCCTCCGCGAACTCCTCGGTCACGGCCATCGCGTAGGTGTTGTTGAACGGTGCCGGCGTGCCCCAGATCAGCCCGTTCTGGGCGAGATCGTCCTTGGCGACCGCCTCGTACTGCTCCTGCGCGTCGGCGATCGGCTTGTCGTTGCCCAGGTAGGTGATCCAGCCCGTGCCGGTGTAGTCGTAGTAGACGTCGATGTCGCCGCCGATCAACGCCTTGCGGGTCGCCGTGCTGCCCTGGATGTTGGTGTCGTCGCTGACGTCCGCGCCCGACGCCTTGAGCATCTGCAGCGTCAGCTGGCCGAGCAGCAGCTGCTCGTCGAAGTCCTTGGAGCCCACGGAGACGCTGACACCGTCCAGCGCTGACGAGTCGACACCCTCGCCGGCCTCGACGTCCGGGGTGTCGGTGCCTCCGTCGTCGGACAGTCCGCACGCGGACAGCAGCAACGGGGCGGCGAGTGCCGCGACCGCGATCGGGATGGTTCGTTTCATGTCTGTCCCCTTCTCAGGTGGTGCATCAGGTCTGGCTCCACGGACCAGGATTCGTGGATGTGACGTGGATGCCGGAAGCAGTCATCGGATCCCCCGTGGCGTCAGTGCCCGTTGGGCCAGACCACCGAGCCAGTCGAGCAGCAGCGCCAGCACCGCGATGAACAACCCACCGCAGACGAGCGCGGACGTACGGTCGAGCTTGATCGCCGGGAACACGATCTGGCCGAGGCCACCCGCGTTGAGGTCGGTGCCGAGAGGCACGACGGCCACCGCGAGGATCAGTGCCGTGCGGGCGCCGGCGGCGATGATCGGCACCGCCATCGGCAGTTCGACCCGGAGCAGGATGCCGGTGGACGACATGCCCATGCCGCGGGCCGCGTCGATGACACCGGGATCGACCTGTTGGATCCCCACGATGGTGTTGCGGAGCACCGGCAGGATGCTGAAGGCGGAGATGATCAGCACCACCGGCCAGAAGCCGATCCAGAACGAGCCGATGATCGCGATCAGGCCGACGATCGGGGCGGCCTGTCCCACGTTGCCCAGGCCCAGCACCAGCGGCGACAACCAACGCAGCTGCTTGCGGGTCATGGCCACGCCGAGCGGCACGGCGACGAGCAGCACCAGCACCGTGATGGTGGCGGTGATCTGGATGTGCTGGAGGGTGTAGTCCCAGATGGTCGAGACCTCGACCAGCTGCCGCTCGATCTGGCCCATCTGGGCCTGCTCGAGGTAGGACAGCTCGAGGATGACGGCGATCGCGCAGACCAGCGGGATGCCCAGGTCGCGCCAGGTCAGCACCCGCTCGCGACGGACGATGGGCGCCGTCGTCTGGTCGACCTCCGGCTTTACCAGGGTGCTCACGAACCCCCCTTTGCCCGCTGGGCTGCCTTGGCGTCGGCCTCGGCGCGCAGCTCGCGCACACGCACCAGCAGGTCCTCCAGCGTGACGGTGCCGATCGCTGTTCCGTCGCGGTTGACGACGACGTCGTCACGCCCGTCGGCGATCATCGCGTCGAGCACGTCGTGCAATGTCGACGTCACCGGCAGCGGCTCCTCGGCGACGTGCAGCTCGCGTGCCGGGTGCAGGTCGAGGCTGTCGAGCCGCTCGAGCTGCAGCCGCTTGAGGGTGGCGCCCTGACCCACGAAGCCGGCCACGAAGTCGTCGGCCGGGCTGGTGAGGATCTCCTCCGGCCGGTCGTACTGCGCGATCCGCGAGCCCTTGGCCAGCACGGCGATCTTGTCGCCCATCTTCACGGCTTCGTCGAAGTCGTGCGTGACGAACACGATCGTCTTCTTCAGCTGCTTCTGCAGGTTGAGGAACTCGTCCTGCAGCTTGGTGCGGGTGATCGGGTCGACGGCGCCGAACGGCTCGTCCATCAGCATGATCGGCGGGTCGGCGGCGAGGGCGCGGGCCACCCCGACGCGTTGCTGCTGGCCGCCGGACAGCTGCCGGGGGAACCGGTGCGCGAACTCCGAGGGCTCCAGGCCGACGACGTTGAGCATCTCGTCGACCCGGGCGTCGATCCGCTTCTTGTCCCACCCCAGCAGCTTGGGCACCATGCCGGCGTTCTGCTGGATGGTGAGGTGCGGGAAGAGACCGATCTGCTGGATGACGTAGCCGATGGTGCGCCGCAGCTTGACGTCGTTGAGCTTGAGGACGTCCTCGCCGTCGATGGTGATCCGGCCCGAGGTCGGCTCGATCAGGCGGTTGATCATGCGCATCGTCGTGGTCTTGCCGCACCCGGACGGGTCCGACCAGCATCACGATGTCGCCGGCAGCGACCTCCAACGTGATGTTGTCGACCGCCGCGCTGTCGGTGCCCGGATAGCGCTTGGTCACCCCGTCGAGCACGATGGGGACACCGCCGGCCTCGTGCGAGACCCCCTTGCCGCTGGCGGTGCTCGTCGTGGAGTCAGACACGGATCCCCCTCGGGGTGGAGAAGCGACGGACCAGTACGAAGGCGGCGTCGAGCACCAGCGCGATCGCAGCGACGAGCACGGTGGCGGCGATCGCCTGCTGCAGCTTGTTGGCGGAGCCGAGGTTCTGCAGCGAGTCGAACAGCAGCTCGCCGAGTCCCGGGACGCTGACGTAGGCGCCGATCGCGACGATGCCGACGATCAGCTGTGCCGAGACACGGACCCCGGTGAGGATCACCGGCCAGGCCAGCGGCATCTCGATCCGGAGCAGGATGCGCAACCGCCCCATGCCGATGCCGCGTGCGGCATCCAGTGTCGGCTTGTCCACGCTGTTGAGCCCGACGATCGTGTTGCGGAGCACCGGCAGCAGGCCGTACATCGTGATCACCGGGAAGCCCACCGCGAGGCCGAGGCCGAACACGGGGACCAGCAGGCCGAACAAGGCGATGCTGGGGATGGTGAACCCGATCGCCAGCAGCCCGATCGACGTCGCCGAGAGCAGCTTGCTGCGGTAGGTCAGCATCCCGAGCAGGATGCCGAGCACGGTGGCGAGCAGCAGCACGTACAACGACAGCAGCAGGTGCTGGATCGTCTTGGTGATCAGCTCGTCGCGAAAGGTCTCTACGTACTCCCAGAACGGAAGCCCCGTCACTGGTCCCCCTTCGTGGTCGACCCGCCAACTAGGCCGGACCTTAACCCACTGGCCACTCCAACGAGGGCGAACCGCCCGCTCAAGAGGCTACGGATGGGTTACGTTCTGCGAGTCGGGCGAGGATGCCGTTGACGAATCCGGCCGAATCGTCCGTCGAGAGCTGGTGCGCGAGCGCCACCGCCTCGCTGATCGCCACCTCGTCGGGCACGTCGTCGGCGTGCAGGATCTCGTACGCTCCGAGCCGCAGCAGGTTGCGGTCGACGGCGGGCATCCGGTCGAGCGTCCAGCCGACGGAGTAGGCAGCAAGCAGCCGGTCGATCGCCTCCTGGTGCTCGACGACACCCGCCACCAGCGCGACCGTGTAGGGGTTGAGCGGCGCACCCTCCGCGGCGCGGTCGTCGGTCCGCTCGCGCAAGGTGCCGTCCAGCGGCAGTCCGCGCAGCTCGGACTCGTACATGATGTCCAGCGCGCGCTTGCGGGCCTTCGTCCGTGCGCTCACCCGCTGACGCGTCCCAGGTAGCTGCCGTCGCGGGTGTCGACCTTGACCCGCTCGCCGCTGGTGATGAACAACGGCACCGCGATCTCGTAGCCCGTCTCGAGCCGGGCGGGCTTGGTACCGCCGGTCGAACGGTCGCCCTGCAGCCCCGGCTCGGTGTACTCCACCGTGAGCTCGACGGCCGCCGGCAGCTCGATGTAGAGCGGGGTGCCCTCGTGCACGGCGACCATGGCGTCCTGGTTGTCCAGCAGGAAGTGCGACGCGTCGCCGACGATGCCGTCGGACAACGGGATCTGGTCGAAGGTCTCGGAGTCCATGAACACGTAGGACTCACCGTCGTTGTACAGATAAGTCATCTGGCGCTTGTCGACGTTGGCGGTGTCGACCCTGACGTCGGCGTTGAACGTCTTGTCGACGATCTTGCCGGAGAGGACGTTCTTGAGCTTGGTCTTGACCATCGCTCCGCCCTTGCCGGGCTTGTGGTGCTGGAACCAGATGACCGACCACAGCTGGCCGTCGAGGTTGAGGACCATGCCGTTCTTGAGGTCGTTGGTGGAGGCCATGCGTGCTGTCTCGCGTCCTTCGGTCGGCGGGTCGTACGGGCTCGGCGCGGTCAGCCGACGACGAGGAGCTCCCGGGGGGCGTCGGTCAGCACCGTCGGTGCCGGCGCGCCCACCACGAGGGTGTCCTCGATGCGCACCCCACCACGACCAGGCAGGTAGACACCGGGTTCCATCGTGACCGGGGTGCGGTCGCCGAGTGTACCGGGGTTGCGCGGGCCGACGAACGGGTCCTCGTGGATCTGCAGGCCGACCCCGTGCCCGATGCCGGTCGTGAACCGTTCCAGCCAGCCGGCCTTGTCCAGCACCTCACGCGCGACCGCGTCGGGTGTCGCGGCGGGGGTGCCGGCCACCATCGCCTCGACGCCGGCCTGCTGCGCGTCGCGTACGGCCTGGTGGATCTCCACCTGCCAGTCGGCGGGTTCGCCCAGCACGGAGGTGCGGGTGCAGTCGGCGTGGTAGCCGTCGACGCGCGCCCCGAAGTCGATCTTGAGCAGGTCGCCGCGGGCGAGCACCCGGTCGGTGGGCGCATGGTGCGGCACGGCGCTGTGCGGGCCGCTGGCGCAGATGGTGTCGAACGCGATCGCCTCGGCGCCGAGCGCGAACATCCGCCACTCGAGGTCGCGAGCCACCTCGCGCTCGGTGCGGCCGAGCAGGGGTCCGGCGAGCAGCTCGGCCAGCGCGGCCGTCGAGATGGCGCAGGCACGGGTCAGTGCGGCGATCTCGACATCGTCCTTGACCTGTCGCAGCCCTTCGACTGCACGACCGAGCGGGACCAACGCGACTGCGTCGCCCGCCTGCGCGGCCAGTGCCGCGTGGGCGTCGACGGTGAGCACGTGCGTCTCGACCCCCACCCGCCGTGCGTCGCCCGCAGCCGCCAGCAGGTCGCGGGTGAGCGTGCGGGTGGTCGTGGTCGGCAGGTCGGGGCACTGCGCCGCTGCCTGATCGGTGTAGCGGCCGTCGGTGGCGAAGGCTGCGCGCTCGGCCGTCAGCAGCAGCGCGCCGTTGGAACCGGTGAAGCCGGTCAGGTAGCGCACGTTGACGAGGTCGGTCACCAGCGCGGCGTCGAGCTCCTGCTCGGCCAGCACCGTGCGCAGGCGGTCCCGACGGGCGTTCTCGAGATCGGGCATCGCCCCACCCTAGTTGCGCCCCGCCCGCGACTCGTCACCGCCAGAACGCCATAGCTGGCGGTCTCACGGTGACAGGTCGGGTGACAAGTCGGGGGACGGGTCGGGGGACGGGTCGGGGACGGGCGGGGACAGCGCGGCGTAGGCGGCCTCGAGCAGGCGGGGATCCGGTCCGGTCAGCACGGCGGGCTCGGCCAGCCCGTCGAGCACGACGAACCGCAGGGTGTCGCCGCGGGACTTCTTGTCCACCCGCATGACGTCCAGCAGCTGTGGCCAGGAGTCGCCGCCGTACGTCGTCGGCAGCCCGAGCAGCCGCAGCACCGAGCGGTGCCGGGCCGTCGTCGCCGCGTCCAGCCGACCGGCGAGCCGGCTCAGCTCGGCGGCGAACACCAGCCCCACCGCCACCGCCTCCCCGTGCCGCCAGGTGTAGCCCTCCACCTGCTCCACCGCGTGTCCGAGGGTGTGGCCGTAGTTGAGCGCCTCGCGGCCGATCCCACCGCCCACCCCGCCGGTCTCACGCAGGTCGCCGGCGACCACGGCCGCCTTGACCCGTACGGCCCGCTCGACCAGCTCACGCAGCAGCGGACCGGCAGGGTCGACGGCCGCCGCGGGCGCACCCTCCACCAGGTCGAGCACCACCGGGTCGGCCACGAAGCCGCACTTGACCACCTCGGCCAGCCCGGCCACCAGGTCGGCGCGGGGCAGGGTCTCCAGCGAGGCCAGGTCGCAGAGCACGCCGGCGGGCTCGTGGAAGGCGCCGACCAGGTTCTTGCCCTCGGCGGTGTTGATGCCGGTCTTGCCGCCGACCGCGGCGTCGACCATGCCGAGCAGGGTGGTCGGCACCTGCACCACCCGCACCCCGCGCAGCCAGCAGGCGGCGACGAAGCCGGCCAGGTCGGTGGTGGCACCGCCGCCGACCCCGACCACCGCGTCGGAGCGGGTCATGCCGATCCGGCCGAACAGCGACCAGCACGACGCCGCGACGTCGGCGGTCTTGGCCGCCTCGGCGTCGGGCACCGGCACGCCGTGCGCCTCGTAGCCGTGCGCCTCCAGGGCGGCGCGGACCTGCTCGCCGAGCCCCTGCAGCGAGCCGGGATGCATGACGGCGACCCGCCGGGCCTCGGGGCCCACCAGGTCGGTGAGCCGGTCGAGCAGCCCGTGGCCGACGACGACGTCGTAAGGCCGCGCGGTGTCGACCCGGATGGTGGTGTCACCCGCCATCGGGTGTCCTCGGTCCGCCGGCCAGGACGGAGAGCTCGGCCAGCACGGCGTCGGCGACCTGGTCCGGCGTGCGCCCGTCGGTGGGCACCGTCGCCGCCGCCACGGCGGTGTAGAGCGGGCGCCGCTCGTCCAGCAGGGTCTTGAGCTGGGCGCGGACGTTGCCCAGCAGCAGCGGCCGAGGCGTGCCCAGGCCGACCCGGGAGGCCGCCTCGGAGACGCCCACGTCGAGGAACACGACCGGTTGGCCCTGCAGCAGCGCGCGGGTGCTCGGGTCGAGCACCGCGCCGCCGCCCAGCGCGACCACGCCGTCGTGCTCGGTCACCGCCCGGGCGACGGCGGCGCGTTCGAGCTCGCGGAAGTGCGCCTCGCCGTGGTCGACGAAGATCTCGGCCACCCCGGCACCGGCACCGGTCTCGACGTCGACGTCGGTGTCGCGCACGTCGACGCCGAGCCTGGCCGCCAGCAGCCCGGCCACGGTGGTCTTGCCGGCGCCGGGTGGGCCGACCAGCACCACGACGGCCGTCACGGACGCCTCACGGGGTGGCTGCGCGGTGGGTGCGCCCGGCGAGGTCGGCGAGGTAGCCCTCGACGTTGCGCCTGGTCTCGGCCACGGCGTCGCCACCGAACTTCTCCAGCACCGCGTCGGCCAGCACCAGGGCGACCATCGCCTCGGCGACGACCCCGGCCGCCGGGACGGCGCAGACGTCGGAGCGCTGATGGTGCGCGGCGGCGGCCTCACCGGTGCGTACGTCGACCGTGCGCAGGGCACGCGGGACGGTCGAGATCGGCTTCATCGCGGCCCGCACGCGCAGGACGTCGCCGGTCGACATGCCGCCCTCGGTGCCGCCCGAGTGGCCGGACGTGCGGCGCACCCCCTGCCGGCCCGGGAACCATCTCGTCGTGCGCAGCCGACCCCCGGGTGCGGGCCAGCTCGAAACCGTCGCCCACCTCGACGCCCTTGATCGCCTGGATGCCCATCAGCGCACCGGCCAGCCTCGCGTCCAGCCTGCGGTCGCCGTGCACGTGGCTGCCGAGACCCGGCGGGAGGCCGTGGACCACGACCTCGACCACGCCGCCGAGCGTGTCGCCGTCCTTGTGGGCGGCGTCGATCTCGTCGACCATCGCCTTGGCGGTCGCGGCGTCGGCGCACCGCACCTGGTCGGCGTCGATGCGGTCCTGGTCGTCGGGGCCGGGGACGGTGCCGACGGGCACCTCGACCGTGCCCAGGCCGACGACGTGGCTGAGCACCCGGGCGCCGCACACCGTCCTGCAGGAACTCGTGCGCGACGGCGCCCAGCGCCACCCGGGCCGCGGTCTCCCGGGCGCTGGCGCGCTCGAGCACCGGCCGGGCCTCGTCGAAGCCGTACTTCTGCATGCCGACCAGGTCGGCGTGACCCGGCCGGGGCCGGGTGAGCGGAGCGTTGCGCGCCAGGCTTCGCCAGCTCGTCGGGGTCTACCGGATCGGCGGCCATCACCTGCTCCCACTTCGGCCACTCGGTGTTGCCGATCCGGATCGCGATCGGGCTGCCGAGGCTCAGCCCGTGCCGCACCCCGCCCAGGAAGTCGAGCTCGTCCTGCTCGAAGCTCATCCGGGCACCCCGCCCGTAGCCGAGCCGGCGCCGGGCCAGGGCGTCGGACACCAGCGCGGTCGTGACCGGTACGCCGGCGGGCAGTCCCTCCAGCACCGCCACCAGGGCAGGGCCGTGCGACTCCCCCGCCGTGAGCCATCGCAGCATGCCCGCAAGTGTTCCATGCCGCCCTGGAGGCCCGATCAGTCCCAGAAGGCGAGGTCTCCCCCGGCCACCAGCACGCCGAGCAGCGCCCCGACCAGCATGAACGGCCCGAACGGGTAGCCGCGCCGGTCGACCACGCGGAACAGCACCAGGACACCGCCCACGACCGCACCGAGCAGGAACCCGGCGTACGTCCCCACCACCACCGCCGACCAGCCCAGCCAGCCGAGCGACAGGCCGAGCAGCCCCGACAGCCGCACGTCGCCGTAGCCGAGGCCACGGGGGTAGACGAACCAGAGCAGGAAGTAGACCGCGAAGACCGCGACCCAGGCGATCACCGCGCGGAGCGCCTGGGCGTTGTCCCGCTCCACCGCGTAGGCGACCAGCAGCAGCGCCACCACCACGCCGTAGGCCGGCGTGACCAGTCGCATCGGCAGCAGCCGGGTGCGCCAGTCGACGTAGCCGAGGGCCACGCCGAGCACCGCCAGGAAGATCCACACCGGCAGGTCGGGCTCGAGTCCCCGGCTCACGCCCATCGCTGCGGCAGCCGCCGCGGCGACGACGGCGCACTGCAGCGCGAGGCCCGGTCGGGCCGCCAGCTCCGCGTACGCGATCTTGGGCGGCACCGGTGGCGCCGCCGCGCGGTCGGGGACCACGGAGGTGACGTCGCCGTCCGCCTCGTCGCCGGCCGTCGGGCTCGGCGGGCTCGACGGCTCGTCCGGCTCGGCGGCTCAGGTTCCGGCTCGGGCAGCCGGGCCAGCACCCGCGGCACCAGCAGCCCGCCCACGCCCGCCACGACGGCCGACAGCGCGCCGGCCCAGCGCGGCATCGGGAGTCACGAACCCGGAGGGTATCCGCCGGTGGGGCCGGTGCCCTGTCGATCGTCCACAGCCGCGAGCGCGGCGGCGAGCAGCGGTGCCGGGAGCCACCTGCTGGCCGCACATCAGCCGCACCTGCTCGGCCGCCTGGTGCACCAGCAGGTCGAGGCCGGTGACGGTGCGGGCGCCCGCGCGTGCCGCCCGGGCCAGCAGCGGCGAGGGCCACGGGTCGTAGACCACGTCGGCGACGACCCCGGCGGCCAGCGCGACGTCCGGCACCAGCCGGGCAGCCGCCCCGGACGGCACGGTGGACACCAGGACGTCGGACGGTGCCGGACCAGGCGGCGTCCAGCCGCGCGACCCGCACCGCCAGCCCGAGCGCCCGTCCCGTGCGCAGCGTCTCCTCGGCCCGGACCGGTTCGCGGACACGTACCTCGACGTCCGCGCAGCCCAGGGCCGCCAGGGCGGCGAGCGCCGAGGCCGCCGTGGCGCCGCCGCCGACGACGGTGCCACGCGCCGGCACCGCACCGGCCGGCGCGGCGGCGCGCAGGGCCGTGACCAGGCCCGGCACGTCGGTGTTGGCGCCGTGCCGGCCGTCGCCGTCGAGGAGCACCGTGTTGACGGCGCCGACGGCCTGGGCGGCGTCGTCGAGATCGTCCAGCAGCGGCAGGACCGCCCGCTTGAGCGGCATGGTGAGCGACAGCCCCCGCCAGCTCGGGTCGAGCCGGTCGAGGAAGCCCGGCAGGGCGTCGGCGGAGACGTCGTGCGCGTCGTACGTCCAGTCCAGGCCCAGCTCGGCGTAGGCGGTGCGGTGCAGCAGCGGCGACAACGAGTGGTCGATCGGGTGCCCGAGCACCCCGCAGCGTCGCGCGCCGGGGGCTCGCTCGCTCATGTCAGCACAGGTCGCTGTCCTCGCAGTAGGCGTCGAGCTTCGCGACGTACTGCTGGTGCTCGCGGTAGGTCTCGGCGAACAGGGTGCGCCCGGTCTCGAGGTCGACGGTCACGAAGTACATCCAGTCGCCCGGCGTCGGGTCGAGCGCGGCCCGCAGCGCCCGCTCGCCGGGCGAGTTGATCGCCGTCGGCGGCAGCCCCTCGTGCTGGTAGGTGTTGTAGAGGGACGGGTTGTCCCGCTCCTCCGGCGTGGTGTAGATCGAGTCGCTGGAGCCCTCGGCGAACTTCACGGTGGAGTCCAGCTGCAGCTTCATGCCGTCGTCGAGCCGGTTGTAGATGACCCGCGCCACCTTGCCGAGGTCCTGGGACCGGCTCGCCTCGGCCTCGATCAGGCTGGCCACGATCACCACCTCGCGCGGGGAGACGCCCAGCTGCCGCGCGCCCTTCTCCAGCGAGATCTCGTCGGACACCTCGCGGAACCGGCTGACCATCTGCGCCGAGCACGTCGGTCGCGCTGACGCCGGGATCGATCGTGTAGGTGGACGGGAACAGGAATCCCTCGACGTCGCCACCGGACCAGGCCGGGAGCCCGAGCTTGCCGGTGTCTCGCGCCGCCGTCGGCCAGCTGCGTTGGCGCTGAGGTCGCTGTCGTCGGCCAGCCGGGCCAGCGCCTCCTGCACCGTGAAGCCCTCGGGCACGGTGACGTCGTCGTCGACCACCGCCTCGCCCCTCGACCAGCAGGTCGAGTGCCGCGGTCGCGGACATCTGCTCGTGCATCTCGTAGCGGCCGGGCTGGATCGACCGCGACCGCGGGTCTGCCGCGGCCGCGTCGGTGAAGGCCTCGGCGCTGGCGACGACGCCGGCCTCCTCCAGCGTCGCGCCGATGGCGGCGGCGGAGTCTCCCGGCACGACCTCGACCCGCACCGAGCCGCTGCCCTGCCCGGAGTAGTCCTCGGGGTCGGCGAACCAGCCGGCGACCATGTCAGCTCCGCGCCAGACCACCACGGTGAGGGCGCCGACCACGACGGCCACGGCGATCAGCGCCACCAGGCAGCTGCGGCCGGTGCGGCCCTTGTGGGACCGGTGCGGATGCTTCATCCGCAGGTCGAGCTCGCTCACGTCGTCTCCACGTCACCTGGGTCGGCCGGGTCGATGTGTTCGCCCGGCGCGGTCCCCCGGGTCCGCTCGGTGTCCAGGGCAGTCTGCAGGATGACCACGGCCGCCTGCTGGTCGACCACCTCGCGCTGCTTCCTGCCCCGCCGTCCACGCTCCCGCAACGTACGCTCCGCCGCCACCGTGCTGAGCCGCTCGTCGACCAGCCGGACCGGCCGCGGCGAGAGCGCGGTCGCCAGGGTCACGGCGTAGGCCCGGACCCTGGTCGCGGCCGGCCCCTCGCGGCCGGACAGCGAGCGGGGCAGGCCGACGACCACCTCCAGCGCGTCGTGCTCGGCCGCCAGCGCGACCAGCCGGGCCACCGACCCGGCACCGGCCGGCACGGTCTCCACCGGCGTGGCGATGGAGGCGTCGGGGTCGCTGCGCGCCACCCCGATGCGGACGTCACCGACGTCCACTCCGAGCCGGACGCCGCGTCGTACCTCGCGCGGCACCGTCACGCGGCAGATCCCACCCGGCCGCTCACGGAGCCGTCTCCTTGACCGCGCGCTCGACCTCGGCCAGCGACCGGGACAGCCGGTCGTCGGCGTCCGCGCCTGTCAGCGTGGCGCCACCGCCCTGCGCGACGTCGTCGCGGCCTCCCCCGCTGCCGCCGAGCACCCCGGCGGCGACCTTGACCAGCGCGCTGGCCGACAGGCCCCGGTCGCGGGCGGCGTCGTTGACGGTCACGACCAGCGCCGGCTTGCCCGCCGTCGCGCCCACGACCGCGACCACGGCGGGCCGGTCGCTCGGGAGCCGGCCGCGCACGTCGAGCGCGAGCGTGCGCACCTGCGGCGCACCCGCGCCCTCGGGCGCCTGGGTGGTCACCAGGGCCACGTCGCCGACGGTGCGCGCGCCGGCCGCCAGGTCGGCGGCCGACGAGAGCAGCCGCTCGACGCGTACGGCCTCGAGCTCCTTCTCCGCGGTCCGGAGCCGCTCGACCATGTCCTGCACCCGGGCGGGCACGTCGTCGCGCGGCGTCTTGAGGATCTCGGCCAGCCGGGTGACGAGGTCGCGCTCGCGGGTCAGGTAGCCGAAGCCCTCCAGCCCGACGAACGCCTCGACCCGGCGGTTGCCCGCGCCGACCGACGAGATCGGCATCAGCACCAGGGTGCCGATCTGCGCCGAGCGCTCCACGTGGGTGCCACCGCACAGCTCGCGCGACCAGGGCCCGCCGATCTCGACCACCCGGACGAGGTCCGGGTAGCGCTCGCCGAACAGCGCCATCGCGCCCATGTCGCCGCGCCTGCTGCAGCGGCATCACCTGCGCGGAGACCTCCAGGTCGGCCCGCAGCGCCTCGTTGGACGCCTGCTCGAGCTCCTGCACCTGCCCCGAGCCGACCGTGTCGTTCCAGCCGAAGTCGAGCCGCAGGTAGCCGGGCTTGTTGTACGACCCGGTCTGGGTCGCCGTCGGGCCGAGGATCTCGCGCAGCGCCGCGTGCACGATGTGGGTGCCGCTGTGCGCCTGGCAGGCGCCGAGCCGCCACTGCTCGTCGACCGCTGGCCTCGAGCTCGGCGCCGCTGGTCGAGCTCGCCCTCGAGCACCCGCACCTGGTGCACGACGAGGCCGGCCACCGGGCTCTGCACGTCGATGACCTCGCCGCGTCCGCCCGGCCAGACCAGCGCGCCGGTGTCGGCGGCCTGTCCGCCCGACTCGGCGTAGAACGGCGTGCGGTCGAGCACGACCTCGACCAGGTCGCCGCTGCCGGCCACCTCGAGCGCGCCGTCGGTGCCCAGCAGCCGCTGCACCCGGGCCGGGCTGGTCAGCGTGTCGAACGCCAGCGACTCGGTCGTGCCGGTCCGGTCGACCGCCTCGCGGTAGAACGTGGTGTCGGCGTGCTGACCCTTCTTGGACCGGGAGTCGGCCTTGGCCCGCTCGCGCTGCTCGGCCATCAGCCGCGCGGAAGCCGTCCTCGTCGACGTCCAGGCCCTGCTCGGACGCCATCTCGAGGGTCAGGTCGATCGGGAACCCGTAGGTGTCGTGCAGCTGGAACGCCGCGTCGCCCGACAGCCGCCGCTCGCCGCGGCCGCGGGTCTGCTGGATCGCGACGTCGAAGATCTGCGTGCCCGCACGCAGGGTCTGGCGGAACGCCTCCTCCTCGGCGTAGGCGACCTGGCTGATCCGGTCGAAGGAGCGCTCGAGCTCGGGGTAGGACTCCGCCAGCCCGGCCTTGGCGACCGGCATCAGCACCGGCAGCGTCGGCTCGTCGACGCCGAGCAGCCGCATCGAGTTGACCGCGCGGCGCAGCAGCCGCCGCAGCACGTAGCCGCGGCCCTCGTTGCCCGGCGCGACCCCGTCGGCGATCAGCATCATGCCGCTGCGCACGTGGTCGGCGACCACCCGCATCCGCACGTCGTCCTGGTGCTCGGCGCCGTAGCGGCGGCCGGACAGCTGCTCGGCGGTGCCGATCACCGGGCGGATCTCGTCGATCTCGTACATGTTGTCGACGCCCTGCAGCAGGTAGGCGACCCGCTCGAGACCCATGCCGGTGTCGATGTTCTTGTTCGGCAGCTCACCGAGGATCGGGAAGCCCTCCTTGCCCGGCCCCTCGCCCCGGATGTTCTGCATGAACACGAGGTTCCAGAACTCCATGTAGCGGTCGCCGGCCTCCCAGTCCCGGTCGGCGCCGAACGCGGGGCCCCGGTCGATGAGGATCTCCGAGCTCGGGCCGCACGGCCCGGGCACGCCCATGGACCAGTAGTTGTCCTTCATGCCGAGCCGGACGATGCGGTCGTCGGACAGGCCGGCCACCCGCTTCCACAGCTCGACCGCCTCGTCGTCGTCGAGGTAGACGCTGGCGTACAGCTGGGACTCGTCGAAGCCGAACCCGCCCTCGGACTGCGGCTTGGTGACCAGGTCCCAGCCGAGCTCGATGGCGCCTTCCTTGAAGTAGTCGCCGAACGAGAAGTTGCCGCACATCTCGAAGAAGGTGCCGTGCCGGGTGGTCTTGCCCACCTCCTCGATGTCCAACGTGCGCACGCACTTCTGCACGCTCGTGGCGCGCTGCCACGGCGGCGTCTCCTGGCCGAGGAAGTAGGGCTTGAACGGCACCATGCCGGCGTTGACGAACAGCAGGTTGGGGTCGTCGTAGAGCAGTGACGCGCTCGGCACCACGTGGTGGTCGTGCTGCGCGAAGTGGCTGAGGAAGCGACGGCGGATCTCCGCGGTCTGCATCAGGGGGTGTCCCTCCGGACTGGGCTGCCAGGACTGGCAGACGGCGTGCTGCGGACGGCGAGGGCGGGCGCTGCGCCAGCCAGGGGCGGCGCGCCCCCGGGAGCTCGACGCGGCTCGAGCCCCAGCTGGGTCAGCAGCTCGTCCTCCCGTTCCGTCATGCCGTCGCGCACGTCGGCCGCGAGCGTACGCAGCCCGAGGCCGAGTGCCGCCACCTGGTCCGACACCCCTTCCGGGGAGAGCCGGTAGACCAGCTTGCGTGCCTTCATCGTCGTGTAGATGCCCGCGCCGGTGCCGACCGCGAACCAGAACGCGCGCGCGGTCATGACGCCGACTCCTCACGGCTCGGTGTCCGCCGGGCGGATGGGCACCACCCGTGCCGCCCGGCGCGCGGCCCGGCGGCGGACCTTGTGCCGACGCCGGATGTCGCGGCGCACCAGCGCGCGGCACCCGGTCGCGGTTCTCCTCGCGCAGCGCGTGCCGGATGCCGTAGGACAGCGCCGCCACCCGCACCAGCGGGTGGCTGAGCGTGGCCGCCGCGATCTCGCTGTGCGTGGGCACCACCTCGGCGTCGGCCGGCACCAGCTCGGGCACCACCCCGGCCTCGGTCGGCACCAGCTCCAAACCGGGCGGGCCGGGACGGCGCCCGGCACCGGCTCGAGCGCCGTGCCGGCGGCCGGTCGGCGCGTCCGGAGAGGGCGGAGGAACGGGTTCCCGCTCCGGCGCCGGGACCGCGGGCGCGCTCACGGCCGCGCGCAGCCGTCGCACCTGCACCAGCAGGAGTACGACGCCGAGCAGCGCGACGAGGGCCACCGCGGTTGCCAGCCAGGCAGCCAGCTGGGGTCCGGACATGGCGTCGACCCTACCCAAAGGGCGGGCCTGCCAAATCAGTCGCCGTCCTCGTCGCGTCCCAGCGGCCAGCACCTGCCGGATCCGCTCCAACCGGTCGGCGTAGTCCGCCTCGGCGCCGCGCCGGGTCGGCGTGTAGTAGTGCCGGCCGTGCACCTCGTCGGGGGCGTACTGCTGGCCGACGACGCCACGGGGGTCGTCGTGGGCGTAGCGGTAGCCCTGCCCGTGGCCGAGGTCCTTGGCACCGCGGTAGTGGGCGTCTCGCAGGTGCGGCGGGACCGGGCCGGTCGCACCGGCGCGTACGTCGGCGACGGCGGCGCCGATGGCCTCGATGACGGCGTTCGACTTCGGCGCCAGCGCCAGGGCGATCACCGCCTGGGCCAGGATGATCCGCCCCTCGGGCAGCCCGATGGTCGCCACCGCCTGGGCGGCGGCGTTGGCCGTGGTGAGCGCGGTGGGATCGGCCAGCCCGATGTCCTCGCTGGCCAGGATCACCAGCCGCCGGGCCAGGAACCGTGGGTCCTCGCCGGCCTCGACCATCCGGGCCAGGTAGTGCAGGGCCGCGTCGACGTCGGATCCACGGATCGACTTGATCAGCGCGCTGGTGACGTCGTAGTGCTGGTCGCCGGCGCGGTCGTAGCGCACCGCCGCCCGGTCGACCGCGAGGGCGGCGGTCTCCACGTCGATGTCGTCGAGCCCGCGCGAGTGCGCCGCCTGGGCCGCCGCCTCGAGGTAGGTCAGTCCGCGCCGTCCGTCGCCGCCCGCCAGCCGTACCAGGTGGTCCATGCGCCTCCTCGTCGATGCCCACGGCGCCGGCGAGACCCCGCTCGTCGGCGATCGCCCGGCGCAGCAGCGCCTCGACGTCGGCCGCCTCCAGCGGCTGCAGCGTCAGCAGCAGCGACCGCGACAGCAGCGGCGCGATCACGGCGAAGTGCGGGTTCTCCGTGGTGGCGGCCACCAGCGACACCAGCCGGTTCTCCACCCCGGGCAGCAGCGCGTCCTGCTGGGCCTTGGAGAAGCGGTGCACCTCGTCGACGAACAGCACCGTCTCGCGACCGCCGCGCGCCAGCGACGCGCGGGCGGAGTCGAGCACGGCGCGGACGTCCTTGACCCCCGCGGAGACCGCCGAGATCTCGACGAAGTCCCGCCCGGTGGCCAGGCTCAGCAGGGCGGCGATCGTGGTCTTGCCGGTGCCGGGCGGGCCCCACAGCAGCACCGACATCGGCTGGTCGCCCTCGATCAGGCGCCGCAGCGGCGATCCCTCGACCAGCAGGTGGTCCTGGCCCACCAGCTCGTCGAGCGTGCGCGGCCGCATCCGCACGGCGAGCGGGCTGCCCGCGTGGGCGGGGTCGGCCAGGCTGCCGCCGCCCGGCGCCCGGGCAGCGGCCACGGGCACGTCGAAGAGCGCGTCACCGTCCACGGCAGCGACCCTAGCCCGGTGTCTTCCCCGGCCGGCGGAGTGCAGCAGCGCAGCCGATCACGCGCGTCGGCGGGGTCGGCGGCGCCGTGCTTGCACCGCGAAACCGACGGTTCCCCCGCGTCACGACGCGAGGTGCCGCTCGGGTTTCCCACGGGACCGTGGGAAACCTGGGCCCGCTAGGCGACGGCGTCGGCCTCGGTGAGCGGGGTGGTGCGCTCCTCGCCGGGCGGGGCGGCGAAGTGGCAGGCCACCCGGTGCCCCATCGGGGCGTCGCCGTGCCCGATCTGCAGCAGCGGCGGCTCCTTCTCCGCGCAGAGGTCCTGCGCCTTCCAGCACCGGGTACGGAACCGGCATCCCGACGGCGGGTCGATCGGGCTCGGGACGTCGCCGGTGAGCCGGATCCGCTCGCGCCGCCCGCCCGTGGCCGCCTGGCTCACCTCGGGGATCGCCGACAGCAGCGCCTGGGTGTAGGGGTGCTGCGGGCGCGCGTAGATCGTCGTGCGGTCGCCGACCTCGACGATCTTGCCGAGGTACATCACGGCGATCTCGGGGCAGAAGTGCCGCACCACGGCGAGGTCGTGGGCGATGAACAGGAACGCGATGCCGAACTCGCGCTGCAGGTCCTGGAGCAGGTTGACCACCTGCGCCTGGATGGACACGTCGAGCGCAGACACCGGCTCGTCGGCGACCATCAGCTTGGGCTGCAGCGCCAGCGCGCGGGCGATGCCGATCCGCTGCCGCTGGCCGCCGGAGAACTCGCTGGGATAGCGGTTGTAGTGCTCGGGGTTGAGCCCCACCAGCTCCAGCAGCTCCTGGACCCGCGGCAGCAGCCCCTTCTTGGGGACGACGTTGTGCGTACGCAGCGGCGTGGCGATGATCGAGCCCACCGTGTGCCGGGGGTTCAGCGAGGAGTACGGGTCCTGGAAGATCATCTGCACGTCGCGCCGGATCGGCAGCATCTGCTTCGACGACAGCGGCGCGAGGTCCCGGCCGTCGAAGTTCATCTCGCCACTGGTCGGTTCGTACAGCCGGGTGATCAGCCGGCCGGTGGTGGACTTGCCGCAGCCGGACTCCCCCACCAGCCCCAGCGCCTCACCGGCGTCGACGGAGAAGTTGACGCCGTCGACGGCCTGCACCTGACCGATGGTGCGGCGCACCAGACCGGAGGAGCGGATCGGGAAGTGCTTGACGAGATCCTTGACCTCGAGCAGCGGGCCGCCCGACCCGGAGCCCTGCGGGGCCGCGCGGGCCCGGTCTCGGTCGACGCCGTCATGTCGCGCTCTCCTGGTGCAGGTCGGTGACAGGTGGGGCGTCCCCGCTGGAGAGGGCGGCGAGCTCGGGTTGTTCGACCTGCAGCCGCGCGAACACGGCGTCGGGGTCCTTGAGGTGGCAGCGCTTGACGTGTCCGGGTCCGCGTCCGCCCGGTGACAGGTCGGGCACCTGGGTCGTGCACAGATCGCCCGGCACCTCGGCGGTGAAGGCGCACCGGGGGTTGAACGCGCACCCGGTCGGGCGGGCTCAGCAGGCTCGGCGGTGTGCCCGGGATCGGGTGCAGCCGCTTGGTGGTGTCACCCGCGAGCTCGGGGATGCTGGACAGCAGACCCCAGGTGTAGGGCATCTCCGGGTGGGTGAGGATCTCCTTGCCGGCGCCGACCTCGACCGCGCGTCCGGCGTACATCACCATCACGTCGTCGGCCATCTCGGCCACCACCCCGAGGTCGTGGGTGATGATGATGATCGCCGAGCCGAAGTCGCGCTGCAGGTCCTGCAGCAGGTCGAGGATCTGCGCCTGGACGGTGACGTCGAGGGCGGTGGTCGGCTCGTCGGCGATCAGCAGCTTGGGGTCGTTGACCAGCGCCATGCCGATCATGGCGCGCTGCCGCATGCCACCGGAGAACTGGTGCGGGTAGTCGTCGACCCGGCGGCGGGCCTGCGGGATGCCCACCCGGTCGAGCATCTCGATGGCGCGCTTCTTGCCGTCGGCGCGGGAGGCGTCCGGGTGGTGCGCCCGGTAGGCCTCGGTGATCTGGTAGCCGATCGAGTAGAACGGGTGCAGCGCCGTCAGCGGGTCCTGGAAGATCATCGCCGCCGCGGAGCCGCGCAGCTTGCGCAGCTGCGCCTCGGGCAGCCCGATCACCTCGGTGCCGCCGATCCGGATGGAGCCCTCCATCCGGCTGCGCTTGACGTCGTGCAGGCCCATGACGGCCATGCTGGACACCGACTTGCCCGAACCGGACTCCCCGACGATGCCGAGCGTCTTGCCGAGCTCGACGGTGTAGCTGAGCTCGGAGACCGCCTTGACCAGACCGTCGTGGGTCGGGAACTGGACGGTCAGGTCCTCGACGACGAGGAACGGGTCGTTGGCCGCGGCGCCCGGCTCCGCGCGGGTCGGATCGGGCGCCGCATGTGCCCCGGACGGATGGGACTCGCTCACGTCAGCCGCACTCTCGGATCGATGACGCTGTACAGGACGTCCACCACCACGTTGGCCAGGACGACGAAGACCGACGCGATCACCACGGTGGCGAGAACCACCGGGAAGTCCTGCTGGAAGATCGCACCCAAGGCCGTCCTGCCGATGCCGTCGATCCCGAAGATGGCCTCAGTAAACACCGTGCCGGCCAGCAGCGCCGCGAAGTCGAGGCCGAAGATGGTCACGACCGGCACGATGGCAGCACGCAGCGCGTGGCGCACCGTCACCCGTCTGTCGCTCAGGCCCTTGGACTTGGCGGTGCGGACGTAGTCCTCGCTCAGCGACTCGATCATCGAGCCGCGGCTGAACCGCGCGTAGGACGTCGACGTCGCCAGGCCGAGCACCAGCCAGGGCAGGAGCAGCCCGCCGAACCACTTCAGCGGGTTCTCGAAGAGCGGGTAGTACTCACTGTCGGGGAACACGCCCCACTGGACCACGAGGTAGAGGTAGGCCAGCAGGCACACGATGTAGTAGGGGATCGCGCTGACCAGCAGCGACGAGCCCACCAGCATCCGGTCGGTGCCGGTCCCCCGCCGCCGGGCGGCGAGGGTGCCGAGCAGCACGCCGAGCGGGAAGAAGATCATCGCCCCGCCCACCGCGATCGAGATGGTGGCGGGGAAACGATCTCGCAGGATCTCGGAGACCGGCTCGCGGGTGATGTAGGAGGCACCGAAGCAGGGGGCATCACAATAGAACGCGGCGCCGCCGAAGGTGATCTCTCGGCCGGTGAAGATGCCGTTGACGAAGGCGGCGTACTGCTCGGTGATCGGCTTGGTGAACCCGAGCGTCTCGTTGAGCTGGGCAGCCCGCTCCGCGGTGCAGTTGCCTGAACGGTTGCAGATGGCAACACCGGGGTCGCTCGGGCCGTAGAAGAACAGCAGGAACACCAGCGTGAAGATCACCACGACCACGAGGGCGGCACCGATGAGCCGCCGTGCGATGTAGCCGAGCATCCGGGTCTCCTCGTTCGGACCGGGCAGGGCACCGGGGTGGGGACGGGCCCTCAGGCCCGCCCCCACCACGGTAGGGACCTCACCGGCGGGGCGCACCCCGATCGGTGTGGATCAGTGCATCACTCCTCGGGCTGGACCCACATCTGCTTCCACGTGGGCATGCCGGCGACATCGTCGTTCTCCATGCCCATGACCCGCGAGCCGTGGAGCATGGCGTTGCCGTAGAAGCCGGCGTTCACGACCGGGTAGTAGTCGGTCATGATCTGCTCGTCCAGCGCACCCCATCCGGCATCCTGCTCCTCGAGCGGGGACAGGATGACGTCCTGGATGCCGTCGGTGATCTTCTTCTCGTCGAACATCGAGTAGTTCGAGCCACCGTTCGGGACCGAACAGCGGCGGGATCCACGACGAACCCTTCGGCCAGTCCGAGCACCAGCCGCCGGAGCGGAGGTTGATCGGCGTGTCCGGGTTGAGGTTCTGCGTCGGGATCTTGTTGATCGTCGACGCGATCGGGTTGGCCGTGAAGCCGGCCTCCTCGAAGGCCTCGACATAGGTGTTCTTGATGTCGACCTGGATCGGGTCGTCAGCAGCGAAGACGAAGTCGAGCTGGTAGCCCTCCTCGCCAGCCTCCTGCAGCAGCTGCTTGGCCTTCTCCGGGTCGGTCGTGTCACCGTTGGTGCCGAGGACGTCGTAGTCGGGCTGTCCCGGGGTGCCTGGCGGCATGATCGTCGTGCCGGGAATGCGGGTGACACCGACGATCTCCCCGCCGGTCAGCCAGTAGTCCTTGTACGGGAACGCGTAGCCGATCGCCTTGCGCACGTTGATGTCGGTGATCTTGCGCATGTCGAGGTACAGGAACCTGGTGCACGGCACTCCGCCGGTGACCACGTTGCCGGTCTCCTGCGCCGCCGGGTAGTCCGACTGCAGCACCGAGTCGAAGGTCATCGTCGTCTGCGCGTCACCCTGGTCGCCGATGATCTTGGCGTCCAGCGCCGAGGAGTCCTCGGTCAGGTCGAACTGGTACTCGTCCGGGTAGGCGGTGCGGCCCGGGTCGGTCGCCGGGTCCCACTCGGGGTTGCGGACCAGCTGCAGCGACTCACCAGGGGTGTAGTCGCCGAACATGTACGGCCCGGTGGACAGCGGGTGCTGCGCGTACTCTTCCGGGTCGCTCGCGTCCTCGGGCATCGGGCTGATCGCCGGGAAGGTGCCCCAGTAGGGCATGTCCGGGAACGGCTTGGACATCTTGATCGTCAGCTTGTTGCCCTCGATGGTGGCGCCGTTCCACTCCGCGTCGGGGTCGGTGTAGGGACCCTTGTAGGTGTCGCCGTCGAGGAAGTACTCGTTGGAGTAGGCCGCGCCGCCGGGGAAGGTGTCCCGGTCGAACGAGCGCTTGATGCCCCAGATCCAGTCCTCGGGCTGGACCTCGTCGCCGTTCTCGTACTTGATGCCCTCACGCAGCTCGAACGTCCACTCGGTGAAGTCCTCGTTGGGCGTGCCCAGGTCGGTCGCGAGGTCGGGGATCAGGACCGTCTTCTCGGTCTCCGGGTCGTAGACGAACTGTGTCAACGTCCGGGTCACGAAGCTGGTGTTGATCGACATCGTGTTGATGTAGTAGGCCTCGGTCGGGTCCATCGTGGTGAGACCCGCGTTGGACAGCACGTTGATCGTGCCGCCCTCGACGGCACCGTCGATCTCGACGGGACCGTCGACCCGGCTGGCGTCCTGGTCCTTGCCTGCTGAGCCGGCCTCCTCGAAGGTTGCAGAGTCCCCGGAGCTGGAGCTGTCACCACTTCCTGAGCAGGCCGCCAGCCCTACCAGCGCCGCAACGCTGAGGGCGGCTACGGCCGCTTTCTTCACCTGCATGTGCGTCCAACCCCTTCCTGGGTCTTCATTCTGTCTACGCCTGGCCCCATCGGGTCATCGGCGAGTGCGTGGGTCGAAGGCGTCCCGGATCGAGTCGCCGAGGAGGTTGAGCGAGATGACCAGGAACATGATCCCGACGATCGGCGCCCACAGGTACAACGGATACGTCTCGAAGTAGCTCTGCGCGCGCACGATCGTGTAGCCCCAGCTGGGCCGGTCGGTGAACCCGACGCCGAGGAACGACAGCCCCGCCTCGGCCGCGACATAGGCCGGAAGGCCGAGGGAGAACGAGACCACGATCGGTGCGACCAGGTTGGGGAGCAGCTCGCGGAACAGGATGACCCGGGTGGGCACCCCGATGACCCGCGCCGCCTCGACGAACTCGCGTTCGCGCATCGACAGCACCTCGCCGCGGATCAGTCGGGCCAGGCCCATCCAGCCGAAGAACGTCAGCACCGCGACCAGGGAGACGAACTGCACGCGGTCGAGCTGGTCGAGGTCGGTGGCGAAGCGGTTGATCAGGATGGCGGCCAGGGCCAGCGCGCCGAGCAGGAACGGGAAGGACAGGCACACGTCGATCACGAACGTGATGACCCGGTCGAGCCAGCCGCGGCTGAAGCCGGCGACCAGGCCGACGACGATGCCGATCAGGGTCGAAAGGACCGCCGCCGCCGTCGCCACCTCGAGCGAGGTGCGGGCGCCGTAGAGCCACTCGGCCGTCAGGTCGTTGGCGGTGCGCGGTGCGATGCCGAGCGGGTGCGACCAGGTGAACGCCTGCTCCGGTGGGCCGACCAGCCCGTAGGCGGTGGCGAGGTTGAGGTCCTCGGACGGGTCGCCCGCCCGGAGCTCGACGCCGATGAGCTTGCAGATCAGCGGAGCGAACACGGCGAGCAGCACGATGACGGCGATGATCACCGCCGACACGACTGCGACCTTGTCGGACCGCAGCCGCTGGAGTGCGATCCGGGTGGGGGACTTGCCGTGGACCTTGTCGCTGGCGTCCGGCGCGTCGATGACTTGGTCGGAGACCAACGCGTCGACGGGAGGCAGCGACATGGTCACCCTTCGTCGGCTTGCGCGGACCCTGCACGTCGGGCCAGCAAGGGCTCGAACGAGTCGGACTGTAGACGACCCGATCTGGGCGTTTGGGCACCAGCCGGTAACGATCTGGGAACGCTTGCCGGTCGTTGCAGGCCTGTGACCTGCTCAGTCGTCGGGTACGGCGTCGATCCCTGCCTCGCGGCGCTGCGCCGCGGTGATGGGCGTCGGCGCCCCGGTGAGGGGGTCGCCTCCCGACGCGGTCTTCGGGAACGCGATCACGTCCCGGATGGAGTCCACGCCGGCCAGCAGGGCGCAGAGCCGGTCGAGACCGAGGGCGATGCCGCCGTGCGGCGGCGGTCCGTAGGCGAACGCGTCCAGCAGGAAGCCGAACTGGCTGCGCGCCTCCTCGGCGGACAGCCCGATCACGTCGAAGACCCGCTGCTGCATCTCGCTGCGGTGGATACGGATGCTCCCGCCACCGATCTCGGTGCCGTTGAGCACGATGTCGTAGGCCTGGCTCAGCGCCTCGCCGGGTCGTTCGTGGAAGTCGGCGGCGTACTCGGCCGTCGGTGCGGTGAACGGGTGGTGGATCGCCGTCCAGCCGGGCTCGCCGTCCTTGTCGACCGGCTCGAACATCGGGGCGTCGACGACCCAGCAGAACTCCCAGCGGCTGTGGTCGATCAGCCCGCACCGCTCCCCCACCTCGAGCCGGGTCGCGGCGAGCAGCCCGAGGGCCTCCGACCGCGGTCCGGCCGCGAAGAAGACACAGTCGCCCGGTTGCGCACCGGCCTGCGCGGCCAGCCCCTCCCGCTCGGCCTCGAGCAGGTTCTTGGCGACCGGGCCGCCGAGGCTGCCGTCGTCCTGGACCAGCACGTAGGCGAGGCCCTTGGCGCCGCGGGAGCGGGCCCACTCCTGCCAGGCGTCGAGCTGCTTGCGTGGCTGCGCGGCGCCACCCGGCATGACCACGGCGCCGACGTACCAGTCGTCGCCCTTGGGCGCGAAGACGCGGAACGGCGTCTCGCGGAAGTAGTCGGTGCAGTCGACCAGCTCGCAGCCGAACCGCAGGTCGGGCCGATCGATGCCGAAGCGGCGCATCGCCTCGGCGTAGGTCATCCGCGGGATCGGCGTCTCGATCTGGTGGCCGAGCACGTCGCGCCACAGCCGCACCAGCACCTCCTCGGTGAGGGCGATGACGTCGTCGGTGTCGGCGAAGCTCATCTCGACGTCGAGCTGGGTGAACTCCGGCTGCCGGTCGGCACGGAAGTCCTCGTCGCGGAAGCAGCGCGCGATCTGGTAGTAGCGCTCGAGGCCGGCGACCATCAGCAGCTGCTTGAACAGCTGCGGCGACTGCGGCAGCGCGTACCAGTGGCCGGGCTGGAGGCGTACCGGCACCAGGAAGTCGCGGGCGCCCTCGGGCGTCGACCGGGTGAGGTAGGGCGTCTCCACGTCGAGGAAGTCGTGCGCGTCCATCACCTCGCGGATCAGCCGGGTGACCTGCGCGCGCAGCCGGATGGCACGCGACATCTCCGGTCGGCGCAGGTCGAGGTAGCGGTGCCGCAGCCGCACCTCCTCGCCGACCGGCGTGGTGTGGTGCTCCTCGACCGGGAACGGCAGCGCCGCCGCCTCGCTGAGCACCTCGACACCGTCGTGACCGGGCAGCGCCACGACCTCGATCGCGCCGGTCGGGAGCGCGTCGTTGGCGTTGCCCTCGGGGCGGTCGGAGACGGTGCCGACCACCCGGAGGCAGAACTCCTGTCGCAGCGGCCGCGCGACCTCCTCGTCGCGGATGACCACCTGGACCACGCCGCTGGAGTCGCGCAGGTCGACGAAGGCGACGCCGCCGTGGTCGCGGCGACGGGCGACCCAGCCGGCCAGCGTGACCTGCTCGCCGGTGTGGGCGGAGCGCAGGCTCCCGGCGTCGTGGGTGCGGATCACGGGTGCGGCTCCTCGCGGTAGGACAGTCGGGGGTGCAGGTCGTCGTCGGGCGGCCGCCAGCCGGCGAGGTCGGCGTCGACCTGGTCGCCGCTGCGGATGTCCTTGACCTGGTGCGGCTGGTCGCCGGTCGCGGGAACCAGACGTACGGGATGCCGCGCCGGTCGGCGTGCCGGATCTGCCGGCCGAACTTCGCCGCGGTCGGAGCCACCTCGGTGGCGATGCCCCGCCCGCGCAGCGTCCGGGCGATCTCGCGGGCCAGCGGCCGGTCGTCGTCGTGCGGCAGCGCCACCAGGACGCACGAGGGCACCGACCGGTCCGCGTCCAGCTGCCCGCGGGCGATCAGCGGTGCGAGCAGGCGGGTGATGCCGAGCGAGATGCCGACGCCCGGGTACGTCGTGCGGCCGTCGGTGGCGAGCGAGTCGTAGCGCCCGCCGGCACAGATGGACAGCCGGCCGTGGGTCTCGGCGAAGCCCTCGAAGACGGTGCCGGTGTAGTAGTCGAGTCCGCGTGCGATGCGCAGGTCGGCGACCACGCGGAAGCGGTCGGAGCGCACGTGCGCGGCACCCTCGACGGCACGGACGAGGTCGTCGATGCCCTCGTCGAGCAGCGGGTGGGAGACGCCGAGCGACCGCACCTCGTCGGCGAACGCGGTGTCGTCGCCGGTGATCGCTGCGAGCGCGAGGCAGCGGTCGACCTGTGCTTCGTCGAGACCGGCATCGGCCACCAGTGCCGCCCGGACGGCGCTCGGCGCCGATCTTGTCCAGCTTGTCGATGGCCCGGATCACCAGCTGCGGGTCGGGCGCCCCGATGCCGAGGTAGAAGCCCTCGATCAGCTTGCGGTTGTTGACCCGCAGCGTCACCGGCGGCAGCTGCAGCCGGCTCAACGCCTCGGCCATGACCTCGGTGACCTCGACGTCGGCGTCGATGCCGAGCTCGTCGCGGCCGATGATGTCGATGTCGGCCTGGGTGAACTCGCGGTAGCGACCCTCCTGCGGCCGCTCCCCCCGCCAGCAGCGCTGGATCTGGTAGCGCCGGAACGGGAACTCCAGCTTGCCGGCGTGCTCGAGCACGTACCGGGCGAACGGCACGGTCAGGTCGAAGTGCAGCCCCCACCCGGTGTTGTCGCCGTCGGCGTCGGCCTGCAGCCGGCGCAGCAGGTAGACCTCCTGCGAGGTCTCGCCCTTGCGCAGCAGCTGATCGAGCGGCTCGACCGAGCGGGTCTCCAGGGAGGCGAAGCCGTGCAGCTCGAAGGTGCGGCGCAACGAGTCGATGACCGCGAGCTCGGCGGCCCGCTGGCTGGGCAGGAACTCCGGGAACCCCGACAGCGGGGTCGGGCGGCTCACGCGGCGAGGCCGGTGAGGAAGGGGTTGGTGGCCCGTTCCCGCCCGATCGTCGTCTGCTCGCCGTGGCCCGGCAGCACGACGACCCGGTCGTCGAGGGGCAGCACCCGGGTGGCCAGGCTGCGCAGCATCGCCTGGTGGTCGCCGCCGGGCAGGTCGGTGCGACCGATCGAGCCGGCGAACAGCAGGTCGCCCGCGAACATCACCTCGGGCACGTCCTCCGGACCGTCGTAGGGAGTGCGGAAGACCACCGAGCCCTCGGTGTGTCCCGGCGCGTGGTCGACCGCGAAGGTCACGCCGGCAAGAGTCAGCGCCTCGCCGTCGGCGAGGTCCCGTACGTCGTCGGGCTCGGCGAACGTGGTGCCGAGCTGGGCGAGCATGGCGGCGGAGTCGGCGCCCAGCCCGGCGGCCGGGTCGGTGAGCAGGTGCCGGTCGGCAGGGTGGATCCAGGCGGCGGTGTCGTAGGCGCCGGCCAGCGGCGCCACCGACCAGACGTGGTCGACGTGGCCGTGGGTCGCGACGACGGCGACCGGCTTGAGCCGGTGCTCGTCGACCAGTCGGCGCACGCCGTCGCCAGCGTCCATGCCGGGGTCGATCACCACGCACTCGGCGCCGGGACCGGTGGCCACGACCCAGCAGTTGGTGCCCCACGGACCGGCGGGGAATCCGGCGATGAGCATGATCCGCAGCGTACGCGGGCAGTCAGCCGTCGGCTGCGGCCAGGTCACGGCTGCGCAACGGCTCCGGCCGGGTCGGCCGGCTCGGGCGAGGGTGCCACTGGTCGCACCTACACTGCACGGGCGCACGAGCCGACCGGAGGATCCCCAGACGTGGTGAGCAAGCAGCAGCGGGCGCGCCAGCTCCGGCAGGCCCGCCTCGAGCGGCAGGAGGTCCGCCGCGCCGAGCGGGCCCGCCAGCGACGGCGTCGGAACATCGTCGTGGCCGTGGTCGTCGCCGTGGTCGTGGTCGTCGGCGGCGCGGTGCTGTTCACCCAGCTGACCTCCGACGACGGCAGCGACGCGGCGGCCACCTCGCCGACGGAGGGCGTGGCACCGACCACGGCGCCGACGTCGGAGCCGACCACCCCGACGGACGGACCGGTCACCGCGCAGTGCGCCTACCGCCGGGACGGTGATCTCGCCAAGGGAGTGCAGCTGCCCGACCCGGCCGTGCGGCTGTCCCCTCCCTTGACCGCGACTGTTGCCACCAACCGCGGTGACGTCCAGCTCTCGCTCGATGCCGCCGCCGCACCGTGCACGGTCAACGCGTTCGTCGAGCTGGCGGAGTCCGGCGCCTTCGACGGCACGGAGTGCAGCAGGCTGACCGGCGAGCTGTCCGGTGGCCGGTTCCTCGAGTGCGGCGACCCGGCGGGTGCCGGCCGACGGCGCTCGGGGTGTCGATCCCGGTCGAGAACGCCGGTACGGACCCGTACCCGGCCGGCTCGCTGGTCGCGGCACCCTCCGCCTCGGGCAGCAGCACCTCCTTCCGGCTGCTCTACGACGACTCGTCCCTGGGAGCCGGTTCCACCGTGTTCGGGACGGTCACCGACGGCCTCGGCGTCGTCCAGGAGGTGGCCGACGCAGGGCTGGACTCTGCGGGCGGCGTGGAGCCGCCGGAGGGTCCCCCGGCGTTGCACACCGTCGTCGAGTCGGTCACGGTGGGGGGGTCGTGACGCAGCCACCTGTCCCCCGCCCCGGCCCCGGTCCGGCAGCCGTTCCCCGCCCCGGACCGGCTGGCCCACGCGGTCCCGGGCCGGCCGCGCCGAGTGCGCAGCCCGGACCGCCGGACGCGCCCGCGTCGGACGCAGCGAGCTGGGGACGCGTCGACGACGACGGCACCGTCTACGTACGGACGTCGACCGGTGAGCGTGCCGTCGGACAGTGGCCGGGTGGCGACCCGGCGGAGGCGCTGGCGCTGTACGCCCGCCGCTTCGACGGGCTGGCGGTCGAGGTCGACCTGCTCGAACGGCGGGTCCGCAGCGGCACGGTGCCGATCGACGAGGCGCGCACGGCGGTCGCC
Organism: uncultured Actinomycetota bacterium; assembly: GCA_963801045.1. Classification (GTDB taxonomy): domain Bacteria; phylum Actinomycetota; class Actinomycetes; order Propionibacteriales; family Nocardioidaceae; genus JACCWP01. The sequence continues at coordinate 108,578 of CAWDDC010000001.1, forward strand.
AAGGTGCGCGAGCAGGTGGCCGAGGCGCAGGCCGTGGGTGACCTCGAGTCGCTGGTCGCCCGGCTGGACGCGCTGGGCCCGGTCATCGAGGAGCAGCGCGAGCAGCGCAAGGCGGCCCGCAGCGCCAAGCTCGCCGAGGCCCGCACCGAGAAGGAAGCGCTGGTCGCCGAGGCGGAGCGGCTGTCGACCAGCAACGAGTGGCGCGCGGGTGCCGACCACATGCGCGAGCTGCTGGACAAGTGGAAGGCGCTGCCCCGGCTGGAGAAGGCGCTCGACGACGCGCTGTGGCGACGGTTCTCGTCGGCGCGCACGGCGTACACGCGGCGCCGCAAGCAGCACTACTCCGAGCAGCACGACCAGCGGCTCGAGGCCAAGCAGGTCAAGGCCCGGCTCGCCACCGAGGCGGAGGCGCTCGCGTCGTCGACGGACTGGGGCCCCACCGCCGGGCGCTTTCGCGACCTGATGCGGGAGTGGAAGGCCGCCGGTCCGGCGCCTCGCCAGGACGAGGAGGCGTTGTGGGCCCGCTTCCGCGGCGCACAGGACACCTTCTTCACCGCCCGCGACGCCGAGAACGCGCGCACCGACGCCGAGTACGCCGTCAACGCCGAGGCGAAGCGGGCGATCCTGGTCGACGCCGAGGCGCTGCTGCCGGTGCGCGACCCGGGCGCCGCGCGGGCCGCGCTGCGCGACATCGCCGACCGCTGGGAGGCGGCCGGCAAGGTCCCCCGCGACCAGATGAAGGAGCTGGAGGGGCGGTTGCGCGCGGTCGAGACCGCGGTGCGGGACGCCGACGACGACCGCTGGCGCCGCAGCAACCCCGAGGCCCGTGCCCGGGCCGAGGCCACCGTCACCCAGCTCGAGACGTCGCTGCGCAAGCTGCGCGCCGACGCCGAGGCGGCCGAGGCCGCCGGCAACGCCAAGGCGGCCGCCGACGCCCAGCAGGCCATCGCCGCCCGCGAGTCCTGGCTGGTCGAGGCCCAGAAGGCCCTCACCGACTTCTCCTGACCCGCGATCCGAGGGTTCTGGTTGCGCCGATCCGAGGCTTCTGGTTGCGCGATCCGAGGGTTCTGGTTGCGCGATCCGAGGCTTCTGGTTGCGCGGTCCGAGGGTCGTGGTTGCCGCCTGTGGACAGGCTCAGCGGCCTCGACGGACGATTCTCGCCCACACTCACGTCGATGACCGCTCTTCTCGCCGCCGGTGCTCCCTTCCTCGGGAGCCAGGCACGCGATCTCGGCTTCAGCCGGCAGCAGCTGCGTCAGGCCCTGCGGGAGGGCGCGCGTGCGACGCGTCATCCACGGCGTCTACGTGGACGCGCAGGTGCCGGACTCCACGGACCTGCGCATCGCGGCGCTGCACCTGGTGATGCCGGACCACGCCGTGCTGTTCGGCACCACAGCCATGTGGGTGCTGTCGGTCGACGCCTTCCAGCCCGACGAACGCTTCGTACCGGTCCCGGCATGTCTCGTTCCGCACGGGGCCAGCCGCGCGACGGCGCACGGCGTACGCACGGTGGAGGGCTACCTCCCTGAAGCGGACGTGATGGAGCACGGGGGTCTGCGCATGACGGTGCCGGCGCGTACGACAGTGGACGGACTGCGCCGGCTGCGACGACCCTTCGCGATCTCGGCCGCAGACGCGATGGCGCGCGCGGGCTGGGTGGTGCGGGCCGAGCTCGACGAACGGATCGACCGGCTGCGCGGCTTCCCTGGCGTCGTTCAGGCGCGCAGCCTGGTGCGGCTCGTCGACCCGGAGACGGCCTGGCCCGGCGAGTCCTGGACCAAGCTGCGATCTGGTCGATGCCGGATGCCCGATCCCGCGTTCGCAGCTGTGGATCGTCGACGTGAAGGGGCGCCGTGCCGCACTCGACCTCGGCTACGAGCACGCCAAGGTGGGATGCGAGTACGACGGCCGCGAGGTGCACACGCTGGACGAGGACACTGCCCTGGACGACGAGCGGCGTCACTGGTTGCGCGAAGCGCTCGGCTGGCGGATCGCCGTGGCGCGCAAGGAGACGGTCTTCACCCGCGACCCCTCGTTCGAGCTCGAAGTGGCGGAGTGGCTGGGCGTGACCCTCGCCTGCCTCGCCTGTGGTGAACCACAACCCTCGGATCGCGCAACCACAACCCTCGGATCGCGCAACCACAACCCTCGGATCGCGCAACCAGAATCCTCGGATCGCGGGTTATTGGGTGACGCGGTAGACGTCGAAGACGCCGGCGACGGCGCGGACGGCGGAGAGCACGTGGCCGAGGTGGGTGGGGTCGCCCATCTCGAAGGTGAAGCGGCTCTTGGCGATCCGGTCCCGCGAGGTCTGCAGGTTGGCGGACAGGATGTTGACGTGCTGGTCGGACAGCACCCGGGTGACGTCGGACAGCAGCCGGGCCCGGTCGAGCGCCTCGACCTGGATCGCCACCAGGAACAGGCTCTGCGCCGACGGCGCCCACTCCACCGCCACGATCCGCTCGGGCTGCGCGGTGAGGCTCGCGACGTTGGGGCAGTCGCCGCGGTGCACCGAGACGCCCGCGCCGCGGGTGACGAAGCCGACGATCGCGTCGCCGGGCACCGGCGTGCAGCAGCGGGCCAGCTTGACCAGCACGTCGCTCATGCCGTGCACCACGACGCCGGCGTCGCCACGCGGCGCACGCCGACGACGATCGGACTCGCTCGGCACGACCAGCGCCTCGGCCTGGTCCTCGGCCGAACCCTCCTCGCCGCCGTGCAGGTCGATGACCCGCCGGACCACGTTCTGCGCGCCGACGTTGCCCTCGCCCACCGCTGCGTAGAGCGCGGACACGTCGGTCAGGTGCAGGTCCTTGGCGACCGTCTGCAGCACCTCGGCGGTCAGCAGCCGCTGCAGCGGCATGCCCTCCTTGCGCAGCAGCCGGGCGATGGAGTCCTTGCCGCGCTCGATCGCCTCCTCGCGCCGCTCCTTGGTGAACCACTGCCGGATCTTGCTGCGCGCCCGCTGGCTCTTGACGAAGCCGAGCCAGTCCCGGCTGGGACCGGCTCCCGGCGCCTTCGACGTGAAGACCTCGACGACGTCGCCGTTGTCCAGGGTGCTCTCCAGCGGTACCAGCCGGCCGTTGACGCGCGCGCCGATGCAGCGGTGGCCCACCTCGGTGTGCACCGCGTACGCGAAGTCGACCGGTGTCGAGCCCGCCGGCAGCGCCTGTACGTCGCCGAGCGGCGTGAACACGTAGACCTCGGTGGCGTTGATCTCGAAGCGCAGCGAGTCGAGGAAGTCGTCCGGGTCGGCGGTCTCCTGCTGCCAGTCGACCACCTGCTTGAGCCAGGCCATGTCGCCCGAGCTGGCGTCCTTGCCCGCCCCGTTGGCCCCGCGCAGCAGCGGCAGGTCGGTGTCGGCGCCACCGCTGGCGGCCTCCTTGTACTTCCAGTGCGCGGCGACGCCGTACTCGGCCCGGCGGTGCATCGAGAAGGTACGGATCTGCAGCTCGACCGGCTTGCCCTCGGGGCCGACCACCGTCGTGTGCAACGACTGGTACATGTTGAACTTCGGCATCGCGACGTAGTCCTTGAACCGCCCGGGCAGCGGGTTCCACCGCGCGTGCAGCACGCCGAGCGCGGCATAGCAGTCGCGGGTCGACTCGACCAGGATGCGGATGCCCACCAGGTCGTAGATGTCGGCGAAGTCGCGGCCACGCACGATCATCTTCTGGTAGATCGAGTAGTAGTGCTTGGGTCGGCCGGTGACCGTGCACTTGATCTTGGAGCCCTTGAGATCGTCCTTGACCCGGCCGACGACCCCGTCCAGGAAGTCGTCGCGCGCCGGCGCCCGGTCGGCGACCAGCCGGACGATCTCGTCGTAGACCTTGGGGTGCAGGGTGGAGAACGCGAGGTCCTCCAGCTCCCACTTGATGGTGTTCATGCCCAGCCGGTGCGCCAGCGGGGCGTAGATCTCCAGCGTCTCCTGCGCCACCCGCTCCTGCTTCTCGGCCTTCAGGTGCCGCAGCGTGCGCATGTTGTGCAACCGGTCGGCGAGCTTGATCACCAGCACCCGGATGTCGCGGCTCATCGCCACGACCATCTTGCGGATCGTCTCGGCCTGCGCCGAGTCGCCGTACTTGACCTTGTCCAGCTTGGTCACGCCGTCGACCAGCAGCGCCACCTCGTCGCCGAAGTCCTTGCGCAGCTGGTCGAGCGTGTACTGGGTGTCCTCGACCGTGTCGTGCAGCAGCGCGGCACACAGCGTGGGCGGTGTCATGCCCAGCTCGGCGAGGATCGTGGTCACGGCCAGCGGATGGGTGATGTACGGGTCACCGCTGCGCCGCATCTGCCCGGTGTGCAGCCGCTCCGCCAGCCGGAACGCCCGCTCGATCGGCGCGACGTCGGCCTTGGGGTGGGTGGCTCGCACGACCGCGAACAGCGGTTCGAGAGACGGGTGTGACCCGGGGCTGCGGCTGCCCAGGCGGGCGAGCCGGGTGCGCATCCGGCTCGGCACCGACGGCGCCCAGACCGGCGCGGGAGTGTCCTCGTCGGCAGCTGCGTCGGCAGGTGCGTCGGCAGTCGCTCCGTCGGCGCTCACGCCGTCGCGGGCGGCAGGCTCGAGGGTGTCTTCGTCGGGGGCTGCGTCGGGATCGCGGGCAGGCGTCGTCGCCGAGGCCGTACCGACCCCGGCTCCGTCGACTCCTGCGTCGTCAGCCACGCACCACTCCTCCCGAGACCACACTCCAGTGTAGGCGCGGGATGCAGCCCAAGCGGCGGGCAGCGTCAGTCGACGACGCGCAACGCTCCGAGCTCGAGGTCGGTGTCGGCCAGCGCCGTCCGGGCGTCCAGGAAGCCCAGCTCCAGCAGCACCGCCACCCCCAGGACCTCCGCGCCGCAGCGCTCCAGCAGCTCATTGGTGGCGCGCACGGTGCCACCGGTGGCGAGCACGTCGTCGACGATGAGCGTCCGCACGCCCGGCCGCACCGCGTCCTGGTGCACGGCCAGCGTGTTCTCGCCGTACTCCAGCGCGTACGACACCTCGTGGATCGGGCCCGGCAGCTTGCCGGGCTTGCGCACCGGGACGAAGCCGGCCCCCAGCGCCAGCGCCACCGGCGCGGCGAGGATGAACCCGCGCGCCTCGATGCCGACCACCATGTCCACGCCGCCCGGCGCCAGCCGTCGACCCAGGTCCGCCAGCGCGGTCACCACGGTGGAGAAGCCCTCGGGGTCGGCCAGCAGCGGGGTGATGTCCTTGAACATCACGCCCGCCTTGGGGAAGTCGGGGACGTCGCGCACCAACCGGTCGAGCGCGGCATCCACAGGCGTCGTCGTCATCGGTTTCCCTTCCCGCGCTGTGAGCGCGGCTTGCGTTGCGGCTGGGCGCGTCCGGTGGTGCCGGACGGCGGCCCGGTGGGTCGTGGCGTGGTCCGCGGCTTGGTGCGTGGCGTGCTTCCCGGTGCCCCGGTGCCCACCGGCTGAGCAGGCGGATCGCCTGAAGGTGGTTCGGAGTCGGTGCCACGGGTGGGCTCATCGCCCGCGTCCGTGTCGGGGTGGGCGGTCCCGCCGGTTGCGGCCTGGCGCTGGCGGCGGGCCATGACCCGCTTGGTGTGCGAGCTGCACGTCCGGCTCGCGCTCCTTCAGCTGCGAGGCCAGCGGCGTGGCGATGAAGATCGACGAGTACGTACCGGCCGCCATGCCGACGAACAGCGCCAGCGCCAGGTCCTTCAGCGGTCCGGTGCCCACGACGGAGACACCGACGATCAGCAGCGCGACCACCGGCAGCAGTGCCGTGATCGACGTGTTGATCGACCGGACCAGCGTCTGGTTGATCGCGAGGTTGGCCAGCTCGGGGTACGTACGCGACGTCTGGGTCTTGAACGCACGGGTGTTCTCGCGCACCTTGTCGAACACCACGACGGTGTCGTACAGCGAGTAGCCCAGGATCGTGAGCAGACCGGTGACGGTGGCGGGGCTGACCTCGAAGCCGGCCAGCGAGTAGACACCCACGGTGATGATCACGTCGTGGGCCAGCGCCACGAGCGCTGCCACCGACATCCGCCACTCACGGAAGTACGCCCAGATGAACAGCACGACCAGGACGAGGAAGACGCTGAGCCCGATGATGGCCCGGTCGAGGATCTGCTGGCCCCAGGTCGGTCCGATCCGCTCCTGGCTGACCTCGTCGGCCCCGGCGTCGGTCATCGCCTGCTCGACCTGGTCGGCCTCGTCCTGGTCGAGCGGCTCGGTCTGCACGATGACGGAGTCGTCGCCGGCCGTGCTCGCGATCGGGTTGCCGACCTCGACGCCGGACCCCTCGACCGCCTCCAGCATGGCGTCGACCTGTGTCTGCGTGCCTGCGGTGGCGACGGTGAACTCGACACCGCCCTTGAACTCGATGCCGAGGTTGAGCGGCCGGAAGATCAGGCCACCGATGGCCACCACCAGGATGAGCACCGAGATGGCGTACCAGAGCTTGCGCCTGCCGACGAAGTCGTAGGAGACCTTGCCCTCATAGAGGTGCTGGCCGAGCTGGCCGAGGCGGCTCATCGGGTCGCCCCCTTGGGCGTGCTCCGGGCCACCTGCGTGACCTCACGTCCGCTGATGCCGAGGTGGCTGGTGTCGAGACCGGAGAGCTTGTGCCCGCGGCCGAAGAACTTCGTGCGCACCAGGAACGTCATCAGCGGCTTGCTGAAGAAGAAGACCACGATGATGTCGACGATCGTGCTCATCAGCAGACCGAACGCGAAGCCGCGGACCTCGTCGATCGCGAACGTGTACAGGACGATCGCCGCGAGGAACTGCACGGCGTCGGCCGCCAGGATGGTCGCCCGCGCGCGCTTCCACCCGGACTCGACCGCCAGCCGCAGCGACTTGCCGTCGCGCACCTCGTCCCGGATGCGTTCGAAGAAGATGATGAACGAGTCGGCCGTGACACCGATACCGACGATGAGGCCGGCGATGCCGGGCAACGTCAGCGTGAAGCCGACACTGGCGCCCAGCAGGATCACCAGCTCGTACGTGATCAACGCGGCCAGGGCCAGCGACGCGACCACCACCAGTCCGAGGGCGCGGTAGTACAGGCAGCAGTAGACGACCACCAGCGTGAGTCCGATGATGCCGGCGAGGACGCCGGCCGCGAGCGACGAGCCGGCCAGCGTCGGCCCGGCGAGGGTGACGCTGTCGACGCTGAAGCTCAGCGGCAGTGCGCCGTAGCGCAGGGAGTTCGCGAGGTCGAGCGCGCTGTCCTGGGTGAAGCTGCCCGGAGATCTGCGCCTGCCCGTTGGTGATCGGGTTCTCCACCGTGGGCGCCGACAGCACCTGCCCGTCGAGCACGATCGCGAACAGCTTGCCGGTGTTGGCCAGCTCCTGGGTGACGTCGGAGAAGGCGTCGCTGCCCTCGTCGTCCAGGTCGAGGCTGACCACCCACTCGACCGACTGCTGGCCCGGCGGGACTGCGTCAGCGTCGGTCAGGCTGGTGCCCTCGATGACTGCGGGACTGAGCAGGTACTTGGTCCCGCTGTCGTCACAGGTGATGAGCGGCTCGTCGGCGTTGTCGTCGACCTCGGCGGCCGCATCGGGGTCGGTGGGGCAGGTGAACGCGGCGAAGTCCTTGGTCGCCGCGGCGAACGCCTGGGTGTACTCCGGCGGCGGGGTGCCGGTGACCGTGGTCTGGATCGACTCGTCCAGCGACATCTCGCTGAGCGCCTTCTGGTCGCCGGTGGGCTCGGCGCCGGAACCGCTCGCCCTCCGTCGGCTGGACCGTGGGTGGCTCGGTGGGCTCGGTCTGCTGGCCGCCGCCACCCTGCCCGCCACCCTGGCCGCCGTCGGCACGCAGCATCCAGCCCGCGACCGCGCGGTTGTTCTGGCCGCCGCCATTGCCCGTTGCCGCCGCCACCGTTGCCGCCGGCGCCGTTGCCGCCGCCCGCGTCTCCGCCACCACCGTTGCCGCCACCGCCGGTGTCACCGCCGCCGTTGCCGCCGCCGTTGCCACCGTTGCCACCGTTACCGCCACCGTTGCCCACGCCGGGCGGCTGCGGCTGCTGTGGTTGCTGCGGCTGCGCCGTGCCAGGGGCGGGCTGCGCCCACACCAGCCGGAACCTCAGCTGGGCGGTGCGCCCGACCTCGTCGACGATGTCGCTGCGCTCCTCGCCGGGGATCTCGACCAGGATCTGGCTGTCCCCGCGGGTGCTGACCTCGGCCGCCGAGACGCCCTGGCCGTTGACCCGCTGCGAGATGATCGACTGCGCCTCGGTCCAGCTGTTCGGGCGTGGGGTCCTCGTCGTCCTCGGTGGACGCCTGCAGCGCGATCCGGGTGCCGCCCTGGAGGTCGAGGCCGAGCTTGGGCGACCACTCGCCGCCGAGCGCCACCAGCCCCAGCAGGATGAGGACGACCGCGCCCAGGATCGCGAGCGTGCGTCCCGGCCGCTGCTTGTTGGTGCTGGCCACGTGCGCGTCAGTCCCTCGTGTGCCGCGTCAGCGGCGGTCGTCGTCGGTACGGCCCTCGGCGGTCTGGGGCCGTTCCTCCTCCGGGGCTGCGTCCAGCGCCGGTCGCGCGCCGTCGTGCTCGTCCCCGTCGGTGCTACGTCGGTGTCCCCGTCAGTGTCCCCGTCAGTGTCGCCGTGCTCGGTGCCCTCGTCGTCGGCGTCCTCGTCGGCGTCGTCGTACTCGTACTCTTCCACCGGCTCGTCGGGCGACACGACCCGGGCGACCGCCTGGCGGAGCGCCGTGATCTCCACGCCGTCGGCGAGCTCGAGCTGCAGGGTCTGCTCACCGAGGCCGGTGATGTAGCCGAAGATCCCGCTGGTCAGCATCACCCGGTCGCCGAGCTCGATGCTGCGCTGCAGCTGCGTGGCCTGGGCGTTGCGCTTGCGGGCCGGGCGGAGCACCAGGAACCAGAACGCCGCCACGATGACGACCAGGAAGATGAGCGAGCTCGACTGGTCGGACGACACGGTGAACTCCAGGGACGGGACGGAAAGGGACAAGGGGCCTGGACCACCGGCCCACGACCAGGGACGGAGTGTAACCGGACGGCTCCGGCCAGCCGGACGTGCGGCCGGTTCAGCCGCCGTCGGGCAGCTCGTCGGGCGGCTCGTCCAGAAGCTGTCCCTGCAACGGCTGCTGGCGCGGCGGCGTCAGGCCGATGTGTCGCCAGGCGCCCGGCGTGGCGACCCTGCCGCGGGGCGTGCGGGCCAGCAGGCCCTCCCGGACCAGGAACGGCTCGGCGACCTCTTCGACGGTCTCGCGCTCCTCGCCGACAGCGACGGCGAGCGTGCCGAGGCCGACCGGTCCCCCGCCGAACCGGCGGCACAGCGCGTCCAGCACCGACCGGTCGAGCCGGTCGAGACCGCGCTCGTCGACCTCGTACATCTCCAGCGCCTGCCGCGCGACGACGGCGTCGACCACGCCGCCGGCGCGTACCTCGGCGAAGTCACGCACCCGGCGCAGCAGCCGGTTGGCGATCCGCGGGGTGCCGCGCGAGCGGCCCGCGATCTCGGCGGCGCCGTCGTCGCGCAGGTCGACGCCGAGCAGCCCCGCCGAGCGGTGCACGATCTCGCCCAGCTCACTCGTCTCGTAGAAGTCCAGCTGGGCGGTGAAGCCGAACCGGTCCCGCAACGGCCCCGGCAGCAGCCCGGCCCGGGTGGTGGCGCCGACCATGGTGAAGTGCGGGATCTCCAGCGGGATCGCGGTGGCGCCCGGTCCCTTGCCGACGACGACGTCGACCCGGAAGTCCTCCATCGCGAGGTAGAGCATCTCCTCGGCCGCGCGGGCCATCCGGTGCAGCTCGTCGACGAACAGCACCTCGCCCTCGCCGATGCCGGACAGGATCGCCGCGAGGTCGCCGGCGTGCTGCAGCGCGGGCCCGCTGGTGAGCCGCAGCGGCATGCCCATCTCGGTGGCCACGATCATGGCCAGCGTGGTCTTGCCGAGCCCCGGCGGTCCGGACAGCAGCACGTGGTCGGCGCTGCGGCCGCGCGCGCGGGCGGCCTCCAGCACCAGGGACAGCTGCTCGCGTACGCGGGCCTGGCCGATCAGGGCGTCCAGCGTGCGCGGGCGCAGCGCGGTCTCGTCGATGCGCTCGTCGACGGTGGCCAGTGGCGTCACGGCCTCCCGTCCGGGTGGCAGGTCGGGCGCGGTGTCGTCCATCTCGCTGCCTCTCACGCCCGCGACAGCGTGCGCAGGGCGGCACGCAGCAGCTCGGGCACGTCCGGGCCGGCGGCCGGGTCGGACGCCTGCTGCTCCTCGGCGAGCGGTGCGACGGCGTCGAGCGCGAGGTCGGCCTCGCGGCCGGACCATCCCAGCCCGACCAGCCCGGTGTGGACCTGGTCGCGCCACGAGCCCGCGGGCCCCGCCGGCTGCTCCACCGCGGGCGGTGACGAGCCCTTGCGGCGCCCCGAGCCGGTCGCGCAGCTCGAGGACGATGCGCTGGGCGCCCTTGCGCCCGATCCCCGGCACCTGGGTGAGCGCCGTCAGGTCGTCGGAGGCCACGGCGCGGCGCAGCTCGTCGGGTGAGTGCACGGCGAGCATCGCCTGCGCCAGCTTGGGGCCGACCCCGCTCGCGGTCTGCACCAGCTCGAAGACCTGGCGCTCGTCGTCGTCGGCGAAGCCGAACAGCGTGAGCGAGTCCTCGCGGACGACCAGCGACGTGGCCAGCGTGGCCTCGGCGCCGAGCCGCAGGCCGGCCAGCGTGCCGGGGGCGCACTGCACCTCGAGGCCGACGCCGCCGACCTCCACCACCGCCCCGCTGGGGCTGAGCGCGGCGACCCGGCCGCGCACGGATGCGATCACGGATTCCTCCTGGAGTCGGCGGCCGCGACGGCCGCGGCCAGCCGGTTGCGGGCGCCACCCCGCCAGACGTGGCAGACGCCGAGCGCGAGCGCGTCGGCGGCGTCGGCGGGCCTCGGGCTGGTGTCCAGCCGCAGCAGCCGGGTGACCATCGCCGTCACCTGCTGCTTGTCCGCGCGGCCGTGGCCGGTGACGGCGGCCTTGACCTCGCTGGGCGTGTAGAGCGACACCGGCACCCCGTGCCGGGCCGCGGCGAGCAGGGCCACGCCGCTCGCCTGGGCGGTGCCCATCACGGTGCGTCACGTTGGCCTGGGTGAAGACTCGCTCGACCGCGACCGCGTCGGGCTCGTAGGCCTCCAGCCAGGCGCAGATGGCCTCGTGCACGGCCAGCAGGCGCTCGGCGAGGTCGGTGCCGGACGCGGTGCGTACGACGTCGACGGCGACCGCCGACAGCGGCCTGCCCGGCTCTCCCTCGACCACGCCGAGGCCGCAGCGGGTCAGGCCGGGGTCGATGCCCAGGACGCGCACGCCACCACCGTCCCGCCGTCGCTAGAACACCTGTTCGGACGACGAAACAGTACGGCGGCCGACCCCTGGCCGGCGGGGAGGCGCGCCGAGGCCGCCCGGGTTCACGTCGAGTGGCGCGAGGCCGGGCCGGACCCGGCCGCGCGACCCCGATCTCGCGCCACTAGTCGGCTCCGTTCCCCAATGCATGCGTCGCGCCCCGGGCGGCCGGCCCCCGTGGGCCCCCCGACCCTCGGCCGCCCGGTGGCACGACATGCGCAGGAGCGTCGCCGGGGGCCGCTGATACGGACCAATCGGAGAAAAGTGCGGATCAGCCCAACTGGGCCATGACCTCGTCGCTCGCCTCGAAGTTGGCGAAGACGTTCTGGACGTCGTCGGAGTCCTCGAGCGCCTCGATCAGCCGGACCACCTTGCCCGCCGCGTCGGCGTCGACGGGCACGGTCATCGACGGCACGAACGACGCCTCGGCCGACTCGTAGTCCAGGCCGGCGTCCTGCAGCGCGGTGCGCACCGCGACCAGGTCGGTCGGCTCGCTGACGACCTCGAAGGCCTCGCCGAGGTCGTTGACCTCCTCGGCGCCGGCCTCGAGCACGGCGAGCAGCACGTCGTCCTCGCCCAGCGGGCCGTTCTCCTGGTCCCGCGGCACGATCACCACGCCCTTGCGGGTGAACATGTACGCGACCGAGCCGGCGTCGGCCATCGACCCACCGCCGCGGGTCATCGCGGTGCGCACCTCACCGGCGGCGCGGTTGCGGTTGTCGGTCAGGCACTCGACCAGCAGCGCGACGCCGCCGGCGGCGTAGCCCTCGTACATGATCGTCTGGTACTCGGCGCCCCCGGCCTCGAGGCCGGACCCGCGCTTGACCGCCCGGTCGATGTTGTCGTTGGGCACCGACGACTTCTTGGCCTTCTGGATGGCGTCGTAGAGCGTGGGGTTGCCCGCAGGGTCACCGCCGCCGGTGCGGGCCGCGACCTCGACGTTCTTGGTGAGCTTGGCGAACAGCTTGCCGCGCCGGGCGTCGACCACGGCCTTCTTGTGCTTGGTGGTGGCCCACTTGGAGTGGCCGGACATCGAGTGCCTCCTGCGTCGTCGGCCGCGGTGTCAGCGGACCATCTCGTGGACGAACCATCGGTGGATCCGGTCGTCGCCCACGACCTCGGGGTGGAAGGCCGTCGCGAGCAGCGCTCCCTGCCGGACCGCCACGATCCTACCGGCGGCGGGACCCTCGCCCACCCGGGCGAGCACCTCGACCCCGGCCCCGGCCTTCTCCACCCACGGGGCCCGGATCAGCACGGCGTGGAACGGCCGGTCGAGATCGGCGAAGTCGACATCGGTCTCGCAGGAGTCGACCTGGCGGCCGAAGGCGTTGCGCCGCACGGTGACGTCCAGCCCGCCCAGCGTCTCCTGGTCGGCGGTGCCGCCCTCGATGGTGTCCGCGAGCAGGATCATCCCCGCGCAGGTGCCGAAGGCCGGCATGCCCTCGCGCAGCCGCGCCCGCAGCGGCTGCAGCATCCCGAACGCGTCCGCGAGCTTGTGCATCGTGGTGGACTCGCCGCCGGGCAGCACCAGCGCGTCGACGGCGTCGAGCTCGGCCGGCCGGCGTACGGGCACCGGTCGGGTGCCGAGCGCCGCGAGCACCGCGAGGTGCTCGCGGACGTCACCTTGCAGCGAGAGCACCCCGATCACGGGCTGGACAGCGGTCACGCAGCGAGCCTAGACGCGGCTCAGCCGGCGAACGAGAGCGCACGCGCGGGCGGTGAATCCCCGTGGGGTCCTCCGGCCCGCGAGTGCTGAGGCGTCGCTACTTCTGAGGCGTCGGCACTGTCGGCGACGGGGTGAGCCGGCGGTGCCAGGAGGCCGACACCTCGACCCGGCCCTCGTCGAAGTGCGCGGGCAGGCCCTGCGCGGCCAGCGTGTCGACGACGAGGTCGAGCAGGGAGTCGCCGGGCGCGACGTTGGCGCTGTCGGCGTGCCACACGTTGACCTCGAGCATGCCGTGGTCGACCGCGTGCCAGACGTCCGGCGCGGTGAACCAGGCCACGCCGCGGGGCGGGCGGCCCTCGTCGGCGCGGCGTCGGAGCTCGGCGTTGGCGGTCCAGTGGTCGGCGATGCCCTGGAGCACGACCACGTCCGCCGCGGCGAGCGCGGCGAACGCGGTCTGCAGCCGGTCGTAGTCGGTCGGCTCGGGCCAGGTGCGCTCGTCGGCGGCGAGCTCGGCCCGGGCCTGTGCGACCAGCTCGGCGGCGAAGCTCGGCGGGTCGTCGACCCGCAGCTCGGCGTCGACCGCCTCCGTGACCTCGCTCAGCACCGCGGCCTCGTCGAGCAGCCCGGCGCGCACCTGGGCGCGGGCGAAGTCGCGGGTGCGCTCCTCCGGGCTGACCTTGGGCCCGCTGCGGAAGACACCGCCCTCGTCGTGGCTCACCGGGAGGTCACCAGCCCCGCTCGGCGAGCCGGTGCGGCTCGGGGACGTCGTCGACGTTGATGCCGACCATCGCCTCGCCGAGCCCGCGCGAGACCTTGGCGACCATGTCGGGGTCGTCGTGGAAGGTCGTGGCCTTGACGATGGCGGCGGCCCGCTCGGCCGGGTTGCCGGACTTGAAGATGCCCGAGCCGACGAAGACGCCCTCGGCGCCGAGCTGCATCATCATCGCGGCGTCGGCCGGGGTGGCGATGCCGCCGGCGGTGAACAGCACGACCGGCAGCCGGCCGATGGCGGCGACCTCGCGGACCAGCTCGTAGGGCGCCTGCAGCTCCTTGGCCGCCACGAACAGCTCGTCCTCGCTCAGCGAGGTGAGCCGGCGGATCTCGCCGCCGATCTTGCGCATGTGCATGGTCGCGTTGGACACGTCGCCGGTGCCGGCCTCGCCCTTGGACCGGATCATGGCGGCACCCTCGCCGAGCCGGCGCAGCGCCTCGCCGAGGTTGGTGGCGCCGCAGACGAACGGCACGGTGAACTGCCACTTGTCGATGTGGTGGGCGTAGTCGGCGGGCGTCAGCACCTCCGACTCGTCGACGTAGTCGACACCGAGGCTCTGCAGCACCTGCGCCTCGACGAAGTGGCCGATCCGGGCCTTGGCCATCACCGGGATCGACACCGCGGACACGATCGCGTCGATCAGGTCGGGGTCGCTCATCCGCGCCACGCCGCCCTGCGAGCGGATGTCGGCGGGCACCCGCTCGAGCGCCATCACGGCGACCGCGCCGGCGTCCTCGGCGATCTTGGCCTGCTCGGCGGTGACGACGTCCATGATCACGCCGCCCTTGAGCATCTCGGCCATGCCCCGCTTGACCCGTGCGGTGCCGACCGCGGGTGCCGGGTCGGTGCCGGTCAGGGTGCTGGGCGTGGTGCCGGGCGTGCTGGTCACGGTGCTGCCTCGCGGAGATCGCTGGGTGATGGGGACGTGTTCCATCGTACGGCTCACGCCCATCCGGCCGTGCCACGGGCGGTGGCGGTGGACAGCGCCTCCGGCGGCTCGTCGTCGAAGCGCGGCCGGCGCGGGTCGGGGAGCGCGGCCGGCCAGGTGCGCGGTGCGCACCAGCCACCGGTCGCGGATCCCGAGCGTGCGCAGCACGAGGTCGTCGTGGAACCGCCGGGCCAGCCGCACCCGGTCGCAGCTCGCGGCCAGCTCCTCCAGCAGCGGTCTCGCGTCCGGGTGGTCGAGCCACTCGTCGACGGCTGCCGGGTCGCGGAAGACGGCGCGCAGGTCGACCGACAACGCCGACTCCGCCACCTCCCGCTCGGCCGGCGACGCGGACCGGGCGTGCTCGGCCGCCGCGAGCAGCACCATCGACGCGGCGGGGTCGAGGACGCCGGCGTGGCCCACCGCCGCCGAGGCCGCCGCGCGGTCGACCAGCTGGCGGTCCAGCGACGCCTCCGCGGTCGCGAGCCGGATGTGCAGCCGGTCGAGCCGGCCGGCGATCGAGCTGAGCAGCACCGCGACCGCGACCAGCACGAGGACCACGGCCAGGGCCGCGGCGAGCCCGGCGGCGCTCACGCGTCCAGCCGTTCGCGACGCGGGCCGGCCGTCACCGCGTCGTAGACCCGCACGACCTGGGGGGCGACGACCGACCAGTCGTAGCGGCGCACCGCCGCCGACGCCCGCGCGACGATGGCCTGCCGGCGCGGCTGGTCGGCGAGCAGGGCGAGCGCGCCGGCCGCCAGCCGGCCGGGGTCGCCGGTGCGGAACGTCACGCCGAGCCCACCGTCCAGCACGGAGACGAACGCCGGCAGCTCGCTGGCGAGGACCGCGGTCCCTGCCGCCATCGCCTCGGTCAGCACGATGCCGAAGCTCTCGCCACCGGTGTGCGGGGCGACGTAGACGTCGGCCGAGGCGAGCAGCGAGCGGCGCCGGTCGTCGTCGACGCGTCCCAGCACCTCGACCGAACCGGCGACGGTCAGCAGGCAGCCGGCCGCGTACGTCTGCCGCGTCGCCGGCGCCGGCGACCAGCACCCGGACGCCGGGCCGCGCGGCGACCAGCGCGGGCAGCGCGTCCAGCAGCACCGACAAGGCCCTTGCGCGGCTCGTCGGTGCGGCCCAGGAAGAGCAGCGTGCCGTCGGGACCCGTCCAGCGCGGATCAGGCACGGCGGCGGCGAACCGGTCGACCCACAGCCCGTTGGGGATCACCACCGCCGACCCGCCGACGTGCCGCTGCATGGTGGCGCGGGCGTGCTCGGACACCGCCACCTGCCCGCTGATCCGCTCCAGGGCCGGGCGCAGCACGCCGCGCCCGACCGCCATCGCCCGTGACCCCGACTCCATCGCGGAGTGGAACGTCGCGACCACCGGCACCTGCGCGCTCGCCAGCGCGAGCAGCGACAGGCTCGGGGCGGTGGGCTCGTGCACGTGCAGCACGTCGAAGTCACCGGCCGCGATCCAGCGCCGCACCCTGGCCACCGAGGTGGGCCCGAACGACAGCCGCGCGACCGACCCGTTGTACGGCACCGGCACGGCGCGGCCCGCGGCCACGACGTAGGGCGGCAGCGTCGCGTGCTCGTCGGCCGGGGCGAGGACGGAGACGTCGAGGCCGAGGCCGACCAGCGCCTCGGCGAGCTCGAGCACGTGGTTCTGCACCCCGCCCGGGACGTCCAGCGAGTACGGGCAGACCAGCCCCACCCTCACCCGCGCACCCGCTGGTCGAGGTCGGCGAGGAACAGCCGCGACAGCATGTGCCAGTCGGCCGGGTGCGCACGGATCTGCTGGGAGAACACGGCGGCGACGTCGGCCGTCATGGCGACCAGGCCGTCCGGTCCCGGCCGCAGCAGCACCTCCGGGTGCATCCGCAGGTGCATCCGGTGCCGCCCGGTGGCGTCGGGCGGGGCGTAGTCGCAGGTGATCGGGACCAGCGGCGCGCCGGTGAGCTGGGCCAGCCGGGCCGGGCCGGTCGGCAGGCTGGCCGGCTCGCCCAGCAGGTCGACGGCCACGCCGTGGCGGGACAGGTCGCGGTCGGCGAGCAGCGGCACGAACCGTCCCGCTCGCACCCGGTCGGCCAGCAGCCGGAAGCGTGGAGCCGCCGCCGGTCAGCGGCAGCACCTCCATGCCGAGCGAGGCCCGGTAGGCGACGAAGTCGAGGTAGAGGCTCTCCGGTCGCAGCCGCTCGGCCACCGTCGTGAGCGGCATGCCGGTCGCGCAGGCCCACGCGCCGGCGAGGTCCCAGTTGCCGGTGTGCGGGAGCGCGGCGACGACCCCGCGACCCTCGGCGTGCGCGCCGGTGAGCCGGTCGGCGTCGTGCAGCACGATCCGGTCCAGCACGTCGTCGGGCGACCACCGGGGCAGCCGGAACGCCTCGACCCAGTAGCGCAGGTAGGACCGCATCGCCGCGCGGCTCAGCGCCTGCAGCCCGTCGGCGTCCTCGTCGGGCGCCGCCCTGGCCAGGTTGCGCTCCAGCTGCTCCACCCCGCGGCCGCGGCGGCGCCAGGCGACGTCGGCGGCCGCGTCGCCGAGTCGGTAGGCGACCCGTTCGGGGAGCCGGGCGCCGAGCCGCCAGCCCAGCCGGTACGCCGCCGCACCGGCCCGCTCGCCCAGGGCGCTCATGCGGTCGGCGTCGGCGGGTTCCGCGGCGGCGCCGGCGGGTCGGTCGCGAGCGCCTGGCGGCGTACCAGCAGCGCCCGCTGGAAGACGGTGACGGTGCTGGCCACGGCCAGCGCCCACAGCGTGACCGTGAGCATCCACGGCTGGTTGAACAGGTCGGACAGGCCGGTCATCACCAGCACGGCGACCAGCCGGTCGGCGCGTTCGGCGATGCCGCCCTTGGCCTGCATCCCGAGGCTCTCGGCGCGCGCCCGGGCGTACGAGGTCACCGACCCCATGACCAGGCACCACAGCGCGACCGCCGCGAGCACCGGGTCGTCACCGCCCCAGGCGAACCACAGCACCAGCCCGCCGAAGACGGCCCCGTCGCCGATCCGGTCCAGGGTCGAGTCGAGCCACGCGCCCCAGCGCGACGACGCAGCCGACCTGGCGGGCCATGTAGCCGTCGATGAGGTCGGAGAAGACGAACACGGTGATGATCACGGTGCCGAGGAAGAGCTCGCCGCGCGGGTAGAAGCCGAGCGCCCCGGCGCAGACGCCGATCGTGCCCACCAGCGTGACGACGTCGGGGCTCACGCCGAGGCGCAGCAGCAGGTTCGCGATCGGGGACAGCAGGCCGGTCCAGAACTGCCGGAAGCGCTCGAGCATGAGGCCGCCGATGCTATCCGGGCGCCGGTCTGGGGCCTGGTTCGGCTCCGTGCCACGGGCTGGGCGTTGGGCTGCCGGCACGGGCCCTTGCAGGCCCCTTGTGCACCGGGTCACGTCGGTGTTGGGTGGTCGGACCGGAAGCCAGGCGTCGACACACGCGCAGGAGGTCTCCACCATGGCGGACAGATCGGGGGGGCCTGCTGGGCAGGAAGGCGCGGCCCCCGTCGCGGACCGACCCGAGGGGGTACGCAACGTCGTACTGGTCGGGCCCCTCGGATCCGGCAAGACGACGCTGCTCGAGCACCTGCTGCTCGCCACCGGGAGCCTGAACCGGGCCGGCACCGTCGAGGCGGGCACGACCGTCAGCGACCACGACGAGGCCGAGGTACGCCAGCAGCGCTCGGTCGGGCTGTCGCTGGCCCCCGTCGAGGTCGACGGCGTCAAGGTCAACATCCTGGACACCCCCGGCTACGCCGACTACATCGGTGAGCTGCGCGCCGGCCTGCGCGCCGCCGACTGCGCGCTGTTCGTCGTCTCCGCCGCCGAGCCGCTCGACGCCGCCGCCCGATCGGCCTGGCAGGAGTGCGAGGCCGTGGGCACGCCGCGCGCCCTGGTCATCACCAAGCTCGACCACGCCCGTGCCGACTACCAGGCGACGATGCAGGGGCTGCGCGACACGTTCGGCGAGACCACCGTCCCGCTCTACCTCCCGCTCGGCAGCGTCGGCGGCCGCGACGGCGGTCCCGCGCTGGGCGGACTGCTGTCGCAGCAGGTCTTCGACTACACCGACTGGGCCGAGACCGCACACCGGGCACGAGCGGGAGGCCGACGCCGAGGAGGCCGACCTGATCACGACCGCCCGCGGCGAGCTGATCGAGGCGGTGATCGAGGGCTCCGAGGACGAGACCCTGATGGACCGCTACCTGGCCGGCGAGGAGATCGACACCAAGGTCCTGATCGCCGACCTCGAGACCGCCGTCGCCGGCGCCCGGCTGTTCCCGGTCATCCCCGCCTGCACCCACTCGGGCGTGGGCATCGCGGAGCTGCTCGAGATCCTCACCCAGGCGTTCCCGGCACCGGCCGAGCACCCGCTGCCCAGCGTGTTCACCTCCCAGGGCGCCCGGGTCGAGGGCATCAGCTGCGACCCCGACGGGCCGCTGCTCGCCGAGGTGGTCAAGACCACCACCGACCCGTACCTCGGGCGGGTCTCGCTGGTGCGCGTGTTCTCCGGCACCCTGCGGGCCGACGCCATCGTCCACGTCTCCGGGCACTCGTCGCGGTTCCGCGGTGACGACTCCGGCCACGACGGCGCACACGACACCAGTCACGTCGACCACGACGAGGACGAGAAGGTCGGCGCGCTCGCGTCGCCCCTCGGCAAGGCGCTGCGCCCGGTCCCGCACTGCGTCGCGGGCGACCTCTGCGCGGTCGCCAAGCTGAGCCGGGCCGAGACCGGCGACACCATCTCCGGCAAGGACAAGCCGCTGCTGATGGAGCCGTGGTCGATGCCCGACCCGCTGTTCCCGGTCGCGGTCGAGGCGCACGCGAAGGCCGACGAGGACAAGCTGTCGCTCGGGTTGACCCGGCTGGCGGCCGAGGACCCCACGCTGCGCATCGAGCACCACCCCGACACCCACCAGCTGGTGCTCTGGACGATGGGCGAGGCGCACGCCGACGTGCTGCTCGAGCGGTTGCGGCTGCGCTACGGCGTCACCGTCGACCGGGTCGACGTCAAGGTGTCGCTGCGCGAGACGTTCGGCGCGCCGAGCGCGGGCAAGGGCCGGCACGTCAAGCAGTCGGGCGGCCACGGCCAGTTCGCCGTCTGCGACATCGAGGTGGAGCCGCTGCCGTCGGGCGGCGGCTTCGAGTTCGTCGACAAGGTCGTGGGCGGCTCGGTGCCGCGCCAGTTCATCCCGAGCGTGGAGAAGGGCGTCATCGCGCAGATGCAGCACGGCGTCCTCACCGGCAACCCGGTCGTCGACATCAAGGTGACCCTGGTCGACGGCAAGGCGCACAGCGTCGACTCCTCCGACATGGCGTTCCAGACCGCCGGCGGGCTGGCGCTGCGGGAGGCAGGCGCCGCCGGCCAGGTGGTGGTGCTCGAGCCGGTCGACACCGTCGACGTGCTGATCGTCGACGACTACGTCGGTGCGGTCATGGGTGACCTGTCGTCCCGGCGGGCGCGGGTGCTCGGCACCGAGGCCGCCCCGGGCGGACGCACCGTCGTGCACGCCGAGGTGCCCGGGCTCGAGCTGTTGCGCTACGCCGTCGACCTGCGGTCGCTGAGCCACGGCACCGGGTCGTTCACCCGGCACTTCGCGCGCTACGAGCCGCTGCCCAACCACCTCGTCGGCAAGCTCGGCACGGACTGACCCGGCGGACTGATCAGGGCCGCTCGCCGGACCACGCGTCGACGAGCAGCCGGCGGGTGTCGGCGAGCAGCTGGGGCAGCACCTTGGTCTCGCCCACCACGGTGATGAAGTTGGCGTCGCCCGACCACCGCGGCACCACGTGCTGGTGCAGGTGGTCGGCCAGCGAGCCGCCGGCGATGCCGCCGAGGTTGAGGCCGATGTTGAACCCGTGCGGCGCCGACACCGCGCGGATCGCGCGCAGCGCCTGCTGGGTCAGCAGCGCGACCTCACCGCACTCGTCGACCGTGAGCTCCTCGTAGCCCGCGACGTGCCGGTAGGGCAGCACCATCAGGTGCCCCGGGTTGTAGGGGTGCAGGTTGAGCACCGCGTACGTGAGGCCGGCCCGGGCCACGACCAGGCCCTCCTCGTCCGGCAGCGTCGGGATGCGGCAGAACGGGCACTCGTCGTCCGGCTCGCGAAGTCGCCGGGCTCGCCGGTGACGTAGGCCATCCGGTGCGGGGCCCACAGCCGCTGCAGCAGGTCGCCGGCCGTCACCGCGCGGCCCTCATCGGGGCAGTCGCTCCCGTACCGAGGTGACGATCCGTTGCACCGCCTCGTCGACCGGGACCCCGTTGTCCTGCTCGCCGTCGCGGTAGCGGAACGACACCGCGCCGCCCTCGACGTCGCGGTCGCCCGCGATCAGCATGTACGGCACCTTCTGGGTCTGCGCGGTGCGGATCTTCTTCTGCATCCGGTCGTCGGAGTCGTCGACCTCGACCCGGATCCCCTCGGCCCGCAGCCGGGCCGCCACCTCGTGCAGGTGGTCGCCGTGCCGCTCGGCGATCGGGATGCCGACGACCTGCACCGGCGCCAGCCACGGCGGGAACGCGCCGCCGTAGTGCTCGGTCAGCACCCCGACGAACCGCTCGATGGACCCGAACAGCGCGCGGTGGATCATGGCCGGCCGCTGCCGGGACCCGTCCGCGGCGGTGAACTCCAGCCCGAACCGCTCCGGCAGCATCAGGTCCACCTGGATCGTCGACATCTGCCAGGTGCGCCCGATCGCGTCGCGCGCCTGCACCGAGATCTTGGGCGCGTAGAACGCGGCCCCACCGGGGTCGAGCACCAGCTCCAGCCCGCTGGCCTCGGCGGCCGCGCGCAGCGCCTCGGTGGCCCGCTCCCACTCGTCGTCGGTGCCGATGGACTTGTCCGTCGTCGCGGGTGGACAGCTCGAGGTAGAAGTCGTCGAGGCCGTAGTCGCGCAGCAGGTCGAGGACGAAGGTCAGCAGCGAGCCGATCTCCGCCGGCAGGTCCTCCTCGCTGCAGTAGATGTGCGCGTCGTCCTGGGTCATGCCGCGGACCCGGGTGAGGCCGTGCACCACCCCGGACTTCTCGTAGCGGTAGACCGAGCCGAACTCGAACAGCCGCAGCGGCAGCTCGCGGTAGGAGCGCCCGCGGGACCGGAAGATCAGGCAGTGCATCGGGCAGTTCATCGGCTTGAGGTAGTAGTCCTGCCCCTGCCGGCGCACGGCGCCCTCGCTGTCGCGCTCCTCGTCGACGTGCATCGGCGGGAACATCCCGTCGGCGTACCAGCTGCAGGTGGCCCGAGGTCTCGAACAACCCGCCCTTGGTGATGTGCGGGGTGTAGACGAACTCGTAGCCGGACTCCTCGTGCCGCTGGCGGCAGTAGTCCTCCATCACCTTGCGCAGCACGCCGCCCTTGGGGTGGAACACCGCGAGCCCGGACCCGATCTCGTCGGGGAAGCTGAACAGGTCGAGCTCGCGGCCGAGCCGGCGGTGGTCGCGACGCTCGGCCTCCTCGAGCCGGTGCAGGTAGGCGTCCAGCGCGTCCTTGGACTCCCAGGCGGTGCCGTAGATCCGCTGCAGCTGCTGGTTGTTCTCGTCGCCGCGCCAGTACGCCGCCGCGGTGCGCATCAGCCGGAACGCCGGGATCCGCTTGGTGGTGGGCAGGTGCGGGCCGCGGCACAGGTCCTTCCACGCCACCGCGCCGTCGCGCTTGAGGTTGTCGTAGATGGTGAGCTCGCCGGCGCCCACCTCGACCGACGCGCCCTCGGCCGCGTCGTCCAGCTCGGCACTGTCGCCGCCGCCCTTGAGCCCGATCAGCTCGAGCTTGTACGGCTCGTCGGCGAGCTCGTCGCGCGCCTCGTCGTCGCCGACCTCACGCCGGGAGAACCGCTGGCCCTCCTTGACGATCTTGCGCATCCGCGGTCTCGATGCGCTCGACGTCGTCGGGCTTGAACGGCTCGGGGACGTCGAAGTCGTAGTAGAAGCCGTCGGTGATCGGCGGCCCGATGCCGAGCTGCGCCTCGGGGAACAGCTCCTGCACGGCCTGGGCCAGCACGTGCGCGGTCGAGTGCCGCAGGATGTCGCGGCCGTCGGCCGAGTCGATCCGCACCGGCTCGACCCGGTCGCCGTCGGCGAGCTCGTGGGACAGGTCGCGCAGCTCGCCGTCGACCCGCGCCGCGATCACGTCGGCGTCGTCCGGAGAAGAGCTCCCAGGCCTTGGTGCCCGTCGTGACCGTGCGCGCGGCGGTCTCGCCTGCGGACACGACGGTCACGGTGATCTCGGGCACGGGTGGCTCCCCTGCGTACGGTGCCGGGGCGGTCCCCCGACGGGCCCGGCGATCGTATCCGGCAGGCGTCCGGGCCCCGTACCGCGTTTCGCCTGCGGGACGGCGTCAGCCGGCGTCCGGCGGCCGGTGCCACAGCGTCAGCCGCAGCAGCCGCAGGTAGCCCATCGCCTGGTAGACCGGCTGGCCGTCGTCGCTCGCGATCAGCACCGCGGTCCGGTCCGGACGGCACAGCGTGGCGGCCCAGGTCAGCGCGGCACCGTAGCCGTGGCCGCGCTCGCCGGGCAGGGTGGCCACCCAGTCGACGTCGACGACGCCGTGCCCCTCGCGCGCACCGGCGGTCGCGACCGGCCGTCCGTCGACCAGTCCGAGGAACAGCTGCACGGGTCCGTCCAGGAACGCGGGGCCGGCCAGCACCGTGTGCGTGCCCGGTGGCATGGAGAACGCCTCGACCAGGACGTCGACGAACGTCCGCGAGCTGGTCGGCGTCGGTGACCCGCACGATCTCCAGCCCGGCGGGCGGTGCGAGGCGCGGCCCCGCCGGCCGGGCGGACCATCAGCGGCGGGTGCCCCATCAGCGCGAGGCCCTCGCCGGTGAGGTCGGGAGTGGGCCACGGCGAGAGCAGCGCGAAGTGCCGTTCGGGCGGATAGAAGTCGAGCAGCCGGGCCACCACGTCCGCCAGGTCGGTGCGGTGCGGCGGCTGCAGCAGGATCGCGATGTTGTCGAAGAACACCGCCGACGCGGGGTCGGCGACCGCCAGGTCGTCCCAGCGCGCCACCCGGCCCCCGGCGCTGCGGGCGCCGTGCGCGGCTGCGTCCACGTTGGCCAGCACGTACTGCCGCAGCAGGGAGTCCTCCGCCGGGAGGTCCGGCTCCCAGCCGTCGGTGAGGTGCTCGACCATGGTCTCAGCATGTCCCGAGCCCGCCGCGGTGTCCCGGCGGTTGCAGATCTGCGCAGGCGATACGGTGTCGAGCGTGCTCGGGTCGGGAGTACGACTGGTCGCGGGTACCTGCGCGCTCGTCGCGTCGGTGCTCCTCGCCGGGTGCGGACCCGACGCGTCGGACGACGCCACGGACGAGGCGACTGCGGACTACGACGTGCCGGACTTCATCCAGACGGCCCGCACCACCCGGTCGTGGAACCCCCACGTGAGCTGTCGCGCCACCGTCACCAGTCTGCGTCGGGTCTTGGGCACCGAGCGCGGATCGCTGGGAGGGGCGACCTTCGGGGGCGGCGGGTTCAAGCCGGGCATCCCGGACCGCCGGGCGCTGCATCCCCCGTGCAAGGTTCATCGGGTGCCGACCTACGTCCAGCTGAACCACGCCCGGGTCGGGTCCTGCAGCCAGATCAACGACGACGGCGACTGGACCTGCACGCTGAACGACCCGCGGCTCTCCGGACCCGAGGACATGCGGCGCATTCACATCGAGACCGATCAGAAGTTCCGCCGACGCGACGGCTGGTCGGTGCCGCCGGGTGGCACCGACATCCGGATCCAGGGATTCGTTTTCTGGGACCCCGGGCACACCGAGGCCGGCTGGCACAACCACTCCGGGTGGGAGATCCACTCGTTCACAGCATGGCGACGCGCCGGGTAGCGGCGGCGGTCCTGGCCGTCGCGCTCGTGTCCGGAGTGGTCGCGTGCTCGTCCGATGACGACGCACCCGATGCGCCGGAACCGGCGACGATCGCCTTCCCCGAGGTGGATCTCGAGGTGGACGTCCCGGCCCGGCTCGCGGACCTGACGTACGCGATGGGTGAGTCGGAGGAGGGTCAGCCCGCGCTGTACTTCTCCACCGAGGAACTGGCCTCGGTCGGCGGCCCGACCTGCGAGGCCGGGGCGGAGGCGGCCGTGAGCCCCTACCCGATCGGACAGGTCGTGGTCTCCGAGGAGACGCCGGAGCACGTCCGCGAGGAGGCCAAGGAGAACCCGGAGGAGAACCTGGGCAGGTTCGTCACGCAGGCCGGCGACTACTACCTGTACTACCTCGCTCCGCCGGAGGAGGACTGCGTGAGTGACAACCCGGAGGCTGCCAAGCTCCAGCAGGAGCTCACCGTGCAGCTGAGGTCCGCGTTGGAGTCGATGCGCCTGACGGAGTGACGTCCAGCGACGGGTGCGGCTCAGCCGGGCGGTGCCAGTGCCGGATCGCCCTCGACCGCCGTCTCCAGCTGCGGCACCAGGGTGTCGAGGACGTACGGGAGGCTGAGCGGGCTGGTGAAGTAGATGGCGCCCGCGAGCTCGCCGCCGGTGAAGACCAGGTTGCCGCCCTGCACGGCGTCGATGCGGCGGTAGAGCTCCTCCTCCTCGAGGGCGGACCGGTCCTTGTCGGTCTCGGTGCCCCAGATCAGCACGTCGGCGGCGTCCAGGACGTCGAGGTTCTCGATCGGGATGTAGGCCTGCCCGTCCGGGGTGGCGTACTCGTCCAGCTCCGGGGGGACGACGAAGCCGAGGTCGGTGAGGAAGTCGGTGCTCAGACCTTCCTGGTAGGCGATCGCGTTGCCGTCGTAGAAGGCGTTCTGCAAGAAGACGGCGC
This sequence comes from uncultured Actinomycetota bacterium, assembly GCA_963801045.1. Taxonomy (GTDB): domain Bacteria; phylum Actinomycetota; class Actinomycetes; order Propionibacteriales; family Nocardioidaceae; genus JACCWP01. Next base: position 133,990 of record CAWDDC010000001.1, read on the forward strand.
TCATGCCCTCCCACTCGGGGTGCGCGGCCGCTGCCTCGGCGAAGTCGTCCTTGATCCCGTCGATGAGGTCGGTGACCTCGTCCTCCTTGCCCATCGCCCGGCCGATCGCGAGCGCCTGCACGTCCCAGGGCTCGAAGTAGTTCGTGTACTCGCCGGACTGGGCGATGGTCGGGGCGATCTGGGACAGGGTGTCGTAGGTCTCCTGGGTCAGACCGGCGTTGGTGCCGACGATGAGGTCGGGAGCCAGCGCCGGCGATCTTCTCGAACTCGAGGCCGTCGTCGGTGGTGAGCACCTCGGGCGTCGCGTCGCCCAGCTCGTCCTGCGCCCAGGGCCAGGTCGCGTACGGCTGGTCGCCGTACCAGTCGGTGACGCCGACCGGGGCCGTGCCGAGCGCGAGCACGGTGTCCTGCTCGGTGACCCCGACGGTGACGATCCGGGTCGGCTCGCTCTCGACGACCGTGGTCCCGAACTTGTGCTCGACGCTGACCGGGAACGCGTCGGACGACGAGCCGCCGTCATCCGGCTCGTCGCTGGCACGTCGGCGCTGCAGGCACGGTGAGCAGCGGAGCAGTCCGCCGGCGACGGCGAGGCCCCGCCGCAGGGACGGGCGGACGGAAGCGGTGGCAGCGGTACCGGTCACCGGAGGCTCCTTGAATTAGGGAAGCCTAAGCTATCAGCGGATGCGAGGATTGCGCACGCAGCTGGACCATGGAGGGATGCACGGGTAGGGGTCCGGTGAGCGCGATCGCGGACCGCGGTACGTCAACAGGGGTGGGCGATACTGGGCTCGAACCAGTGACCTCTTCGGTGTGAACGAAGCGCGCTACCACTGCGCCAATCGCCCCCGCGTCGACGACGGTGCATCGCCGAGCGGCCGTCAGCCTAGCGCACGGGACCGGTGTGACCTGCCCCACGGTGGGGTCGCCGAAGCCCGTCGCTCCGGACATGTCCGGACGCTCAATTCGGGACACTTTGGGCACGCTCACAATCTGTTGGAACCGGGTGCGGTCTCTGCGTTTCCCGACGCAGCGACGGGGGAAGGCTTTTCAGCGGTCGCCTGCTCCGCCCGTGTCCCCCGAACGCGCCGGAAGGATCACCTGCCGATGCTGTCCCGTTCGTCCACCGTGCAAGCCACCCTCGTCCTCGAGCTCCTGGACGCCGAGGGCCTCACCAGCCCCGTGCAAGCGGAGCTGCGCTACGACTCCGGCGACCCGTTCGCCGTGCGTGGTGACTTCTGCCTGGACGAGCAAGTGGTCCGCTGGGTCTTCGCCCGTTCGCTGCTGCGGACAGGTCTGTACGAGCCGACCGGCTCCGGCGACGTCCGGGTGCGCCCGTGGCTCGACCCCGACGGCCGGGCCGTGGTGCACATCGAGCTGTCCTCCCCCGACGGCGCCGCCGTGCTGCAGGCCCGGGCCGGCGACGTGGCCACGTTCCTGCGCCGTACCGAGGGCCTGGTGCCCCCCGGCTGCGAGAGCGCGCACGTCGACCTCGACCGCGCGCTGTCCCAGCTGCTCGACCAGCCCGCCGCCTGACCCCCGCCGACCCACCCGTCGGCCGCCGTCCCGGCCTCAGGGGTCGGTGTGCTCGGCCGACCGTTCCGCGAACGTCTTCGCCACCTGCGCCGTCACCGGGCCCGGCGCCGCGACGTCCCGCTCGTCGACCCGGTGCACCGCCTGCACGTCCCGGGTGGTGCTGGCCAGGAACACCTCGTCGGCCTCTGCGAGCACCTCGACCGGGACGTCGCGCTCGTGGACCTCGCACCACTCGAGCAGCAGCTGGCGGGTGATGCCCGCCAGGCAGCCCGACGCCAGCGTCGGCGTGACCGCCTCGCCGTCGATGACGACCACGATGTTCGAGCCGGTGCCCTCGCACAGCAGCCCGACGGTGTTGGCGAAGATCGCCTCGCTGCCGCCACGTTGGTGGGCGTAGTCCAGCGCCACGACGTTCTCCGCGTACGACGTCGTCTTCAGTCCGGCCACCGCCCCGCGCTCGTTACGCGGCCAGGGCACCGTCGAGACCGCGGTGGTCGCGGGCCAGTCGCCGAGCGCGTCGCTCACGACCGCGACGGTCGGCGGCCCGTCGCCGCGGTCGGACCCCAGCGGCGAGGGCCCGCCGGTGACGGTGATCCGGAGCCGCCCGAGACCGACCAGGTCGTCGGCCGCCAGCACCGCCTCGACCGCACCGCGCAGCACGCTCGTCGGCCGGCGGGGTGATGCCGAGGCCGGCGAGCGAACGGCTCAGCCGGGCCAGGTGGCGGGTGAGGGCGAACGGCTCCCCGGCCACCGTCTTGACGGTCTCGAAGGCCCCGTCGCCGACCACCAGCCCGTGGTCCAGCACGCTCAGGGCCGGCTCGTCAGCCCGGTCCAGCAGTCGCCCGTTCACCCATGCCCGCATGCCCTTCACGGTACTCATCCGACGCCCGCGGGGTGAGTTGGAGGAGGGCCCGGGCGATCGGCTAGGGTACTCGCGCACCGCGGGGGACCCCCTCGCGCGACTGCATGCGGACGTGGCTCAGTGGTAGAGCATCACCTTGCCAAGGTGAGGGTCGCGGGTTCGAATCCCGTCGTCCGCTCGGAGCGGGTCACGAGCAGGCCTGTCCTGGTGGAGTGGCCGAGAGGCGAGGCAACGGACTGCAAATCCGTGTACACGGGTTCGAATCCCGTCTCCACCTCGGTCATTGTGCCGGGCCGAGACCCGTGCACCGACTAGGGCGATTGGCGCAGTGGTAGCGCGCTTCCTTGACACGGAAGAGGTCACTGGTTCAAACCCAGTATCGCCCACCAGCAACACCGCAGGTCAGAGGCACAAGGCGACTGCGGAGCAGGCGGCGCGTGCAGAGCACGTGCTCTGGGATCTCCCGCTGGAAGTGCTGTTGCTCCCCAGCGAGGCGACGCGTGACCGCTCTGGTGCTGCCCGCGGCGGCATGCCAGCCGTGGTGCGCCCACCACAACGACAGCGCGACGGCCAGTCCGGGCCAAGGGGCTGACGTCAAGGCCGATTGGGCGACGACCCAGCACTGTCGACGACGCAGGTGGTCGACGTCCGGCTCGGTAGCACCGTCGTTCGGGTCAAGGGCTCTGACACAGTCCCAGCAGGTCCTGACCCGCCCGCCGACCCCGTGTCCTGTCACGACCCTTCCCGTCGACACTCGGCCAGCAGGCCGGGCCACGGGCGGCGCTCCGATCCACAGCCGGCCTGTCATCGAAACAACCGAACGGACCCGATGAGTTCGTGGCCCGCGGCCGGTCCAAGCTCGTGACACACCCGAGGAAAGGACACCGCCATGTCAGAGCTTCTCGTCGACTTCATCACCTCCCTCGACGGCAACGCATCGGGAGAGGGCTGGCCCGGGTTCTGGGGCCTCGAGGGCCCGGAGTACCTCGCTTGGCTCGGCGAGCAGCCCGAGGTCACCTACCTGATGGGAGCGAACACCTACCGCCTGATGTCAGGCTTCGCCGCCGGCGAGGTCCCGGATGGCCAAGACGAGTTCAGGGCCGAAGAAGAGGCGTCCGTCGACGAGCTCACGCAAGCGTCCAAGGTGGTGTTCTCCTCCTCGCTCGAGGAGCCACTGACGTGGGCCAACTCCACGCTCGTCCGCGACGACGCCGTCGAGGCGGTCCGCGCCATGAAGGACGAACGGCTCGGGGCTCCTCAGCACGATCGGCAGCCTCAGCCTGTGCCGGTCCCTGCTACGGGCCGGACTCGTCGACCGCTTCCGGGTCGGGATGTTCCCGGTGATCACCGGGGCCACGGGCGCGGAACGCATCTACGACGGCTACCCGGACGTCGCCCTCGAGATGATCGAGCACCGCACCTTCGACGGCCGCATCCAGCTGGTCGAGTACAAGCCACGCGTGCTCGAGCACCCGCCGCTCGGCGCCCCTGCGTGACGTCGCCCCGTCCGCAGGGGTCGGACGCCACCGACGGTGACCGCACTCCGTGTGAGCACGAGGTCGGCGACTGACCACGCCCACCAGCAGGACCCGCTCGGCGAGTCAGCCCGAGATCGCCGCGACGGCTCGATCGGTCGCTGACGACCACGGCCGTGCCGCGACGGTCGGTGTGCCCCGTCGCTGGCACTCGCCCTCGAGCCACTGCGCCTTGAGCCGGCTGGTGCGGGCCGGGAGGCTGGCGTCGTACGGGGCGTCGCCTGCTTCGCGGCCGACGACGTTGGCCGCGATCTGCGCCTCGTCGTGCTCCTGGACGAACAGCGCCCGCACCCTGCCCCCGTTGGCGCGACCGGCGAACTCCGTCTGGTCCGCGAGCTCCGGCAGGATGAAGTCGCCCTCGATGATGGTCGGCATCTCGCCGTCGAGGCGGTCTCCGACGACCGCGTCGAGCACCGGCTGGTACACCTGCCGCGACACGTCCAGGAAGTGCGCCACGTGCTGCTCATCGGTGAAGGCGCTGAACTCCGACCAGTGGGTTCGCCAGAAGTGCAGCAGCGGCTGCTGCTTCGGCGTGGTGAGCGTCTCGAGCGCGGTCTGGATGTCGTCGAGCTGGGTGACGTTGACGCCGAACCGTTGACCGAGGCCGGCCGCCACGGTGGTCTTGCCCACGCCGCTCGCACCGCCGATCAGCAGCACGTGCCACTCGCGGTCGGGACGTGCCACGGCACCACCGTAGGGGCCGTGGCGGACCGGGTGCATGCGCTACGTCCGGCGCCCGCTCGCCAGATCCCGCCCCCGTCGCCGTGACAACCACCTGCTGCGAGGCACACGATGGGACCAGCGCCCCGCCTCGACCGGCCCAGACCCCGTCGCCGCGGCATCCACTGGGGACTTCTCGTCAAGACCCGGCCTGGGAGGGCACGTCATGACCCCCATCACCGCCGCACCGACCCGCAGGGCATCCCACGTGGAGCCGTCCCTGCTCGCGGACGTACCGGCGCCGTGCCCACCGTGGTGCCAGGTGGTCACGCACCAGGAGACGCTCACCGAGGACGTGGTGCACGAGGGACCGCTCGTCCCGACCCTCGTCGTACCGCTCGATGACGGCCTCGACACCCCGGGGACCGCCCGACTGATCGGCGCCCGGATCCTGGCCGACGCGACCGCTGCCGGAGGCATCGCCCGCCCCGTCGCGCAGGTGATCCCGGACAGCCCCGCCACGGAGATCGCCGAGATGGACGCGCCCACGCTGCGGCAGCTGGTGAGGCAGCTGCGAGCCCACGCCGACGCGCTGGAGTCACTGTCCGACGAGCTGGAGGCCCTCGGCGGCTGAGGCTGCGGCTCGGCTGAGCGCGGTCCGCAGGACGGGCGGCACCGGCACCTAGCGGTGATCGACAGGCTTGGAGAAGCTCTGCCGGCGTGGCGCCCAGTCGTACGGGACGGGCGGCTGCCGTGCGGACTTCTGGGACTTCACCGACACGCGGACCTCGTCCGGAAGACGCAGACAGCCTCGCGCCACCTCGTACGTGGCCGTCCCCGAGCGGCCGTAGCGGACGCGCAGGTCGACATCGCAGTGGAGCAGCAATCGCGGCGTACGGTCGTGCCACCCGTCGATCCGCAATGCCTGCCAGTCCGTCCCCCGCCAGATGCCGCCGGCGAGGTAGTACTCAGGTCCGTGGTTGCGTCGGTTCGTGTCGAGGTACACGTAGAGGTTGATCAGCCGGCGGCGGTTGACGGAGTCGAACGTGGTGCGAACGAGCACCGTGCGCTCGTTGGCAACGTGCACGGAGCGGATGTCGACACCCCTCCGCGCATCGTTGGCTCGATCCGTGAACGTGTCGGTCGCGGCCGCGGCGGGAGGCACCGCGGTCGCCACCGCAGGGACAGCGGCCATCAGCACGAGTGCGGTACGCCAGATCCGCATCAGATCTCCTCGAGAGGTGCGGGCACTTAGTCCAGGGCCGGGTGTTGCACCAGGCCGTGCCGGACTCGAGCGCCCTCCGAAACCGCAAGGCCGTCCAGATCTCCGGTATCTCCCTCGGGCTGTCGGCACGTGCAGCCGCCGGCTCTGCCCGCCCACCAGGAGGCGAACTTCCGGTAGTACGGAGCACCGTCGGCCGTCCCCCAGGCCGTGCCGTCATCGTCGTACCGGGTGAGACGCCAGGTGGTCGGGCTCCACCGCACCTTGGCCGGGCTGCCCAGGCAACGGCGCGGAATCGTCAACCGGATGACATCGGTGGCGTAGTTCACGTGCGTGCGCCACTGGGCACACTGCACGGATCGACCGTTCCACCCCCACGTGTCGACCTTGCCGACCCATCGCCCGGTGTGGCCGTCGCCATCCGCGGCGAACTCCTGATCGAACACGTACTCCGGGCCGGAGTTCCGCCTGCTCACGTCGAACCAGACCGTGATCGCGTTCAGCCGCTGCCGGGTGAACTCGAACCCGTCGATCTGGACCACGAACCGTCCGCGTGTTGCGTAGGACAGCAGGCTGTACTCCATGTTCGCGCCGAACGCACCGTCCCGCCGGTGGCCGTAGTCGTAGAGGTAGAACGGGCACCGCGCTGCCCCCTGGCGACAGGAAGAAGCCGCGTCGGTGTCCGACGACTGCACCGCGCCCGCCGTCCTGGGAGGGTTAGCGATGGCTCCAGTCGGGACCACCAGAACGGCACCCGTGATAGCGATACCCGCCGCCGTGACGAGTGCAAGAAGTCGTGATTTCATCAGTGACTGCCCCCTGTGCAATCTGCGTTGGCGGCAGGCACCGCCAACCCCGAGGTGTGCGCAAACGCCCGCACCTGACGGTGTGGCCGAGAACATCCCCGAGCGTCACACCCACCAGCGCCGTTGTCCGCTGAGTTCGCAAAGGCACGGTGCGCGAGCACTCGCGGTCACCACCGCGAGTAGCAACCGTGGGAGGCGGACAAGCCACCGGCCCACTCCTGCCGCAGCCAGCCGTCATGCCACACGGACCAACCTGTTGCGAGTGTCCAGCCCGGAAATCATCGGCTGGTCGATCATGGTGGACGGATGACGCTTGGCCGAGGGGGTCACGTGGAGGGTCAGTACATGTGCGTCACCGGCGGGCCCGCCGGCCCGGACGGGGTCTGCGTCGAGCACGGTGAGACCGCGTGCGTCCTCGAGGTCATCGCCTGGGAGCTGCTGCTCGTCGACGGCTAGTGGTCAGCCCTCGTTCGTCGCCGCCTGCTGGTCGCTGCGGGTGCGAGCGGGCGACCTCGCGTCCGTGGCCACGTGCTTGCCGCCGGTGCTGCCGCGGATGTCGGAGGCCTCGGCCCGTCGCGCCACCGGTACCGGACGAGGGTCGTCCCGATTGACCACGAGCAACCAGACGAGAAGGAACATCGCCACGCCTGAGCCAAGCCACAGCGATAACGCCAGCAGCAACATCCGTACCTCCGAGGTCCAGGGAGGAGACACTGAGCGCGCTCCACGTCCGGGAGACGCTTGGTGCCTGTGCAGGCGCCCTCGGTCACCGACGGGGGGCGGTGGCCGAGGGCGTTGGTACGACCCTCACACGCGCATCGCCGTCGCCGTGTCGTTGTCACCCAACTGGGGCATGCGCGTACGGAACGTGTGCGCGCGAGCAACGTTGCCGTTACCCGGCGTCACCAATTGTGCAAGGCGGGCCTCCACGTCAGGTGCCGCAGCCAGCTAGTCGGCGTCGTGGATGATGCTGCGCGCCGCGGCGGCCAGCTCGGTGTGGTCGCGTGCGGCCCGGGCGCTCAGCTCGAGCAGCGCCTCGAGGGGCCCGGATCCCTGCGCGACCATGACCATCCCCTGCGCCCGACCGATCGTGACCATGGCTTCCTCGTTGTCCTCAGCCTCGAACAACAGCTGACGGAGCTGGGCCACCGCCTGGTGGGCGACTCCACGGTCGTCGCCCGCGCGCTCGCGCTGGTGCTGGGCGACCGCGCGGTCACCGCGGGCACGATCGCGGTCGGTCGAGGAATGATCCCGGTCGTCGGCGGCGTCTGCCCGATCGCTGCGCGCGCGGCGCCGGTCCGCGAACAGGGCCGGCATGGTGTCCTCGCCCGGCTGCGCGGCCCGGTCGCGGCTGTCGGCCTCGGCGTCGCGTTCCTCCGCGGCGCGGTCGCGTGCACCGGCCTCCTGGTCCCCGGCGGCCGCATCGACGTCGCGGACCGCGGCGACCCGGTCGTCAGCGTCGGCCTGCCGGTCCCGCTCGGCCAGCTCATCCTCGGGCGTGGCGGGCGCGGTGTCGGCCTCGTTCTCGGCGCCTGAGTCCGGCCCGTCCGATGACGCGCCGCTGCGCTGCCTCCGCTTGCGATCCAGCTCATCCATCGGCTGATCTCCCCGTCCCGTCTCACGACCAGCGTAGATCGGTTGCAGTCGCAGAGCGGCGCCTCTCCCCACCGGCGGCACGGCGTAGGGTCCCCGGGCATGACGGGGACGGAGCCGGACAGGGCGTGCGCCGTCGACGGCTGCACCGCGAAAAGGCTGACCGACAGCCCCTACTGCCGCTCGCACCTGCAGACGGCCGGCACTGCATCCGAGGGGCGGCCGGCGGGCGCGCGCACCATCACCACCTGCTGGCTGGTCGGCAGCCTGCTGTTGCTGGTCGGCACGGTTGCCATGGCGCTGAGCGACCCCAGCGCCGAGGGCGGGCTGCGGAGCGTGGAGGAGTCCGGATCGCAGGGTGGGTACCTCGTCGGCCTCGTCCTCCTCGGCGTCGGCGTGGTCGTGATCCTGGTCGCCGCCATCGCCACCGGGGTACGGCTCGGCATGCGCGCGCACGCCGTCGAGCAGCGTCGGCTGACGGTTCGCTGACGGTGCGCCGGCGTACGGCGACGGACATCGCAGACCACGATCTGCGTACGGACAGCGACGCCCGACACACAGCGAGCGAGCTTTGCGGACTGTTTTCGCCTCGATGCCATCCCGGCACGGTGTTCGCCGGACACGTGCGGCAGCAGACACCTAACGTGCGACGGAACGGGGCTGGGCTCCGAAGCCGAAGGAGTCATCCATGGACGACGAGCTGTACATGTGCATCACCGGTGCACCCGCCGACCAGGACCTCGTCTGCGCCGAGCACGGCGAGACCGCATGCCTGGTCGGTGTGCTCGCTGGCGCGACCTGCTGACGACCGCCGGCTGACGACGCAACACGGCCGAGGGCCGTAGACGCTCGGCGTACTGCTGGACCGGCTCCACGGCCCCCGGCCGACAACCGTGAAGAACGACGTGATCGCCTGTCGCTTGACGCCACGAGATCCGTCACGATCCCCCGTTGTCACGGTGGACCAGAGGTTGCACAGCCGGGGTCCGGGGCCATCGAGCCGACCACGAATGGTCGGCCCGTAGCGGAGAAATCTAGCGTGACGCGTCGGTGTCCGGAAGAGATCGGCGAAATGCACGCGAACCCGTCGCTGCGGAGTCAGCCCCTCGGCGGGCGGCGTGGCTCGCGCGGCGGGCTGGGGCGGTAGCTGTACCGGCCGCACAACACGCACCGGGTGCCCAACGTGCGGCCAGGATGATCGACCACGGCCCCCGCCGGCTCCCACTCGTGCCTGCACTCGTCGGCCGGTCGCTGCCGGTCGTCGTTCATGAGCAGGACGCTAGCGGGGCGCGAGTCGCTTCGTCACATCCCGTACGAACCACTCCCGCGCCCTCATCAGAAGCTGACGTTGACCGGACCGCGCGCCGCCGGGTCCTCGGTCTCGAAGTAGCGGCAGCGGGTGCGGTTCCGCAACGGTTCAGGGGCGTGCGTCAGCTGTCCATCGGGTCGGACGGCGGACTGTTCCGGGGACGCTTCTCCCGCCACCGCACCTGCCGGCGACGACCCTCGAGCGACCGCACGCGAGCATCGGCGCGGCGTGCCATCCAGGCCTGCTCGCGCTGCAACGTGCGCCAGGCCTCCAGCCGCCGGGGCGCCAGCACGCCCGACGTCGAGCGCCGCGAGGACCGCGCAGCCGGGCTCGGAACGGTGGGTGCAGTCCGCGGAAGCGGCACCTCGCCGCCAGCTCCTCGATGTCGGAGAACACCGCGGCCACGCCGGACGCGGACTCGACCAGTCCGACGCCGCGGATCCCCGGGGTGTCGACCACGCAGCCGCCGCCGGGCAGCGGCACCAGCTCGCGGCGTACGGACGTGTGCCGACCGCGGCCGTCGGCGCGGATGCCGGCGTACGCCAGCACCTCGGCACCGACCAGCGCGTTGACCAGGGTCGACTTGCCGACCCCGGACGAGCCCAGCAGCACGACCGTCCCGTCGGTGCCCGCCGCAGCGCGCAGCCTGCTCGACGCCCCGCCCGCTGCGGGCGCTGACCAGCGCGGTCTCCACGCCGGGCGCCTCGTCGGCCAGCTCGGCCGCGAGCTCGGCGCCGTCGCCGACCATGTCGGCCTTGGTGAGCACCAGCATCGGCCGGGCTCCGCTGGCCCACGCGACCGCGAGCAGCCGCTCCACCTTGGCCATGCCCGGGTCGGGCACCAGCCCGACCACGACGGCGGCGACGGTGGCGTTGGCGGCGAGCAGCTGGCCCTCGGAGCGCTCACCGGCGCCCGCCCGCAGCAGGCTGGTACGCCGCGGGAGCACCGCCTCGAGGGTCACCCGGTCGTCGGGCCACCGCCGGATCAGCACCCAGTCGCCGGTGACCGGCGCGTGCAGCCGGTCGGTGGCGACGGCGTCCAGCAGCGCACCGCCGAGCCCGGCCCGGACGGTCCCCTTGCGGGTCAGCACGGTCGCGAGGCCGCGGTCGACGCGCACCACCCGGCCGGGGGCGCCGCCACCCGGCATCGTGGCCGCCAGGTCGGCCCACTCGTCGTCCCACCCGAGCGCGGACAGGGTCGGGCCCGGTCCGGGGCGGGACGGTGCAGGGGTCACGAGCGGCAGTCCTTGATCGGCGCCCGTCGATGGGCGCGGTTGACGGCGCGGACGCTACGCGCGCGTCGGCAGGCCCGTCACCTGGTTTGCCGGGGCCGCTCGATCAGCTCGGTCTCGTCGTCGGGGTCCACCGTCGGCGGGTCCTCGGCGGGATCGGGGCAGCGCACCGGGTGCCGCCACCCGGCGGCGCAGCCAGCGGTGGCTCTCGCGCAGCCGGCCCTCCTTGTTGGCCTGGACGTCGTCGCTCGACCCGGTGGTGGTGCCGGACCAGCTGGGCCTGGGCCTCCTGCTTGGTCGGCCCGGCGGCGCCGGACAGGACCGCGAGCCCCCGGTCGTCGAGCCCGGCCTCCCGCATCCGCGCCGCCATCGCCTTGTCCCGCAGCCGGCGCACCAGCTCGAGCCGGGCGCGGGCCGTCGACTTCTCCGGGAAGACCCGGTCGAACGACGCGTTCAGCGCCGCCCCGATGAGGACGGCGATGGACAGCACGTACAGCCACAGCAGCACCGCGATGGGCGCCGCCAGCGGACCGTAGATCGAGTAGCCGCCGACCGCGCCCTGCAGCGTCTCGCGCAGCACCCAGCTGCCGCCGATCCACACCCCGAGGGTGAGCACGGCGCCGGGCACGTCGTAGCGCCAGGAGGTCCGCACCGGCACCGACAGGTGGTAGAGCGTGGTGATGAAGGCGATCGTCACCACCAGCACGATCGGCCAGTAGAGGCTCTCCACCCACGAGACCCGGTCGGGCACCAGGTCGGCGACCAGGGCCGGGCCGGCCAGGACAAGCGGCACCGCGATGATGCCGAGGACCAGCGCGATCACGTACAGGCTGAACGACAGCGCCCGGGTGCGGACGATGCCGCGGCGGCCGCCGAGCCCGTACATGATCGTGATGGTGTCGACGAAGACGTTGAGCGCCCGCGAGCCGGACCACAGGGCGAGTACGAAGCCGAGCGAGATGACGTCGAAGCGACCCTCGACCAGCACCTGCTCGAGGGTGGGTCGGACGATCCGGCGCACCGTGTCGTCGGTGAGGGCCTGCCGGGCGAGGTCGAGGATCTGGTCCTCGAACCCGTCCACCTCGGCCACGTCGTAGCGGTTGGCGAGGTAGCCGATCGAGCCTGCGAGCCCGAACACCAGCGGCGGCAGCGACAAGATGGCGAAGAACGCCGCCTCGGCGGCCAGCCCGGTGACCCGGTAGCGCAGACAGCCGCCCACGGTGCTGGCCAGCAGCCGCCAGACCACGCCCCGCACCGTCTCCGGACGTGGCTCGATCGGGACCCGGTCGTCCTCGCCGGCCTCGACATCGGATGCCGGGTCGGATGCCGGGTCGGATGCCGGGTCGGAAGCCGGGTCGGGCGTCGCGTCACCGCGCTCGGGGGCAGTGGAACGGTCGGACGCGTCGTCGGTCGGCTCCTCCGACGGGTCGCCGGAGGACTCCCCGGAGGGGTCGCCGGAGCGACCCCCGCCCGGGACCCGCTCGTCCGCCATGACCTCTACGGTATCGACATGGATCGCCTGCAGCGTGTATCCAGCAACCAGGCGCCGCCACTGATCGGGCGGGATCCTGTCGCCGGCGACCCGATGCTGACCGGCCCGCTGCACGCCTTCGCCCCCGAGGCCGCCACCGAGGTGCTCGGCGGGTTGCGCGACCTGGCGGCGGACGCCGGCTCCGCTGCGGCCGCCGAGCACGGGCGGCTGGCCAACGCCCACCCGCCGGTGCTGGCGGCGGTCGACCGCTACGGCAACCGGGTCGACGAGGTGGTGTTCCACCCGTCCTGGCACTGGCTGCTCGAGCGCGGCGTACGGCACGGGTTGCAGGCGGCACCGTGGGCGGCCGACCACACCGCGCCCCATCTGCGCCGCGCGCTGGGGTTCGTCGCCTGGTCGCAGGTCGAGCCGGGCCACGGTTGCCCGCTGTCGATGACGTACGCCGCCGTCCCGGCGCTGCGCACCGACGCCGCGCTGGCCAAGGAGTGGGTGCCGTCGTTGACCGCCACCGGCTACGCGCCCGGACTGGCCTGGCACGCCGACAAGCCCGGCGCGCTCGCCGGCATGGCGATGACGGAGAAGCAGGGCGGCTCCGACGTCCGGACCAACGTGACCACCGCAGAGCCGTCGCCCGCCGACTCGGGCGTCGCCGACGCCTACCGCTTGGTCGGCCACAAGTGGTTCTGCTCGGCACCCATGGACGACGTGTTCCTCGTGCTCGCCCAGACCGGTCCGGGTCCCACCTGTTTCGTCGTGCCGCGGGTGCTGCCCGACGGCAGCTGTAACCCATTCGCGCTGGTGCGGCTCAAGGACAAGCTCGGCAACCGGTCCAACGCCTCGGCGGAGATCGAGCTCGACGGCACCCTCGGCTGGCGGCTCGGCGACGAGGGCCGCGGCGTGCGCACCATCCTCGAGATGGTCGCCGCCACGCGGCTCGACTGCGTGCTCGGCTCCACCGCGTTGATGCGCCGTGCCGTCGCCGAGGCGGCCTGGCACGCGCAGCACCGCTCGGCCTTCGGCGGCCCGCTGGTCGACAAGGCAGCGATGCGGCTGGTGCTCGCCGACCTCGTGGTCGAGGCCGAGGCAGCCGCCTGGCTGGGGCTGCGGCTGGCTGCCGCGGTCGACCGCTCCGCCGACCCGCACGAGCAGGCACTGCGCCGGATCGCGCTGCCGCTCGCGAAGTTCTGGGTGTGCAAGCGCACCCCCGGCCACGTCGCCGAGGCGCTGGAATGCCTTGGTGGCAACGGCTTCGTCGAGGAGTCCGGTCTCCCGTTGCTGTTCCGCGAGTCGCCGCTGAACTCGATCTGGGAGGGCAGCGGCACCGTCAACGCGCTGGACGTGCTGCGGGCGCTCCAGCGCGAGCCCGGCTGCCTCGACGCCTGGCTGCGCGAGGTGGGCGCCGCCAGTGGGGAGGACGCACATCTCGACGCCGCGGTCGCCGACGTGTTGTCGATGCTGGGCGACCTGCCCGCGGGCGCGGCCGCTGAGGCCGAGGCCCGACGACTCGCCGCCCGGATGGCGACCTGTCTGCAGGGCGCCCTGCTCGTACGGCACGGCGACCCCGCGGTGGCCGACGCGTTCTGCGCCAGCCGGCTCGGCGGCGACTGGGCCGGTGTGTTCGGCACGCTGCCCCGCGGCGTCGACGTGGGAGCCCTCGTCGACCGGGCCGTGCCGGAGCCGGCCCGGTGACGTCGCTGCGGGCGCCGCTGGCGGCAGTGGTCGCGTCCGCGCTGACGACCCTCACCGTGGTGGCCGCGGCGCGTGCCGCGGACCCGGCCGTGGCCGCACTCGCGGTCGCCGCCGTGGTCGCCGCCGTCGCGGTGGCCACCCGGGACGCCTCCGTGGTCAACCCGGCCTGGAGCCTCACCGCCCTGCTGCGCGGCACCCTGACACCGCTGGACCTGGCCCCGCTGTGGGCCGGGCACGCCCTGGGCGGGTTGGCCGGCGGGCTCGCCGGGCGGCTGGTGCTCGACCGCACCACCCAGCAGGTGGTGCTCGAGACACCCGACACCGTCGTCGCCGCCCTCCTGCTCGGAGCCGCCGCCCTGGCCGGTGGCTGGGTCGCCGCGACCTGGGAGCCGGGCCCGGTGCTGGCCGCCGCTCCGCTCGCCGCCTGCGCAGCGATCCCGGCGGCGCTCACCGGGGCGCTCAGCCCCGCCGCGCTGTTCGGGCTGGGCGTGGCTGGTCTCGCCACCTGGACCTTCGTCTCGGCCGGGGTGCTCGCCGTGGCGGCCGGTGCAGTCGCCGCCGCGGCTGCCGCCTGCCTCACCCGCCCATCGTCTCGAATAATGGATAGCAGCGTCCACAGTTCGGACAGAGATTTGTGGCCCGGTCCGATGACGCCCAGACTCCTGGACATGGCGCACGCCTTGAGCACCCACCTCGTCGGTCGACGTCACGTCGACCTGGGTCGCGTACGCAGCATGATGTGTCGGCACGCCTGACCTCGCCCGCAGTTCGCCGGGCGCGCGGTCGTGCCGCCCGGATCCCCCGGCTGACGCCCGCGCGTCCCCTCTCCGAGGACGCGTGCCCCCATGGTTTCTCCTGCCGACACCGCCATCGCAGACCCGCCCTCCACCCGAAGGCTCCGCGCCGGCTGACGCGCCGGGCCGGCCGGGCCCGCCCCGCGCGCAAGCCGCGCGGCGAGGGCCAGTGGGCCCGTGGCCACCGCGAGCCGCTGAACCCCAACGAGCAGGTCAAGAAGGACGACCTGCCGCTGCACGTCCGGGCCCGGATCGAGAACATCTACGCCCGCGGCGGCTTCGACTCGATCGACCCGACCGACCTGCGCGGGCGGTTCCGCTGGTGGGGCCTGTACACCCAGCGCAAGCCCGGCATCGACGGCGGCCGCACCGCGACCATGGACCCGCACGAGCTGGACGACCGCTACTTCATGCTCCGGGTGCGCGTCGACGGCGGCCAGCTCGACCTCGAGCAGCTGCGCACGATCGCCGACATCTCCACGCGGTACGCCCGCGGCACCGCCGACATCACCGACCGGCAGAACATCCAGCTGCACTGGATCGAGGTCGAGGACGTCCCGGCGATCTGGGAGCAGCTGGAGGCGGTCGGGCTGTCCACCCAGGAGGCCTGTGGCGACACGCCGCGCGTCATCCTCGGCAGCCCGCTGGCCGGCATCGCGTCGGACGAGATCCTGGACGGCAGCTGGGCGGTCGACGAGATCCAGCGCCGCTACGTCGGCGACCCGGCGTTCGCGAACCTGCCGCGCAAGTTCAAGACCGCCATCTCCGGGCACCCGAGCCAGGACGTCGTCCCCGCCGTCAACGACGTGGCGTTCGTCGGCGTCGACCACCCCGACCACGGCCCGGGCTTCGACGTGTGGGTCGGCGGCGGCCTGTCCACCAACCCGATGTTCGCCAAGCGGCTCGGCGCGTGGATCCCGCTCGAGGACGTGCCCGACGTCTGGGCCGGCGTCTGCGGGATCTTCCGCGACTACGGCTACCGGCGGCTGCGGTCCCGGGCCCGGATCAAGTTCCTGATCGCCGACTGGGGCGCCGAGCGGTTCCGCGAGGTGCTCGAGTCCGACGAGTACCTGGGCCGGCGGCTGGCCGACGGCCCCGCGCCGGTCGTGCCGCCGATCCCCGGTGACCACATCGGCGTGCACCGCCAGCGGGACGGCCGCAGCTACGTCGGTGTCGCCCCCACCGTCGGTCGGGTCTCCGGCGAGCTGCTCGACCAGCTGGCCGACGTGGTCGAGGCGCACGGCAGCACCCGGGTGCGGCTCACCCCGTACCAGAAGCTGGTGGTGCTCGACGTCGCCGACGAGCGGGTCGACCCGCTGGTCAGCGCACTGGACGAGATCGGCCTGCACGCGGAGCCGTCGCAGTGGCGGCGCGGCACGATGGCCTGCACCGGCATCGAGTACTGCAAGCTCGCGATCGTCGAGACCAAGGCCCGCGCGGCGAGCCTGGTCGACGAGATGGAGCGGCGCATCCCCGAGCTGGACGAGCCGCTCACGGTCAACGTCAACGGGTGCCCCAACTCGTGCGCGCGGGTCCAGGTCGCCGACATCGGCCTCAAGGGCCAGATCGTCACCGACGAGGACGGCAACCAGGTCGAGGGCTTCCAGGTGCACCTGGGCGGCGGGCTCGCGATGGAGCACCGCGACGACCCCGGCTTCGGCCGCAAGCTGCGCCGGCACAAGGTCACCGCCGACGGGCTCCCCGACTACGTGGAGCGGGTCGTACGGAACTGGCTCGACCAGCGGGACGAGAAGGAGCCGTTCGCCCACTGGGCGGCTCGCGCCGACGAGGACGCGCTGCGATGAGCGGCCACAGCCTGCCGCAGCACTGCCCGTACTGCGGCGACGAGGACCTGTTCCCGCACGGCGAGACGCACGGCAGCTGGGAGTGCCGCAGCTGCCGGCGTGCGTTCTCGGTGAAGTTCGTCGGCCTGCTCGCGCCGCCGGAGGTGCAGCGGTGACCGTCACCGACCTGCCGCTGACCCTCCCGTCGCAGCGGCGCAGTGCGGACGAGCTCCGCGAGCTGGCACAGGTGGCCGGGCCCGAGCTGGAGCTGGCGCCGGCCGAGGAGATCGTGGCGTGGGCCGTCCGCACGTTCGGCGGGCGCTTCTGCATCACCTCGTCGATGGCCGACGCGGTGCTCGCGCACCTGGCGGCGCGGGTCGCGCCCGGCATCGACGTCGTGTTCCTCGACACCGGCTACCACTTCCCGGAGACCATCGGGACGCGCGACGCCGTGGCGGCGACCCTGCCGGTCACGGTGGTCACCGTCGAGCCCGAGCTGAGCGTCGGCCGAGCAGGACGAGCAGTACGGCGCCGACCTCTGGGCCCGTGATCCCGACCTGTGCTGCGCCATGCGCAAGGTGGCTCCGCTGACCGACGCGCTCTCCGGCTACGACGCCTGGGCGACCGGGCTGCGCCGTGACGGAGACGCAGAACCGGGTGATCACGCCCGTGGTCGGCTGGGACCGGGCCAAGCGCAAGGTCAAGGTGTCGCCGCTGGCGCGCTGGACCCAGGCCGACGTGGAGGCCTACGTCGCCCGACACGGCGTGCTGGTCAACCCGCTGGTCCACGACGGCTACCCGTCGATCGGCTGCCGCACCTGCACCCACCGGGTCGCACCCGGCGCCGACGCGCGCAGCGGCCGCTGGGCCGGCACCACCAAGACCGAGTGCGGCATCCATGCCTGACCGCGCCCCCGTTTCCGATCGCCCCGCACCACCCACCAGAAAGGAGCAGCGCCCATGACTGCACCGGCCCTGCTCGCTCTCGCCCACGGCAGCCGCGACCCCCGTTCGGCCGCCACCGTCCGCGCGCTGCGCGACGAGGTACGGGCACTGCGCCCCGACCTGCGCATCGACACCGCGTTCCTCGAGCTGTCCCGCCCCGGCCACGTCGAGGCGTTCGACCGGCTCGCGGCCGACGGTGTCGAGGAGGTCGTCGTCGTGCCGCTGCTGCTGACCGAGGCCTACCACGCCAAGGTCGACGTGCCGTCCGCCGTCGCGCACGCTGCGGCCCGCACCGGCATGCGGATCCAGACCACCAACGTCCTCGGCGCCCGCCGCAGCTTCCTCGAGGTGCTGGACGTGCGGCTGCGGGCGGCGCTGGCCGAGTCCCGCGTCCGCGAGCTGGACGCCCTGGTGCTCGCCGCCGCCGGGTCCACCGACCAGGTGGCCAACTCCGCCGTGCAGCGGGTCGCACGGGCCTGGGGCGCGCGGCACCGGCTGCCGGTGCTCACCGCGTTCGCGTCCGCGACCCCGCCGTCCACCGGCGAGGCGGTGCGGCAGTTCCGCTCCGACGGGCGCCGGCACATCGCGGTCGGGTCGTTCTTCCTGGCTCCCGGCTTCCTGCCCGACCGGGCGGCCGAGCTGGCGCTCGAGGCCGGGGCGGTCGCCGTCTCCCAGCCGCTCGGCGCCGACGTCGAGGTGGCCCGGACGGTGCTGGAGCGCTACGCCGTCGGTGCCGTCGAGCTGGTGCCGCTGCCCGCCTGAGGCACACTGCCCGGGTGCGGATGCTGCAGCCGGTCGGCGACGACCTGAGCGACGACGACCTCGAGACGGCGTACGAGTACCCGGTCGAGCGCACCTGGGTGCGGCTCAGCTTCGTGGCCACCGTGGACGGCGCGACCGCCGACGCCGCCGGGCACCCGTCCGGGATCTCGTCGGCTGCCGACCAGCGGGTGTTCGCCCTGCTGCGCGGGCTGTGCGACGTCATCGTCGTGGGCGCCGGAACGGCCCGGGCCGAGCAGTACGCGCCGGTGCGACCCACCGAGGTCGACCAGCGGATGCGGGCCCGGCTCGGTCTCGCGCCGCTGCCGACGATCGCGGTCGTGAGCAACCGACTGGACGTGCCCGCATCGCTGCTCCCCCCGCCCGGCGACCACGCCCGGACCCTGGTCGTCACCAGCGCCTCCTCGCCGGCCGACCGGCGCGAGCAGCTCGCCGAACGGGCCGACGTGCTGGTCTGCGGCGACGAGACGGTCGACCTGCGCGCCCTGCGGGAGGAGCTGGGCGCGCGCGGGCTGCGCCGGGTGCTCGCCGAGGGCGGGCCGCGGCTCACCGCCGACCTGGCCGACGCCGGTGTGCTGGACGAGGTGTGCCTGACCCTCAGCCCGATGCTGGTCGCCGGCAGCTCGCTGAGGCTGTCGGTGGGCCCCCCGCTCGTGGCACCGTGTGCGCTCCGGCTCGCGCACGCGCTCGCGGCCGGTGACGAGCTGCTGCTGCGCTACGTACGGGAAGGTCGCTGACGTGCCGATGGACCTGCCGGTCAATCCCCCGCTCAGCCCGATGCTGGCGCGCAGCGTCAAGACGGTGCCGGCGGCGGACGCCGTCGACGGCGGCTACGCCTACGAGCCCAAGTGGGACGGGTTCCGCTGCATCGTGTTCCGCGACGGCGACACCGTCGAGCTGGGCAGCCGCAACGAGCGCCCGCTCACCCGCTACTTCCCCGAGGTGGTCGAGGCGGTGAAGGCGTCGCTGCCGCCGCGGTGCGTCGTCGACGGCGAGATCATCGTGGCCATCGACGACCACCTGGAGTTCGAGCGGCTGCTCGACCGCATCCACCCGGCGGAGTCGCGGGTGCGGATGCTCGCCGAGCAGACGCCGGCGTCGTTCGTCGCCTTCGACCTGCTCGCCTTCGACGAGCACGACCTGACCGCACGGCCCTTCGCCGAGCGGCGGCAGCTGCTGGAGGAGGCGCTGTCGACCGAGGGCGTGCCGGTGCACCTGACCGCGATCACCCGCTCGGAGGAGACGGCCAACGAGTGGCTGGCGTCGTTCGAGGGCGCCGGGCTGGACGGCGTGGTCGCCAAGCCGCTGGCGGCGCCGTACTCGCCCGGACAGCGCACCATGCTGAAGATCAAGCACGAGCGCACGGCCGACGTCGTGGTCGCCGGCTACCGGCTGCACAAGACGTCGACCGAGGAGCAGCCGCTGCTCGGCTCGATGCTGCTCGGCCTGTACGACGACGAGGGGACCCTGCAGCACGTCGGCGTGTGCGCGTCGTTCAGCGCCGCCCGGCGGGCCGAGCTGGTGGAGGAGCTGCGCCCGCTGGAGACCGCGGTCGAGGAGCACCCGTGGAACTGGGGGGAGAACGTCGAGCACGAGGCCGAGGCCGGCCGCCGCCGGCCGGGCAGCGCCTCGCGCTGGAACGCCGGCAAGGACCTGTCGTTCGTGCCGCTGCGCCCCGAGCGGGTGCTGGAGGTGGCCTACGACCACATGCAGGGCACCCGGTTCCGGCACACCACGCAGTTCCGCCGCTGGCGGACCGACCGTGATCCCGAGTCGTGCCGCTACGACCAGCTGGAGGAGCCGGTGTCGTACGAGCTCGCCGAGGTGCTGAACGGCTGACCCGCCCGGGCGGACACGCCCCGCGTAGGCTGCACGCCCATGTACGACGTCGTGCTGCTCATCGAGCAGGAGCTCAGTGCCCTGGACGCCCAGCAGGTGCTCGCCCTGCACGAGGGCCTCGAGCTCGAGGACGAGCGGGTGAGCTATCACGTGCTGCTCCCGGTCGAGGAGGCGTCGTCGCACGTGCACGCCGCGCTGGGGTCGATCGCCCGGCACGAGATGACCCCGCCGGCCGACAGCCTGACCCCGGAGACGCTGGCCCGGCTCGACGCCGAGCTGGTCACGGAGGCGCAGGCCGGGCTGGAGCGCAGCCTCGAGCTGCTGCGCACCGGCGGCCACGTGGCCGACGGCGAGCTCACCCACGGCGACCCGGTGGGCCGGCTGGTCCGGGTGGCGCAGGACCACGACGCCGCCGAGGTGATCGTGCTGACCGCCCCGCACGGGGTGCAGCAGTTCCTGCACACCGACTGGACCTCGAAGGCGCGGCGCGTGCTCGGCATCCCGATCCTGCACCTGCTCGAGCACGAGACGTTCGACGAGCAGGCCGGCGGCGGCGAGGGCGTCAGCGGGATGTGAGGCCCGCCCGGCGGCTCGGGCCGGGGCCACCCTGGCCTGCGACCTGGCCGCCCTGCTGAGACGATGGGCGGACAGACGACCGGCCGGGCATGGCCCGCCCGGTCGTCGCCGTGACGCAGCCAGAAAGGGACATCCTGCATGGAGGTCTGGCCCGGAGGCCCGTACCCGCTCGGCGCCACCTACGACGGTGCGGGCACGAACTTCGCGCTGTTCTCCGAGGTCGCCGAGTCGGTCGAGCTGTGCCTGTTCGACGACGACGGCACCGAGACCCGGGTGCCGCTGACCGAGCGGGACGCGCTGGTGTGGCACGGCTACCTGCCCCGCGTCTCCCCCGGCCAGCGCTACGGCTTCCGGGTGCACGGGCCGTACGACGCCCGAGCAGGGGCTGCGCTGCGACCCCAGCAAGCTGCTGCTCGACCCGTACGCCAAGGCCATCGAGGGCGAGATGGACTGGGCCAACGCGTGCTTCTCCTACGACTTCAAGGACCCCACCAAGCGCAACACCGACGACTCGGCGCCGCACACCATGAAGTCGGTGGTGACCAACCCCTACTTCGACTGGCAGGACGACCGCCAGCCGCGGCGTGAGTACAACGAGACCGTCATCTACGAGGCGCACGTGCGCGGCCTCACCATGACCCACCCGGACGTGCCCGAGGAGATCCGCGGCACCTACGCGGCGCTCGGGCACCCGGTGATCGTGCAGCACCTGGTCGACCTGGGGATCACGGCGGTCGAGCTGATGCCGGTGCACCAGTTCGTGCAGGACTCGCACCTGGTCGACAAGGGGCTGTCGAACTACTGGGGCTACAACACGATCGGGTTCTTCGCCCCGCACGGCGCCTACAGCTCGACCGGGCAGCACGGCGAGCAGGTGCTGGAGTTCAAGGCGATGGTGCGCGAGCTGCACCGCGCGGGCATCGAGGTGATCCTCGACGTGGTCTACAACCACACCGCCGAGGGCAACCACTTCGGCCCGACGATGGCCTTCCGCGGCATCGACAACCAGGCCTACTACCGGCTGGTCGACGAGGCCAGGGAGCACTACTACGACACCACCGGCACGGGCAACACGCTGCTGATGCGCAACCCGCACGTGCTGCAGCTGATCATGGACTCGCTGCGCTACTGGGTCACCGAGATGCACGTCGACGGCTTCCGCTTCGACCTGGCCGCGAGCCTGGCCCGGCAGTTCCACGAGGTCGACCGGCTGAGCGCGTTCTTCGACCTGGTGCAGCAGGACCCGGTGGTGAGCCAGGTCAAGCTGATCGCCGAGCCGTGGGACGTCGGCCCGGGCGGCTACCAGGTCGGCAACTTCCCGCCCCGGTGGACGGAGTGGAACGGCAAGTACCGCGACACCGTCCGCGACTTCTGGCGGGGCGAGCCGTCGGGGCTGGGCGAGTTCGCCAACCGGCTGTCCGGCTCCAGCGACCTGTACGAGTCCGACGGCCGCGCGCCCTACGCCTCGATCAACTTCGTCACCGCCCACGACGGCTTCACGATGCGCGACCTGGTGTCGTACAACGAGAAGCACAACGAGGCCAACGGCGAGGACAACAACGACGGCGAGAACCACAACCGGTCCTGGAACTGCGGCGTCGAGGGCGAGACCGACGACCCCGAGGTGCTCGCGCTGCGGGCGCGCCAGCAGCGCAACCTGCTGACGACGCTGCTGCTCAGCCAGGGCGTGCCGATGCTGCTGCACGGCGACGAGCTCGGCCGCACCCAGCGCGGCAACAACAACGCCTACTGCCAGGACAACGAGCTGTCGTGGGTCGACTGGTCGTCGGTCGACGAGGACCTGGTGGAGTTCACCCGGCGACTCACCGCGCTGCGGGCCGAGCACCCGGTGCTGCGCCGGCGGCGGTTCTTCACCGGCGACAAGGACGCCGACGGGGTCCCGGACGTCGCCTGGCTGCGCACCGACGGCGCGCCGATGGGCGGCGGTGACTGGGAGCAGCCGTCGGTGCGGTCGCTCGCCGTCTACTACAACGGCAGGGCGATCACCGAGCCCGGCCCACGCGGCGAGGAGATCGACGACGACTCCTTCCTGCTGCTGCTCAACAGCGGTGGCGACGACGTCGACTTCACCCTGCCCGACGGTCCCTACGGCGAGACGTGGGTACCGGTGCTGGACACGGCCGACGACGACCCCGCCCCGGTCGAGGAGCGGCCCGGGATGCCGGCGATGACGACCCGTACGGTCGTCGCGCACTCCGTCGTCGTGCTGCGCCGCGGGTGACGATGGCGCACGGACGACCGCGCCCGCTCCCGGGTGCCGACGGGCACCTACCGGCTGCAGCTGCACGAGCAGTTCGGGTTCGACGACGCCGAGCGGCTGGTGCCGTACCTCGCGCGGCTCGGTGTCTCGCACCTGTACCTCTCGCCGGTGCTGCAGGCGGCACCGGGCTCGCTAGCACGGCTACGACGTCGTCGACCACGGTCGGGTGTCGGCCGACCTCGGCGGCGCCGAGGGCCTCGAGCGGCTGGCGGAGACGGCACACGCGCACGGGCTCGGGCTGGTGGTCGACGTGGTGCCCAACCACATGGCCCTGGTGGCACCCGAGCACCTGAACGCCCCGCTGTGGCAGGTCCTGCGGCTCGGCCGGGAGGCGCCGACGGCGCACTGGTTCGACGTCGACTGGGAGCACACCGGCGGGCGGTTCCCGTTGCCGCTGCTCGGTGGCCCGCTCGACGAGATCCTGGCCAACGGCGAGCTGGTGCTCGACTCCCACGAGGGCGACGGCGGGCCGGAGCCGGTGATCCGCTACCACGACCACGTGTTCCCGGTCGCGCCCGGCACCGGCGACGGGAGCGTGCGCGAGGTGCTGGCCCGCCAGCACTACCTGCTGGCGTCGTGGCGCGACAAGGACGAGGTGCTGGCCTACCGGCGGTTCTTCGACGTCGACACCCTGGTCGCGGTGCGGGTCGAGCTGCCCGACGTCTTCGACGCGACGCACGCGGTGCTGGTCGACCTGTTCGCCCGTGGCGTCGTCGACGGGTTCCGCGTCGACCACCCGGACGGACTCGCCGACCCGGAGGGCTACCTCGACCGGCTCCGCGACGTCACCGCCGCCGCGGCGGGCAGCCGGCCTGGGTCGTGGTGGAGAAGATCCTCGAGGGCGACGAGCAGCTGCCGAGCAGCTGGGCGTGCGCCGGCACCACCGGCTACGACGCGCTCCGCGCCGTGCAGCAGGCGCTGGTGCCGCCCACCCACGAGGCGCTCGAACGGGCGTGGGCCGACGCCGGCGGAGTCGTCGGCGACCTGGCGCAGATGGTCCAGCGGGCCAAGCGCGAGGTGGTCGAGCAGCTGCTGCAGCCCGAGGTGCGCCGCCTCACCCGGGTGGCGCTGCAGGCGACCGCCGACGCCGGCGAGCAGGTCGACGCCGGCCCGGCTGACCGAGGCGCTCACCGAGCTGCTGGTGCAGGTCGACGTCTACCGCTGCTACGTACGTCCCGGGCACCCGCTCGACCCGGCGGCGGCCGAGCGGCTGGGTGCCGCCGCCGAGCGCGCGCACGCCGCCCGCCGGGACCTGACCGCCGAGCTGGTGCTGCTGGAGCGGCTGCTGCTCGACGCGCAGACGACCAGCGAGGCCGGCCGCGACCTCATCGTGCGGTTCCAGCAGACCTGCGGGCCGGTGATGGCCAAGGGGGTCGAGGACACCACCTTCTACCGCTGGCACGAGCTGGTCGGCCTGGCCGAGGTCGGTGGCGACCCGGCGCGCACTCGACGACCCGAGCGTGGCCCACCTGCACACCTGGGCCCGCCGCCAGGCCGCCCACCGACCCGACCGGCATGACCACGCTGTCCACCCACGACACCAAGCGCAGCGAGGACGTACGCGCCCGGCTGCTCGCCGCCGCCGGCAACCCGGCCGCCTGGCGGGAGGCGTGGGAGCCGGTGCGCGACACCGCCGACCGGCTCGGCGTCGACCGCCCGACCGCCTACCTCGTGCTGCAGACGCTCGTCGGGGCCTGGCCGATCGAGCACGACCGGCTCGAGGAGTACCTGGTCAAGGCGACCCGGGAGGCGAAGCGCCGCACCACCTGGATCGACCCGGAGGAGGAGTACGAGTCCCGCGTGGTCGAGCTCGCCCGGCTGGCGCTCGACGACCAGTGGCTCCGCGTCGGCCGTCACCGGTCTGGTCGAGGCCAGCGACGACGCCACCCGGGCCACCGTGCTGGCCCAGAAGCTGCTGCAGCTGACGATCCCCGGCGTGCCCGACGTCTACCAGGGCTGCGAGGTCGTGGACCTGTCGCTGGTCGACCCCGACAACCGCCGGCCGGTCCCGCACGACGAGCTGTCGCTGCGGCTGGACCGGCTCGAGCGCGGGGAGGCGCCGCGCGACCTCGACGACGAGAAGCTGCTGGTCACCTCCCGGGTGCTGGCGCTGCGGCGCAGCCGACCCGGACGCGCTCGGGCCGACCGCCGGCTACCAGCCGTTGCGGGGCACCGGGCCGCACCTGGTGGGCTTCGTCCGCGGGCAGCACGCTCGTGCTCGCGACCCGGTGGCCGACCCGGCTCGCCGCCGCCGGCGGCTGGGGCGACGCCACCGTGGTGCTGCCGGCCGGACGCTGGACCGACTGCCTCACCGGCCGGAGCACCGCGGGCGGCCCCCAGCCGGTGGCAGCGCTGCTCGCGGACCTGCCGGTCGCGTTGTTCACCTCCGGCCCGGGTACGGCGTGCATGAGACCCGCGGTGTGGGCGCCGGCCGCCGAGGCCGTCGACCTGGTCCTGGACGAGACCCGGATCCCGATGTCGGCCGGCGAGCGCGGCTGGTGGCGGGCCGACCAGGACCTGCCCACCGGCACCCGCTACCGGTTCGCGCTCGACGGCGGCGAGCCGCTCGCCGACCCGCGCGCGCTGCGGCTCCCGGACGGTCCCGAGGGGCCGGCGCAGGTGGTCGACCTCGCGGCCCACGCCTGGGGCGACGGCGGGTGGGCCGGGGTGCGGCTGCCGGGCGCGGTGGTCTACGAGCTGCACGTCGGCACGTTCACCCCGGAGGGCACGCTGGACGCAGCGGTCGACCCGGCTCGACCACCTGGTCGACCTCGGCGTCGACCTCGTCGAGGTGCATGCCGCTCGCGAGCTTCCCCGGCCGGCACGGCTGGGGCTACGACGGCGTCGGCCTGTACGCGGTGCACGAGCCGTACGGCGGGCCCGCGGCGTGGCAGCGCTTCGTCGACGCCTGCCACGCGCGCGGGCTGGGCGTCTGCCTCGACGTCGTCTACAACCACCTCGGGCCGAGCGGCAACCGGCTGCCCGACTTCGGCCCGTACTTCACCGACCACTACTCCACCCCGTGGGGCGCGGCGGTCAACCTGGACGGCCCGGGCAGCGACGAGGTGCGCCGGTTCGTCATCGACAACGCGCTGATGTGGCTGCGCGACTTCCACGTCGACGCCCTGCGGCTCGACGCCGTGCACGCGCTGCACGACGAGCGCGCCCTGCCGCTGCTGGAGGAGCTGTCGGCCGCGGTCGACGCGCTCGTCCGCCGAGGTGGGACGCCCGCTCTGGCTGATCGCGGAGTCGGACCGCAACGACCCCCGCACGGTGACGCCGCGCGACGACGGCGGGCTCGGCGTGCACGCGCAGTGGGCCGACGACGTGCACCACGGGCTGCACGTGCTGCTCACCGGCGAGACCCAGGGCTACTACGCCGACTTCGCCGCGCCGGGGGTCCTGGAGCAGGTGCTCACCGGGCGTCTTCCTGCACGCGGGCACCTGGTCGTCGTTCCGGCAGCGCACCCACGGCCGGCCGGTCGACACGCGCGCGTACGCCGGGGTGGCGGTTCGTGGCGTCGCTGCAGACCCACGACCAGGTGGGCAACCGGGCCACCGGCGACCGGCTCTCGGCGTCGCTCGACCCCGGCACGCTGGCCTGCGGGGCGGCGCTGCTGCTCACCGCGGCCACGACGCCGATGCTGTTCATGGGCGAGGAGTGGGGCGCGTCGACCCCGTGGCAGTACTTCACCGACCACCCCGACCCCGCGCTGGCCGACGCGGTGCGGCAGGGCCGGCGGGACGAGTTCGCCGCGCACGGCTGGGCCCGCGAGGACGTCCCCGACCCGCAGGACCCCGCGCACCGTCGAGGCCTCCCGGCTGGACTGGTCCGAGCTCGGCCGCGAGCCGCACCGCCGGCTGCTGGCGTGGTACCGCGACCTGATCCGGCTGCGCCGGGAGCGCGCCGCGCTGCGTGACCCGGCCCTCGACCGGGTCGAGGTCCGTCCACGACGTCGCCGCTCGCACCGTGCTGGTGCGGCGGGGTGACCACCTGGTCGCCGTCAACCTGTCCGACCGCGACGCCGACATCGCGCTCGGCGCCGACGCGGCTGGCGTCGAGGTGCTGCTGGCCTGGGACGATGCCACGGCGGTGCACGGCACGTCGGTGCGGGTCCCGGCCCGGTCCGCGACAGTGCTCGGCCCCGCCTGACCGGAGTCAGACGGGGCCGAGTCGTGGTGCCGTGGCGAGTGGGCCGTCAGGCCCGTGGCTCAGCCGCGGAACGCCGCCCACTGGTTGGCGACCCGGTTGGCCTGGCCCCTGGTGAACATGTTCATGCACGCGTCGTCGACGTAGTTCATGAAGTTCTTCACCGGGTCCTTGCCGCGCGCCGCGCACGTGTTCAGCGACGTGTCGCACTCGAAGATGTTGTTGCCGGCGAACTGTGCCGGGGTGTCGGCAACGTGGTCGTTGGGTGCGCGCAGCTGCCCTGGAAGGTGTGGAACAGACCCGCCCAGTGACCGGCCTCGTGGGTCAGCGTGTCGCCCTTGTTGTACGGAGCCGCGGTGCCGCCCGGCAGGCTGGCGTTGAGCACCACGACACCGTCGTCGGTCGGGTTGCCCGCGTAGCTGGACGGGAAGGTCGCGTAGCCGAGCAGACCGTCGCCCAGGTTGGCGAGGTAGACGTTGAGGTCGGTGGCGTCACCCTGGTGCAGCGCGGACTTGGCCTCGTCGTTGTCAGCTCGGGTCCACGTCGGGGTTCGACCAGTTGTACCAGTCGTTGTTCGCGGACCCGCTCGATGTCGGCGGTGCGGAACGCGGAGCTTGGTGTTGGCGGCCGCACCCGGAGGTGGCGCCCTTGTAGCCGTTGTTCAGCACCGTCAGCTGCTTGGCGATCCGCTCGTTCGCTGACGTTGCCGGTGCCGTTGGCCCTGGTGATGACGTGCCAGTAGACGTCGACCCGGACGGTCGCGCCTCCCCGGGCCGCGCGCTGCTCGGCCGGGCTCAAGCTGTTCCACTTCGCGTGGAAGGCGTGCTGCATCTGCGCGGACCTGCGCCGTGCTCAGCGTGTTCGGGTCCGCCGCCAGCGCCGTCCCCTTCGCCACCCGCGCGTTCGCGTCGGCACCTGGAGCACACTTCTCGCCTGCGTCGGCGGGTGCGCCGCCGGCGACGGTCGACCCGGTCGCCGGGCCTACCGCCAGGAGAGCAGCAACCGCCACTCCCGCCATCAGAATCCGCCTCATCAGACCTACTTTCCCTGTCCTCGCGTCGCCCCGATGGGGCCGCGCGCTGCTCTGCCGGGTACCGGACGACACCGGGCGGGGACACGCTAGCCCCTGGGCAGCCGTGCGGCTCGGCAGTGCCGAAAGCCGCCACGATTGTCCGGTAATCCGCTCGTCAATGCCCTAGTAGCGCCCGCAGCGAGGTGGCCGGGTGCCCGGTCAGCCGCTCGACGTCCGGGCTCACCGCGGCGAGCTCACCGGAGGCGATCGCGACGTACGTGCTGATCCAGGCCTCGACCATCCAGTCGGGAGCGCCGTACGCCGCACGCGACCGGCGGGCCTCCTCCATCGACTCGGCGTGGTAGCGGAGCCGGCGACCGGTCGCCTCGGACACGATCTCGGCGACCTCGGTCAGCGTCAGCGCCTCGGGGCCGGTGAGCGTGTAGCCGGTGCCGCGGTGCGCGTCCGGGTCGGCGAGCACGGCGACCGCCGCATCGGCCACGTCGTCGATCGCCACGCCCGCGAAGCGTCCGTCCGCGGCCGGGCCCCGGAGGACGCCGTCGTCGTCGGCGAACCGGGGCACCAGGTCGAGGTAGAGGTTGTCGCGGAGGAAGGTCCAGTCCATCCCGCTGGCCCGCAGGTGCTGCTCCGTCGCCCAGTGGTCACGCGCCAAGCGTGAACGTCGCGTCGGCAGACGCGGCGGCGAACGACGTGTAGACCACGTGCCGCACGCCCGCGGCGGCCGCGGCGTCGATGAACCGGCGGTGCTGGTCGACCCGGTCGGCCGCCTCGGACCCCGAGACCATGACCAGCGTCCGCACACCGGCCAGCGCCACCCGGGCGGCCGCCGCGTCGGCGTAGTCGGCCCGCACGACCTCGGCGCCGTCGAGCTCAGGAGCCCGCGCCGGGTCGCGTACGACCAGCCGCTGCGCGACCCCTGCGCCGGCGAGTCGGCGGCTGACCCGTCCGCCCAGCCGTCCGGTCGAACCGGTCACGGCGAGCGCGGGGAGCAGTCATGGCGGTTGGCAACCTCGTCGCGAGGCGCGTCATTCCGCGGGTCCGACACGCATCCGGTGCCGCTGTCGGCGGCCCTTTCTCTCCTAGAGTTCGTCCGACAGCCGTCGACAGCCTCGCCACCGATGATCCGGCGAAACGTCCACGAGTCGGGACGATTCGCGCGCAGACGCACCAAGCCCTCGGCACCCGAGGTCCGAACCGGAAACGGGGATGGAGGGGTCGACATGAGGCGTGACAGCGCGATCGGCTGCGCGGCCGCGGGGCTGGTCCTGGCACTGGTCCCGGCCGTCGTCGGCACGGCGGCCGCGCCTGCCTCCGCGACCGCCCGCTCGGCCCGGCAGGCACCGCCGGGCGGCCAGGTGTTCCTCGTCCAGGCCCTGCCCGGTGCCGACGTGTCGGTGTCCGTCGACGGCGCCGACCCGCGCACCGGCATCGCGCCGGCGCAGATCGTCGGACCGCTGGACCTCTCCCCCGGCGAGCACACGCTCACCGTCACCGGCCAGGACCCCGACTGGACCATGCAGGCCTCGGTCGACATCGCGCCGGGGCGCAGCGTCGACGTGGTCCTGCACCAGCCGGCCAAGGCGTCCGGCCGGCCGATGGTCACGGTCTTCCGCGAGCCGGTGGGCGGCGTCCCGGCCGGCACCGGACGGGTCCTCGTCGCCCACACGGCCACCGCACCGGCCGCTGACATCGAGGTCGACGGAGACGTGGCGTTCGCCGATGTCGTCAACGGTGAGTACGCCAGCGCCGACGTGCCCGCGGGCGCGCACGTCGTGCGGGTGCTCCCCGCCGGTCGGAACGGCCCGGCTCTGCTCGGTCCGATCGACCTCGACGCCCCCGAGGGGGAGCTCACCGCTGTCTACGCGGTCGGCGACCCGCAGGACGACTCCATGGACGTCGTCGTGCACCGGGTGCCACTGGGATCGCGCGGGTCGACCGCGCCCGACCAGGTCGAGACCGGCTCGGCCGGGCTGGTCGACGGCGTGCCCGTCGCCGGTGCGGCCGCCGGGACGCCGCCCGAGGCATCGGGCGCCGCGTGCCCCGGGCGCCGGGGTCCTCGCCGCGCTCGTGCTGGCGGGGCTGCTCGGCGTCCTCGCGATCGGCAGGTCCGTCGCGACCGTTCCCCGCCGTCGCCGAACGGTGCACCGCCATCGACTCCCCTAGCAGCGAGCAGCCCGGGCGGCACCGGCGGCTCGAGCCGCGGCGCAGCCGCCGTCCGGTGCTCGCTGCGGCCGCCGTGGCCGTCCTGGTGACCGTGGTCGTGGCCACGGCGACCTGGGGCTTCTCCGGGGTGCCCGGCGGCGACGACCCGCCCGCGACCCGGTCCAGCTCCGCGCCGCCGGACAGCACCCCGCCCCCGACGACGGTGCTCGGACGGCTCCGTCGGCGACGTTCACCGTGACCGCGACCCCCGGTGTGCCTGCTGGATCGGAGACCTCGTCGCAACGGCCCCGGACGGTGATCCTGCCTACCGGCACCGAGGTGCCGGTAAGGCTCGCGCCGACCGGCGGACAGGGCATGCTCCAGGTGCCGGACGACATCACGGAGGCGGGTTGGTGGACCGGCGGCTCCCGGCTCGGGGACAGCTACGGAGCGATGGTGCTGGCCAGCCACGTCGACTCGACCACCCAGGGGCTCGGCCCGTTCGCCGAGCTGCTCGCCGTCGCGACCGGCGACGAGGTCGTGGTGGCGTCCGACGGGTTGCGACAGGCGTTCACGGTGCAGTCCGTCGACGTCGTTCCCAAGACGGAGCTGGACACCCGCGACTCGACTTTCGCCACGGACGGGCCGCTCCGACTGGTGCTCATCACCTGCGCCGGACCGTACGAGCCCGACCTCGGCGGCTACCAGAACCTGGCGATCGTGACGGCCGTCCCGACGGGGCCGCTCGAGGGGTGATCGGCGGCGCCCCGGAGGCGCCGTGACCGGGCTGGCAGAAACCGCCCGCCCGGCTTCAACGGCTCGGTCTACGGTGCGGTCTGCGAGGGGCCCGCGGAGAGGACGACGCTGTTGGAACGCACGCAGCACCGGCAGCCGATCGAGCTGTACTGCTACGCATGCCAGCGCGTCTGTTGGCACGACTTCACCGAGCACGTGGTGCGTCGCGAGCTCCTCGGGCTGCCGTTCGGCGCGGCCACGTGCACCCGGCACGCGATCTGCAGCGGGTGCGGCCGCGACCGCGACGTCCCGGACCAGCTGCTGCCCCGGCCACGGCGGGGCTAGGTCGGGGGCTGGGTCGGGGGCTGGTCAGGGCTGCCACGAGGCCGGCCGCAGCCGCTCGGCCACCACCCAGTCCTCCGCCGTCGAGGCGTCGCCGACCGCGTACACGACCCGCGCCTCCCAGCCGGCAGCAGTGCGCCGCCACTCCGCCACCAGGCCCGGCCACGGCCCCGGGTCGTCGCCGGCTCCGAGCACCCAGCAGTGCCGGCGGCGCAGCTGCTCCACCCGCTCGTCGGTGCGCGGGGCGGTGACGCGGTCGGCGAGCGAGCGGCCGGTGCTCCCGCGCTTGTTCATGCCGCCGCCCACCGTCCGAGGATGGCACAGTATCGAACGAGTGTTCGAGACATGGCACGCGGTCCGCGCAGCGGGACGGGGGTCTGGCGCATCTGCGCGGTCAGTCACTACCGTCGGGACAAGCGATTGCAAACCACAAGCGGAAAGGGAGCCGATGCTGACGCAGGTCGCGGACGGTGTGCTGGTCCACCAGAGCGAGCTACTCCAGAACAACGCCGTTGTCGTCGCAAGGCCGGGCCGGCGTGCTGCTCGTCGACCCCGGGATAGCAGGGCTCCGAGATGGCCTGCCTCGCGAACGACCTGCGCGAGCTGGGTCAGCCGGTTGCGGCGGGCTTCGCGACGCATCCCGACTGGGATCATGTGCTCTGGCACGCCGACCTCGGGGAAGCACCCCGCTACGGCACCGCCCGCTGCGCAGCCTTCATGCGCGATCTGCGGTCGGACGCGGACTGGAAGGCCCGCGTCGCCGACGGGCTGCCGCCGGAAGTCGCCGAGGAGGTACCGCTGGACCTGTTCGGCCTCATCACCGGTCTGCCCGCCGGAACTGCGCGGATTCCCTGGGACGGCCCTGACGTCCGGATCATCGAGCACCCGGCGCACGCACCGGGCCACGCGGCACTGCTGATCGAGGAACGCGGGGTGCTCGTCGCCGGCGACATGCTCTCTGATCTCTTCGTTCCGATGCTCGACGACGTGAACGACACCAATGACCCGGTCGAGGACTATCTCGCGGGGCTGACGGCTGCTGGAGGGCGTGGCGGACGACGTCGACGTCGTCATCCCGGGTCACGGGTCGGTCGGCGGAGCTGATGAGGTGCACGCACGGATCGAGCTGGACCGCGCGTACGTGCACGCCCTGCGGTGCCGGCGGTGGTGCCGACGACCCGCGGGTCGCCTCGGCCAAGCCCGGCTGGGAATGGGTCGAGCGACATCCACGCAGGGCAGGCCCAGCGCTTCGCGGCACCGAAGCGAACGCGACGCGCGCGGCCTGGCTGGTCAGACGTCGTCGGTGTCGTGGCGCTGCTTGAGCGTGCCCCAGTAGGTGGTCTGGTTGGTGTTCTCCGAGATGTGCTCGGTGACCAGCTCCCAGCCCTCCTCGCCGTAGTCGTTGAGCTTCTGGTACCACCGGGTCTTGGCCCGGTCGCTGCGCGCGGCCTGGCCCTCCGGGGACGTGTCGTCGTCGACCTCGTCGGCGCTGGCAGGCAGGTACTTCCAGGTGTCCACGGTGTCCCTCCGGGTCGCGGCATCAGGTCACGCCGGACGCTACGCCGGGAGGACCGCGGTGACCGCGGAACCGGCAGAGCCGTGCGTCAGCCCGTGCCACCGCCGGACCGGGTCTTCGGCGCTCTTCCCAGTTGGCCGGGTTCTTGCGGCTGGGCTGCACCCGGGCCGGCTCCCCCGGCATCTTCGGGTAGTCCGGCGGGTAGGGCATGTCGCCCAGACCCTCGTGCTCGTCGCGCTCGTACCACTCCAGCAGCGTCTCGATCCCGAACGCCCGGTCGTCGATGCCGGCGTGCGGGTCGCCGCGTCGGGCGACCAGGTCGGGAACGGTCCGCAGCGTGCAGTCTCCCGGCTCGGCGTCGGCCACCTCGTCCCACGTCAGCGGCGTCGACGCGGGGGCGCCGGGTCGCGACCGCAGCGAGTACGCACAGGCGATGGTGCGGTCGCGGGCGTTCTGGTTGTAGTCGATGAACACGGTGGACCCGCGCTCCTCCTTCCACCACTTGGTGGTGACGCGGCCGGGCATCCGGCGCTCGAGCTCGCGCCCGGCGGCGATCGCCGCGTGCCGCAGGTCGGTGAACGTCCAGCGCGGCTCGACCCGGACGTAGACGTGCAGCCCCCGGCCGCCGGAGGTCTTGGGGAAGCCGGTGAGGCCCAGCTCGTCGAGCAGGCCGTGCAGCTCGTGTGCGACGTCGACCGCGTCGTGGAAGTCGGTGCCCGGCTGCGGGTCGAGGTCGAGCCGCAGCTCGTCGGGGTGGTCGACGTCGTCGCGCCGTACCGGCCACGGGTGGAACGTGATCGTGCCCATCTGGGCCGCCCACGCGAGCACCGCCGGCTCGGTCGGGCACACCTCGTCGGCCGTACGTCCCGACGGGAACGTGATCCGGGCCGTCTGCACCCAGTCGGGCGCGCCCTTCGGGATCCGCTTCTGGTAGAACGCGTCACCCCGGTTGTCCATCCGGGTGGCGATCACCGCACCCTCGAACACGCCCTTGGGCCAGCGCTCCAGCGTCGTCGGCCGCTCGTAGGTCGCGCGCAGGATCTGCTCGCCGACGGCGGCGTAGTACTGCACCACCTCGAGCTTGGTCACCGGCGTGCGCGCCGCCGTGCGCCTCGAAGGTCTGGCGGCTCGGGTTGGACACCTTGACGACGCGTTCCCCGACCTCGAGCTCGACCGGTTGCTCAGCCACGACGCCACCGTAGGCCAGACGCGTCGTTCACTCCAGGGTCTACGCGCGGACGCGTCCGTCCGGTATGAATGGCTTTCGTCCGGTCGAGACCCGGCCGCCCAGTCGAAGGACGTGCCCACTGTGCCCCGTGCCCGCGTGACCCGCGCCGCCGCAGCCGTCATCCCCACCGCCCTCGCCGCCGCACTGCTGGTGCTGCCGGCCGGTTCCGCCCAGGCGGTCTCCCCCGACGTCGTGGTGTCCGAGGTGTACGGCGGTGGCGGCAACACCGGCGCCCCGTACAGCAATGACTTCGTCGAGCTGTTCAACCCGACCGACGCCGACGTCGACGTGGACGGCTGGAGCATCCAGTACGGGTCCGCCACCGGCACCAGCTGGCAGGTCACCACGCTGTCCGGCACGGTGCCGGCCGGCGGGCACTACCTCGTGCAGGAGGCCGCCGGCACGCACGCCGAGCGAGCCGCTGCCCACCCCGGACGTGAGCGGCTCGATCGCCATGGCGGGCGGAGCCGGCAAGGTCGCGCTGGTCACCGACGACGCGGCGCTCACCTGTGCCGACGACTGCACCGGCGCCGCCGGCGTGCGCGACTTCGTCGGCTACGGCGAGCACGGCCAACGACTTCGAGGGCACGGCACCGACACCGGCGCCGTCCAACACCACCTCGGTCCAGCGCGACGCCGAGGGCGACGACACCGACGAGAACGGCACCGACTTCACCGCGGCCGCCCCGGCGCCGCAGAACAGCGGGATCGAGCCCGAGCCGGTCGCGATCCACGACATCCAGGGCGCCGCGCACCTGTCGCCGCTCGACGGACAGGCAGTCGTGGACGTCCCCGGCGTCGTCACGCGCCGCAGCACCAACGGATTCTGGATGCAGGACGACGCCCCGGACGCCGACCTGGCCACCAGCGAGGGCATCTTCGTCTTCACCAGCTCGGCGCCCCGGCAGCTGACGTGGTGCTCGGTGCGACCGTGCTCGTCGACGGGACCGTGGACGAGTTCCGGCTCCGGCGGCGCCACCAGCACCAACCTCACGACCACCGAGATCACCGGCGCCACGGTCGAGGTCACCGGCAGCACCACCCCACTCGCCCCCACCGTGGTCGGGCCCGGCGGCCGGGTGCCTCCGACGGCCGTCATCGACGACGACGCGACCGGCAACGTCGAGACGTCCGGGACGTTCGACGCCGAGACCGACGGCATCGACTTCTACGAGTCGATGGAGGGCATGTACCTCGCGCTGGAGTCGCCCGAGGCGGTCGGACCGACCAACTCCTTCGGCGAGCTCGCCGTCGTCACCGCCGGCGCCGGTCCCCGTACCGACCGCGGGGGCATCGTCGTGTCCGCCGGCGACTTCAACCCCGAGCGGGTGATCCTGGACGCGCTCACCGGCACGATGCCGGGCGCCAACGTCGGCGACACCGTCGACGGCACCGTGTCCGGGTGTCCTCGACTACACGTTCGGCAACTTCAAGCTGTACGTGGACGAGCCGCCCACCATCGTGCCGGGCGGCATCACCCGCGAGACGGCCGACGACGGCCGGACGCCGACGAGCTGTCCGTCGCGACGTACAACGTCGAGAACCTCTCCCCGGCCGACGACCAGGCGAAGTTCGACGAGCTGGCCGCGGGCATCGTCGACCGGCTGGCCGCGCCCGACGTCGTGACCCTGGAGGAGGTCCAGGACAACAGCGGTCCCACCGACAACGGCGTGGTCGCCGCCGACCAGACGCTCGACCAGCTCGTGGCGGCGATCGAGACCGCGGGCGGGCCGACCTACGACTGGCGGCAGATCTCCCCCGAGGACGGTGCGGACGGCGGCCAGCCGGGCGGCAACATCCGGGTGGCGTTCCTGTTCCGCACCGACCGTGGTCTCGAGTTCGTCGACCGGCCCGGCGGTGACGCGACCACCGCCGTCGACGCGGTCGGCTCCGGCGCGTCGACCCACCTGAGCGCGTCGCCCGGCCGGATCGACCCCGAGAACCGGGCCTGGCTCGACTCGCGCAAGCCGCTGGTCGGCGAGTTCCGCTGGGCGGGGCGCACCGTGTTCGTGATCGCGAACCACTTCGCTTCCAAGGGTGGTGACGAGCCGCTGTTCGGGCCGTTCCAGCCCCCGGACCGGGTCTCCGAGGTGCAGCGGCACCGCCAGGCCCAGCAGGTCCGCCGGTTCGCCGACGAGCTGCTGGCCGCCGACCCCGACGCGCGGGTGGTCGTGGCCGGCGACCTCAACGACTTCCAGTTCTCGGAGACGGCCGACATCCTGGTCGGCGACGGTGCCACGGCACTCACCGACCTGCCTCGCACGCTCCCGATCGAGCAGCAGCTACACGTACGTCTTCGACGGCAACTCCCAGGTGCTCGACCACCTGATGCTGTCGCCGCGACTCGACAGCGACGGCTACGCGTACGACATCGTGCACACCAACGCCGAGTTCGCCGAGCAGGTGAGCGACCACGACCCCCAGGTCGTGCACCTCGCCGTGGACGCACCCGACGTCACCCGGCTGGGGATCCGGACCGACCGGCGGACGGTGACCTTCGGCGGCACCGTCGACGCTGAGCGGGCGGCTCGCGTCCGGCGGGTCCGGGCTGGAGGGCTACCCGGTCGTGATCCAGGCCCGCCCCGCCGGCAGCAGCACGCTGGTCGGCTGCGCCCGCAGGACCACCACCGGAGCCGACGGCGCCTGGTCGGTCGAGGTCCAGCCGGGGTCCAGCACCGACTACCGAGCCGTCTACCGCGGCGGTGAGGACCTCGCGAGCACGTCCGGCGTGCGGACGGTGGGCGTGCGTCCGCGGGTCTCGGCGCACCCGAGCGAGCAGCGGGTCGACCGCGGCGAGCGGATCCAGGTGGCCGGCGTCGTGTCGCCCGCCGACGCGGTCGGCACGGTGCGGCTCGCGCGGCGCGTGGGCACCGGGTGGGTGCCGATGGTGAGCGCGGCGGTCGGTCCCGACGGCGGCTACGCCCTGCGCTGGGAGGCGCGGCCGCGCGGGACGATCCGGCTGCGGGTCGCTACCCCGAGCAACGCCGCCTTCCTGGCCGGTTCCAGCCGGACGTTCCAGGTCGTCGTCGAGTGACGAGGTTGCGCTGCGCCGTACCGTAGAGGCATGACGCAGGAGCAGGTGCAGAAGACCGACCAGCAGTGGCGCGAGGAGCTCTCTCCGGAGGAGTACGCCGTGCTCCGCGAGGCGGCGACCGAGCGACCGTTCACCGGTGCGTACACCGACACCAAGACCACCGGTGTCTACCGGTGCCGCGCGTGCGGCACGGAGCTGTTCCGCTCGGACACGAAGTTCGACTCGCACTGCGGGTGGCCGTCGTTCTACTCCCCGCTGGCGGGCGACACGGTCGAGTACATCGAGGACCGGTCGATGGGCAGCGTCCGCACCGAGGTCCGGTGCGCCACCTGCCACTCGCACCTGGGCCACGTGTTCTCCGGCGAGGGCTACCCGACCCCCACCGACCAGCGCTACTGCATCAACAGCATCGCGCTGACCCTGGAGCCCGACGCCGGCGCCACCGCCTGACGGTCAGGGCAGGGCGGCGACCAGCTCGCCGACGGCGCGGCGGCGGCCGGTGTAGAACGGCACCTCCTCGCGCACGTGCCGGCGAGCCCGGCTGGCGCGCAGCTCACGCATGAGGTCGACGATGCGGTGCAGCTCGTCGGCCTCGAAGGCGAGGATCCACTCGTAGTCGCCGAGCGCGAACGAGGACACCGTGTTGGCGCGCACGTCGGGGAACTCCCGCGCCAGCCTGCCGTGCTCGACCAGCATGTCGCGGCGTTCGTCGTCGGGCAGCAGGTACCACTCGTACGAACGGACGAACGGGTAGACGCACACGTAGGCCCGCGGCTCCTCGTCGGACATGAACGCCGGCACGTGGCCCTTGTTGAACTCTGCCGGGCGGTGCAGGGCCAGCTGCGACCACACCGGCTGCAGCCGCTCGCCCAGCGCGGTGCGCCGCAACGCCTGATAGGCCTCCTGCAACGCCTCGGCGGTCTCGGCGTGCCACCACACCAGCAGGTCGGCGTCGGCCCGCAGCCCGGACACGTCGTAGGTGCCCCGGACCACCACGCCCTTGTCGCCCAGCCGCTCGACCAGGGACTCGACCTCGGCGGCGACCGGCGCCCGGTCGAGGTCGCCGAGCGGGTCGCGCAGGGCGAACACCGACCACATCGTGTAGCGGATGGAGGCGTTGATCTCGCGGGCGGTCGGGCTCATGCGGGCATTGTCCCCAACGCCCCAAGACCCGCCGCCAGCCGGTCCGCCGCCCGCTGCGCATCGGCGATGCACGCCGGCACGCCGACCCCCTCGTACGCGGCTCCGCAGACCTCGAGCCCGGCGACGCCGGCGACCGCCCGGCGCACCCGCTCGACCCGGCCCCGGTGGCCGACCGCGTACTGCGGCAGCCCGCCACCCCATCGGTCGACCCGGGCGTCCAGCAGCCGGCCGGACAGGCCGACGGTGTCGGCGAGCTCGGCGGCGGCGAGCGCGACCAGCTCGGCGTCGTCGCGCTGCAGCACGGCGACGTCACGGTGCCGCCCGAACGACACCCGCAACAACACCGTGCCCGGACCCGCCGTGGCGGCGTGCTCGGCCACCCAGGACCACTTCGCCGACGACCAGGTGACCGCCTTGGCGTCGCGCCGCTCGACCGGCGGCACCAGGAAGCCCGATCCGGGCGGCGGCGAGGCCACCGCTGCGGCCGGCACCGCGAGCGACACCAGCGCGACGCTGGCGTAGTCGATCCGGCGCAGCTCGGTCGCCGCGGTCGGCAGCACCGGTTCGAGCAGGCGCGCGGTCGGCGGCGCCGGGGTCGCCAGCAGCACCGCGTCGGCCTCCAGCACCTCGGGCCGGTCGGCCCGACCGACCGTCAGGCGCCAGCCGCCATCGGCGCGCGCCGCCAGCTCCCGGACCGTCGAGCCCGTCCGCAGCACCACGCCCGCCCGCTCGGCCCGGTCGGCGACCGCGACGGCGAGTCTGCCCGACGCCGCCGACCAGCCCGGCGAACACCGGCACCGGTCCCCCCGACTCGGTGTGCTCGGGGGTGGTCACCCGGTGCGCGGCCGCCAGCAGCGACCCGCCGTCTCGCGTCAGCGCCAGCAGCTGCGGTGCGGCCGCCTGCAGGGAGAGCTCGTCGGCGTGGCCGGCGTAGACCCCGCCCAGCAGCGGTTCCAGCAACCGGTCGCGCACCTCGCCGCCCATCCGCTGCGCCACCAGCCGTCCCACGGCGACGTCGTCGGCCGGGTCGTCGCCCACCGGTCGGCCGGGCAGCACCCGGTCCAGCGCCGTGCGAGCGACGCCTGCTGGCGACAGCACACCGCTGCGCGCCAGCGCACCCAGGTCGGCGGGCACCCCGAGCACGGTGCGCGGCAGCGGCCGCAGCCGGCCACGCGACCACACCGCCGCGGCACCGACCGCCGGGTGGCGTACGTCGTCGGACAGCCCGACGCCGCGGGCCAGCTCGACGGCTTCGGGGCGGCGGTTGAGCAGGGACTCCGCCCCGGTGTCGACCTGGACCCCGGCGAGCTCGCCCAGGGCGAGCTTGCCGCCGAGCGCCGGCGCCTGCTCGAGCACGGTGATCCGGGCGCGCGGGCAGAGGTGCGCGAGCCGGTACGCCGCGGCGAGGCCGCTGATGCCCCCGCCGACCACCACGACGGCGGGGCGCACGGCTTCGTCGGACACCGGCCCATGGTCCCAGCCGCCCGGTGCATGCTCTCCGGCGCGGTGACGACTGGGTAACGGTCCGGGCCGGCGCGGAACCGGACCCACCCGGGCCCCGTCGCACCGGCAACCCGCTCAGCCGCCCACCGCCGGGAGACCGCTCATGTCCGTGCCGCGCCCGACGCTGCCCGCACTCCTGCTCACCGGACTCCTGGCGGTGACCCTCGTGCGCCTGCTCGGGCGGCGAGGAGGGCGGCTCGGACCAGTCCTCCGTGGTCGAGGAACCGGCGGGCGACACACCGGAGGCCGGCGCTGCCGACGACGGGGCCGCTGTGACGTCGGAGCGAGCGGAGGACAGCTCCTCCGGCTCAGGCACCGCGCCGGCGCTCCAGCTGGACCCCGCCCAGCTGGAGCCGCGCGACATCATCCGCACCGGCTCGGTGGCGATCGAGGCCGACGACCCCGAAGACGTCCGCGACCGGATCGGCGACCTGGTGGACAGTCTCGGCGGCTACGTGTCCGACGAGTCGGCGCGTACCCGGCCTGAGGGCGGGGTGGACGAGCTGCGGATCGTGATCCAGGTGCCGACCGACCGTTTCGAGGACGCGGTGGAGAAGGTCTCCGCACTGGGCGAGGTGCAGTCCCGCTCGGTGCAGGCCCAGGACGTGACCCGCGAGGTCGCCGACGTCGACAGCCGGGTCGAGAGCGCACGGGCGGCGCTGGAGCGGGTCCGGGCCCTGCTCGACCGGGCGGTCAGCCTCGGCTCGGTGATCCGGCTCGAGGGCGTGCTGTCGCAGCGTCAGTCCGACCTCGAGTCGTTGCTGGCCCAGCAGCAGGCGCTGGCAGGTCAGACGGCGCTCGGCACCCTCGAGGTCGAGGTGTCGGCGCCGGACCGCGCGGTCGGCCCGGCGGACGACGACACGGACGAGGCCACCGGGTTCACCGCCGGACTGGATGCCGGGTGGGACGCGCTTGAGCACGGCATTCGTGCTGTCGAGCACGGCGGTCGGTGCGGTGCTCCCCTTCGCCGCAATCGGCGGGCTGCTGGTGCTGCCGGTGCTGATCTGGCGCCGGCGCAGCGAGCGCGCCGTCAGCCCGTCCCCGCCGGCGGCGCCGTAGGCGCAGGCAATGGAGCCGCGGTGAGCCCGTGCACCAGCTCGACGATGCGGGTCAGCACGTCGGGATCGGTGCCCGGCAGCACCCCGTGCCCGAGGTTGAACACGTGCCCCGGAGCGGCCGCTCCTGCACGGAGCACCTCGCGGACCGCGGCGTCGACCACCGGCCACGGCGCCATCGTGACGGCAGGGTCGAGGTTGCCCTGCAGCGCCCGGTCGCGCCCGACCCGCAACGTGGCGTCGGCCAGCGGCACCCGCCAGTCGACGCCGACAACCTCGGCTCCCGCCTGGCCCATCGCCGCCAGCAGCTCGCCGGTGCCGACCCCGAAGTGGATCCGCGGCACCCCGAGGTCGGAGACCGCCGCCAGCACCGCCGCCGAGTGCGGCTGGACGTAGCGCCGGTAGTCGGCCTCGGACAAGGTCCCGGCCCAGGAGTCGAACAGCTGCACCGCGGCGGCGCCGGCGACGCACCTGCACCCGCAGGAACTCCCCCGCGATCACCGCGAGCCGGCCGAGCAGCGCGTGCCACAGGTCCGGGTCGCCGTACATCAGCGCCTTGGTCCGCACGTGGTCGCGGGACGGGCCGCCCTCGATGAGGTACGACGCGAGCGTGAACGGTGCGCCCGCGAAGCCGATCAGCGGCGTGCCGCGCAGCTCACCGACGAGACCGGCGATCGCGTCGGAGACGTACGGGACGTCGTCGGGCTCGAGCGGCCGCAACCGGTCGAGGTCGGCCGCGGCCCGAATCGGCTCGGCCACCACCGGCCCGGTGCCCGGCACGATGTCGAGGTCGACGCCGACCGCGCGCAGCGGGACGACGATGTCGGAGTAGAGGATCGCGGCGTCGACGCCGTGCCGGCGTACGGGCTGCATGGTGATCTCCACGACCAGCTCCGGCCGGGTGCACGACTCGAGCATCGGCACGCCCTCGCGGACCCGGCGGTACTCCGGCAGCGAGCGGCCCGCCTGGCGCATGAACCAGACCGGCGTGTGCGGCACCGGCGCTCGCCGGCAGGCGGCGAGGAACGGGTCGGTGCTGGCGGGGAGGGACACGCCGTCGATCCTCCCAGGCGGACGCGGCGCGTCGGGGCGACCCCCGTCCATGCCACGCCTACGCTGCCCGCATGGGCGCCAGACGGGAGCTCGACGCACCGCCGGCGCGGTTTCGCGCTGCGGTCGAGCAGGTGCGCACCGCGCGGATGCGTGCGGAGGTGCTGCTCTCGGACGTGCCGGCCCCCCAGCGGATCGCCCCGTTCGCCACCGCGGTGGGCGCCGACGTCACCCTCGACGGCGACGAGATCGCCACCGGGCGGCTGGTGCTGCTGCACGACCCCGACGGCAACGACTCCTGGGAGGGCACCTGGCGCTGCGTGACGTTCGTGCGCGCCGACGTCGATCCGGAGATGGTGCGCGACCCGCTGCTGTCGGCCGTGGCGTGGAGCTGGCTGGTCGACGCGTGGCAGGCCCGCGACCTCGACGCCGTGGCGCCGAGCGGCACGGTCACCGCCGTGCTGTCCGAGGGCTTCGGGGGCATCGAGTCCGACGGGCTGAGCGCGCAGGTCGAGGTACGCGCGTCGTGGACACCGGTCGGCGGCGGCGCCGACCTGACTCCGCCGTTGGGCGCCCACGTCGAGGCGTGGGGCGACCTGTTGTGCTGTGCCGCCGGGCTGCCGCCCGTACCCGCGGGAGTGCTGCCGCTGCCTCCGCGTACCGCTCGCGGACGGACCTCGTGAGGCCGCGTCGGTGAGCCCGTTGTCGGACCAGCCGCCCCCTGACGCGCAACCGCCCGACAACCTTCCCGACAACCCTCCCGACGAGACGCCTGAGGAGACCCCCGAGCCGCCCGCCGAGCCGAAGCCGCTGCTGCGGCTGTCCGAGCCGCTGCCGGACGTCATCGACACAGCGGAGGCGCTGGCACCGGCCCTCTCCTCGCTGCGTGCCGGCACCGGACCGGTCGCGGTCGACGCCGAGCGGGCGTCCGGCTACCGCTACTCCCAGCGCGCCTACCTGGTGCAGCTGCGCCGCGCCGGTGCGCCGACGGCACTGGTCGACCCCATCGCGTTCGACGACCTCAGCCCGCTCGCGGAGGTGCTGGACGGCCCGGAGTGGATCCTGCACGCCGCCACCCAGGACCTGCCGTGCCTCACCGCGATCGGGTTGCGACCGCGCCGGCTGTTCGACACCGAGCTGGCGGCGCGGCTGCTGAACCTTCCGCGGGTCGGGCTCGCCTGGCTGGTCGAGGACCTGCTCGGCGGGCGGCTGGCCAAGGAGCACTCCGCCGTCGACTGGTCGACCCGGCCGCTGCCCCGCCCGTGGCTCGAGTACGCCGCGCTGGACGTCGAGGCACTGGTGGAGCTGCGCGGCCTGCTGGCGGCGCAGCTGGTCGAGACCGGCAAGCAGGAGTGGGCCGACCAGGAGTTCGAGGCGTTGCTCAGCTTCACCGGCCCGACCCCGCGCGTCGACCCGTGGCGCCGGACGTCCGGCATGCACCGGGTACGCGGCCGCCGCCCGCTCGCGGTGGTCCGCGAGCTGTGGGAGGCACGCGACCGGCTGGCCGCCGACCTGGACGTGACGCCGAGCCGAGTGCTCACCGACGCCGCCATCGTCGAGGCCGCGCGCCAGCAACCGGTGGGCCGC
Organism: uncultured Actinomycetota bacterium; assembly: GCA_963801045.1. Lineage (GTDB taxonomy): Bacteria > Actinomycetota > Actinomycetes > Propionibacteriales > Nocardioidaceae > JACCWP01. Next base: position 177,439 of record CAWDDC010000001.1, read on the forward strand.
GCCGCGCTGCGCGCGCTGCCGGGCATGCGGCACCGACAGGCTCGCAAGCACCTGGACACCTGGGAGGAGGCGATCGCCCGCGCCGTCGCACTCCCCGACGAGCGGCTGCCCCCGGTGTCGGCGCGTACGGACGGTCCGCCGCCGCCGCGGGCCTGGCAGGACCGCGACCCCGCAGCGGCGGCGCGGCTGGCGGCCTGCCGCACCGTCGTCACCGCGTTGTCCGCCGAGCACCAGGTGCCGGCCGAGAACCTGATCGCCCCCGACGCCGTCCGCAGGCTCGCGTGGGAACCGCCCGACCCGCCGACGGTCGAGGCGGTCGCCGCGGCGTTGACGGGCAGCGGGGCCAGGCGGTGGCAGGTCGGGCTCGATTGCTCCGGGACTCAGTGCGGCGCTCCGCGCTCCCACCGGCTAGGTTAGGCAAGCCTGACCACACCGTCACCCGAGGAGCGCCTCCGTGCTCGCCAACTACCTGATCGGTCTGCGAGAGGGCCTCGAGGCCAGTCTCGTCGTGAGCATCCTGGTGGCCTACCTGGTGCGCACCGATCATCGCGACCGGATCCGCTTCGTGTTCTACGGTGTCGCGGCAGCGGTGCTGCTCAGCCTGGGGTTCGGTGCGCTGCTGACCTTCACCAGCCGGGCCATGTCGTTCCAGGCGCAGGAGGCCTTCGGGGGCATCCTGTCGATCGTGGCGGTCGTACTCGTCACCTGGATGATCTTCTGGATGCGCCGTGCCGCCCGCGGGATGAAGCGCGAGCTCGAGGGGCGGATGGCCACCGCGCTGGACGTGGGACCGCTCGCGCTGGTGGCGCTGGCGTTCGTGTCGGTCGCCCGGGAGGGGCTCGAGACGGCGCTGTTCGTGTGGGCGGCGGCCCAGGGCACCGACCGCACCAGCACGCCGCTGGTCGGCCTGCTGCTCGGCCTCGCCACGGCGGTGGTGACCGGCTACGCGCTCTACCAGGGCGCCATCCGGATCAACCTGGCGACGTTCTTCACCTACACCGGTGCCCTGCTCGTGCTGGTCGCCGCCGGCGTGCTCGCGTACGGCGTCCACGACCTGCAGGAGGCCGGCATCATCCCCGGCCTGAACAACCTGGCCTTCGACATCAGCGAGACGCTGCCGCTGACCAGCACGATGGGATCGCTGCTCAAGGGGTTCTTCAACTACAACCCGGCCCCGACCGTCATCGAGCTGGTGGTGTGGCTCGCCTACCTGATCCCGGTGATGACGGCCTTCCTGTGGCCGCTGGTGGGTCGGCGCAGCCCGACTCCGCCGCGCCGGACCGAGTCGGTCCGCTGACCGGGACGTTCGTCTCACTACGGTGACGTGCATGTCGCTCCGTCAACGTACGCGCGCGCCCCGTGTCCCGACCGTCGTCGTCGCCGGCCTGGCGCTGCTCGGTCTGCTGGCCGCCTGCGGCGACGACCCGGACGGGGCGGACGCTCCCCCGGCCAGCACGCCTGCGACGACCACCGAGTCCGAGCCGACCGAGCCGGAACCGACCGAGCCCAGCGAACCCACCGAGCCGAGCGAGTCCACCGGCACGGAGCCGACCGAGCCGACGGAGCCGACCGCGAGCGAGACCACCGAGTCGACCCGCCCGCCCGCGACCACCGGACTCACCGGTGCCCTGCTGCCCGCCGCCGAGGTGCCGGGCCTCAACGCCGAGACCGGCTGGACGAGGCCGAAGACGTCCTCGCGCGAGGGCGAACCGCCGGCCTGGGTCTGCCAGCAGGCGACGATGCTCAGCAACGGCGCGGTCACGGTCCGGCAGCGCAGCTACGAGGCGACGGCGGGCGGGGCGACCGCCACCCACGTCGTGGCCCGCACGGTCGATCCGCGCAGCGCGAAGCGGGTCTACGGCGCCCTGCTCGGCAACGCCCGCGAGTGCGCGAAGGAGCTCGCCGACCGCGACCGCAAGCCCAAGGGCCAGGTGCGGGCGCTGACCGAGATCGACGTGCCGACGGGGCAGGCGTCGTGGGGCGTGATCTTCTCCGGCCCGGTGCCCGGCAGCCGCGACGAGGCGTACATCGACGCCGTCGTCGTCGCCCGGGTCGGCGACCTGGTGTCGGTGCTGTCGATGAGCAGCATCGGCCAGGACTACAACTACGAGGTGGGCCAGACGCCGCCGGAGCAGGCCGCCCCGATCATGGTCGACCGGTTGTCCGCGGTGCGCTGAGGCGCATCGAACCCCGGCGCCCCGCGTGGCACGATGCGGGGATGGATGCGCCCCGCTTCCACCGCCCGGCGCTGCCGGGCGACGGCTCCTTCGACGACCTTCCCGGCGGCGAGGACCCGGCGGTGCGCGCCGAGGCCGGCGCACGGGTCGCGACCCTGCTCGTACGCGGCGCGCGCGACGCCCGCGACGACGACGTGGCCGAACGGGTGGTCCGCCTCGCCGACGAGCAGGGGCTCGACGAGCTGGCCCAGCTGTGGGCGACCGCGCCGGCCGAGTCGCTGGCGGGCGCGCTGTGGCGGCTCTACCTGCTGCGCACCTGGGTGCACCGCGACCCCGGCCTCGCGTCCCGGGAGTTCGCCGCCGGACGCAGCCGCGCGCCCGTGCACGAGGTGGTCGCGGGGGTCGTCGACCCGCCGGGGCCGGACGAGGTCCGCGAGCTCACCGACACCGTGCTGCGCGGGGTGGTGGTGGCCGACCTCGCCGTCACCTTCGAGCGGGCGGCCGCGTTCGCCCGGGTGGTCGCCGTGGGCCGCGCCGACATCGGCGACGACGCGCACGCGGCCGAGTCGGCCGTCCGGCTGGTGACGACCGCGGAGCAGCTGGAGCAGGCGGCCCACCTCGAACGGGCCGGCCACCTCACCTAGCCCCGCGAACCTTCCGGCCACACGTACGTCGGGACGACCGTCTCGCCGGAAGATCCGGCCCCGCGAATCTTCCGGCCGACACGTACGTCGGGACGACCGTCTCGCCGGAAGATCCGGCTACGCGAATCTTCCGGCGACACGTACGTCGGGACGACGGTCAGGCCGGAAGATCGGTGGGGGTGGGGGCGTCGGGCCGGGAGCGCCTCACGGCGCGTGGCCGCTCGTGGCGGCTAATTGTGGGACCCGGGGCTACCGCGGCCCGACGCCTCGCCCAGGGTAGCGGCCCCTCGGCGCACGCCAAGCACCTGGCGCGGGTATCGGTCGAACCGGCCCCGAACGGCCTAGGGCTGCCGCGCCCAGTGCGTGAACGACGACTCGACCTGCATGCCGAGGTGCTCGTACAGCCCGAGCGCGCCGGTCCGCGAGTCGGTGGACAGCTCCGCGCGGGGAGCGCCGTGCTCGCGGGCGGCCGCGAACGCCGCGGCCAGCAGCGCCTGGGCGAGCCGGCGGCCGCGGTGCTCGCGCGCCACCGCGATCTGGTTCACCCAGCCAGCGTCCGCGGACAGCACCAGGTGGCAGGCGCCGACGACCTGCTCGGCCGCCCGCGTCGTCGCGCACCGCGAGCAGCAGCTGCCACGGCGCGAAGCCCGGCCGCCCGAGCACGCCGGCAGCCCAGTCGTCGTAGCCGGACGGCTCCCGGTCGGGCCACTCGTTGAACGCGTCCTCGACCACCTGGTAGGCCGCCTGCTCGTCGCGGCCCGGCTCGAACGCGCGGATCGCGTACCCGGCGGGCAGCGGCGAGTCCGGGATCGCGGCGTCCGGCGGCAGCGCCAGGATCCAGCTCGTCCACATCGGCTCGTAGCCACCCGCGCGGAACAGCGCGACCGACCGCTCGTCGGCATCGGGGACCGTCTGGCCCACCAGGGAACCGCCTTGGTCGCGCACCAGCCGGCGGGTCCAGGCGGCGAGCGCGGCCCCGATGCCGCGTCCCCACGCGTCGGGGTGCACGAAGACCTCGGCTCGACGGGCCCGGTAGACCTCGCCGTACGCGACCAGCCGGTCGCCCTCGAGGACGGCGACCGAGTCGCGCTCGGCGTCGAAGCTCGGCCGCTGCCAGTCGCTCTCGAGGTCCTCGAGGTCGATCATCGGCTCGCCGAGCACCCGCGTCTCGTGCGCGGTCATCAGCGCGTGCACGGCCGGCAGGTCGGCGCGCCTCAGCGGTCGGGCCGACAGGCCGGGCGGGAGGTCGGTCACGGGGGTCACGGCCAGCGAGTGTGGCGGTCGCGGACCCGCCGCGCGCACCCGGATTTCGGCTGACAGGCTGGGCTGCATGCTCGTCGCCTTCAGCATCAGCCCTGGCTCGACCGACCCGACCGGTGGCGTGAGCGAGGCGGTCGCCGAGGCGGTCCGCGTCGTCCGCGACTCGGGTCTGCCCTGTGAGACCACCTCGATGTTCACGACCGTCGAGGGCGAGTGGGACGAGGTGATGGCGGTCGTCAAGCGCGCCGTCGACGTGGTCGCGGCCCGCTCGGCACGGGTGGGCCTGGTGCTCAAGGCCGACATCCGGCCGGGCCACACCGGCCAGCTCACCGCCAAGGTGGAGCGGGTCGAGCAGCACCTGGCAGACGGCTGAACCGCAGGTGGTCAGCCGACGGCGTCGTGGTCGACGGCCGGGTCCAGGCCGTGGGCTTCCGTGCGTCCTGCGCGGACGAGGCGGAACGGGCCGGCGTCGCGGCTGGGTGACCAACCGCCCGGACGGCCGGGTCGAGGCACTGTTCGAGGGCGACGAGTCAGCCGTCGGCGCGATGGTCGACTGGATGCGGCACGGCCCACCGGGTGCGAGGGTCGAGCAGCTCGAGACGACCGAGGAGGGACCGGGTGGCCGACGGGACTTCCGCATCGTGTGACGGCGGCGGCCGCGCGAGGTCGAGACCCGGCTGCGCACCGAGCATCCCGAGGTACGTCACGTGTTCCTCGACCCGACGGACGCCGATGTCGAGGCCGGAGGTGGGTCGTCCTGACCGCCTGCCGGGCGTAGTCTCGCTCCCCACGACGGTCGTCTGGACGGGGACGCACGGTCGAAGCGACCATGATTGGGGAGGTCCTGGATGCCTCGTGCACTGGACACGGCGACGGTGGAGCAGCTGGCCAAGGAGTTCGGCGCGAGCCCGACCTACCGGATTGCGCAGAACGCGGTGGCGACCACGTCGGTCGACGAGGTGGCGCTGGACCGCAATGTCGTGACGGCCACCGATCCCTCGGTGTCCCAGCTGCTCGACGACTGGACGGCCACCGACCAGAAGAAGAGCGGCCGCTGCTGGCTGTTCGCCGGTGCCAACCTGCTGCGCGTCGGCGCCTCCCGCGCACTCGGCGTCCGCGACTTCGAGTTCTCCCAGAACCACCTGCTGTTCTGGGACAAGCTGGAGAAGGCCAACCACTGGCTCGAGTCGATCATCGAGACCGCCGACCGCGACGTCGACGACCGCACCGTCGCCCACCTGCTGGAGACCCCGGCCGAGGACGGCGGGCAGTGGAACATGTTCGTCGCCCTGGTCCGCAAGCACGGCATGGTCCCCAAGGTGGCGATGCCCGAGACCCAGTCGTCGTCGGAGACCAACCGGCTCAACCGGGCCCTGTCCACCGTGCTGCGGCAGGCCGCGCGCGACCTGCGCGCCCAGGCCGCGGCCGGCGCCGGCGAGGAGGACCTGCGCGAGGCCAAGACCGAGACGCTCGCGATCGTGCACCGGGTGCTGTGCATCCACCTCGGCACACCCCCCGAGCGGGTGTTCTGGCAGTGGACCGACAAGGACCGGGGCTTCCACCGCGAGGGCTGGCTGACGCCGCAGGAGTTCGCCGACCGCTACGCGACGCTGCCGATCGACGACTACGTCTGCCTCGTCCACGACCCGCGGCCGAGCAGCGAGTCCGGCCGTACCTACACCGTCGAGCACCTCGGCAACGTCGTCGACGCACCGCCGGTCGTCTACCTCAACAGCGACGTCGACGTGCTCAAGCGGCTGACGATGGACACCCTGCTCGACGGCGAGCCGGTCTGGTTCGGCTGCGACACCGGCCAGATGGCGCACGCCGGGCTGGGCCTGTGGGACGCGCGGCTCTACGACTACGACGCGGTCTACGACACCGAGACCACGCTGTCCAAGGCCGACCGGCTGCTGCACCACGCGTCGTTGATGACCCACGCGATGCTGTTCACCGGCGTCGACGTGGTCGACGGCGTCCCGCGCCGGTGGCGGGTCGAGAACAGCTGGGGCGACACCCGCGGCGACAAGGGCTTCTGGACGATGAACGACAACTGGTTCGCCGAGCACGTGTTCGAGGTGGCCGTGCGCCGCGACCGACTGCCCGACGAGCTGCGCTCGGCCCTGTCCCAGGAGCCGATCGTGCTGCCCGCCTGGGACCCGATGGGCGCCCTCGCCTGACTCTGCCGGACCTCGGTCTGGACCGTCGGTTTGGACCTCTGGTCCGCCGGGTAGGTGCGGCGCATGCCTCCCGTACGCCGCCGGCACGCCCTGACCGGCGTGGCCGTCGCCCTCGCCCTCTGTCTGCCCGTCGTCACGCCCGCGTCGACCGTGCCCGATGCCGCCGCGGCGTCCCCCGCTGCCGCACCGGCCTCGCCGTCGGCAGCCGGCTGCGACCCCGACCCGGCCGCCCCCAAGCGGCAGCTGCGGGCCACCTGGATCGCCAGCGTCGCCAACATCGACTGGCCGTCGGAGCCCGGGCTGCCCGCGTCCCAGCAGAAGGACGAGCTGGTCGGCTGGCTCGACGACGCGGTCCGCGACGGCATGAACGCCGTCGTGCTCCAGGTGCGCCCGACCGCCGACACGTTCTGGCCCTCCATGCTGGAGCCGTGGTCCGGCTGGGTGAGCCGGCGGCAGGGGGTCTCGCCGGGCTACGACCCGCTCGCGTTCGCCGTCCGCGCGGCGCACGCGCGCGGACTCGAGCTGCACGCGTGGTTCAACCCCTACCGCGTCTCGACCGGCACCGACGTCGGTGCGCTGGTGCCCGACCACCCGGCCCGGGTGCACCCACGCTGGCGGGCGGAGTACGGCGGCCAGCTCTACTACGACCCGGGCGTCCCGGCGGCCCGGCGGCACACCGAGGACGTGATCCTCGAGGCGGTCCGCCGCTACGACCTCGACGGCGTGCACTTCGACGACTACTTCTACCCCTACCCGGTCGGCGAGGAGCAGTTCCCCGACGACTGGTCGTACGAGAAGTACGGCGGTGACTTCGACGACCGCGCCGACTGGCGCCGGCACAACATCAACCTGCTGGTCAGCGAGCTCGCGCACCGGATCCACCGGATCAAGCCGTGGGTGGCCTTCGGCGTGAGCCCGTTCGCGGTCTGGCGCAACGCCTCCACCGACCCGGAGGGCTCCGCCACCGAGGCGGGCGCCGAGACCTACGACGACCTCTACGCCGACACCCGCCGCTGGGTGCGCGAGGGCTGGATCGACTACGTCGCGCCGCAGATCTACTGGAACATCGGCTTCGAGGTGGCCGACTACGCCGTGCTCGCCGACTGGTGGTCGCAGCAGGCGGCCGGCACCGGCGTCCGGCTCTACGTCGGCCAGGCCACGTACAAGGTCGGCACCTCGACGCAGGACCCGGCCTGGTCGGAGCAGGACGAGCTGACCCGGCACCTGTTCCTCAACCGGGAGCACCCGCAGATCGACGGTGACCTGTACTTCAGCGCCAAGGACGTACGCGCCGACCGGCTGCGGGCCATGTCGCGGGTGGTCGCCGACCACTACCAGCACCCGGCGCTGTGGCCGGTGTCGAGCCTGCGGCCAGGGCGGGCGCCCGATCGCCCGCGGGCGGTCGAGGCCGAGGTGCAGGGCCGGCACGTGGTGGCGCTCCGCTGGCGGGGTACGGGTGCGGCCTACGCGATCTACCGATTCGACGGTGCTGACGCCACCCCGACCCGGTGCGACCTCGCCGACGCCACCCACCTGGTGGGCCGCACGATCGCGGGGCGGTTCGGCGCGCAGCAGTTCGTGGACAAGTCAGTCGCCGAGGGGCTGCCCTACACCTACGTGGTGACCGCACTCGACCGCACCCACCGGGAGAGCCCGGCCTCGGAGCCGGCCGGGGTCGGCTGAACGGACGGGGTGGTCTCAGGGGGTGGAGCCGGAGGCGGGCTGGCCGTCGAAGCCGCCGGGCGGAGCGGGATCGGGTGCCTGCACCGCCACCAGACCGAGCGGGACCGCCACGAACAGCAGGACCAGCAGCACGCCGACCATGACCCAGTAGCCGCGCCTCGGGCACGGTCAGGTGGGGCTGCGCGACCGACGCCTTCACGTCGTGCATCACGCTGCACCCCCGTCGTGGGAATCGGTGCGTCTCCGGTCGGCACCTGTCCCCCAAAGGGTAGGCGCGGCGAGGTGCCCGCCAGCGTGACCAGACCGGGCGCGAACCGTTCGGTTGATGCGGGTCTGTCCGTTGGGGGCGACCGCCCCGACAGGTGCCGCCTACACTCCGCCGAGTGGGCAGCGCCGGGGAGATCGAGGCGATGGCCCGCGCGGCCACGCTGGCGGCGCGAGGGCGCCCCGGCACCCTGCCCAACCCGGTCGTCGGGATGTGTGGTCCTCGACCCGGCCGGACGGGTGGTCGGCGAGGGCTGGCACGAGGGACCCGGGCACCCGCACGCGGAGCTGGTCGCGCTGCAGGCGGCCGGTGCGGCCGCGCGCGGCGCGACCGCCGTCGTCACCCTCGAGCCGTGCACGCACACCGGGCGGACCGGACCGTGCACCAGCGCGCTGCTCGACGCCGGGGTCGCCCGGGTCGTCGTCGGCGTCATCGACCCGTGGCCCCCGCCGCCGGAGGCGCGGAGGTGCTGCGGGCCGCAGGCGTCGACGTGGAGACCGGCGTCGGCGCCGACCTGGCCGAGGACGTCAACCGGCCGTGGTTGACGGCGATCAGGCGGAGGCGACCGTACGTCACCTGGAAGGTCGCGACCACCCTCGACGGCCGGGTGGCCGCGGCCGACGGCACCAGCCGCTGGATCACCGGCGCGGACGCCCGCGTCGACGGCCACCGGCTGCGGGCCGAGTGCGACGTCGTGCTTGCCGGGATCGGCACCGTGCTCGCCGACGACCCGGAGCTGACCGCGCGCGACACCGAGGGCACCGCCCTCGCCCGGCAGCCGTTGCGGGTCGTCGCCGACAGCGCGGGCCGCACGCCGACCAACGCCCGCGTCCGCGGCACCGACCGGTGGGTGCTGGGTGGCGACCGCAGCCGAGGTGGGCGCCGGCGCCGACGGCAGGGTCGACCTCGGCCGGCTGCTGGCCGGGTTGTTCGACCGGGACCGGCGGCACGTGCTGCTCGAGGGCGGCCCCTCGCTCGCTGCGGCGATGCTCGCCGCAGGCCTCGTCGACCGTGTCGTGGCCTACGTCGCGCCGGCCGTGCTCGGCGCCGGCACCCCGGCGGTCGCCGACCTCGGCATCGCCACGCTGGCCGACGCTCGGCGCTTCGTCCTCACCGACGTGACCCGCGTCGGCGCCGACGCCCGACTGACTCTGGAGCCGCTGTCGTGACCGGACCGCAGACCCCCGTGCCCGCGCCCGACCTCGCCTCCGGCGCCGCCCTGTGGTCCGCCTACGTCGCCGCGCACCCGGAGCACGAGGGCGACCTGCCGCCCGTCGAGGCGTTCGGCGACTCCGCCGAGCTGGCCGAGGAGCTGCTCGCGCTGGTGCTCCAGGGCACCAAGCGCGCCACGGCCGGCATGGTCGCCGACTACGAGCGCGAGCACGAGCCGCTGCCGACTGCCGGCGCTCACTGGGTCGTCACCGACGGCACCGGCGCCGCCCGGGTGGTGCTGCGCAGCCGGCAGGTGCGGGTCGGACGCCTGGACAGCGTCGACGACGCGTTCGCGCACGACGAGGGCGAGGGCGATCGCAGCCGGGACTGGTGGCTGGACGCGCACCTGCGGTTCGTCGGCCGGCGCAGCGCAGCCCTCGGGGTGCACGGACGAGGGTCCGGCCACGCAGATGGTGTTCGAGCGGTTCACGGTGGTGTGGCCTCCCGAGCTCGCGGACGCCGCGGGCTGAAGGCGGGCCGCGGCCTCAGCGGGCCTGCGGCCGCCGTGCCGCGCGCGGGCAGGGTGCGCGCCACGAGCGCGAACGTCCCCGCCGTCACCACCGCGATGGCCGCCAAGCGTCACGAGCGTGGGCCAGCCACGTCGATCCGGGTGGGCTCCGGGTGCGCGCCGTAGACGATGCCCACCACCACGGCCGCGCCCGCACCGAGCAGGGCGGCCGAGACGTGCGCCGGCGAACGGGAGCAGCCCCACACCTCGCGTGCGCACGGCGGCGATGAGCCCGGCCCAGAGCAGGCAGACGCCCAACGCAGCCAGCACGTCACTCGGCCGGTGCCAGCCCGCGATCACGGTGCCGAGGCCGACGGCACACGTCGCTCCGGAGGCGAGCAGGACCACCAACCCACGCGAGATCCGTGGCGCGACGATGAGGACGGCCAGCATCAGCGAGCAGGCCAGCGTGGTGTGGCCGCTGGGCAGCGTGTTCGTCAGGCCGAAGCCGGACGACGGACGCTCCAACAGCTCGTTCTTGGCCAGCTGGGTGGTCACGTTGGCGCCGGCGACGAGAACCGCTGCGGCGACGGCGTCGCCGACGCGCCGCTGGACCAGGGCCACGACGACGCAACCGAGCAGCACGGCGCAGGCGACGCCGATGGTCAGGTCGCTGAGCACGGTGGCGATCTGCTCGCTCGGCCCGTCACCGCCGTTGACGCGGGCCAGAGCGGCCTGGTCCACCCGCTGCCCGTCGCGCGTACGCACGAACAGCAGATAGGTCCCGACCGCGACCACGGCACCACCCAGCGCGGCGACCGTCGCCGGCGACGACGGCGGCCCGGTCGCGGCCAGCCGGCGGCGCACCGGCGGCGTGCGCGAAGCCGTTCCGTCACGTGCTCTCCCTGGTGTGGTGGTCGAACGGGGCCAGCATGACCGACGTTCCTGTGCGGAGGCTGAGGTTCAGCGCCCGCCGGCGGTGCGTACGGCCTCGTCGACCGCCTCCCGGGTGGCGCCGAGAGCCTCGGACACCGACCAGGCCGTCGCGCTCGCCCGGGCGCCGATCGACTCGGCACGGCCGTCGTCCATCCGCACCTCCGGCACCGACACACCGAGCGCGCCGATGACCGTGCCGGCGTGGCCGAACACCGGCGCGGCCACCGCGCGGATGCCCGGTGTGCGCTCGGAGCGGGACTGCGACCAGCCGGCGGCCCGCGCCTCGGCCAGCTGCTGCCGGAGCAGGTCCGGATCGGTCACGGTGCGCTCGGTGACGGCATCGATGCGGCGCTGCAGCCACTCCTCCTGCGCGGCCTGCGGGAGGACGGACAGGATCGCCTTGCCCGGTGCGCCGTGCGGCAGCGGGATCGGCATGCCGAGGTCGGTGTACGTACGCCGCAGCTCGTGGTGGCTCTCCACCTGGTCGACCACCGCCCGCTCGCCGGTGGGCAGCAGCTCGTGCAGCCCGACGGTCTCGTCGATCTCGTCGCGCAGCGACACCATGAACGGCAGCGCGGTGTCGCGCAGCGTGGTGGCGACCGCTCCGCTGCGGACCAGCTGGACCAGCAGCGAGCCCAGCCCGTAGCGGTGCGCGCCGGTCTGGTGCACCAGCCGGTTGTCGGCCATCGCCGTCAGCAGCCGGTGCGTGGTCGAGGTGGACAGCCCGGTCATCCGGGCGATCTCGGTGATGCCGAGGTCGGGACGGCGGGCGTCGAAGCAGCGCAGGATCGCGACCGCCCGGTCGATCGCCTGCACGCCCGGGCGCGACGGCCGCGGCACCGGGGTGCCGACAGCGCCGCCTGCGGCGTCTTGTCCGGGTTCCTCCTGGTCCATCCCTTGCCCCCTCGGACATTTCGTCGTAACGTTCCCGCATTACGGCACGCTATCCCGCAATACGGGAAGGATACCACTGCATGCGGCCTCTGGACGGCTTCCGCGTCCTCGACCTCACCCGTTTCCTGTCCGGTCCCTACTGCACGATGGTGCTGGCCGAGCTCGGCGCCGACGTGATCAAGGTCGAGCAGCCGGTGACGGGTGACGACTCGCGCCGGCTCGCCCCCAAGATCGAGGGCGAGAGCTACCCGTTCGCGATGCCCAACCGCAGCAAGCGGTCGCTCTCGATGGACTTGAAGACCGCCCGCGGCCGCGAGCTGTTCCTCGAGCTCGCCGCCGAGTCCGACCTGGTGATGGAGAACTTCCGCCCGGGGGTCGCCCGCCGGCTCGGCATCGACTACGACGCCGTCCGCGCCGCCCGGCCCGACATCCTGTACTGCTCGATCAGCGGCTTCGGCCAGACCGGCCCGTACCGTGACCGGCCGGGCTTCGACATCATGGCGCAGGGCATGGGCGGGTTCCTCCGGATGACCGGCGAGCCGGACGGGCGCCCCGCCAAGGTCGGTATCGCGATCAACGACATCGCCGCCGGGGCCACCGCGATCTACTCCGTGCTCGGCGCCCAGATGGTGCGGCAGCAGACCGGGCAGGGCCAGTACATGGACATCTCCCTGGTCGACGCCGGCCTGGCCTGGACGGTGTGGGAGTCCGGCGCGTTCTTCGGCTCGGGCGAGGTGCCGCAGCCCACCGGCACCCGGCACCGCCGGTCGACGCCCTACGCGGCCTTCCGCACCAGCGACGGCTACGTGACCATCGGCGCCGCCAACGACCGGCTGTGGGCCCGGCTGGTCGCCGACGTCCTGGAGCGTCCGGACTGGGCCACCGATGAGCGCTACGCCACGCTGCCGGACCGGATGGCGCACATCGACGAGCTCGAGGCCGACATCGAGGCGATCACCACCAGCCGCACCACCGAGGAGTGGATCGAGCGGCTGGACAAGGCCGGCGTGCCCGGCGGCCCGGTGCTGACCTACGACCAGACGCTGACCGACCCGCACGTGGTGTCCCGGGACATGGTCGTCGAGCTCGACCACCCGGTGATCGGTCCGATGCGCACGATCGGTCCCCCGACCAAGTTCTCCGACCTCGACGTCGGCGTACGCGGGCCGGCTCCGTGGCTGGGCCAGCACACCGCCGAGGTGCTGCGTGACGCCGGTGTGGCCGACGACGAGATCGAGAAGCTCTTCACCGACGGCGTGCTCTACGACGCCCACCCCGAGCTGCAAGGGAGCTGACGGTGCCCGATCCTTCCCAGGACCGGCTGACGGTCGAACGCGACGGGGCCGTGGCCACCGTGACGTTCAACCGGCCGGAGAGCCGCAACGCGATCGCGCTGGACATGTACCAGGCGATCCCCGACCTCATGCGCGGACTGGACGACGACGACACCGTCGCGGTGGTCGTGCTGCGCGGGGCCGGGGAGAAGGCCTTCGCCGCGGGCGCCGACATCAGCGAGTTCGAGCAGGTGCGCGGCGACGCGACCAGCGCCCGCAGCTACAACGAGTTCGTGTCGGCCGCGGAGTTCGCGGTCGAGCGGATGACCAAGCCGACGATCGCGATGGTGCACGGCTTCTGCATCGGCGGCGGCTGCGGCATCGCGCTCGCGTGCGACCTGCGCTTCGCCGACACCAACGCACGGTTCGCGATCACGCCGAGCAAGCTCGGTCTGCTCTACAGCCTCGACTCCACCAAGCGGCTGGTCGACCTGGTCGGCCCGTCGCGGGCCAAGTGGGTGCTGATGTCCGGGCAGCAGATGGACGCCACCACCGCCCTGCGGCTGGGCCTGGCCGACGAGGTCGTCGAGCCCGACGCGCTCCGCACCCTGACGTACGACTTCGCCGGGCTGCTCACCACCCGCGCGCAGTACAGCGTCCGGATGGCCAAGCAGATCGTGGCCCGCATCCAGGCCGGGCAGGTCGAGGACGACGCCGAGACCACCGCGTGGCGCAACGAGTCGTTCGACACCCCCGACTACGCCGAGGGCGTGCGGGCGTTCCTGGAGAAGCGGTCGCCCCGCTTCGGGCAGAGCGCGGAGCGGGTCTGAGCCATGCCGACCTCCCTGCGACCGACCTCGACCCGACCGCGGTCGCGGAGCGCGCGCGTACGGCTGCGGCCGAGGCGACACCGGAGTTCGGCAACTTCTTCCTCGCCCGGTTCCTCGACCTCGCGATCAGCTACGACGACGCCGCCCGCGAGTGCATCGTCGTGCTCCCCTACGCCGCTCACCTCACCAACCCGCAGGGTTCGGTGCACGGGGGCGTGCTGACCACCGCGATGGACATCTCGATGGGCCATCTGTGCCATCGCTACCTGTCCACCGCGGTCACCATCGAGATGCAGGTGCGGTTCTTCCGGCCGCTGCTCGGCGACGGCCGCTGCACCGGTCGGCTGCTGCGCGCCGGCCGCCGCATCGTGCACCTCGAGTCCCGCCTCACCGACGAGTCCGACCGCCTGGTCGCGGTCGGACCGGCTCTGGCACCGCCTCGAGCCGGGCAGCTGAAACCCGAGCAAGGAGACGCCATGCGACACGTCCATACCGGGCCCTCGCCACCGCCGCCGCGGTCGTCCTGGCCGCGTCGCTGGCCGCCTGCTCGGAGGGGGCGTCGAGCTCGTCCTCGGGCTCCGACTATCCCAACGAGACCCTGGACTGGACGATCGCGTTCGGTCCCGGCGGCGGCAACGACATCATGGCCCGCACCATGGTGGACATCCTCGAGTCCGAGGACCTCTACCCCGAGGACATCGTGGTCGAGAACCTCGACGGCGGCAGCGGCGCACAGGGCTGGGGCAAGGTCTACAGCAACGCCGGCTCCGGCTACAGCATCTCGACCACGTCCGGCTCGTTCATCACCACGCCGCTCCAGGCCGACACCGGCTGGACGTACGAGGACTTCACGCCGGTCGGGCTCTTCGCCAACGACGACGCGCTGTTCCTCGTGCCCGGCGACAGTGACATCAAGACCTGGGACGACTGGGTCGCCTACGCCAAGGCGAACAGCCCGGTCGCGGTGGGCGGCATCGGCGTCGTCAACGTCGACTACATCCTGCACGCGCTGCTGGCCGAGCAGGCGGGCTACGAGATCAAGTACGTGCCGTACAACGAGGAGGGCCAGGTCCAGACCTCGATGCTCTCCGGCGCACTGGACGCGATGGTCTCCAACCCGGGCTCGATCGTCGGCCAGGTCGACTCCGGCGACATGCAGCCGCTGCTGTTCACCGGTGGCGAGCCGCTGCCCGGCTACGAGGACATCCCGACCGCCGAGTCGCTCGGCTTCGGCGACCTGCCGTCGATGCCGCGCGGCCTGATCCTGCCCCCGGACGCGCCGGAGGAGGCGCAGGAGTTCTGGATCGACACCATGAAGAAGGTCGTCGCGACCGACGAGTGGCAGCAGTACCTCGAGGACAACTACCTGGTCGAGGACGTCCGCTGGGGCGAGGACTTCCAGGACTACCTGGGCCAGACGCAGGACGAGTTCGAGCAGACGCTGACCGAGCAGGGCGCCCTGTGACAGCCGTCCAGGCGAGCGACACCGCCCCCGCCCGGACGTGGCGGCCGACGGTCCGTACCGCGTTCTTCGCAGTGCTGCTGGTGATCTTCGGCTTCTACACCGAGATGGCCTTCGAGCTGGACTGGGACACGGTGGCCGGCCGGATCGGGCCCGGCTTCTTCCCCCGCATCATCGGGCTGCTCGGGCTGCTGCTCACGGCGATCGCGCTGGTCGGCAGCCTGCGGGGCGGCGCGGACGTCGACGAGGGGATGCTCGCGGGCGACGACGACGAGATGGGTGAGGGCGACCTCGGCCGGCACCCGGTGGCGCTGCTGCTGCCGTGGTGGGCGCGGCGGCGTACGTCTTCTTCCTCACCGTGCTCGGTGCAGCTCGTGGCGTCGATGGCGTTCCTCGCGGCGGTGCTGTGGTGGCTCAACCCGCGCCACCACGTCACCAACGCCCTGGTCAGCCTGCTGCTCCCGGTCGGGATGTACCTGCTGTTCCAGACCCTGCTCAACGCCGGCCTCCCGGTCGGCGTGCTCGGCCTGATGCCGGCCTGATCCTCCGCCCGGTCACGGAAAGGACTGCTCGTGGACGTGTTCAGCGACTTCGGTCACGGACTCGCCGCCGTGATGTCGGTGCAGACGCTGCTGCTGCTCGGGGCCGGCGTGCTGCTCGGCATGATCATCGGCGTCATGCCCGGGCTCGGCCCGTCGGCGGGCATCGCGATCCTGCTCCCGATCACCCTCGGGCTCGACCCCACGGCGGGCATCGTGATGCTCGCGGCGGTCTACTACGGCGCGATGTACGGCGGCACGATCACCTCGGTCCTCATCAACACCCCGGGTGAGTCGGCGACGGTCGCGAGCACGTTCGACGGCTATCCGATGGCCAAGCAGGGCAGGGCGGGCGCCGCCCTCGTCGTCGCCGCCGTCGCCTCGTTCGTCGCCGGCACCATCGGCGCGGTGCTGATCAGCATCGCCGCTCCCATCACGGCCGGCTTCGCGAAGACCTTCGGTCCGCCGGAGATCTTCCTGGTCGTGCTGCTGGGCCTGCTCACCCTGCTGGTCGTGGTCGACAAGCACCGGATGCTCGGTGCGCTGTCGGCGCTGATCGGCTTCGCCCTGGCGACGGTCGGCATCGACATCGGCGGCGGTCAGCAGCGCTACACGTTCGGCTCGCCGGAGCTGATCGGCGGCATCGACTTCATCCCGGTGGCGATCGGGGTGTTCGGCATCGGCGAGATCCTGCACACGCTGTGGCGCGGCGGGCACCTCGAGCGGCTCGACTACTTCTCGGTGTCCCGCAAGTCCAAGGGCTTCTGGCCGACGAAGCAGGACCGCCGCGAGTCGCGGAACCCGATCCTGCGCGGCTCCTTCCTGGGCTTCTTCGTCGGCGCCACTCCCGGTGCGGGCGCCACGGTCGCGTCGCTGATGTCGTACAACGTGGAGAAGTCGATCTCCCGGACACCGGAGAAGTTCGGCAAGGGCGCCATGGCCGGTCTGGCCGGGCCGGAGGCGGCCAACAACGCCGCCACCGCCGGCGCGATGGTTCCCCTGCTCACGTTGGGCATCCCCAGCTCGGCCGCCAGCGCCGTGCTGCTCGGCGGCTTCTTGATGTGGGGCCTGCAGCCGGGACCGCTGCTGATGGAGCAGAACCCCGACTTCGCCTGGGGCCTGATCGCGAGCATGTACCTCGGCAACGCGATGCTGCTGCTGATCAACATCTTCTGCATCCCGGCGTTCGCGAGCGTGGCGCGGATCCCGTTCCGGGTGCTGGCGCCGATCGTCATCGTCTTGTGCACGCTCGGCACGTACACCATCAACGACAGCATCATCGAGGTCGGGATCATGCTCGCCTGCGGCGTGCTCGGCTTCTTCATGCGTCGATTCGGCTGTCACCGGCCGCACTCGTGATCGCCCTGGTGCTCGGTCCGCTCGCCGAGGAGAGCCTGCGCCAGTCGCTGATCATCTCCGACGGCTCCTTCGACATCTTCGTCGAGCGCAGCACCTCGGTCGGTCTGCTCTGCGTGATCGCCGTGCTGGTCGCGGTGCCGCTGCTGATGGGCCCGCTCAAGCGCCGCGCCCGGCAGCGGCTGGAGCAGGTCGGTGAGCGGCGCGCGGGTCAGACCGACCCGAAGGACCGCGACGAGACCCGGGTCTGAGCGCGCGCGTGTCGTTCCTGCTGACGCTGGGCGCCGCTCTGGCCGGTGCCGTCATCGCCACCCTGCTCAAGCTGCCGGCCGCGCCACTGCTCGGGGCGATGGCGGGCGTCGCGGCGGTCAACCTGGCCGGGCAGACGTCGTTCGAGCTGTCCGGGCCGGTCAAGTGGCTGGTCTACGTCGCGGTCGGCTGGCTGCTCGGCACCAGCGTCACCCGGGAGACCCTCGGCAGCCTGCGCACGCAGGCGGTCATGATCGTCGCGGTGGTGGTCGCGTTCCTCGTGTTCGCGCTCGTCCTCGCCTGGCTGCTGCACCGGTTCACCGACATGGACGTCAACACCGCGCTGCTGTCGACGGCGCCCGGCGGCATCGCCCAGATGGGTGTCCTGTCGGTCGAGGCCAAGGCCGACGTACCCGTGGTGCTGGCGATCCACGTGCTGCGGATAACGTCGGTGATCGTGCTGATGTCGTTCGGACTGCGCCTGCTCGGGGGCCGGGGGTGACCCGGCTGCGGTGTGCCGTGGTGGGCGGCGGCATCCTCGGCGCCGCGGTCGCCCGCCGGCTGCAGCAGGTGCACGACGGGGCCGAGGTCACCGTGCTGGAGAAGGAGTCCGCGCTCGCCCAGCACCAGACGGGACACAACAGCGGGGTGGTGCACGCCGGCCTCTACTACCCGCCCGGCTCGCTCAAGGCGGTGCTGTGCCGCCGCGGCGTCGGCCTGCTGCGGGCGTACTGCGCGGATCATGAGATCGCGTACGTGGAGTGCGGCAAGGTGCTGGTCGCGCTCGACGCCGAGGAGGACCGCCGGCTGGACGGCATCGAGGAGCGCGCGCGAGCCAACGGCGTGCCCGGCATCCGCCGGATCGGGCCGGACGAGCTCACCGGCCTCGAGCCGCACGTGCGCGGCGTCGGCGGGCTGCACTCCCCCAGCACCGCGATCGTCGACTTCCCCGGCGTCACCCGCGCCCTCGCCGCCGAGGTCGAGGACGCCGGCGGGAGCGTACGCACCGGCGTCGAGGTGACCGGCCTGGACGAGCGGGGCGGTGAGGTCGTCGTCGTCTGCGGCGGACGGACCGATCGGCGGCTTCGACCTCGTGGTCGTCTGCGCCGGGCTGCAGGCAGACCGGATGGCCCGCCTTGCCGGTGACGACGCCGAGCCGCGGATCGTGCCGTTCCGCGGCGAGTACCACCTGCTGGCGCCTGCGCGCCGGCACCTCGTGCGCGGCCTGGTCTATCCGGTGCCGGATCCTCGATATCCCTTCCTGGGCGTGCACCTGACGCCGCGGGTCGACGGCGAGGTGCTGGTCGGGCCCAACGCGGTGATGGCGCTGGCCCGGGAGGGCTACGACTGGCGGTCGGTCAGCTGGCCGGACCTGCGCGAGACGCTGGCATCGGCGGGGTTCCGCCGTTTCGCCCGCCGGCACTGGCGCACCGGGGCCCGCGAGGTCGCCGGCTCGCTGAGCACCGCCCGCTTCGTCGCGGCCGCCCGCCGCTACGTCCCCGAGCTGCGGGCCGCCGACGTGACCCGCGGCCCGGCCGGCATCCGGGCACAGGCGCTCGACCCCGACGGCTCGTTGGTCGACGACTTCCGGATCAGCCGGGTGGGTCATGTCGTGGCCGTACGCAACGCACCGTCGCCGGCCGCCACCTCGGCCCTCGCCATCGCCGAGCACGTGGTCGAGTCCGCCCTGGAGCGGACCGCGTGAGCGGGCTGGCCCCCGGGCTGTGGACGGTCCTCGCGACGCCGTTCACCGGCGCCGACCACGCGCTGGACACCGCCTCGCTGACCCGCGAGACGCAAGTGTTCGCCGCGGCGGGAGCCGTCGGCCTGGTCGCGCTGGGTGTCTTCGGCGAGGCAGCCGCACTGGATGCCGAGGAGCGCGACCGCGCGCTGGCCACCGTCGTGGCGGCGGTGCCCGAGCTGCCGGTCGTCGTCGGCCTGCCCGCACGCGCCACCGCGCCCGCGATCGAGCAGGCGCAGGCCGCGGTGCGTGGGTGCCGGACCGACGCCGGCGACCGCCTCGCCGGCGTCATGGTGCAGGTGCACAGCGGTGACGCTGGCGTCGTCGCCGACCACCTGCACCGCGTGCACGCGGCAACCGGAGCCCCTGTCGTACTGCAGGACTACCCGGCGCTGACCGGGGTGCGGATCGGGGCCGACGCACTGGTCACGGTCGTGCAGCGCTGCCCGTTCGTCGTCGCCGTCAAGGCGGAGGCTCCACCCACTCCCCACGCCATCGCCGGACTCGCCCCGCGGGTGTCGGTGCCGGTGTTCGGCGGGCTCGGCGGTGTCGCCCTGATCGACGAGCTCGCGGCCGGTGCCGCCGGCGCCATGACCGGCTTCAGCCACCCCGAGGCGCTCGCCGCCGTCCTGTCGGCGTGGGACACGGGCGGATTCGCAGCCGCGCACGCCGCCTGGTCGCCGTGGTTGCCGCTCGCGACGTTCGAGCAGCAGGCGGGCATCGCGCTGGGGCTGCGCAAGCAGCTGCTGGCGCGGCGCGGCATCATCGACTCTCCCGGCGTACGTCCCCCCGCGCCGGCGGCACCGGAGCGGCTGCTGCCGCTGCTCGACCAGCACCTGGCGCACGTACGCCAGCTGGCACCCGACCACCGATCCGCAGGAGTGTGAATGGACACCGGACTCACCGGACGCACCGCCGTCGTCCCCGGCGCCACGTCGGGACTCGGCCTGGCCGTGGCCCGGTCCCTGGCCGCTGAAGGAGCCCACGTCGTGATCGCCGGCCGCCGCGCCGAGCTCGCGCGTGAGCTCGCCGCCGAGCTGCCCTCGGCGGTCGGCGTCGGCGCCGACCTGACCGAC
Source organism: uncultured Actinomycetota bacterium (assembly GCA_963801045.1). Lineage (GTDB taxonomy): Bacteria > Actinomycetota > Actinomycetes > Propionibacteriales > Nocardioidaceae > JACCWP01. The sequence continues at coordinate 197,665 of CAWDDC010000001.1, forward strand.
CCCGCGGGCGTCGAGGCGGTCATCGCCGCGGCCCGGGACCTCGGCAACGGCGGCGTCGACGTGCTGGTGCTCAACGGCGGCGGACCGGCACCGGGCACTGCGGCCGATCTCGACGCCGACGGCATCGACCAGGCCGTCGCCCGGCTGCTGCGCCCGCACGTGCAGCTGGTCTCGGCGTTCCTGCCCGGCATGCGCGAGCGCGGCTGGGGACGCGTCGTCGCCATCGGCTCCAGCGGCGTGCAGCAGCCGATCCCGCGACTGGCCGCGTCCAACGTCGGCCGGGCCGCGCTGGCCGGCTACCTCAAGACGCTCGCCGCCGAGGTCGCCGCCGACGGCGTGACGGTCAACATGGTGCTGCCGGGCCGGATCGACACCGACCGGGTCACCCAGCTCGACGGCGCAGCCGCCGAGCGCACCGGCGCCCCTGTCGAGCAGGTCCGCGAGAAGGCCGAGGCAGCGATCCCGATCGGGCGCTACGGCCGGCCCGATGAGTTCGCCGCGGCCGTCACGTTCCTGGCCAGCGCGGCCGCGGCCTACGTCACCGGCGAGCAGCTGCGCTGCGACGGCGGCATGGTCGGGGCGCACTGACGTGAACCTCGCCTCGATCCGGCTCGACGGCCGGGAGCTGCCCGTCGTCGTGCACCCCGTCCGCGGCGTCGTCCGGGTGGACGCGCTGCTGCCCGACCCTCCGGCCGACCCGATGCAGGTCGTCGCCTCCGGCCGCTTCCCCGAGCTGTGTGCAGCGGTGGAGGCGGCGGGCGACGAGCAGTTCGTGCCACCGGCGTCGGTGCAGCTCGCCATCCCCTACCGGGCGCCGCGCAAGGTGTGGGGCATCGGCCTCAACTACGTCGAGCACGCCAGTGACCTGGCCGAGCAGGTGCCCGACGAGCCGGCGTCGTTCCTCAAGGCCGACCACACGCTGATCGGGCCGGACGAGCCGATCCCGGTGCCGCGGCAGAGCGTCCGGACCACGGCCGAGGCCGAGCTCGGTCTGGTGATCGGACGCGAGTGCCGTGACGTGTCCGAGGAGGAGGCGTTGTCGTACGTCTTCGGCGTGGTCACCGTGCTCGACCAGACCGCCGAGGACATCCTCGAGCGCAACCCGCGGTTCCTGACCCGGGCCAAGAACTTCCCCGGCTTCTTCGCCTTCGGCCCCGAGATCGTGCCGATGGCCGACGTGCCGGGCGGTGCCGACGGGCTGGCCGACCTCGAGGTGTCGACGGTGGTCAACGGCGAGGTCCACCGTCGCAACACCGTCGCCAACATGCGCTACAGCCCGGCGTTCCTGGTCGCCTTCCACAGCCAGGTGATGCCGCTCTACCCCGGCGACGTGCTGTCCACCGGCACCCCGGGCGCCGTGCACGTCCGCGCCGGAGACATCGCCGAGTGCCGCATCCCCGGTGTCGGCGTCCTGCGCAACCCGGTGGTCGACCAGTAGGCCGGCCGGTGTGAGATCGTCGCGGCCGTGAGCGACGTCCCGGGCCGGCTGGTCGACATCGGCGGCACCCGTCTGCACGTCACCGAGCACGGCGACCCGTCCGCGCCGGCGGTGGTGTTCCTGCACGGCGGGCCGGGCCAGGGTGCGTACGACTTCGTGCACCACCAGGGCGAACGGCTCGGACGGGACCTCCGCCTGATCGCGTTCGACCAGCGCGGCGCGCTGTTCTCCGATCCGTTGTCAGCGGGCGAGCAGGTCACCGAGAGCGGGCTCGTCGACGACCTCGAGGCGCTTCGCGGGCAGCTCGGGATCGAGCGCTGGGCGGTGCTCGGACACTCCTTCGGCGCCCGGCTCGCCGTGCGCTACGCGACCGAGCACCCCGCATCCGACCGCCGCCGTGCTGCTGGAGAACCCGGTGCTGGACTGGCCACGCAGTGCGAGCTGCCTGCTCGCCGCGGCGCTCGAGGTGCTCGACGACATGCAGGCCCCGGAGGCCGACGAGGTGCGCGCCCTGCTGGCCGCCGGTGTGCGGCCGGACCTCGACTGCGTGCGGGCGCAGCGGCGGCTGATGGACGCCCTCGGCGAGCGGCGCCCGGAGGTCTACGTGCACCAGCCGGCCGTGCTCGCCGACCTCGGCGCAGCACTCCCCTCCCTCCAGCTCGCGCCGGACGTACGCGACCGCGGCGACGCCCCGGGCGCACAGCTGCGTGAACACCCGGAGCTGCGTGAGTCGTTGCTCCCCCGGCTGGCCGACCTGCCGACAGACGGCCTGCTGATCTGCGGTCTCTACGACCACGTCTGCGACGACGACCAGATCGAGATCTGGGGATCGACGGTCCCCGACGGCGAGATGGCGTGGTTCGAGGACTCCGGGCACTTCTGCCACGTCGAGGAGCCGGACGCCTACGCCCGCACGGTGGTCGAGTTCGTCCGGACCTACAGGTGACGCTGCGCCAGCCAGGCGTTGGTCGCGCCGAGCTGGCGCCGGGTGCGTTCGGCGAGCGCGGCCACCTCGTCCTCGGACAGCCGGTCGCACACCCAGTCCCAGTGCAGCGACACCCAGTCGCCCGGACGCGGCTCCTGCACGAACGCGTGCCGTCCCTGGGTCCACCGCACCGTCTCCACCTGCTCGTCGCCGAGCCCGAGGACGCCCCCCTCGAACGTGAGCGGCTGCGAGCGCACGGCCACGATCTCGCCCTCGACGGACACGACGGCGCCCCACCGGATCCGGCAGCTGTCCAGCACCGACCGCGGCACGTCGCTGCCTGACCCGAGCAGCCCCACCCACGGATAGACGACGAACACGTGGAACGCGTGGTGGGCACCGGTGGCCGCCACGTCGGGGGCCTGCGCGAGCCGGTCGAGCACTCCCGGCTGGGTGCCGAAGCCGACGTGCGACTGCCGTGGTGAAGGCTTCCGGGTCGAGGGCGTCCGAGCAGACCACCGCCCACCCAGTAGGCCGACACGACCCGTTCGTCCAGCGGGTCGTCGAACCCGGCAGCGGTGGCGATCAGCTGGAGGTAGGGCCAGGCCCCGTCGAACTGCTCGGCCCGGCGGCGTACCTCCGGGTCGTCCGCGCGCGCCGCCCCGCCCGCGAGCAGCACCTCGGCCCCCGGTGGGCCGCAGTGCCCGAGGTCGTTGGGCGGGTAGGCGTAGCGGGCGAACAGGGCCGTGCCACGAGCGCGTCGACGGGGTCGTCGTCACGTCAGCAGATCCGGGGCAGCTGCTCGCCGAGCGGGAGGTCGACGACGCGCGTGCCGCCGAGTCCGGTACGGGTCACGACCATGCCGGGGTGCGCCTCCGCGCACGAGCCGATCACCAGCGCACCCTTGCCGTGCTCGTGCGCGCGCATCGCCTCGAGCACCCGTTCGGCGTCGTCGGGCGCCACGAACGCGACCAGCTTGCCCTCGTTGGCGACGTAGAGCGGGTCGAGGCCGAGCAGCCCGCAGGCGTCCCGCACCGGCTGCGGGATCGGCAGGTCGCGCTCGACCAGGTCGATGCCGACGCCGGACGCGGTGGCGATCTCGTTCAGCGAGGCAGCGACCCCACCGCGGGTCGGGTCGCGCAGCACCTGGACGTCGGCCCCGGTGGCCAGCATCGCCGCGACCAGGCCGTGCAACGGTGCGCTGTCGCTCTCGACGGCGGTGCCGAACTCGAGGCCCTCGCGGCAGCTCATCACCGCGACGCCGTGCACGCCGATGTCGCCGCTGACGATCACGACGTCACCGGGCCGCGCCCGCGCCGGCCCGATGTCGACCCCGTCGGGCACCACGCCGATGCCGGCGGTGTTGACGAACACGCCGTCACCGTGGCCGGCGTCGACGACCTTGGTGTCACCGGTGACCAGCTTGACGTCGGCGACCGACGCCGCGCGCCCGATCGCCTCGGCCACTCGGCCGATCTCGGCCAGCGCGGTGCCCTCCTCGAGGATGAACGCGGTCGACAGCACCATCGGCCGCGCCCCCGACATCGCCAGGTCGTTGACCGTGCCGTTGACCGCCAGGTCGCCGATCGACCCGCCCGGGAAGAACATCGGCTTGACGACGTACGAGTCGGTCGAGAACGCCAGCCGGCCACCGGCATGCTCGACCACGGCGGAGTCGCCGAGCCCGGCATCGGCCGCTGCGCCGAACGCCGGCAGGAACAGGTGCTCGATCAGCTCCGCCGACAGCGCCCCGCCGCCACCGTGGCCCATCACGATGTTCGGCGAGTTGCGCAGCGGTGCAGGGCAGACCCAGGAGTCGAAGTCGAGCGCCGACTCAGCCATGAGTGGCGGCCCCCACCGGGGTGTCCAGCCGGCGATAGAGGTAGTAGGCGGCGCACGCGCCCTCCGACGACACCATGGTCGCGCCCGAGCGGGTTGCGCGGTGTGCACTCCTTGCCGAACGCCTCGCACTCGTGCGGCTTGATCAGACCCTGCAGCACCTCGCCGGAACGGCAGATCGACGACTCGTCGGTGTGGATGCCGCCCACGTCGAAACGCGCCTCGGCGTCCCAGTCGCGGTAGGCGTCGGACAGCTGCCAGCCGCTGCCCGGGAATCATCCCGATGCCCCGCCAGGCCCGGTCGGTGACCTGGAAGACGTCCTCCAGCATGTGCCGGGCCGTGGGGTTGCCGTCGGCGGGGACGGCCCGCGCGTAGGCGTTCTCCAGCTCGTGCCGACCGGACTCCAGCTGCAGCACGGTCTTGCGGATGCCCTCGAGGATGTCCAGCGGCTCGAACCCGGTGACGACGATCGGCACCTGGTACTTGTCGGCGAGAGCGGGATACTCCGACGTGCCCATCACGCTGCACACGTGACCGGCGGCGAGGAACGCCTGCACCCGGCAGGTCGGCGACTCCATGATCGCGGCGACGGCCGGTGGCACCAGCACGTGCGAGACCAGCAACGAGAAGTTGGGCACGCCGAGCCGCTTGGCCTGGTAGACGGTCATCGCGTTGGCCGGCGCGGTGGTCTCGAACCCGATGCCGAAGAACACGACCTGGCGGTCGGGGTTGTCACGGGCGAGGTTGAGTGCGTCGAGCGGGGAGTAGACGACGCGTACGTCGCCGCCCTCGCTCTTGATCCGGAACAGGTCCTGGCTGCTGCCGGGCACCCGCAGCATGTCGCCGAACGAGCAGAAGATGACGTTGTCGCGCTTGGCGATCTCCAGCGCCTTGTCGATGATCTCCAACGGCGTGACGCACACCGGGCAGCCCGGGCCGTGGATCATCTCGATTCCGTCGGGCAGCAGCTGGTCGATGCCGTGCCGGATGATGGAGTGCGTCTGCCCACCGCAGACCTCCATGATCGCCCAGTTGCCGGTGGTGGCCTCGTGGATCTGGTCGAGCAGCCGGCGGGCGAGATCGGGGTTGCTGAACTCATCGAGGTACTTCACTGGTCCACTCCTGCCTGGCGCGCGGCGAGCGCCTCCTGGTCACCGAACTCCTCCTCAAGGATCCCCATCGACTCGAAGTCGGCGAGCGTCTTGAGCGCCGACTCCTCGTCGAGGAGCTGGATCGCGAATCCCACGTGCACGATCACGTAGTCGCCGGTCTTGACGTCGGGGACGTACTGGCAGCACACGTCCTTGCGGACCCCCCCGAAGTCGACCTCGGCCATCAGGGTGTCGTCGCGCTCGGTCAGCGCGTCGACCCGTCCCGGTACGGCAAGGCACATGTCCCTCACTCCTTCCTCGTTCTCGTCCGACGTCGTCAACCCTGGGCGGCCACCAGCAGCTGTCCCAGTGCGATGCCGCCGTCGTTGGCGGGCACCTGCTGCGGGCTCAGCACGGTGCAGCCCGTCTGCTCGAGTCGCCGCCGCGTCGCCGACAGCAGCAGCGCGTTGACGAAGACCCCGCCACCCAGCACGACGGTCTCCAGCCCGGTCGCGGCGCGCGTCCGTTCGGCCAGGTCGGCCACCAGGTCGACCACGGCGGCGTGGAAGCGGGCTGCCACCAGCTCTACCGGCACGCCGCGCCGGCGGTCGTCGACCACGCCCGAGACCACCGGCCCGCAGTCGGCGACCGTCGCCTCGTCGCGGCGCTGGCTCAGCGCGAACGCATAGCCACCGTCGGCGTCGACTCCCCGGGCCAGCCCTTCGAGCTCGATCGCCGCCTCGGCCTCGTAGTCGACGACGTGGCGTACGCCGGCCAGCGACGCCACGGCGTCGAACAGCCGGCCCATGCTGGAGGTGGGCACGGCACCGAACCCGCTGGCCAGCTGGTGGGTCAGCACGGCGCGCTCGTCGGCGGGGCAGGCCTGCACCGGCGCCAGGTCGTCGTCCCAGGGCAGCCCGGCGGCCGCCAGGTGCGCCAGCGCCATCCGGTAGGGCCGGTGCACGCTGGCGTCGCCGCCGGGCAGCGGCACGTAGCCGAGGTGGGCGACACGGCGGAAGCCCTTGTAGTCGGCCACCAGCAGCTCGCCGCCCCAGACCGCACCGTCGGTGCCGTAGCCGGTGCCGTCGAAGGCGAACCCGATGACCTGCTCGCGGCCGTCGAGGCCGTGCTCGGCCATCACCGCGGCGACGTGGGCGTGGTGGTGCTGCACGGTGTGCACGGGTCGGCCCGCCGCGTGCCGCTGGGCCCAGCGGGTGGAGCGGTAGCCCGGATGCGCATCGGCGACGACCCGTTCGGGCTGCACCCCGACCAGCCGCTCGAGGTGGGCCTCGGACTCGGCGAACGCGTCCAGCGTGGCCAGGTCGTCCATGTCGCCGATGTGCTGGCTCAGCCAGGCGTAGCCACCCTCGCCGACCGCGCAGGTGTTCTTGAGGTCGGCGCCGACGGCGAGGGTCGCCGGCACGCCGACCGGCAGCGTCATCGGCAGCGCCACCGGCAGCGGCGCGTAGCCGCGCGAGCGCCGCACCGGCGCCTCCCGCCCGTCGATCACCCGGGAGACCGAGTCGTCGACCGGGACGTGGATCGGCCGGTCGTGGCGGAGCCACGCGTCGACCAGCGGCGCCAACCGGGTGGCCGCGTCGTCGTCGCGGTAGGCGATCGGCTCACCGCCGAGGTTGGCCGACGTCATGACCAGGCAGTCGGGCGCCTCCTCGCCACCGTCGGCGAGCAGCAGGGTGTGCACCGGCGTGTACGGCAGCAGCACGCCCAGGTCGGGGTTGCGCGGGGCCACTCCCTCGGCCAGGCCACCCGCTCCCGCGGTGCGGGCGAGCAGCACCACCGGGCGGCGGGAGCCGGTGAGCAGCGTCGGCCTCGGTGTCGCCGACGCTCGGCCAGCGTCCCGGGCCGCCGCCAGGTCGCGCACCATGACCGCGAACGGCTTGTCGCCACGACACTTGCGCCGGCGCAGCTCCGCCACCGCCCGCGCGTCCCGCGCGTCGCAGGCCAGGTGGTAGCCGCCGAGTCCCTTGACCGCCACGATGGCGCCGCCGGCCAGCAGCCGCCGGGTCTCGACGATCGGCCTCGTCACCGCGGCACGGCTCGGCGTCGGGTCGCACCAGCTCGAGCTGCGGACCGCAGTCGTGGCAGGCGATCGGCTGGGCGTGGAAGCGGCGGTCGGCAGGATCGGTGTACTCCGCCGCGCAGGCGGCGCACATCGGGAAGCCGGCCATCGTCGTCGCCGGCCGGTCGTAGGGCAGGTCGGTGATGATGGTGAACCGGGGGCCGCAGTTGGTGCACGAGATGAACGGGTGGCGGTATCGCCGGTCGGCGGGGTCGGCGAGCTCGCGCAGGCAGTCGGCGCAGGTGGCCACGTCGGGACCGGCCAGGGTGCGTACGCCGGCCGTGCGGCTGCGATCGGACTCGACGATGGCGAAGCCCGTGCCGCCCGCCGTCGGCAGCTCGGTCGCCACGACGTCCTCGACCACTGCGAGCGGTGGTGGGTCGGTCGCCAGCCGCCGGCCCAGCTCCGCGACCGCGGAGGGGTCACCCTCGACCTCCACGTCGACCCCGTGGTCGTCGTTGGCCACCGACCCGGACAGCCCCAGGCCGGTGGCGGTCACGTAGACGAACGGCCGGAAGCCCACGCCCTGCACGACGCCGGTGACGCGGAAGCGGGAGCGGACCCGACCGGTGCTCATGAGGCGGCCTCGTCGGGATCCTCGCGCGGGCGGCCCATCATCTCCAGCCCGGACATGGCCTGCTGCGCGCCGGCCTCGTCGACGGTCTCGACGGCGAACCCCATGTGGATCAGCACCCACTGACCGGGGGCGGGGGCCGCATCGAGCATGCCGATGTTGACCCGCTTGCGGGCACCGACGACGTCGACCAGGGCGAGCTGGTCGCCGTAGCCGTCGACCATCTCGACGACCTGGCCCGGGATGCCGAGGCACACGGTCAGCCCACCTCCGTCCGTGCGGGGGTGTCGGCCAACAGGTCGCGCACCACGCGTACGGCGTCGTCGACGGCGGCCTCGACCACCGGGGTGAGACCCATGCCGTCGTCGACGTCGGCGACCTGGCACCCCACCAGCCGGGTGCGCGCAGGCAGCGTGCCGCCCAGCGCCGCCAAGGTCGCCAGCACCGTGGCCGGGTCCATGCCGTGCGCGTCGACCTGACCGCCGGGCGGCACGTCACCGGTGCCGATCTCCAGCACGTCGACCCGCCCCGGCTCACCCCGGTCGGGCAAGGCGTCGACCAGCACCAGCGCTTCCCAGTCGCCCAGCAGGTCGTAGGCCAGGTGCATGCCGCGGATGCCGTAGTCGACCACCCGCACGCCCTCGGGTGGCGGGTCGGCGGCCTGGCTCAGCCGGGAGACGACGGCGGGTCCGAAGCCGTCGTCGGTCTGGAACACGTTGCCGATGCCGGCGACGAGGATCACGGGCTGCTCCGTCACATGGCCCGGATCCTGAGGTAGCGCTTGATGTCGGGGATCGAGCGCAGCCCGACGAACAGGCCGGCCAGCACGACGACCACCCCCACCACGAACGTCACCCTTCCTAAGGTCCTCACGAGCGGGACTCCTTCCGTTCTGCCTGCAGCTGTTCCTGACCGGGATCCGCGGCCGCCGGTTCGAGCTCGTCCGGGGCGAAGTAGAGGTAGCGCCCGTACCAGTCGTGCAGGTCGGCCGCCGGGTCGTCGACGAGGACGACGCCCACGTGGGTCTCGCCGTCGACGTCGAAGTGCACCGACGTCACCCGCGCCCGCTGGCCGGCGAAGAACAGGTCCTGCGCGTCGGCCCGGCGGCTCGGGTGCACGATCACCTCACTGCCGCGTGAGACCCGCACGCCGGCGATCAGCACCTCGTCGCTGTCCGGGCTGACGCTCGCGTCGGCTTCGGGGTCCCACCACGGGACCTCCGTGCTGAACACGTCCTCCGGGGTCGCGCCGACGCCGCCACTGATGCTCGGCACACCGCCGCCGTGCGGGTCGCGCATGACCCCGTGCAGCTGCTGGAGCTGCTCCGGCGTCATCTGGTCGCAGCGGTCGATGATCGCCGCGGCCGCGGGGTCGGTCGCCCGGGCCTCGGCCTTCTCGTCGTCGGTCAGCGTCATCACCCGCAGGGTGAGGATCTCGTCGATCTCGGTGGAGTCGAACAACGCGCCCGCGCTCTCGGGCGCCACCGCCGGGTGGTCGGACAGGATGATCGGCGAGGCCAGCACCACGTCGGAGGTCTGGCCGTCAGGCCCGCCGGCGCCGGCCAGCACCGGCCAGCAGCGCCGCTGCGTGCAGCGGGCGGCCGCCTGCGCGGCATCGTCCGGCGGGTCGATCACCGACACGAACTCCGCACGACGTGCCTCCAGCAACAGGTGCGTGCCGATCAGCGACCCGCGGATCGCGGCGTCCTTGTCGTCGGTCTCCGCACCCGTGTTGGTCACCCGCAGGTCGAGGCGCAGCAGGTCTCCGTCGTCGTCGGCGCCGACCGAGAGCTGCGCGCGTACGGGCCAGCGACGACGCACCAGCCGGCCTCCGGGGAGCGCCTCGACGTCCTCACCGCCCTCGACCTCGACGGTCTGCTGCCGGCCGGCGCCGAGAGCGGTCGCGTCGAACGGTCCGAGCACGCGCTCCACCTCGACCGCCTCGTCCCAGCTGGTCCAGGCCGCGTCGCCGACGCGCAGCTCGTCGACGGGGGTGTAGGCGCCGTCGGGCTCCTCGCGCTCGGCGACCCGGCGCTGCAGCTGCAGGAAACGCAGGTGCACGGTGACGGTCGGCATCCCGCCTGCGTCTGCTGCCGACTCTGCTGCCGACTCTGCTGCCGACTCGGGGCGGAGCAGGACCTGCACGCCGAGATCGCGCTCCTCACCCACCCCGGCCTCGGCGGCACCCGGCGGGCCGAGCACACCGAACTGCCAGCGCACCTGGTTCTTGCGGGAGGTCGCGCGGTAGGGGTAGAGCAGATAGCCCTCGTAGAGGACGGCGTCGGCGGCGAGGCGGGCGAGCGCGAGCGTCATCGGGCGACACCGCCCTGGACCGGCTGAGACGCCTCGGCCAGCAACGTGGTCACGACGTCGTCCCAGCTGGTCAGACCCCGTTCGTGCTTGAGCCGTCCCAGCGCGTCGACGGTGTCGCGGTGCATCCGCAACCACTGGCTGCCGGGGAAGTGCGCGTCCATCAGGTCGCGCCACGCCGACACCGGCATCCGGTACCGCGACTCCCGGTCCCACGGCACCTGCGTCACCGAGAAGCCGGTTGCCCCGCGGGTGAACACGGTGCCGCTGAACAGGAACAGCAAGCGGGATCTCGCCGTCCCGCAGCGCGTGCAGGTACTTCGTGCCCGAGACCTCGAAGTCGTACGTGCACGGCAGCACCAGGTCGATCTCGGTACTGCCGGTGAAGCCCTGGGCGATGGTCGACGTGTGCAGCCAGGCGAACGGCTTGAGGGTGTCGGCGAACCGGGCCCGGCCGCCGAACAGGTCGAGCAGCGCCTGCTCCTCGGTGTCGTCGTAGCGGCGACGCTGCGGCTCGATCCGTACCTGTGCCTTCAGCGCGAGCGCGTGCACCACCTCGCCGGTGTGCTCCTCGACCCGCACCCGGGCGAGCAGGTTCGGCGCGACGGCGTAGGGCTCCGGCGCGACGTCGACGACGGCGAAGTCCAGCTCGGGCATCAGCGCGCCGCCTTGCTGCGCGCGGCCAGGTCGGTGAAGAACGCGTCCAGCAGCGCCCGGGCGTCCTGACCGCCGTCGAAGCCGCGCCAGGACAGGCGCAGGGCACCCACCAGCTCGTAGCAGCGGTCGATCGGCACCAGGTAGCACGCGAAGTCGGGGTGGTCTCGGTCGGGCGCCCGCAGGATGAGCCCCTCGACGTCGGGTGCGAGCAGCCCCAGGGACGGGTTGGCCTCGACGATCGCGTCCCACGCGCCGAGCGGCAGCTCGGACTCGGTGGCGCCCGCCGGGCCGGGGTAGAACGCGACCGTGCGGCCCAGCTCGGAGTTGTGGAAGAAGAACGCCAGCCCGACCGGGATCTCCAGCTCGTCCCACTGGCCCCCGAACAGCGCGAAGTCGGGGAACGACAGGTAGCGGTCGGGCACCGCCCGGTAGCGCAGCTCGGCACCCTCGGCGGTGAACAGCAGGTAGCACGGCCGGCAGGTGCACATCAGCCCGCGACCGGCCAGGTCGACCACGTGCTGGTGCTCCTCGGCGACCGGCGCGGCGCACATCTCGCAGCGCTCCTCGGCGCTCGGCGCGGGCCGGTTGGCGCTGATCCGCGCGAGCACCGCCAGCGGGTTGGCGTCCGGCCCGCCGGTCACGACGGCACGCCCGCCGGTACGGCGACCGACGCCACCCCGTCCTGCACCAGCAGCGGCAGCGGGTCGAGGTGGTCGTCGGTGCCGTCGAGACCGGCCCCGGCACGGCGGACGTCGTAGTGGGCGTGGCACGCCGGGCAGCGCAGCACCACGTCGCCGGCCGCTCCGCCGAGGCGGCGCTCGACCACGCCGTCCGCCAGGCTGCCCGCGCAGCGCGAGCAGTGGTCGCGGTACGCGTACAGGTCGTTGCCGACCCTGGTGCCGACGACGGAGATCCCGCCGACGGCGAACCCGGCCACCTGGCCCGGGGCAAGGCCCGCCAGTCCCTCGACGCCTTCCCAGGCCACGCCGGCGCCGTCCGGTCCGGCAGGCTCTCGGTGGAGGAGCCCTCGGCGTCGAGCCGCGACCGCAGCGACGACACCGGGATCACCGAGCCCGCCCCCGGCTCGCTCGCCGTGTCCTCGACCTCGATGCCGGTCACCTCGGGCGCGGCCTCGCGGATCGCGGTCTCGACCGCCAGCGTCAGCGTGACCGACGACGAGGGACAGCCGTCGCAGCTGCCGAGCATCCGCAGCCGCACCGCCCCCTCCTCGCTCAGCCCGACCAGCTCCACGTCTCCCCCGTGCGAGCCCAGGTAGGGCCGGACGCTGTCCAGCGCCCGCACCACCCGGGTCTCCACGTCGTAGGGGTGCAGGCCGTGCACGACCAGCAGGCTGGCGACCAGGTCGTCGGCGACCAGCCGCTCGAGCAGCTCGTCGTCGAGCCGGCCGGACTCGTACGTGATGTCGAGCAGCCGCTCGAGACCGGCGCCGTAGAGGTCGACGACGAGGCGCACCAGCTCCTCGGCACGCTCGCGGGCGACCTGGCCGCCCACCGCCGCGGCGTCGAGCAGCGCCTCGATGCGCTCGCCCGTCGCCCGGAGGTCGGGTTGTACCGCGGCCGCCGGCTGCTCGCCGTCGGGCTCCGTCATGCCGCTGTCACTCGCCGGTGACCGACTGGGTGGGCGAGTGCGTCATCTCGAGCTTCTTGCCGCCGCCGAGGTACATGTGCACGCCGCAGGGCAGGCAGGGGTCGAAGCTGCGCACCGTGCGCATGATGTCGATCCCCTTGAAGTGCTCGCGGTCGTTCTCCTCGAAGATCGGCTGCCCCTGCACCGCGTCCTCGTAGGGACCCGGCGTGCCGTAGACGTCGCGGGGGTTGGCGTTCCACGGCGTCGGCGGGTAGGGGTGGTAGTTGGCGATCTTGCCGTCGCGGATCACCATGTGGTGGCTCAGCACGCCCCGCACCGCCTCGGTGAAGCCGCAGCCGATGCCCTCGTCGGGCACCTCGAACCGCTCCCACGTCTTGGTGCGGCCGGCCCGGATCTCGATCAGCGCCTGCTCCGCGAAGTGCAGCGCGCACGCGGCGGCGTAGGCCTGGAAGTAGGTCCGGGCCCGGTTGCGCTCGATGGTGTTGGAGCCGAACGCCGGCACCTTCCACTCGAAGCTCACCGGTCCCTTGAGCGCGGTCTTGGGCAGGTTGATCTGCACGCTGGTGCCGGTGGACTTGACGTAGCCGATGTCGACCAGGCCCGGCGAGCGCCGTCGACCACAGCCGGGCCAGCGGGCCACCGCCGGTGTCGAGGGCCAGGTGGTCCGTTGCCGTCGAACCAGCGCGGCGACATCACCCAGCTGTACTTGTCGTCGAGGTCGCGCTTCTGCGGGCGCGGGTTGGTGTGCTGGTTCCACGGGTGCCGACGGTCGACCGGGTTGCCCAGCGGGTCGTTCTTGACGAAGGTCTCCTGGCCCTCCCAGTCGTCGTAGTAGGACGAGCCGAGCAGGATCCGGATGCCCAGGTTGATGTCGACCAGGTCGGTCGTGACCAGCTTGCCGTCGACGACGACGCCGGGGGTCACGAACATCTTGCGACCCCAGTCGGTCATGTCCTTGTACGCGAAGTTGCAGTACTCCGGGTCCTGGAACGAGCCCCAGCAGCCGAGCAGCGTGCGCCGCAGCCCGACCTGCTCGTAGCCGGGCAGCGCCTCGTAGAAGAAGTCGAACAGGTCGTCGTGCATCGGGACGACCTTCTTCATGAACTCGACGTAGCGCATCAGCCGGCTCATGTAGTCGGTCATCAGCTGGATGGTCGCCACCGTGCCGACGCCGCCCGGGTAGAGCGTGGACGGGTGGACGTGCCGCCCCTCCATCAGGCAGAACATCTCGCGGGTGTAGCGGCTGACCTGCAGCGCCTCGCGGTAGAACTCACCGGTGAACGGGTTCAGCGCCCGCATGATGTCGCCGATGGTGCGGTGCCCGTGCGCGGCTGCCTGCGGCGCCTCGGTGCGGTTGGCCTGCTCGAGCACGCCGGGGTTGGTCTCCGCGACCATCTTCTCGCAGTAGTCCACCCCGACCAGGTTCTCCTGGAAGATGTTGTGGTCGAACATGTACTCGGCCGCCTCGCCGAGGTTGACGATCCACTCCCCCAGGTGCGGCGGCTTCACGCCGTAGGCCATGTTCTGCGCGTAGCACGAGCAGGTGGCGTGGTTGTCGCCGCAGATCCCGCAGATCCGGCTGGTGATGAAGTGCGCGTCGCGCGGATCCTTGCCCTTCATGAAGATCGAGTAGCCACGGAAGATCGACGAGGTGCTGTGGCACTCGACGACCTCGCGCTGCTTGAAGTCGATCTTGGTGTAGATGCCGAGGCTGCCCACGATCCGGGTGATCGGGTCCCACGCCATCTCCACGAGGCCCTCGGGCGTGGTCGGTGCTGGTCGGTTCGCGCATCGTCGATGTCATCGCACGTCCGCCCCTCACCAGGTCCGCTTCGCGCCGGTCACGAGCTCGCGCCCGGGCTTGCGCCACTTGGGTTCCTTGTCGACGGTCCGCGTCGTCATCGCGCGCAGGTTGCGGATCGGCCGTGCCGTACAGGCCCACCGCCGTCGTGGAGAGCTTGCCGCCCGGCGGCTCGTCCATGAACGGCATGAACTTGTCCGGGAAGCCGGGCATCGTGCAGCCGATGCAGATGCCGCCGACGTTGGGGCAGCCTCCGACGCCGTTGAGCCAGCCCCGCTTGGGGACGTTGCACTTGACCACCGGTCCCCAGCAGCCGAGCTTGACGATGCACTTCGGCGAGCCGTACTCGGTGGCGAAGTCGCCCTGCTCGTAGTAGCCGGCGCGGTCACAGCCCTCGTGCACGGTCGCGCCGAACAGCCAGGTCGGGCGCAGCGCGTCGTCGAGCGGGATCATCGGTGCCTGGCCGGTCGCCATGTACAGCAGGTAGGTCAGCGTCTCGGACAGGTTGTCGGGCTGGATCGGGCAGCCCGGCACGCAGACGATCGGGATGCCGGCCTTGGACTTCCAGTCCCAGCCCAGGTAGTCGGGCACACCCATCGCGCCGGTGGGGTTGCCGGCCATCGCGTGGATGCCGCCGTAGGTGGCGCAGGTGCCGACCGCCACGACCGCGGTCGCCTTGGGTGTCAGCCGGTCGAGCCACTCGCTGGTCGTCATCGGCTGGCCGGTGGCCGGGTCGTTGCCGAACCCGCACCAGTAGCCCTCGTCCTTGATCTTCTCGTTGGGGATGGATCCCTCGACCACCAGGACGAACGGCTCCAGCTCGCCGCGCTCGGCCTTGAAGAACCACTCGAGGAAGTCGTCGGCGCCGCCGTTGGGGCCGCACTCGAAGTCGATCAGCGGCCAGTGCACCGCCACTTGCGGAAGGCCGGGCAGCGCACCGAGGGCGATCTCCTCGATGGTGGGCTGGGTGGCGGCGGTCAGGGCGACGGAGTCCCCGTCACAGCTGAGGCCCGCATTGATCCACAGCACGTGGATCAGGGCTTCCTCGGCGGCGGCGGCTGCTTCGCGGGTCGCTGAATCGGCCATGCGCACACGCTTCCCGGGGGTTCCTGGCGGCAGGGTCCAGGCCGGAAGTGCACCCCTGTGCCGCTGGAACCGCCCGTCGGTCCACTTGCGCGGCGATGCGACGTATCTACGCTCGCTCCGCAGGGGTGTCAAGCAAGGGCAACCTCACCCGGAGGTGCCCGACATCTCGGTCACCGGGCGACACGTCACCAGCCAGTCGCGCCACGCGTCCATGCCGTCACCGGTGGTGACCGAGACCGGCAGCACCTGCACGTGCGGATTGACCGCACGGCAGTTGCGCGGTGAGCTGCTCGAGCTCGACGTCGACGTACGGCAGCAGGTCGACCTTGTTGACCACGACCAGGTCGGCGCCGGCGAACATCTGCGGGTACTTCAGCGGCTTGTCCTCGCCCTCGGTGACCGACACGACGACGACCTTGGCCGCCTCGCCCAGGTCGAACAGTGCCGGGCACACCAGGTTGCCGACGTTCTCGATGAACACCAGCGACCCGGGCTCGGGCGCGAGCTGCTGGAGACCGCGGGCCAGCATGTCGGCGTCCAGGTGGCAGCCGGAGCCGGTGTTGATCTGCACGACGGGAGCGCCGGTGCTGCGGATCTTCTCCGCGTCGATGCGGGTCTCCTGGTCGCCCTCGATCACGCCGACCGGCCGGGTCGGTGCCAGCTCGGTGATCGTGCGGCGCAGCAACGAGGTCTTGCCCGACCCCGGCGAGCTCATCAGGTTCAGCGCGACGATCCCCTGCTCGGCCAGCCAGGACCGGTTGTGCTGGGCCAGGTGGTCGTTCTTGGCCAGCAGCGCGGTCTCGATGTCGACCGTGCCGGTCAGCGGCTGGTGCGGGTGCGGGTGCGGCGTGGTCATGCCCGTGCCCGTGCCGTGCTCGTGGTCGTGGACGTCGTCGCCCACCGTTCCGTCCACCCGGACCTCGGCCTGGCCGCAGCCGCACGTCGCGCACATCTGCACTCCTCCCGTCTGCCGGCGCTACGTCGGTTGCGCCGGCTGGGCCATCTGCACCGACGCGACCGCGAGCTCGCGACCGGCCAGCACCTCCACGTCGGCACTGCCGCAGCCGCACAGCAGCACCAGGTCGACCAGCTCGAGGTCGTCGCCGCAGCGGCGGCAGCGTCCGCGCCCGGCCGGCTGCTCGATCTCGAGGACGGCGCCCTCGAGCGGCGTGCCGTCGGTCACCAGGTCGAAGCAGAACCGCATCGCGTCGGGGACGATGCCGGACAGCCGGCCGACCCGTACCCGCACCTCGGCCACCGGCGCACTGCCGGTGCGTGCGGTGACCGCCTCGACCACGCTCTGGGTGATCGCCAGCTCGTGCATCCGGTCTCCCGTCGGTCCGCGCAGCGAGGCTACGCCGCGACCGATGCGCCCGTCGACAGCCCGTCGACAGCACCGTCGACAGTCCGGCAGCCAGGAAGTATCATCGCCGGGTGGCGATGAGTTCCGGGAGCGGCGAACGTGCGTCGCTGACCGCCGCCGCCACCCTGTTCCACGCCCTCGGGGAGCCGTCCCGGCTCGCGATCCTGCAGCACCTGGCGCTGGGCGAGCACCGGGTCGTCGACCTGACCCGGCACCTCGGACTGGCGCAGTCGACGGTGTCCAAGCACCTGGTCTGCCTGCGCGAGTGCGGTCTGGTGACGTCGAGACCGCAGGGACGGGCGACCTGGTTCTCGCTCCGCGACGAGCGGGCGGTCCTCGACCTGCTCGCCGGGTGCGAGCGGGTCCTCACCCGGCAAGGGGTGCCGGTCTGATGGGCCACGACCACGGGTCGGCGACCGCTGCCGCCGGCCACCGCGGGCGGCTGGTCGCGGTACTCGTCATCACCGTGTTCTTCTCGTTGGTGCAGGTGGTCGGCGGCCTGCTGTCCGGCTCGCTCGCCCTGCTGGCCGACGCCGGCCACATGATCACCGACGCGGCCGGCATCGCGGTGGCACTGATCGCCGTCGGACTCGCTGCCCGCCCGGCCACCAACGCGCGCACGTTCGGCATGCAGCGCGCCGAGATCCTCGCGGCGTTCGTCAACGCCCTGGCGCTGGCAGGCATCGGCTGCTGGGTCCTGGTCGAGGCGGGCTCCCGGTGGTCCGACCCGCCCGATGTCGAGACCGGTCTGATGCTGGTCGTCGCCCTGCTCGGTGCGGCGGCCAACACCGGTTGCCTGCTGCTGCTGCGCGACGGCCAGCGCACCAGCCTCAACCTGCGCGGCGCCTACCTCGAGGTGCTCGGCGACCTGCTCGGTTCCCTGGCGGTCGTGGCCGCGGCGGTCGTGATCGCGACGACGGGCTGGGCCCGCGCCGACGTCGTGGCATCGGCTGCCATCGGGGTGATGATCCTGCCGCGTGCCTGGGGGCTGCTGCGCGACGTCCTCGACGTGCTGCTGGAGGCGACCCCGCGCGGGGTCGACCTCACGCACGTACGCGACCACATCCGCGACGTGCAAGGCGTGGTCGACGTGCACGACCTGCACGCCTGGGTGATCACCAGCGGCGTGCCCGTACTGTCTGCGCACGTGGTGGTCGACGACGACTGCATCGAGCAGGGGCGCTCGGGCGAGGTGCTCGACCGGCTCGGCGAGTGCCTGTCCGGACACTTCGACATCGCGCACTGCACCTTCCAGCTCGAGCCGCTCGGCCACCAGGCGCACGAGGCCGCCCACCACGCATGAGGCTGCACAGATGACGATGCGAGCCGAGGCCGAGCGGCACCTGCGTGCCCTCGTCGGTGACGACGACGCGCAACTGCGCGACGACCAGTGGACGGCCGTCGAGGCGCTGGTCGTGGGCCGGCGGCGCGCACTCGTCGTCCAGCGCACCGGCTGGGGCAAGTCGGCGGTCTACTTCGTCGCCACCGCGCTGCTGCGGCACCCGGCCGAGGGTCCCGGCGCGGGACCGACGGTGATCGTCTCGCCGCTGCTCGCCCTGATGCGCAACCAGATCCTGGCGGCCGAGCGCGCGGGCATCCGCGCGGTCACCGTCAACTCGGCCAACCCCGAGGCGTGGCAGGAGACCTACGCCGCGATCGGCCGCGGCGAGGTCGACGTGCTGCTGGTCAGCCCGGAGCGGCTGAACAACCCCGAGTTCCGCGACCGGGTGCTGCCCGACCTGGCGGCGGGCGCCGGTCTGCTGGTGATCGACGAGGCGCACTGCATCTCCGACTGGGGCCACGACTTCCGTCCCGACTACCGGCGGATCCGCACCCTGCTCGCCGACCTGCCCGACGGCATCCCGGTGCTGGCCACGACAGCGACGGCCAACGCACGGGTGACCGCCGACGTCGCCGAGCAGCTGAGCGTCTCGGGCGAACGGACGCTGACCGACGTGCTGGTGCTGCGCGGCAGCCTCGACCGCGAGTCGCTGCAGCTCGGCGTGGTGACTCTTCCCTCCCAGGCCGACCGGCTGGCCTGGCTCACCGAGCACCTGCCCCGCCTGCCCGGGTCGGGCATCGTCTACTGCCTCACCGTCGCGCACACCCAGCTGGTGGCCGACCACCTGCGCAAGCACGGCATCGAGGTGGCGGCCTACTCCGGCCAGACCGAGCAGGCCGAGCGGCTCGCCGCCGAGGACGACCTGCTGCACAACCGGGTCAAGGCGCTGGTGGCCACGTCCGCACTCGGCATGGGCTTCGACAAGCCCGACCTCGGCTTCGTCGTGCACCTCGGTGCACCGCCCAGCCCGATCGGCTACTACCAGCAGGTGGGCCGCGCCGGCCGCGGTGTCGAGCAGGCGACGGTGGTGCTGCTGCCCGGCCGCGAGGACCGCGACGTCTGGGACTACTTCGGCTCGCTGGCGTTCCCGCCCGCCCGCGACGTCCGCGGCGCGCTGCAGGTGCTCGCCGACGAGGGCGGCCCGATGTCGACGGCCACGCTGGAGACGTACGTGCCGCTGCGCCGCACCCGGCTGGAGGCGATGCTCAAGGTGCTCGACGTCGACGGGGCGGTCCGGCGCGTACGCGGGGGGTGGGAGTCCACCGGCCAGGAGTGGGACTACGACGCCGACCGCTACGCGCGCGTCGCGGCGACGCGCACCGCGGAGCAGGACGCGATGCTGGCCTACGCGACGACCGACGACTGCCGGCTGCAGTTCCTGCGCGACGCGCTCGACGACCCGGAGGCGGCGCCGTGCGGGCGCTGCGACAACTGTGGCGGCCTCGAGCTCGACCACACCGCGGGCACTGCGGCCGTCGACGACGCGTCGGCGCGGCTGAGCCGGCCCGGGGTGAGCGTCGAGCCCCGGCGGATGTGGCCCAGCGCGATGGCCAACCTCGACGTCGACCTGCGCGGCAAGATCCCGGCCGACGAGCAGGCCGCGCCCGGACGCGCGGTCGCCCGGCTCACCGACCTCGGCTGGGGCCAGCAGCTGCGCGAGCTGTTCGCCGGTCCCGACGGCGAGGTGCCGGTGCCGTTGCGGCACGCGCTGTCCGACGTGCTGGGCGCCTGGGACCTCGACCCGGCCGAGCGGCCGGACGGCATCGTCGGCATCGACTCGGTGAGCCACCCGTTGCTGGTGGGCCACCTCGTCGACGGCATGGCGCGCTTCACCGGTCTGCCGGTGCTCACCCGGTTCGCCGTGACGGGCAGCGCCGCGACCGGCGCCGGCGCGATGAACTCCGCCCAGCGGCTGGCCGCGGTGTCCCGCCGCTACACGCTGGACGCACCCGGACGCCGTTCGCGACCGGCGGGTGCTGCTGATCGACGACCAGGTCGTCACCGGCTGGACCCTTGCCGTCACCGCGCGGGCGTTGCGGCAGGCGGGCGCGGCCGCCGTGCTCCCCCTGGTGCTCGCCACCCAGACGTAGCCAGCCGGACGAGAGGACGACGCGATGGGCAAGCTGAGATTCACCGCCATCACCTCCCTGGACGGCTACGTGGTCGACGCGGACGGCAGCTTCGACTGGAGTACCCCGGACGAGGAGGTGCACGCGTACGTCAACGACCTCGAGCGCCCGGTGGGCACGTACCTGTACGGGCGACGCATGTACGAGGTGATGGCCTACTGGGAGACCGCCCACGCGGCGCCCGACCAGCCGGCGGTCGCGCTCGACTACGCCGCCGTCTGGCGGCAGGCCGACAAGGTCGTCTACTCCTCCACGCTCGAGACGGCCTCCACCGACCGCACGCGGATCGAGAAGGTGTTCGACCCGGACGCGGTGCGACGCATGAAGGCCGAGGCCGCTCGCGACATCAGCGTGGGCGGCCCCACGATCGCTGCCGAGGCGATCCGGGCGGGCCTGGTCGACGAGTACGCGCAGTTCGTCTCGCCGGTCGTCGTGGGCGGCGGCACGCGGTTCCTGCCCGACGGCGTCCGGGTCGACCTCGAGCTGCTGGACGAGCACCGGTTCGGCAACGGCGTGGTCTACCTGCGCTACCGCACCCGGACGTGAGTCAGCCGGCCGCCGGCACGCAGAGCACCGGCCGGTCGGACAGGTACAGCAGCTTGTGCGGCGTCGAGCCGAGCACGGCACCGCGCAACGGGCTCTCCCCCCACGTGCCCACCACGATCATCCGCGCGTCGTGCGCCTCCGCGGTCTCGGTGAGCGCCTGCGCCGGCTTGGCGTCGACCAGGGCGACGACGGTGTCGACGCCCGCCGCCTCAGCCGCGGTCACGGCGTGTGCCAGCACGGTGCGCGCGAGCTCGGCCAGCGCGTCGCGGTGCGCGCGCGCCTCCTCCCCCACGCCGCCGGGTGGGGCCACGCCGTTGACCAGCACCAGCGGCTCGTCGAACCGGTGCGCCAGGTCGATGGCGACCTCCAGCGCCCGCATCGCACCGGGCGACTCGTCGTAGCCGAGCACGATGCTCACGCCGAGTCCCCCCGCACCAGTGCCGGGTCGGCCACGCTGGGCCGTTCCTGCCAGTAGCGGCCGTCGATCGCCCGCCACACCAGCATCAGCACGACGCCGGCGAGCAGCACCGTCACCCCGATGACCAGTGGCGGGCCGACTCCGAGCCAGGACTGGCCGCTGTACGAGTTCGCCGGGTCAGCCATGTCGCGCACCGACTCGATCAGCAGCCACCCGAGCAGCGCCGAGCCGACGACCGGCCCGACGCCGATCAGCAGCAGGTTCTTGAGGCTCTCGGTGAGGTGGCGACGGTAGAAGATCGCGCAGGCGACGCCGGTGAGCGCGTAGTAGAACGCGATCAGCAGCGACAGCGCGGTCAGCGAGTCGAACAACGCGTTCTCGCTCAGCAGGTTGACCACGACGTACCAGACGATGGCGATCACGGCGACCCACCAGGTGGACACGTCGGGGGTGTGGAACCGCGAGTGGATGTGGCCGAACCGGCGCGGCAGAGCGGCTCTGCGCGCCATCGACAACCCGGTGCGCGAGGCGGGGATGATCGTGGTCTGGGTCGACGCGATCGCGGAGGTCGCGACCGACAGCAGCACCACCCAGTCCCAGCCGCCCATCACCTCGGTGGACAGCAGCGCGAAGATGAACTCCTCCTCGCCCGAGTTCGAACGCAGGTAGGCGACACCGGCGTAGGCGACGATCGCGTACGCCACCGCGACGTAGGTGACCAGCAGGATCACCGTCGAGAGGATCGCCGCCTTGCCCGGTGCCGACGCGCCGTCAGTGGTCTCCTCGCACAGGTTGACCGCGGACTCCCACCCCCAGTAGCTGAACACCCCGAGCAGCAGCCCGCCGGTCAGGGCGGCTCCACCGGAGCCGAACGGGTCGAGCCAGGTCAGGGAGGGCGTCAGCGAGTCCAGCGAGCTGTCTCCGGCGAGCGAGCGGCCGATGGCCACCGCCGCGAACACCAGCAGCGCCACGACCTGGGCCAGGATGAGCGCGTTCTGCAACCGGGCCGACATCTCGGTGCCGAGCACGCAGATCGCGGTCATCACCAGCACCAGCACGACGGCGAGCGTCATCACCACCAGCGTCGACTCCGCGGCACTGTCGAGACCCAGCGTCAGCAGCGTGAACCGCACGCCGACGTCCGCGAGCGCACCCACCACCAGCACGCCGGTCATCGTGATGGCCCAACCGCCGATCCAGCCGAACCACGGGCCCATCGCCCGGGTCACCCAGGAGAACGTCGTGCCGCAGTCCTGGTCCACCTTGTTGAGGTAGTAGAACGCGGACGCGATCAGCAGCATCGGCACGAACGACGCCACCAGGACGCCCGGCGCGTACACCCCGACCAGCGCCACGATGGGGCCGATCACCGCGGCGAGCGAGTACGCCGGCGACGTGGCCGCGAGCCCGATCACCAACGCATCGACGAACCCGATCGCGCCCTCGGCCAGATGTCCCTCTTCCGGCGCCGGCTCGGCCCGGGTACCTGCGTCGGTCATGGCGACAGGGTGTCAGCCCGGCCAGGCCGGCGTGGGCGTTTCGCGGCGTAGGCGACGGGCCGATGCCTGGTCAACCGCCGGACACCAGCCCGAGCCGGTACGCCGCCCGCGCGGCCTCCTCCCGGTTGGCGACCTCCAGCTTCCGCAGGATGTTCGAGACGTGCACGCTCACCGTCTTGACGCTGATGAACAACGCGTCCCCGATCTCGCGGTTGGTGCTGCCGCCGACCAGGGCACCCAGCACCTCGAGCTCCCGCGCGGTGAGGTTGGGGTCGTCGCCCGCGGTGGCCGCGGGTGCCACCTGCCCGGCGGGCTCGACGAGGTCGACCCGGCGCGAGGCGGCCAGCCGCTCGACCTCCGCGACCAGCGCATCGGCACCGAGCCTGCGCGCCAACGCCCACGCGGCCCGTAGCGCCGTGACCGGTCGCTGTCCGGGGTGCTTGGCCAGCACCAGCGCCTCGGCCTCGCGCCAGCGCGCGTAGGCCTCCGGCAGCGGGCGACCCAACGACCGCCACGCCTCCGCGGCCGCGACCCAGGCGTCGGCGGTCGCCTCCCCGCGGGCGTCGGGGCTCGCCCGCAGCAGCTCGGCCTGCGTCGTGACGGCGAGCGCCCGGGTCTCCGGCAGCGGGTGCTGGGTCGGGTCCAGCGGGTCGGGTACGAGTCCGCGGGCCTGCCCGACGAGGCGTTCACCGTGCGCACTGGCGCTGTCCAGCCGGGCGGGGTCGCGCTCGGTACGGGCCTGCTCGACCAGGTCGGCCGCGGCACGCGCAGCCAGCTGCACCAGCGGTCCGGCGAAGCGCTGCTCGTCGCCCTTCTCGACCAGTGCGAGGCCGGCCTGCACCGCGTCCATCGCGTCGTCGGGTCGGCGCTCCCACAGCGCCAGGTCGGCCGTGATCTCGTAGAGCTCGCGCCGCCAGGCGTCCGGCAGCCCGTAGGTGTCGGCCAGCTCCTGCACCCGGGCGAGCCGGGCGGCGGCGACCGAGAACCGCCCCTGCCCGAGAGCCAGCTGCGCGCCCTGGGCGAGGATCGGGAACGCCCGCATGCCGCGGGGACGCTGCGCGAGCGCGCTGCCCACCAGCTCGGTGGCCTCGGCCCAACGTCCCGACCGGGTGAGCGACTCGGCCGCGTTGGCCTGCAGGAAGCTGCCGTCCTGCCGGGCCAGCCCGAGCTTCTGCATCTGCTCGTAGCCGGCCGAGCACACCTCGACCGCCTCGTCGAAGCGACCGGCCAGCCCCAGCACGTGCGCGAGGTCGATGTACGCCCCGGCCAGCTCGTCCGGCTCCCCGACCTCCTCGGCGATCGCCAGCGACGCGCGGGAGTAGCCGATCCCGGTCTCGAAGTCGCCGCCGTAGGAGGTGACGACCCCCAGCGCGTCGAGAGCGCGCGCCTCCTCGGCCCGGGCGCCGGCGGCGCGGGCAACCTCGAGCGCCTGCTCGCACCACGACTGCGCCTCGTCCATCCGCGACCACGCCATCGCCAGCAGCGCCAGGCCGCCGAGCACCCGGGCGCGCGCGGCGGTCGGGGGCTCGGCCGGCAGCAGCGCGAGGGACGCCCGGAACGCCTCCCCGGCCTCCTCGGCCAGCCCGGCGTTGAAGCAGTACGTCCCGCGCCGCTCGAGCAACCCGAACGCCGTACCGGGTCGTCGCAGCGCTCGACCGCCTGCCCGGCGAGCTCGACCGCACGCGTGCCGTCGCCCACCAGGTGCGCCGCCTGGGACGCGTGCGCGAACAGGTCGCAGTGGTCGACCGGCAGGCCGTCGAACACCTCGGGCGGCAGGCCCGGTGGCCAGTTCCAGCGCCCGGGTGAACAGGTCGTCGGCTGCGGCGAAGGCGAACACCTCCTCTGCGGCCAGCCCCGCGCGCACCGCGGCCCGGAAGCCGCGGTCGGCGACCTGGGCCGACTGCCAGTGCCTGGCGACCTGGGCGGTGAGCGCGAAGGACGTGGAGGTGTCGGCCTGCTCGAGCACGGTCGCGGCCGCGCGGTGCAGGCGCCGGCGGTTGCCCGGCAGCAGGCCGGCCTCGAGGACCTCGCGGAACATCGGGTGCCGGAACGCGTACGCCGGGCCGGGCCGTGGCTCGATCAGGCTCCGGTCGATGGCCACCACCAGCGCGTCCTCGATCTCGACGTCGGACCGGTCCGCGACGGCGGCCACCACGTCGAGGTCGACCACCCGCCCCAGCACCGAGGCGACCTCGAGCACGGTCCGGGTCTGCTCGGGCAGCGCTCCGAGCCGGGCCTCCACCAGCTCGCGCAGCGTGTCCGGCAACGGACCCGCGGGGTCCTGGACCCAGGGCAGCGCCTGCGCGGTGAACAACGGGTTGCCCGCCGCGTGGTGGTGCACCTGCTCGACCAGGTCCTCTGCGGGGTACGTGCCCAGCAGCTCGGCCAGCTGCAGGGCGGTGTCACCGCGGTCGAGCCGGTCGACGGTCAGCCGCTCGACGTTGGGGAGCCGGCCGAGCTCGACCAGCCACGGGCGCAGCGGGTGGTCGCGGGACAGGTCGTCGCTGCGCACACTCAGCACGAGCAGCACCCGCTCGGAGCGGACGTTGAGGGCCAGGAACGAGACCAGGTCGAGCGTCGAGCGGTCGGCCCAGTGCAGGTCCTCGACGACCAGCACCACCGGGCGCGCGGCCGCGAGCTCGGCCAGCAGCGACAGCAGCGACTCGAACATCCGGCTCTGGCTGGACAGGCTCAGCCGGGCCTCGGTGTCGGCGGGCGGGTCAGTGGCGGGGTCGCGTAGGTGCCGGCTCGACGTCGTCGCCGAGGGGAGCGAGCCGGGCCAGCCCGCTCGGCCAGTACGGCGCCAGCCGCTCCCGCTCGTCGGCCGGCAGGCTGCGTGCGAGGTCGCGCAGCGCCTGCACGACCGGTGCGAACGGCAGCGCCTCCCCCGCGACCGGGAAGCAGTTGCCGACCAGGATCGTCGCGTCGGCACCGGCGGCGAACGCCTCGAGCAGGGTGGTCTTGCCGATCCCCGCCTCGCCGGACACGACCACGGCGCCGGGGTCGCCGGCGAGGGCGCGCGCGAGGGCGGCCGACAGCTGCTCGCGCTCCCGGTCGCGGCCGACCACTCCGGGCGCGACCCGTCCGTCTTCTGCCATGGCCGTCTGCCGCTCCCTCCCCAGGGCACCCCGAGTAAACCGCTGCCAGTGGTCGGCGACCAGCGTTTTGCCGGGAAGGTCAGGACATCGACCGCAACTAGGGCGGCGATGTCCCTCGATCTGAGGTGCCTTACCGATGTCGGCGGCGGTCCGCAGTTCCTAGCGTCATGGCATACCGAGCCAACGGGGCTCGGAACCGTCACCCAGGAGATCTCATGTCAGTCTTCCCTCGGCCGGGGCGCCGCCTCGGCATCGGTCTCGTCGCGTCGGTCCTGGCCCTGTCCGCCGTCGCGGTCAGCGCCAACGCCACCGTCCGTCCGGGCACGCCCGCCAAGGACGTCACCGTCGGCGCCGACAACGACAACGCCAACAACACCTTCATCCAGCCTCCCGGTGTCGCAGCCAAACAGCACATGGAGAACACCGACCTGCTGTTCGGTCGCGACAACGACGACCTGCTGATCGGCAAGCTCGGCAGCGACACCCTGCTCGGCGGCGCCGGCAGCGACATCACCGTCGGCGGCCCGGAGGCCTTCGCCACCCCGAACAGCGACGTCATGGACGGCGAGGACGGTGCCGACATCAACATCTGGGCACCCGGCGACGGCAGCGAGCTGTACGTCGGCGAGCGCGGCTACGACGTCCAGGTGTTCGCCCCGTTCGTCCTGCGGCCCAACAACGAGCTCAAGCTGGTGTGGGCCAACGGCCGCAAGGTCCCGCGCGTCGACATCGGCGGCCAGCCGGCACTGTCGTGCCGAGATCGACCGGGTCCCGGCCAACCAGGACCTCGGCGTGCAGTTCCTCGCCCGGTTCCTGGTCAACGGCAACCTCACGGTGACCGTGCGGCTCAAGGACGTCGAGGCGGTGCTGTGCCCGAGCCCGTGGAACGGCAAGGCCAAGATCGCCGACCTGTCCGTCGCCAACCCGACGTTCCAGCCGGGTCCGGCTCAACAGCATCGGTGGCGTGCTCGGCGCCATCGTCGCTCCCTGAGGTGACGTCGTGCAGACGTACCGGTGCCACCAGTGCGGACAGGTCCTCGCGACGTTCGTGACCGTGGCACCGGGGCTCGCCCTCCCGTTCTCCCAGGAGGCCGCCGTGCAGCAGGTCGAGGCGCGGCGCCAGCAGCACACCGAACGTTGCCCGGCCCGACGGGCGACGGCAGCGAACTGATCAACGGCGGGTCCCGCGCTTCCCGCGCGGGACCCGCCCCGCTCCACCAGCACTCCCCCAGATCCTCCAGCCCCCTGATCCGCCCTTCCCCCTTCATCGAAACCGGAGCCCGTCATGTCCACCCACCGCCGACACGCCGTCGTCATCGGCGCCAGCATGGCCGGTCTGCTCGCCGCCCGCGTGCTCGCCGACGCGTACGACCACGTGACGCTCCTCGACCGCGACACCGCGGTCGGCCGCCGCGGCGCACCGGGGCGGCGTCCCGCAGAGCCGGCACGCGCACGCGCTGCTCGCCCGGGGCTGCGCGGTGCTCGAGGACCTGTTCCCCGGCCTCACCGACGACGCCGTCGCGGCGGGCGCACTGTCCGGCGACATGCTCGACCAGGTGCGCTGGTACGCCGGCGGGCGGATGCTCGCCCAGGCGCACAGCGGGATGCCCGCGCTGGCCCTCAGCAGGCCGCTGCTGGAAGGACTGGTCCGGCAGCGGGTCGCCGGCCACGCCGCCGTCATGCTGCGCAGCGGCCACTCCGTGCAGGACCTGCTCGGCGACGGCACCGGCCGCGTCACCGGCGTCCTCGTCGACGACTCCCGGGCAGGGTGCGCGCACGGCTCGCCCGACCCCGACGGCGCCGGCTGCACGTACGAGCTGGCGGCCGACCTGGTGGTCGACGCCTCCGGGCGCACCTCCAAGGCGCCTGACTGGCTGGAGCGGCTGGGCTACGCCGCACCGGCGGAGGAGCGGGTCCGCGTCGACGTGTCGTACGCGACCCGGACGTTCAGCCGCAGGCCCGAGGACCTCGACGGGGACGTGGTGATGGTCTTCGCCGCCACGCCGGAGCAGCCGCGTGGAGGCGCGCTGATCGCCCAGGAGGGCGACCGGTGGATCCTCACCCTGAACGGCTACCACGGCGCCCGGCCGCCGCTCGAGCTGGACGGGTTCGTCGCGTGGGCCGACGGACTGCACCCCGATCTCGGCACCCTGGTGCGCCGGAGCACCCCGCTGGACGACGGGGTGCGGTTCCGCTTCCCGGCGAGCGTGCGCCGGCGGTACGACCGGCTCGCCGGCTTCCCCGAGGGGTTGCTCGTCGTGGGGGACGCGATGTGCAGCTTCAACCCGAGCTACGGCCAGGGCATGACCGTGGCCGCACTGGAGGCGGCCGTGCTGCGGCGTTGTCTGGCCGAGGGCTCACAGCGACTCGGCCCGCGGTTCTTCCCGGCGGTCGCCGCGGTCGTCGACATCCCCTGGCAGATCGCGGTCGGCGGCGACCTCGCGCTGCCGGCCACCGAGGGACCGCGCTCGGCCGCACAGCGCTGGCTCGGGCGGTACATCCGGCGGGTGCGGGAGGTGGGCGCCAGCGACACCGAGGTGGCCATCGCCTTCCTCCGGGTCGCGAACCTGGAGGCGCCGCCGCAGAGCCTGCTCGCCCCCGCGGTGCTGCGCCGGGTGCTGCGGCGTCAGCGTGGCCAGGACAGGACGCCGGTGCCGCGCTTGACCAGCTCGCCCGCCACGATCAACCGCTGGATCTCGCTGGTGCCCTCCCAGATGCGGTCCACGCGCAGCTCGCGGTAGAGCCGCTCCACCGGGTTGGACCGGTCGTAGCCGCGACCGCCGAACAGCTGCACGCACCGGTCGATCACCCGGCCGGCCGCCTCCGACGACGACAGCTTGGCGATCGACGCCTTGGCGTGGGCCTGCTTGCGGTCGAGTCCGTTGTCGATCTCCCACGCGACCTGGTGGTAGTACGCCCGGTTGACGGCGATGTCGACCGCCGAGTCGGCCAGCATCTGCTGCACCAGCTGGAAGGACGCGATCGGCTGCCCGAACTGCTCCCGGCTCACCGCCCAGTCCCGGGCCAGCTCGAGCCCGCGCTCGGCCGCCCCGATCGTGCGGGCGGCGATGGCCAGCCGCTCCTCGACGAACCACTCCTTGGTCAGCTCGAAGCCCTGGCCGACCGCACCCAGCACCGCGTCGTCCGGCACCCGCACGCCGTCGAACCCGATCTGGGGGTGGCCGAACACCGGCGTGTGCATGAACACCGGCGTGTGCAGGATCTCCACGCCGGGCAGGTCCTTGTCGACCAGGAACAGCGTCGGCTCGCGGTCGGGGCCGGCGTTGGCGTGCACGATCAGGAAGTCGGCGACGTCGCCGCAGGTGACGAACCACTTCTCGCCGTCGAGGCGCCAGCCGCTGCCGTCCCGGGTGGCGGTGGTGGCGACGCCACCCGGGTCGCTGCCCGCCTCCGCCTCGGTGACGGCGAACGCGTCCCGCCGCTCCCCGCGGATCACCGGCAGCAGGTAGCGCTCGCGCTGTGCGTCGGTGCCGTACGCGAGCACGTTGGCCGGCCACCAGCAGAAGTCCCACAGGCAGTTGGTGGCCCGGCCGATCTGCTCCTGCACGATCATCCGCTCGAGCACCGACAGGCCGGCACCGCCCCACTCGGCCGGCATGTTGGAGGCCCACAGCCCCGCGTCGCGCGCGGCCTGCTCCAGGTCGCGCTGGATCGACGTGTCGAGGTGGCCGCCGGACGACTCCACGGAGTCCTCGTGCACGTACAGCAGCTCGGCGTAGGCCGCGGCCCGGCGCCGCAGGTCCACCTGCTCGGGGGTGTAGCTCAGGTCCACGACGGTCCTCTCAGCGGGTGTTCTCAGCGGTGGTCGCCCGCGCATCGAGACCGACCACGCCGTCGGCGGTGGCCAGCACCGGGTTGACCTCGAGCTCGGCGAGCTCGGGGTGCTCGGCGGCGACGTACGAAACGCGTGCCACCACGGTGGCGAGCGCGTCGAGGTCGACCGGGTCGCGGCCCCGCGCACCGGTGAGCAGCGCGGCGCCACGCAGCGACAGCAGCAGCTCGGTCGCGGTCCGCGGGGTCACCGGCGCCAGGGCGAACGCGACGTCGTCGGTGATCTCGGTGAAGACACCGCCGAGGCCGACCATCAGGACCGGCCCGAAGCGCGGGTCGGTGCGGCTGCCGACGATGATCTCGACGCCGTCGGCGCGCGTCGACCATCTGCTCCACCGACACCGCCGGGGGCGCGAGCCGGGCCACCAGGTCGCGGTAGGCGCAGACCACGGCGTCCTCGTCGCGCAGCCCGAGCAGCACGCCGCCGGCATCGGACTTGTGCAGCAGCCCCATCGCCTTGAGCACGACCGGGTACGTGAGGCTGCCGCCGGCCAGCGCGGCCCGCAGGCCGGCCTCGTCGTGCACCAGCGTCGCGGCGGGGAACGGCACGCCGGCCGCCGCCAGCACGGCCCGGACCTCGGCGTAGCCGGTGCTCGCCAGCGGCGTGCCCGGCAGGGGCGTGGCGAGGTCGTCGAACCGGCTCGCGGCCGGCCGCGCGCAAGCGGCGGCGAGCGCACCGGCGGCGTGCCCGGCGTCGCGGTGCACCGGGATGCCGGCGTCGCGCAGCACCTGCGCCGGCGGACTGCCCGGGTAGACGGTGTGCACGACGAACGGCTTGCCCTGGCCGTCGACGCGGGCGGTGATGTCGTGCGCGGCCACCAGCTCGGGCGCGGTGAGGGCGGTCTCGGTCACGCTGTAGGCGCCGAACGTGCCGGTCAGCAGCACCGCGTCGACCTCGTCCGAGTCGAGCAGCACGCCGATCGTGCGCCCGTACGACGACAGGTCCCGCTCGCCGAAGCCGGCGAGGTCCACCGGGTTGGAGACCGTCGACTGCGACCACAGCGCGGCGGTGAGCTCCGCGCCCAGGGCGGGCGAGAGCAGCGGGACGTCGAGGCCGGCGGCGCCGAGCGCGTCGGCCGCGACGGCGCCGTGGCCGCCCCCGTCGGTGACCACCGCGACCCGGGGTCCGGTGCCCCGCCGCGGCACGGCCAGCGCGGCCAGCACGTCGACCATCTCCGCCGGCGAATCGACCCGGTGGATCCCGCCGGACGCGCAGACCGCGTCGACCACCCGGGTGGCGCTGGTGAGCGAACCCGTGTGCGACGCCGCGCCCCGCGTGGCGGCGTCGGTGCGCCCCGGCGAGAGCAGCACGACCGGCTTGCCGGCGGCGTCCAGCTCCCGGGCGGCCGCGACGAAGCCGCGCCCGTCGACGACGTCCTCCGCGTAGACGGCGACCGCGGTCGTCGGGTCGTGCGCGACGCACGAGCGCATCAGGTCGACGACGGTGAGGTCGGCCTGGTTGCCGAGCGAGACGAAGCGCGAGATGCCGAGCCCGGCCCCGCGCAGCAGGTCGTCGAGGTCGATGACCATGTTGCCGCTCTGGCTGAGCACCGCCACGTGTCCGGGCGCGAGCGTCTCGCTGCTCAGCTGCAGGGCCGTCGTCGTGTCGTCGATGCCGAGACAGTTCGGCCCGACCATGACGGCCCCCGCGGCGCGTACCCGGGCGACCGCCTCGCTCTGCACCCGGGCGCCCTCGGGACCGAGCTCGGCGAGCCCGGCCGTGATCGCGACCAGCGACCGCGCGCCGGCCGCCAGCGCGTCGTCGACCGCGGCCAGGAAGCTGCCGACCGGCACGCACAACGCGACCAGGTCGACGTCACCGTCGGCACCGAGCTCGGCCAGGCTGCGCACGGTGGGCCGGCCCAGCACCGACCCGCCGCGCCGGTTGACCAGGTGGACCGGCCGCTCCCCCGGCGCCGCGAGAGCGCGTTGCGCGAGGGCGTTGCCCCACTTCGACGTGTCGTCGCTGGCGCCGACGATCGCGACCGAGCGCGGGTCGAACAACGCGCTCAGGTCCCGGCGGGTGCCGGCGAGCGTCTCGTGGTCCATGACGCCGGTCAGTGCGACCCGAGGGCCGTGGCCGGCTCGGCCGCGCGCAGGCGGCGGACGAGCTGCTCGAGGCGGGCCCGGTCGCGGCGGGTGCGCGGGGCCAGCGCCGGCGACTGCTCGATCAGCAGCCGGTGGTGGTCGCGCACGACCTCGGCGGCGAGCAGCGCGTCGGGCTGCAGCGCGGCCGGCACCGGGTGGGCGGCGAGCCGGGCGACGTCGGACAACAGCGCCAGCCAGCCCGGCTGGGTCTCGTGCACCAGCACCGCCTGGAAGCGGCGGTGCTCGGTCTCGACCGCCCGCCGGGACGGCTCCGGAGTGCCGGTCCGCAGCGCCGCCACGGCGCGCGGCAGCAGCCGCTCGGGCTCGGGCACCAGGTGCAGCCAGGCGCGCCCGGGTGAGGCTTGACACGACATGGGAGCGACCCTAACATCGACTGACTGAATAGTCAGTTCACCCCACCGGGACGAGGTCGGCGATGCCCCAGACGGTCCCGGGGTTTGCCGGGAAGGTCAGACGCGCACCCGTCGGCGAGGGGATCATGGGCGCGTGAACCAGCCTGCCCCCCACGGATCGGTCGAGGAGTCGGCTGCGGCATCCGCTGCCGAGACCGCTCTCCCGGGGGCCGAGCAGGGGGCCGAGACCCGGCGCCGGATCCTGGCGGCGGCCGCGGGACGGATCGCCGAGGACGGGCTGGCGAAGGTGCGGATGGCCACGATCGCCCGGGCGGCCGGGGTCTCGACCGGGCTGCTGCACTACCACTTCGCCACCAAGGAACGGCTCTTCGCCGAGGTGCTCGCCTACTCGACCGACCTGTCGACCGTCCTCGACCAGGAGGCACTGCGGGCCGCCGGCCACTCCGCGCCGGAGCGGCTCGCCGCCTACCTCGACCGGTGCCTTCCCAGCGACGAGCGCCTGGCCGAGGAGTGGCTGCTGTGGCAGGAGCTCGCGCTGCTGTGCATCCGTCAGCCGGAGCTGGCCGCGCGTCGGCGTCGCCCTCTACGACCGGCTCTACGTCACCGTCGCCGAGATCGTCACCGACGGCGTCGGGTCGGGTGACTTCCGCCCCTGCAGCGACGTCCGCAGCGTGGCCGAGGCGGCGGTCGCGCTGTGCGACGGGCTCGGCACCCGG
This sequence comes from uncultured Actinomycetota bacterium, assembly GCA_963801045.1. Classification (GTDB taxonomy): domain Bacteria; phylum Actinomycetota; class Actinomycetes; order Propionibacteriales; family Nocardioidaceae; genus JACCWP01. The sequence continues at coordinate 230,499 of CAWDDC010000001.1, forward strand.
GTGCTGTCCAGCGTCCCCGACATCACCCTCGACGACGCGCGCCGCATCATCGCCGTCAGCGTCGGGGTGCTGGTCGGCCACGACGGGCCGCTGCCGGCGCCGACCGCGGCACGAGCAGCAGGAGCCCGGCGATGACGCAGCGCCGGCTCATCCGGCCGCCGGCGCGGCGGCCCCTGTGGCGCCCCGACGCGCGCCCCACCCGGCGACAGGTGCTGTCCTGGGGCGCCGGCCTCGGCGCCGGCCTCGCGCTGCCCGGCTGCGCGTACATGAAGGACGTCAACACCGCGGCCGCCCCGCTGCCACCGGGCGTCAAGGCCGAGATCGACGGCGACCTCGTCTACTTCAACTGGGCCGACTACCTCGACCCCGACGTGATGGCCGGCTTCGAGGAGGAGTACGACGTCAAGATCATCCAGTCGAACTTCGACTCGATGGAGGGCATGGTCGCCAAGCTCAACGCGGGCAACAAGTACGACATCATCTTCCCCGGCGCCAAGTGGGTGCTGATGCTGCGCCAGCAGGGCAAGCTGATGCGGATCGAGCCCGACGAGCTCAAGAACGCCGACCAGGTCTTCGGCTTCGACAGCTACTTCGAGGATCCCTGGTACGACGAGGGCTCGGCCGTGTCGCTCCCCTTCACCGTCTACAAGACCGGCATCGGCTGGCGCACCGACAAGGTCGACACGATGACCGGCTCCTGGCGGGACCTCTGGAACGAGCAGGCCAGCGGCCGCATCTACACCCTGGACAACCAGGACGAGGCCATCGCCGTCGGCGCGCTGATGCTCGACCTCGACCCCAACACCGCCGACCCCGACGACCTCGAGCAGATCAAGGACCTGCTGATCAGCCAGAAGCCCTACCTGCGCGCCTACTCCGCCGACGACATCAAGAACATGGAGACCGGCGACGCGTGGGTGCACCACATGTGGAGCGGCGACTTCCTGTTCTTCTACCTCTACCGGGCCGACGACAAGGCGGACTTCGAGTTCGAGTCGCCGAGCGAGGGCGCGCCGATCAACTCCGACGCCTACGCCATCCCGGCCAACGCCGAGCACCCCGGCACCGCGATGGTGTTCATCGACTACCTGATGCGACCCGGAGAACGTCGTCAAGAACGTCAACTACCTCGGCTACCCGTTCCCGGTGCGCGACGGTGCGGACGCGTTCAATGCGCTGGCCAAGGAGGTGCCCGCCTGCAACGTCGACGTCGGGGACCTCGAGAACCCCACCGTGTTCGAACTGCTGCCCCCGGCCGACGTCCAGGCCCGCAGCGCGATGTGGACCGAGGTCAAGGCCGGCTAGTGACGACGACGGCCAAGCCGCGCAGCGCGAGCCACACCCGGTTGTGGACGTGGCTGCTGCTTCCCCCAGCGGCCTGGATGGTGACGTTCTTCGTCTCCGGCATGACGGTGATCGTCCTGCTGTCGTTCGGGATCACGGCCCCCGACGGCCTCCCCCGCTTCAGCAACACACTCGTCAACTGGCAGACGCTGTGGAACGAGACCTACCTCGAGATCTTCGTCCGCTCGCTGCTGTACGCGCTCGGCACCGTGGTCCTGTGCGTGTTCATCGCCTACCCCGTGGCCTACGCGATCGCCTTGCACGGTGGGCGCTTCAAGCAGGTGCTGATGGCGGCCGTGGTGGTGCCGTTCTTCGCCAGCTACCTGGTGCGGATGTACGCCTGGTCGTCGCTGCTCAGTGACGAGGGCGTCGTCAACGGGATCCTGCGCCGATCCGGCATCAGCGACGGTGTGCAGTTCCTCAACACCTCCGCTGCCGTGATCGCGGGGCTCGTCTACGGCTTCGTGGTGTTCATGATCCTGCCGATCTATGCCGCCCTGGAGCGGATGGACCTGTCCTTGATCGAGGCCGGCAAGGACCTCTACCACGGGCCGGTGGCGACGTTCTGGCACGTCACGCTCCCGGCCACGCGGCCGGGGCTCTACGGCGGCATCGTGCTGGTGTTCCTGCCCGCGCTCGGCGACTTCGTCAGCGCGCAGCTGCTCGGCGGCCCCAACACGTACATGATCGGCAACCTGGTGCAGCAGCAGTTCCTCGAGGGCGCAGAACTGGCCGCTGGGCTCGGCTCTGACGGTCGCCCTGATGCTGGCGCTCACCGTGCTGATGGTGACCTACCTGCGGGCCACGGCGACCCGGGCCAGGGAGACCTGATGGCGCGCGGGGTCGAGCGTCGGCCGAGGTTCGCGGTCATCTTCACCGCTGTGTTCTTCGTGCTGCTGTACCTCCCGATCGCGATCGTCATCATGTTCAGCTTCAACTCCGAACGATCGCTGTCCAGCTTCGGCGGCTTCAGCATGCAGTGGTACGGCGACTTCTTCACCGACGAGGCGCTGCTCGAGTCGTTGCGGGCGAGCCTGCTCATCGCCAGCGTGGCGGCCGTCGGCTCGCTGGTGCTGGGCACCATGCTCGCGATGGCCCTCGAACGGGTGCGCTCGCGCGGCGGCCGGCTGGCGGGGACCGTCGCGCTGCTGCCGCTGGTCACGCCCGACGTGGTGGCCGGGGTTGCGGCACTGCTGCTGTTCACCGGGGTCGGCATCTCGCTGTCGCTGAACACTGTGATCATCGCCGAGATCACGTTCTCGATCGCCTACGTCACGGTGATCGTGCGCGGCCGGCTCGCCTCGATGTCCGACGAGGTGGAGGAGGCCGGCCGCGACCTGGGATGCACGCCGTGGCAGGCTGTCCGACTGGTCACGCTGCCGGCGATCGCGCCCGCGCTCGTCGCCGCCGGACTGCTGGTCTTCGCGTTGGTGTTCGACGATTTCGTCCTGGCCTTCTTCACCACGGGCGTCGACCCGCAGCCGCTGCCGGTCCGGATCTACTCGTCCATCCGGTTCGGGGTTTCGCCGGCGATCAACGCGGTCGGCACCGTGATGCTGCTGGTGTCCGGGCTGGTGCTGCTCGCTTCCCTCTTCGTCCCGCGACTGTTCGGCCGGCGTGAGTCCGGCCTCAGCACCCTCACCACAGGAGACGGCCGATGACGGCAACGGCAACGGCGATCAACCTCGTGGGCCTGTGCAAGGTGTTCGGCAGCTCCACCGTCGTCAACGACCTCAACCTCGAGATCGCCGAGAACGAGTTCTTCTCACTGCTCGGGCCGTCGGGCTGCGGCAAGACCACGACACTGCGGATGATCGCCGGCTTCAGCGACCCGAGCGCGGGCTCGATCCTGTTGCACGGCAAGAACATCACCTCGGTGCCGCCGCACAAGCGCGACGTCAACACGGTGTTCCAGAGCTACGCGCTGTTCGAGCACCTCGACGTGTTCGGCAACGTCGCCTTCGGGTTGCGCCGGGCCCGGATCGGGCGGGAAGAGGTCCGGCGTCGCGTCGGTGAGGCGCTCGAGCTGGTCCAGCTGGGCAACCGCGGCAAGGCGCGCACGCGCGAGCTGTCCGGCGGTCAGCAGCAACGGGTCGCACTGGCCCGGGCACTCGTCAACCGCCCGCAGGTGCTGCTGCTCGACGAGCCGCTGGCGGCACTCGATGCCAAGCTGCGCCACCGGATGCAGTCCGAGCTGAAGGCGATCCAGCGCGAGGTCGGCATCACGTTCGTCTTCGTCACCCACGACCAGGACGAGGCGCTGAGCATGAGCGACCGGATCGCGGTCATGAACGGCGGTGTGGTCGAGCAGTGCGGCAGCCCCGAGGACATCTACGAGCGGCCCACCTCGGTGTTCGCGGCCGGCTTCATCGGCACCAGCAACCTGATGAGCGGGACATGGTCCGACGGCGCCATCGAGGTGGCGCCCGGCGTACGCGTGCCGGTGCCGGACCACGAGCTCACCACCACCGACGGCGAGGTCAGCGTGGCCGTCCGACCGGAGAAGATCTGGATGAGCAACCTCGATCCCACCATGGTGCGGGTGACCGGCACGGTGGCCGCGACGGTCTACCACGGTGCCACCACGCAGTACCTCGTCGACCTCGCGCCCGGTGTGCAGCTGACGGTGCTCGAGCAGAACCTCCCCCGGATGCGACACGAGGACCGCTGGGACGACGGGGACCGGGTCGAGCTCGGCTGGTGCCCCGAGCACGCGGTGGTGCTGCGATGAGCCGGCACGACGTCGTGGTGCTGGGCGCCGGCCTGGCCGGGCTGGCCGCCGCGCGCGACCTCGCCGCCGCCGGCACCGACGTGATCGTGCTCGAGGCCCGCGACCGGGTGGGCGGCCGGGTGGAGCAGACCAGCCTCCCCGACGGCCGGCTGGTGCAGCTGGGCGGTGAGGTGGTCGGTGACTTCCACACCGCCTACCTGCAGCTGGCTGCCGAGCTCGGGCTGACCATGATCCCGTCGTACGTCGAGGAGCCCGGTGCGATCACCCGGGAGCTGCCCGACCGGGTCGACGTCGGCGACTGGCCCGGTTGGTTCAGCGCGGCCGACATCGCGTCGTACGAGCAGGTCGAGAAGCTCTTCGACCAGGTCGTCGCGTCCATCGACCTCGACCGTGCCTGGGAGCACCCCGACCTGGTGACGCTCGACCGGCTCAGCGTCGGCGACTGGCTGCGCGACGTCGGGGCCACCCCCAACGTGGTGCGGCTCAAGGAGCTCGGGCACCTGAGCATGTCCGACGGCTCGATCGAGCGCACCAGCATGTTCGCCCACGCCCGGCAGAACGCGCTCGCCGGCGTGCCCGGCTCGTACGACGTCGCGGTGTGGGAGAACCAGCGGGTCGCCGAGGGCTCGGCCACGGTCGCGCTGCGGATGGCGGAGGGATTGGGTGACGCGGTGCGGCTGTCGACGCCGGTCGCGGCCGTGCGGGTCGACGGCGCCGGCGTCACGGTGACGACGCACGGCGGCGAGACGTTCGAGGCGGCCGCGGTCGTGTGCGCGCTGCCGGTCGGTCCGGTCCGCGACCTGCGGATCGAGGGCGTCGACCCGGACCGGCTGGAGTCGCTGCGCCGGCAACGACACGCGTGGGCAGGCAAGTACGTCGCGGCCTACGCCGAACCGTTCTGGCGCGAGACCGGCCAGAACGGGCTGGCCGAGTGCGAGGGCGTGCTGGGATCAACCTGGGCACAGAACCACGGGATCCTCTCCTGCCTGGTGCCGCCCGAGCGGTTCGGCGCCTTCGCCGCGGCTGACCCGGCGACCCGCGACGCCGAGTCGCTGTTCCAGATCGCCAGGATGTACGGCGACCAGGCGCTGGCGCCGGTCGGCACGTGGACCCGGCTGTGGGGCACCGACCCGTGGACCCAGGGGTACATGACCAACTGGCGTCCGGGCGACGTCGCCGCCGTGGGGCCGCTGCACGGCTCGCACGCACCGCCGTTCTACGTCTGCGGCTCCGACCAGTGGATCGCCGGCTACATGGAGGGCGCCGTGCGCACCGGCCGGGGAGCGGCGGCCGCGGTGCTGCGCTGAGCCCGGCTCAGTCGGCGTCGAGCCGCTCGATCAGGCCCATCGCGTCGAACGGCGCGCGCACCTTCATGTCGTTGTCGAAGTAGACGTAGCAGTCCAGACCGTCGTCGCGCCACGCTGCGAGCCTGGCCGCCCAGCCGTCCAGCGCCTCGTCGGTGTAGCCACTGGCGTAGAGCTCCTCCGAGCCGTGCAGCCGCACGTACACGAAGTCGGCGGTCACCTCCTCGAGGTACGGCCACTTGCCGGCGGTGTCGGCGACGACGAGCGCGACGTCGTGCTCGCGCAGCAGGGCCGCCGCCTCCGGCGCGCGGAAGCTGTCGTGGCGTACCTCCATCGCGTGCCGGACCGGCATGTCGGCATCGGCCCGGGTCAACGCGTGGTCGTCGGCCACCTTCGCGTCGTGGGCCCGTGCCAGCTCGGCGGCCGCCGTGGTGGTGCGCGGCAGCAGGTCGAAGAACGCGGCCAGCCGCTCGGCGTCGAACCCCAGCGTGGGCGGCAGCTGCCACAGCACCGGACCCAGCCTCGCGCCGAGGGCGAGCACGCCGGAGGCGAAGAAGTTCGCGAGCGGGGTGTCCACGTCGGCCAGCTTCTTCATGTGGGTGATGAAACGGCCGCCCTTGACGGCCAGCACGAAGTCGTCGGGCGTCTGCTCGGCCCACGAGCGGTAGCGGTCCGGGCGCTGCAGCGAGTAGAACGAGCCGTTGATCTCGATCGATGACATCCGCTCGGCGGCGTACTCGAGCTCGCGCCGCTGTGCCAACCCCTCGGGATAGAAGACGCCGCGCCACGGCGGGTAGCGCCAGCCGGAGATGCCCACCCGGACGCGCGCCATGCGGGGGACGCTAGCCCGCGAGAGGATCGGCGGCATGACGTCACGCCGCTACGACGAGACCGAGCGGTCGTACGAGGCGGACACCGCGACCACCCTGCCCGGGTTCGCGGTGGGCCCGGTGGCGTCGGTCGAGGGGCCGGTGACGCACGACCTGACCGCGGTCTACCACGACACCGACGACCTGCGACTGGTCCGCGCGGGGATGACGCTCCGGCGGCGGGAGGGCGGCGACGACGCGGGCTGGCACCTCAAGCTGCCCGCCCCCGGCGGCTCCCGGGTGGAGGTGCACCGCGCGCTGGGTCGTTCAGCGAGCACCCCCGTCTCGGTGCGCCGGCTCGTGCAGAGCGTCACCCGCGGCGCAAAGCTGGCCCCGGTGGTGGAGCTGGTGACCCGGCGCGAGGAGCACCGGCTGGCGGGATCGGACGGCGCGCTGCTCGCCCTGGTCGCGGACGACTGGGTGCAGGCGACGGTGCTGCCCGAGGGCGAGGCGCCGCCGCTGGCGTGGCGCGAGGTCGAGGTCGAGCTGGTCGACGGCGGACCGGAGGTGTTGGCCGCGGTCGACAAGGTCCTGCGCAAGTCCGGTCTCCGGGTGGCCGCCCAGCAGTCCAAGCTGCGCCGGGCACTGACCGAGGGGCACCGGCTGGACGACGAAGCCGCAGGCAAGCCCGGCAGTGCCGGCGAGCAGCTGCGCGGCTATCTGGTGGCGCAGCGCTCCGCCCTGCTGGCCAACGACGTGCTGGTACGCGACGGCGACCCCGCCGGCGTGCACCGACTGCGGGTGGCCGCGCGCCGGCTCCGTGCCGCGATGGCGGCGTACCGGCCGCTGCTCGACCGGCAGCAGTCCGAGCCGCTCGAGGTCGAGCTGCGCTGGCTGGGCCGCGAGCTGGCCGACGCCCGCGACCTGCAGGTGGTCGACGAGCGGCTGAACGGCCTGCTCGACGACGAGGCGGACGTGGTCGCCGTCGGCCCCGCGCGGCGGCTGGTGCGGCAGGTCCTGCGGGCGCGCCGGCGCGACGCCGCGAGCAAGGTGACGGCGGCGCTCGACTCCGAGCGCTACCGGGCGCTGCAGGACGCCCTGGACGCGTTCACGGCAGCCCCCTGCAACCGCCGCGCCGACCGCTCGGCGTCCAAGCAGCTGCCGCGCCGGGTCCGCAAGGTCTACCGGCGGCTCGAGAACCGGGTCGTGGCGGTCGCGGCAGCGTCCGGCGACGACCGCGACGAGGCGCTGCACCAGGTGCGCAAGGCGGCGAAGCGACTGCGCTACGCGTGCGAGGTGGCCGAGCCGAGCGTCGGCAAGCCGGCCCGCCGGCTGCGGCGGAGGGCCAAGCAGCTGCAGTCGACCCTGGGCCGCTTCCAGGACACCTTGGTGCTGCGCGGCTGGCTGCAGGACCTGGCCCGCGAGCCGGGAGCGTCCAGCTCCGCGGTGTTCGTGCTCGGTCGGCTGCACGCGCGGGAGGAAGCCGAGGCCGCACCGCTGCGGCGACAGGCCCGCAGCGGGTGGCGCGCGCTCAGCCGGCGCAGCACGACCGGCTGGCTGGACTAGCAGTCGGGCACGTCGGCGAGGGTCCGGACGACGCCCCTGCGCAGCCACACCGGCTCGCCGCACACCACGGCCACCGTGCGGTAGCGGCGTTCGACGAGGTCGGCCATCCGGTCGTGCGGGTCGAGTCCCCAGCTGCCGAAGCCGTCCCACTCGACGATCCACGTCGGCGCCGCCGGGCCGCGTACGACGGCGCGCATCCGCTTGAGGTGCGGGTCGACGGTACGGACCGGCAGACTCCACAGGAAGGGGTAGGGCGTGTCCAGTCCCGACGCCTGCAGCAGGTTCGGGCCGGAGTAGGCCACCAGCGCGGTGTCGTCGGTGTGCGCCGAGACAGCCAGCCAGCGACCGGCCAGCCGCTCCGGGTCGCGCGTCTCGTGCATCGCGACGGCCACCGCGGGGGTCGCCACGAGCGTGGTCGCTGCGGCGAGCACGATCAGCCGGCGCTGCCGCAGGTGCCGGTGGGTCGGGCCTGCCGCGGCGAGCCCTCCGCCCAGGGCGAGCATCGGCAGCAGACCGACGAGGTAGTGCGGCCAGTAGCTGCCGCCCAGCAGCATCGTCACCAGCTCGACCGCGAACGTGGCGCCGATGGCCAGCGCCAGCGGCCGGCGTTGCCGGTGTCGCAGCGCACGCCACTGCGCCGCGACCGTGCCGGCGGCCAGGTAGATGACCCCGCTGACCAGCGCGAGCGCGAGCAGCAGCAGGAGACGCTCTGCTGAGGAGTCCCATGACTCGTTGGCGATCACGGCCGTCGCCTCGGTGCGGAACCCGTACATCGCGAACCAGAGGTCGCGCAGACTGCCGAACGAGTAGGCCCAGGCGCCCACCGTCACCAGGGGCACCGCGAAACCGAGCAGGCACGCGGTCAGCAGCCCGGCCGCCCGGCGCGCCGGCAGCGCGCGGACTCGGGCGGATGCCACCAGCAGCACGAGGGCGAACGCCAAGCCGTCGATGACGTTCTGCTTGACCAGCGGCGCAAGGCCGGCGAGCACACCCGCGGCGAACGCGACCGCCACCCGGACCTGCCAAGGCCCGGTCGGACGCGCGCTGGTCATCGCCAGTGCGCACGCGGCCAGCACCAGCGGGCCCGCCAGGAGCTCGCCGTTGAGCCAGTGTGCGCCGATCAGGGCCGACGCCCCGAGCGCGGCGGCGATCAGGGCGCTCCAGGTGCCGGCCCGCTGTCCACCTGCCACCCGACCGGCCCATGCCGCGGCGAGGGCGAACGCCGCGGCCGCGACGCACGCCACCAGCCGGACGCCGTACGGACCCCACTCGTGGGCCACCCGGAAGACCAGCAGGATCACCGGCGGGCGGTCGACCCAGAGGTCGCCGTAGAGCCACGTCCCGTCGGTGGCGGGGTCCCACTGGCTGGCCACCAGGAGGAAGCCGCCCTCGTCAGGCCCGAGCTCACGGCTGAGGAACAGCAGGTGCAGCGACACCGACGCGAGCACCGCAAGGCTCACGGCGCGCCGCGGCCTGGCCAGGCACCACCGCGCAGCGGACGGCACTCGGGCTCGTAACCCTGCCCGGTGTGGCGGACGGTGCTTGCCCATGGTCAGTCGGGCAGCTGCTCGAGCAGCCAGGACGGACCCACGGTGCGAGCGCCGAGTGCTTCCACCCGGCGCCGCAGCTCGCGGTCACTGGTCACCACTGTCACGTCGGTCAGCTCGCCCACCACCTCGACCACGGCGTCGTCACCGGACGCCGGCGCGTGCACGACGCGCACCCCGTTGCCCTCGTTGCCCTCGTCCTCGGCGACGCCTGCGCGCGCGGCACCTTCGAGGACGAGGACAACGGTACCGATGTCGGCGGACACCAGTCGGTCGTGCAGTCGGCGTGCCGCCCCGGCCCGGTCGCGCCACCAGCCATCAGGGCGGGAGCCCACGACGTTCGCCGCATCGACGACGACGATCCCGCTCAACTACAGGCCATTCGGGCGTACCACCAGCTTCACGTGCCGTTCGTCCGGATCGGGGGCCAGGGACTGCTCGGCGTGGTCGAGGTCGACGTGACCCGTGACCAGTGCGTCGAGGTCGACGTCTCCGTTGGCGGCCAGTGCGATCGCGCCGGGCCAGGTGTTGGCGTAACGGAAGGTGCCGGTGACCGCCAGCTCGCGGGTCTGGATGAGGGCGACCGGCAGGGTGAGCTCGTCGGCGCCCATGCCGACCAGCACGACCGAGCCGCCGGCTCGTACGGCCGGGACGCCGGCAGCCACCGCTGCGGGGGCTCCGGAGCAGTCGACGAAGGCGTCGGCCTTCAGGCCCGCCTCCACCGGTGCGGTCTGCGTGGGGTCGAGGGTCGCGGTGGCGCCCAGCCTCTCGGCCATTGCCCGCCGGTCGGGGTCGATGTCTGCGACGACGACTTCGCCGGCGCCGAGGGCCCGGGCCACCTGGGTGACGAGCAGCCCGACCGGGCCGGCGCCCGAGACCAGCAGCCGGGTGCCGGGGACAGTGCCGGCCTTGCGGTTGGCCCACACGCCCACGCTGAGCGGCTCGATCAGCCCGGCGGCGTCGTCGGACAGGGAGTCGGGCACCGGGTAGGCGAAGTCGGCCGCCAGGGCGACGTACTCGCAGAACGCGCCGTCGATCGGCGGGGTCGCGAAGAACCGGATGTCGGGGCAGAGGTTGTACGCGCCCCGGCGGCACTGGACGCACCGGCGGCACGGGACGCCCGGCTCGAGCGAGACCCGCTGACCGATCCGGGCCGACGGGACCTCCGAGCCGACCGCGACCACGCGACCGCCCGCCTCGTGGCCCAGCACCAGCGGCGCCCGGACGACGTGCTCGCCGATCCGGCCCTGCTCGTAGTAATGCACGTCGGACCCGCAGACCCCGACCGAGCCGATCTGGACCAGCACCTCGTCGGCCGCAGGCTGCGGGACCGGTCGCTCCTCAAGGCGCACGTCGTGCGGCGCGTGCAGCACGCTGACCCGCATCCGGTCGGGGAGGTCGGTCACGTGGCTGATGGGGTCGGCGGTCGGCTCAGTTGGCCTTGGGTCCGGACGCGCTGTCCTGCTCGCAGATCAGCTCGTCGTTGACGGTGAAGCTGGTGGTCACGGTGTCGGTCACCTCGCCGGCTACCGAGGTCTGGTCGATGGTGACCGTGACCGAGGCTTCCAGCTTGGCCAGCCCGGCGAGCTCGTCGGGCATTTCCTGCGGGTCGCAGTTGCCGTCGAGGTCGACGCCGTCGGTGTCCCAGGCGGCGAGGTCACCGGCGTAGGTGTCCTCGACACACCACGCGTCGCCGGAGACGCCGCGCGGAGGTGTGCAGGTAGCGAGTGCACCGGTCAGCGTGAAGGACTTGACCACCGGGTCGTCCCAGCTGCCGCCGCCGTTGCCGCCGCCGTTGCCGCCGCCGTTGCCGCCACCGTTGCCGCCACCGTTGCCGCCGCCACCCCAGGTGCCGCCACCGCCGTTACCGCCGCCGTTCCCCCCGCCGTTGCCGCCGCCGTTGCCCCCGCCGTTGCCGCCACCGCCGTTGCCGCCGCCGTTTCCAGAGCCGCCGTTGCCGCCGCCACCGTTGCCGGAGCCGTTGCCGCCGCCGTTGCCCCCACCGTTGCCGGAGCCGTTGCCGCCGCCGTCGCCAGAGCCGTTCCCGTTGCCGGAGCCGCCGCTGTCTCCCGGGTCCACGACGGGCACGGTCGGGTCGTCGCCGGCGCCCGGGGTGCCGGGGTAGGTCGGGAAGTCGCCGTTGGCGTAGGCCTCGGCGTAGCTGCTGACCAGGTCGACGTAGGCGTTGGAGTGGTTGTAGCGCAGCACGGCGGTGCGCAGCTGCTCGGGGTCGGAGAGGTCGCCGCCGCCGGCGCACAGGTAGACGGCCGCACCGAGCGCGGCGTCGTCCAGGTCGTTGGGGTTGCGCTCGCCGTCACCGTCGGCATCGACACCGACGACGTCCCAGGTGGTGGGGATGAACTGCATCGGCCCGATCGCGCGGTCCCACTGACGGTCGCCGTCCCACTCCCCGCCGTCGGTGTCAGGGATGCTCGCGACGCCAGGCGAGCCGTCGAGGGCGATCCCGATGATGAGCGGGTCGGACACGCCGTTGCGGCCGACCACGGCACCGCCGTAGCGGCCGTGGTCGGACTCGACCCGGCCGATGCCGGCGAGCAGGTACCACGGCAGGTTGCAGCCGGGCTCGACGTCGGCCATGACGGCCTCTGCGGTGTGGTAGGCGCGTACGGCCGGCCGGGGCAGCCCGTTGGCGGCGACCTCGGACGGGGTCACCGAGCGGGCTTCCTCGCGCAGCCGGTTGTCGTCGTCGTGCCCGGCGTTCTGCTGGGCGTCGAGGGCGTCGCGCTCGAGCAGCTTGGCGTCGAGGCTGGCTGCAGCGGCCGGGGACGGCTCGCCAAGCGTCATGGGGACGCCGGCGGGCACATCGGGCATCGTGTCGCTGAGAGCGAGGGCGTCGGCTCCCGCGGACGCGGACCCGGGAGCGGACGCGGCAAGGACAGACGCGCAGATCAGCACGGTGCCCGTGCCAATAGCGATTCCGGCGCGCCGAGTGCGCGCCGGGTTGAGCCGGCGGTGCACGCCCGGCCCCCGTCGTAGCCTCACTCCGCCACCTCTCGCTCCACGTCTGAGCCGCGCCGCGTCTCGGACACACTCGAGCCGCTCACGCTGACAGCACCATCACACGTCCCCCACCAGAATTAATCAACAGTACTTTCGGTCTAGTTGCATGCCGTTCGGATGAGTCAGTGGGGCTAGTCCTGATACCTCACCGCCACGTGCGTCACAACAGCCACAACAGCCACAGCAGCCACCGGGGCCGGCGACCTCCCCCTCACTCCCGTTGCGGGAAGCGTCGGTGGCGCCGGGGCCGCTGGTCGGGGTCGACCCGGCTGGGCGGGATCGTCTCCGGGATGCCGTCGTCGGCGATACGGACGGTCCACTCGCCGTGGGCGAGGGTGTGGTGCCGGGTGCAGAGCAGGACACCGTCCGCGAGGTCGGTCGTGCCGCCCTCTGCCCAGGGGCAGCGCGCGTGGTGCGCCTCGCACCACGCCGCGGGGCGGTCACACCCGGCCCAGACACAGCCTCCCTGGGTGACCCCGAGCGCGATCCGCTGCTTGGCCGAGAACAGCCGGCACGACCGGCCGAGGTCGAGCACCGACGACGGGCCGTCCAGCACGGCGGGGAGCAGTCCGGCGTTGCAGGCCAGCCGGCGGGCCTGGCCAGCCGAGATCGTCGTGCCCGACGACAACGTGGCCGCACCCAGCCCGGACTGCAGCGCCTGGTGTCCGATGGTGATGACCAGCTGGGCAGACACACCGCCGTGCTGCGGGAGTCCGTCGAGGGGCAGGTGCTCCACCAGCTCGGCGAACGCTCGGCCCATCCGCACCGGGTAGGCGGGCACCGGCTCATCGCCACCCGGGTCGCGTGCCTCGTTGCTCGTGCGGCGCGGAGACGACATGGCCTCCAGGACGGCGCGCAGCATGTCGGCCTGCGCGTCCGGGAGCCGGAACCCACCACGACTGGTGCCGTCGCCGCAACGGCGCATCGAGAACCTGCACAGCTGCCGGGCGCGCTCCTCCTCGGCCTCGAGCAGCTCGCCCTCGCGAGCATCCGCGGCGGCAGGATCGATCACCTCGAACACCCGCCGACCCAGCCGGCGCAGCTCCTCCGGGCCGTGCACGGCCGCCATGTCGATGAGGAAGGCCTCGGCCTTGGCCGCCTCGGCGTCGGTGAGCGTCGTGACCTGCTTGGTCAGGTCGGCCAGCGCACACACGATCACCTGTGCCTGTTCGGCGTTGACCGCTCCGGCTGCCAGTGCCGCCCGGGTCTGCTCTCGATCCCGATCCAGCGCGGTCGCCAACGCCACGTCCCGACCCGCCGCACGCTGCGAGACCCGCTCCGCGTCACGCACCAACGCCGCTGTCGACGTCGCCCCTGCGGCCCTCGCCAGCCCGCGCGACTCCACCTGCGCCAGCACCCGCAACCGCAGCTCGTCCAGCTGCGCCTCCACGGCGCCGAGGTCGGCCAGCAACGGCATCAGCTCGGCATCGGCGAGCGACCACGCGGCCGCCTCTGCGGCCTGGCCCAGCACGCCTCGGACCGAGGCGACCGCCTCCGCCACCGGGTGCCGTACCAACGTCTCCATGCCCACACCCTAGGCGGCATCACCGACATTGTCGTACAGATGTTCGAGCGCGCTGTGGACATCCGACACCAGCCCACGCCGGCCAGCTCAGGGCGCAGGCGCCAACGTCCACAGCACCTCGCAGTCGCGCGTCTTCGAGGCGTTGCGCCAGGTGTGCGGCGTGCCACCGGGGAAGGTCATCGCGTCCCCCTTGGCGAGCCGCACGGTCTCGTCGTCCAGCTCGACGTCGAGCCGGCCGGCCAGCACGTAGACGAACTCCACGTCGCAGTCCAGCGCGTACAGCTCGGCACCGCCGGAGCCGCCGGGCTCGATCCGGGCCTGGATGACCTCGAGGTGGTTCTGGGTGCCGGGGGTGAGCAGCTGCTCGTGCGCGCCCTGCCCGCCGAAGTTGATGTCGCGACCCTCGCCGGCGCGTACGACCGCGGTGTCCGGCGGGTCGAACAGCTCGCCCACCCGCAGCCCCAGCACCTGGCACACCGTGACCAGCGACGCGACCGACGGTGACGTGTCATCGCGTTCGAGCCGGCTGACGAATCCCTTCGTCAGGCCCGCCGCGCCGGCCACCTGGTCGAGCGTGAGCCCCTTGGCCTTGCGCTGTGCCCGGAGCCGCGCGCCGATCCGCACGTTCGCCCGCGACGTCACGGGGCCGCCAGCTCGAGCGCGACCGCCCGGCACGGTGCGCCGTCGGCGCCGGTGAGCCGGAGCGGGAAGCAGACCACGAGGGGATGCTGCCAGTCGATCCGGTCCAGCCCGCGGAAGTTCTCCCCGATCACTCCGCCGGCACGGGCGATCTGGTGGTGCACCGGGAAGCCCTCGCCGGGGTGCTGGTCGTCCGGCGTCTCGTCCAGGTTGATCGCGTCGATGCAGAACGTGCGCACGCCCAGCTCGAGCAGACGGGCGCACGCAGCACCGTCCAGGAACGGGTGCGCGAAGTACGCCTTGTCGTCGTAGTAGGCGTCCCAGCCGGTACGCAGCAACAGGATCGTGCCCGGACCGAGCCGGCTCTCGTACGGCGCGAGGTGCTCCCACCCGATCCTGCCGCGCTCGCCGAGGCCGGTCACGTCGACCACCACGCCCTCCCCCGCGAACAACGACAGCGGCAGCTGGTCGACCCGCTCGGCCTGCTCCTCGAAGTGGTACGGCGCGTCGACATGGGTGCCGGACTGCGAGCCGAGGTGCACCTCCAGCAGGTTGAAGCCCTCGGTCTCGATCAGCGAGTGCGGCGCCGTACCGGGCTCGGGGTCTCCCGGGTAGACCGTCGTGTCCTCGTCCAGCGGCACCGAGAGGTCGACGCAGCGGATAACTCTCATAGGCAACAACTATTGCATGTCACGAAACATCACCGTTACTGTCCGCCGGATGAGTGCCGAACCTCCGGTCCACCGTCCCCGCGCCACCGAGGTGGAGCAGCACGGCATCGACACCATCCCACCCGAGGACCGCTACTCGCGACCGCTGGACCTGTTCCGGATCCAGTTCGGCGGAGCCAACACGTTCGCCACCGTCATCCTCGGCACCTTCCCGGTGCTGCTCGGGCTGTCGCTCGGCGAGGCGGTCGCCGCGACCATCACCGGCGTGCTGGTCGGCGCACTCGTGCTGATGCCGATGGGGCTGTTCGGACCGCTGACGGGCACCAACAACGCGGTGTCGTCCGGCGCCCACTTCGGCGTGCGCGGCCGGGTGCTCGGCTCGTTCCTCTCGCTGCTCACCGCGATCGCCTTCTACTCGATCTCGGTGTGGGTGTCCGGCGACGCATTCGTCGGCGGGCTGGTGCGGATGACCGGCATCGACGACTCCGAGCTGCTGCGCGGCGTGGTCTACGCGGTCATCGGCGGGCTCGTGATCGTCGTGGTCGTCTATGGCTACGCGTTCATGCTGCTGGTCAACAGGGTGGTCGTGGTCGGCAACACGGTGCTGATCCTGCTCGCGGTGGTCGCCTACTCCGACGTCTTCGACTTCGGCTACGACCCCGGCCCGGAGGCGTACGCCCTCGGGTCGTTCTGGCCGACGTTCGTGCTGTCCGCGCTGATCGTGATGAGCAACCCGGTGTCGTTCGGCGCGTTCCTCGGCGACTGGTCGCGCTACATCCCCGCAGCAACTCCGCCGAGCCGGTTGCTGCTCGCCACCCTGGCGGCACAGACGATGACGCTGGTGCCGTTCCTGTTCGGCGTGGCGACGGCGACCGTGGTCGCGGGCAAGGCCGACTACGTCGTCGCGCTGATCAACGCCTCACCGCTCTGGTACGCCCTGCTGCTGATGGTGGTCGCGTTCCTCGGCGGGCTGTCGACCGGCATCACCTCGCTCTACGGCACCGGGCTCGACTTCTCGTCGGTGTTCCCGCGGCTGTCCCGGGTGCAGGCGTCGCTGTTCATCGGCGTGCTGGCGTTCGCGTTCATCCTCGTCGGCCGGCTCGCGTTCGACCTCGTTGCCAGCGTCAACGCGTTCGTGGGGGCGATCGTCATCTGCACCACGCCGTGGATGGTGATCATGACCCTCGGGTACGTCGTGCGCCGCGGCCACTACCGCGAGGCCGACCTGCAGGTGTTCAACCAGGGCAGGCGCGGCGGCGCGTACTGGTTCGCGTCCGGCGTCAACTGGCGGGCGATGATCGCGTGGGTGCCGGCGGCGGTCGTGGGGCTGTTGTTCGCCAACTACCCGCCGCTGATCGAGGGGCCGTTCCGAGACGCGGCCGGCGGCGTCGACCTGAGCCTCCCCGTCGCGCTCCTCCTCGCGGCACTGCTCTACCTCGCCGCACTGTACGTCTATCCCGAACCTCGCTACGCGTTCGGACCGGACGGCCCGCGCTGGGTCCCGGTTCTCGACGCCGTCGAGCCCGAGGTCGTCGACGACCAGGGCGCCTCGGTGCACCGGACCCGCCGCCGGCCGACGGTGGGCCAGCCGTGAGCGACGAGATCCCGCGGATCACCGAGGGCGACCACGTCGGGCAGGTGGACGCCACCGTCGTGCCGCGCTTCGCCGGCCCGGCGACATTCGCTCGGCTGCCCCGCGTCGACGAGGTCTCCGACGTCGACGTGGCCGTGGTCGGGGTGCCGTTCGACGCGGGCGTCTCCTACCGTCCGGGTGCCCGGTTCGGGCCGGCACACATCCGCGAGTCGTCCCGGCTGCTCCGCCCGTACAACCCCGCACAGGACGTCGAGCCCTTCGGCGCGCAACAGGTCGTCGACGCGGGCGACCTCGCGGTCAACCCGTTCTCGATCGACGAGGCCATCGGGCAGGTCGAACGCGGCGCCCGCGCGCTGGCCGAGCGCGCCGACCGCCTCGTGGTCCTCGGTGGCGACCACACCGTCGCGCTGCCGCTGCTGCGTGCGGTCGCCGCGCGTCACGGACCGGTGGCGGTCGTGCACTTCGACGCCCACCTCGACACCTGGGACACCTACATGGGTGCGGCCTACACCCACGGCACACCGTTCCGGCGCGCGTCCGAGGAGGGCCTGCTGGACACCTCCGCCTGCCTGCACGTCGGCACCCGCGGCCCGCTGTACGGCCGCGACGACCTGTCCGCCGACACCGGCCTCGGCTTCCAGGTGGTCGGCAGCGTGGAGCTCGACGACCTCGGCCCGCGCGGCGTGCTGGAACGGCTCCGCGACCGGGTGGGCGACCGCCCTGTCTACTGCTCGGTCGACATCGACGTGCTCGACCCGGCGTTCGCACCCGGCACCGGCACACCCGAGGCGGGCGGCATGACGAGTCGCGAGCTGCTGGCGGTGCTGCGTGGGCTGAGCGGTGTGCACCTGGTCGGCGCCGACGTCGTTGAGGTCGCACCGGCGTACGACCACGCGGAGGTCACCGGCATCGCCGCCGCCCACGTGGCGTACGAGCTCATCTCGGCGCTGGCGCCGCGCTGACCTCACCGTTGAGCACGTCGCGGGCGACGTCGGCGACCTGGGCATGGGTCGCCCACCACACCCCGGAGTGCCCGGCGATGTGCTCGACCAGCTCGCGCAGGACCGTCAACCGTGAGCGGTGGCCGCTGATGTGCGGGTGCATCGTCAGCTGGAACAGCCCGCCCTCGGCGTAGGCCGCGTCGAACTCGTCGCGCCAGATCGCCAGCGCACCCCGCGGCGGCATGTACGGCCGCAGCGCGCTGAAGCGGTCCATCATGAAGTAGGGGGCGTCGTCGCGGATCCACTCCACCGGCACCTCGACGAGGCCGGTCTGCTCACCGTGGGCGACGATCTCGTACGGCTCGTCGTCGGCCATCAGGGACGAATCGTAGGCCAGCCCGAGCTCGCGGATGACGGTCAGCGTGTGGTCGGAGAAGTCCCAGCTCGGCGTGCGGATCCCGACCGGACGGGTGCCGGTGAGCTGTTCCAGGGTGTCCATGGCGCGGCCGGTCAGGTCCAGCTCGTCGGCGTGTCCGAGCTGGGCGTTGCGCTCGTGGATCCAGCCGTGCACCGCGACCTCGTGACCCGCCGCGACGTAGCCGTCGATCTCGTCTGGGTGCAGCAGTGCCGACACGGCGGGGACGAAGAAGCTGGCCGGCACCTCGTGCTCGGCCAGCAGCCGCAGGATCTTGCCGGCCGCGACGCGGGAGCCGTACTCCCCCACCGAGAGCTTGCCCGGGCTGGTCTCGCCGTCACGCAACGGCAGCGTCTCGTGGTCGGAGTCGAACGACAGCGCGACGGCGACGCGGGCACCGCCGGGCCAGGTGGCGGGCACCAGCCGGGTGCCGGCGCGCACGGCCTCGACGTGGTGGCGCCAGGTGCGCTCGGGCCACTGCCACGGGTGCTCCGGCGAGGAGTCCGAAGGGGAGTCGCTCATGTCGCGTCGAACGCCTCGGCCGCGGCCCGCAGGTGCAGCGCGCGCAACCGTTCGGCCTGGTCGTGCGCGCGGGACCGGAGCTCGACGAGCCGTTCGCGGGACAGCCGCGGCTCGCTGTCGGCAAGCGTCAGCAGCACCTCCCAGCCGGCGGCCTTGCCGGCCACTGCGATCCGGAGCCCCTCGATCTCGACCACGTCGGTCAGCGGGGAGCGGCGCAGCAGCGTGCCGTTGGGCTTGAGCCGGCCGAGAGTCTCGGCGACCCGGCCTGCCAGGGCACGCGGTCGGCTCGGGCTGATGTCGAGATCACGCATGATCCGCAGCTGGGCGGCCCGGTCCTCGTCGACCTCGCGGGCGAGGGCGGTCAGCTCCGGCCCGCGGTCCGAGCCCTGCTGCGACCGGGCGGCGCGGCGGAACAGGTCGCGACCGGCGGACGACCCCACGAGGTGGTCGTTGAGATAGGTCGCGAGCAGCTGAGGGGCGTCCGGCACAGGAGGGGGGTACCCCGCCGCCCGGCCCGCTAACCGCTCGACGAGTCACCGTCGGCACGGTAGCGGCGGGACAGGCTGAGGTAGTTGCGCGCGTTCTGCCGCACGTTCTCGCGCTCTTCCTCGGTCAGCTCGCGTCGTACCTTCGCCGGCACGCCCGCCACCAGGGAGCCCGGTGGCACCTCGGCGCCCTCCAGCACCACCGCGCCGGCGGCGACCAGCGAACCGCTGCCCACGTGCGCACCGTTGAGCACGACCGCGCCCATCCCGATCAGCACGTCGTCGTCGACGGTGCACCCGTGCACGACCGCACGGTGGCCCACCGACACCCCCGACCCGAGCCGGCAGGGGAAGCCGGGGTCGGAGTGCAGCACCGCGCCGTCCTGCACGTTGCTGCCGTCACCGACGACGATCTCGCTGCGGTCGGCGCGCACCACGGCGCTGAACCAGATGCTCGACTGGGCACCGACCCGGGCCTGGCCGATGATGCTCGCGGTCGGCGCGACGTACGCGTCGCCGGCGATCTGCGGCGTGTGACCCTCGAACCGGATGGGCACGGACTGATCTCCTTCGCCTGGTGATGGAGCACGGTGATACACCTGCGGTCATGTCTGCACCGACAAGTCTCACCCACGACGAGGCGCGCGCCCGCGCCGGGCTCCTCGACGTCGAGCGCTACGACATCGCGCTCGACCTGACCGGGCTGCTCGACGGGGACGCCTTGCGCGCCACGTCGACGGTGACCTTCCGCTGCGCCGAGCCGGGCGGCGCCACGTTCGTCGACTGCGCCGCCGACGTCGTCCGCGCCACGCTGAACGGGCAGGAGATCGACGCCGACGCGGTCGCCGACGGGCGCATCGCGTTGCCGCCGCTCGCGGCCGACAACGTGCTGGTGGTCGAGTCGGTGCAGCGCAACACCGACCAGCGCACGGGCGTGCACCGCGCGGTCGACCCCACCGACGGCGAGGTCTACGTGTGGACGTCGTTCGAGCCCGACGACGCGCGCCGCTGCTGGGCGTGCTTCGACCAGCCCGACCTCAAGGCGCCGCACGCGTTCGTGGTGGACGCCCCGGCAGCCTGGACGGTCCTGAGCAACACCGGCGACGCGACGGTCGAGGACGCCGGAGCCGACGCCCGGCGGTGGACGTTCGTCCCGACGCCGCCGCTTGTCCACGTACGTGGTCGTCGTCAACGCCGGCCCGTTCCACGAGCGGCGCGAGCAGCGCGGTGACCACGACCTGGGGCTGTACTGCCGCCGCTCGCTCGCCGGCGACCTCGATCGCGACGCGGACGAGATCCTCGAGGTGACCGCGCAGGGACTGGCCTTCTTCGGCGAGCGGTTCGGGCTGCCGTTCCCGCAGCGTCGCTACGACCAGGTCTTCGTGCCCGACCTCGGCGGCGCGATGGAGAACTACGGCTGCGTCACCTGGTCCGACGACCTGCTGTTCCGCAGCGCCCCGTCGCCGGCCGAGCGGGAGCTGCGGGCCGTGGTCCTGCTGCACGAGATGGCGCACATGTGGTTCGGCGACATCGTGACGATGCGCTGGTGGGACGACCTCTGGCTCAACGAGGCGTTCGCCAACTGGGCCTGCTACTGGGCCGCCGAGGAGGCCACCACGTTCACCGACGCGTGGGCGGGCTTCCTCGCCGGGTCCAAGCAGGCGGCGTACGCGGTCGACCGCGGCCCGACGACGCACCCGATCCGGCAGCCCGCCCGGGACGTGGCCGAGGCGACGGCCGGCTTCGACTCCATCACCTACGTCAAGGGCTCCAGCGTGCTCAAGCAGCTGGTGGCGCACGTGGGAGAGGACAGCGTTCGTCGAGGGCCTGCGGTCGTACTTCACCGAGCACGCCTGGTCCAACGCCGAGCTGGACGACCTGATGGGGGCGATCGGACGGGCAAGCGGGCGCGACCTCTCCGGGTGGACCACGCAGTGGCTCGACACCGCCGGCCACGACACGCTCAGCCTCGCGCCGGGCCCGGCCGACAGCGGCGCCCTGTTGCGCGCCACCGGGACGGACGGTGCCGCGCCGCGTCCGCACCGGATCGGGCTCGGTGTCTACGACCGCGCCGAGACCGGGCTGGTGCGCCGTGCGGCCATCGAGCTCGAGGTCGAGGGGCCGGACACCCCGCTGCCCGACCTGGGCGCGCCGGCGGACCTGCTGCTGCTCAACGACGACGACCTCACGTTCGCGTCCGTACGCCCCGACGACGCCTCGCTCGCCGCGCTGCTGTCGTCGGCCGCCGAGCTGCCGACGTCGATCGGCCGGGCGGTGGCGGTGACCACGGTCTGGGACCTGCTGCTCAGCGGTCGGGTGCCGGCCGCGGACTTCGTCCAGTGCGCCGCCGCGGTGCTGCCGCGAGAGACCGTCGACAGCGTCATGGAGCCGTTCCTCGCGCTGGCGGTGCAGGCGGCCGACCGGTGGGCACCCGCGGACACGCGCGCCGAGCTGCTGACGTCGGTGGCCGACACCTGCCTGGCCCTCGCCGAGCAGGGTGGCGCCCGGGTCGTGGTGGCGGCCCGCGCGCTGGCCCAGACGGCGACCACCGACGCCCAGCTCGCGCGGCTGCGTGCGCTGGCCGGTGACGACGTCGACCTCGGCTGGCGCGAGCTCATCCGGCTGGCCGCACTCGGCCGGCACGACGCCGCGGCCTCGGCGGCGCTGGAGAAGCGCGACCCGAGCCCGGAGGCGTGGACGCGCACGCTCGCCGTCGAGGCGGCGCGGCCCGAACCGGAGGCCAAGCAGGGCGTGTGGGAGAGCGTGATGGAGAAGCGCACGGTGCCCAGCGGGGGGATGCGCGAGGTGGGAGCTCGCCTTCTGGCAGTCGTCGCAGGCCCAGGTGCTCGAGCCGTTCGCGGCGCGCTTCGTCGAGGCGCTGCCGGCGCTGTCCGACGCCGGGATGCTCACCATCCTGACGACGGTGCGGACGATGTTCCCGCTCGCCGGTGCCGACGTGGCACTCGCCGACAGGCTGGTCGCGTTCGCCGAGGGCGACGACGCCAGTCCGCTGATCTCCCGGGTTGTGCTGGAGCGCAGCGACACGCTGCGCCGGATGCTGCGCTCGAGAGGTGCGGACGGCTAGGTCAGTCCTGCTCGCCGAAGCCGTCCCGGGTGGCGGCGAGCGCCCGGTCGAGCGCCGCCTGCGCGTCCGGGCCGGTGGCGACGTACTCGACCTGTGCCCCGGCGGTCAGACCGAGCGAGATGACGCTGAGCACGCTCCGGGCGTTGACCCCGTCGGTGCCTGGCGGCCCGACCCGCAGGTCGGCGTCGAGACCCTCGATCGAGCGGGCCAGCACCGCGGCCGGCCGCGCGTGCAGACCCACCCGGTTGACCAGCTCGGCGGTGGCACGCAGCGCCTCCTCCGCGTCGGCGGGCGTGCTGTCGCCGCCGCCACCCTCGGCCGCGGCCAGCACGGCGTCCAGGTCGCCACCTCCCTGCGCACGTACGCCGGCGGCGACCGCGCCCTCGACGAACGGCGCCTCGGCGATCCGCACCCGCTCCCGGGCGGCCTCGTCGAGGACGTCCAGCGCAGTCTCGGTGGTGAGCAGCGCCGACCCGAGGTCGTAGAGCACGAGCACCCCCGCGCCCGAGTCTGCGCGGCCGAGCGCCTCGACGACCAGGTCGAAGCTGGTGCCGACCTCCCCCTCGTCGGTGCCCCCCGCCGCCTCGACCACCACGTCGGGCGACATCTGCGCCACCAGCACCCGCAGACCGTCGGCGAGCGCAGCCACGTGCGAGACCAGCACCAGCCCGACGGTCATGGGTGCGCCACCGTCAGCCGTCCCGGTCGCCGCAGCGCTGGCCGGCCACGACGGCGAGCGTACGCAGCAGCAGGGCGGTCGACGTGGCACCCGGGTCCTGGTGGCCGGCACTGCGCTCGCCGAGGTAGCTGGCCCGTCCCTTGCGGGCGACCAGCGGCACGGTCGCCGTCATCCCCTGGTCAGCGGCGTCGGATGCCGCCGCCAGCAGCCCGACGGTGCCGGATCCGCCCTGACGCGAGGCGGCCGCCGCGTCGACCGCGGGGGTGAGCGCGTCGACCATGGTCTTGTCGCCCACCTCGGCCTTGCCGCGCGAGACCACGCCCTCGAGCCCGGCGCGCAGCGCGGCCAGCACGTCGTCGGGACCGAGCTCGTCCCGGTCCTGCACCGCGGTGGAGGCGCGCAGGAACGCGGTGCCGTAGAGCGGCCCGGCCGCGCCCCCCACCTTGCGGATCAGGGTGGTCGCCACGGTCTTGAGCGCAGCCGCCGGGCTGTCCGGCGGATCGGCGTCGAGCGCCTCGACCGCGGCGGTCATGCCCCGGCTGAGGTTCTCGCCGTGGTCGGCGTCGCCGATTGCCGAGTCGAGGTCGATCAGCTCCTGCCGGTGCTCGAGCACCACCGCGGCGTACTGCCGCACTGCCTCGACCACGTCGTCGGTGGTGGCGCCCATCACCGTCCCCAGCGCAGGCCCGCGGTGTGCACCGGCGCGTCCCACAGCTCGGTCATCTCGTCGTCGAGCTTGAGCAGGGTGATCGACATGCCCTGCATCTCCAGCGAGGTGATGTAGTTGCCGACCAGCCGGCGCCGCACCGCGATGCCGCGGTCGCGCAACAGCTCCTCGGCGTGCGCGTACGCGAGGTAGAGCTCGATCAGCGGGGTGCCGCCCATGCCGTTGACGAACAGCAGCACGTCGTCGGCGCGCTCGAACGGCAGGTCCTCGAGGATCGGCGTCAGCAGCCGCTCGACCAGCGCGTTGGCCGGCTCGAGCGGCAGCCGCTCGCGTCCGGGCTCGCCGTGGATGCCGATGCCGAGCTCGACCTCGTTCTCGCCCAGCTCGAACGTCGGCTTGCCGGCGTGCGGAACCGTGCAGGAGGTGAGCGCCAGCCCCATCGACCGCACCTGCGCGTTGACCCGCTCGCACAACGCCTTGCACGCTGCCAGGTCGTCGCCCCGCTCGGCGGCGGCGCCGACGATCTTCTCGGCCAGCACCGTGCCGCCGACCCCTCTCCGGCCGGCGGTGAACAGGCTGTCCTTGACCGCGACGTCGTCGTCGATGACGACCGCCTCGACCTCGGCCCCCTCGGCGGCGGCCAGCTCGGCGGCGGTCTCGAAGTTGAGCACGTCGCCGGTGTAGTTCTTCACGATGTGCAGCACACCCGCGCCGCCGTCGACCGCCTTGGTGGCGGCCTCGACCTGGTCGGGGGTCGGTGAGGTGAACACCGCGCCCGGGCACGCGGCCGCGAGCATGCCGGGGCCGACGAACCCGCCGTGCAGCGGCTCGTGGCCGCTGCCGCCGCCGGACAGCAGGGCGACCTTGCCCTGGACCGGGCCGCCGGTGCGCACGATGTAGTGCGGGTTGAGGTGCACCTCCAGCAGGTCGGGGTGCGCGAGGGCCATGCCTCGCAACGCCTCGTCCACCACGTTCGCTGGGTCGTTGATGATCTTCTTCACGCGCGCCTCCGCTCCACCGGCTGGGTCGCTGACCTTCCTACCCGTTGGGGTCGCCGCGCGCCAGACCTTCAGCGATCGGGCAGCACGGCGCCGGGGTTCAGCAGGCCGTCCGGGTCGAACAGCGCCTTGACCCCGCGCTGCAGGGCGAGACCGGTCTCGCCGAGCTCGGTGGCCAGCCACTGCTGCTTGAGCCGGCCGATGCCGTGCTCGCCGGTGATGGTCCCGCCGAGGCTGAGGCCGAGGTCCATGACCGCGCCGAACGCCGCCACCGCCCGCTCGGCCCCGGCCGGGTCGGTGCGGTCGAAGACCACCGTCGGGTGCATGTTCCCGTCGCCGACGTGGCCCGGGCAGCAGACAGTCACGTCGTGCTCGGCCGCGATCGCCCGGATGCCGGTGAGCAGCTCGGGCAGCCGGCGCCGGGGCACGGCGACGTCGTCGACCAGCGTGGCGCCGAGGTTCTCCATCGCCGAGTTGACCAGCCGGCGGGCCTCGAGCAGCAGCCGCGACTCGTCCGCGTCCGAGGCCTCCGCGGTCTCCAGCGCGCCCTCCTTGTCGCACAGCGCGGCCATCTGCGCCACGTCGTCCGGCGCGCGGGCGCCGCGGTCGGACTGGGTGAGCAGCAGCGCGCCGACGTTCTCGGGGAGCCCGAGGTCGCGGTAGGCCTGGATGGCGCGCACCGCGGGCTGGTCGAGGAACTCCATCAGCGACGGCTGCAGCCCGGACGACATCACGGCCGCCGCGGCCCGCAGCGCGTCCTCACCCGAGGCGAACGACGCCGCCATCGTGAGCGCCGCCTCCGGCGCCGGCCGCAACGCCAGCGTGATCTCGGTGACGACGCCGAGGGTGCCCTCCGACCCGACCACCAGCCGGGTGAGGTCGTAGCCGGCGACGCCCTTGACGGTGCGCCTGCCGGTACGCAGCACCTCGCCGCTCGCGAGCACCAGCTCGAGCCCACGGACGAAGTCGCCGGTGACGCCGTACTTCACGCAGCACAGGCCGCCCGCGTTGGTGGCGACGTTGCCGCCGATCGTCGACTCCTCCCACGACGAGGGATCAGGTGGGTAGAACAGTCCCTCGTCGGCGACCGCGCGGGACAGCGCCGCGTTGGTCACGCCCGGCTGCACCACCGCGATCTGCTCGTCGGCGTCGATCTCCAGCACGGCGTCCATCCGCGACGTGGACAGCAGCAGGCAGCCCTCGACCGCGTTGGCGGCGCCGGCGAGCCCGGTGAGCGCGCCCTGCGGCACCACCGGCACTCGGTGGCGACCGGCGATCCGGAGCACCTCGGCCACCTCGGCCGTCGACCGCGGGCGCACCAGCGCCCGGGGTGCGCCGGCCGGGCAGAACTTCGCGTGGTCGTGCCGGTGCGCGTCCAGCACGTCCGGGTCGGTGACCGCGGCACCGACCACGGCCACCAGCTCGTCGACGAACCCGTCGCTCATGGCGCCTCCTCGGACAGCAGCCGGAGCACCAGCTCGGCCCGGCGCACCCGCTCGCGACCGAGCGCGATCGCGGTGGGCATCAGGTGCTCGCCGCACGGATAGAGCACGGGCGCGTTGCGTACGCCGAGCTTGATGTAGACCGGGGCCAGCAGCTCGACGACCCGTGGCACGTCGTAGAACCGGACCGCGCCGCCCTGGTCGTCGGGCACCTCCACGTACATGTCCAGCGGCACCGTCGTGGCCGCGCGGATCTCGGCGAGGGTGTCCAGGCTCAGGTCGGTGGACACGTTGAGGCTGGTGGCGCCGAGCTGCTCGTAGAGGGCAGCGGTCGGCGCGTTGGTCAGCGGCATCAGCACGGAGGTCTTGAGCACCAGGTCGGCGGGCAGGTCACCTGCCCGCTTCAGCCCACCGAGGACGCTGAGCACGCCGAGGTCGCCCACCAGCACGCTGTGCACGCCGAGCCGCACCGCCCGCAGACGTGTCGGCCACGCATGCGGCGACCGTCTCGTTACCGGCCGCGGCGGCGCCGACCGCGGTCGACACCTTCGCCTGTGCGCCGGTGCCCCACGCACCGCGCGGGCCGAGGAACAGGTTGACCTCGACGTCGTGCTCGCGGCCGAGCGCCACCATCCGGCCGATCTCGTCGTCGGTCAGCATCATCACGCCGCTGCCCTGCGAGACCCGGTCGACGCGTACGCCGCGGCTGCCGGCCTCGTCGAGGACGGCCTCCATCACCCGCGGGCCCTCGCAGCTGGGGATCTCGACCCGGTACGCCGCGCCGTCCGGGAAGCGTCCGGCCGCAGCCTCGCTCGCGCCTCTCAGCACCGGGTGGCCGGCGTGCTCGAGCAGGTCGCGGGCCCGTCCCCAGCTCATCAGTGCGACTGCCGCGCGACCGCGTGCCCGCTGGCACCCACCAGGAAGTCGAGGTCGCAGCCCTTGTCCGCCTGCATGACGTGCTCGACGTAGAGCTGCTGCCAGCCGCGCCCGTCGCCGACGGTCGGCGCCTCCCACTCCTCGCGGCGGCGCGCCAGCTCGGCGTCGTCGACCTCGAGGGTGAGGCTGCGGCCGGGCACGTCCAGGCTGATCCAGTCGCCGGTGCGCACCAGCCCGAGCGGTCCGCCGACGGCCGCCTCCGGCGTCACGTGCAGCACGACGGTGCCGTACGCCGTGCCGCTCATCCGTGCGTCGGAGATGCGGACCATGTCGTCGACGCCCTGCTCGGCCAGCTTCTTCGGGATCGTCATGTTGCCGACCTCGGGCATGCCGGGGTAGCCGCGCGGGCCGGAGTTCTGCAGCACCAGCACGGTGTCGGCGTCGACGTCGAGGTCGGGGTCCTCGACCGCCTGGTCGTAGTCCTCGATGCGCGCGAAGACGAGCGCGCGGCCGCGGTGCTGCAGCAGCCGTTCGGAGGCAGCCGACTGCTTCACCACCGCACCGTCGGGGCACAGGTTGCCGGTGAGCACGGCGGTGCCGGCGCCCTCGCCGAGCGGCTTCTCGACCGGTCGGATGACGTCGGTGCCGTCGGTGCGATGCGCGGGTGCGACGTTGTCGCCGACGCTGCGACCGGTGACGGTGATCGCGTCCGTGCGCAGCAGCGAGCCGAGCTCGGCCATCACCGCCGGCAGTCCGCCGGCGTAGTAGAAGTCCTCCATCAGGTACTGCCCCGACGGCTGCAGGTCGACCAGCCACGGCACGTCCCGCGCCCAGCGGTCCATGTCCGCAAGGGTGAGGTCGACGCCGACCCGGCCGGCGATCGCCAGCAGGTGGATGACCGCGTTGGTCGACCCGCCGATCGCCGCGTTGACCCGCACCGCGTTGTGGAACGCGTCCCGGGTGACCACGTCGCTGATCCGCAGGCCCTCGTGCGCCATCTCGACGATGCGCTGTCCGGCGAGCTGCGCGATGGCGTAGCGACGAGAGTCGACCGCCGGGATCGCGGCCGAGCCCGGGCAGCTGCAGGCCGAGCGCCTCGGTCATGCACGCCATCGTCGACGCGGTGCCCATCGTCATGCAGTGCCCGTTGCTGCGGGTCATCCCCTGCTCGGCCGAGAGGTAGTCCTCGGGGGTCATCCGGCCGGCGTTGAGGTCCTGGGTGTACTGCCACACCGCCGTGCCCGACCCGATGTCGCAGCCGCGGAACTTGCCGTTGAGCATCGGCCCGCCGGTCACCACGATCGCCGGCAGGTCGACGCTGGCCGCACCCATCACCGCGGCCGGCGTGGTCTTGTCGCAGCCGGTGAGCAGCACCGTGGCGTCGACCGGGTTGCCGCGCAACGACTCCTCGACGTCCATGCTCATCAGGTTGCGGAAGAGCATCGCGGTCGGCCGCAGCATGGTCTCGCCGAGCGACATCACCGGGAACTCCAGCGGGAAGCCACCGGCCTGCCACACACCGCGCTTGACCGACTCGGCCAGCCGGCGCAGGTGCGCGTTGCACGGCGTGAGCTCGGACCAGGTGTTGGCGATGCCGATGACCGGCCGGCCGTCGAACACCTCGTCGGAGAAGCCCTGGCCACGCATCCAGGAGCGGTGGATGAACCCGTTGCGCCCGCCCTCGCCGAACCAGTGCTCGTGGCTGCGCCCGCCGAGGTGGGTCACCTGGTCACCTGACCGTCGACGCGGCGGGACAGGCCGAGCGGGTTGCCGTCGCGCAGGGTCTCGGGCAGCAGTCGCTGCGGGGCGTTCTGGTAACAGACCGGCCGCTGGAACCGCCGCGCGGCCGTCACGCCGACGCTGGTGTGGATGGAGCCGACGGTCGAGGGGTACGGGCCGCCGTGCTGCATGGCCCAGGTGACCGCGACGCCGGTGGGCCAACCCCCGAACAGGACCCGGCCGGCCCGGGCCTGCAGCGCCGTGACCACGTCGGCCAGCCCGTCGAGCTCGTCGTCCTCGGCGTGCACGGTGGCGGTGAGGTTGCCTTCCAGCGCCTCGACCGCAGCGCGCAGCTCGGCGTCGTCGGCGTACTCGCAGATGAGCGACACCGGACCGAAGCACTCGGCCAGCAGCGTCTCGGGGTCGGCCAGCAGCTGGGGGACGGTGGTGCGGACCAGGTTGGCGCCGACTGCCGCCGCATCGCCAGCGTCGGCGCTGACCAGCGCCTCGACCCCGTCGACCTTGCGCAGCCGCTCGAGCCCGGAGGCGAAGCCGTCGCCGATGCCGTCGTGCAGCAGCGGTGCCGGGTCGACGCCGCGCGACGCCTCGACCAGCGCGTCGTCGAGCCCGTGCCCGGTCGGGAGCAGCACCAGGCCGGGCTTGGTGCAGAACTGACCGACGCCGAGCGTGTACGAGCCGACGAAGCCCTCGACCAGCTCCTGGCCGCGCGCCTCGACGGCGCCGCGGGTGACGACGACCGGGTTGAGGCTGCCGAGCTCGCCGTAGAACGGGATCGGCTCGGGCCGGGTGGCGGCGACCTCGTGCAGCGCCTGCCCGGCGGGCACCGACCCGGTGAAGCCGGCGGCGCGTACCCGCGGGTCGCGCAGCGCCTCGACGCCGATGTCGAAGCCGGTGATCAGCGCGAGCGTGCCGTCGGGGGCACCGGCCTGCGCGCAACGCCTCGGCCATCACCCGGCCGGTGGCGTGCGACGTCCGTGGGTGGCCGGGGTGCGTCTTGACGACCACCGGGCAGCCGGCGGCGAGCGCCGACGCGGTGTCACCGCCGGACACGCTGAACGCGAACGGGAAGTTGCTGGCCGCGAAGACCAGCACCGGACCCAGCGGCACCAGGGTGCGGCGGAGGTCGGGGCGCGGCACCGGCTTGGCGTCGGCATCGGCCGAGTCGAGGACCAGCTCGAGCAGCGCGCCGTCGGCGAGCGCGTCGGCGAACATCCGCAGCTGACCGGAGCTGCGGCCCACCTCGCCGCGCAGCCGGGCCTCGGGCAGGTGCGTCTCCTGCTGCGCGAGCGGGACCAGCTCGTCGACGGCCGCGTCCAGCGCGTCGGCCGCGGCGCGGATCCAGCCGGCCCGCTCGGCCGGCGTGGAGGCGGCCAGCGGCGGGGCGGCGGCGGAGGCCGCGGCGAGCAGCCGATCGAGCTCCTCGGAGGTCGTGTCGGCAGGTGTCTCCACGGTCGTGGTCATCGGATCTCCTCCAGCTCGGGGCGGGTGGTGCCGTCGGCCAGCCAGCCGAAGGGCTGCTTGCCGACGGCGACGGTGTTGCGCAGCCGACCGACCTGCTCGACCTCGATCTCGACGACGTCGCCCTCGTGCAGGGCGAAGTCGAGCTCGGGGACGATGCCGGTGCCGGTCGCGAGCACCACGCCGTCAGGGAAGTCGTTGGCCACGCAGAGCGCGTCGACCAGGTCGTCGAGCGGCCGGGCCAGCTGCGCGGTCGAGGTGGACCCCTCGAACACCTCGGCGCCGTCGCGGCGTACGGACAGGGTGATGGCGAGGTCGGTGGGGTCGGGGACCTCCCAGGCCGGCCGGATGCCGGGGGCGAGCGCGCACCCGCCGGCGAAGACCTTGGCCTGGGGGATGTAGAGCGGGTTCTCGCCCTCGATCGAGCGGCTGCTGACGTCGTTGCAGACGGTGTAGCCGACGGTCTCGCCGTGCGCGTTGACGACGACTGCCAGCTCGGGCTCGGGCACGTCGTGGCCGGAGTCGGCGCGGATGCCGATCGGCTCGCCGTCGGTCACCACCCGCCACGCCGGCGACTTGCCGAACAGCTCGGGGCGGTCGGCGACGTAGACCTTGTCGTAGACCGACTGCTCGGCGCTCTCCTCCATCCGGGCGCCCCGCGAGCGCGCGTAGGTCACGCCCGCGCACCACACCTCGCCGCGACCGTCCAGCGGCGCCAGCAGCCGGGGCGAGGCCATCGACGGAGCCGCCGGCAGCTGGCTGGTCGACCAGCTCGCGGAGCGCGTCCAGCCGCAGCCGGAGCAGGTCGGCCATGGTCGCGACTCCCGGCAGCGGCGTCACGGCGCCGTCGCGCAGCAGTCCCACCGCAGGCGGGCCATCGGCCTCCGCGTAGCGCACGAGATGCATCGAGGTCCTTCCGGTCACGTCGTGTCGGTCGGTGCCGCGCCTGACCCGCCAGCGTGCCACCGCGCGCACGGGCCAGCAGCAGCCGGGCCCCCGTCACGCTGCGGCGGGCGCGCCGCACCCGGAACAGGCAGCCGAGCGCGAGGCAGCCGAGCACGATCGCCAGCGCGGGCTCGGCGGTCACCACCAGTGCGGCGGCGGCGACGCATGGCGACCAGCAGGCCGGTCCACAGCTGCTGCCCCTGCCGCTGGCGCAGGAGGGTCCGGTCCAGCTGGTCGGCGCGAGGCAGGGCGACCGGTGCGGCGGCGGCTGCCGGTGTTTCGGTGGCGCGCCGTGCCGACGCGTACGCGACGTAGACCTCGACGAGCCCGGCGGCAGCGAGCACGCCGGCCCAGACCAGGTCGCCGAGGGAGAGCCGCAGCGCGGCGACGGCGAGCAGGGCGGCGGCGAGGAAGCCGTGCCGCACCCGCGGCAGGCTCGGCCCGGAGACGGCGGTGGTCATCCGAGCACCCCGACCTGGTTGAGCAGCGCGGCGCCGCCGGCGACCAGCAGGAACAGCGAGCCGATGCCCACCAGGGTGGACAGCAGCCGCGACATCCGCAGGGCGGGCGGCAGGTTGACCCGGTCGATGTAGAGAATGCCGAAGCCGTAGATCGCGCAGGCGAGGATGCCGCCGACGATGGACGCGTAGGTGATCAGCGTGACGAAGTCGGCGCCGGTGAGGAGCATCGCGACCGCACCCACGAACGTGTAGCCGTAGACCCACGGCCGGATCGCCCGCTGGCCGCGCTGGCGGACCTTCGGCGACAGCGCAGCGAGGCTCTCGTACGCCGTCCAGGAGTAGGCCTCCCAGATCGCGTAGATGGTGCCGAACAGCACCATGATGATCGCGGCGATGTAGAAGTACTCGAAGACCGGCGCGACGACGCCGAGGAACTCCGACTGGTAGTTGAGCACCGCGTTGCCCTCGGGGACGGTCTCGTCGGCGCCGAGGATGGTCGAGCCGTTGATGATGAACGCGGCGCCGATGATGGTGAGCGCGACGAACGCGGCGAGCACGTCGTACAAGCGGAGCGCGCACCCAGCCCTTCGCCTGGCGCAGGTTCTCGTCACTGGTGTCCAGCGGCAGCGTGGTCCGTGGCGTCGGCCGCCTCGTAGCGCTTGGCGAGCCGGTCGATGTCGGCGTGGCCGAGCATCCCCCAGCCCTTCTCGCGCAGCATGCCGGTGTAGCCGATGTAGTCGTACATGCCGCCGCCGATGCCACCGAGGAACACCGCCAGCTCCACCCACACCGGGATGTCGGCGATCTCCGGGTAGGCGCTGGAGACGAAGCCCTGGTACTCCAGCGGCTGCGGCAGCAAAGCCCTTCGAGCACCCCGAGCCAGTCCGGCTGGGCGACGAAGACCGCGATGATGACCAGCAGCACCATCGATCGCCGGCGATCGCGATCTGGACGTTCTCGAGCACCGAGTAGCCGCCGATCCAGGAGATCGTGGCGGCGAGGGCGAGCAGGCCGATCGCCCAGGGCAGGGCCGGGCCGCCGCCGAGGTAGCTGATGTAGTCGCCGAGCGCACGGGACACCCCGCTGGACCAGCCGGGGAAGGACAGGAAGCAGATCACCGTCAGCAGCGCCGCGAACCAGCCGCGCGGGCCGGGGAAGACCCGGGCGAACCGCGTCATCGGGTGCTCGGCGGTGAGCGTGATGTAGCGGTTGGACGCGTAGACGATCGCCGCCTTGGCGACGACGGCCGCGATCAGCGTCCACAGCACGGCGTAGCCGAAGACCGCGCCCTCGCGCGAGGCCAGGATGGACTCGCCGCTGCCGATCGTCAGCGAGGCGATGACCGCGCCCGGCCCGAAGAACTTGAGCATGGTGAGCAGCGACGGGCGCCGCTCGAGCAGGCCCTCGGGCGCCGGCGGCAGGACCAGCGGCTCGGTCTCGGTGCGGGACCGTGGGTGCGGTGCTGAGCTCATCGCCCTGCCTTCCTGCTGCGCTGGCCGGAGTCGCCGAGTGCGAATCCTGTAGGATCTTCGATCTCCGAGACTCCCGTACGCCGTGAAAGAGCGTCAAATCGGGCAGTCGGACCGGGTGGGAGGTACCGATGGGCGTTCCGAGCCTGCTCCGTCGTCCCGCGCTCGCCGACGACGTCTACGAGGCGGTCAAGGCGATGCTGATGGACCACGACGTGCCCCCCGGCGAGCGGGTGTCGATCGACGGCGTGGCCCGTCAGCTCGGGGTCTCCCCCACCCCGGTGCGCGAGGCGCTGGCCCGGCTGGAGGCGGAGGGGCTGGCGACCAAGGAGGCGCTGAAGGGCTACCGCTCGGCGCCGCTGCTGACCCGGGAGCAGTTCGAGGACCTGCAGCGGTTCCGGCTGCTGCTGGAGCCGTGGGCGGCGCGCCGGGCCGCCGAGCGCATCGACGAGGCCGGCGCCCGGTCACTGCAGGCGGAGATGGACACGGCCGCGGTGCCGTCGGGCAGCGACTACGACGGCTACAAGAACCTCACCGCGCACGACCGCCGGCTGCACACGCTGGTGACGGCGATGTCCGGGAGCACGCAGGTGCAGCGGGCCTTCGAGCGCACGCACTGCCACCTGCACATCTTCCGGCTCTACTTCGAGCGCACCACCGGCGCCGAGACCATCGCCGAGCACCGCCGGCTGGTCGACGCGATCGTGGCGGGCTCGGGCGACGACGCCGAGGCCGCGATGCACGACCACCTCGACGCCGCCATGCGGGTACGACTGGGCGGTCGCTACGAGCCGGCGCCGACGCACTGACCCAGCGTCGCACTCAGGGCGGCTCAGCGACGCCGCAGCCCGCTGGCCCGGACCACCGGGCGGCCGACCGCGCGGCGTACGGACTCCTCGGTGCCGACCACCCGGACGAAGGTCTTGGCCCGGGTGATGGCGGTGTAGAGCAGCTCGCGGGTGAGCAGCGGCGACTCCGGGGGCGGCAGCAGGAACGTCACGGTGTCGAACTGGCTGCCCTGGCCGCGGTGCACGGTCATCGCGTGCACGGTCTGGACGGCCGACAGCCGGTGCGGGCTGAGCAGCACCGGCGCCGCACCGCGCGCGAACGCCGCCAGCGGGCCGCGTGCCCCGCCGTCGACGACGACGCCGGTGTCGCCGTTGTAGAGCTCGACGTCGTAGTCGTTGGCCGTCACCAGCAGCGGGCGACCGAGGTACCACTCCCCCTCGTCGGCATAGCCCGCGACGTCCTGGGTGAGCCAGCGCTCGACCTCGGCACTCCAGCGCGCCACGCCGTAGGGGCCGCGGCGGTGCGCGCACAGCAGCCGGTGCCGCTCCAGCTGCTGCAGCGCGGTGGCGACGTCGCCCGCGCGTGCCGCGGTGACCAGCCCGCGCCCGGCCGCCACCACCTCGCGCCGCAACAGGTCGAGCCCCGGCGCGTGCGGCGCGCCCGCGGCATCGGTCTCGACGAAGCCGACGTGTTCGCCGCCTTCCCGCAGCAGATCGATCACCCGGTCGGGCCGGTCGTCGCGCACGGCGTCGGCCAGCTCACCGATCGCCTCGCCGTAGCGGAACCGCTCGGTCAGCCGCACCACGCTCTGGTCCAGCCCGTCGGACGGCCGTGCCACCAGGTCGCCCAGCACCGCGCCGGCCTCGACCGACGCCAGCTGGTCGGGGTCGCCGACCAGGACCAGCCGGGCGTCGGGCCGGACCGCCTCGAGCAGCCGCGACATCATCGTCAGCGACACCATCGAGCACTCGTCGACGACCACGACGTCGTAGGGCAGCCGGTTGTCCCGGTCGTGGCGGAACCGGCTGCGGCTGCCCGGCCGACGGCCGAGCAGCCGGTGCAGGGTCGAGGCCCCGATCGCGCCGACGTCGAGGCCGTCGTGGGCGGCCGCGAGCGCGACCGCCTCCTCCAGCCGCGCCGCCGCCTTGCCGGTGGGCGCGGCCAGCGCGATCCGCGGTGAGCCGTCGAGCGTGCGCAGCAGGTCGAGCAGCCGGGCGACGGTCGTGGTCTTGCCGGTGCCAGGCCCTCCGGCGAGCACCGTCACCGTCCGCTCGGCCACGGTGCGAGCCGCGAGCCGTTGCCTGTCGTCGCGGTCGCCGGTGAAGAGCCGGTCGAGCGTGGACTCGAGCAGCACGGTGTCGACCTCGGGCGCCGGCCGCGCGGTCCGCTCGTCGATCTCGCTGCGGACCACCTCCTCCTGCCGCCAGTAGCGGTCGAGGTAGAGCAGGCCGTCGACCATCCGCAGCGGCCGGGTCGGGTCGCCGTCGGTGCCGTGCGCGACCAGCGGACTGGCCCCGACGGCGTCCTCCCACGGACCGACCTCGGGCCAGGGCAGCGCGGCGACGTCGACCGCCGACTCCTCGTCGTCGGCGGCGGCGGTCTCGCGGACCTCGGCCAGCGCGATGCACACCGACCCGAGCCGCACCGCGCGTACGGCCAGCGCGACGGCCAGCAGGACGCTCTCGTCGGACTCACCCGACAGCCGGCCGAGCCGCTGCGCCACGTGCACGTCGGCCGCCGACAGCACACCGGCGGCGTTGAACGCCCCCAGCAACCCGGTGACACCGCGGGCGAGCCGGGCGTCGTAGGGGTCGACCTCGGTCTGCTCGACGGTCACCGCCCACCTCCCGCCAGCAGCCGGGACAGCTCCGGGACCAGGCCGGCGGGTGGGCGCCAGCCGAAGACCCCGCACGGCACGCCGTCGACCACCGGTGTCTCCGGGCCGCACATGCCGCGCACGAACAGGTAGAGCGCGCCGCCGAGATGCGTGTCGGGGTCGTAGCCGGGCTGGCGCCAGGACAGGTAGCGGTGCAGCGCGACCAGGTAGAGCAGCGCCTGCAGCGGGTAGTGCGCGTCGAGCATCGCCTCGGTGAGCGCCGCCGGTCGGTAGTGCCAGGCGGTCAGCTGCTCGCCGGTGCCCGGCCAGGCGTCTCCCAGCCAGTTGGTCTTGTAGTCGGCGATCAGGTAGCGGGGCGCGCCGGCGGCGTCGCGTACGCGCAGCACGGCGTCGAGGCTGCCGGTCAGGTAGCCGCGCAGCCGCTGGTGCGGGAGGTCGGCGAGCAGGTCGGGGTAGGCCGCCAGCGGGTCGCCGGGCGGCAGGTGCCGGCGCAGGACGTCGGCCATCGCCGCCAGCGTGGCCTCGGTCGCCGCCGGGTGGTCGCCGCCGGCCAGCGGCAGCTCGAAGTCGAGCTCGGCCAGCCGGTCGCCCGGGTCGACGTCGCGCAGCCGGGCTCCGGCGGCCAGCGGGCCCAGCGGCGTCTCCATCGACGGCAGCAGTGCCGGGCCGAGCACCTCGGGGTCGAGCCCGGAGCCGAGCCGGTGCGCGAGCACCTCGCGGCAGCGGGTGGTGAGCTCGGCGCCGAGGTCGGCCGCGGTCGTGTCGACGGTCTCGAGCACCGAGTGCACGAGGATGCCGAACGTGGTGCCGCTGGGCAGCTCGGCCATCGGCGAGACCACGGCACGCAGCGCCTCGTCGACGAGGGTGGCGAGCAGCATCCGGCGGCGCGCCGGGAGGCGCCTCGTCGTCGAGACCGGGCTCCTCCGGCTCGCTGCTGACGCCGGTGACCTCGACGGGCGACTCCTCCGCCGCACCGGACGGGTCGGGACCGCCGTGCACGGACGCGGTGAGCGCGGTGTAGGACAGCCGTCGCCATGCGGTGTCGAGCGACCGGTCGAAGCGCGCGGCCGTCAGCGCGGGCGCCGCACCGACGGCGGGCTCCCAGCGGTCGATCGGGCCGACCTGCACCGGTTCGACGGACACCGTGCCGCCCGACCGCGCCGCCAGCTCGGCGAACCGCACCTCTGCGTCGGCGTCGCTGGGCACCGGCGCCGTCTCGGGCGGCTCGTCGCCCGGCTGGTGGCCACCGAACAGCAGCCGGTGCGTGGCCGAGGCCGTCGTGTTGGTCGACGGCGCCCACCAGGTGACCACCTGGCACTGCGCCCGGGTCAGGGCGACGTAGAGCAGCCGCAGGTCCTCACCCGCGTCCTCGGCGCGGTGCACGACGAGGTGCTCGTCGTAGTGCGGCCCCGAGGCGCCGCCGACGTCGAGGGTGCGCCGGCCCTCGACGTGCAGCCGCAGCCGTTCCGGCGTGCGCGGCTTGTAGCGGTCCCACCCGTAGGGCACGTAGACGACCGGGAACTCGAGTCCCTTGCTGCGGTGCACCGTCACGACCTGCACCGCGTCGGCATCGGACTCGAGGCGGCGTACGCGCTCCTCGCTGGGGTCGACCGCGGCGTCGATGATGCGGCGCTGCAGCCACTCGACCAGGGCGGCGGTGCCGAGCTGGCCCTCGACGGCAGCGGCGTGCAGTGCCTGGGCGACGTGCCGCAGGTCGGTCAGCTGACGTTCGCCCTCGGTGGTGGTCAGCAGCCGCTCGGCCAGGCCACCGCCCTCGGTCATCACCTCGAGCAGGGCCGGCACGCCGCGGCGGGCGAGCACGTCGGCCCATCCGCGCAGCCGTGGCCCGAGCACGTCCATCGCCTCGTCGCCCGCCAGCGCCAGCCGCGAGGCGGTCCACCCCACGAAGCAGGTGAGCGCGGCGGTGCGCACCTGCGCCGCGCGCGGCTGCTCGAGCGCCTGCAGCAGCAGCAGCCACTGGGCGGCGATGTCGGTGCTGAAGACGTTGGCCGCGCCGGTGACCACAGCCGGCACCCCGACGTCGGCGAGCGCGTCGCGTACGGACAGCGCCTGCTTGTTGGTGTGGGTGAGCACGGCGACGTCGCCCGGCGCGACCGGCCGGCCCGGCGCCTCGGTGTCGACGGTGAGACGTGCGTCGGACGACAGCAGCCGGGCCACGTCGGCGGCGAGGTCGGCGGCGATCAGCTCGCGGGTCGGGCCGACCGTCGGCATCTTGCCCGGCGCCGTGCCGGTGTCGTCGCGGCGCGCCACCCGCAGCCGCACCGGGGCGCCGACCGGTGCACCGGAGAGTCGGCGGCCCGGGTGCGCGGAGTCGACCGGGCGCACCGTGATGCGGGGATCGCCCAGTGCCGCTTGGCCGAACACCGCTCCCAGCCCGGTGAGCAGGGACTCGTCGCTGCGGTGGTTGCGCGCGAGCGTCGACCGCGTGGTCGCGCGCTCGGTCGCGGCCAGGTAGGCCACCACGTCGCCGCCGCGGAAGGCGTAGATCGCCTGCTTGGGGTCGCCGATCAGCACCAGCGTCGTGTGCGTGTCGAACGCGAGCTGCAGGATCCGCCACTGCACCGGGTCGGTGTCCTGGAACTCGTCGACCATCACCACCTTGTAGCGCGACCGCACCCGCTGCTGCGCGTCGTCACCGCGGGTCGGGTCGTCGAGGGCGGCACACAACCGGGTCAGCAGGTCGTCGTAGGCGATCAGCCGGCGCTGCCGCTTGCGTACGCTCGACCTCGCGGCGGGCGGCGGCCGCGATGCCGTAGCGCTGGCCGGCGGTCGAGTCGGGGTGGGCGTCGTCCGGCGCGAGCACCGCCTGGCCGTCCTCGACCGCGG
Organism: uncultured Actinomycetota bacterium; assembly: GCA_963801045.1. GTDB lineage: Bacteria > Actinomycetota > Actinomycetes > Propionibacteriales > Nocardioidaceae > JACCWP01. The sequence goes on from CAWDDC010000001.1 coordinate 268,906, forward strand.
CCCGCACGGTGGCGAGGGCCTCGGAGTAGCTGAGCTGCGGCGCGCTGGAGTCGGGCCGGCCGAACTTGCGCAGGTAGAGGTCGCCGGTGACCTCGACCACCAGGTCGTCGAGGCTCTCGACGAAGACCGCGTCGGGCTCGTGGTCGCCGGCAACGCCCAACCCGCGCAGCATCTGCTGGCAGAAGCCGTGGGTGGTGGTGAGCGTGGCGGCGTCGAAGTCGGCGAGCGCGCCGGCGAGCCGCTTGCGCCGCAGGGCGACCTCCTCGTCGTCGGCGTCGGCGAGCAGCCGGAGCAGGTCGTCGTCGGCGAGCGCCGCGGGCGTGTGCGGGGTCGGCCAGCCCGCGCTCGGCACTCACCAGCCGTTCGCGGACCCGCTCGCGCAGCTCCTGGGTGGCCAGCCGGCCGAACGTCACCAGCATCAGCTCGCGCAGCTCGGCGTGCCCCTCGGCGACGTAGCGGGTCGCCAGCGCGGCGATGGTGAACGTCTTGCCGGTGCCGGCGCTCGCCTCCAGCACCGTCGTGCCCTCGGGCAACGGGCCGCACACGTCGAACGTCTCGGAGCCGGTCATGCCGTGTCCGTCGTCTCGGCCGCCGCCAGCGGGAACCACAACCGGCACGCGAGCGCCCCGAAGCGGGTCGGTTCGGGGTGGCCAGGCGCCTGCTCGTCGTCGTGGGCCGGGTCGCGCAGCAGCACCCCGAAGTCGGCGTCGTCAGCCCCAGACCTTTGCGTGGTAACGGTCCTCGGCCTCGCCGTAGTCACCGCTCCAGCGCCGGACGCGCGGCCTCACGCGCGGCCAGCTCGGTGTCGCCCACCCGCCGCACGTCGGCGTAGGCGCCGCGACGTCGCGACCGGCAGCGGCAGCGGCTCGGTCATGCCGCGGTCGAGCAGCGACACCAGGTCGGCCAGGACGGCGGTCGCCTCGTGCGCGGGCGGCCCGGCCAGCAGCGACTTCGTGGGCCCGACCCGGCCACGGCCGACGGTGACGGCCTGCCAGACGTGGTCGGGCTCGCTGGCGGCCAGCGCGAGCAGCAGCACCCAGGCGCGCAGCCGGTGCTTGCCGGCGAGCCGCGAGTAGAAGCCTCGCACCACCCGGTTGCCGTGCACGCCGCCGACCGTGCCAGCGAGGACCCGGCCGTCGGGAAGCGTCACCGTGGTGTCGTAGGCACGTCGCTGCCCGGCCCGCAGCGGCGTGATCGCCGCGACCAGCGGCTCGGCCTGCGCCTCGATGCCCGCGAGCAGCCGCTGCCCGAGCGCACCCGGCGGCAGCTCACCACGCCGCCACTCCGCGGCCCGACAGTCGTCGGCGTCGGCACCGGCCAGCCGCGAGACCAGCCAGCGGTCGCCGACCCCCCACTTCTGCAGCCCGTCGAGCTCGGGCGCCAGCTCCTCGTCCAGCTCGTCACCCTCCTCGGCCACCAGCACGCCGAGCCGGCGCCGCACGAACGCGCGCACCGGGTGCTCGAGGAAGTAGACGAGGTCGTCGAGCGCCACCACGGGAGTCGGGTCGGGCGGTGGCAGCGCTCCGGGCAGGAACTCAGGCGCCGGGTGTCGGTCGAGCAGCGCGGCGCGCGCACCGGCGAGCCCGGCGGTGTCGAAGCTGAACGGGCCGTCGGACCCCAGCCTGCCGTCGGTGAAGTTGCGCCGGTCGAACGGCTGCAGCGGGTGGTGCACGCGCACGTGGTCGCGGGCGGGACGGCCGTCGCTGGTGCGCACGGTCGCGTCGATCACGTCGAGGATCTCGCCGAGCGGCACGGCGGGCGGTCGCACGGCGTTGGTGCGCTCGTCGGCCCCGGTGTAGAGCACCACCAGGTGCTCGGTCGCCGCGAGCACGGCGTCGAGCAGCAGCTGGCGGTCCTCGCTGCGCCGGTCGCGCTCACCCACGCAGGGGTTGCGGGCCAGGACGTCGTCGCCGTCGACGCCGGTGGTGCGCGGGAACGCGCCGTCGTCGAGACCCAGCAGGCAGATCACCCGGTGCGGCACCGAGCGCATCGGCACCATCGAGCACATCGTCAGGTTGCCGGTGCGGAAGCCGGCCCGGGTCGGGCGTCCCTGCAGCCGGTCGGCGAGCAGCGCGCGCACGTCGGCCAGGGACAGCACCACGTGAGCGCGGTCGCCCGCCGCCTCGGCGACGTCGGCGAGCTGGCGGCGTGCCTGGCTGAGCTGCCAGCCGTCGCGGTCGGACACCTCGCACATCGCCTCGAGCGACTCCGACAGCGCGGCGACCCACGCGGCGAGCGGCTGGTCGGTGCGCAGCCGGTCGACGGCGGTCGCGAGCCTGGACACCAGCTCGGCGAGACGGCCCGCCAGGTCGATGTCACTGCTGTCGACGTCGTCGAGGGGCAGCGCGGTGCCGATCCACCGCAGCTCGTCCTCGGACATGGCCGCACCGAGCAGGATCCGGTCGAGGCCGGCCTGCCAGGTGTTCTGGGTGACACCGTCCATCTGGAACGGTGCCCGGTGGGCGGCGTCGAGCCCCCAACGGACGCCCGAGTCGGCGACCCAGTGGCGCAGCTGCTCGAGGTCGTCGTCGTCGAGGCGGAACCGCCGCCGCACCGGCGCCAGCGCCGCGAGGTCGAGCAGCTGCGACGCGGTCACCCGGGCGTCGGCGAGCTCGAGCAGCCGGGACAGCGTCGCGAGCATCGGGTTGGTCTGGCGCAGCGAGCGGTCGGCGAGCCGCACCCGCAGCCGGTGGCCCGGGTGCGAGGCGGAGGTGTCGTCGTCGTCGTGCAGGCCGAACGTCGCCGAGATCAGCGGCGCGTAGGCCTCGATGTCGGGGCACATCACCAGCACGTCGCGCGGCTCGAGGCTGGGGTCGTCGGCCAGCAGCCCGAGCAGCACCTCCCGGAGCACCTCGACCTGGCGGGCCCGCCCGTGCGCGGCGTGCACCTGGAGGCTGCGGTCGCTGTCGTCGAGCAGCGGCCGCGCGTCGGGTGCGTCGCCGAGCGGGATGCCGGCCGGCGGGTGGTCGGTGCGCAGGTCGGACTGCAGCCGGCCGAGCAGCGTGGCGGGCGGTGCGGCGAGCGGGTGGTGCTCGTCGGTCGTCACCGCGTCGGCCCCTGCCAGCAGCAGCTGGACCTCCCGGGCGTCGCGTCCCAGCGACGACAGCAACGGGTGGGTGGCGAGATGGCGGCTCGGGTCGTCCCGACGGCGCGGTCGTCCCCCTGCCGTGCGGGAGACGCGGTCCCACAGCGCGGCCGAGGGGTGCGGCAGCCAGAGGTGGACCTCGCGGCCGCCGGACAGGGCCGCGAGCACGTCGACCTGGTCGCCGGTGAGCCGGGTGGGGCCGAACAGGGACAGCCGGCCGGGCAGGTCGACCACCCCCGGGTCGTCGCGCAGCGCGGTGCACGCCGCCTCGAGCCGCTCGGCCGGGCTGGGGGTGCCGATCCGGTCCCGGAGCCGGCGCCACAGCTCGGCCTGCCAGACCAGGTCGTCGGGCAACGTCTCGCCGAGCCCGTCGCTGTCGTGGCCGGCCAGCCAGTCGCGCAGCATCGCGGGCCGGTGCGAGGCGTAGGTGTCGAACAGCCGGCTCAGGTGCCGGGACACGACCAGCCGTCGCCCCTGGGCCACCTGCCGGCCGAGCGCGGTGCACCACGGCTCGTCGGCACACCCGTCCACCACCTCGAGCAGCGCCCACAGGCTGTTGCCCGAACGCCAGGGGTCGGTCTCCCGGTCGACCCCCGCCGCCGAGGCGACCGCCTCGGCGACCAGCGTGCTCGGCCACGGGAAGTCGACGTTGGCGCACACGCCCGCGCCGTCAGCGTCGTGCGCCCCCAGGTGGTGCGACAGCCGCTGGGTCAGCCAGCGCTCGACCCCGCGCGCCGGCACCGCGACCACCTCGGAGGCGAACGGGTCGGCACCGCCGGTGGCGAGCACCGTGGCCAACCCGGCCACCAGTGCGTCCGCGCGCTCGGCGCGGTGCAGGTGCAGCACGCCTACCTGCCCCCTGTCGTGCGACTCCCGATCGTCGCTGTGGCCGCGACCCTAGTCCCCGCCACCGACGTCGCCGGGCTCACCACCCGGTCTGCTCCAGCCAGTGCGCGCACGGCTGGGTCGAGCCACCGCGGCTGACCCCCTGGCAGTCCGGGCGGCTCGTCGCCGTCCCACTCCTCGCGCCGTGCGTAGGCGTTGGCCAGCACCTCGCAGTCGCAGTAGCCACCGCTGCGCTGCAGCCGACGCTCGAGCGCCGTCGCGCGCGGGGCGCGCCGGTCGCGCCAGAGCGCGGCCCAGTGCAGCCGGTTGCCGCAGCCGTAGGCCACCACCATCCGCTCCACGAAGCACACCAGGCACTCGCGCGGGCCGGGCAGGGCCGGTGGGCCAGGGAGCTCGTCATCCATGACCAGTCGCAGCATCGTCATCCCCTCGGGTCGTACCGGTCGCCTCCGCACCTCGTCCTAGGCGTACCCCGCACTGGCGGCCGCTCGCACCGGCTGTGGACCGCCGCAGCCGCCCACAGGCACCTACCGGCGTCCCGCCAGCTCCAGCAGGTCGTCCATGATCCGGCCGACCTGCCGGCCCAGCGAGATGTGCCCCTCGTCGTCGTACAGGTGCGTCCGGGCGCCGGCCACGTGCTCGGCCAGCCAGCGCCCGTGCGCGTACGGCACCATCCGGTCCTGCCCGCCCTGCCAGATCGAGACCGGAACCTCGACTGCCTGCAGGTCGATCCCCCAGCCGCGGACGAACGACAGGTCGTCGTCGCGCCACCCGGCGACGCCCTCGGTCACCGAGCCGCGCAGTGCGGCCGCCAGGTAGTCGGCGATCTCACCGGTGAGTGCGGCCGCGTCCACCGGCGCGACCAGGCTCCCGAGGGCCGCAGCGACCTGCTCGCCGCTGACCTGCCTCAGCCCGGCCGCCTCCCGGTCGAGATAGGCGGTCAGCGCCTCCGTCCCCTGCACCGCGGCACCGAACTCGGCGAGGTTCTCGTCGGCCATCCCCGACAGCCAGTCCAGGCCCTCCGCGTCGTACGGCGCGACGCCGGCAAGGGTCGCCGCAGCCGCGCACCGGCCGGGCAGCAGCGCGGCGCATGCCAAGCGCGTGCGGGCCGCCGCCCGACCAGCCCAGGGTGACGAACGGCTCCGGCCGCCAGCGCCGCGCAGACGACCTCGACATCGGCGACGACGTCGGCGACCGCGCGTCCCGGCAGCGGCGTGGACCGGGCGTACCGCGGCGCGTAGTACGACACCAGCCGGATCCCACGCTCGCGCGCGGTCCGGTCGAACAGCGGGTTCGGCGCGACGGCCGACGGCGTCCCGTGGTGGAACAGCAGCGGGAACCCCTGCGGATCGCCCTCGACGGCCACCTCGAGCGCCCGTCCGTCCGGCGTGGTCACGAGGCTGGGGGTGAGTCCGGCTGGCGTCATCGCGATTCCTCGGCGGCGGTCGTCGGCGGGTCTGCGTCGATGCGAACGTACCGCGATGCTGCCCCGGTGGAGGCGTTGCGCGAGGTCTGGCACCGCGTGGTCACCGAGCAGCCGCCGCCGTCGATCGGCGTCGTCGCGGCGACCGTCGCGGTGGCCGCGCTGCTGGTGCTCGCGCCGGGAGCCTGGCCGGTCGCCCGGCACGTCGTGACGATCGCGCACGAGGGCGCGCACGGCTTCGCCGCCTGGGCCACCGGCCGCCAGCTCGCCGGCATCCGGCTGCACTCCGACACCTCCGGAGTCACCGTGTCCCGCGGGCGCCCGCGCGGCCTCGGCATGGTGGTGACGGTGGCGGCCGGCTACCTCGGCCCGACCCTGCTCGGGCTGGTCGCCGTCTGGCTGCTGGGCGCCGGCCACGCGGTCGGCGCTGCTGTGGATCCTGCTGCTCCTGCTGGCCCTGCTGCTGGTGCAGATCCGCAACTGGTTCGGGCTGTGGTCGGTGCTGGTGAGCGGCGTCGTCGTGTTCGGCGGTGTCCTGGCTGCTGCCCGAGCAGCAGCAGTCGGCGTTCGCCTACCTGGTGACCTGGTTCCTGCTGGCCGCCGCGCCGCGCCCGGTGCTCGAGCTGCAGGCGATGCGCTGGCGGGGGCAGGCCCACGGCTCGGACGCCGACCAGCTCGCCCGCCTGACCGGGGTGCCCGCCGTCGTCTGGGTCGGCGGCTTCCTGGTGGTCACCGTGGCGGCGCTCGGTCTCGGGCTCTGGTGGCTGCTGGACGCATCCCCCGCTAGCGTGTTGGGCGTTCTGCCCGAATTGTCGCGCTCGTAGCGACCCACGATCGGTGAGCCGATGACCGTCAAGGACACCACCACCACCCCGCCCACCACCTTCGGCGGCCGCATCCGCCAGGTCGGGCCCGGGCCTGCTGGTCGCGGCCGCGGGCGTCGGCGCCGGCGACCTCGTCGCGACCATGATCGCCGGCGCGGAGTACGGCACGCTGCTGCTGTGGGCCGCCGTGCTCGGCGCCGCCCTCAAGATCGGCCTGGCCGAGGGCGTCGGCCGCTGGACGCTGGCCTCGGGCCACACCATGCTCGACGGCTGGCGGATGCTCGGCCGTTGGACGACCTGGTTCTTCGGCGTCTACATCATGGTCTGGGGCTTCGCCTACGGGGCCACGGCGATGGGGGCGGTCGGCCTGCCGCTGAACGCGTTGTTCGGCGGCCTGTCGGTGCGCTACTGGGCGATGATCGCCGGCGTCGTCGGGCTGGTCATCGTGTGGGCGCAGCGCTACCACGCCTTCGAGAAGCTCGTCTCCGTCCTCGTCGCGCTGAAGTTCGTCACGGTCGTGTCCATCGCCGGGCTGGTGGGCCCGGACATCCCCGCGATGTTCGACGGCCTCATCCCCCGGCTGCCCGAGGGCTCGGTCATCAACGTGCTCGGGCTGATCGGCGGCGTCGGCGGCACGATCACGATCGCGTCCTACGGCTACTGGGTGACCGCCAAGAAGTGGAACGGCATCGGCTGGTTGCCGATGATGCGGCTCGACAACGCGGTCGGCTACATCATGACCGGCATCTTCGTCGTCGTGCATGCTGGTCATCGGCTCCAGCCTGCTGCTCGGCGAGAACCTCACCGAGGACGACAGCGGGCTGCTGACCCTGGGCACGGCCCTCGACGAGCGCTACGGGGAGTGGGCCCGGATCTGGTTCCTGATCGGCTTCCTCGCCGTCACGATCAGCTCGCTGCTCGGCACCTGGAACGGCGTCAGCCTGCTGTTCTACGACTGGACCCGGACCGTACGGATGCCGCACGGCCGCGAGGCCGAGGCCGAGCTCGCCTCCGGGCAGGTGCACGCCTACGAGAGCCGGGTGGCGGAGAAGAGCACCCCGTTCCGCTTCTACCTGGTGTGGTTGACGGTTCCGCCGATGTCGCTGCTGTTCCTCGACCAACCGTTCGCCGTGACCCTCGCCTACGGGGTGCTCGGCGCCGCCTTCATGCCGTTCCTCGGCATCACCTTGATCCTGCTGCTCAACTCGCGGCGGGTCGACCCGGCCGGTCGCTCCGGCTGGCTGTCCAACGTCATGCTGGCCGGCTCGAGCGTGCTGTTCTTCATCCTGCTGGTGAACGAGATCAACACCCAGCTCGGATGAGCGTCCCGCGACGGGGACGCGACGACGCCGGCCGACACCTGACCGACGAGCAGCGCGAGCTCTACGACCGCATCCTCGGCGGCCCACGGGCGGCCGGTCCGCAGCACTTCTCGCTGACCGACGACCGACGGCTCGCTGGTGGGCCCGTTCGACGCGCTGCTGCTGAGCCCGAGCGTCGGCGCAGCGCTGCAGGACCTGGGTGCCGCCGTGCGCTACCGCACCGGCGCTGACCGACCGGGTGCGGGAGATGGCGATCCTGCTGGTCGCCGCGCACTGGGACAGCGCGTTCGAGCGGTCGTCGCACGAGGCGGTCGGACGCGCGGCCGGACTGACCGACGCCGAGCTCGCGGTGCTGCGCGCCGGCGGTGCGCCCGCGCTCCCCGACGCCGGCGAGGCGGCAGCGATCGAGGTGGTGCGTGCCCTGCTGGCGCGCGGCGACCTCGACGACGACGAGTACGCGCGCGCCGCCGAGCGGATCGGTGACCGCGCGGTGTTCGAGCTGAGCACGCTGATCGGCTACTACGCCACGCTGGCGCTGCAGCTGCGGGTGTTCCGTGCCGACGGCGAGGAGGAGCCGGGATGAGCGACGACGCGCACGAGCGGGTCGAGGAGTTCGGCTACACCCAGGAGCTGCAGCGCTCGCTGACGTTCACCGACCTGCTGGTCTACGGCCTGGTGTTCATGGTGCCGATCGCGCCGTTCGGCATCTTCGGCGGCGTCTTCCAGGCCTCGGGCGGCATGGTCGCGCTCGCGTACGTCATCGGCGCGGTCGCGATGATGTTCACCGCGCTGTCGTACGCGCAGATGTCCCGGGCGTTCCCGATGGCGGGCTCGGTCTACACCTACGCCGGCCGCGGGATCGCCGCACCGGTCGGGCTTCCTCGCCGGCTGGATGATCCTGCTCGACTACGTGCTGGTGCCGGGCCTGCTGTACCTGATCGCGAGCATCGCGATGAACTCGCTCGTCCCGAGCGTCGCCGGTGTGGGTGTGGCTGACCGGCATTCGTGGTGCTCAACACCGCCGTCAACTACCTCGGCATCGAGATGACCGCCCGGGTCAACAGGGTGATGCTCGTCGGCGAGCTGATCGTGCTGGCGCATCTTCATCGTCATCGGCATCTGGGCGCTGGCGCACGGCGAGGGCCGTGGCTTCGACTTCACCCCGCTCTACAACGCCGACACGTTCTCGTGGAGCCTGATCTTCGGCGCGGTCTCGGTCGCCGTGCTGAGCTTCCTCGGCTTCGACGGCATCTCGACGCTCGCCGAGGAGAACAGCGAGTCGGCGCGGGCGATCGGCCGGTCGATGGTCGCCGCGCTGGTGCTGGCCGGGCTGCTGTTCGTCGTGCAGACCTGGATCGCCTCGCTGCTGGTGGAGGACCCGACCGCGCTGATCGAGGACGGCGACCCGGGCGGCACCGCGTTCTACGACGCCGCCGCGGTGGCGGCCGGCAACTGGCTGTCCGACCTCACCGCGCTCGCGACCGCCATCGCGTGGGGCTTCGCCAACTCGCTGGTCGCCCAGGCGGCCACGTCCCGGCTGCTCTACGCGATGGCCCGCGACCGCCAGCTGCCCGGCTTCCTGGCCAAGGTGCACCCGACCCGTCGGGTGCCGGTCAACGCCACCCTGCTGGTGGCGGTCGTGTCGCTCGGCCTCGGGCTCTACATGGCCGAGCGCGACGACGGCATCACGCTGCTGAGCACGCTGGTCAACTTCGGCGCGCTGACCTGCTTCCTGGTGCTGCACGTGTCGGTGTTCGTGCACTTCGTCGTACGCGGCGGCAGCCGGCACTGGTGGCGGCACGTCATCGCGCCGGCGATCGGGTTCGCGATCCTCGCCTACGTGGTGGTCAACGCCGACGTGGCGGCGCAGAAGCTCGGCTTCGTCTGGCTCGGCATCGGGGTCGCGATCCTGGTCGGGCTGGTCACGACCGGGCGCAAGCCGGACCTCTCGGCGGTCGGGACCGACAAGGGCTGATCGTCACGCGTGCCCGCCGACCTGCACCGGACCGAGGGTGAGCGTGGGAGTGCCCTCCAGCACCTCGCCGACCCGCTCGACCTGCGCCTCGAGCTCGCGTCGCTGCGCGGCGCGCAGCCGGCCGAGCGGCTCGACCGTGACGTCGATCCGGCGGCCCGAGCGGCGCTGGTGCCAGACCCCGGCGACCACCCCGTCGACCAGCAGCACCGGGTAGTTGCCCGCCTGCCCGCTGGGCGTCAGCGCCCGCGTGGCGGCCGGCCGGGGAACAGCGACGCCCGCGGGTGGCTGCCCACCACGAACGCGTCGAAGTAGGGCAGCAGCCGCACGCCGCACGGCGACCCGGTCTCGGCGCTCGGAGTCTGCCGACAGTGACCACGCCGGCACGCCGTCGAGCTCGACCTGGACGAGCTCGGTCGCCGAGCGAGGCGAACAGCTCGTTGGCCCACCGGGTCGACGCGTTGAGCCACTGGGCGAACTGCGCCGGCGTGGCCGGGCCGTACGCGTGCAGCCAGCCGCGCAGCAGCGCCCGGACCGACGCGTCGGCGTCGTCGGGCACGAGTCCCGGCACGAAGCGCTGCGGGCTGGTGTAGGTCACCTTGCGGCCACGGTTGGCGCCGAAGCAGAGCACGCCGCGGTTGGCGATGGTGCCGACGGCCTGGCGCCAGCGCGGCCACAGGGTCTGGAACGCCGGCATCACCGGGTCGACCGCCCAGGGTCCGGCGCAGCTCGGCGAGCGCGTCGGTCAGCTCGTCGACGGTGAGCTCGGCGTCGGCCAGCGCGCACGCCGACCGCCGCCGACCAGCTGCTCGGTCTGCTCCGGTGTCAGCTGCACGTCGTCGGCGAACGGCGAGCGCGGGGTCGGCACCGCGCCCAGGGCGCCGGTCCACATCGCCAGGTCGCGCGTCGGCAGCAGGTGCACGGTGCCGCGCGGCCCGAACGTCTTGACCAGGCTGTGCTCGGTCTCGAGTGCGCGGCGCACGTCGGCCCGGGTGCCGGTCGCGGTGCGCAGCCCGATCGACAGCTCCGCGGCCGACAGCACCTGGGCGTGGGCACCGGACATCGCCGCCACCGCGTCGGCCGGCGCGGCCGCCGACGGCTCCGTCAGACCCGTGCCGGGCGAGCCGGCGGCGCGCCACCTCGGTCCACGTCAGCTGCGGCTGCTGGCCCACCGGTCCATCCTGTCGGCCGGCACCGACGAGCAGGCCGGCGGGCAGCCCTCTAGGGTCGCCGCCGTGGGCGTACGCGAGCTGATCCTGGTCCGGCACGGCGAGAGCGAGGGCAACGTCGCCGCCGCCGAGGCGTACGCGTCCGGCCTCGAGGTCATCGACGTGGAGGAGCGGGACGCCGACGTCGGACTGTCCTCGACCGGCACCGACCAGGCCAAGGCGCTCGGCGAGGCCTTCGGGCGGCTGGCCGACGACGAGCTGCCCGACGTGGTGTGGTGCTCGCCGTTCCTGCGCGCGCACCAGACCGCCGAGCTGGCGCTGGAGACGGGCGGACTCGACCTGCCGGTGCGCATCGACGAGCGGCTGCGCGACCGCGAGCTCGGGGTGCTCAACCGGCTGACCAAGGCGGGCATCGAGGCGCGCTACCCGCACGAGGGCGAGATGCGCCGCGAGCTCGGGAAGTTCTACCACCGGCCCTCGGGCGGAGAGTCCTGGGCGGACGTGGCCCTGCGGGTGCGGAGCCTGCTCACCGACCTCGACCGGGTCGAGGACGGCCGCAGCGTCCTGCTGGTCTGCCACGACGCGGTGGTGATGGTGGTCCGCTACATCTGCGAGCAGATGACCGAGCGCGGCGTGCTCGAGGCGGCGCGCGAGGACCCGGTGCGCAACGTCGCGATCAGCCGGCTCCGCCGCGACGACGAGGTCACGTGGACCCTGGTCTCGTACAACGACGTGCGGCACGTGGAGCACCGCGAACCGCCGGTCACCGAGCACGTCGGCGAGCACGATGTCTGAGTCCCCGAGCGTCATCACCCCGTCGGCCCTGCGGCAGTGGCCGCTGCCCGGCCCGGGCGGGTCGAAGTACGGCCGGGGCCACGCCCTGGTCGTCGGCGGTGCGGCCCGGACCCCCGGCGGAGCCCTGCTGGCGGGCGTCGGCGTGCTGCGGGCGGGGGCGGGCTACCTGCAGCTCGCGGTCGCGGAGTCGGTGGCGCCCGCGCTCGGCGTCGCCGTCCCGGAGGCGGGAGTCATCGGTCTGCCCGAGGCCGCGGGCGGGTCGGTGCGGCGGCGACGCGGCCGAGCAGCTCGAGAGCGCGCTGTCCACCGCCGACGTGGTGCTCATCGGGCCCGGTCTCGACGAGCCCGAGAACTCCGCCGAGCTGATGGCCGGCATCGTCGCCCGGCTGCGCGACGACACCCGGGTCGTGCTGGACGCGTACGCGCTCGGGGTGCTGCCGGGCCAGGCCGAGGCGGTCGAGGCCCTGCGCGGACGGGTGGTGCTGACGCCCAACACCGAGGAGGTGGGCCGGCTGCTCGAGCGCGACTCCGAGTCAGTGTCCGACGACGTCGCCGGCGCGGCCGCGGAGATCGCCGATCGCTACGGCGCGGTCGTGTGCGCGAAGGGCAACGTCCTCTCCCCCGACGGCGGCCGCTGGGAGAGCTCGACCGGCCACAGCGGGCTCGGCACCTCCGGCAGCGGCGACGTGATGGCCGGCGTCGTCACCGGGCTGCTCGCCCGCGGCGCCACCCTCGACCAGGCGGCCTGCTGGGGCGTCCACCTGCACGCCACCGCCGGCGACCGGCTGGCGGCGCGGCTCGGACCGCTGGGCTTCCTGGCCCGCGACCTGCTCGACGAGCTGCCGCTGGTGCTCACCGAGCTGAGCTGACCGACCGGCCAACGACTCAGTAGCCACCGCGACGGCGCACCCGCAGCGGCCGGCCGTCGGGGTCGTGCACCCAGCGGTAGACCGGTGTCGCCCACAGCCGGGTGAGCGTGGACGGCGCGCGCGTCGTCATGGCGGCGCACGTGCCCGGGCGGTCGAGGCCCGCGCCGCCCGTCCCGGTGCCAGTCGTCCAGGGCGTCGGCCGCGGCGTCGAGGGCGCGCGACGCACTGCTCCGCGTCCAGCAGGTCGTCGACTGCGCTCGTCGGAGCGGCCCAGGTGCTCGCGCACCAGCCGCAGCCGCAGGTCGCGGGCCAGCACGCGCGCACCGGCACCGTCGCCACGCGGGTCCGTGGGCTCGCGCGGGTCGCGCTCGTCGTCCACGACCGCCGCGTTGAGCTCGCTGTCGTGGCTCCACGAGCGCCGGTTGAGGTTGTCGCTGCCCACCGTCACCCAGACGTCGTCGACGATGCAGACCTTGGCGTGCACGTAGATCGGCGTCCCCGCGGAGTTCTCCAGGTCGTACAGGTGCAGCCGGTCACCGCCGACCGCGCGGGCCCGCCGCAGGGCGTCGTAGCGGCCGAGCCGGTAGGGCCGGTCTGCGAGCACGCCGTCCTGGTCGGGGTGGCGGGGCAGCACCGCGACCACGTGCAGCGCCGGGCTGCTGCTCCAGCGCGTCGGCGAGCAGGTCGCCGACGTCGGTCGACCACAGGTACTGGTCCTCGAGGTAGACCAGCCGGCGCGCCTCGCCGACCACCTTCGCGTAGCCACGGGCGATCGAGCGCTCGCCGTCCGGCGCGTACGGGTACGGCGGCCGCACCTTCGGGTACGTCCGCAGCAGCTGCACCCGCATCCGGCCGACCTCGCGGCGGGGGCGACGCCTGCGGCGGCAGCGTGCTCGGCGTCAGCCGCGCGCCCCGGATCCGGTCGAGCACCCGGGCGATCGGGTTGTCCTCGTCGGCGTTGGTCGGGTTGTCCCAGCGCTCGCGGAACACCGTCTCGACGTCGGCGACCGCCGGCCCACGGATCTCCAGCTGCACGTCGTGCCACGGCGGGTTCGGCCCGTACGCCTTCGCCATCCGCAGCGGCTGCGGGTCGCCGGCGTGCTGCGTCGTCGTCGCGCCGGCTGTGGCACAGGTCGATCCCGCCGACGAAGGCCACGTCGTGCTCCGGGCGGCCGGGACAGCGGACCACCACCAGCTTCTGGTGGTGGCTGCCCATCCGGCGCACCCGCTGGTCGAGGATCACCTGACCGCCCGACGCCTCGATCTCGCGGTCGAGCGAGCGGTTCTCGTGCGCGCTGAACTGCAGCGCGTCGATGTGCGAGCGCCAGACCAGGCCGCGCACGCACGCCCCGCGGTGCGCGGCGCGCCTCGAACATCTCCGCGACGGTCGGCCCGTCCGCCGTCAGCTTCTGGTCCGGGTCGCCCCGCCAGTCGGTGAAGAAGACCTGGTCACCGTCGCCGGCCTGCCCGACGCACTCGGCCAGCCGGCGGAAGTACTCGACGCCGTGCACCAGCGGGGTGCAGTCGTTGCCGTCGCGCCACGAGGGCAGGTCGGTGGCGTCGTTGGCACGCTCGGCCGCGGTCAGGAACCAGTCGGCCAGCTCGGTGGGCATCCGGCTCAGTCAACCACCGGGTCCAGCCGCAGCACACGTCACCCCGTGCGGGCCGAGCGTCACCTTGTCCACGGGCTCGTCGGTGCCCAGCGCGAGCAACCGGCCGTCCCGCACCACCGGTGTCACCGTCTTCTCCTGCGCCGACTGGCTGACCAGCCAGGCGAAGCGGCGGCCGTCGTCGTGCACGAGCGTGTCGGTGAAGACCTCCGGGTCGTCCACGACGACCGGCGCGCGGATGCCCGCCAGCTGCGCGAGCGCCGCGTAGAGCCGGTGGGTCGGCTCGGGGTTGACCCGGTCGAGGCAGGAGGCCATGTGCTCCAGCGGGTACGTCGACAGCACCACCTCGCCGGCACCGACCGGGTGCCGCAGCAGCGCCGGCCGGCCGTGCCCGTCGACGGCCACGACCCGGGCTCCGCGCGGCTCGACCGGCAGGTACGCCCGGCTGTGCTCGTTGCCGCCCGCCCGCACCCGCAGCACCTCGCCCGCCGCGATGCCGCCCAGCTCCTCGGTGAACGTCAGCTCGACGACGTCGTCGTCGATCGGGTTGTTCAGGCCGTAGTCCAGCTGGTGCTCCACGCCGCACAGGTCGCCCAGCGGGATCCACCCGGCGCGCTGGAACGGGCGAGTCGCCGGCGCAGTAGGACAGGTAGACGACAGCGCCGCCGGCCGCGAGCTCGCCCAGCTGCTGCCAGGTCGGCGCGGTCAGCTGCCGGGCCGACGGCAGCAGGTAGAGCCGGCAGTCCTCGACCAGGCCGTCCTCCTCCCGGGTGAACCCGACCGGCAGGCCCGCCTCGCGAGCCGCCACGTAGCCCTGCCGCAGCGACCGGAAGATCAGCGTGCGGTCGTCGGGCCGGGTGAACGGGTACTGGCGCTCGAGGTAGGACGTCACCACCAGCGCGGCGTCGACGTCCTCGCGCCGGCAGTGCACGAAGTCGACGTCGTCCAGGGTGCGCGCGAAGTCGGCGAGCTCGAGCAGCGCCGGCTTGGGAGTGCCGTCGTTGGTGGTGATGCCGAAGTGCATCTCGAACGGGTGGTGGCGGTAGGGGTCCTGGTCGGCCAGGTGGTCGTAGTCGGTGTTGTTCCAGGCGATCCACCCGGTGGCCCCGGCGAGCAGCGAGTTGTGCAGCGACTGGCGGTAGTAGGCCGCCTGGCTGGCCGCCGACGCGAAGTCGCTGGTCAGGCCGAACTCCTCCAGCACGACCGGACGATCCGCCACCGCCGCGAGCTCACAGATGAAGGCCGCGTTGAGGTGCTGGCGGACGGCATCGCTGTCCATCCGGTAGACGTGCGGGCCGACGAAGTCGACGAGCGCGCCGGTCTCCCGTACGGAGAACCCGTTGTCCTCGCCGGTGACCTCGACGCCCCACGCCCCGTCGCCGAGCGAGACCGGCTGGTGCCCACCGCCGGCGCGTACGGCCGACACCATCAGCTGGGCCCACGCGGACACCTGCTCGGTGGGGGCGGGCGGCTGGTCGAACCGGCGGCCGTAGATCGGCATCTCGTTGCTGATCAGCCAGCCCGCGACCGCCGGGTGCCCGGCGAACCTGCGCGTCGTCTGCTCGACGAACCAGGCCTGGCGGGAGACCATCCACACGTCGGCGTACAGGTCGCGGCCGTCGCGCCAGGACGGGTCCCAGTTCTCGCCGGACATGTGCCCGACGATGTGGGTGGGGATGCTCGTCATGCCGCACTCGGTGTGCGCGTCGAGGAAGTCGGCGAAGTGCGCCATCTTCTCCTCGTCGAGGCGATCGGGCTCGGGCATGAAGTCCGGCCAGTAGAAGAACGACCGCGTCTGCCCGAGTCCGTGCCGGGCCAGCACCTTCAGCTCCTCGCGCACGACGGCGGGGTCGTAGCTGCGCCACATCAGCGGACCGCCCGTACGCGACCAGAAGTTGGCGCCCAGCCACGCGACCGGCTCGCCGGCGACCTCGACCTTGGCGGAGTTGCGGATCATGGGACGGGCGTTCCTCTCGACGGAGTCACTTGACGGCGCCGGCGGTGAGGCCGGCCACCAGGTAGCGCTGCAGCAGCAGGAAGCCGACGACGACCGGCACGCTGACCACGATCGACGCCGCCATCACCTCGTTCCAGTACACGTTGGTCTGGGTGGAGTACTCCCGCAGGCCGATGGACAGGGTGCGGGTGTCGGAGGTGGTCATCACCGAGGCGAACAGGGTCTCCCCCCACGCGGTCATGAACGCGTAGATGGACACCGCCGCGATGCCCGGCGCCGCACTCGGCAGCACCACCCGGATCAAGGTGGTCAGCGGGCCCGCGCCGTCGACGTGCGCCGCCTCGTCCAGCTCGCGCGGGATGGAGTCGAGGTAGCCGACCAGCATCCAGATCGCGAACGGCAGCGAGAACGTCAGGTAGGTGATGGTGAGCCCGACGCGGCTGCCCTGCAGCGGGAAGCCGGTGAGCTCGCCGATCTGGACGAAGATGAGGTACAGCGGCAGCAGGAACAAGATGCCGGGGAACATCTGCGTGGACAGCACCGTGACCCGGAACGTCCCCCGCCCGGAGAACCGGTAGCGGCTGATCGCGTACGCCGCGAAGATCGCCAGCAGCACCGACACGATGGTCGCGGCGACCGACACGATCGTGCTGTTGATGAAGTAGCGGGTCAGCGGGATCGTCGACCAGATGTCCACGAACGGGCGCAGGGTGAGCGTGTCGGGGATCCAGGTGAACTCGCCCTGGACGTCGGCCAACGGCTTGAGCGAGCTGATCACCATCACGTAGATCGGGGCGAGGGTGAACAGGGTGAGCCCCGTCAGTCCCACGACGCGGAGGATGCGGAAGCCACGGCTCTCATGCATCGTCGGCTCTCCTGTTCACCAGCAGGTACACGGACGTGACCACGAGCAGGAACAGCAGCAGCAGCACGGACATCGCCGAGCCCAGCCCGAAGTTCCAGGTGAGGAAGGACGCGTTGTAGATGTGGATGGCCAGCAGGTCGGCCGACGGCGGCACCGATGACGAGAACAGGATGTAGGGGACGTTGAAGTCGTTGAACGTCCACAGGAAGAGCACGAGGACGAGCACCAGGTTCACCGGCCGCAGCATCGGCAGCGTGAAGTGCCGGAACTGGTGCCACGGACCGGCGCCGTCCACGGCCGCCGCCTCGTAGATCTCGTCGGAGATGGACTGCAGCCCCGCCATCAGGGCGAGGAAGGCGAACGGCCAGTGTCGCCACACCGACACCACCACCATGCTCACGAACGCGTTGTCGCCGATCAGCCAGAAGGTCGTGCCGGACGTGATCCCGGTCTGCTCGAGCAGCGTGTTCAGCATGCCGGTGTCGCGCTCGAGCATGAACTTCCAGGTGATCACGCCGGCGTAGATCGGGAGCGCGTACGGCACGAGGAACAGCGTGCGCAGCAGCCCACGACCACGGGACGGCCGCTGCAGCAGGACCGCCCCGAACATCCCTAGGCTCCAGGACAGGACCACGCTGGCGGTGGCGAACCCGAGGGTGACGAGGAACGAGTTGAGCAGCGCGTCCCCGACCGAGCCGTCGACGTCGATGGCGACCCGGAAGTTCTCCAGCCCGATGCCGGGCGCCTCCGTCCACTGCCGCAGGTAGAACTGGGTGAGCTCCAGCGTGCTCATGTAGATCCCGGCCAGCATCGGGATCACGTGCACCAGCAGCTCGAACACGATCGCCGGCAGGATCAGCAGGTACGGGAGGAACCGCGGCGTCAGGGAGCGCCGACGGCGCGGCCGGCGACCAGCACCGGTCGGCTCCGCTGGGGAGGGGGTGCTGGTCGCCGCGCGCGTGCCCGAGGTGGTCACCGGCACGGTGCGTCAGCCACCGCTGGACATCTGCTGCTCGGCGCCGCTGAGGGCTTCCTCCACCACGTCGGGCGTCACCGACTCACCTGTCGCCGCCTGGGCGATCAGGTCGTTGACGGCGTTGCCCACCGTGGTCTCGAACTGGCTCTCGTTCGGGATCATCGGCATCGTCGCCGCCGTCTCGGCGAGCACCTGGTTGAAGATCTTGAGGTTCTCGGTCTGGAACGCCTTGTCCTGCGCGGCCTCCTCGGTGACCGGCAGCGAGCCGAACGCCTGGTTGAGGATCACCTGCTCCTCGGGGGAGGTCATGAAGTCGACGAACTGCATGGCGGCCTCCTCGTTGGAGTCCTGGAACACCGAGATGTTGATGCCCGCCACGTGGCTGTTGATCTCCTCACCCTCTGCCGGCATCGAGGTGGGGAACGGGATCGGGACGACGCCGTACTCCTCGGGCTTCATGCCGTTGGACCTGATCGTGGCCTCGGTGTTGTTCTGCGCCATGATCATCCCGGCCTCGCCCGAGGTGAAGTCGTCGACCGCCTCCTGGGTGGTGGCGTTCTGCGCGGCGCTCGGGTTCACGATGCCCTCGTCGCCGATGAGGTCGACGTACTGCTGGACGGCGGCGACGGCCTCGTCGGAGGTGAAGTCGGCCTCGCCCTCGTCGTCGAAGAAGTCGGTGCCCTGCTGCCGGCCGAACATGAAGGCGAAGTGCACGCTCTCGGTGTAGCTGGCGCCGGCGATCGTCATGCCCCAGACGTCGGAGCCGGGGTCGGTGATCTGCTCGCCTGCCTGCACCAGCTCCTCCCAGGTGGTGGGCGGCGACTTGATGCCCGCGTCGGCGAAGACCTGCTTGTTGTAGAAGAGCCCGTACGCCAGGCCGTACAGCGGCACCGACGTGGGCGTCTCCCCCTCGGCGCCGGTCGACGTCAGGCTGGTCTCGAGGAACTTGTCCTCGCCGCCGATCTGCTCGTACGCCGCGTCGTCGAAGGGCACGAAGGCGCCGGTCGCCTGCAGCGAGGCCGACCAGGTGTTGCCGATGTTGAGCACGTCCGGGGCGTCGCCGGACGTGGTGGCGGCGAGGATGCGGTTGAGCAGGTTGTCCCAGGAGATCACCTCGAGCTCGACCTCGATCCCGGTCTCCTTGGTGAACTTCTCCAGCTCGGGAGTGAGGATCTCCTCGTCGTTCTCGAGGCTGGTCCCCTGGTTGCTGGCCCAGTAGGTGAGGGTCTGGTCGTCCGACCCGGACCCCCCGTCGTCCGAGGAGCAGCCGGCCGCAGCCAGGCTCACCGCCAGGGAGATGCTGATCAGGGTTGCCACAACAGGTCGTCTCTGCACGGTCGACTCCACGTCTTCGGGGCCCGCGAGGCGGGCCGCTGCATGGACGGGACATTTCGGTCATCCCGGTGGGTGACAACGTAGTCATCTCCGCGAATCGGTGCCACTCGGACCGGTTGGAGGCGGGGGGATACTCGCTGTATGTGGGGGTGGGACGGGCCAGGGGCCCTCGGGCGGTGGCGGCGGCGACGCCGGATGACGCGCCTGCTCGCCGAGCTCGACCGGGTCGACCTGGCGGCGCCGGCGACGACGTCGGTGCAGCTCGGCCGCCGGTCCCCGGGCCGGGAACGGCTGCGCACCGTCGTGAGCGTGCTCGCGGTGGGCGCGCTGCTGCTGGTGGCGTGGCAGGTCAACGGGCACCTGCGCGCACCGTCGGGCGGACCTCAGCAGCTGCAGAGCCGGATCGCCCCCAGCGGCCCGGTGGGCGACGGCCTCGAGCGGCCGGACCAGGTCGACACCGGCGACGGGGCCTACCGCTTCAGCCTGGTGACCTCCGACGGCTCCCCCGTCGCCTACGCCGCGTGCCGGCCGGTGGAGCTGGTCCTCAACCCCGACGGCGGCCCGCCCGGTGGCGACGACCTGGTCGACGAGGCGGCGGAGGCGGTGTCCGATGCCAGCGGCCTCACCGTCGAGGTGGTGGGCGAGTCCGACGCGCGGCCGGGCAGCGACCGTGACCTGGTGACGGCGAGCGGGAGCTGGCCGCCGTCGCTGGTGGCGTGGAGCGACCCGGAGGAGTCGCCCCGGCTCGACGGTGCGGTCGCCGGCTACGCGGGCAGCGCCTGGTCCAAGCACGACGGCGACACGACGTACGTCAGCGGCGCGGTCACGTTCGACGCGCCCCAGGTCGAGGACCTGGTCGTGGGCGGTCAGTGGGAGGCCGCGCGCGGCATCGTCACGCACGAGCTCGCGCACCTGCTCGGCCTCGGCCACGTCGACGACCCCACGCAGCTGATGTACCCGCAGGCCCAGCTCGACGTCACCACGCTGCAGGACGGCGACCAGGCCGGCCTGGCTGCCCTCGGCGACGGACCGTGCGTGGACTGGTGAGCCGGGCCTCGTCCCGTCAGATCAGCGCGCGCCGTCAGCGGGCGAACTCGGCCCGGACGCCGAGCAGCCGCACCGGCCGGTGGTCCTCGAACCGCTCCAGCGCGGCCAGCGCGGCCTGCTCGATCAGCGCCGGGTCGTCGGTCGGCTGCTCCAGCGCCAGGCCGTGGGTGCTGGTGAAGAACGGCGCGTGCCGCACCTTCACCACGACCCGCGCAGCCGGTCGCTGCTCGGCGACCACGTCCTCGGCGACCCGGCGCGCGATCACCGCGACCTCGCGCCGGACGTCGTCCCAGTCGTCGAGGTTGGTCTGGAACGTCGTCTCCCGGCTGCGCGAGCGGGCGACGTAGGGCGTGCCGACGACCGGCGTGCGGTCCCAGCCGCGGGCCAGCCGGATCAGCCACGGCCCGGTCGCCGGACCAAACGTTGCTGCCAGCGCCTCGCGGTCGGCTGCGGCCAGCTCGCGCACGGTGCCGATGCCGACGTCGGCGAGCTTCTTCGCGGTCTTGCGCCCGATCCCCCACAGCGCGCTGGTCGGCCGGTCGCCGAGCACGTCGTACCAGGTGTCGTCGGTCAGCCGGAACACGCCGGCAGGCTTGCCGAAGTCGGTGGCCAGCTTGGCCTGCAGTCGGTTCTCGCCGATGCCGATCGAGCAGTCCAGGGAGGTCGCCTCGCGCACCCGTCGCTGGATGTCCCGGGCGAACGCCTCGGGGTCGTCGGTCTCGACCGCGAGGAACGCCTCGTCCCACCCCAGCACCTGGACGACCACGCCGAGATCGCCCAGCACCGCCATCACCTCGGCCGACGCGGCGTCGTAGGCCGGCTTGTCCACCGGGACGAAGACCGCGTCCGGGCAGCGCCGCACCGCCGTCCGCAGCGGCAGCCCCGAGTGCACGCCGTGCGCCCTCGCCTCGTACGACGCCGTGCTCACCACGCCGCGCTTGGTGGGGTCGCCGTCGCCGCCGACCACGACCGGCAGCCCGCGCAGCTCGGGGCGGCGCAGCACCTCGACCGCCGCGATGAACTGGTCGAGGTCGACGTGCAGCACCCAGGCGGCCACGCGCCCCATGATGACGGGCCTACCCAGAGCGGCACCGGGCCGGCACGTGGCGCGGGCCACGGGCGGCGGAGGTTTCGCCGGACCGTACCGACGGGTAACAATGGGAGGCACACCACCCGAAGGGACACGACGTGAGCACCGACGTGACCGACCAGACCCCCGCGCCGCGCGGCGACGCCGCCAAGGGCGCCGGTGTGACCCGCGACGTGACCGAGCGGGAGGCGCGCGAGGTCGCCGAGGCGGCACGGCAGACCGACTGGAGCCGCCCGAGCTTCGCCAAGGAGCTCTACCTGGGCCGCTTCGACCTGTCCCTGATCCACCCGCACCCGCGCACCGACGCCGACGACCGGGTCCGCGGCGAGGAGTTCCTCACCCGGCTGCGCGCCTACTGCGAGACCCTCGACGGCAACGTGATCGAGCGGGACGCGCAGATCCCCGACGACTACCTCAAGGGCCTGGCCGAGCTCGGCGTGTTCGGGATGAAGATCCCGCGCGAGTACGGCGGCCTCGGCCTGTCGATGAGCTACTACGGCAAGGCGCTGATGCTGGTCGGGTCGGTGCACCCGAGCCTCGGCGCGCTGGTGTCGGCGCACCAGTCGATCGGCGTGCCCGAGCCGGTGAAGATGTTCGGCACCGAGGAGCAGAAGCAGGAGTTCCTGCCCCGCTGCGCCGAGGGCGCGATCACCGCGTTCCTGCTGACCGAGCCCGACGTCGGCTCCGACCCGGCCCGGATGGCGGCCACCGCGACGCCGACCGACGACGGCGAGGCGTACCTGCTCGACGGCGTGAAGCTGTGGACCACCAACGGCGTCATCGCCGAGCTCGTGGTCGTGATGGCGCGGGTGCCCAAGGCGGAGGGCGGCAAGGGCGGCATCACCGCGTTCGTCGTGGAGTCGGACTCCCCCGGCATCACCGTCGAGAACCGCAACGCGTTCATGGGCCTGCGCGGGCCTGGAGAACGGCGTCACCCGGTTCCACCAGGTGCGGGTGCCGGCCGCCAACCGGCTCGGCCGGGAGGGCGAGGGGCTCAAGATCGCCCTGACCACGCTGAACACCGGCCGGCTGTCGATCCCGGCGATGTGCGCCGCGGGCGGCAAGTGGTGCCTCAAGATCGCCCGCGAGTGGTCCCGCGAGCGGGTGCAGTGGGGCCGCCCGGTCGGCGGGCACGCGGCCGTCGCGCAGAAGGTGTCGTTCATCGCGGCCACGACGTTCGGGCTGGAGGCGGTGCTCGAGCTGTCCGCCGAGCTGGCCGACGCCGGCACCAAGGACATCCGGATCGAGGCCGCGCTGGCGAAGCTGTGGTCCAGCGAGATGGCCTGGCTGGTCGCCGACGAGCTGGTGCAGATCCGCGGCGGGCGCGGCTACGAGACGGCCGACTCGATGGGGGCCCGCGGCGAGCGGGCGGTGCCCGCCGAGCAGGTCCTGCGCGACCTGCGGATCAACCGGATCTTCGAGGGCTCGACCGAGATCATGCACCTGCTGATCGCCCGCGAGGCGGTCGACGCGCACCTGGCCGCGGCGGGCGACCTGGCCTCGGCCGACGCCGACATGGGGGCCAAGGCCAGGGCGGCGGTCAAGGCCAGCGGCTTCTACGCCAAGTGGCTGCCGCAGCTGGTCACCGGCAAGGGCACGGTGCCGACCTCGTACAGCGAGTTCGGCCGGCTGGCCAGGCACCTGCGCTTCGTCGAGCGGTCGTCGCGCAAGCTGGCCCGGCAGACCTTCTACGGCATGAGCCGCTGGCAGGCCGGGCTCGAGCACCGGCAGGGCTTCCTCGGCCGGATCGTCGACATCGGCGCGGAGCTGTTCGCGATGGCGGCCGCCTGCTCGCGGGCGGAGATGCTGCGTGCGGACGACGCAGCGCAGGGCGACGCGGCCTACGAGCTCGCCGACGCGTTCTGCGCGCAGTCGCGGGTGCGGGTCGAGGAGCTGTTCGACGGGCTGTGGCGCAACACCGACGACGTCGACCGCCGGGTCGCTCGCCGCACTCTCGACGGCGCCTACCTGTTCCTCGAGGAGGGCGTCATCGACCAGTCCGAGGGCACCGGCCCCTGGATCGCCTCCTGGGCGCCCGGCGAGTCGACCGCCACCAACGTCGCCCGCCGCTACCGCTGACCCTGGCTCAGCCCGAGGTCCAGCACCGCGCACACCGGCAGGTGGTCGCTGGCCGGCTGCTTCCCGTCGGGGTACGTGCCGACGGCTCGCGCGCAGCGTCGTCACGTCCGGCGTGGTGAGGATCCAGTCGATCCGGTCACCGTCGGGCACCGGCGGCCGGTAGTCGGCGAACGTCCCGTACGCCGGACCGCGCTCGGCCGCAGCCGCCCAGCTGTCGACGAACGGACCACGCGCGACCAGCCGCTCGTGCACCGCCCCACCGGCCGGCTCGTTGAAGTCGCCGGTCAGCACCACCGGCACGCCCGGTTCGCGCGGAGTGCGCTCGCACCAGCAGCTCGGCCGACCGCACCCGGGCATCGGCGTCGAACGCCTCGAGGTGGGTGTTGACAGCGTGCAGCTCCCGACCGGTCCGTACGTCGGCGAAGCGCACCCAGGTGACCATCCGCGGCCACTCGCCGCCCCAGGTGCGCGACCCGGGGACGTCCGGGCGTGTCGGAGAGCCAGTAGTGCCCGTGCGCGCGCGCCGCCAGCCGCTCGGTGTCGTACCAGACCGCCATCGCCTCTCCGCCACCGTCGGCGTCCCGCCCGCGGGAGACGCACGACGTAGCGGGCAGGCAGGTCGGCCGCCACGTCGCGCAGCTGGCCGGGCAGCCCCTCCTGGGTGCCGAGCAGGTGCGGCGAATCGCGGCGCAGCAGCGCGGCCACCGCCGGACGGCGGGCCGCCCACGGGTGCGGCGGGTCGTCGCTCGCGTACCGCAGGTTGAGCGTCATCACCCGCAGCCCGCCCGAGTTGTCACCGCCTCGTTGAGCCATGGGTCGACGAGACGGTGACAACTCGGTGGGTGGCTAGGCGGGCGGGGCCTTGAGGACGCCGATCACGTGTCCCTCGGGGTCGGCGAACTGGCCGATGGTGAGCCCCTCCATCACCTCGTCGGGGCCGAACAGCCGCCGCCCGCCGAGGCTCTCGGCCTGCGCCAGGGTGGCCTCGACGTCGGGCACCTCGACGTAGAAGGTGACGTAGCCGTCCATGCCCGGCTGCGCGGAGGCGACGCCGCCGCCGATTCCGGTGCCGTCCGCCGTTGTGTTGCCCTCGCGGCTGACCATGCCGTAGTTCATCGAGTTGTCGGAGTCGATCTCCCACCCGAACAGCTCGCCGTAGTACGCCTGCAGCTTGGCGCCGTCGGTGCCGATGACCTCGAAGTGCACGACCGGGTTGCCCATGGTGACTCCTTCCCGCGCCGACCGCGCGGTCCGGTGGATGTGGATGGTCACGGAGAAGACTCCGCCCGCCCGGTCCCGAGTGCAATCCCCACCGAACCGCCGGCACCACGTGCGTGAGCCGAGACAGGGCTGGCACCGATGCCCCTGCGGGTGTTGTCTTCGGTACGTACCCTGCCCCGACGTGAGGAGAGCGCACGATGAGCCAGACCGTCGACACCGCGTCGATGCCGGCCGACCCCGTCGGCAGTGACGGGGCCTCCGCGCGGATCGCGTCGTGGTTGAGCGAGTTCGAGGCCGCGCTGGCCGACCGCGACGTCGAGCGGGCGGCGGGCATGTTCGCCACCACCTGCTTCTGGCGCGACCTGGTCGCGTTCACCTGGAACATCCGCACCGTCGAGGGCCGGGAGGGCGTCGCCGACCTGCTCGGCGAGACGCTCGAGCGGGTCGCCCCGCACGGGTTCCACGTCACGGAGCCGCCGGACCGGGCCGACGGGGTGACGTCGGCGTGGATCGAGTTCGAGACCGCCGTGGGTCGCGGCCGCGGGCACCTGCGACTCGTCGACGAGGGCGCGTGGACGCTGCTCACCACGCTGTACGAGCTCAAGGGCCACGAGGAGCCGCGCGGGCAGGCGCGGCCGCGAGGGGCCGAGCACGGCATCAACCGCGAGCGCGAGACGTGGCTCGACCGGCGCGAGCGCGAGGCCGCGGAGCTCGGCTACGAGACCCAGCCGTACGCGCTGGTGGTCGGCGGTGGCCAGGGTGGCATCGCCCTGGGCGCGCGGCTGCGCCAGCTCGGCGTGCCGACGATCATCATCGACAAGCACTCCGCGGCCGGGTGACCAGTGGCGCGGCCGCTACAAGTCGCTGTGCCTGCACGACCCGGTCTGGTACGACCACCTGCCCTACATCAAGTTCCCGGAGAACTGGCCGGTGTTCTCCCCCAAGGACAAGATCGCCGACTGGCTCGAGTCCTACACCCGGGTGATGGAGCTCAACTACTGGACCAACACCGAGGCCAAGAGCGCGACGTACGACGCCGACGCCGGCGAGTGGACGGTGACCGTCGAGCGCGAGGGCAACCCGGTCGTGCTGCGACCGAAGCAGCTGGTGCTCGCCACCGGCATGTCCGGCAAGCCGAACGTGCCCGAGCTGCCGGGCCAGGACGTCTTCCGCGGCGACCAGCACCACTCCTCGGCGCACCCCGGCCCGGACGCGTACGCGGGCAAGAAGTGCGTCGTGGTCGGGTCGAACAACTCCGCCTTCGACATCTGCGGCGCGCTGTGGGAGAACGGCGCCGACGTGACGATGGTGCAGCGCTCGTCCACGCACATCGTCCGCTCGGACACGCTGATGGACATCGGGCTCGGCGCGCTCTACTCCGAGGAGGCGGTCGCGGGCGGCATGACCACGGAGAAGGCCGACATGGTCTTCGCCTCGCTGCCCTACCGGATCATGCACGAGTTCCAGATCCCGCTGTACGACCAGATGCGCGAGCGGGACAAGGACTTCTACGAGCGGCTCGAGGCGTCCGGCTTCGACCACGACTGGGGCGACGACGGGTCCGGGCTGTTCATGAAGTACCTGCGGCGCGGCTCCGGCTACTACATCGACGTGGGCGCCGCCGACCTCGTGGCGGACGGCAAGGTCAAGCTCGCCAAGGGCCAGGTCGACCACCTCACCGAGGACGCGGTGGTGCTCGCGGACGGCACCGAGCTGCCCGCAGACCTGGTCGTGTACGCCACCGGCTACGGCTCGATGAACGGCTGGGCCGCCGACCTGATCAGCCAGGAGGTCGCCGACAGGGTCGGCAAGTGCTGGGGCCTCGGCTCGGACACCACCAAGGACCCCGGCCCGTGGGAGGGCGAGCAGCGCAACATGTGGAAGCCCACCCAGCAGGAGGGGCTGTGGTTCCACGGCGGCAACCTGCACCAGTCGCGGCACTACTCGCTCTACCTGGCGCTGCAGCTCAAGGCGCGGGCCGAGGGCATCCCGACGCCGGTCTACGGGCTGCAGGAGGTGCACCACACGGCGTAAGCCGATTCGACTGGGGGCGAATGCACGGTGGACGACCGGCAGCCGCGCGGCGTGGGCGGCTACCCCGCGTCGTCGAGCGCGCTCGGCCTGCGGATGGCGCTCGCGCTGTTCGGCCTCGTGGTCTGCGCGGCCCTGGCGGTATGGGCGTTCGCGGTCGACTCGCCGGTGGTCGGTGGCGTCGTGGCACTGTTCGCGGTGGTGGCTGCTGTCGACCTGATGGTCATCGTGCGACGCCGACGGACGCGGGCTCGTCGTACGGATGGGCGCCCGTAACCGGACCTCGGGGGTCGTCGCCCAAACTCCCATGTCAGGGGTGGATGGCCTCATGCGCTGGTGACATGGGAATTCACCAGCAAGCCCCCTGCCGTCCGCCGTAGCCAAATATCCCCCACGCGAGGGAGGCAGCGCGCCCCGCCGACTGGAAGACTCCCGGCATGGCGTCCCTCCCGGTGTCACGCGCCCGGCTCGAGCTGCTGGCCGACGTCGCCCTGGCGGCGGCGGTGCTGCTGCTCTCGCTGCTGCCGCTGCTGCGCGTCGAGGACTGCGACTGCGACTCGGTCCCCGGCTGGGGCTTCGCGCTGGTGGTCGTGCAGGCGGTGGTGCTGCTGTGGCGGCGCCGCTACCCGGTGCCGGTCGCGTTCGCGAGCGGGGCGCTGGCCACGGTCTACGGGCTCTCCTCCCTGCCCGACCCGGCGGTCCCGTACGCGGGGCTGGTCGGTCTCTACAGCGTCGCGGCGTACGGGTCGCGATGGTGGGCGTGGGCCACGGCCGTCATCGCCGCGGTCACCATCGGCATCGCGATGACCGTGGACGCGACCGCCGACGTGCAGGACGTGGCGGTCAACTACCTGCTGTTCGCCGCCGCGTGGGTGCTCGGCGACGGCACCCGCACCCGCCGGGAGCGGGCCGGCGAGCTGGAGGAGCGTGCCGCGCAGGCCGAGCGCACCCGTGCCGCCGAGGCGGAGCGCGCCGTCGTCGAGGAACGCAACCGCATCGCCCGGGAGATGCACGACGTGGTCGCCCACCACGTGAGCCTGATGGTGGTGCAGGCGGAGGCAGGTCCGGTCGCCGTCGGACGCAACCCGGAGCAGGCGGTGCAGGCGTTCGACTCGATCAGCGCGACCGGCAAGCAGGCGATGGCCGAGATGCGCCGGCTGCTCGGGGTGCTGCGTCAGGACGGCAGCGCGGAACGGGCGCCACGGCCGGGCCTCGACCAGCTGTCGGCGCTGGTCGAGGGCGTCCGCGCCGCCGGGCTCGACCGTCGACCTCCAGGTCGAGGGCGAGCCACGCCCGCTGCCGTCGTCGGTCGACCTGTCGGCCTACCGGCTGCTGCAGGAGGCGCTGACCAACGTGTCGCGGCACGCCGGGCCCGCGCAGGTCAGGGTGCAGGTGACGTACGCACCCGACGCGCTGCTGCTGGACGTCGTCGACGACGGTGTCGGGAGCAGCCGGCAGGTCGGAGCCCGGCGGGCACGGCCTGGTGGCGATGCGCGAACGCGTCGCGCTGGTCGGCGGCACCCTCGACGTCGGACCGCGCGACGGCGGCGGCTGGGCGGTGTCGGCACGACTGCCCGCCGCTGCCGACCAGGTGGTGTCGCCGTGACGGTGCGGGTGCTGCTGGTCGACGACCAGGCACTGGTGCGGGCGGGCTTCCGGATGATCCTGGAGGCGCAGGACGACATCGAGGTCGTCGGCGAGGCGGGCGACGGCAAGGAGGCCGTCGCGCTCGCGCGTACGCACCGACCCGACGTCGTCCTGATGGACGTCCGGATGCCGGTGATGGACGGCATCGAGGCGACCCGCGTGGTCGTGGCGGAGCAGCCGGCCACCCGGGTGCTGGTGCTGACGACGTTCGACCTCGACGAGTACGTCTACGACGCGCTGCTGGCCGGCGCGAGCGGCTTCCTGCTCAAGGACGTGGGACGCGACGACCTGGTCGCCGCGGTGCGGGTGGTGGCCTCCGGCGACGCGTTGCTGGCGCCGTCGGTGACCCGGCGGCTGCTGGCCGACTTCACCCGCAGCCGCGCGACGCGTACCGAACCGTCCGGCGACGACCCCACCCTCGCCTCCCTCACCGGGCGCGAGCGGGACACCCTCGACCTGCTCGCCCGGGGCATGTCCAACGCGCAGATCGCTGCCGAGCTGGTGGTGAGCGAGCACACCGTGAAGACCCATGTGGGCAACGTCTTCCTCAAGCTCGGGCTGCGCGACCGGGTGCACGCGGTGATCTACGCCTACGAGCACGGCGTCGTGCGACCCAGCTCCTGACACCTCCCCCGCGCGAGCGAGGCAGGTGGCCGTCTCCCCCGCCCGGGGGAGGCCGAAGTCCGGTCCCGCGGGCGATCCGCGGCAGGGGGTCGCGTCCCTAGCGTCGACAGCAGTCGAGTCGCTCTGGGAGCCCACCATGTTGCTGCGCATCGCATCCTTCAGCCACCACCACCGCGGGTTCGTGCTCGCCCTCTGGCTCGCCGTCCTGGTGGGCGGGTTCGCGGCCGCACCGTCGCTGTTCGGCGCGCTCAGCTCCGACGTCGGCGACATCGACGACACCGAGGCCGCACGGGCCGACCAGGCCCTGTGGGAGGCGGCGCCGAACGGCGAGGAGATCTACGCCGTCGTCGACGGGCTGCCGGCCACCGACGCGGCACTGCGGCACGAGGTCGACGCCGCCGCACGTCGGCTCGATGCGATGCCCGGGATCGCGGAGGTACGCACCCCGTGGAACGGCGGCGGCGAGACCCCCGACCCGGCCGCGGTCGCGACCGACGGACAGGCCGTCGTCATCGGCGTACAGGCCGAGCCCACCGACACCGGCGAGGACGCGCTCGAGGACGCGACCGACGTGCTGCGCGGCATCGACGCGCCGCGGGTCATGGTCGGCGGCGAGGTCCTGCTGGACGAGGAGATGGAGGAGCAGGCGGCCGCCGACCTCGCCCGCGCGGAGCTGCTGACCACGCCGGTGGTGCTGGTGCTGCTGCTGGTGATCTTCGGCGGCATCGTGGCGGCGGGTCTGCCGGTGATCGTGGCGACAGTCGGGGTGGCGGCGACGCTCGGCATGCTGTTCGTGGCGAGCACGGTGCTCGACGTGTCGGTCTACTCGATCAACGTCATCACGATGCTGGGCCTCGGCCTCGCCGTCGACTATGCCTTGCTGCTGGTGTCGCGGTTCCGCGAGGAGCGGGCGGTCGACCCGGACGTCGAGGGTGCGTTCCTGCGTACGTACGCGACGGCCGGCCGGACGGTGGCGTTCTCCGGGCTGACGGTGGCGGCGGCGCTGGCGGGGCTGCTCGCGTTCCCCGACGACTTCCTGCGCTCGATGGGGCTCGCCGGGCTCGCCGTCGTGCTGCTCGACCTGGTGGCGGCGCTGACGCTGCTGCCGGCGCTGCTGTCCTGGGCAGGGCACCGGATCCGCCCGGCCACCGGGCCGGGGCGGGGCGCGGGGGTCATCGCCGGGATCGGGCACGCGGTGCGCGGGCGCCGGATCACCGTCGTGGTGGTCGCGACCGTGCTGCTGGCGCTGGCGGCCACGCCGTTCCTCGGCGTGCGCTACGCCGACCCGGACGAGCGTTCGCTGCCGGCCTCGTCGGACAGCCGTGAGCTCGCCGAGCTGGCCACCGACCGGTTCGGCACCCGCGCCGATCTGGAGCCGCTGACCGTGGTGGCCGACGGGACGGTGCCGGCGGCCGAGCTGGAGGCGTACGTCGACCTCCCTGCGCGACCTCGACGGCGTGCGCTCGGTGTCGGTCCGCGACGACGCGCCCGGGCTGACCGTGGTCGACGTGCTGCCCGAGGGCTCCAGCCAGGGGCCGACGGCGATGCGGCTGGTCGACGAGCTGCGCGACCACGCGGCCCCCGCGCCGGTGCAGGTGACCGGCGACGCCGCCGAACTGGCCGACTACGAGTCCGCGATCCGCGACCGGCTGCCGGTGGCGCTCGCGATCGTGGCGCTGGCGACGTTCGTGCTGCTGTTCCTGTTCACCGGCTCGGTGCTGATCCCGCTGAAGGCGATCGTGATGAACGTGCTGAGCCTCGGCGCCAGCCTCGGCGCGCTGGTGTGGGTGTTCCAGGAGGGTCACCTCGGCGGGCTGGTGGGCACCGAGGCGCTGGGCAGCCTGAGCATCACCACACCGGTGCTGGTGTTCGCGATCGCGTTCGGCCTGTCGATGGACTACGAGGTGTTCCTGCTCGGGCGGATCGCGGAGGCGTGGCGGCGCACCGGCGACAACGACCGTGCGGTGGACGAGGGCCTGCGGAGCACGGCCGGCATCATCACCGCCGCCGCGCTGCTGATGATCGTGGTGTTCGCCGGCTTCGTCGCCGGCGGCTTCTCCCCGGTCAAGCAGGTCGGGCTGGGTCTCGTCGTGGCGGTCGCCGTCGACGCCACCATCGTGCGGCTGATGCTGGTGCCGGCCGTGATGTCGCTGCTGGGCGAGGCGAACTGGTGGGCGCCCCCGTGGCTGCGGCGGCTGCACCGCCGGTTCGGGCTGCACGACGAGCCCCCCGCCGGGCCGGAGGCGGCCGCCCACTCCCGCGTGCACGTTTCACTGGGTACCCAGTGAAAGGCGCGCGAACCCAGAGTTGTTTCTCTGGGTTCGCGCGCTCGACTCTGGGTTCGTGGAGCCGCCGGCGCTCTAGCGTGGGCTCGTGCTCATCGCTGAGGAGCTGTTCCTGCTGCTGGTGAACGACGTCACCGGCAGGCCGAACCCGGACGAGCACCCGCTTGACACCGCGCTGGCCGGCGCCGTTGTCATCGAGCTCGCCCAACGGAGCCGCCTCGACATCGCCGCCACCCACGGGGATACCGGGCCGGCTGTCGTCGTCGTACGGGACCCGTCGCCGACGGGCAACGCCCTGCTGGACAGCGCACTGCGCCGGTCTCCCGGCCGCAAGCCCCTACCGTGCGTCCACGTGCTGCAGCGGCTGACCGAACAGATGCACCGCGCGGTCATGGTGCAGCTCCGGGACCGCGGGATCGTCCGGGAAGAGGTACGGCGCGCGCTGGGCATGCCCGTCTCGACGGGGTTCCTGACGGTCGACCCCGCTCCCGAGGCCGCCGTCCGCGAGCGGCTGTGCGACGCCCTGCTCCGCGAGCGGATCCCGCAGGCCCGGGAGGTGGCGCTGATCGCCCTGCTGGACGCCATCGACGAGGTGGCTCCGGTCGTGCCGATAGGCACCGACATCTCGATCGCCGAGCTGGGCCTCCGCTCGGCGCGGATCACGGCCGCGGATCGGCTCGTGCACCTGATCAGCCAGACGGTGGAGCTGCTGCTGCGTGACGACGACGAGGAGGACGAAGACGAGGGGCCGATCCTGCCCACGCCGTTTCGTTCCGATCCCCCACGCCACCGTGGGGTGACGCCGGCAGAAGGCGCCCAGGATCTGACCGCTCTTTGACCGTAACGTGACTCCCGAGGCCGACACCTCCGGCCGACCCCCGACCCAGGAAGGCAGCACCTGATGGACTGGAAGCTCGAGCTCGTGGTCATCCCCGTCTCCGACATCGACCGCGCCAAGGCGTTCTACGTGGACCAGGTCGGCTTCGTCGCCGACCACGACCGGCGGGTCAGCGACGAGATCCGGTTCGTGCAGCTCACTCCGCCAGGCTCGGCCTGCTCGATCGCGATCGGTCAGGGCATCGTCGAGGGCGAGCCCGGCTCGGTGAAGGGTCTGCAGATGGTCGTCGCCGACGCCGAGGAGGCGCACGCCCACCTGAAGTCGCGCGGGGTCGAGGTCAGCGACGTGATCCCGATGGACTGGGGCACGTTCGTGTTCTTCGCCGACCCGGACGGCAACGCGTGGTCGGTCCAGCAGCTGCCGGACTGGTCCCAAGGCGCCAACGGCTAGGTGTGCAGCACGACCGTGCCATCCCGCACGGTCACCTGGTAGGTCTTCACCCCGACCCGGTCGGGCTCCAGCAGCGACCGGCCGGTGTCGAGGTCGAACTCCCACCCGTGCCAGGGGCACCGCAGCACCCGGTCGTGCCGCCCGTAGACGTACTCGTGCGGAGCCGACTCAACCAGGGTGCCGCCGACGATGCCCTGACTGACGGGGGCGCCGCGGTGCGGGCAGCGGTCGCGTACGGCGAAGAAGTCGTCCCCCACGCTGAGCACCCCGATCCGGCGGCCGTCGACCTCGACCACGCGGCAGCCTTCGGCGCGCAGCTCGTCGACGGTGCCGACCTGATGCTCCACGCGTGACAGTCTGTCAGCCATTCGGCGTCGGCGGCGCAATGTTGCTGCAGTACGCTCC
This sequence comes from uncultured Actinomycetota bacterium, assembly GCA_963801045.1. Classification (GTDB taxonomy): domain Bacteria; phylum Actinomycetota; class Actinomycetes; order Propionibacteriales; family Nocardioidaceae; genus JACCWP01. Next base: position 301,671 of record CAWDDC010000001.1, read on the forward strand.
ACCGCGGCGCTTGGAGGCACCGTGCAGCACGAGTCCGGCTACACCCTGGTCGACTGCGACGTCCACCCCGTGCTGCGCGGCGGGTTGGCCGACCTCGCGCCGTACCTCTCCTCCGCGGCCCGGCACCGCATCGGTCTCGACGACCCCCGCTCGCCGTCGTCGGGGATCGGGCGCGAGCAGGTCTCGATCCCGCGCAACCAGATGTACGTCAACCCGGCCGGCGTGCTCCGCAAGGACGCCTACGGGCCGGACGGCGCCGCACCGGGCTCCGACCCGGCGTACGTCGCCAAGCACCTGCTGGACACCCACCAGGTGTCCCGCGCCGTCCTCATCGGCGGCGACGTGCTCGGCCTCGGCGCGATGCCCGACCCCGACCTCGCAGCGGGGATCGCGTCGGCCTACAACGACTGGCTGGCCGAGCACTGGCTCGCGGCCGACGAGCGCTACCGCGCCGCGCTGATCGCCGCGCCGCAGGATCCCGCGCAGGCAGCCGCCGAGATCCGCAGGAGCGGTCAACACAAGGGATTCGTCTCGGTCCTGCTGCCCCTGACGAACATCTTGATGGGGATGCGGCACTACTACCCCGTCTACGAGGCGGCCGCCGAGCTCGGCCTCCCGGTGACCGTGCACCCCAACTCCGGCGAGGGCATCTTCACCACCTCACCGCGCCTGGCCGGGGCCGCGCCGACGTACTACGTGGAGTGGCACACCGGCCTCAGCCAGGTGTTCCAGGCCAACCTCATCAGCCTCGTCTGCCACGGCGTCTTCGAGCGCTTCCCCGACCTCAAGCTGGTCATCACCGAGGGCGGGTTCGCCTGGCTGCCGGACGTGCTGTGGCGGCTGGACAAGAACGTGCGCGGGCTGCGCGACGAGGTCCCGTGGCTGCGGCGGCTGCCCAGCGAGTACGTCTTCGACCACGTGCGCTTCACCAGCCAGCCGTTCATCGAGCCGCGCCGGCGCGAGCACCTGCAGGTGTTGTGCGACATCGTCCAGGCCGACCGGACGCTGATGTTCAGCTCCGACTACCCGCACTGGGACTTCGACGACCCGATGAACGCGCTGCGGGCGCTGCCCGCCGAGATGCGGGAGCGCGTGGCCGTGGGCAACGCGGTGGACACCTTCGGCTCCCGGCTCTGAGAGCCAGTCAGCAGGGTGCGTGCCCCTCGCCCGAGTGCGGCGCCACCCCGTCGATCAGCAGTTCCCCGCCCGAGTCGACGAACGAGTAGTCGAGCGACCAGGCCGTGCATCCCTCGCCGTCAGGGCCGAAGCCGAGGAGCCTGCACGCTGACGAACGTCACCCAGGCCTCGGCGCTGGCGGTGCTGCCCGCCACGTCCTGGATGACCACGCTGAAGTCGAAGCTCGTCGCCAGCGTCCGGGCCATCGTGTCGGCGTCGAAGCCACCACGGTAGGCGGGGCTGAACTGCTCGACCACGGTGACGTAGTCGCCGCTGTTGATCGCGTTGTAGTACGTCTCCAGCGTCGCCTGCACGGAGAGCGAGGTGGCATCCGGCGGCGGTACCAGCCGCGGGTCCACGATCAGCTCGATCGGCGCCTGCGTCTCGACGCATTCCGGCGCAGCGGGTACCTCCATGCTGGCGGGTGCGGCCAGCACGGGCTCCGCGACCGAGGCCTGGATCGCGTAGCCGATGCCTTGGGAGTCCAACCGGCCGGCGTCCACGACGCCCACGACCTCGCCCGCCTCGGTGACGAGCGGACCACCGGAGTTGCCGGGGTTGATCGCGGTGTCGGTCTGCAGCAGTCCCGCTCGCGACTGGCCCTCGATCCTGATGGTGCGGTCGAGCCCCGAGACCACGCCGAGCGTGAGCGTCTTGGGCTCGTCGAACGGGAACCCGATGGCGGCGACCGTGGTCCCGGGTGACGGGTCGTCCTCGGCGAAGGAGAAGACGTGTCCGGGCACCGGACTGCTGAGCCGCAGCAGCGCGAGGTCGGTCACCGGGTCGATGCCGATCACCCGGGCGGGCTCCGGCCCGGTCGGCACGTCCACGGCCACCGCGCTCGCTCCCTCGACCACGTGCGCCGCCGTGGCGACCGTGCGTTCATCGAGCAGGAACCCGGTCCCCATGCCGTCGCCCTCGCAGTTGGTCGCCAGGATCCGGAGCACCCCCGACTCGACGTCCTCGTACGTGCCGGCGAAGTCCGCGGGTAAATCGGTCGGCTCGGTCGTCTCCGGCGCCGGGCCGGCCTGCGACGGGTCCGGCTCGGGCGTCGCCAGGTGCTCGCCGGGGTCCGCGGTCGGCGCCGAACCGTCGTCTTGCTGGGCCAGCAGCGTCGCACCGGTCGCCGTCCCGGCGATGACGAGCACCAGCACCACGACGAGCGCGATCCACACCCCTGCGCCCCACCCGCCGCGCGACGGCGGCGGGAACGACGGCTCGGGCTGGCCCCACGGCTGCCGCGGCGGCTCGGTCGCATCCTGCATCGCCTGTCCGCAACGCGGACACTGCGCCACGGGCGTCGCCCATCGCGCCCTGCAACGCGGGCACTCCACCTCGGGCCCCCCGAGACACGCATCGAGTCGTGGTCCCGGCAAGGCTCGCACGCTGGACGGGACGTTGTACGCGGAAACGGACTGTTCACCCGCCAGTCGTCGACTCGGTGGAACGCCGACGGAGATACTCCCTTTTGCTCCTTTCCGGACATATCGTGCCGGCGTGACCAGAACGGGGGATCCATCGTGACCGCACACCACCAGCCCCGGCGCCTGCTGCTCGCTGCCGGACTCGCTGCCCTGCTCGCCACTGCCGCCTTACCTGGGCGTGCCGTCGGCGGGACACCCGACGAGCCACCCGAGGCAGTCGCAGCCGATGCCGCCGACGCGTTCGTCGTCGATCGTGACCGAGAGCGGGTCGCCCCCGGCCTCGTGCACACCTCGCTGGACACGTACGACCCACTCGGCTGGGTGCGCGCGGACGTGCTCACCGCCGACCTGCGCGAGTCCGGGTTGGACCTGCAGTACCTGTCGTCCGGGGCAGTGTCCGAACCGACGCCGCTGAGCCAGCAGGTCGACCGCGCGGGCGCCGTGGCCGGCGTCAACGCCGACTTCTTCGACATCAACGACACCGGCGCGCCGCTCGGTGTGGGGATCGACCGCGATGCCGGCGTCGTGCACGGGCCGGCCACGGGCCAGAACGCCACCGTCTCTGTCGATGCCGACGGTGCTGCGTGGATCGGATCGACGTTCCTCGAGGCATCGGTGACCCTGCCGTCGGGCGCCGTCGTGCCGGTGGCGAACCTCAACTCGCCGGCGATCGCCGCCGACGGCATCGGTGTGTACACGCCGCTGTGGGGCAGCGACGACCGGGCCGACGTGATCGATGGTGACGTGCCGGTCCGCGAGGTGACGGTGCGGGACGACGTCGTCACGTCGGCCGACGACGCGCCGGGCAGCGGCCCGATACCCGCTGGGGCGATCATCGTCCTGGGCGTCGGGGCGGGCGCCGACCAGCTGGCCGAGGTGGCCGTCGGTGACGAGGTGGCAGTCGACCTCGACGTGCGCACCGAACCGCTCGACCCAGCCGACACGGACCGTCGCCCGGTCGTGACCGCCGGCGGCAACACGGTCCTGCTGGACGACGGTGAGCCGGTGCCCAACGACGACCCGACGCTCGCGCCGCGCACCGCGATCGGGATCGACGACGACACCGACCAGCTGGTGATGCTGACCGTCGACGGCAGGCAGGCCGACAGCCGGGGACTGTCCATGAGCGAGCTGGCTCAGATGCTCGTCGACATGGGCGTCGAGGACGCGCTGAACCTCGACGGCGGCGGGTCGTCGACGATGCTCGCCCGCGAGGCGGGCGAGCAACCGGCAGTGGTGAACCAGCCGTCCGACGGCGCGGAGCGCGACGTGCCCGACGGGCTGGGCTGGACCGTCGCACCGGGCGGTGGACGCCTCACCGGTCTCGCGGTCGAGCCGCGGACCGATGCCGACGAGAGCCGTGAGGTCCTCGCGGGCCTGACCCGTACCGTCATCGCCCGCGGGCACGACGAGACACTCGCGCCGGTTGCCACCCACCCGCGGTGGCGCGCCACCGGCGCGGCCGAGGTGGGCGCCGCCCGGGGAGCGGCTGCGGTGGTCACCGGCATCCGGCCCGGCCCCGCCCACGTCGAGGCGCGCGATGGTCGAGCGAGCGGCCGGCTCGCGCTGCACGTGCTCGGCCGGCCGGTGCGGATCGGCACCGACGTCGACCGGGTCTCACTGCCCGACGTCGACGCCACCGGCGCCTTCCGCGTGCTCGGCTACGACCACGACGGCTTCTCGACCGGCGTGGAGCCACGCGACGTACGGCTTCGCTACGACCACTCGGTGGTCGCTCTCGAGGAGGACACTGACGGATTCGTGGTGACACCCAAGGTGGCCGACGGTTCGACCGTCGTACGCGTCGGTGTCGGCCGCCTTGTCACCCGACTCGGGGTCACCGTGGGTCTGAAGCAGCAGGCGGTGGCAGACCTCGACGCCATCGACGGCTGGTCGAGCAGCACCGCCCCCTCGGTCGTCACCGCCGACATCGAGTCCGCCGACGGCCACGACGGCACTCCCGGCATCGCCCTGAACTACTCGCTGACGGGCAGCACCGCTACCCGTGCGGCCTATCTCGATGCGCCCGCCGACCTCACGCTGCCGGGCAACCCGCAACGGCTGACCGCCTGGGTCAACGGTGACGGTCAGGGAGGCTGGGTCCGTGCGGTGGTGGTCGACGGCGCCGGGGTGTCCACCAACCTGACGCTGGCCGAGCCCGAGGAGTGGACCGGCTGGCGCGAGCTGAGCGCGGAGATCCCACCGGGGCTGACCAGGCCGTTGACGCTGCGGCGGATGTACGTGGTGGAGACCGTCCCCGCGCGTCAGTACGACGGCCGGCTGGTCTTCGACGACGTGGCCGTGCAGTCGGCGCCGGACGTGGACGTGCCGGAACCCGAGGTGGTGCCGGACTCGTCCGTGGTCACGGATGGCCGCCTCGGCAAGGGCCGGTGGCGCTTCGCGGTGATGAGTGATGCCCAGTTCGTCGGCTCCGACCCCGACTCCGACCTGGTGGCGCAGGCGCGTCGCACGTTGCGGGAGATCGTCGCCGCCGACCCGGACTTCGTGGTCGTCCTCGGTGACTTCGTCGACACCGGCTTCGACGGCGACCTCGACCTCGCGCAGCGGGTGCTCGACGAGGAGCTCGGCGTCGGCGAGGACCAGGTGCTCCCCTACTACTACGTGCCGGGCAACCACGAGGCGTACGGCGTGGGTGACCTGTCGGCCTGGGAGGAGCGGTTCGGCGAGGCCGTACGCACCTTCGAACACCGGCACACCCGCCTGGTCATGCTGGACTCCTCGCTCGGATCGTTCCGGCTGTCGGACTTCGGACAGTGGCTCGTCCTGCGGCAGGCGCTGGACGATGCCGCCACGGATCCACAGGTGCGATCGGTGATCGTCATGGCCCACCACCCGGCCGAGGACCCCGCGGACGTGGACAACTCCGAGCTGGCCGACCCCAAGGAGTCGGCGCTGCTGCGCGAGTGGCTCGCACGCTTCCGGGCCGAGACCGGCAAGGGTGCCGCCTACCTGTCGGCCCACGCAGGCGCCTTCTCCGCGGATCGCGTCGACGGCGTGCCGTACCTGGTCAACGGCAACTCGGGGAAGGCGCCGGCGGCCGCGCCGGACGAGGGCGGATTCACCGGCTGGTCCATGGTCGGGGTGTCCGACCGGACCCGGCGGCCGACGTGGATGCGGGTCGAGCTGCGCCCGCACGTCGATGAGCTGGTGGTGGAGGGACCGGCCCGACTCGCCGTCGGCCACCGGGCCGACGTGGCGGCCACCGTCGTGCAGGGCGATCGCGAGGTGCCCGTGGCCTACCCGGTGACCGCCGACTGGTCCGCGTCGCCACGCGTGCGGCTACCCGGCGAGCAGCCGCGGCCGGACGACGTGGCGCGCTTCGACCCCGCGACCGGTCGGCTGGTCGCGCTGCGCCCGGGCCGGGCCCGGCTGGAGGTCACCGTCAACGAGACGACGCGGTCGCTGCGGGTGCGGCTGGTGCGGTGAGCCACGGGTGGCGGTGACCCGCTGCGCCGCGATGGTGACGTCTGCCAGCCGAGCCGTGGGCGTTTGCCCGAGGAATGGGCCGTGGACCGTCAGGCCCGCACCACGAAGGGCGGATGCACGACGTGGTTGTCCGGATCCAGTGCCGTCATCAGATGCAGTGAGCCGTCTGCCCGCAGACCCGAGATCGGGGTGAGCCGGGCCTCGCTGCCGCCGAGCTCGACCAGCAGCAGGTGCGCCTGAGCCGCCCACGCCGTCGTGTGCGCCTCGTCGAAGCCGGCGGGGAGGTCCTCCCGCACCTTGCCCCCCGCACCCGAGATCACGTGTGTGCACCCGTCCACCTCCGAGACCTGGAAGTTGTGCTCGTGCCCGGCCAGCACCAGGCGCACTCCGCCCCGATCGAACATCGGCTCCAGGATCTCGCGCATCTCGTCGTCGTTGCTGTGGCTGGGCCCAGCGCAGTACAGCGGATGGTGTGAGAACGGGATCCGCCACCGTATGTCGGCGGCGGCGAACGCTTCCGCGAGCCAGGCCTGGTGGTCGGGGGCCTGGAAGAACCGGTGGTAGCGGTCGTCGGCGCTGTGCTGCGAGGTGTCGACGCAGACCATCTCCAGGTCGCGTCCGTAGCGCAGCCGGTAGAAGAGCCCGGGCTCCACCGAGGCGCGGACCTCGTCGTCGCGGAACCGCTCGGCGATGTGAAAGTTGTCTTCCATCTGAGCGCGGTCGTCACTGCCCTCGGTGTCGGTCGTGTCGTGGTTCCCGATCGCGGGGAACACCGGTACCCGGGCTATCACGTACCGGTAGGGCGCGAAGAAGCTGGAGTACCAGTCGTCGTCCTCCCCGCCGCTCTCGTCATCCACCTGCCCCTGCTCGCCCTCGTAGATGTTGTCGCCCAGCGAGAGCACGAAGCGGACGTCGTGGCGCTCGACCAGCACCTGCAGCACCTCAGCCACCCGTCGCTGGCGGCGGCTGGACTCGCTGTCGGACCGGACCCCGACGCCGTAGTCACCCAGCGCGGCGAAGCGCACCGGCGGTGTCGCGGCCTCGGGCGTCGGCCAGGTGCGGAACCGCAGGTCGTACGTCGCACCGCTGGGCATCAGGTCGTAGCCGCCCCGGGGCGACGGCATCGTGTCCCACCGCTCCCCGGCCACCCAGTCGGCGCCGTCGACGCTCACCCGGTAGCGGTAGTCGGTGTCGGGCTGCAGCCCACCGACCCACACCCACGTCCGCTCGTCCGTCTCACTGACCGCGATGACGTCGCCGGAGCCGTCCAGCACCTCCACCCTGGCGGCGCCGAACGGCTCAGCGCCGTGCCCGATACAGGTACGCCGATCCGCGACTGTCGGCAGGCGCTGGTCGTCGACGACGTGCCAGCGCTCGTCCGCGTTGCGCCGGTGGAACCAGAACGCGCCCCACGCGATGAGCACCCGGTCGTGGGACAGGTCCACCAGGTGTACGAAGGACTCGCGGTGGATCTCGTGATCAGTCACAGGCACACAGTGTCAGCCGTCCGTGGGCGGGCAACTTCTTCCCTCGGGACAGGGATGGGTAGCGCCGTGGGTCTCACATCAAGAACGGGCGCGTCAGCGCGCCGGCGCGGTCACCGGCTGCACCTGAGTCTCGGGGCCGACCACCTTGCGGCGACCTCGACCGGACCAGGCGGCGACGACGGCACCAGCGCCGAGCAGCAGGACGGTCATGCCGCCCGTGACGACCGAGAGCCCCACGGCGACCAGTGCGACGGGGAAGGCCGCCGTCCCGGCTGCGGAGCCGAGCGCCCGGCCCGCGGTGGCTCGAGCGAGCGCACCGGTGACGGGACCGCGCGCCTGCTTGGCCGCCGTCGCGTCCAGCAAGCCCTCGAGCGTGGTCATGAACTGGCCGGAGAGCACCTGGGCGGCACACAGCACGGCGGCGCTGAGCGGGGCCAGCGGCCACAGGACCACCATCCCGGCGGCGCACAGGATCCACGTGGTCGGCCCGTTGGCAGCCCGCCGCTGCACCACTCCCGCGACGTAGGGAGCTGTCAGCGATCCGAGCGTGAAGGCGATCGCTGCGAAGGCGACCGACGAGCGACCGTGCAGCTCGGCGGCGAGCGGGACCGCCAGCAACGTCGGGGCGGACGCGATCGCCATCAGCAGCACTCCGGCAACGAGCGGGAGCGACGGTCTCGCTCGGACCTCGACACGGCGGGGCTCGCGGACCGGCTCGATGCGCGACCCACCGGCAACCAGCACCGTCGGCAGCAGCGCGAGCACGTAGACGACGACGATGACGACGACCGTCGTCGACATGGCCTGCAGGATGCTGGCGGGCAGCAGTGCGGCGCTCGCGGCGCCGAGCGCCTCGACGGCAGCCACGCCGGTGCCGTACAACGTGAGCGCGGCCGGCCCCGGAGCGACCGCGGCCACCTCCGCACGCATCCCGGCGTAGCCGGTCCAGGCGGTGATGTTCATGACCACGACGCACGCCGCCAGCCACCAGACACCCACGTCGAGGAAGAGCAGGGCGAACACACCCACCCGCAGCACTGCCTCGGCGGCAGCGGCCGTGCGGAGCAGCTGCCGACCGCCGAGTCGCAACGACAGGTGGCTGGCCACGGGCGCCGACAGGGCGATGCCCACGAGCATCGCTGCCCCGGCCAGACCCGCCGCCCGCAGGCCGTACCGGTCCAGGATCTCCAGCAGCAGCAGGGTCCAGGCGAACGACAGACACAACGAGTCGATCCAGCCGGCCAGCATGATCCGGGTGAGGCTCTGCCCGGTGTGCCTGCTCATCGCGAACTCCTGCGCACCGCGACGACCTGCTCAGGCTCGCGGGACGACGATCGCCTGCGGCGGCGGGAAGCCGTTGAAGCTGGAGGCGTAGCTCAACGTGTACGCACCCGCCGACCCGACGTAGATGCGGTCGCCCTCAGCCATCGTGACCGGCAGCGCCGCACCGTAGAACATGGTGTCCGCGCTGTCGCACGTCGGCCCGGTGATCGTGTACGGGACGTGCGGCACGACCCCGTGGTCGGCCCGCGACGACCACAGCGGGAACCGCCACTGGCCGACGGCCTGATGGGTCTCCATCAAGCCGTTGTAGGCGCCGACGTCGAGGTAGAGCCACTCCTCCCCGGCGCGCTCCTCGCGGCCGAGGACGGTGGCAGCCATCACCGCGGTCTCCGCGACGAGGTGCCGACCGGGTTCGGCCGCGAGGAGCGCAGGCCGGTACGGGAGGTGATCGTCGATGGCCGACATCACGGCGCGACCGATCTGGGCGATGCTCGGAACCTTGTCGCCGTAGCGGGCGGGGAAGCCGCCCCCGATGTCGAGCATCTCCAGCTCGAGACCGTCACCGGCCAGCTGGCGCATCAACCGCCCGGCCGAGGCAAGCGCCTGCACGAACGAGGACGTCGCTGTGCACTGGGAGCCGACGTGGAACGTCATTCCGTACGGCCGCAGACCGAGGTCGGAGGCGACGTGCATCAGCGCGCGGGCGTCGTGGAACTCCGCACCGAACTTGCGGGACAGCGGAAACACACTGCTGCTGTCGTCGACCCGCACCCGGACATACACCGCAGCACCAGGCGCATTGGCGGCTATCTTGTGCAGCTCGCTCGCGGAGTCGAAGGCGAAGCGCCAGAGACCAGCGGCCGCGCTCTCGCGGATGTGGCCGGGCGGTTTGACGGTGTTGCTGTAAAGGACGTCGGCGGGGTCGACTCCGACGGCCTGGAGAATCCGCAGCTCGCCGACCGAGGCCACCTCGAAGTCGACGCCGGCCTCGCACGTCGTCGCCAGCACGGCTGGGGTCGAGTTGCACTTGATCGCGTAGAACAAGCGGACACCTGGCAGCGCGGCCCTGAACCGGCCGATACTCTCGGCCAACAGGGACGGGTCGCACACCAGGAACGGGGTCGGCTCGTCGATGCCGTTGAGAACGCGCGGATCGAGACTGGCCGGCCACTGGTCCGGGAGCCGGAGCACGGCGCTGAGGTCGCGCATCGACACCGTCATCGTGGTCCGTTCGTCGTAGGGCTTGGTGCCGAGTCGGTCATCATGCGGGTCTGCTCGCATCACGGACGGGTCGGACGTAGGTCCGCTCCATCACCAGGGCATGCAGCTCGTCGGCGGGCAGAGCCGGTGCGAAGTGGAAGCCCTGACCGGTGGTGCAACCCTGGCGTCGCAGCATCAGCATCTCGTCGGGGCGCTCGATCCCCTCGGCCACCGTCTCGAGGTTCATCGTGTGCCCGAGCCGCACGATCGTGCTGACCAGCGAGGCGTCCCCGCCCTGCGAGAGCCGCTCGATGAAGCTGCGGTCGATCTTGAGCACGTCCACGGGAAAGCGGTGCAGGTAGCTGAGGGACGAGTAGCCGGTGCCGAAGTCGTCGATCGCGAGCCGCACCCCCAGAGCGCGGATTGCCCGCAGCGTCGACAGGGTCTCGCCGGAGTCGTCCAGCAGCACGCTCTCGGTCATCTCCAGCGTCAGACATCCCGGCGCGAGACCGGTCTCCTCGAGCACCCGGCTGACGGTTCCGGTCATGTCGCCGTCGTACAGCTGGCGAGCGGACACGTTCACGTTGATCCCGAGGTCGGACAGCTGGACGTCGCCGCGCCGCCACGTCACGGTCTGCGTGCAGGCCTCCCGCAGCACCCACTCCCCCAACGCTCGGATCAGGCCGGTCGACTCGGCCAACGGGATGAACTCGCTGGGTGGGATGGCTCCCAGCACCGGGTGCTGCCAGCGGGCCAGGGCTTCCACGCCGCTGATCTGCCCGGAACGCATGTTGATGAGCGGCTGGTAGTGCACCTCGAGGTCGTCGTTCTCCAGCGCCACTCTCAGGTCGGCCTCGAGTCGGACGCGCTCGACGAGTCCTGCATGCATGCTCGGGTCGTAGAGCGCGTAACCCCCGGCCTTGACGCCCTTCGCCTGATACATCGCCAGGTCGGCGTTGCGGAGCAGCTGCTCGGCGTCGCTCGCATGGTCACCGTGGGCGATACCGATGCTCGCGCTCAGGTACACGATGGTCTTCGCCACCTCATACGGCTCCCGGAGCAGTGCGTTGACGCGCTCGGCCAACGCGATGGTGTACGTGGGGTCGGTGAGGTCCTCCACCAGGATGGCGAACTCATCACCTCCGAAGCGGGCCACCGTGTCACCCGGTCGGACCTGGCCGCTCAACCGCAGAGCCACCTCCACCAGCAGCTGGTCGCCGCTGCTGTGACCGAGCGTGTCGTTGATCTCCTTGAAGCCGTCGAGGTCGAGGAAGAGCACGGCCAACGACCCGGGCTTCAGCTCCCGACGGGTGAGCGCGTGCTCGAGCCGGTTCCTGAACATGGCGCGGTTGGACAGCGACGTCAACGAGTCGTGGAACGCCTGGTGCAACAGTTGTTCCTCGAGGATCGTCCGGTCGGTGACGTCCCTGCTGTTGAGCACCAGTCCCGCGACGCTCGCGTTGTCGAGGAGGTTGGTGATCGTCACTTCCAAGTGGCAATCGGTGCGATCACCACGGCGCCACACGTTGCGCACGGTCTGCATCCGCATGGCCTGTTGCGACGCCGAGTCGAGGGCGGCCTTGAGCACCTGCGCCTGATCGTCGTACATCAGCTCCCACACCGACTGCCCGACCATCGACTCCGCGGAGCGTCCCAGCACCCGGAGGCACGACTCGCTCTGGTAGAGGATCTGCCCTTCCCGATCGACCACGGTGACGACGTCCGAGCTGTGCTGCACGAGCGCTGCAAAACGTTGCCGGCTGTCGTGCAGCTCGGCGGTCCTGGCCTCCACCCGCTGTTCGAGGTGTCGGGTGAGCGCCCAGTTCTCGCGCAGCGCGAGGACCTGCCGTGCAACCAGGAACGCCGTCAGGGCGGTCCCGCACCACACCACGAACGAGTCGGTACGACCGCTGCCGATGAGCTCGACGGCCGAGGTCAGGAGCGCGACGGTGACCGCCGCATAGGGCAGGAACGTGCCGAGCTGACGCCCGAGTCCGTCGTCATCCTCCTGCTCCGGCGCCTCGGCGTCGGCCGGCGGCGCGTCCAGCGCGGCGTACAGCATGAGGGCGAAGCCGAGAAACCACCCGATGTCGATCAGGCTGCCGGAGCTGTAGGCGCCCGCCGTCGTCAGGTACACGAATCCGGCGTCGGCGACGGCGAAGGCCACCAGACCGGTTCCCACCAGCGGCAGGGAGACCGGGAGCGTCGTGCCGGAGTGCCGGGCTCGCAACCACGTGTAGATGACAATGGTGATGACCACGGTGTCGCCGGCGGGATAGGCGAGTGAGATGGCCTGGGCGAGAAGGCTGTCCCCACCCGCGTGCACGACGGGTCCGAGGACCAGCACCCAGCTGACCAGCAGCAGGGATGCCGCGACCATCAAGCCGTCAAGGATCGTACGAGCGCGCCCCGCGAGCGTGGGGGCGGCAAGGGGGAGAGACAGCAGCGCTCCGGCCGCGAGCGGTGGCATACCGAGGTAGCCGATGTCGGCGAGAGACGGGAACGGGACGTCCCGGCCGAGGACAGACTCGTACCAGGTCCAGATCGCCTGTCCCACCGACCAGGACAGGGACGCCAGTCCGAGGAACCACCAGAAGCGGCGAAGGGCCTGTGCCTTCCGGGCACGGCCCAGGGCCGCACACCCTGCCCCGAAGGCGATCGCAACGAGGCCCACGTTGGACACCAGCTGCGCCATGGCGGTGTCTCCGGCTTGGCCCAGCAGCAGCAGCAGCAGCACCCAGACCGCCACGACTGCTGCGAGCGTCGCCGTATTGACGGCGCGCTTGCGCCGCCGGAGAGTCTCCCGCATTCAGCCAACGTGACGTGCCACACGCGCACGCGATAGGCGTCGGGACGTCGCAGGACGCTTCGGGGGATGCCGAAAGGGCCGATCAGCCCAGTGGCTTGGGGTTTTGACCAGTTCGCGACCCGTTGCCCTGCATCCCCGGGAGGGTGACCCGCGGCGCCTCTAAGGTGTGGTCCGCCAGCCACTGTCGGACCAGCGAGGAGGAGCCGTGGGCGTACCCCCCGAGACCCCCACGGGTCCGTTCGCGCACTACCCGGTGGCGCCCGCGCTTGTCACGGCAGCCGCCGACGACACGTTCGCCACCGCCGCACCGCTGCGGGAGGCAGGACAGGCCGCGGTACGCAGCGCCATCGCCGCCGACATCGAGACCGAGGGCATCCTCCAGGGACTCATCGGCGCCCTCGGCAATCGGGCCGCAGTGCCCTTCACCGAGTGCACCGAGGCCGCGGTGCTCTGCGCCGGAGCGGTCACCCGGTGGTCCGAGGCGATCGGCACGTTCAACTCCGGCGTCGACGGGCTCAACGCGGAGTACGCCGCCGCCAGCGTCACCTCGTTCGGGGTCGGCGGGTTCACTCCCGAGCCCGGCGCCACCGCAGCGGAGACCGACACCGCCGAGCAGCAGCACGCCGGCCGGGTGAGTGATGCTCGGAGCGCGCTGATGGGCGATCTGCAGATCCGCTACGGCCGGCTCGAGTCGACGCTGGACGGTCAGGCGACCTCGGTGGCCGGACTGCTGGACCGCGGGCCGAGCGAGCAGGCGATCCTGACCCTGTTCTCGGCCGGATCACTGCCGCTCGACGTACGCAGCCTGCTGCCGGGCTTCGCCTGGCTGGACACCGAGCGCGGCCGCGATGCCGCCGTCGACGACGCGCTGGAGGCGCTGGAGGACGACGACCGCCTCGACGGCGAGCCGGGCGAGTACTACCGCGCCTGGGTCGAGGGCATGGTCGCCGCCGGCATGTCCCTCCAGCAGATCCGCGACCGAGCCGAGCAGGAGGACGTCGACGACGACACCTTCGACGACCTGGACGACCTCGAGATCCTGGTCGACCCCGACGGCCGCTACTTCGCGATGCTCGAGGACGACGAGGGCGCCAAGGACATCGCCCGGCTGATCGAGCTGCTCAACGGCGGCGAGCCGAGCGAGACCGACACCCGCCGCTCCAACAACGAGTGGACGTACGACGGCTTCCTGATCTCCGACAGCGACGTGGAGTTCGTGCTCAACAACGGTGGCGCGATCGTGGCGACGCCCGAGGGCACGCTGATGGCGGCCGGTGGCGGCGAGGCGTTCGGCTTCATCCCCAACCCGGCGGACTGGTTCTCGTCCCGCGGGGGTACGACGTGGATGGAGATGTTCGTCATCAACGGGTCGTACGACAACCCGGAGGAGCGGCTGCGCGAGATCGTCGAGGCCGGCGAGCTCAACGGCACCGACCTGGCCGACCTGCTGCGGCACGAGCGGATCCACACCGAGCAGTGGGCGGAGTACGGCTACTGGGGCTTCATCGCCCGCTACCTCGCCGAGGGCACTGACCCGTGCGAGAACTCGTTCGAGGAAGATGCCGGGTATGAGGACGGCGGCTACTCGTGCAACTGAGGTGCTGAGCGCTCGGTTGCGAGGTGTTGTTGCCGCGTCGGTCGCGGTGCTGGTCGCGGGTGTGCTCGCGGGGTGCGAGGACGAGGCCGCACGACCGGTACGCCTCGGCGGCGTGCAGGTGGCCGACGCGCAGCTGCACTACTGGCTCGGCACCGACTGCACCGACGTCACCTCGGTCTCGGTCGAGCTGACCCAGGACCGCAGCGACGACGCCGACAAGGTGCTCGACACCTGGGGGGTCGAGGCCGACGGCGACGCCTCGCTCGAGACGCTGACGCTGGGCGACGTGCCGGACGGCTACACCGAGGTGGACCCGCTCGACGTCGACTGGCGGTCGGCCGACATCGCCCGCTACACGTTCGCGTTCGACGACGAGGACACCCTGCAGGTGATCGACCTGCGCACGGTGCGTGACGAGGCGCCCGACCACCCCGACGAGTGGTACGTCACCGGGCTGGCCGAGGTGACCGGTGAGGACCCCGACGCCGGGTGGTACTCCGCAGACGGCTACCGCGGCCTGCTCGTCCCCGACGAGGGCATCACGCCGATCTGCACGACCTGAGGGTCAGGCGGCCGTGCCCGTGAAGGCGGGCAGCACGCTGGCGTCGATGCCTGGCGTGGGCCGTCCGGTGGCGTACCGGTAGAGGACGGTGCGCAGGTACATGCCGAGCGCGGAGTAGAGGGTGGCGAGGGCGACGAAGGCCACCGCGCCGATGACGGCGAAGACGCTCGCGATGATCACGGTGGCGTTGACCTCGCCGTCCCAGGCGGTGGCGACGACGTAGCCGGCGCCGACGGTCAGGGCCACGGTCGCGAGCATCAGCAGGCCGAAGGTGAAGCCCAGCCGGACGGTCGAGCGCACGTTGGTCCCGAACTTCTCGACCATGAGCCGGGACGATTGGTGGATGGTGGGCCAGGGTCCGCTGCCCTCGGTCATCAGGATGGGCACCGCGAACAGGGTCGCGACCGCCCAGCCGACACCGGCCAGGACGCGGACGATCATGCCGGCCACACCGAGCCGCTCGAGTGCCAGCATGGCCAGGCCGACGAGGGTGGAGACCAGCGCCCACGCCAGCAGCGGACCACGCCTCGCCCACGCCGCGGCGAGCGCGGAGCCGATAGTCGGGTCGCCGCCCTCGGCGCGCATGGTGGCCGCCGCGAAGAGTGCACCGAGCACGAGCTGCCAGACGAACGTCGCGACGAACAACGCGAGGGCGTACGCGACGTAGAGGGAGATGTTGTCGGTGGTCGGTACCGCGGTCTCGGCGACGATCACCAGCGGGACGGCAATCAGGGCGAAGGCCAGGGCGGCCGCCAGACTGCCGACGAACACCAGCGCGACCATGGTGCGGTCGTGGCGCAGCAGCGCGAACGCCGCGGAGACGAGCTCGCGTCCCGCGAGATGGTGCTTGGTGGCGGCCATGGCAGATCCCCGATGCCTCGTAGCGTGATCGGAGCGTACGCGCGCCGTGGCAGCGCCCGACCGCTACGACGGAAGTTCTGACCGGACGGCTGATCGACCGCCACCCAAACGACGCTCACCGGTCGAGGCCGGCGTCGTGCACCAGGATCGCTGCCTGCACCCGGTTGCTGAGGCCGAGCTTGGTCAGCGACCTGCTGATGTGGGTCTTGACCGTCGCCTCCCGCATCTGTAGCTGCCGCCCCACCTCCGCGTTGGACCTGCCCTGCGCCACACTGCGCAGCACCTCGAGCTCGCGAGCGGTGAGCGCCTCCAGTCGTCGGCGCGCCTCGGCGGCGCCGGAGAGGTCCCGGTCGGCGAACGAGTCGATCAGCCGGCGGGTCACTGACGGGGCAAGCATGGCGTTGCCGTCCGCGACAGTGCGCACGGCGGCCGCCAGCTCCCGCGGCGGCGTGTCCTTGAGCAGGAAGCCGACCGCGCCAGCCCGCAGCGCCCGGTGCACGTACTCGTCCAGGTCGAACGTCGTCAGCATGACCACGCTCGGCGCATCCGCCCGCCGGTTGATCTCCGCTGCGGCGCGCAGACCGTCGACACCCGGCATCCGGACGTCCATCAGCACGACGTGCGGTCGGTGGGCATCCACCGCGGTTACGGCCTGGTGCCCGTCCTCGGCCTCGGCGACCACCTCGATGTCACCGTCGGCTTCGAGCATCACCCGCAGCCCGGCGCGTACGAGATGCTCGTCGTCGGCGATCAGGACGCGGATCACGCGGACTCCGTCGGCCGGGTGGTGGGCAGCACCGCGGTGACCGCGAACCCGCCACCGGGTTGAGGTCCGGCGGTCAGCTCCCCGCCGAGCAGGGAGACCCGTTCGCGCAGGCCGAGCAGTCCGGCGCCGGCACCCGCCGGCTGCTCGCCCGTCCGCGGGTGGAGCGGCGGCGCGTTCAGCACCCGCACCTCCACCTGGTCGGGGTCGTGCCGCAGGCGCACCTGGGTGCGGACCTGCCCGGCGTGGCGGTGCACGTTGGTGAGCGCCTCCTGCACCACCCGGTAGGCGGCGCTCTCGACCAGCCGGGGCAGCGGACGTGGCGTGCCCTCGTCGTGCCGCTCGACCGGCAGACCGGCCGCGCGCGACTCCTCGAGCAGCCGGTCGAGGTCGGCGAGCCCGGGCGGCGGCGCCAGCGACGGCGCGTCCTCGGGTCGCGTGGACCGGAGCACGCCGAGGACGTCACGCAGGTCGGCGAGCGCGTCCCGGCCGAGAGTGCGGATCCGCTCAGCGGAAGCCGCGACGTCGGGATCGGCGGCCTTGACCTCCAGCGCACCGGCCTGGATCACCATCAGCGACACCCGGTGGGCCACGACGTCGTGCATCTCGCGGGAGATCCGGGACCGTTCCAGCGCGCGCTCCCGCTCGGCCACCGCCGACCGCTCCCGCAGCAGCTGGTCGGCCTGCTGCCGCAGCCCCTCCAGCACCTGGCGTCGCGCCGCCACCCACCTGCCGACGGCGACCGGCAGCAGCACCAGCCCGACGATCAGCAGGGCGATGTTGACCACGCCGCTCACGGACGGGGCGACCGCGTCGGCGACCACCCCGCCGACGAGTGCCGGCGCCGCGACCAGCACCGCGCCCGCGACGGTGCAGGCCAGCACCTGGCGCCCGCGCTGCAGACCGGCCCCGACGGCGTACATCGTCACCGGGATCGCCGGCCACATGCCGACCCAGACCCAACCGACGACGGCGAGAGCCGCCAGTGGCCACGGGGTGCGTCGTACGACGAACGCGGCGGCCGCGGTGGCGAGGCCCAGTGCGATGACCGTGGGCTGCCGCCAGTCCTGATAGCTGGTCAGGGCCGCCAGCGCGACGGCGACCGCGAGCGCCAGGTCGGTCGCCAGCGCCCTAGCCCGATCGCGACGGGACTGGTCCGCGGGCGCCGACGTCATCGCCTCCCCGTCCATCCGCCGAGCCTAGGACCCCGCCGGGCCGTTGGGATCCGCCGAAAGTCGCACGCGTCCCTGCATCGAAGGAGCACGCGGCGATCGTCGATCGACCGATGTGTCGCGGGTCCGCGCGGGCAACGCTGGTCGTCATGATCACCTTGAACGAGCTCACCAAGACGTACGGACCCACGACCGCGGTGGACGGTCTGTCGGTCGACATCCGCGCGGGTCAGGTCACCGGGTTCCTCGGGCCCAACGGCGCCGGCAAGTCCACCACCATGCGGATGATCCTCGGCCTCGACCGGCCGACGTCCGGCACGGCGCTGATCGACGGCCGCGCGTACACCACCTTCGAGCACCCGCTGCGAGAAGTCGGCGCGGTGCTCGACGCGCGAGCGGTCCACCCCGGCCGCAGCGGGCGCAACCACCTGCTGGCGATGGCGCGCAGCAACGGCATCCCGCGTACGCGCGTCGACGAGGTGCTCGAGCACGGTGGGGCTCGAGAGCGTCGCCTCGCGCCGCGCCGGCACGTACTCGCTCGGGATGAACCAGCGGCTCGGCATCGCCGGCGCGCTGCTCGGCGACCCGCAGGTGCTGCTGTTCGACGAGCCGGTCAACGGCCTCGACCCCGAAGGCGTGCACTGGATCCGCGAGCTGATCCGCGGGCTGGCGGCCGAGGGGCGCACCGTGCTGGTGTCGAGCCACCTGATGAGCGAGATGCAGGACACCGCCGACCAGCTGCTCATCATCGGGCGGGGACGGCTCATCGCCGACGCTCCCGTCGACGAGGTCATCGCCGGCAGCTCCCGCACCGGGGCGCTCGTCCGCGCGCCGAAGGCCGACGCGCTCGGCGCGTACCTGCGCGACCACGGCCTCGCCGTCGAGCAGGCGGCCGACCAGGAGCTGATCGTCACCGGCGGTTCGCTCGCGCGGATCGGCGACCTCGCGCTCGCGGCCGGCATCCCGGTGCACGAGCTGAGCCCGCGGCTGGCCTCGCTCGAGCAGGCCTACCTCGAGCTCACCGCAGACAGCGTGGAGTACGCCACGCACAACCCCACTCCCGGAACGACCGTCACCTCGATCGAAAGCAGGCAGAGCGCATGAGCACCGTGGCACCCCTCCGTACGACACACGTCCAGCCGGGAGGCGGCCGCACCCTCGGCGCGGTCGCCGCCGAGTGGACCAAGCTGTGGAGCGTCCGCAGCACGGCCTGGAGCCTGGTTGCCGCCGCCGCGCTGGTGGTCTCGGGCGGGCTGGTCCTCGGGATGTCGGCGGCGGCCAGCGCGGAGGCCGGGCACGACGTCCAGTCCGCCCCGCACCTGGCGGCGGTCGGCCTGCAGCTGGCCCTGCTGGCGCTGGTCGCGATGACGACGCTCTCGGTGACGTCGGAGTACTCCAGCGGCACCATCAGCACCACGCTGCAAGGCGTTCCGCTGCGCGGCCGGGTGCTCGCGGCCAAGGCGGCCGTCGTCGGCGCCGTGACGTTCGTGGCCGGCGTCGTGCTCAGCGCCGTCGGCACCGTGTC
Source organism: uncultured Actinomycetota bacterium (assembly GCA_963801045.1). GTDB lineage: Bacteria > Actinomycetota > Actinomycetes > Propionibacteriales > Nocardioidaceae > JACCWP01. The sequence continues at coordinate 320,978 of CAWDDC010000001.1, forward strand.
GGTCGTGTCGACGATGGGCGAGGCGGGCGACGTCGACGGCCGCGAGGTCGTGCTGAGCGTGCTGGGCGCGGGCGCGTACGTCGCGCTGCTGAGCCTGCTCACCCTCGGCCTCGGACTGGCGCTGCGCAGCGCGGCCGGCACGATCACGAGCGTCCTGCTGCTGCTGCTCGCGATCCCGCAGATCATGCTCCTCGTCGGGGTCGACTGGCTGCAGCGTGCCGCCGACTACCTCCCCAGTGCTGCCGGGCAGATCCTGATGACGCAGGCGTCGACGCCGTACGGCGCTGGTGTCGCGGTGCTGGTGCTCGTCGGCTGGGCGGTGGCGGCGGCCGGGGCGGGCTATGCCGTGCTGCGGACGCGGGACGCGTGACGCCTCAGTCCGTCTCCCGCCGGACGCAGAAGTTGTAGCAACCGGCGACGATGTTGCGCACGTGCACCACCTCGACGTCGGGCCGGGCGAGCAGCTCCGCGGCTGCTCGCTCGGCCTGCGTCCCGTCGACGACGACACCGTCGGTCATGTCGCCGTGGGTGTCGTACCCGCGCAGGATCTGCTTGCGGTGCGTGAGCGCGCTGTGGGTACGCGCCGACGTCGTCGTAGCCGTCGCACGCCTCGGCGTGCACGAACACCGGCCCGCGCTCGGCGTAGGGCCCGGCGCCGCCGGGTGGCGTGTAGGCGATCAGCACGACCCGCTCCCCCGGCTGGCTGTCGCGCAGGCAGCACCGCAACGGGTGCCCGCCTCGTCCTCGACCCGCACGGCGAGCGCGTTGCCCGCCTCGTCGTGGCCGGCGGCGCGGACCTGGTCGAGGTACGCGGCGGGGATGGGCTCGTAGCGGAGTCTGGTGGCGGTGGCTGTCGTCGTCATGCCTCCAGCGTGGGGCAACCGCGGTGCTGGTTCTGGCGGGAATCGGGCAGGGCACCGCCCCCCTCGCAGGTGCCTCCCGCGTACGCCGATAGCTGTTCGGGGTCGTCCTCGGTGGTGGTGGTCACGGTGGCGGCGCTCGTCGGCAGGTCGTCGCGGCGACGTGCGTGGGGGTGCTGGCACACCTTCGCCTCGCGGCCGCGCGGCACTCGCCGGGGCGGTGACGCCGTTCCTCGGCGAGCCGTACGACGACACCGTCAGCGCGTCGACCGAGCTGATGAACGACCTGGTCGCCGCTGCCCTCCCGGTGCTGCTGGTGGTGCTGGCCGCGTGGTCGTTGCGTCGGGTGGAGCCGCGCGCGATCGTGCCGGTCGGATCCTGACGCTCCCAGACGCGAAACTGATTCCGCGGAATCACTTCGGTTGCGCACCGCGACTATCCGGTCCGGAAGTCGCCCCCAAAGAGGCTGGCTTCCTAGTTCAGGCCGAGGCCAGCGCACGGCAGGTGCTCCGGGCCGGCTCGGGGACGCACGCAGCGATCGCTGCCCACCCTGCCCGGTGCTCGCTGCCCGACAAGTGTTCGTGAAGCGCCGAAACGACGACGGGGTGAATCAGTGCCAAGGCTGCTGCCGACGCCGCGGCCGGCAGCGCCTGAGGTGCCTTCTCCGCGACAAGTAGTGCTACTTCGCACGTGGTGACTGCTTCGGCGACCAGTCGGGGCAGCCCGGCGTCCATCAGAGCTTGTACGCGGCCCGAAGGCTCCTGCTTCTCGATGCGCGACAGATTCTCGCCGACGGCGTCGCTCCACAGGGGTGAGTGACCGATCCGCCCGAGCCCGTACGGCTGCCGACCGGCCCCGACGGCGGCAGCCAGGGTCCAGACCCACTCGTCTGGGTCGTCCGCCTCGAGTGTGTCCACCAGCTCGAGGGCGGTCTCCTCGTCCACCTCGAGCGGGCGCCACTCGAACATCAGACCGGGATCGACACCGGACGGCACCAGTCGGCCGAGCACCATGGCGTCACGCTCCATCCCGAGCGCGCAGCCAAGGTGCAGCACCTCATGAGTACGCGTCGAGCCGACCTCGAGCACCGTGAGCCGGTCGTCGCGGAGGTCGACAAAGCGGTAGACGCGTAGCGGCTCGTCGATCCAGTCTCGGATGCGCGGGGCGCGGGCCACAAGCTCGGGTCGAGCGCGTTCGTCCAGGAAGTCCGCGAGGCCGGAGTAGGTGTGGACGAGAAGCTCACGGACCAACCAGTCAGTCCCGGCAACGCCAGTCCCGAGCTCGAGCATCGCCCAGTCGTCGTCCTCGTCCGGCAGCTCGTACGTGCCCGCGAGCACCAACACCGTTGCCATCTGTACTCGTGGGTCGCCGCTCATCAGCAAAGACGCCTTGGCCTGGGCCAGGATCCACCGGCAGATCAGCCAGCCGGGGGCGTCGTCGCCGAGGTGCGCCAAGTACGCGAGCTCATACCGACGCGGCGACTCGACTACCTGCAGCACGTGTTCGTGGCATTCGAGGGCGGCGGCGGCGTCGCCGCGTGCCTCGGCGTCGAGGGAGCGCTGCATCCATTCGTCATCCTCGGCAGTGCGATGGGTCTCGATGTAGTGGAAGATCTGGTCGCCCGGCACCTCGGCGGTGACTCGACCGCAGCCGCACGGGCACGGGGCTTCCTTCACCTCAGATCGTGTTCTCCCCCGAGTCCGGCGGAGTCGGTCCGGGCCCTGGCGATGGCGGGTGCGACGGCGTGAACGAGGCATGGCGGCAGCCTGCATCGAGAGTGCTGGTCGTCGCGGGCATGCGGCCCGGTCCTGTGGACGGTGCTTCTTGTCCACAGGCATGAGAGTCGACCAAGCACATGCATGCCCACGAGTGGGGCGCGGCGACGGCGAGTCCGCAGAAGCGACGTCTGCCTGTTGCGGACCTACGCGCTGCCGCCGAACCACCCGGGCGCGTCCAGCCGGAATGCGTCGGCCGGGGTGAGCGTGCGCAGGTCGTCCTCGAGCCGGGCGAGGTGCGTGCGCCCGATCCGCTCGGCCCACTGCTCCCGCAGCTGGCCGAAGATGACAGCGGAGCGGGCCAGGCAGTCGTCGGCGCGGGCGGTCAGCCGGATCGTGGTCCGGCGGGCGTCGGCCGGGTCCGGGGACCGTTCGACGTAGCCCAGCCGCTCGAGCCCGTCGACGGTCTTGCCGGCGGCCTGCTTCGAGACGCCGAGCCGGCGCCCCAGCTCCGCGGCGGTGGCACCATCCGGGCCGATCGCCTGCAGCACGAACCCGTGCAGCGGCCGCACGTCCGGGTGCCCCTGCCGGGCCAGCTCGTCGTGCAGCTCGTCGACCAGGAGCCGGAACCCGAGCAGCAGTCGCAGGGCCAGCTCGTGGCCGGGCATCTCAGTTGACACGATCGACAACCAGGTTCACCATTAAGACAACCACATTGTCGATCGTACCGGAGTGCCTGCCTTGTCTGTCATCCACCGCGCCGACCAGCGGCGCACCGAGACCCCGAACGCCGTCATGACCACCCTCGCCTCCCCCACCGTCGGCGGCGCCGGCCGGTCGCTGTGGCGGGTGGAGATGCAGCCCGGCGCGCAGGGCCCGGAGCACTCGTTCGACGTGGAGCAGGTGTGGACCGTGCTCGAGGGGGCTGCCGACGTCGTGCTCGACGGCCGTACGGCCCGCGTCGAGATCGGCGACACGCTGGTGCTGGCACCCGGCCGTACGCGCCAGGTCACCGCCGACGCCGAGGCCGGCTTGGTCGCGATGGTGACGTCGCCGCCTGAGGGTCGGGCGGCGATGGTCGACGGCACCGACCGCGGCGTACCCGCCTGGATCGCCTGACGCCGCTTTCGCTTTTCGACGGCACACGCCTGGTAATGCTGTCAAGCTCAACACATGCCGGAGTACGAGCGTCATGTAAAGCTGTCGCCGTCCCCAATCGAAATGACCGAACTTCAGCAGGTGGATTCAATGGCGGGCCGTCTCAGAGCTCACCTCGAAAACCACGCCGACAACATAACGGCGCTACATGTGTTCCGAGCGCAGAGCAAGGCGATCCAAGACCATGTAGGCAGTCTCCTTGAGCACGAACTACGGTTTCGCTCGGAGGTGGTGCTGACACCTCAGGATGGGCTTGTAACTCAGAGTCGTCCGGACTTCTTCTTTCGACTGGCACCGACGAGGGGCATCATCGCTGAGGTCGAACGCGGGGGAACAACGGCGAACAACCACGACCTTAAGGACCTGTGGAAGGCGCACGTCGCTCCGGATGCCCACCATCTATTTCTGGTGGTGCCGTTGCACTTGCACGATGAATCTGGGCGAATACGCGAGCGACCGTTTCAGAAGGTTGTTCGCCGGATGGGCGCGTTCTTCGGCGACGCACGCCGAGAGATCGATGTAGTGAGCGTTCATATCTTCGGCTATTAGCGCTTATGAATCGCCAGCCTCGCCGCTCGCTTGAGCGCGCCTCCTGCTAACACCGCTGCCAAGCTTCGCGCCTCAGTCGTCCAGCCGCGTGACCCACGCGGCGATCTCGGCCCGACGGCCGGCGCCGAGCTTGGTGAGGATGTGCTCGACGTGCGCCGACACCGTCTTGGGTGACACCACCAGCTGCGGCGCGCGATCTCGCGATTCGTCATGCCCGCGGCAACCAGCCGCGCGACGGCGATGCTCGCGCTCGGTCAGCGGGTGCCAGGGCTGGGCCTCGCGGAGCCGCTCCTGCGCAGCGACCACGGCCGTCCGCCGCCGCCAGCAGCGGCGCGGCACCGAGCGGCTCGCCGGCAGCGCGGACCGCGTCGACCAGCGCGGCCGACCTCGGTCCGGCCCGTTGCGCCCCGCGCGCACCGGGCCGGCGTCCAGCTGCGCCCACGCGCCCTCCCAGAACCGGCGCCGCCCGCTGCCACGCGCCGGCCGCCTCGCCGAAGGCACGCTCTCGGCTGCGGCATCGTCGCCGGCCGCGGCAGCAGCAGCCCACGCGCGTGTGGGATCGCAGGCAGCGTGCCGGGGATCTCGCGGTGCCGGAGCGCCGCCTCGACCTCGGTCGACCCACGCCTCCGCGCCGGCACCGTCGCCGCGCGCCAGCAGCGCCCGGGTGCCGGTGACGAGGAACGGGAACAGGTACGCGGCGTCGGCCACCCGCTGCGACACGGCGAGGCCGCGCTCGCACAGCCGGCGCGGCGCTGTCGTGGTCGCCGCGCAGCAGCGCGGTCTCGGCCAGTCCCCACAGCGCCGGTGAGACCCGCTGCAGCTCGTCCATCGCGTCGCCCTGGTCGTACGCCTCCTCGAGGAACCGGACGGCGCCGTCCCAGCTCGCCGCGGCCGAGGGCGAGGTAGCCGAGCACGTACCGCGGCGGTGATCCGGGTGGTGATGCCGCCGCGGCCGTCGGCGAGCGCGTGCTCGGCGAGCTCCTGCGCGGCGTCCCACTCGCCGGTCGCCCACCGGACGTGGGCGAGGTGCGCGGCCATGTAGCTGCGGTGGTTCCACAGCTCGACCCGCCCGGCGTAGTCGATGCCGGCTCGCCAGCCACCGCTCCGCGCGAGTCGTACTCCACCAGCACCGAGGCGGAGGACCCGATCATCCGGTAGCCGCGGGCCGCCTCCGCCTCGTAGCCGGCCGCGCGACGGCTCGGGCGATCGCCGTCCTCGCAGCATCGCGCCAGCCGTCATCCATCCGGCCGGCGAAGACCAGCACCGACCCGACCGTCGCCGCGACGTTGAGCTCGGTCGCCTCGTCGCCGACCTCGCGGCTGAGCGCCCGGCTCCGCTCGCCGTGGTCGAGGGACTCGTCGAGGCGGCGGTCGAGCATGTACGCGGCCGCCAGCGCGGCCGAGCAGCCGGGCCCGGACCGCGGTCGGCGTCCGGCACGCCGTCGAGGCTGGCCAGCGCGCGCTCGCAGCCGGGCCGACGCGCTTGTCGAGACCGTCACCGAGCAGGTGCGCGACCGCCACCATGCGCCGGCACGACAGCCGCGGCGGCGAGCGGGTCGCCGGCCTCGGTGAGCAGGTCGCCGGCGGCCGCGTACGCCTGCGCGGCCGCGGCGTTGTCGTCGACGGCGGCCGCCTCGTCGCCGAGCGCGGTCAGCAGGCCGGCGTGCTCCAGCGGCGGTGTGCCCGCGGGGCAGGTTGCGCAGCGCCCGGCGGTAGAGCTCGAGCGCCTCGCGGTGCGCCGACAGCGCGGCCGCCTGCGCGGGCCGCGCGCAGCGCGTGCGCGTACGCGGGCTCGCGCAGGCCGGCGAGGTCGAAGTGCGCGGACAGGAAGGCGTCCGGGTAGCCGCGCTCGGCGGCGACGCGCGGCGACCCGCTCGTGCAGCTGTCGCCGCCTCGGGCAGCGCGACGTCGCCGTAGAGGGCGTCGCGGATCAGGCGTGCCGGAAGTCGAACGTCACGGCGTCCGGGCCGGCCTGCACGAGGTAGACCTGCTGGAGGTGGCGCAGGCAGCGCGAACACGGTGTCCGGGTGCTGCTGCGGTGACCGCGGCGAGCAGGTCGAAGTCGAAGGAGCGGCCGATGACCGCGGCCGCAGCGGCCACGTCGCGCGTGTCGTCGTCGAGCGCGGTCGAGCCGCGTGAGCAGGGCGTCGGCCATCGTGTCCGGCACATCGCCGGTGCGCGCGCCCGCGTCGAGCGCGCCCGGCTGGGTCGGGTCGCCGGCGGCGGCGAGCAGCTCCTCGACGTGCAGCGGGATGCCGTCGCTGCGCTCGTGCAGCACCGCCACGATCTGGGCCGGGGCGGGCCGGCCGAGCACGGCGCTCGCCACCGTGGCCGTCTGCTCGACGGTCAGCCGCGGGAGCCCGATCTCCTGGGCGACCCGCTGGGACAGCAGCCGGCCGCGCCACTCCCGGATCGGCGCGTTCGGGAACAGCTCGTCGGTGCGGTACGCGCCGACGACCAGGGTGTGGCCGGTCGCCGAGCCGGCCGGCGACGTGGCCGATGCACGGCGAGGCTGAGCTCGTCGGCCCAGTGCAGGTCCTCCAGCAGCACGAGCAGCCTCAGGTCGGTGTCGAGCTGGGCGAACGTGTCGGCGAGGTCCTGCACCAGCAGCCGGCGGCGCCGGCGGGGGTCGACGTCGTCGGCGAGGGACTGCCGGAGGCGGGTGGAGATCGCCGCACCGACCTCCTGGCTCGTGGCGTCGCTCGCCCGGCGCAGGTCGCCCGCCAGGTCGAGCAGCAGGCCGCCGGAGGCCTCGGCGTCGCCGGGGAAGGCGGCGGCGCGTACGACCGCGAACTGTTGCTGCTCGGCGCGACGGCTGATCGAGGCCAGCAACCGCGACTTGCCGATGCCCGCCTCGCCGGACACCAGCAGCAGCCGGCCGTTGCCGTCGGCGGCGGCCTCGATGCGGCGGTGGGCGCTCGCAAGCGCCTCGTCGCGTCCGACCAGGACGGGCGAGGCGACGACGTCACGTACCGGCACGACGGACCTCCCGGGACAAACCGTAGGGGAAGGGACCGGGGGCGGCGGCGAGATCGGTCAAGTGACCGATGACCGGTTCCGGGCGTCCACGAGAGCGTTGCCTGGTCAGCCCCACCACCGATCAAGGAGTACTGAGATGCCGAAGTTCATGGACGTGCACAGCGGGTTCGTCGGGGTCACCGAGGAGCAGCTGCGGGAGGCGCACGAGCGCGACCTCGAGATCGAGGACACGGAAGGCGTGCACTTCGAGCACGCCTGGCTCGACCCCGAGCAGGGCAAGGTGTTCTGCCTGTCCGCGGGCCCGTCGAAGGAGGCGGTCCAGCGGATCCACGAGAAGGCCGGCCACCCCGACGACCGAGGTCTACGAGCTGGAGGTCGACATCACCTGACTCGGTGGCGGCGCACCGGGCGGCGTCGCTGGATGCCTGACCTCCCTGTCAGCGCGCCGCCCGGGCCCCCTCGAGCCAGCGCATCACCGGGTGGGCGGCCACCCCGTGCACGACCACCGACAACGCGACGGTGAAGCCGACCGTCGCCCACAGCACGTCGATCTCGCCGAACTCGGTCTGGTTGCTGGCGTACGCGAGGTAGTAGAGCGAGCCGACGCCGCGTACCCCGAACGCCGCGGTGGCCCACCGCTCCCGGTGGCCGAGGGCGCGGGGCCCGACGTGCGCGCGGGAGCCGATGGTCAGGGCGACCCACCCCGCCAGCGGGCGGACGACGAAGACAAGAGCGAGGCCGACGAGGGCGCCTTCCCAGGTGAGGGCGCTGAGCAGGCCGTTGGTGAGGGTGACGCCGAGCAGCAGCAGGACGGCGAGGGTCAGCAGCCGCTCCAGCCGGTTGACGACGCCGTGCATGTGCACGTGGTAGTCGTGGCCGCGCTCGGCCGACCGCAGCGCCATCCCGCAGGCGAAGACCGCGAGGAACCCGTAGCCGCCGGCGACCTCGGCGATGCCGTACGACAGCAGCACGGCCGCGAGCGCCAGCAACGGCTCGCCGGTCTCGGCCAGCCGCAGCGAGGGGCGGCGGGAGCGGAACGCCATCCGGGCCAGCGCCCAGCCGACCACCGTGCCGATCGCGACGCCCACGACGACCTTGCCGACCAGCTCCCAGCCGAACCAGCGCAGGCCCCAGTCGGTGAACGACCCCATCGTCGCCACCATGATCGCGAGGTAGACGAAGGGAAACGCCAGGCCGTCGTTGAGCCCGGCCTCGGAGGTGAGGGCGAACCGCACCTCGTCGCGTTCGTCGATCTCGTCGTCGCCCTCGACCTGGTGCGCGGGCGTCGGCCCCTCGACCTGGACGTCGGAGGCGAGTACGGGATCGGTGGGGGCGAGCGCGGCGCCGAGCAGGATCGCGGCCGCGGGCGCCAGCCCGACCGCCCACCAGCCGAGCAGCGCCACGGCGGCGATGCACAGCGGCATCGCGATCGCCAGCAGCCGCCAGGTCGCGCCCCAGGCCGACCAGCTGTGGGGCTTGCGCAGGTCGAGCGGGCGGTCGAGCGCCAGCCCGACGCCCATCAGCGCCACCACGACCGTGACTTCGGTCAGGTGCTCGGCGAAGTCGGGATGATCGCTCGGCGTGACGTCCATGCCGGAGAACTGGGGCAGCAGACCGATCAGCGCGCCCACCAGCAGCAGCACCATCGGCGCCGACACCGCCAGCCGCTCCAGCAGCATCGGCAGCAGCACCGCGAGCAGCAGCGAGAACCCGGCCAGCAGGAAGAGCAGGTCGGGGTTCATGTGACAGCATTATGGACGCGGACGTGGCGGGTCACCGGTTCAGACGATACGGCGCGAGACTTAATCGGCCCCGGCCGCTCGCCGCAGCTCCGTCAGACGCCGCCTCAACGGCGTCGTCGGTACCTTTCCCAGGTTCAACGGTGGATCCAGCCGCGCCAACACCTCGGTTTCGAGCCGCCCAAGCGAATCGCGGTCGTCCGCCGGAGCGGGCCTAACCCGAAGATGTCGGGCCATCCAGGCGGTGACAGCCGCTTCGTCGATCTGCTGCCAACCGTTCGCGCTGCCCAGGATCGCACCGAGCGTCAGCCGGAACGTCGACCCGCTGGCTCGTCCCCGGAGATGGTCGCCGATCACCCGGCCGTACAAGGTGCTCGCGGACCGCTTCCCACTCGGCCAGTGCGTGGCGCCTGTCAGCCCGGCATAGATGAGTCCGGGCTCGACCGGGTGGCCCAGACCCCGCGTCAAGTCCGTTGCACCAGGGCCATCGACCCACCATGAGTACAGGCCTGGCCGAGCGAGTGTCGGGCGAGTCGATGAGAGGTCGCTCTGCGAAATGGCAGCGCGTTCTGAAGCAGCTCCACCAGCTCGTCACTCAACGGTCTCCCGGACCCGGTTGTGACCGTCGGTAATTGTGAGTACCAGGCGAGGCGCTCTCCCTGACGCAGACCAGCCAGCGGCTCGTCGATCACTGCTCCTAGCGCTTCCAACCCGCGCCGGAGGGGGCCGACATATGACTCGCCTGCCTGGAGCTCAATGGTGATTCCACGCAGGGGTCCGACCTGCTCTTCGAGCTGGGCTACGACCCAACCTCCCCACGCCTCGCAATAGCGCCGCGATCGATCAGACAGGCGGACGTCGTAAAGGCCGATCACCGCGTCCGGCGTCAGCAACCCGTACGCAGCGGATAGGACGAACCACGGCACCCGCCCGCTGTCGAAGTACGCTGTCGCCTTCCTGAATCCATCGCCGACATAGAGTTCCCGCACTGCGGCTGCTCGTTCAAGCTTCCGGGAGGTACAGGACACCAGCCCGATACGCCGATCAAGATTGGGCGACTTCGTCACGGTCGCCAAGGCGATGGCACTGGGTCCATCAGCTGCGGGGCCGCCGGTCGGTAGGGCACATACATGCCGTGGCCGACCCGCGTGAGCAACGGCTCTCGTCCGGCGAAGCGAGGGTCTCGCCGTGGCGCGTCGGTGGCCGCCTGGATGTGCGCCGCCAGCGAGCTCTCGAGGACCTCCGGATGATGGCGACGGAACCAGCCGATGATCTCCGATCGGCGGAACGGCTCGTCCAGATGCTGCACGCACTTCGCGAGCTTCGACCAGATGCTCATGCCTGGCCTGCCTGCAGCTGTTCCAGGACCGCTCTCCCACCCACTTGCTCGATGGAGTCGGGATCACCGCACACCACCAACTGGTCACGTGCTCGCGACAATCCAACATAGAGCCGCTCGCGCGACCGCTCGCTGGGCTTCGACTCGTTGAGCGCCAGCACGACTGCCCGCCGCTCGAGGCCCTTGAAGCCGAGCACGTGGCCATAGAACACCTGATCGACGTCCCAGAACGACTCCCAATACGAGTCCTGCCCCTCAGCCTGGCGGGCGGTCTGCTCGGGATGGCGGCTGCCGGTGGCGAGCAGCGCGACGTCCTCAGGTCGCCAACCCGCTTCGAGCAGTGCATCTACCTCCTCGTCCGCGCGGTCGAGCGCTTCGCTCGGCGCGCACTCGACGAGCCGTACTTCCGGGCCGTCACCACCGCGCAGCCGCATCCGCATCGGGGATAGAGAGTTGAACGACTCTGCGATCTGGCGGGTGTTGCGGAGGGAGCAGGAGTCGCCAATCCTGTGCTTCCCTTGCTCCGACAAGAGCACGTCAGCTGCAGCCGCTCGTACTCCCGCACCCCTCACACACGAAGCAACTGACCCAGCCGGCCGCATCTTCGTGCCACACGTGAAGCACAGCGGCGAGTCGACGGCCGAGCCGGTGATCTCCTCCAGCAGCTCGGCGGTGGTGTGCGCGGTGGCCGGCGCCGGCTTCGCGGCCGCCTCGTCCGACGACCGACCGGAGCAGGGAGAGGTCTTCAGCGACTCCGCCTCCGGCAGCTCCGCGCCGTCGTCCTCGGCCGGCTCCTCGTACGACCCCGTCTCCAGCTGCCGCCGCCGCTCGTCGGCCGAGTAGATCCCCAGCGCCGCCCGCTGCTCGAACGCGCAGGTGGTCCAGCGCCAGCCGGCGGAAGATGTAGTCCATGATCGACTGGCTCATCCGGATGTCCGGGTCGTCGGTCAGCCCGGCCGGCTCGAACTTCATGTTGGTGAACTTCTGCACGTAGGTCTCGAGCGGCACCCCGTACTGCAGCGAGATCGAGATCGCCATCGAGAACGCGTCCATCACCCCGGCCAGGGTCGAGCCCTGCTTGCCCAGCTTGAGGAACACCTCGCCCAGGCCGTCGTCCGGGTACGAGCCCGCGGTCATGTAGCCCTCGGCCCCGCCCACGGTGAACGACGTGGTGATCGACGGCCGCGACTTCGGCAGCCGCTTGCGCACCGGGCCAGCGGCCACCGGCACCTCGACGACCTCCGGCCTTCTTCCGCGCCGTCGGCCAGCGGCTGGCCGACCTTGCAGTTGTCCCGGTAGACCGCCAGCGCCTTCAGCCCGAGCTTCCAGCCCTGGTAGTAGACGTCGGCGATGTCCTCGACCGTCGCCGACTCCGGCAGGTTGACCGTCTTGGAGATCGCGCCGGACAGGAACGGCTGCGTCGCCGCCATCATCCGCACGTGGCCCATCGGCCTGATCGACCGCTCCCCCATCGCGCAGTCGAACACCTCGTAGTGCTCCGGCTTCAGCCCCGGCGCGTCGATGACGTGCCCGTGCTCGGCGATGTACTCGACGATCGCCTCGATCGTCTCCGTCGCGTACCCGAGCTTGGTCAGCGCCCGCGGCACGGTCTGGTTGACGATCTGCATCGACCCGCCGCCGACGAGCTTCTTGAACTTCACCAGCGAGAAGTCCGGCTCGATGCCGGTCGTGTCGCAGTCCATCATGAAGCCGATCGTGCCGGTCGGCGCCAGCACCGAGGCCTGCGCGTTGCGCCAGCCCTGCTTGGCGCCGATCGCCAGACCCTCGGCCCACATCGTCGTCGCGACCTTGTGCACCTCGCGGTCGATCTGGTGCAGCGTGCGCACCGAGTCGTTGGCCGCCTGGTGCTTGCGCATCACCCGGGTGTGCGGCTCCGCGTTGCGGGCATAGCCCTCGTACGGCCCGACGACGCCGGCGAGCTCCGCCGACCGCTTGTACGCCGCCCCGGTCATCAGCGACGTGATCGCCGCCGCCAGCGCGCGGCCGCCCTCGGAGTCGTACGCGAGCCCGGACGCCATCAGCAGCGCGCCGAGGTTGGCGTAGCCGATGCCGAGCTGCCGGTACGCCCGCGTGGTGTCGCCGATCGCCTCGGTCGGGAAGTCGGCGAAGCAGATCGAGATGTCCATCGCGGTGATGACCAGCTCGACCGCCTTCGCGAACGTCACCGCGTCGAACGAGCCGTCGTCCTTGAGGAACGTCAGCAGGTTGAGGCAGGCGAGGTTGCACGACGAGTTGTCGAGGTGCATGTACTCGCTGCACGGGTTGGACGCCGTGATCCGACCGGTCTCCGGCGTCGTGTGCCAGTCGTTGATGGTGGAGTCGTACTGCACGCCCGGGTCGGCGCACTCCCACGCCGCCTGCGCGATCTTGCCCCACAGCGTCTGCGCGTCGACGGTCTCGATGACCTCGCCGTTCGTACGCGCCGTCAGCCCGAAGTCCGTGCCCTCCTCGACCGCGCTGCATGAACGCGTCGGTGACGCGCACCGAGTTGTTGGCGTTCTGGTACTGCACGCTGACGATGTCGTGCCCGCCGAGGTCCATGTCGAACCCGGCGTCGCGCAGCACGCGGATCTTGTCCTCCTCGCGCGCCTTGGTCTCGACGAACTCCTCGATGTCGGGGTGGTCGACGTCGAGCACGACCATCTTCGCCGCGCGCCGGGTGGCGCCGCCGGACTTGATGGTGCCGGCGCTCGCGTCAGCGCCGCGCATGAACGACACCGGCCCGCTGGCCGTGCCGCCGGACGAGCGCAGCAGCTCCTTGGACGCGCGGATGCGGCTGATGTTGAGCCCGGAACCCGAGCCCCCCTTGAAGATCAGGCCCTCCTCGCGGTACCAGTTCAGGATCGAGTCCATGTTGTCGTCGACCGCGAGGATGAAGCACGCGCTCACCTGCTGCGGGCTCGACGTACCGACGTTGAACCACACCGGCGAGTTGAAGCTGAACACCTGGTGCAGCAGCATCCAGGTCAGCTCGTGCTCGAAGATCTCCGCGTCGTCCGGGGTCGCGAAGTAGCCGTTGTCCTTGCCTGCCTTGACGTACGTGAGCACGACCCGGTCGATGAGCTGGCGCAGGCTGGACTCGCGCTCGGCGCTGCCGACCGCCCCGCGGAAGTACTTGCTGGTGACGATCGTCGACGCGTTGAGGCTCCACGACTCGGGGAACTCCACGCCGCGCTGCTCGAAGACGTTCTCGCCGGTCTTCCAGTTGGTCTGCACGACGTCGCGGCGCTCCCACGTCACCTCGTCGTAGGGGTGCACGCCGGCCGTGGTGTACAGCCGCTCGATGACGAGCCCCTTCGTCTTCTGCGAGGCCTGCTGGGTCTTGGCTGCCTCGGAGCCGACGGTTTCCGTCATCTGGCATCTCCCTCGATCGTCGCGTCCATCGTTCATGGTCCTGCTACTGCTGAAGCTGTGGTGGTACCGCCGGTGGGGCGCACCTTCCCCTGCACGCCCCACCGGCGGGTCTCAGGGGCTGCCGCCCGGCGGACCGGCGGGCTGCTCGGCCCGCCCGGTCTGCTCGCTGTGCTCGGCCTGCTCGGCCTGCTCGGCGTCGGCGCGCTCAGCCATCAGGCTGGCCACCTCGTCGGCGAAGTCGTCGACGGAGTCGAACGCCTTGTAGACGCTCGCGAACCGCAGGTAGGCCACCTGGTCGAGGCTGCGCAGCGGCTCGAGCACGGCCAGGCCCACCTCGTCGGCGGGCACGTACGCGGCGCCGGCGGCCCGCAGCTCGGTCTCGACCGTCTGGCCGAGCCGGGCGAGGTCGTCGTCGGTCACCGGGCGGCCCTTGCACGCCTTGCGCACGCCGGCGACGACCTTGTCGCGGTTGAACGGCTCGGTCGCGCCGGAGCGCTTCACCACCGCGAGCTGGATCTGCTCCACCGTGGTGAAACGCCGGTCGCAGGCCTGGCATGCCCGGCGGCGCCGGATCTGTCCGCCGTCGTCGGCCACGCGGCTGTCGAGGACCCGGGTGTCGGTGTGCTTGCAGTACGGGCAGTGCACCGCCGGTGCCTCCTTCCGCGTCGCCGTTGGGGACGAACCTGTGGATCCGCTGGGGACGGACCCGGCTGGCCTGTGGGTAAGTCGCCCGAACCTGTGACACAACCTGTGGGTGACTTACACCAGTGTAACCACCAGATGTTGGGAACCGTACGCCTGCGGTGTGACGCTGGCAACAGCATCCGGGAACCCACCGACACTTTCTCCCCAGGCCCCGCATCGCCGCAGGTCAGCGGCCTGTGGAGGCTCCGCCCCGGGCGTGTCGCGGGGCGCAGGCAGCGGCGCGCCGATCTTCCGGCGTGACGGTCGCTCCGGCGCGCGTACGGCCGGAAGATGTGGGTGAGGCTGCACCGATCTTCCGGCGTGACGGTCGCTCCGGCGCGCGTACGGCCGGAAGATCGGCGGTGGGTCAGCAGACGCGGAGCTGGTCCATCGTCCAACCGCCACCAAGGGCTTCGCCGCTGAGCTCGCCCATGGCGGCGGTGAGCATCCAGTCGGCGTTGCGACGCACCACCAGCGGCGTGGCGTCGGATACCTGGCCGGCACGCGGCCGCGCCTGCCAGCGGGCCCGCACCTCGTCCTGCCCGTCGATCACCTTGGCGGAGAACAGGTGGCCGTGGGCACCGTTGGTGTTGTTGCCCCGCACCCAGACCTGCCACGCGGCGCCGTCGCGGATGAGCACCTTGCAGGCCTGCATCCTGGCCTGGTGGTAAGTCAGCAACGTCCCGTACGTACAGCGAACGTGTCACGGGCGTGGCCCAGTTCTGTTGCCCCAGCCGACAAGGCGCGCGTCCGCCATCCATACCGACCCGATCGGACCAATTCCGCCTGGCTGGTTTGGAAATCCCGCCGAGCTAAGCGCGAATCCGGAGCGACTGCGCTTTGGCGAGATCCCGACGGTCGTCCTTACGGCGGCGAAAGTCACTACGCGAAGCGTGACTCGATTTCTGGAAGAGCCAGCTAGCACCACCCGCCGGGACTCGCTGGACTATCACCGCAAACGCATGAGAAGTCACCGGCCTTGTCGGCGAGATTCGCGGGCAATCGGCCCGGGCGGTTGTAGCTAACGCAGGCAGCACGCGGCCCGTCCCGGGCCGAGAACTGCGTCCCCAGTGTCTCCGACGGGTCAGCGACCGAGCAATCCTTGATCTCGACACCGAGGTCACCGCCGTCGTCGAAGGTG
>CAWDDC010000002.1:0-138589 GCA_963801045.1 uncultured Actinomycetota bacterium
CTACCCCGTACAGTGAGGGACAGCCGCCGCGGCTCTGCCCACGCCGGGAAGGACAACCGCACAGCGAGGAGGCCCCCGATGTCGCGCGCGTCGACCGACCACCTGACCGAGCAGCTCGGGCCTTCGGTGGAGGCACTCGGACTCGACCTGGACGCCGTCGAGCTGACCACGGCCGGTCGCCGGCGGGTGCTGCGCGTCGTCGTCGACCGGCGAGGGCGGCGTGACCCTCGACGACATCGCCGAGGTCACCCGCGCCGTGTCCCGGACCTCGACTCCGAGGACACGCTGGGCGAGCAGCCGTACACCCTCGAGGTGACCTCGCGCGGCGTCGACCGGCCGCTGACGCTGCCCCGGCACTGGGCGCGCAACATCGGGCGGCTGGTGGAGGTGCGGACGCCGACGGGCCGTCCCTCACCGGCCGCATCACCGGCGCCGACGACGCCGGTGTCGACCTCGACGTCGACGGGGTCGCGCACCGGGTGGCCTACACCGAGGTCGCAACGCGCGCGTTCAGGTCGAGTTCGCCCGCAAGGAGGGCTGACGGCATGGACATCGACATGACGATGCTCCGGGCCATGGTCTCGGACAAGGACCTGCCGTTCGAGGTGGTGGTGGAGGCGATCGAGCAGGCGCTGCTGGTCGCCTACCAGCGCACCGAGCGACGCCGAGCAGCACGCCCGGGTCGCGCTGGACCGCAAGAGCGGCCACGTCGTCGTGCACGCGCAGGAGCTCGACGACGAGGGCGAGCCGGTCCGCGAGTGGGACGACACCCCGACCGGCTTCGGCCGGATCGCCGCGACCACCGCGCGCCAGGTGATCCTGCAGCGGCTGCGCGACGCCGAGGACGAGCAGAAGTTCGGCGAGTTCTCCGGCAAGGAGGGCGACATCGTCTCCGGGGTCATCCAGCAGGGCCGCGACCCCGACGACGTGCTGGTCGACCTCGGCCGGATCGAGGCGCGGCTGCCGGCGGCCGAGCGGGTGCCGGGGGAGCGCTACGAGCACGGCGCGCGGATCAAGTGCGTGGTGGTCAGCGTGCGCAAGGGCATGCGCGGGCCGCAGGTGCTGCTGTCGCGCACCCACCCCGGCCTGGTCAAGCGGCTGTTCGCGCTCGAGGTGCCCGAGATCGCCGACGGCAGCGTCGAGATCGCGGCGATCGCCCGCGAGGCCGGCCACCGCACCAAGCTGGCCGTGCGCACCGACGGTCCGCGGGCTCAACGCCAAGGGCGCCTGCATCGGGCCGATGGGCCAGCGCGTGCGCAACGTGATGCACGAGCTGCACGGCGAGAAGATCGACATCGTCGACTTCTCCGAGGACCCGGCCGAGTTCGTCGGCCACGCGCTGTCGCCGGCCCGGGTCAGCAGCGTCGCAGGTGGTCGACGCAGTCGGCCGCGCGCCGCGCGGGTGGTGGTGCCCGACTACCAGCTGTCGCTGGCGATCGGCAAGGAGGGCCAGAACGCCCGGCTCGCCGCCCGGCTCACCGGCTGGCGCATCGACATCCGCTCGGACACCGCCGAGCGACGCTGCCGGTCGGCGCCGCGTCGCGGGTGCGGCGGACGACGCGGACGAGGTCACCCGCTAGACTGGTCGGCGATGTCTCGCGCGCGTCCGCACCCTGTGGGCGCGATCGGCGATTGCCGGTCCGTACCTGCGTCGGGTGCCGGGAGCGCGCGAGCACGGCCGAGCTGATCCGCATCGTGGCGGTCGGTGACGGCACCACCACGGTGCTCGCCCCCGATCTGCGCGGGGGCGCGCCCGGTCGTGGTGCGCACCTGCACCCCGTCCTGGCTGCCTCGACCTCGCCGAACGGCGTCGGGCGTTCGTCCGAGCCCTCCGGCTGGAGGGCCCGGTCGACACCGACCTCGTCCGGCGGGTGGTGCAGGCGGCACTGGCCGATCGGTACGCGCAGCAGGTCCGAGCACAACTGACAAGAGAAGCGGAGCACACGCTCATGAGCACTCGATGAAGTCCTCGAGATGATCATGCACGTCTGACGAGCGGTCCCCGCCCGACACCCGGGCTCGGACCAGAGGGAGAGCAGTGGCAAAGGTCCGAGTACACGAGCTCGCGAAAGAGCTCGGTGTCGAGAGCAAGGTCGTCCTGGCAGACCTTGAAGGACATGGGGGAGTTCGTCAAGTCCGCGTCCTCCACCGTCGAGGCGCCCGGTCGAGCGCCGCCTCAAGGAGGACTACGGCGAGACGCTGAAGGCCGGCGCCCGCCAAGAAGGCGGCCAAGAAGGCGGCGTCCCGCCGACCCCGCAGCCCGGTCCGGCCGCCGAGCCGGCTGCCGAGGCGCCGCCGAGGTCCCGGCCGCCGCCGCGGCGGCCCCGGCGACCGCCGCGGCCGCGGCGCCCGCCGCGCCGCCGGTCGAGGCACCCGCCGCCGACGCGCCGGCTGCCGAGGCGCCACCCGCCCCGGCCGAGCAGGCACCGGTCGAGGTGCCGTCGCCGGAGTCCGACGTGCCGACCGCACCCGGTCAGCCGGTCGCCGACGCCGCCGGGCAGTGCCGACGGACCGGCGCCACGCCGGACGGCACCGGCTGCGTCCGCCGCGCCGCGGCCGGCCGCGCCGCGTCCCGGCGGCGCCGCCCGTCCGGGCGGCACCGGCCGCTCGTCCGGCCCGCGGCCCGGCAACAACCCGTTCTCCGACGCACGCAGGGCATGCAGCGTCCGCGCCGTCCCGGTCAGGGCGGACCCGCGCCCGGCGCCGCCCGACGGCGGTGGCACCGGCGCCGGCCGTCCCGCCAGGGCGCCGGCGTCGCCGGCATGCCGCGTCCCAACCCGGCGATGATGCCCAAGCAGAGCTCGCCGGCGCTCGGCGGCGGCGGTGGCCGCGGCGCCGGCGCCCGGCTGGCCGCACCCGGCCCGGTGGCGGCCGTCCGGCGCCCCGGCGGCGCGCGCGGCGCACCCGGTGGCGGTCCCGGCGGTCGGGCGCAGCTTCGGTCGGCCCGGCGGCGGTCGTCCCGGTGGTCCCGGGCGCGCCGGTCGCGGCGGCACCCAGGGTGCGTTCGGCCGCCCCGGCGGTCCGTCGCGTCGCGGGCGCAAGTCGAAGCGGGCGCAAGCGCCAGGAGTTCGACAACATGCAGGCTCCCGCCGTCGGCGGCGTCCGCGTCCGCAAGGGCGAGGGCGAGACGTCCGGATGGCCCGGGGCGCCTCGCTGACCGACTTCGCCGAGAAGATCGGCGCCGACCCGGCGTCGCTGGTGCAGGTGCTGTTCCACCTCGGCGAGATGGTGACCGCCACCCAGTCGGTCAACGACGAGACGCTGCAGGTGCTCGGCACCGAGCTCAACTACGACGTCCAGGTCGTCTCGCCCGAGGACGAGGACCGCGAGCTGCTGGAGTCGTTCGACCTCGAGTTCGGCCAGGACGAGGGCGACGAGGGCGCGCTGGCACCGCGTCCGCCGGTCGTCACGGTCATGGGCCACGTCGACCACGGCAAGACCAAGCTGCTCGACGCGTTGCGCAACGCCAACGTGACGGCCGACGAGGCCGGCGGCATCACCCAGCACATCGGTGCCTACCAGGTCGCGACCGAGGTCGACGGCTCGGAGCGCAAGATCACCTTCATCGACACCCCGGGCCACGAGGCGTTCACCGCCATGCGTGCTCGTGGTGCGCAGGCGACCGACATCGCCGTGCTGGTGGTGGCGGCCGACGACGGCGTGATGCCGCAGACGATCGAGGCGCTCAACCACGCCAAGGCGGCCGAGGTGCCGATCGTGGTCGCGGTCAACAAGGTCGACAAGCCCGACGCCGACCCGACCAAGGCACGCGGCCAGCTCACCGAGTACGGCCTGGTGCCCGAGGAGTACGGCGGCGACACGATGTTCGTCGACGTGTCGGCCAAGGCCGGCATCGGTCTGGACACGCTGCTGGAGTCGATCGTGCTGACCGCCGACGCGGCGCTCGACCTGCGGGCCAACCCCGACCAGCCCGCGCAGGGGCTGGCCATCGAGGCACACCTCGACCGCGGTCGCGGTCCGGTGGCCACGGTGCTGGTCCAGCGCGGCACGCTGCGGGTCGGCGACTCGGTCGTCGTCGGGTCCGGCGTACGGACGCGTGCGCGCGATGCTCGACGAGCACGGTCAGAACGTCGAGGACGCACCGCCTTCGCGGCCGGTGCTGGTCCTCGGCCTGACCGCGGTCCCGGGCGCCGGCGACAACCTGATGGTCGTCGACGACGACCGCAAGGCGCGCCAGATCGCCGAGCGGCGCGAGGCCCGGGAGCGCAACGCGCTGCTGGCCCAGCGCACCGGTCGCCGGACCCTGGAGGACTTCATGACCTCCATGGAGAAGGGCGTGACCAACGAGCTGCTGCTGATCCTCAAGGGCGACGTGTCCGGTTCGGTCGAGGCGCTCGAGGACGCACTGGCCGGGCTCGACGTCGGCGACGACGTCTCGCTGCGGGTCATCGACCGCGGTGTCGGTGCGATCACCGAGACCAACGTCAACCTGGCCGCGGCGTCCGACGCGATCATCATCGGCTTCAACGTCCGCCCGCAGGGCAAGGCGACGGAGCTGGCCGATCGCGAGGGCGTCGAGATCCGCTACTACTCGGTGATCTACCAGGCCATCGAGGAGATCGAGGCGGCGCTCAAGGGCATGCTCAAGCCCGAGTTCGAGGAGGCCCGGCTCGGCGCTGCGGAGATCCGCGAGATCTTCCGCTCGTCGAAGGTGGGCAACATCGCGGGCTGCATGGTCACCGAGGGCGTCATCCGGCGCAACGCCAAGGCCCGGCTCGTGCGCGACGGCAACGTCGTCGCGGACAACCTCGAGCTGTCCAGCCTCAAGCGGTTCAAGGACGACGCCACCGAGGTCCGCGAGGGCTTCGAGTGCGGTCTGACCCTGCGCGGCTACAACGACATCAAGACCGGCGATGTCGTGGAGTCGTTCGAGATGCAGGAGAAGCCACGCGCCTGAGGCTCAGCGACGAGGAGTGCCCGGCGTGTTCGTCGGGGCGATGACGGTCGACCTGCTGCTGGGTGACGTCCGGTCGCTCAAGCAGAAGCGAGGAGCCGTCCGCCCGGTGCTTGCCGGTCTCCGTCGCCACCTGGACGTGGCGGCGGCGGAGACCGGTGCGCACGACCTGTTGCGGCGTACGGAGATCGGGCTGTCGACCGTCTCCGGCGAGCACGCCCGCGTCGAGCAGGTGCTGGACGAGGCCGAGCGTTGGCTGTGGGGCCGACCCGAGCTCGAGGTGGTGTCGGTGCGCCGCTGGGTCCGGTCGGTCGAGGACGACTGAAAGCGGTCAGGACTCGCAGTCGATCGCGTTCTCGGCCACGCACGCGTCGTCGCCGTCACCGCCCTGCGCGAGGTCGATGCCGCCCGCACCGTCGAGGGTGTCGCCGCCCCCGAGGCCCCACAGCCGGTTGTCGCCGGCGTCGCCGATCAGGGTGTCGCCGCGCAGGTTGGTCCCGACCACGTCCTCGACGCCGGTGACCGTGTCCCGGCCGAGGCCGCGGACGGTGCCGGCGCCGAGGTCGACGACCAGGCCCGGGCCGGAGTAGGCGCGGGCAAAGGTCAGCAGGTCGCGCCCGCGTCCACCGGCGTAGGTGTCCGGACCCTGCGTGATGCCGCTGCCCGGCACCACGATGATGTCGTCGCCGTCACCGGCGTTGACCGTGTCGGGCGAGAGGTCGGCCTCGATCCGGTCGTCGCCCCCACGCCCGGAGATGGCGTCGTGACCGGAGTTGCCGCTGAGGGTGTCCGCGCCGGGGGTGCCGCGCAGCACGTCGCGCCCGTACGACCCCGCGACGTCGTCGAAGCCGGTCACGATGTCCCTGCCGGCGGCGCCGAGCGCGGTCCCCGCCCCCAGGTCGACGTTGACGCCCTGGCCCCGGATGCCGACCAGCTGGTAGTCGAGCCGGTCCTGGCCCGGCCCGCCGCGGAACACGTCGCGGCCGTTCTCGGCCGGCTGGGCGGTGTCGGGGCCGGCGCCGAGGTCGACGAAGTCGGCTCCGCCACCGTCGGTCACCAGGTCGGGCCCGAGGCCGCCGCACACGGTGTCGGCACCGGCGTTGCCGGCCACGACGTCCCGGCCGGCGCCCGCCACGATCACGTCGTCGCCCGCCGTGCCGTGCAGGCGGTCGGCGCCGGGGGTGCCGACGATGGTCGCCGCCTGACCGTGGCAGCGGGCCACCGCGGCGTCCGCGGGTGGCGCTGCCAGTACGGCCGCGGCGAGGGCTCCGGCGCAGCCTGCGGCCAGCCAACCGATCCGTACGTCCATGCGCGCTCCCCGTTGACATAGTCTGGACAATCGCCACTGCTCGAGGAGGAAACCATGGCGTCCCCCCGCGTCCGCAAGATCGCCGACCGGATCCAGGTGATCGTCGCCGAGATGCTGGAGCGTCGCATCAAGGACCCGCGGCTCGGCTTCGTCACGATCACGGACGTCCGCGTCAGCGGTGACACCCAGCAGGCCACCGTCTTCTACACCGTCCTCGGTGCCCCCTCCGACGTCGACGGTACTGCCGCCGCGCTGCAGAGCGCGACCGGTCTGATCCGTTCCGAGGTGGGCAAGCAGCTCGGGATGCGGCACACCCCGACCCTGGCATTCGTGCTCGACGGTCTCCCGGAGAACGCCCGGCACATCGAGGACCTGCTGGCCAAGGCCCGGGAGTCCGACGCCGAGGTCGCGCGCAACGCCGCCGGCGCGCAGTACGCCGGCGATCCGGACCCCTACCGGCACCCCGACGCCGAGGCTGACGACGACGAGGGCGACGACGACGAGGGTGACGACGAGGGCGAGCAGCCGGCCGGACCGCGGGACACCGGCACGCCATGAGTCCCGGCGCTCCCACCGCGCCCGACGGCGTCGTCGTCGTCGACAAGCCGGCCGGGCTGACCTCGCACGACGTGGTCGCCAGGATGCGGCGACTGGCCGGCACCCGCCGGGTCGGTCACGCGGGCACCCTCGACCCGATGGCGACAGGGGTCCTTGTCGTGGGGATCGGCCGCGCCACCCGGCTGCTGGGCCACCTGTCGGGCACCGACAAGACCTACGAGGCGACCGTCCGGCTCGGCGCGAGCACGAGCACGGACGACGCCGAGGGCGAGGTGCTCACCCACGCCCCGGCAGGTGACCTCGACCCCGCCCGGGTCCGCGCGGAGGTGGCCGGGCTGGTCGGCCCACTCGACCAGGTCCCCTCGTCGGTGTCCGCGGTCAAGGTCGACGGGGAGCGGGCCTACGCCCGGGTGCGCCGCGGCGAGCAGGTGGCGCTGGCGCCGCGCCGGGTGCACGTGCACTCCTTCGACGTGCTCGCGACCGCCGCGGTCGGCGACCACACCGATCTCGAGGTCCGGGTGATGTGCTCGTCCGGCACGTACGTCCGCGCGCTGGCCCGTGACCTCGGGACGGCGCTGGACGTGGGTGGGCACCTCACCCGGCTGCGCCGCACCGCGGTGGGGCCGTTCTCGTTGGCCGAGGCCCGGAGTCTGGAGCAGCTGGCCGAGCGGTTCGAGGTGCTCGACCTCACCGCGGCTGCCACCGCGGCCTTCCCGGTGCTGGCGCTCGGCGCCGACCAGGCCCGTCAGGTACGCCACGGCGCCGCGCTCGCCGGGGTCGCGCTGCCGGAGGGTGCAGGACCGGTCGCGGTCCTCGACCCGAACGGCACATTCCTCGCGCTCTACGCACAACGGGGGGACGACGCGGCTCCGGTCGCAGTCTTCTGCGGCTGAGCGGGTTTGGCCCGGTCCGAGGGTGGGCACCGCAAGAGCCCTGGACCCCGGGAAGGACCGAACGCGTCATGACCGCCGAGCTCCACAGATTCGGTAGCCGGACACCACCTGGTGCGCCTGGCCCCGCCGTTACCGTCCTCGCTCCGCTGGCGACCCCCGAGGAGCGTTCCGACCTGGAACGATGCGAGGCGGCGACGATCGAGGTGTTCGACGCCGTGACCCGGGTCTCCGGACCCAGTGGGCACCAGCTGGTGCCGCTGCGGCGGCTGGCACAGCCGGGTCCGTACCACTCGTCCGCGCGCCGCAGCGTCGAGATGCTGGACGCGACGACGCTCGAGGACGTCGCCGCGGCACTGGGCCAGAACGTCTCCCGGATCGTGCACGCCGTCGGCTGGGAGGCGGGCGTGGTCGCGTCCGCGCTGCGCAGCAGCCACGGGGAGGACATCCAGGTGGTGCTGGAGCCGCTTGGGGCGCCCGGGTCTCCGGAGTGGACGCTCGCCGACCACGCCTCCGTGATGCTGGTGCAGTCGGAGTCGCACCGCCGGGAGGTCCTCCGGCACGGTGTCCCGCGCGCGGTCACCCGTCTGGTCCCGCTGGCCTCGCCGTACTGCCCCGAGCCGGTGGCCTGGTCCGACGAAGGCGACGAGGGCCGGCTGATCGCGGTGGTGGGCGACGGCGTGGACCTGTTGCTGCTCGAGGCGGTCGAGGCGCTGCTGCGCGACGACCCGACCGTGCACGTCGTGTTCGCCGGCGCGGCCGCGCGGCTCGTCCGCGGGCGGAGCCTGGCCATCGCCGCGCGCCGCTGGCCGGTCGCGCAGCAGGCGCGGATGCACGCGGCGTCGCGGGTGACCTGGCAGCTGCTGGCCAGGGTCGATGCGGTGCTGGACGTGTGCGGACCCACGACGACCCCGCGCGGGACGCTGGCCGCGCTGGGAGCGGGCCGGGCCGTGGTCGCGGTGGCCCGTCACCCCGCGGCCGAGCTGGTCGAGAACGGCACCAGTGGGGTAGTGGTGCCCCTGGTGGACCGGACCCGGTTCCCGGCGGCGCTGTCCGAGCTGCTCGGCTCGCCGTCGAGCCTGAGCACGATGGGCGCCGCCGCCAGGGAGCGCTGGGAGCAGGACCACTCGCCCACGGTCCGGGCCCAGCGGCTGGCCGCGGTCTACGACGGTCTCGTGACCTGATCCAGCAGGCTTGCAATCCGCCGGTGCCTGGGGTTGGCTGGCCGGGAGTGGTCGAACAGCGCGCCACGTCGTTCGCCTCTGTAGAGGATCCGTCGTGGTGCTGTCGACCCAGCAGGCGCTGCCTGCTCAAGACTCCGCTGCTCCAGCGCATGCACGCACCCAGTCGCCGTCTCCCACCCGCCGTGCGTCGTGGACGGAAGTCCAGGCCCGTACCGATGCGCTGCTGCGAGCCGCCGCCGACGCCGAACCCGCCGAGCGGGCCCGGCTGCACGACTCCGCGGTGGTGCTCAACCTCCCCGTCGCCCGGTCGATCGCCGGTCGCTACCGGGGCCGGGGTGAGCCGCTGGACGACTTGGTGCAGGCCGGCAATGTCGGTCTGGTGAAGGCGGTGCGCGGCTTCGACCCGTTCCGCGGGCACGACTTCCTCAGCTATGCGGTGCCGGTCATCACCGGTGAGGTCCGGCGGCACTTCCGCGACTTCGCCTGGGCGGTGCGTCCGCCGCGCAGCATCCAGCAGCTCCAGCAGCGGATCGCTGCCAGGATGCCGGTGCTGAGCCAGGAGCTCGGGCACACTCCGCGGGCGGTCGAGGTGGCAGCATCGCTCGGCGTCGAGGAGCGCGAGGTGCTCGAGGCGCTGGCGGCCGACGGCTGCTTCACCCCGGCGTCACTCGACGTACGCTCCGCCAACGGCGAGGGGGCGAGCGTCGGTGACGTGCTGGTCGCGGAGGACCGCGACGCGGTCGCGGCCGAGGCACGGACCGTGGTCGTGCCTGCTCTGCGGCGGCTGCGCCCGCGCGACCGGCGGATCGTGGTGCTGCGGTTCTACGGCGGGCTCAGCCAGCAGGAGATCGCCGGCGCCGTGGGGATCAGCCAGATGCAGGTCTCGCGGGTGCTGCGCAAGGCCCTCGACGACCTACGCCCGCAGGTCGTATGACTCGGCGACCGGGCCGAGCGGTCCCGGGTCGAGGGGCAGGGCCCGGGTCACGACCAGCTGCTCGGCGACGTCGCGCAGCTTGATGTTGTGCTCCTGGGAGTAGCGGCGCAGCACCGCGAAGGCGCTCTGCTGGTCCAGCCCGAAGCGCTCCATCAAGATGCCCTGCGCCATCCCGACCAGGTGCCGCGCGTCGATCGCCCGCCGCAGGTGCAGCTCCGAGCGGGCCTGGCCGAGCGCGCCTGACGCGTGCGCGGCGTAGACCTCGGCGGCGGCCACGTCGTCGGCGGTGAAGCGGTTCGGCTCCGAGGAGTAGAGGTTGAGTGCGCCGAGGGTGTCGGCCTCGTCGAACAGCCGTACGCCGATGACGCCGCGCAGGCCGAGCTCCTCGGCGCGGGCGCTCCAGTGCGGCCAGCGCGGATCGGTCACCGTGTCGTGCACCAGATAGCTGCCGCCGTCCTGCATCGCCTGCAGGCAGGGGCCTTCTCCGACCTCGTACTGCGCCGAGTCGCCCGCGCGCACCACCTCGTGCGAGGCCGCCCCGGTCTCGATCCGCTTGGTGCGCAGGTTGGCGTAGGACACGCCGGCGTAGTGGCACCCGAGCGCGTCCAGCGCCAGCTCCACGATGCGGTCAAGGGTCTCGTCGACACCCGGGGCGGAGCGCAGCGAGCGCGCGATGGCAGCGAACTCGTCTGCGGGCGGGGTGTCCACGTCCCGAGCATGGCACGGCGGCCGCACCGACAGGTGCCAAGCACTAAGAAGCCTCTCATTGCGGGCTCACGGTGCTATCACGGCGGCGACGCACGGTGAGGGAGTCAGCAAGCCACTCCCTACCTCAGGAGCACCTCATGAACATCTACCTCCGCGGCCTGGTCGCGATGCTCGCCACCGTGTTCGGCGCCGGTCTCTTCCTGGTCGCCGCCACATCGCCCGCCACGGCCGGTTCGGACGACCGGGCTGTCGTGGCCAAGCGCCAGGACAGCGCCTCCGAGGTGGTCGCCGTCGACGACGACGATGACGACGCCAAGGACCCGACCAACACGAACACCAACAACACCAGGTCCAAGACCGGGCACAGCAGGAGCGGCAACGACAACACCAACAGCCGGGTCACCAACGTCAGCCGCGACCGCGACCTCTCGCGCCGTGACCTGACCAAGGACTGGACCCGGGACGGTGGCGACAAGACGCGCGACCACAGCCGCAACTACACCAACGACCGCAGCCGGCACGACACCCGCGGCTGACGGCCTTCCGTACCGCCCGTTCACCCGAGCGGCGGGCCCTGGTCCGAGACCGACCACGGCCCGCCGCCCTCCCACGAGCACAGGAGAAGCCGCATGAGCAGCAGCAGCTGGGAGTTCGCCGAGGGCGACGCGATCAGCACCCGACTCACCGCCGTGAGCCTGCTGGGCGGCGGCGTCCGCGTACGAGGCCTACCTGGCCTTCGACCAGCACCTGTTCGCGCCGGTGGTGGTCAAGGTGGTCCGGCCGGACCAGACCGCCGACGCCTCCACCCTGTCCGGGCTCGAGCGGGAGACCGACATGGTGGGCGCACTCGCCCACCCGGCGATCGTCCGCGGGTTCCACGCCGTGCTCGGGGGTGAGCGGCCGCACCTGGTCCTGGAGAACCTGGACGGCCCGCGGCTGTCGTCGCTGGTACGCCGGCACGGGCCGATGCCCATGCAGCAGCTGCTGCCGCTCGGCCTGGAGCTCGCCTCTGCCCTGCACTACCTGCGCGAGCGCGACGTGGTGCATCTGGACATCAAGCCGAGCAACATCATCATGGGAGCGCCGCCGCGGCTGATCGACCTCAGCGTGGCGCGCTCGAGTGCGGAGGCCGCGCGTCTCACGAGTCCGATCGGCACGGACGCCTGGATGGCGCCCGGAGCAGTGCCTGCCGGGCGCGGGCGGGGTGCCGGGTTTCGCCAGCGACGTGTGGGGTCTCGGCACCAGCCTGTTCTATGCCGCAGCCGGATTCCGTCCGTTCCCGCACGAGGACGGCGCGAGCGACGCGGACGACTGCGACGCCCGATGGCCGCAGCGGTCGCTGCCGCCCGCTCCACTGCCCGACCGGGTCGATCCCGGGCTGCGCAAGGCGATCGAGGCGTGCCTCACCGTCGACCCAGCGGGCCGCCCGACGCCGGCGGACGTCGCGGGGATGCTCGAGCCGATGCTGTCGGCGCTGCCGCGTCCGCGGCTGGCGGGCTTCAAGGTGTCGATGCGCTGAGCCGGTAGCCCATGCCGCGCACGGTCTGGATCAGCTCGGAGCCCAGCTTCTTGCGCAGGTAGCCCACGTAGACGTCCACGACGTTGGACGACGGGTCGAAGTCGTAGCCCCACACGTGGCTGAGCAGTTGCTCCCGCGAGAGCACCTGGCCGGGGTTGCGCAGGAACATCTCGGCCAGCGCGAACTCCCGCGCCGACAAGTCGACCGTGCGGCCCTCGACCGACACCCGCCGGGTGCGGAGGTCGAGCCCGACGGGGCCGTGCTGCAGCACGGTGACCTCGGGCGCCCTGTCGGTACGCAGCCGCAGCCGGATGCGTGCGAGCAGCTCCTCGAACTTGAACGGCTTCGGCATGTAGTCGTCGGCGCCGCCCTCGAGGGCCGCCACTGTGTCCGTGACCGAGTCACGGGCGGTCAGCACGATCACCGGGATCTCGCTGCGGGCCTGGCGCAGCCGTCGCAGCACGGTGAACCCGTCCATGCCCGGCAGCCCGACGTCGAGCACCACCAGGTCGAACTCGCCGGACATCGCGTGCCCGAGACCGGACGGCCCGTCGCCCACCACGGTCGGTGTGAGTCCGTTGGCCCGTAGGCCCTTCTCGACGAACGCGGCGATGCGGACCTCGTCCTCGACGATCAGCACGCGGTTCATGCGTCACCATCCTCAGCGTTCGGTCGGACGTCGGTGCGGCGGACCGGCAGGGACAGGACGAACGTCGCCCCCTGGCCCGGTGGCGAGTCGACGTGGACCTGCCCGCCGTGGGCCTCGGCAATGGCCGCGACGATCGAGAGGCCGAGCCCGGAGCCCTCGCCGGCCGGGGCGCCGTTGCCACGCAGGAAGCGCTGGAAGATCCGGTCCCGGTCCTCCGGGGCGACCCCCGGCCCGGAGTCGCGGACCCACATCTGCAGCTGCCGGCCGTCCAGCCGCGACCCCATTGCCACGACGTCGCCGTCGGCCGTGTGCCGGACCGCGTTGGCGGCCAGCTGGAGCAGCGCCTGGGTGAGCCGCTGCGGGTCGAGGAGCACCTCGCCCTCGGCTCGTTCGTCCAGCTCCCAGGTGCGGTCGGCGGTCGCGCGGGCCTTGTCCAGCACCTGGTCGGTGAGCGCACCGACCTCGGCCGGTGCCAGCTGAACGAAGTCCGGCCGGTCGGCCTTGGCCAGCACGATCAGGTCGTCGACCAGTCGGGACATCCGGTCGGTCTCGCCGAGCAGCAGCAGCCGGGTCGTGGACACGTCCTCGTGGTCGTACGGGTCCAGCAGCTCGAGGTGGCCGCGCAGGACGGTCACCGGCGTCCGCAGCTCGTGGCCGGCGTCGTCGAGGAAGGTCCGCTGGGTGGCGAACGCGTCCTCGAGCCGGGCGAGCATCGCGTTGACGGTGCGTACCAGGTCGGAGACGTCGTCGTCGCCCTCGACCGGGATCCGGCGGGACAGGTCGGTGTCGCTGATGTCGCGCGCGGTGGACGTGAGCTCGCGCACCGGCCGCAGCAGCCGCCCGGCCACCGACCACGCGCCCAGGGTCACGGCGAGCAGCGCGAGCAGGCTCACGACGGCGTAGATGCGGGCCGCACCGAGCACCTCCTCGCGCTCGGCGCCGCTGAGGTAGGCGACCACGAGCGCGCCCTCCCGGGTGTCGTCGCGCAGGGGCTGCACCGCGACCAGCGCCTCGCCGAGCACGGTGTCCATCGTCTCGGTACCGCCGCCGGTCGCGATCAGCTCGCGGACCCGGTCGGTGAAGCCGGTGTCGGCGGTCAGGCGTTCGGCGAGGTCGTCGGGGCTCTGCTGCTTCTGCGGCCCGTCGTCCCACCAGGCGACCAGGATCTCGTTCTCGTCCGGGGCGTCGCTGGCGAGCATGAAGATCATCAGCTGCTTGATGCTGGTGAACGGCCTCCCGGTCTGCGGGTCGAGACCGTCCGCGCGCACGTGCTCGAGCTCGGCGAGCTCGTCGGCGACGGCGTCGGACACCCGCTGCTCGGTGCGCTGCGACTCGACCAGGAAGGCCGCGACACCGGCTCCGGCCATGCCGAGGGCCGTGAGCACCACCACTGCAGCGGTGATCCTGGCCCGCACCGACCGCCACCAGCGCGGCCGGACGCCACCCCGTCCGGTGGCCACGGCACTCACCCGTGGTGCGGGCTAGTCGTCGCCACGGTCGTCGCCGTCGTCATCACCGTCGTCGTCACCGGGCCAGTCGTCATCCGGACCATCGTCGTCGTCGACGTCCTGCGGCTCGGGGGTGACCTCCTCGACGTCGCCCCGGCCGTCCGGCCGCCCGTCGCGCGGCCGCAGGTCGCGCTTGCGGTCGTCGCCCTTCGGGCCGCGGCTCGTGCCCGCGCGGTCGGCAGGCCGCTGGTCGCCACGTGTCGGGCTGCCGGCCGGCCTGTCCGCTTCCGGCCGGTCGCCGGCGGCGGTGTCGTCACCGGCCGGGGCCAGGCTCGTGTCGGCGTCGATGGCAGGCGCCGGGGGCTCGCCGGCGAGGCTGCGCTGCACGAACCAGCCGCCGAGCACCACCAGTGCCACCACGACGACTGCCGAACGCCACGTCACACGCATGTCCTCGAGAGTGCGGTCGCCGGGTGCGGCGAGGATGAGAACCGGATGAGAAGACTCTCATGAACCGCGACCGGCTCAGTGCTCCTCGTCGACCCAGACCGCGTCGTCGCAGGCACCGACCAGCCGGTACGTACGCCCCTGCAGGGTGAACGTGTCGCCGATCTCGAGGTCCTTGGCGCTGTCCTCGTCCGCGGCCGACCCGCCGCCGATGCCGAGGTCGACGTCGATCGGGTCGTCGTCGAGCCGGGTGGCGGCGATCCGGATGTTGCCCCCCTCCGGCACGGCACCGTCCGAGCCGACGTCGACCTTGAGGTCGCCGTCCTGCTCCCCCACGCAGGTGCCCTGGTCGGGGAGCACGCCGTCGCCCTCGTCGTCCGATCCGCCGCATCCCGCGAGCGACCCTGCCAGCAGCACCGCGAGCGGCACCGCGACCAGCAGCGCCGGCCACCGGGTCGCCCGACGCGTCACGCCGCCTGCTCGTCGTCGGCGCGCTCGAGCACCACGAGCGGCCGGGTCTCACCACCGAGGTCGACGGTGCCGGCGCGCCACCGGTGCCCTGCCACGTCGACGGTCTCGCCGGCGCGCAGCACGAAACCCTCCTTGGCGCCCTCGCTGAGCACCGTGACCCGCACCTGGGCGTCTGCGCGGCGGACCTGGGCGATGCCGAACCGGTGCCGTACCCCGTCAATCCACACCCGGGTCGGCTGTCCCTGCCGGATCCGGATCTGCTCCGGGACGACGGGGGTGCCCGGCGTCGGCGGTGGTCGGTCCACCACGGCCTCCCGGGTCACGGCGCCGGTCACAGACCTGCCGCCTCGTCGAACTGGCTCTCGAACTGCTCCGCGGAGATGGTAAACGTCCCCTCCTCGGTGCCCCACGGGTTGCCCAGGGTCACGTTGCCGTCGCCGTCGACGCCGACCACGTAGTAGCAGTGGTTCTCGTACCAGTCGTCGGAGAGGTCGTCGGGGATGTCGTCCTCGTTGACGGTGCAGACCACGACCGGCTGCCCGTTGTCCACGGCGTCGCGTACGTCGCCCGCGTCGACATCGATCTCGTCGGCGTCGTGGCCGGTCATCAGCATCACGTCGTCGACGCCCCAGCCGCCCTCGATGCCGCCGTAGCCGCTCTCGTCGTCGGACCCGTGCTCGGACGCGAGCGCGAACGCCTTCTCGTAGTACGACGGCCACAGCACCGAGGCGTCGTTGCCGCCGAGCGCCACGTCGCCGTCGTCGTTCAGCGGCAGCTGGTCGGTGACGACCACGTCGTGGGCGTTGCCGTCGCCGTCGTACATCGTGACGGTGATGGTGCCGTTGGGGTTGACCGTCACGTGGTCGGTGGCCCAGGTGGAGTCGGCGCCCTGCTCGAGCGCTGCCATCTTCGCCATCATCCAGCAGTCGCCGAGCCCGCCCTGGTCGACGTCGCCGTGCGACGCGGTCGGGTTGCCCTCGGAGTCGAAGGTGAAGACGTCGAGGTCGGGCGGGTCGCCCCAGTGCAGGTCGGCGTCGTCGTCGTCGCCGGCGCTGTCGAGCTCGGGTTCGACCGAGGGCCACGACGACTTCAAGCGGTCCAGCTGGGTGCTGGACGCGCCGGCGAGGAACAGCGCGTGGAAGTCGATCAAGCCCCAGTGGTCGAGGCCGTTGTGGTCGAACGGGCTCATCGAGTCGCCGGTGTCGGTGGTCAGGTCCTCGAGCTGCTCGAGCTCGTCGTCGGACAGCCCGAGCAGCACGAACTCGGCACCCTCGGGTCCCATCTCGCGCAGCGCGGACAGCATGCGCTCCAGGTCGTCGCGGTTGCCGTTCATCCCGAAGTCGTCCTGCCCGAGCAGGTGGTCGACGCTCTCCAGCGCGGCGGCCACCTTCGCCGGGTCGACATCGCCCGGCAGGTCGCCGTAGCGCTGCATCCGCTCGAGCATCGCCCGGATGTCGGTGCCGCCGAAGTCGAGACCGGGGAACAGGCTCGGCACGGCCATCGGCAGGGCACCGGCCTGGAACAGCGCGAGCACCGCCTCCTCGCTCGGACCGCTGTCGAGCAGGGTGGCGACGTCGGCTGCGTCACCGTCGAGGTCGTCCTCCAGCAGGGCGTAGCGCCGGCGCAGCTCGGCCAGCAGCGCGGCGTCCGCTGCCGCCACCGCGTCGGCGTGGTCCTGGGCCGCGTGCTCGGCCGCGTCGGCCGAGCCGGTCGAGTCGGCCGCAGGGACGCCGAAGTCGCTCGACCGGGCGGTCGCGTACTCGCTGTTGAGCTGGTCGACACCCGAGTCGAAGTCGGCGATGTGTTGTGACCAGCGCTTGACCGACCCGCCGCCGACGACGGCGGCTGTCTTGAGGTCGCTCGCCTTCTGCTCGACGGGTGCCGAGGCGGACGGCACCAGCCCGAGCAAGACACCGGCGAGGTTGCCGTCGGCTCTCGCTGCCTGCGCGCGCGCGTCGTTGCCGACACCCATCAGCGGCGGCGCCGCCTGCACCATCGTCTCGCCGGCCGACTCGTTGCTCCACGGCGTGGCCGGGTAGTGCGCGAAGGGGCCGCCGGAGCCACCGCCGCCGCCTGGGTCCAGCACGTCGCCTCCTCGCCCGGTTCGTCTCGCACGCCCGGTTTGACCGGATCGGAGATTATCCGGCCGGGGGGTCACCTCCCGGCGGACCGGGCATCGACCGCGTGGCAGGCTGTGCGACGACTCTCGGGAGCCGTCGAAGGGGACTCATCAGCCGTGACCGTGTGGCGCCAGCCCGGCGACGTGCCGCCCGACCTGGGGCGCACCGTCGTCACCATCGGCAACTTCGACGGAGTGCACCGCGGGCACCAGGCGATCCTCGACCGCGCCCGGCGCGTGGCCGACGACCTCGGTGCGGACGTGCCCGTGGTCGTGGTGACCTTCGACCCGCACCCGATGGCCGTGCTCGCCCCTGACCGGGCGCCGGCCGCGCTGACGACCATCGACCAGCGGGTACGGCTGCTGGCCGAGCGTGGCGACGACCACGTGCTGGTGCTGCCCTTCAACCGGGAGATGGCGTCCTGGTCGCCGGAGGGGTTCGTGCAGCGGGTGCTGGTCGACGCGCTGCACGCGGCGGCCGTGGTCGTGGGGTCGAACTTCCGCTTCGGCCACCGCGCCAGCGGGAACGTCGACACCCTCCGCGAGCTCGGCGCCACCCACGGCTTCGCGGTGGACGCGGTCGGGCTGGTCGGGGGTGACCCGCCGTGGTCGTCGACGATCGTGCGCCAGGCGATCGCGCAGGGTGACGTCGCCGGGGCCGCCGAGGTGCTGGGGCGACCGCACACCGTCGAGGGCGTCGTCGTCGAGGGCGACCACCGCGGTCACGAGCTCGGCTACCCGACCGCCAACGTCCCCACCACGGGGCTGGTCGCGGTCCCCAGCGACGGCGTCTACGCCGGGACGCTCCAGCGGCTCGACCAGCCGGGGGCGGCCCAGTGGCCGGCGGCGATCAGCGTCGGCACCAACCCGACCTTCGACGGGGTGCAGCGCCGGGTGGAGTCGTACGTGCTCGACCGGGACGACCTCGAGCTGTACGACGTGCCGGTGCGGGTCGCGTTCCGGACCCACCTGCGCGGCCAGGTCCGCTTCGACGGCATCGACGCACTCGTGGCGCAGATGGCCGACGACGTCGACCGCACCCGGGTCGCGCTCGCCGACCTGGCGGGCTAGCCGTGGCCGGTTCCCCGATCGCCGACAGCGAGGCGTGGTTCCGCGCCCAGGGGCTGCCGTGGTTCGTGGCCGAGGACCGCGCGGAGGTGCGCTCCGCGCTGCGGCTCAGCCGGCTGGTGCCCTGGTCGGTGGTGGCAGTCGTGGTCGCTGTCGGGCTGGGGTTCGCCGCGGTGCCGCTGCTCGACGACGACTCCGACGGTTGGGTGGTCGCCGTCACGGCACTGGCGCTCGCCGTGGTCGGCTACGCGCTGTTCGCGCTGCAGCTGGTCACGGTGCTGCGCTGGGGGATCGGGTACACGTTCCGCTCGCTCGGGCTGCTGGTGCCGCTGGTGACCCGCGCGCTGCCGCTGCTGCTGCTGTTCATCACGTTCCTGTTCATCAACGCTGAGGTGTGGCAGGTCGCCTCCGGCATGAGCCGCGGGACTGCTGTGGCTGAGCGTGTTGTTCTTCGGCGCGTTCGCGTCGTTGTTCCTGCTGGTGCGGCTGCCCGAGGAGGTCCGCGAGGTCGAGCGTGACGCGGCGGGGGAGCGGTTGGTCGCCTGCTGCGCCGGCACGCCCGTCGAAGGAGTGGCCGCCGAGGTGTCGGCCGAGCACCCGGAGGTGCGGCTGACCGCGATGCCGCGCGCCAACCTGGTGCTCGCGCTGCTGTTCGCCCAGGCGGTCCAGGTGCTGCTGCTGTCGGTGTCGGTCTACCTGTTCTTCCTGCTGTTCGGCTCGGTCACCATCAACGACGCGATCATCGAGTCGTGGGTGGGCGAGCCCCCGAACCCGCTGCCGTCGCTCGGCCACTACGTGCCGGTGAGCAACGAGCTGGTGCAGGTGTCGGCGTTCCTCGCCGCGTTCTCCGGGCTCTACTTCACCGTGTACGCGGTCAGCGACCCGACGTACCGCGAGCAGTTCTTCACCCGGGTGGCCAGCGAGCTCGAGCGGGCCATCGGCGTGCACGTGGTCTACGAGACGTTGCGCCGTTCAGGGGGCGGCTCAGCCACCGAGCAGGCCGGCGACCAGCCGCTGCCCTGACAGGGTGAGCGTGCCGTCGGGTCGAGGTGTCAGTGTCTCGGCAGAGGCCTTGCGCATCCGGGCCGTCGGCGGCTCGCCGCGCAGCGCCTCGTGCACTGTCGTCGCCGTCGCCACCATGCCGGCCTCGAACGGGTGGTACGCCAGCGCCGCCACCGGCCGGGTGGTCCGGCCGTTGACCCACGCGGCAGGGCCGGCGCAGACGTCGTGCCCCCGGGAGGCGGCGTAGGTGTCGACGTAGACCGCTCCCTCCTGCTGGGCCGCCCGGCGTACGGCCGCGTTGAGCGCGCGCTCGGTGCGGTCGAGGTAGCGCAGCTCCGCGGCGTCGAAAGGCAGCGCCGCGCAGGTGCCGCGCGCCGGCACGATCTGCGGGTAACCGACGAGCGCAACCACCGCGTCGGGCGCGCGCTCCCCGATCGCCCGTACCGACGTGGCGAGCCGGGAGGTGGTTCGCCGCAGGGCGGCGGCGACGCCGTCGGGACGCTCGCCGGCGACCAGGGACCCGAACAGGTCGAAGTCGTTGCCGCCCATGCCGATCGTCACCAGGTCGGTGTCCGCGGTGACCGCGGCCAGCTGCGGTGGCTGCGCACTGCCGAACCCCTGCTGCGCCCGGGTGAGGTCGCGGGTGTCGGCACCGGAGCAGCTGACGTCGACGAACGAGTCCGGCTGCAACCACTCACCGAGCAGGGCCGGGTAGTTGCGGCTGGACCGCAGGCAGCTGGTGGGTTGGCCGTAGACCCAGGGGATCAGCGGCCCGGCGGTGTACGAGTCGCCCAGCGCCACGTAGCGACCCACCGCGCCGGTCAACGGCGGCTCGGAGGTGCTCGGAGCCGTCGGTGCCGGCTCGGACGACGGCTGCTCGTCGGAGCGCATCACCACCAGCGCGGCGGCCACCACCGCGACGACCAGCAGCAGCGCGAGCAGCCCGGCCAGCGCGATCAGCAGCCGTGCACGCACGCAGGTCCTCTCGTCGGTGGTCGGGCGCTGTCGAGCGTACGGGCGGGGGAGACTGGCGGTGTGCACCCGCTGGCTCAGCTGCTCTCCGCGGCAGCGGACGGCCTGTTCCCACCGGCTGACGGGTCCTGGCGGCGGATGCCGCCCTGGCGACCCGGCATAGGCGCCGTGGTGGCGCTGACCGGCACCGCCGTGGTGGTCGACGACGGTCCGGTGCCGGACGCGCGGCTGAGCGAGCTCGGGGCCGACGGCTTCGGCGGCGCCCACCACCCGCGAGTCATCGTCGCGCTGGCCGGCCCGACCGGCTGGGTCGACAGCCTCGACCTCGTGCTCGCCACCAGGGGACGCGCCGACCCCACCACCCGGCCCGCCCTCGTGCCCCGTCCGGATCTTGCCGAGCACCCACGGGTGCGGTTCGCCCGCGCACTCCGTACCGACGTCGCGGTCTGGGGCGACCCCGACCCCGCCTCGCTCACCGTGGCCACGGTGTCGACCGGGCTGGCCGGGGTCCCCGAGGTGAACATGGAGCTCGATCCGTCCCGCCGCGGCAGGGGAGCCGGCGCCCGGCTCGTCGCGGACGTCCTCGACCTCGTGCCCGCCGGTCGCCTCGTCGTCGCCGCGGTGGCACCGGGCAACGTCGCGAGCCTGCGCGCGCTGCTCGACGCCGGGTTCGGCCCCATCGCCTCGATCCAGCTGTTCCGCCCGGCCGGCGGATAGCCTGCAGACGTGCAGACAACGGGCGGACGGCCAGGGCGGACTCGCGGGGCACGGCTGCGGACGGCCGTCGGGTGCCTCGTCCTCGCGCTTCCCGCTGCGCTCGTCGCCGCCGCACCCGGTCCTGCCGCGTCCGCTGAGCCGCCGAGCGGTCCGGACCACGCGGGACACCAGGCGCTCGCCGCCGTGCCGCGTGCCTACGGGCTCACCGTGACGGGCAAGCTGGTCCGCTTCCGGGTCAACGACCCCGCGGCGGTCACCCTCATCGGCACGGTGGGCGACCTGGGCCGCGACGACGAGCTGGTCGGGATCGACATCCGGCCCGCGGGGCGCGCCCTCTACGCCGTCGGTGACCAGGCAGGCGTCTTCACCGTGGACAAGGCGACGGCCGAGGCCACCGCCGTCGGCCGGATCGACGCCGTCCTGTCCGGCCTGCACTTCGGTGTCGACGTCGACCCGGTGCAGGACGAGCTCCGGGTGGTCTCCCTCGCGGGGCAGAACCTCTCGTACGACCCCGTCTCGGACACGACCACCCTCGACCACTTCCTGACCTACCCGCCGAGCACGGGCGCGGCGCACGGGTCGGTCGGGCTGGCCTACACCAACAGCGACGTGCTGGGCAGCACCGGCACGAAGCCGTACACGGTCGACGTCCAGCGCGACCAGCTGGCCCGCCTGACTCACGAGGGCAACGGGACGCTCACGCGCGTCGGTGCGCTCGGCGTCGACGCCATCGGGGAGGCCGGCTTCGACGTGGTCAACTCGCTGCGCGGCTACGCCGTGCTGCGCACCGCGGCCGGCACCGGGCTCTACACGGTCAACCTGCGTACGGGCGCCGCCACGCTGGTGGGGGCGTTCCCGGCCACCATGAAGGTCGTCGACCTCGCCGTCCCGATGCCGGCCCCGTGACCTCGGGACCGCTCGCAGAGCGCGGTGACGGCGAGCGCGGATTAGGGGCGCCGAGTCGCGCGCTGGTAGCCTGACAGGTGCCGTCTGACGGCCGCGGAGCCAGAGAGCCCGGGTGGACATGCCCCGGCGCGCCGCGCAGCGTAGCCCCCGAGAGGAGATCAAGTGCCAACCGACGTTGCCACGAAGCAGAAGATCATCAGTGAGTACGCGACGAACGACGGAGACACCGGGTCTCCCGAGGTCCAGGTCGCGCTGCTGACGCACCGCATCGCCCACCTGACCGAGCACCTCAAGGAGCACAAGCACGACCACCACAGCCGTCGTGGTCTGCTGCTGCTCGTCGGTCAGCGCCGCCGACTGCTGAACTACCTGCAGAAGAACGACATCGCGCGTTACCGCAGCCTGATCGAAAGGCTCGGCCTGCGCCGTTGAGACGCCGCGGAGCGGTCCTCCACCCCGGAGGGCCGCTTCTTCAGCGTTCGCCACACAACTGAACAATCCGACACAGATCGGAGCTGGGCCGCCCGGCAGCAGTCCTGGCGCCCGGTCCTCGGTAGTGGCCACCGGGTCGCCCCTCATCGCAGGGAGCGCCCCGCGGGCCTCGATCGAAGACCGGCGCCCTCCGCCGCGGCCGTAACGGGCCCTGCTCCGGCATGACATGCGAGAGGGGACCCTTCGTGGAAGGACCCGAACTGACCATCGCCGAGACCGTCCTGGACAACGGACGACACGGCACCCGCACCATCCGCTTCGAGACCGGCCGCCTGGCCCGCCAGGCCGGCGGCGCCGTGACCGCCTACCTCGACGGCGACACCACCGTGCTGTCGACCACCACGGCCGGCAAGCACCCCAAGGAGCACTTCGACTTCTTCCCGCTCACCGTCGACGTCGAGGAGCGGATGTACGCCGCCGGGCGCATCCCCGGCTCGTTCTTCCGCCGCGAGGGACGCCCGAGCGAGGACGCGATCCTCACCTGCCGGCTGATCGACCGCCCGCTGCGCCCCAGCTTCGTCAAGGGGCTGCGCAACGAGGTCCAGGTCGTCATCACGGTGCTGTCGCTCAACCCCGACAACCCCTACGACGTGCTCGCGATCAACGCCGCGTCCGCGTCGACGCAGATCTCCGGGCTGCCGTTCTCCGGCCCGATCGGCGGCGTCCGGATGGCGCTCGTCGACGGTGACTGGGTGGCGTTCCCGAGCCACAGCCAGTCCGCCGACTCCGTCTTCGACATGGTCGTCGCCGGCCGCGTCGTCGACAGTGGTGACAGAATGACGTCGCGATCATGATGGTCGAGGCCGAGTCGACCGAGCAGACCTGGGAGCTGGTCCGCGGTGGGCGTCAGGCGCCGACCGAGGAGATCGTGGCCGAGGGCCTCGAGGCCGCCAAGTCGTTCATCAAGCAGCTCTGCGAGGCGCAGCGCCAGCTGGCCGCCGAGGCCGCCAAGCCGGTCGCCGACTTCCCGACGTTCCCCGACTACGGCGACGACGTCTACGCCGCGGTCGAGTCCGCGGTCACCAGCAACCTCGAGCAGGCGCTGACGATCGCCGACAAGGCCGACCGCGAGACCCGGCAGTCGGAGATCAAGGCCGAGGTCGTCGACCAGCTCGCCGAGCAGTTCGAGGGCCGCGACAAGGAGATCGGCGCCGCCGTACGCGCCATCACCAAGAAGCTCGTGCGCCAGCGGGTGCTCCGCGACCAGGTGCGCATCGACGGCCGCGGGCTCACCGACATCCGGACGCTGTCCGCCGAGGTCGGCATCCTGCCGCGCGTGCACGGCTCGGCGCTGTTCGAGCGCGGCGAGACCCAGATCATGGGCGTCACCACGCTGAACATGCTGGGCCTCGAGCAGAAGCTCGACACCCTGTCGCCCGAGCGCACCCGGCGCTACATGCACAACTACAACTTCCCGCCCTACTCGACCGGTGAGACCGGCCGGGTGGGTTCGCCCAAGCGCCGCGAGGTCGGCCACGGGGCGCTGGCCGGACGCGCACTGCTGCCCGTCCTGCCGACGCGCGAGGAGTTCCCGTACGCGATCCGGCAGGTCTCGGAGGCGCTGAGCTCCAACGGCTCCACGTCGATGGGCTCGGTCTGCGCCTCCACCATGGGTCTGCTCAACGCCGGTGTGCCGCTGCGCGCCCCGGTCGCGGGCATCGCCATGGGACTCATCACCGACGAGGTCGACGGCGAGACGCGCTACGTCACGCTGACCGACATCCTCGGTGCCGAGGACGCCTTCGGCGACATGGACTTCAAGGTCGCCGGCACCCGCGAGTTCGTCACCGCCCTGCAGCTCGACACCAAGCTCGACGGCATCCCCGCGAGCGTGCTCGACGGTGCCCTGCAGCAGGCGCGGGACGCGCGGATGACGATCCTCGACGTGATGAGCGAGGCCATCGACGAGCCCGACGAGATGAGCCCCTACGCGCCGCGGATCATCACCCTCAAGGTCCCGGTGGACAAGATCGGCGAGGTGATCGGGCCCAAGGGCAAGGTCATCAACCAGATCCAGGACGACACCGGCGCCCAGATCTCGATCGAGGACGACGGCACCATCTACGTCGGCGCCGAGAACGGCGACGCCGCCGAGGCCGCGCGGGCGGCGATCAACGCGATCGCCAACCCGACGATGCCCGAGGTCGGCGAGCGCTACCTCGGCACCGTGGTGAAGACGACGAACTTCGGTGCGTTCGTCTCGCTGGTGCCCGGCCGCGACGGCCTGCTGCACATCTCCAAGCTGCGGGCCCTGGCCGGCGGCAAGCGGGTCGAGGCGGTCGAGGACGTCGTCTCGGTGGGCCAGAAGGTCCAGGTCGAGATCGCCGAGATCGACGACCGCGGCAAGCTGTCGCTGCGGCCGGTCGTCGAGGAGGACGAGGGCGAGTCCGAGAAGGTCTCCGAGGAGGCCGGGGCCCGTTGAGGGTCCGGCTGACTCCGGACCAGCGCCCCGGCAGCACCCGCACGCTGCTCCCGCCCGACGAGGGCGGTCTGGTACGCCGGACCGTCCTCCCGGGCGGGCTGCGGGTGATCACCGAGCAGATGCCCGGGGTGCGCTCCGCGAGCATCGGGATCTGGGTCGGAGTCGGCTCCCGCGACGAGACCGAGCCGCTGGCCGGTGCGTCGCACTTCCTCGAGCACGTGCTGTTCAAGGGCACCCGGACCCGGTCGCCGCTGGACATCTCGGCGCCGATCGAGGCCGTCGGCGGTGAGCTCAACGCCTTCACCGGCAAGGAGTACACCTGCTACCACGCCCGGGTCCTCGACGCCGACCTGCCGCTGGCCATCGACACCCTCGCCGACATGGTGACGTCGTCGGTGGTCTCGCGGGCCGACGTGGAGTCCGAGCGCGCGGTCATCCTCGAGGAGATCGCGATGAACGACGACGACCCCGACGACGTCGTGCACAACCTCATCGCCAGCCGGATGTGGGCCTCGTCCTCGCTCGGCCGCCCGGTGAGCGGCACGGTCGAGTCGGTCGAGGGTCTGACCCGGTCCCAGGTGGCGGGGTTCTACCGCCGCCGCTACCGGCCGGAGTCGATGGTGGTCGCGGTCGCGGGCAACGTCGAGCACCGTGCGGTGGTCCGCCGGCTGCGGGCCGCGTTCGGCGCCAGCGGGTTCCTGGACGACTCGACCGTACGCGCGCGACCGGCCCGCAGGGCGGCGCCGGCAGCGGGCTACGGCACGGGTGCCGGGCTGGTCAGCCGGCCGATCGAGCAGGCCAACGTCGTGCTCGGGCTGCCCGGGCTGCGCCGCGGTGACGACCGGCGGTTCATCGCCGGCGTGCTCAACTCGGCGCTCGGCGGCGGCATGAGCTCGCGGCTGTTCCAGGAGGTGCGCGAGAAGCGCGGCCTGGTCTACTCGGTCTACTCGTTCGCCGCCTACTACGCCGACAGCGGCATGGTCGGCGTCTACGCCGGCTGCGCGCCCGGCAAGGTCGACGAGGTGCTCGGGGTGTGCCGCGAGCAGCTGGTCGACGTGGCCACGAACGGCCTGACCGACGAGGAGTTCCGGCGCGGTCGCGGTCAGCTGCGCGGCGGCATGGTGCTCGGCATGGAGGACTCCGGGTCCCGGATGGCGCGGATCGGCAAGGCCGACCTCGTGCACGGCGAGCTGCTCAGCCTCGACGAGGTGCTCGCCCGCATCGACGCGGTGACGCTCGACGACGTACGCGCGCTCGCGACCGACCTGCTCGGCGCCACCCCCGCCCTCGCGGTGGTCGGCCCGTTCGACGACGCCGACCGCTTCACCGCCGCCGTCGCCTGACCCCACCCCTCACCCGATCATCCGCGCACTACGCCCGGGCGTACTCGCGCGGATGATCGGGTGGGGGGTCAGAGCAGGCGGACGAGGGCGGCGCTCACGCCGCGACGACGACCACCACCAGGAACGGCGCGCGCAGCAGCAGCGCGACGACGCCCGCCGCGAGGCCGACCACGCGCGCGTCGACGACCAGCTCGGTGCCGGTGGCGAACACCTGCACCGCCACCAGCGCGGCCAGCAGCGCGACCGGGACCAGGTCGGCGACCCGCGCCACGGTCGGGTGGTCGAGCACCCGCTCGGGCAGCGACAGGCCGAGCAGCTTGAGCAGGTAGCACCCGGCGGCGGTGACCAGCACGGCCGCCCACAGCCCGGTCATCGGCGCACCACGCTGCCCATCAGGACCGCGACCAGGCCGGCCGCGAGCACGGGCAGGCCCGGCGTGGTGAACGGCACCAGGCCCAGCGCCAGCGCCGCGGCCAGCGCCGCCGTGACCCGCTCCACCGAACCGGACAGCCGCGGCCACAGCAGCGCGAGGAACGCGGCGCCGACCGCCGCGTCGAGGCCGTACGTGCTCGGGTCGCCGATCTCGGTACCGCGCGAGGGCGCCGACGACCGTGCCGGCGTTCCACAGCACGAACACGCTCAGGCCGGTGGCGAAGAAGCCGACCCGGGCCAGCTCCTGGTTCGGCTGCGCGACCGCCATCGCCGTCGACTCGTCGATGACCAGCTGGGCGCCGAGCAGCCGGCGCAGGCCGCGCAGCTGCAACAGGGTCGCCAGCCGCAGGCCGTACAGCGTGTTGCGGGACCCGAGCAGCAGCGCGCTGCCCGCGGCGGCCACCGGGCTGCCGCCCGACACCACCACCCCGATCAACGCGAACTGGGAGGCGCCGGTGAACACCAGCAGCGACAGCAGGCAGGTCTGCAGCACCGAGAAGCCCGAGACGACGCCGAGCGCACCGAACGAGATGCCGTAGGCGCCGGTCGCGATCCCCACGCCGAGCGAGTTGCGCACCACCGCGCTGCGCGCCGGTCCGCCTGGCTCGTCCTCCACCGACCGCACACTAAGGTGCGCCTCGTGGGTGACGACGACGCGGTCGAGACCGCACGGCTCGGCTACCGACCGCTGGAGGCCGAGGTCACCACCGACCTCGAGGGCCGCACGACGTACGCGGGCTACCTCCGGCTGGACGCGCTGCTGTCGGCCCAGCAGCCGCTGTCGGACCACCACGACGAGATGCTGTTCATCGTCGCCCACCACGTCACCGAGCTGTGGCTGAAGCTGGTGGGCCACGAGCTGCGCTCGGCGAAGGCTCTGCTCGCCTCCGACGACCTGGCGCCCGCGCTGAAGCGGCTGGCGCGGGTCAAGCACATCGAGCGGCAGATGTTCGAGGCCTGGGGAGTGCTGGAGACGCTGACCCCGGTCGAGTACGCGCAGTTCCGTGGTGTGCTCGGCGACGCGTCCGGCTTCCAGTCGCTGGGCTACCGCACGGTGGAGTTCCTGCTGGGCAACAAGAATCCGGCGATGGTGCAGGTGTTCCGGCACGACCCGGCCGCGTACGAGCAGCTGCAGGCCGACCTGACGTCGCCGAGCCTGTACGACGAGTTCCTGCGGCTGCTGGCCCGGCGCGGGCTGCCGGTGCCGGCCGAACGGGTCGAGCGCGACTGGTCCGAGCCCTACACCGCGCACGACGGCGTGGTCGAGGCGGTCCGGCTGGTCTATGCCGACACCGCGACGCACTGGGACGTCTACGAGACCGCCGAGGAGCTGGTCGACCTCGAGGAGTCGTTCCAGCTGTGGCGGTTCCGGCACCTCAAGACCGTCGAGCGGGTCATCGGGCACAAGCGGGGCACCGGCGGCTCGTCGGGCGTCGGCTTCCTGCGTCGCGCGCTCGACCTCACGTTCTTCCCCGAGCTGCTGGCGGTGCGCTCCCAGATCGGTACGGAGACCGGCCGGTGACGGCACCCACGCGGGCGGACGTCGCGGCCCTCGACGCGGCCGACGAGCTGGCCGGGTTCCGCGACCGGTTCGTCATCGGCACGGGTGCCGACGACCCCGTCGCGTACCTGGACGGCAACTCGCTCGGGCGGCTCCCGAAGGCCACCGTCGAACGGCTGCGGCACCTGGTCGAGCACCAGTGGGGGAGCCGGCTGATCCGCAGCTGGGACGAGGGCTGGGTGCCGCTGCCGGAGCAGGTGGGCGACCTGATCGGCTCGGCGGCGCTCGGCGC
Source organism: uncultured Actinomycetota bacterium (assembly GCA_963801045.1). Taxonomy (GTDB): domain Bacteria; phylum Actinomycetota; class Actinomycetes; order Propionibacteriales; family Nocardioidaceae; genus JACCWP01. The sequence goes on from CAWDDC010000002.1 coordinate 28,299, forward strand.
GGCGAGCGGGCAGGTGGTGGTCGCCGACTCGACCTCGGTCAACATCGCCAAGGTGCTGCACGCGGCGGCCGGCCTGCGACCGGGACGCCGCGCCCTGGTCGCCGCCGACGGCGACTTCCCGACCGACCGCTACCTCGTCGACGCGGTGGCGACCCAGCGCGGCCTGCAGGTGCGCTGGGTGGACGGGCCGACGTCGGTGGCCAGCCGTGCTCGACGACGACGTCGCCGCCCTGCTGCTCAGCCACGTCGACTACCGCACCGCCGAGATCGCCGACCTGGCCGGCCTGACCCGGGTCGCGCACGACGTCGGCGCACTCGCGGTCTGGGACCTGTCCCACTCGGCCGGCTCGGTGCCGCTGGCGCTGGACGCCGACGGCGTCGACCTGGCGGTGGGCTGCACGTACAAGTACCTCAACGGCGGACCCGGCGCGCCGGCCTACGTCTATGCGGCCCGGCGCCACCACGACGACCTGACGCAGCCCGTGCCCGGCTGGTTCGGGGCCGACGACGTGTTCGCGATGGGGCCTGCCTACGTGCCGGCGCCCGGCATCCGGCGGATGCTGTCCGGCACGCCCGCCGTGCTCGGCGTCGCCGCGGTCGAGGAAGGCGTACGGCTGGTCGCCGAGGCCGGCATCGACCGGATCCGGGCCAAGGCGGTCGCGCTCACCGAGACGCTCGTCGCGCTGGCCGACGGCTGGCTGGCACCGTACGGCGCCGAGGTCGCCTCTCCGCGCGACCCGGGCCGCCGCGGCGCGCACGTGGTGCTGCGGCACCCGGACGCGCGCCGGCTCAACGACGAGCTGGCCGAGCGGGGCGTGGTGGGAGACTTCCGCAACCCGGACCTGTGGCGGCTGGGCCTCTCGCCGCTCACGACGTCGTTCACGGAGGTGTGGCACGCGATGGACGCAGCCCGCGAGTGGATGTCTGCGCAGGCGGGCGCCGCATGACCCGCGTCGCCGTGCTCGGCGCACGGGGCCGGATGGGGTCGGCGGCGTGCGCGGCCGTCGACGCGGCCGACGACCTCGAGCTGGTCGCGCAGGTCGACCTCGACGACGACATCGAGGCGCTGCAGCAGGCCGACGCACAGGTGGCCGTCGACTTCACCCGCCCGGACGCCGTGCTCGACAACGTCGGCTGGTGCGTCCGGCACGGCGTGCACGTGGTGGCGGGCACGTCCGGGTTCACCGAGGACCGGCTCGCGCAGGTACGCGCACTCACCGATCAGGCGCCCGACGTGGGGGTGCTGGTGGTGCCCAACTTCTCGATCGGCGCGGTGCTGGCGATGCGGTTCGCCGCCCAGGCGGCGCCGTTCTTCGAGTCGGTCGAGGTGGTCGAGATGCACCACCCGGACAAGGTGGACGCCCCGTCCGGCACGGCCCGGCGCACGGCCGAGGTGATCGCGCAGGCCCGCGCGGAGGCGGGCCTCGGACCGGTGCCGGACGCGACCACCGACGACCCCGACGGCGCCCGCGGCGCGCGGGTCGACGGCATCGCGGTGCACGCCCTGCGCGTACGCGGGCTCACGGCGACGCAGGAGGTGCTGCTCGGCGGGCCCGGCGAGACGCTGCTGCTGCGGCACGACTCGCACGACCGGGTCTCGTTCATGCCGGGTGTGCTGGCCGCGGTGCGGGCCGTCGGCGACCGGCCGGGGCTCACCGTCGGCCTCGACGCCGTGCTCGGGCTGGACTGACGACGACGGCGGCCGTCCCCGCAGGGATCGGCCGCCGTCGGTGCGTCGGTAGGGGCTGGTCAGCTGCCCTTGACGGCGCTCTTGAGGCCGGACAGGGCGCTCACCTTCACGGCGGCCGATGCCGGGATCTGCATCTCCTCGCCGGTCTGCGGGTTGCGGCCGGTGCGCGCGGCCCGCTGGACCTTCTCGAACTTCACGAAGCCCTGGATGGTCACCTCGTTGCCGGATGCGGTCTGCTCGGTCACCACGTCGACCAGCGCGCGTACGCACGTTGTCGACGTCGGTCTGGGAGGTGTCGGCCCTGTCGGCGACGGCCTGGACGAGCTCCTTGCGATTCATGCAGTACTCCTCGTTCGGATGGTGCCGCGTCCGGTCAGGACTGCGGCGCGGTCGGCGGCGCCTCGGGCTGGTCGCCGCCGAGATCGGTGTGCAGGCGGACCTGCTTGACCCGCACCTGCGCGTCACCGCGCAGGTCGAGCTCACGGTGCGCCCCGTCTGGTGCCCAGCCGGCGTCGGCCAGAAACGTCCGCAGGGCATCGTCGCTGCTGGCCAGCCAGGTGGTGGCCCGGGTGAACCGGTCGGCCCGCAGCGTGTCGGCGCAGGCCTGCAGCAGCCGGGACCCGTGCCCGGAGCCCCGGGCAGCCGGGTCGACGACGATCTCGGCGATCTCGCCGTCGGCCACCGGGTCGGCATCGGGGTCGGGGGAGGGACCGGTGACCGCGTAGCCGCGGACGGTGGCCCGCTCCAGTGCGACGAGCACCCGGTTGCGCGCGTCGCCGGGCTTGTCCAGCGAGCTGCCCCAGCGCTGCGCGATCGGCTCGGGGTCGAGCTGGTCGAGCACCTCTGCGGGCAGCACGTCGACGTACGAGTCCCGCCACGCGCTCACCTGCACGGTCGCGATCGACGGTGCGTCGGCGAGCCACGCGGCGCGCACGCTGACGTCGGCGGTGGGCTGCACGCCCGCCAGTCTTGCAGCCGACGAGCCCAAATTCGCGCTGAGGGGCCGGATTCGGAGGGAATGGTTCCCGTCGTCAGCCGGTGTCGCCACTGCCCGGCACGTGCGTGGTCACCCAGGCGACCAGCGGCTCGAGGGCGCGCCAGTCGGCCGCGACCCGGTCGGCGAGCCCGGCGGTGTGCACCCAGTCGGGACACCCGTACGCCAGCCCGGCGGACAGGCTGCGGTGCCGCAGCAGCTCGAGCCGCGGGTGGTCCTCGGGCGTGCCGCGGGGCCGGGTGCGCAGCCGGTCGCCACCGATCTCGTAGCCCAACGCCTGCAGCTCGTCGACCACCGTCTGCAGCTCGCCGCCGACCCGGGCGTCGTCGACGGCGTCGCGGTAGCGGTGCAGCCGCGGCCCGGACAGGTCGTAGCAGCCCGCGCCCACCCGTACGCCGGCGGCGTTGACCTCCACGTAGAAGCCGGTGGAGTCGTCGCGCCGCACGTAGCCGCCCTGGTGGGTCTTGTACGGCGTCTTGTCGGCGGCGAAGCGCAGGTCGCGGTGCGGCCGGAACGCCTTGCCGGGCCCGAACTCCGGCTCCAGCCGGGCCAGCAGCGCGAGCATCGGGACCCGTACCTGCTCGTCGTAGACGTGCTTGTGCGCGGTCCAGAAGCTGCGCGGTGTTGTCGTCCTCGAGGTCCTCGTAGAAGTCCAGGGCCGCCACCGGGAACCCGTCGAAGCCGGTCACGAGCACCAGTCTGCCCGGGCCTGCTGCAGCGTCCACGTCGGCCCTGAGGTGCCTCAGACGTAGCCGGGCGGACCGCGCTCGCCGTGGTTCGGGATTTCTTCCGATGCCCGCCTGCCGCCCTTATCGGGAGCGTTGTCCTCGTCCGCACCTGCGGGCACGAGACGAGGAGGACGAGATGGACTACATGTCAGCCGCACTGCTGTCCCAGCTGCTGCAGGACGAGCCGCTCGCGGGCTGCGCCGGGAACCTGCCGACTGGGGGCCGGGTCTCGTCGGCTGGGGGCCGCAGCGGCCACCGAGGCGGGTCGGTGCGCGGCGCCGGTTCCGCGCGCGGCTCGGCCTGCGCCCGACCCCCGCCGGCTGGTGACGCGCCCGGGCTGCTCGACACCACACGGCCGACTGCGGAGCGAGTCGCGCTGCCCCCTCAGATGTCGGCTCCCGCGCAGGACTGCGCGATCTCCCCATGTCCGGGGGCACTCCTTAGGACGAGCGTCGTACGTGTCCGCACCCGGCGGACCGGAGCGAGGAGGACGCCATGACCACCATGACCTTCACCCTGATGGAGCTGGCCGCCAGCCAGCGCGAGAACGAGCTGCGCCAGCGTCGCCCGGAGCGCCTGGCGGCGGCCTCGGCGGTCCGGCCGCGGCATCTTCGCCCGGACGAGCGCGGGTGGCGCGCGATGACCGCCACCAGCACCGTCCGGTCGACGGTGCGGTCCCGGCCGCGAGCCGCCCCGTCGTCGTCGTCGGACCGGGCGAGGGGCACCGGGTGGGCAACGTCGAGTTCCTGGCCCGCACGACGGACACGCCGTTCTACAACCTGGCCGTCGTCGTGCTGGCGCCCGGGCAGGGCGTGGAGGCGCACGTGCACCGCGACGAGGACGACGCCTTCCTGGTCCTGGAGGGGACGCTGTCGCTGACCCTCGGCGACGACGCGCAACCGGTCGAGGCCGGCCCGTGGACGTACGTGCTGGTGCCGGCGGGCAACCGGCACGCGATCGCCAACACCGGCGACGCGGCCGTCCGGCTGCTGAACGTGCACGCGCCCGGTGGTTTCGACCGGCGGATCGGGCTGGGACCCGTCCGCACCGGCATCCCCGTGTGACACCTTAGACGTGCAGACGTGCGAAATCGTGTAACATCAGGGTCGTGTACGGCAACGACTTCACCGCCCCCGACCAGGTCGACGCACCGGCCGAGGACGACCCCACGTTCCTGGCGCTGATCGACGACGACGGCCGGGTCGAGCCGCGGGACGCGATGCCCGACGCCTACCGGCAGAGCCTGGTCCGGCAGATCGCCCAGCACGCGCACTCCGAGATCATCGGGATGCAGCCCGAGGGCAGCTGGATCGGGCGGGCGCCCAGCCTGAAGCGCAAGGCGATCCTGATGGCCAAGGTCCAGGACGAGGCCGGCCACGGGCTCTACCTCTACGCCGCGGCCGAGACCCTCGGCGTCGACCGGGCCGACCTGCTCGACCGGCTGCACACCGGCAAGCAGAAGTACTCCTCGATCTTCAACTACCCCACCCCGACCTGGGCCGACATCGGCGCCATCGGCTGGCTGGTCGACGGGGCCGCGATCACCAACCAGGTCCCGATCACCCGCTGCAGCTTCGGGCCGTACGCCCGGGCGATGATCCGGATCTGCAAGGAGGAGTCGTTCCACCAGCGGCAGGGCTTCGAGATCCTCTACACGCTGTCGCACGGCACCGCCGAGCAGAAGCAGATGGCCCAGGACGCCGTCGACCGGTGGTGGTGGCCGAGCCTGATGATGTTCGGCCCGAGCGACGACCAGTCGCCCAACTCGGCCCGCTCGATGCGGTGGGGGATCAAGCGGTTCAGCAACGACGAGCTGCGGCAGCGGTTCGTGGACATGACGGTGCCGCAGGCGCAGGCGCTCGGGCTCACGCTGCCCGACCCCGAGCTCGCGTACGACGACGAGGCCGGGCACTGGCGGCACGGTGAGATCGACTTCTCCGAGCTGTTCGAGGTGATCAAGGGCAACGGACCGCTCAACACCGAGCGGATGGCGCACCGGCGCAGCGCGCACGAGCGCGGCGCGTGGGTGCGCGAGGCGGCCGACGCCTACGCCGCCAAGCAGCGGGCGCAGGCCGCGGGGGCGGTCGCGTGAGCAGCCGGGGCTGGCCGCTGTGGGAGGTCTTCGTGCGGGCCCGCCGCGGGCTGTCGCACACCCACGTCGGCAGCCTGCACGCGCCCGACGCGGAGATGGCGGTGCGCAACGCCCGGGACCTGTTCACCCGGCGCGAGGAGGGGGTCTCGATCTGGGTCGTGCCGGCCGCCGAGATCACCGCCAACAGCCCGGACGAGAAGGACGCGTTCTTCGACCCCGCGGCCGACAAGGTCTATCGGCACCCGACGTTCTACCCCGTTCCCGAGGGGGTCGAGCACCTGTGAGCGACGTGCACGCGTACGCGCTCCAGCTCGGCGACGACGCGTTGGTGCTGGCCCAGCGGATGGGGGAGTGGATCGCGGCCGCGCCCGAGCTGGAGGAGGACGTCGCGCTCGGCAACATCGGCCTCGACCTGCTCGGTCAGGCCCGCGCCCTGCTCACCTACGCGGGTGACGGCCGACGGCCGCTCCGAGGACGACCTGGCCTACCACCGCGACGCGCACGAGTTCTGCTGCGTGCAGCTGGTGGAGCGGTCCGACGACGGCGACTTCGGGCACTGCGTCGCGCGGCTGCTGGTGTTCTCCGCCTACCAGGCCGAGCTCTACACGCGGCTCGCCTCATCGACCGACCCGACGCTGGCAGCGGTCGCCGCCAGGGCGGTCAAGGAGGTCGCCTACCACCGCGACCACGCCACCCAGTGGGTGCTGCGTCTCGGTGACGGCACCGACGAGTCGCACCGGCGGATGCAGGCCGGGCTCGACGCGGTGTGGCCGTACGTGCCCGAGCTGTTCGCGCCCGACCCGCTGGTCGACCGGCTGCCCGGAGTCGCGGTCGACCCGGCGCAGCTGCGCGAGCCCGCGCTGGCCCACGTGGCCGACGTCGTGGGCCGGGCGACGCTGCGACTGCCGGTTGCCGACCCGGCGCCCGGCGGAGGGCGCCGCGGCGAGCACACCGACGCGCTGGCGCCGATGCTGGCCGAGATGCAGGGACTCGCCCGGGCGATGCCGGGGGTGACCTGGTGAGCGCCGAGACTGTGAGCACCGCGAGCGTCACCGCCGCCGACATCCGGGCGCTCGTCGCCGACGTGCCCGACCCCGAGGTGCCGGTGCTCACCATCGACGACCTCGGCGTGCTGCGCGACGTCACGGTCGACGACGCCGGGCACGTACGGGTCGACATCACCCCGACCTACTCCGGCTGCCCGGCGATGGACGCGATCCGCTCCGACGTCCAGCACCGACTGGCGGCCGCGGGGCACCACGACGCCGAGGTGCGGCTGGTGCTCGCCCCGGCGTGGACCACCGACTGGATGAGCGCAGCGGGGCGGCGCAAGCTCGCCGACTACGGCATCGCGCCGCCGAGCGGCAGCCGCGCCCGTGCTCGGAGCCGTGCCGCTCAGCCTGTCCGTGCGCTGCCCGCAGTGCGGCTCGCCCGACACCCGTGAGCTCAGCCGGTTCGGGTCCACCGCGTGCAAGTCGCTGTGGCGGTGCCAGGCGTGCCGGGAGCCGTTCGACCACTTCAAGGCGTTCTGAGTGGCGACCAGGGCCCGGTTCCACCCGCTGCCGGTCCGATCGGTCGACCCGCTGACCGATGACTCCGTGGCCATCACGTTCGACGTGCCCGACGCGTTGGCCGAGGCGTACGCACACGCCGCCGGGCAACACGTCGCGATCGTCGCCCCGCACCTCGCCGACGGCGTCCGGCGCAGCTACTCGATCTGCACCGCCGCCGGGTCCGGTGAGCTGACCGTGGGGGTCAAGGTCCTGCCGGGCGGCGCGTTCTCCACCTACGCCCGCGACACCCTGCAGCCCGGTGACGTGCTCGAGGTGCTCAGCCCGGTCGGCCGCTTCGGCCCGCGCGACCTCGACCCGGAAGGCCCGGCGCGCACGGTGGTCGGGATCGCCGCCGGCAGCGGCATCACCCCGGTGCTGTCGATCGCCGCGACCGTGCTGGAGCAGGAGCCGCAGTCACGCGTCACGCTGCTCTACGGCAACCGGACCTCGCGGTCGGTCATGTTCACCGAGGAGATCGAGGACCTCAAGGACCGCTACCCCGACCGGTTCCAGCTGCTGCACCTGCTCAGCCGCGAGCCTGGCGGGGTCGAGCTGCTGTCCGGTCGGCTGGACGGCGCTCGCCTCAAGCAGCTGCTCGACAGCCTGGTGCCGCCCGACGACGTGGATGCGTGGTACCTCTGCGGCCCGCACGCCATGGTGGTCGAGCTGCGCGACACCCTGCTGGCCCGCGACGTCGAGCCCACCCGGGTGCACACCGAGCTGTTCCACGCCGACGCGACCCCGCCCACGCCGGTGCCGCCGACCGCGCCCGTCGACACCCCGGCCGACGGCGCCGAGGTCACCGTGGTGCTCGACGGCCGCCGCTCCACCGTCCGGCTGCCGACCGACGGGGTGCCCGTGCTCGACGCCGCCCTGCAGGTGCGCTCCGACGCCCCCTTCTCCTGCCGCGGTGGCGTGTGCGGCACCTGCCGGGCCAAGGTGCTCGAAGGGACGGTCCGGATGGACCACACCTACGCGCTCGAGCCGGACGAGATCGACCGCGGCTACGTGCTCGCCTGCCAGTCCCATCCGACCAGCGACCGGGTCGTGCTCGACTTCGACGTCTGAGCCTGCCCTGGCGTCCCCACCAGGAGCCGGCGACAGAATCCGAGGCTGTGCGGCGGCTCTCGCGACCCCCGCTCGAGTTGTGTCGAACCCGACTCACAGAGGGTGTGCGCCACACGGTGTATGAGTTGGGTTCGACACCTTGCGAGGCACCCGTTGCCTGGGCGGGCGGACGGCATGTGGTGAGCCTCGGTAGGGGGTAGCCGGTGCTAGCGTCGTTGGGGTGCGGGCGTATCTCGATCTGATGCAACGGATCCTCGACGAGGGGGTCGAGAAGTCCGACCGCACCGGCACCGGCACGCTCAGCGTGTTCGGCCACCAGATGCGCTTCGACCTGGCGGCGGGCTTCCCGCTGGTGACCACCAAGAAGGTGCACCTTCGCTCGATCATCGGGGAGCTGTGCTGGTTCCTGCGCGGCGACACCAACGTGCGCTGGCTGCAGGAGCGCGGCATCACGATCTGGGACGAGTGGGCCGACGACTCCGGCGACCTCGGCCCGGTCTACGGCCGGCAGTGGCGGTCGTGGCCGACCCCGGATGGCGGCCACATCGACCAGCTCGGCCAGGTGGTCGAGCAGATCCGGCGCGACCCAGACTCGCGTCGGCACGTGGTCAGCGCCTGGAACGTCCCTGACATCCCCAAGATGGCGCTCGCGCCGTGCCACGCGCTGTTCCAGTTCTACGTCGCCGACGGCCGGCTCTCGTGCCAGCTCTACCAACGCTCGGCCGACGTCTTCCTGGGCGTGCCGTTCAACATCGCGTCCTACGCGCTGCTGACGCACCTGGTCGCCCAGGTGACCGACCTCGAGGTGGGGGACTTCGTGCACACGTTCGGCGACGCCCACCTGTATCTGAACCACCTCGACCAGGCCCGTCTGCAGCTCGGCCGCGAGCCACGCCCGCTGCCGCAGCTGTGGCTCGACCCGGCGGTGCGGGACCTCGACGCGTTCGACCTCGACCACGTCAAGATCAGCGGCTACGACCCCTATCCGGGGATCAAGGCCCCGATCGCGGTCTGAGGCGGGCGCCGCTGGGCTAGCGTCGGCGCGGTGACGGTCAGCCTGGTCGCCGCGGTCGGCCGCAACGGCGTCATCGGCCGCGACGGCGGCCTGCCCTGGCCGCGGACCGGCGATCAGGTCCACTTCAAGGCGCTGACGCTCGACCACGTACTGGTGATGGGCCGCCGCACGTATGAGTCCATCGGGCGCCCGCTGCCGCGACGGACGAGCGTAGTGGTCACCCGGCAGCCGGACTGGTCCGGCGCCGACGGCGTGCTGGTCGCGCACGACATCGCCTCCGCGCTCGAGGTGGCGGCGGCGGTCGACGACGAGGTCTTCGTGGTCGGCGGTGCAGAGGTCTACGCCGCGACGCTGCCGTACGCCGACCGGCTGGTGCTCACCGAGGTCGACCAGGAGCCCGAGGGCGACACGTTCTTCCCCTCCTACGACCGGTCCGCCTGGCGGGAGGCGAATCGCGACGAGCACGAGGGCTTCGCGATCGTGACGTACGAGCGGATCGGCTGATCCGGACCGTCACCACAGCCACCCAGCCACCACCGCACGGCGAGCGCCCGCAGCGCGGGGCGGCGGTAGCGTGACCTCATGGCTGACCCCGTGGCCCACACCCAGGGCGACTCCCAGGGCGCTACCCAGGGCGGCGACTCCCAGGGTGACGCCGCGGCGATCGACGCGTTCGGGCGGATGCTGACCGCGATGGTGACGCCGTTCGACGCCGCGGGGGCGCTCGACCTCGGGGCCGCCCGTACGCTCGCGACGCATCTGGTCGACCGCGGCTGCGACGGGCTGGTGCTGTCCGGCACGACCGGCGAGAGCCCCACCACCAGCGACGAGGAGAAGTCGCTGCTGATCGAGGCAGTCGTGGACGCGGTCGGCGACCGGGCCCGCATCGTCGCCGGGGTGGGCACCAACGACACCCGGCACACGCTGCACCTCGCCGAGCAGGCAGCCGCCGCCGGCGCCCACGGACTGCTCGCGGTGACGCCGTACTACTCCAGGCCGCCGGCTGCCGGACTGCTCCTGCACTTCCGCGCGGTCGCCGACACCACCGATCTGCCGGTCATGCTGTACGACATCCCCGGCCGCACGGGCCTGCGGGTGGGCACCGCCACGCTGCTCGAGCTGGCCGAGCACCCCGGGGTGCTGGCGGTCAAGGACGCCACCGGTGATCTGTTCGCCGGCTCGGCGGTGCGGCGCGAGGCAGGCCTCGCGTACTACTCCGGCGACGACGCGCTCAACCTTGCCTGGCTGGCCCACGGCGCGGTCGGCCTGGTGTCGGTGGTGGGTCACGTGGCGCCGACGGAGTACGCCGACATGGTCGGCGCCGTCGCGAAGAACGACATCACCACCGCTCGCGAGCTGCACGAGCGGCTGCTGCCCGCCGTCGAGGGCGTGATGACCCGTACCCAGGGGGCGTTGATGGCCAAGGCCGGCCTCGAGCTGCAGGGCGTGCTCTCCGGGCGCGCGGTGCGGCTGCCTCTCGTCGAGGCCGACGCCACCGAGGTCGAGGTGCTGCGGGCCGACCTGATGGCTGCCGGGCTGCTCACCGCATGAGCCACCCGCACCCCGAGCTGGGCGCTCCGTCACCGCTGCCCGACCACGGTCTGCGGGTCACCCCGCTCGGCGGGCTCGGCGAGATCGGTCGCAACATGACCGTGCTGGAGCATCGCGGCAAGCTGCTGGTGATCGACTGCGGGGTGCTGTTCCCGGAGGACCACCAGCCCGGGATCGACTTGATCCTGCCCGACTTCACGTCGCTGCGGGACCGGCTCGACGACATCGTCGCGGTCGTCCTGACGCACGGGCACGAGGACCACATCGGCGGTGTCCCGTACCTGTTGCGCGAGCGCGGCGACATCCCGTTGGTCGGCTCCAAGCTGACCCTCGCGCTGCTCGACGCCAAGCTGCGCGAGCACCGGCTGAAGGAGACCGCGCGCTACGTGGTGGTCGAGGGGGAGCGGCAGTCGTTCGGCCCGTTCGACTGCGAGTTCGTCGCGGTGAACCACTCGATCCCCGACTCGCTGGCCGTCATGGTCCGTACCGACGCCGGCACGCTGCTGCACACCGGCGACTTCAAGATGGACCAGCTGCCGCTGGACGGGCGGATCACCGACCTGCGCGCGTTCGGGCGGCTGGGGCAGGAGGGTGTCGACCTGTTCCTCGTCGACTCGACCAACGCCGAGGTGCCCGGCTTCACCACCGGCGAGCGCGAGATCGCGCCGGTGCTCGACCACGTGTTCGCGGGCAGCACCCAGCGGATCATCGTGGCCTGCTTCGCCTCGCACGTGCACCGGGTCCAGCAGGTCATGGACGCGGCCGTACGGCACGGACGCAAGGTGGCGTACGTCGGCAGGTCGATGGTGCGCAACATGGGCATCGCCCGCGACCTCGGCTACCTCACGGTGCCGCCGGGGGTGCTGGTCGACGGCCGGGAGCTCGACGACTACCGGCCCGAGGAGCTGGTGCTGGTCTCCACCGGTTCGCAGGGCGAGCCGATGTCGGCGCTGTCGCGGATCGCGCACCGTACCCACGACCGGGTCCGGCTCGAGGAGGGCGACACGGTCGTGCTCGCGTCGTCGCTGGTCCCGGGCAACGAGAACGCGGTCTACCGGGTGATCAACGGGCTCACCCGCTGGGGCGCGCGGGTGGTGCACAAGGGCAACGCGCTGGTGCACGTCTCCGGGCACGCGAGTGCGGGTGAGCTGCTGTACGCCTACAACCTCGTGCGGCCGCGCAACGTGATGCCGGTGCACGGCGAGATCCGGCACCTGAAGGCCAACGCCGACCTGGCGATGGCGACCGGCGTGCCGTTGCAGCGGGTGGTGCGGGCCGAGGACGGCGTGGTGGTCGACCTCGTCGACGGCGTGGCGCGGGTGGTCGGCAAGGTCGACTGCGGGTACGTGTTCGTCGACGGCGCGTCGGTCGGCGACATCACCGAGTCCGAGCTCAAGGACCGGCGGATCCTCGGGGAGGAGGGGTTCATCACCGTGATCGCGGTCATCGACTCCGACACCGGCAAGATCGTGAACGGCCCCGAGATCACCGCCCGCGGCTTCGTGGAGGACGACGCGATCTTCGACCAGCTCCGCCCGCAGCTCGAGGAGGCCCTGCTCGTCGCCGTGCAGGACGGCGTCGACGACACCTACCAGCTGCAGCAGGTGATCCGCCGGGTCACCGGCCGGTGGGTCAGCGGCGCGCACCGCCGCCGCCCGATGATCATCCCCGTCGTCCTGGAGGCCTGACCCAGGTTCTGCCCCATCCGCGGGTTCTGGTTGCGCCATCCGCGGGTTCTGGTTGCGCCATCCGCGGGTTCTGGTTGCGCCGCCCACGGACGGCACAACCAAAACCCTCGGATCGGGCAACCACAATGCTCGGATCGGGGAGGGGGATTCGGGGGTGCGCGTACGGCGTGTGACGCGTGTGACGCGTGGTGCCAGCGCGTAGCCTGCCCGTGTGGCGACCCGCACTTCCCCGCCGCGGTCGCGCAGCACGTCGGGCTCGAAGTCGCGCTCGACGAGTTCGCGCTCGCGTACGTCCGGCCGCACGAGCTCCAGCTCGGCGCGGTCCAAGTCGCGCCCCAAGACCAAGTCCAAGGGCAGGTCCACGTCCGCCCGCAAGAGCGGCCCCGGCCTGCTGACCCGGCTGGTGCTGGGCATCGGCACCGCCCTGCGCGCCACCTGGCTGGGGATCGCGCACCTGCTCGGCGCCGCCGCCCGCAGCATCGGCTCGACCGCTCGCGATCTCGCCCCGGAGCACCGCCGGGACGGTGTCGGACTCGCCTTCGTCGGGCTCGCCGTCGTCGTGGCGGCCGCCGTCTGGTGGGAGCTGCCCGGCAGCGTGGCCGACGGCGTGCGCACCGTGGTCGCCGGTTCGGTCGGCGTGCTCGGCTGGGCGGTGCCGGTCCTGCTGGTCGCCGTCGCCTGGCGGACCCTTCGACACCCCGACCGCAACGGCCCGCCCGGCCGGCAGATCATCGGGTGGAGCGCACTCGCGTTCGGCGTGCTCGGCCTGATCCACATCGCCCACGGCGTGCCGCGGCCCTCCGACCAGGATCCCGACGCGATGCGCGAGGCCGGCGGTGCGATCGGCTACTTCACCTCCGCGATCCTGGTCGACCTGTTCCGTACCTCCGTGGTCGCCGTGCCGCTGCTGGTCCTGGTGGCGGCGTTCGGGGTGCTGGTCGTCACCGGCACGCCCGTGCACGCGCTGCCGCAGCGCCTCGGCCACGCCCGTGACGTGCTGCTGCGACGCAAGCCTCCGGAGACGGACGGGTCCGAGCCGGTCAAGCCCGCTCGCAAGCGCCGTGGCAAGACCGCCGACGGACTCGACGAGCACGCCCTCGACACGCCGTACGACACCCCGCTGGTCGACACCGCCGACCCGGCAGCAGAGCCCGTGGTGGAGCCCGAGCCGGTCGACGACAGCCAGCCGGAACCGCCGCCGCACACGCCGCTGCCCACCCGTGCCGAGCAGCTGTCGCTGTCCGGCGACATCGTCTACACGCTCCCCGACAGCCAGGTGCTCAAGCCTGGCTCGCCGCACCACGAGCGGTCGCCTGCCTCCGACGCGGTGGTCGACAGCCTCACCGAGGTCCTCCGCCAGTTCGGCATCGACGCCCAGGTGACCGGCTACACCCGCGGTCCCACCGTCACCCGCTACGAGGTGGAGCTCGGGTCCGGCGTCAAGGTCGAGAAGGTCACCGCGCTGTCGCGCAACATCTCCTACGCCGTGGCCAGCGCGGAGGTGCGGATCCTCTCCCCGATCCCTGGCAAGTCGGCGATCGGCATCGAGATCCCCAACGCGGACAAGGAGATGGTGTCGCTCGGTGACGTGCTGCGCTCGCGCGCAGCGCGCGGCGACCACCACCCGATGCTCTCCGGCCTCGGCAAGGACGTGGAGGGCCACGTCGTCGTCGCCAACCTGGCGAAGATGCCCCACCTGCTCGTCGCCGGCGCCACCGGCTCCGGCAAGTCCAGCTTCATCAACTCGATGATCGTCGCCGTGTTGATGCGGTCGACGCCCGACGAGGTGCGGATGGTGCTGGTCGACCCCAAGCGGGTCGAGCTGACCGCCTACGAGGGCATCCCGCACCTGATCACGCCGATCATCACCAACCCGAAGAAGGCCGCCGAGGCCCTCGGCTGGGTCGTGCGCGAGATGGACCTGCGCTACGACGACCTCGCGGAGTACGGCTACCGCCACATCGACGACTTCAACAAGGCGGTGCGCGCCGGCCAGGTCACGGTGCCGCCCGGCAGCGACCGGGTGCTCGCGCCCTACCCGTACCTGCTGGTCGTCGTCGACGAGCTCTCCGACCTGATGATGGTCGCGCCGCGCGACGTCGAGGACGCGATCGTGCGGATCACCCAGCTGGCCCGTGCCGCGGGCATCCACCTCGTGCTGGCCACCCAGCGGCCGAGCGTCGACGTCGTCACCGGCCTGATCAAGGCCAACGTCCCCAGCCGGCTGGCGTTCGCGACCTCGTCGCTCGCCGACAGCCGGGTCGTGCTCGACCAGCCGGGCGCCGAGAAGCTGGTCGGCGGTGGTGACGGCCTGTTCCTGCCGATGGGCGCGAGCAAGCCGGTACGCATCCAGGGCGCGTGGGTCACCGAGACCGAGATCCGCGCCGTCGTGGCGCACTGCAAGGACCAGCTGCCGCCGACCTATCGCGAGGACGTCACCGCCTCCGCGCAGTCGTCCCGGGTGATCGACGACGAGATCGGCGACGACCTCGACCTCGTGCTGCAGGCGGTCGAGCTGGTGGTGAGCACGCAGTTCGGCTCGACGTCGATGCTGCAGCGCAAGCTGCGGGTCGGCTTCGCCAAGGCCGGACGGCTGATGGACATCCTGGAGAGCCGCGGCGTGGTCGGTCCCAGCGAGGGGTCGAAGGCACGCGACGTCCTGGTCAAGCCCGACGACCTGGACGAGGTCCTGACCACCCTGAGGGGGGACGCATGAGCATGCTCGCCCAGCGCACCCGCGCCCGGCAGGACGCGACGGCACCCGACGCACCGGTCGACGGCGCCGACGCAGGCGTCACCGTGCACCGCCGCCGCGGCGCCCTCGCCCTGGTCGGTGCGGGCGCGCTCGCCGTGGCCGTGGCCTACACCTGGCGGGCGGCCACCGGCGGTGGCGCGCTCGGCTACGTCATCGCGGCCGTGATGCTCCCCGTCGCCGTGCTGCACCTCGCGGCGTGGTGGGACGCCCGGGTGCCGCTGCTGGTCGCCGACCGCACCGGTCTGCGGCTGCGCGACGGCCGCAGCTGGACCGGTCTGCGCTGGGAGGACGCCCCGACCCTGCGGCTGACCCCCTCCCGGCTGCCCCGCCGCGACGGCAGGCTCGCGGTGGTCGACGACGACGGCCGTGAGCGCGAGCTGCCGCTGTCCCTGGTCGACCCCGCCGACGTACGCGCCCTGCCGGACGCGCTGCAGCTGCTGGCCGGCCCGCGCACCGACGTGTCGATCGACGTACGCGCCCCGCGACCCGCGCCCGAGCCCGACCCGCCGGCGGACGAGGCGGACGCGGATGACCAGGAGGCCGGCGACGACTTCACCGACGACCCTGCTCCCGGGTCGGACGCCGCTCCCACCACGGTTGTGGCGGCATCCGGTACCCCGGAGCGGCGTGTCACCCGCGTGTTGCCGCCACAACCGGGGCGGGCGGGGGAGGGGACGGGCGTCGCCCGGGCGGACGTGGTCCACCAGTCCGCGGCCCCGCCGACGGCTGACGAGCGCGAGCTGCGCGACGCGGCCCCCGGCCGGGTGCCGCTCGTGCTGGAGACGCCGACACCACCCGCCGAGGCGGCGCCCGCAGAGGTCGACGCCCACGATCGACCCCGTCGATCGACCCCGTCATCGACCCCGTCATCGGCCCCGAGCCGTCCGCCGCGCCGGTCGAACCCGTCATCGGCCCGCAGCTGGTCGAGGCGCGCCACCGGCTGCGGATGTCGGTCGACGACCTCGCCGAGCGGACCCGCATCCGCCCGCACGTGATCGAGGCCATCGAGGTCGACGACTTCTCGTCCTGCGGCGGCGACGTCTACGCCCGCGGGCACCTGCGCGCGCTGGCCCGCGTCCTCGGCGTGGATCCCGAGCCGATCATCGCTGACTACGACGCCCGCTACGGCTCCGCGCCGGTGACGGCGCGCCGGGTGTTCGAGGCCGAGCTCGCCGGCCCTGGCCGGGCGCTGCGCCCGACCAGCGGCGGCGGACCCCGGTGGGCGGTTCTGATCGGCGTGGTGCTGGTGCTGGTTCTGGTGTGGGCGCTGGCCCGGCTGCTGGTGCCCCCGCCCGACTCCGACGACGGCGCCGGCGGCCGGGTCGACCGCGGCGGCGGCGCCCTCCCGCACCCACGCGGACCGGTCGGCCCAGACGTCCGAACGCTTCGCGGCCATGGGCAAGCGGCCCGACACCACCCGGCTGCGGCTGGCCGGGGTTGCTGCCCAGGCGAGCACCGAGGAGCCGGCGTCCGAGAACCAGTACGTCCGCGACACCCCCACCCACGCCCGTCGTGGTGCGCGCCGACAGCGGCGACGTGGTCTTCCGCGGCGCCATCGGCCCGGGCGAGGTCCGCCGGGTCGAGGTCGCGGGCCCGGCCACCGTGTCGGCCGGGGACGCAGGCGCCGTCATCGCCCGCGTCAACGGCAAGCCCACCGGCCCGCTGGGCGCGACCGGCGACGCGGTGCGTACGACGCTCGGCCCGCGCTGAGACGGGGCCGACCGGCGCCGTCGGGTCCGGCGGGACGGCGCCTCCGTCATACTGTGGCGATCATGACCCCGGCTGCCGCACCCCCCGTCTCGCCGAGTCCGGCGACCGCGGAGGCGAGCGTCGCCCTGGTCACCCTCGGCTGCGCGCGCAACGAGGTCGACTCCGAGGAGCTCGCGGCCCGGCTGGAGCGCGGCGGCTTCCGGCTGGTCGAGGACGCGGACGACGCGGACGCGGTGCTGGTCAACACCTGCGGCTTCGTCGAGTCGGCCAAGAAGGACTCGGTCGACACCCTGCTCGAGGCCACCGGCGACGGCCGCGCCGTGGTGGCGATCGGCTGCCTGGCCGAGCGCTACGGCGAACAGCTCGCGGAGGCCCTGCCGGAGGCCGACGCCGTGCTCGGCTTCGACGCCTACCCCGACATCGCCGACCGCCTCCGTTCCCTGCTCGACGGCGACGCACTGCCGTCGCACACCCCGCAGGACCGCCGCCGGCTGCTGCCGCTCACCCCCGTCGACCGGGCCGGCAGCGACGTCAGCATCCCCGGCCACCGGGTGGCCGAGCCCGACCTGCCGGCCGGCCTCGCACCGGCGTCCGGCCCGCCGGTCGTGCGCCGCCGCCTCGGCCGCGGCCCGCTCGCGCCGGTCAAGCTCGCGTCCGGCTGTGACCGCCGCTGCTCGTTCTGCGCGATCCCGTCGTTCCGCGGCGCGTTCGTGTCCCGCCCCGCCGACCAGGTGCTCGCCGACGCCCGCTGGCTGGCCGCCGACGGCGTACGCGAGCTGTTCTGCGTCAGCGAGAACACCACCTCGTACGGCAAGGACCTCGGCGACCTGCGGCTGCTCGAGCGGCTGCTGCCCGAGCTGGCCGCCGTCGACGGCGTCGAACGGGTGCGGGTGTCGTACCTGCAGCCGGCCGAGACCCGTCCCGGTCTGCTCGACGTCATGGCAGACACCCCCGGCGTGGTGCCCTACTTCGACCTGTCCTTCCAGCACGCCAGCGCGCCGGTGCTGCGCCGCATGCGCCGCTTCGGCGACCCCGACCGGTTCCTCGCCCTGCTCGACGACGTACGCCGCCGCGCGCCGCTCGCCGGCATCCGCAGCAACGTGATCGTGGGGTTCCCCGGCGAGACCGAGCACGACGTCGAGGTGCTGTGCGATTTCCTCACCGCGGCGCGGCTCGACGTGGTGGGGGTCTTCGGCTACTCCGACGAGGACGGCACCGAGGCCGCGACGCTCGACGGCCACCTCGACGACGGCGAGGTGCGCGACCGCGCCGACCGGGTCGGCCGGCTGGTCGAGGAGCTCACCGCGCAGCGCGCGGAGGACCGGGTCGGTGAGGCGGTGGAGGTGCTCGTGGAGTCGGACGCCGGCGAGCCGGTCGAGGGCCGCGCCGCCCATCAGGGGCCCGACGTGGACGGCTCGACGACGGTCCTGGACGCCCCTGCCGACGTACGGACCGGCGAGCTGCTCGCCTGTCGGGTCGTCGGCAGCGCGGGCGCCGACCTGGTGGCACGGCACGAGGGGGGCCGCCGATGAGCCCCGACGACAGCACCCGGGGCAACGCCCCCGCGGTCGAGCAGCCGAGCAACTGGAACATCGCCAACGCGCTCACCATGCTGCGGCTGCTGCTGGTGCCGGTCTTCGGCTACCTGCTGCTGGCCGACGACTCGCTGCTGTGGCAGTGGGCCGCCCTCATCGTGTTCATCATCGCCTCGATCACCGACCAGGTCGACGGCCACCTGGCGCGCAAGCGCGGGCTGGTGACCGACGTCGGCGCGGTCGCCGACCCGATCGCCGACAAGCTGCTCACCGGCGTCGCGTTCGTCGGGCTGTCCATCCTCGGTGAGCTGCCCTGGTGGGCGACCATCGTGATCCTGGTCCGGGAGTGGGGCGTCACCGCGCTGCGCTTCTGGGTGATCCGCTACGGCGTGATCTCGGCCAGCCCCGGCGGCAAGCTCAAGACCATCCTCCAGATCGCCGTGCTGATCGCCTACCTGGTGCCGGCGCCGGAGGCGCTCGACCCGGTGCTCGACTGGGTGCTGCCGGTGCTGCTGATCGCCACCGTCCTGGTCACCGTCGCGACCGGGCTCGACTACGTCGCGCGCGCCGTCAAGCTGCGCCGTGAGGGCCGAGCAGCGGCGTGACCGCGGACGCGTCGGCGGCCGCCGTCGTGCACCGGCTGACCGACCGGGCCGAGACGGTCGGCACCGCCGAGTCGCTGACCGGGGGCCTGCTGTGCGCCGCTCTGGTGTCGGTGCCCGGCGCCTCCGTCGTGGTCCGGGGCGGCGTCGTCTCCTACGCCGCCGACGTCAAGACCGGCGTGCTCGGCGTGCCGGCAGACGTCGTCGACCGGCACGGGACGGTGGCACCCGAGACCGCCGCCGCGATGGCGGGCGCCGCGCAGACGCTGCTCGGCCGCCGACTGGGGCGTCGCGACCACCGGCGTGGCCGGCCCGGACCCGGTCGAGGGCCACCCGGTCGGGCTCGCCTACGTCGCGGTGGCCGGCCCGGACGGCGTACGGACCGCCGAGGTGCGGACCACGGGGGACCGGGACGCGGTGCGGGCCGGCACCGTCACCGCGGCCCTGGGGCTGCTGGCCGACGCCCTGGCCCGGTGAGTCGCGCCCGGGTCGACCACCCGCCCGGTACGGTGGGTACATGGCTTCGGTTCCGACTGGCACGCGTCCGCGCGTGGGTCCGGTCGTGCTGCGACGGCTGCTCGGTGACGTCCTGCGCCAGCAGCGGCAGCGCCAGGGGCGCACGCTGCGCCAGGTCTCGGCCGACGCCAGGGTCAGCCTGGGCTACATCTCCGAGATCGAGCGCGGCCAGAAGGAAGCCTCCTCCGAGATGCTCGCCGCCCTGTCCGGCGCCCTCGAGGTGCCGCTGTCGCGGGTGCTGTCCGAGGTGAGCGACCGGATGGCCCTGGAAGAGGCCCGGCTCGCACGCGAGCGGCTGGCCCCCGAGGAGCGCCGGCTGTCGCTGGCCGCCGAGCCGCTCGAGGTCCCGGCGGTGCCCGCCCGGGCGTCCGGCGACGTCGTCGCCGCTGCCTGACCCGGCTGCCCGAGCCGGCCGCCCCACCTACTCGCCGGCCGAGGCCCGTACGCCCAGCGGCCGCGTCCCGAGCGCCAGCGCGTCGCCGCTGTCCAGCACCGCCCCGGCGGCGAGCCCTGCCTGCCACCGCTCGGCACCCAGCGCCTGCTCGATCCGGGCCCGGGCGCGCTCGAGCAGGAGGCGTTCGGCCTTGGTGGGCGGCACCTCCCGGGAGGTGCGGAACGTCTCGGCCGCACCGGCCACCGTGGCCGCCCGGGTCCAGTCCTCGAGCGCGGCCAGCACGTGCACGAACAGCTCCAGCACGATCGCGACCAGGTCGTCGTCGCCGAGGTCGACGATCCAGCCGGCGACCTCGCTGAGGTGGGCGTGCGCCTCGTGCGCGCCGTGGATCTCGCAGAGCGCCGGCAGCCGGTTGACCTCGTTGACCGCGATCCCCCAGCGGTCCCCGGCGGCGGTGTCGAGCGCGATCGAGGCCTCCGCGGCCTCCAGGGCGCCGTCGTAGTCGCCCTCGTCGGTGAGCAGGACGACCAGGTTGGTCAGCGCGGTCGACTCGCGGGACGACTCCCCGGCGGCCCGCGCCGCCACCAGGCTCTCGCGCAGCAGCCGCAGCGCCGTCTCGCTGTCCTCGGCGTCGTGGGCTGCGAGGCCGAGGCTGTTCAGCTCGCGGGCCTCCAGCGACTTGTCGCCGATCCGCCGGGTGATCTGCAGCGCCCGCTCGAGCAGCTCGGCCGCCGCCTCCTGGTGCCCCTGCTGCAGCAGGCCCAGCGCGGCGCCGTGCAGCGACTGCACCATCGGCGCGCTGTCCTCGTCGCCGAGCACGTCCATCAGCTTCTCGTGCCAGTAGCGCGCCTCGACCGCGTACCGGTGCCGGTACCAGTACCAGCTCATGCTGCGCACGAGCCGGGAGCCGATCGCCAGCCGGTCCGGGTCGCCCGGGCGCAGCGTGTGCCGCATCGCCTCCCGGATGTCGGGCAGCGAGGCGTCGATCGCGTCCAGGGCCGCCAGCGGGGCGGGTCCGCGCAGCTGCCGCTCGAGCACGTCGGACCGGTCGGCGTACCACGCCGCGTGCCGGTCGAGCACCGGGTCGGCGTCGTCGGAGGCGAGCAGCAGCTCGCGCGCGTAGGTCCGCACCGTCTGCAGCATCAGCACCATCGGCTCGCCGTCGGAGCCGTCGACGACGCGTACCAGGCTGGCGTCGACCAGCCGGGTGAGCGCGTCCAGCGCGTCGACGTCACCGAGCCCGACCACGTGCTCGGCCGCCTCCAGCGGGCAGGCCGAGACGAAGGCGGCCAGCCGCCGGAAGGCCAGCCGGTCCTCCGGGCCGAGCAGGTCGTGGCTCCACGCGATCGTGTCGCGCAGGGTCCGCTGCCGCTCCGGGCGGTCGCTCGCTCCCGGCCCGGAGCCGAGGGTGTCGTCGATCCGGGCCAGCAGCGCGTGCGGGCTCAGCAGCCGCAGCCTGGCCGCGGCCAGCTCGAGCGCCAGCGGCAGGCCGTCGAGGCGGCGGCAGACGGCGACGACGTCGGCGACGTTGTTCTCGGTCAGCGCGAACGACGGCCGCACCATCTGCGCCCGCTGGCAGAACAGCCGTACCGCCTCGGACTCCATCGCGGTGTCGACGTCGCTGTCGGTACGGGCCAGCGCCAGCGGCTCGAGCTGCCACTCCTGCTCGGCGACGAGGTGCAGCGGACGCCGGGAGGTGGCGATCACCCGCAGGTCGGGGCAGTCCGAGAGGAGGTCGGCCACCACCTGGTCGGCCCCGTCGATCTGCTCGAGGTTGTCCAGCACCAGCAGGGCGGCCCGGGGTGCCAGCACCAGGGCGACCGCGCGGCGGATGCTCAGCTGCGACCCGGTGGCCCCGACCGTCTGCGCGATCACGGCCCACATCGCGTCGCCGTCGACGGCGCTGCTGAGGCCGACGAAGAAGACGCCGGCGAACGCGTCGGCCACCCGGGACGCGGTCGCGAGCGCCAGCCGGGTCTTGCCGGTTCCGCCCGGCCCGGTGATCGTCACCAGCCGGGTGGTCTCACGGCCGAGCAGCAGCTGCAGCTCGGTGACCTCGTCGTCGCGGCCCACCAGCTCGGTCGTGGGGCGCGGCAGGTTCGCATGTGTGCCGAGGCTGCGCAGCGGCGGGAACGTGTCGTCCAGCCCGGGCACCACCAGGTCGTACAGGTGCTCGGGCTCCTCGAGGTCCTTGAGCCGGTGCCAGCCCAGGTCGCGCAGCTCCACCCGGTCGGTGAGGTCGGCCACCAGCTGGGCGGTCGCTGCCGACAGCACGACCTGGCCGCCGTGTGCCGTCCCGCTGATCCGGGCGCCGCGGTGCACGTCCAGACCGATGTAGCCCTCCTCGTGCCGCTGCGGCTCCCCGGTGTGCAGGCCCATCCGGACCCGGATCCGCGCATCCAGCGGCCACTGCCGTTCCTGCAGCGCCCGCTGGCCGTCGATCGCGGCGAGCACGGCGTCGTGCGCGGACCCGAAGACCACGAAGAAGCTGTCGCCCTCGGTGCCCATCTCGGAGCCCCGGTGCCGCTCCCACGCCGCGCGGAGCAGGCTGCGCTGCGTGGACAGCGTCTCGGCCCAGTGCGCGCCGAGGGCCGACACGAGGGACGTCGATCCCTCGATGTCGCTGAACAGCACCGTCACAGTGCCCTCGGGCAGGGTGCGCACGCGGCCAGTATCGCGGCGGGTCGCCCGAGGTTGGGCGAAATCGGCACACCCGGGCCGGTGCCGTGCGTAGGGTTTCGTCATGCGTGTCGAGGGTTCGGTCACGACGATCTCCTGGATCCCCAGCGAGGCCATCACCGGAGTCGTGCTCCGGGTGCCCTTCCAGGTGGGCATGGCGCACTACGACGATCCCCCGCCGGACCAGATCGACGACCCGGAGGCCTACCTCGCCAACGACCGGGCCCGGTTCGCCAACCGGCTGGAGGCCTGGATCGAGGTACGCGACGGCGAGATCGTCGAGTTCGGCCACCACGGCCGGGGCCGGATCGGCTCCACGACGATGAACCTCGGCGGCTTCGACGCGACGTTCGCCGCGGTGCCGCTGCCCGACCGGCGCGACGCCGAGCCGATCGGCACCACCGCGGTCCGCTTCGAGCAGACCGCCGGCGGCCGTACGGGCGTCCCGGCGCCGCGGCGGGTCAACCGGCCTCCGTTCGTGCAGGTCTCGGCGCCGCTGGCGTGGACGACGCTGCAGCTCACCCTGCACGCCGACGGCCGGCAGGAGCACCGGCTGATCGGGGCCAGCCCGTTCCCCCGGCACTGGGTCTACGACGCGAGCGGCCGGCTGGAGGGCAAGTCGGCCACCATCGACTACCACGAGTGGAGCACCGAGGTGTTCGGCGACCGGACCCCGTGGGGCTCGCTGGACTCGCCGGTGCTGGTCAGCGCGGTCGAGACCGCGCTGGAACGCGAGATGTCGCTGGCGATCATGCGCTCCGGCGAGCGGCCGAGGATCCGGCGGCTGGCCGCGGGCGAGCACCTGACCGAGCAGGGCGAGGAGGCCGACGAGCTGTACCTGCTGCTGGACGGTCTGCTGCAGGTCGAGGTCGACGGCACCGTGCTGTCCGAGATCGGGCCGGGCGCGGTGCTGGGGGAGCGGGCGATGCTGGAGCACGGCCGTCGCACCGCCACCCTGCGGGCGCTGACGCCGTGCGCCGTCGCGGTCGCCGAGCGCGGCGTCGTCGACGAGGAAGCGCTGCGCGACCTGGCCGCCCGGCACAACCGGGAGTCCGAGTCCGAGTCCGGCCGGCTCGGCTGAGCGAGGCTCGACCCGCCCAGCTCTCAGGCCCGCAGCCGCAGCCCGCGCGGGGTCGCGTGGAAGCCGGCCTGCTCCAGCGCGGCGCCGAGCGAGGTGCCCAGCACCTGCTCGCCGTCGGCCCGCTGCACCGTGAGCCGGCCCAGTGAGCCGTCGCGCACGGCCAGCGCCAGCGCGTCGACCGCGACACCGAGCGCGCCGTCGTCGTCGGTCCCACCCGGGAACGTGAGCAGGGTGCGACCGCCCCGCTCGACGTAGAGCACCAGCCGCCCGTCGACCAGCACCACCAGCGCGCCGGCCTTGCGGCCCGGCCGGTGACCGGCCGACGCCCCCACCCCGTCGTCGCCGCTGCCGGTGCGGTCGGGCCACGGCAGGGCGGCGCCGTAGGGGTTGGCCGGGTCGGTGGCGGCCAGCGTCACCGCGCGCCGGTCCTCGCCCGGGCGGCTGCCTGGTCGGTCGGTGTCGGGTTCCTCGGCGCGCAGCCGGTCGACCGCGCCGGGGGTGGCGAACTGGGCGGCGCCGAGGGTGCCGACGAAGTAGCCGCGGCGGCAGCGTCCGGAGTCCTCGAACGCACTGAGCACCCGGTAGGCCGAGGCGAACCCGCCCGGGACCCGCTCGCTCGTGACCGCACCCCGGGTGACGACCCCGTGCCGCTCGAGCAGCAGCTCGGCGGTGGCGTGCGCGCGCAGGGTCGGGTCGGGGTCGCGCTCGGGCAGCAGCGACCAGCGACCGGCCGCGGTCGGCGGACCGGTGCGCGACGGCATCGCGGGCCGGCCCCCGCGGCGACCGTGCAGCCGGGACCGCGGCGGGGGACGCCGGGTGCGGTGCGCCGATCCGCCGCCGCGCACCAGGGTGCGCAGCGGCGCGAGGGTGTCGCCGGCGACCCGGCCGGACCACACCAGGTCCCACAGCACGGCGTGCAGCGCCTGGTCGTCGGTCGCGCCGACGGCGTCGGACAGCTGGCGGAAGAAGTAGGCGCCGCCGCCGGCCAGCGCCTCCAGCACCTGGCGGTGCAGCTCGCCGTAGGTGGCGTCGGCGCCCTCGAGCTCGGCGGGGTCGAGGTCGGGCAGGGTCAGGTGCGCCGACTCGGCCAGGTGCAGGCTGACCCAGCCGTCGGTGCCGGGCAGGCTGCCGGAGCCCGCCCACAGCACCTCGCCGGAGGCGGTGAGCTCGTCGAGCATCGCCGGCTGGTAGTCCATCACCCGGGCACCCAGCACCAGGGGCTCCAGGGCCGAGGCGGGCACCGCGCAGCCGGCCAGCTGCTCGACCACCGCGAGCACGCCGCCGACGCCGCGCAGCCGGCCGCCGACGTGCTGCCAGCCGGGCAGGAACCGCCCCAGGGTGGCCGGCTCGACCGGCTCGACCTCGTGCCGCAGCGCGGCCAGCGAGCGCCGCCGCAGCCGGCGCAGCACCTCGGCGTCGCACCACTCGCTGCCCCGGCCGCCCGGCCGGAACTCGCCCTCGACCACCCGCCCCGCAGCCGCCAGCCGCCGCAGGCCGTCGGTGACCACCGCGACACCCACGTGCCACCGCTCGGCGACCTCGCCGGCCGTGAACGGGCCGTGGCTGCGGGCGTAGCGCGAGAGCAGGTCGCCGAGCGGGTCGGGCACCGGCTCGGTGAACACGTCGGGGACCCCTTGCGGCACCGGCACGCCGAGTGCGTCGCGCAGCCGGCCGACGTCCTCGACCGCGGCCCACCAGGTCTGACCCCCGAGCACGACCTGGTAGGCCCGGCGGGAGGTCGCCAGCTCGGCGAGCCAGCCGTCGACGGGGGAGTCGGGGTCGCAGCGCTCCACCACCTCGCCGGGGCGCAGCGGGCCGACGGTGCGCAGCAGGTCGGCCACCCCCTCGACGTCGCGGGCGCGCCGGTCGGGTGCGAGCCGCTGCAGCTCGGCCTCGACCTCGGCGACGACGGTCTCGTCGAGCAGCTCGCGCAGCTCGGCCCGGCCCAGCAGCTCGGCCAGCAGCGACGGGTCGAGGGACAGCGCGGCCGCGCGCCGTTCGGCGAGCGGGCTGTCGCCCTCGTAGAGGAACGCCGCGACGTAGCCGAACATCAGCGACCGGGCGAACGGGGACGGCGTCTGGGTGTCGACCTGGGCGACCGGTGACCCGGCGGGCGTCGACGTCGCGCAGCAGCCCGACCAGCGCCGGCACGTCGTAGACGTCCTGCAGCACCTCGCGCACGGTCTCCAGCACGATCGGGAAGCTCGGGTAGCGACGCGCCACCTCGAGCAGGGCCGCCGACCGCTGCCGCTGCTGCCACAGCGGGCTGCGCCGCCGGGGATCGCGCCGCGGCAGCAGCAGCGCCCGGGCGGCGCACTCGCGGAACCGGGAGGCGAACAGCGCCGAACCGCCGACCTCGTCGGTGACCAGCTGCTCGATCTCGTCCGGCTCGAGCACGAACAGCTCCGCGCCCGGCGGGTCGGCGTCGGTCTCCGGGACGCGTACGACGATGCCGTCGTCGCTGGCGATGGCCTGACCCTCGACCCCGAGCCGTTCGCGCAGCCGGGCGTTGACCGCGAGCGCCCAGGGTGCGTGCACCTGCAGGCCGAACGGCGAGTGCAGCAGCACCCGCCAGTCGCCGAGCTCGTCGCGGAAGCGCTCGACCAGCAGGGTGCGGTCGTGCGGCACGTGGCCGGTGGCCTCCCGCTGCTCGGCCAGGAAGGTGACCAGGTTGTCGGCCGCCCAGACGTCGAGCCCCGCCGCGCGGCAGCGGGCGACCGCGTCCTGCGGCTTCGCGCCGGACAGCTCGCGGACGAACCCCCCGAGCGCCTGCCCCAGCTCGGCCGGACGGCCCAGCGTGTCGCCCTTCCAGAACGGCAGCCGCCCCGGCTGGCCCGGTGCGGGACTCACCACGACCCGGTCGTGGGTGATGTCCTCGATCCGCCAGCTGCTGGTGCCGAGCGCGAACACGTCGCCGACGCGGGACTCGTAGACCATCTCCTCGTCGAGCTCGCCGACCCGCCGGCCGGTGGGGCCGTCACCGACGAGGAACACCCCGAACAGCCCGCGGTCGGGGATGGTGCCGCCGGAGGTGACCGCCAGCCGCTGGGCGCCCGGACGACCGGAGAGCCGTCCGCTCACCCGGTCCCAGACGATGCGGGGCCGCAGCTCGGCGAACTCCTCGCTCGGGTAGCGGCCGGACAGCAGGTCGAGGGTCGCTTCGTAGGCCGCGCGCGGCAGCGTGCCGAACGGCGCCGCCCGGCGGGCCAGCGCGTAGACCTCGTCGACGTCGAGCTCGTCGATCGACGCCATCGCCACGACCTGCTGGGCGAGGACGTCGAGCGGGTTGGCGGGCACCGACAGCTCCTCGATCGCGCCGGCGCGCATCCGCTCCACGGTGACGGCTGCCTGGAGCAGGTCGGCCCGGTGCTTGGGCAGGACCACCCCGCGGGAGACCTCGCCGACCTGGTGGCCGGCGCGCCCGACCCGCTGCATGCCGCTCGCGACCGACGGCGGCGCCTCGACCTGCACGACCAGGTCGACGGCACCCATGTCGATGCCGAGCTCGAGACTGCTGGTGGCCACCACGCAGGGCAGCCGGCCGGTCTTGAGGTCGTCCTCGATCAGGGCCCGCTGCTCCTTGCTCACCGATCCGTGGTGGGCGCGGGCCAGCAGCCCGTCGGCGCCGCGGGACGCGCCGGACTGGGCCATCACCTGGGCGGGCACTCCCGCTTCGGGCGGCTCGTCGCCGGCGCGGGTGGCGGCGATCTCGTTGAGCCGGGCGGTGAGCCGCTCGGCCAGCCGCCGGGAGTTGGCGAACACGATCGTCGACCGGTGCTGCTCGACCAGGTCGACGATGTGCTCCTCGACGTGGGGCCAGATCGACGACGAGGCGGGCGCATCGGCGGGAGGCGGCTCGCCCGGCACCGGTGCGCCTGCCGGGTGCGGCGACCCGGTGCTGCCCAGCTCGCCCATGTCCTCGACCGGGACGACCACCGACAGGTCGAGCTGCTTGTCACTGGGCGGCTGCACCACCCGGGTCGGCGCCGCGCCGCCGAGGAAGCGCGCGACCTCGTGGGTCGGCCGCACCGTGGCCGACAGCCCGATCCGCTGGGCGGGACGGGGGAGCAGCGCGTCGAGCCGCTCGAGCGACAGGGCGAGGTGGGCGCCCCGCTTGGTGCCGGCGACCGCGTGCACCTCGTCGACGATCACCGTGTCCACGCCGCGCAGCGCCTCGCGGGCCCGCGAGGTGAGCACCAGGAACAGCGACTCGGGGGTGGTGATCAGCACGTCGGGTGGCTTGGTGGCCAGCCGGCGGCGCTCGTCGGCCGGGGTGTCTCCGGTGCGGGTGCCGACCCGGATCTGGGGCGCCGGCAGCCCCAGCCGCCGGGCGGTGTGCTGCATGCCCGCCAGGGGGGCCCGCAGGTTGCGCTCGACGTCGACCGCGAGCGCCTTCAGCGGCGAGACGTAGAGCACCCGGCAGCGCTGCTGCGGCTCCGTGGGCGCGGGGGCGTCGGGACGGGCGAGCTGGTCGAGGCCCCACAGGAACGCCGCCAGCGTCTTGCCCGACCCGGTCGGCGCCACCACCAGCGTGTGCTCGCCGGAGCTGATCGCGTCCCAGGCACCCAGCTGGGCCGCCGTCGGCTCGGCGAACGCGCCGGCGAACCACTCCCGGGTGAGGGGCGAGAACCGGTCGAGCACGGCCGCGGGGTCGGGGGACTGGGGCACGGTGCCAGTCTGCCTCGCGGCGCCGACAGCCGAGCGCGGTCCAGCACGCGCGAGCGCGCGTACGGGCGGTCGGGCGGTGCGGGCTACTCGACCGGCACCCGGGCCCAGCTCGCGCCGTCGTCGGTGCTGCCGAGCAGCCGGCCGCCGGTGCTGACCAGCCAGTCGGCGTCGCCGGAGGCGGCGGCGCCGTAGCCGTCGTCGGTGACGCCTGCAGCCTGTGGGTCGCCGGCCGGTGGGTCGATCTCGTCGACGATGCCCTCGGCGTCGACCACGAAGGACTGGTCGGGCCCGGCGAGCAGGACGCTGCCGTCGTCGCGCGCGGCCATCGACACCCGGCCGATGATCGCCGGCAGCTGCACGGTGTCCCACGCGCTGCCGTCGGTGCTGTCGGCCAGCAGCGTGCTGCCGCCACCGAGGCACGCGGTCCACAGCGTCTCCCCGTCGGTGTCGGCGAAGACCTCGCCCTGTGCCCGGCAGGGGACCGGGTGCCGCTCCCAGCCGGCGCCCGGTGGGTCCAGCAGGAGGGTGTGCGCGCGGGCCGTGACGCGTGACCCGAGCACGGCACCGAGCATGTCGCCGCCGGCGAACACCCGGGTGACCATCTCGTCGGGGCGCACCGCCGCCGGAATCGGTGCCCACCGGTCGTCGGAGACCTCGGACACCGACAGGACCTGCTTGCTCGCCAGGTCGCCCAGGGCGTGAAGGCCACCGCCCGGTCGCTGCCGGCGGCGACCCCGGAGACCAGGTCTCCCCCGGGCAGTTCGACCCGCGCTCCAGCTCTCGCCGGCGTCGTGGGAGGCGATCAGCGTGGTCTGGTTCCACGCCCACCCGTCGACCGCGGTCCCCGCGAGCTCGACGCGCTGTGCGGTGAAGGTCTGCCCCGCGTTGCCGGTGGGCTGGAGGGCGGCCACCGCCCACGTGTCCCCGTTGTCGCTGCTGCGGGCCAGCGCGGGGCAGGTGCCCGTCTCGCAGTCGACGCGCACGGTCGCCCACACGCTGTCGCCGGCAGCCGAGACGGTCTGCACGAGCGCCCCGTCGCCGGTCGGGCCGTCGTCGGCGGCCGGGGTGCGGCCGCCGTCGTCCAGGACGGCGGGCACGGCCACGCTCAGCGCCGCCACCACGGCCCCCACGGCCACGACCCCGCCGACCGTGCGGCGGGCCCGGCGACGACGCGCCCCGCGGCGCACCCGGTCGAGCATGCTCGCGGTGTCGAGCGGGCCGGTGTCGTACGGGTCCTGGGGATCGCCCGGTGACCCGGCGCCGTGCCGCAGGGCGGCGCGCAGTCGCTCCTCGTGCTCGCTCACGACTCGGTCCTGTCCGGCGCGAAGCTCGGGACCAGCGCGCGCATCTTGGCGACTCCCTTGGATGCCTGGCTCTTGACCGTGCCGGTGGAGCAGCCGAGGACGCGGGCGATCTCGACCTCGGACAGGTCCTCGTAGTAGCGCAGCGCCAGCACCGCCCGCTGCCGCGGCGGCAGTGACTGCAGGGCCACCCACAGGTCGTGGTCGCGCTGCCGGTCCTCGACCGCCCGCTCGGGCATGTCGCCGATCAGCGTCTCGCGCCGCAGCCGGCGCCAGACGCTGATGTTGCGGTTGACCATCACCCGGCGCACGTACGCGGTCGGCTCGTCGCGCTCGTGCAGCCGCGGCCAGGCGAGCAGGGTCCGCTCGAGGGCGTCCTGCACGAGGTCGGCGGCGGTGTCCGGGTTGCCGGTCAGGACCCGGCCGAAGCGCAGCAGCTCGGGCAGGCGGGCGCGGACGAACGCGTCGAAAGCACCTTCGGCGTCGTCCCCCACGAGTGATCCTCCGCGACCGTCTCGACCGACGGGCCGGGTCGATCCTCGCACGCCGGGACCCGGAAGCGTCGCGGGCGCGACGGCAGGGCTCGCCACGAGAAGGTTCACGGTCCTCCACACGCACCATGCAGGTCCGGGGTTGTCCGCGGAGCGTACGAGTCGGGCGAAACCCGGGTGAGGCGTGTCGGGGCGCCGGGTTACTGTCACGGCCGTGACCGAGGAGCAACCACCCGACCGGCCCGAGCCGCTGGTGCTGGCCCGCGGCCTGGTGAAGCGGTTCGGCGACTTCGAGGCCGTCCGGGGCATCGACGTCGAGGTCCGTCCCGGCGAGGCGTTCGGCTTCCTCGGGCCCAACGGCGCCGGCAAGACCTCGACGATGCGGATGATCGCCGCGGTCTCGACGGCCACGTCCGGCACGCTGCGCGTCCTCGGCCTCGACCCGCGCACCGACGGCCCCACGATCCGCTCGCGGATCGGCGTCTGCCCGCAGGACGACACCCTCGACTCCGAGCTCACCGTCCGGGAGAACCTCCTCGTCTACGGCCGGTTCTTCGGGCTGTCCCGCGCCGAGTGCGCCCGCCGGGCCGACGAGCTGCTCGGGTTCGTCCAGCTCGGCGACCGGGGCGGTGCCCGGGTCGAGGACCTGTCCGGCGGGCTCAAGCGCCGGCTCACCATCGCCCGGTCGCTGATCAACGACCCCGAGCTGCTGATGCTCGACGAGCCGACCACCGGCCTCGACCCGCAGGCCCGCCACCTGGTGTGGGACCGGCTGTTCCGGCTCAAGCAGCGTGGCACGACGCTGCTGCTCACCACCCACTACATGGACGAGGCCGAGCAGCTGTGCGACCGGCTGGTGGTGATCGACGGCGGCGTCATCGTCGCCGAGGGCTCGCCGCTGGAGCTGATCCGGCAGCACTCCACCCGGGAGGTGTGCGAGCTGCGGTTCGAGGCCGAGGACAACGAGCAGATCGCGGAGAAGGTCGCCGACCTGGGCGAACGGGTCGAGGTGCTGCCCGACCGGGTGCTGATCTACACCCACGACGGCGAGGCGACCTCGCAGGCGGTGCACGAGCGCGGACTGTCGCCGCGCGGCACGCTGGTGCGGCGCAGCAGCCTCGAGGACGTCTTCCTGCGGCTCACCGGCCGCTCGCTGGCGGACTGAGCCGTGGCCACCGACACCGTCGCCGCCACCGCGACCCGGCCGACCGGGCTGGTCCTGCGCCAGGTCGACCACTGGGCGGTGCGCTGGCGGCGCACCTGGCGCGGCAGCGCGATCACGAACTTCCTGCTCCCGGTGCTCTACCTGGTCGCGATGGGCGTCGGGCTCGGTGCGTACGTCGACGACGGCGGCGCGACCCGCTCGCTCGGCGGGGTGGCCTACCTCGACTTCCTCGCCCCGGGCCTGCTGGCCACCACCGTGTTCCAGAACGCCGTGGGCGCGTCGACGTGGCCGGTGATGGGCGCGATCAAGTGGGACAAGACCTACCACGCGATGCTGGCGACGCCGCTGCGCGTACGCGACATCCTGCTCGGCAACCTGTGGTTCGTCGCGGCCCGGCTGGCGCTCACCGCGGCCGTGTTCCTGCTGGTGCTGGTGCTGTTCGGCGTGACCCACTCGTGGTGGGCCGTGCTGGCGCTGCCGGCGGCGGTGCTGGTGGGCATGGCGCACGCGACGCCGATCTTCGCGTACGCCGCATGGCTGGAGCGGGTCACCGGGTTCATGCTGCTGTTCCGGCTCGGCGTGATCCCGATGTTCCTGTTCTCGGGCGCGTTCTTCCCGGTCTCGCAGCTGCCCGACCCGCTGCAGTGGCTGGCGGAGGTGATGCCGCTCTACCACGGCGTCGAGCTGGTCCGCGGGCTCGTGCTCGGCACCGGCGAGCTCGGGCCGCAGCTGCTGCACGCCGGCTACCTCGGCTGCTGGCTGCTCGGCGGCTTCTGGCTCGCCGACCGGATGCTCACCCGCCGGCTGAGCGACGGCTGAGCCGTGGCCACCTCCCTGCTCGCCGCCGGCCACCTGGTCGAGCGCAACGCCGTCGTCTACCGCCGCGACTGGCTGGTGTTCGTCACCGGGTTCCTCGAGCCGCTGCTCTACCTGCTGTCGATCGGCATCGGCATCGAGCAGCTGGTGGGCGACTTCACGCTGCCCGGCGGCCAGGTCGTGACCTACACCGAGTTCGTCGCGCCGGCGATGCTGGCGGTCTCGGCGATGAACGGCGCGATCTTCGACACCACGTTCGGGGTGTTCTTCAAGCTGCGCTACGAGAAGGTCTACGACGGCATCCTGGCGACCCCGGCCACACCCGCCGACGTGGCCACCGGCGAGCTGGTCTGGGCCCTGCTGCGCAGCGGCGTCTACGCGGTCATGTTCGTCGCCGTCATGGCAGCCCTCGACCTGGTGTCGTCGTGGTGGGCGGTGCTGGCCGTGCCGGCCGCGACGCTGATCGGATTCGCGTTCGGTGGCGCCGGCATGGCGCTCACGACCTGGATGCGGTCGTGGCAGGACTTCGACTTCATCACGCTGGCGATCCTGCCGATGTTCTTGTTCTCGGCGACGTTCTTCCCGCTCGAGCGCTACCCCGACGGCGTCCAGTGGCTGGTGCAGGTCACGCCGCTCTACCAGGGCGTGGTGCTCTGCCGCGGCCTGGTGACCGGCGCGTTCAGCACCGACATGCTGGTCGCGGTGGCCTATCTGCTGCTGATGGGGTCGGTCGGCCTGGCGGTGGCCTCGCGCCGGTTCGGCCGGCTGCTGCTGCGCTGAGCCGCGGTGAGGCCCCAGTGGGAGCCCCAGTGAGGCCGCGCTGCGTGCTGCGGTCAGGGCTGTCGCTGAGCGGCCCGGGCCGCGCGGCGCTCCGGGCCGAAGCCGAGCTCGTCGGCCAGGTCGTCGAGCATCGCCTCGAACAGCGACACGCTGTCCTCCAGCGCCCAGTGCAGGTGGCCGAACGCCTCCAGCGTGACCATGCCGTACAGCCGCGACCACTGCCGCACGTACAGGTAGCGCAACGGCAGCGGGAGCTCCGGGCCGCCCTTGTTGCTCGACTCGAGCATCGCCAGCAGGGCCGGGTCGATGCTGTCCAGGTCGGGCAGCGTCAGCCGCCCGCTGCGCCACAGCGCGACGAACACCTCGGCGAACACGACGCCGAAGCGGTTCGCGCCGTCGTGGGTGCTCCCGAGCGCGTGCTGCTCGGCGTGCAGGGTGTCCAGCGGGTTGGCGAACAGCAGGGCGTACTCGTGCCGGTGCTCCAGCGCCCACCCGCGGAACGCGTGCGCCATCAGCGTCAGCCGGGTGGGCAGCTCGTCGGGCGGGACCGAGTCGCGGGCCTGTTCCAGGACGACGATCAGCTCGTCGTAGAGCGCGCCGCCGACCAGGTCGAGCAGGTCGTCGTGGCCCTCGACGTAGCGGTAGAGGGCGGGCGGGGTCATGCCGACCTCGCGGGCCACCGCGCGCAGGCTCAACCCCTCGCCCTGGGCGACCAGCCGCCGGGCGGCGGCCAGGATCTCGTCCCGGGTCTGCGCCCGGACCCGCTCGCGGCGGGTCGGGCCCGGGTCGGAATCGCGTGTTGACAGCAGCCATGCCGGCCAGCATAGTGAACATCGTTCACAGTGAACAGTGTTCACGAAAACGATGGTCATTCACGGAGGCGGAGATGGAACGCTGGGGTCGACTCGTCGCACGGTGGCGCTGGACCGTGCTGGTGGTCGGTGTGCTGGTGGCGGTGCTGGCCGGGCTGTACGGCTTCGGCGTCTTCGGCGCGCTGTCCGACGGCGGCTTCGAGGACCCGGACAGCGAGTCCGCGCGGGCCGACGCCGCGATCGCCGAGGCGTTCGGGCCGACCGACGCCGACGTCCTCGTGCTGTACGAGACCGGCGACGGCGCGACCGTCGACGACCCGGCCGTTGAGCAGGCGGTCACCGAGACCGTCGCGGCGCTGCCGGACGCCGACGTCGTCGAGGCCCGCACCGCGTGGAACGGCGGCGGCAGGGCGCTGGTCTCCGACGACGGCGAGTCGACGCTGGTCGCCCTCACGCTCGCCGGCGCCGACGACGACGCCAAGGCCGAGGCCTACGAGCGGATCGCCGACGACCTCGAGGCGCCCGGGCTGACCGAGCAGGCCGGCGGGCCGACCGCCGTGTTCAGCGACGTGGGGGACCAGGTGGCGGCCGACATCGCCCGCGCCGAGTCGCTGACCATCCCGATCGTCGTGCTGCTGTGCCTGGTCGTGTTCGGGAGCATCGTGTCCGCCACGCTGCCGGCGCTCGTCGGCGGCATCGCGATCATCGGCTCGTTCGCGCTGCTGCGCGTCTTCACCACGGTGACCGACGTCTCGATCTTCGCCATCAACGTGATCACCCTGCTCGGGCTCGGGCTGGCGATCGACTACGCGCTGTTCGTGGTGAGCCGGTTCCGCGAGGAGCTGGGCGCCGGCCGGTCCACTCCCGACGCGATCGCCCGGACGATGGCCACCGCCGGCCGCACCGTGCTGTTCTCCGGGCTGACCGTGGCGGTGTCGCTCGCGTCGCTGCTGCTGTTCCCGCAGGTCTTCCTGCGCTCGATGGGCTTCGGGGGCATGGCCGCGGTGCTGGTCGCGATGGTCACCGCGCTCACCGTGCTGCCCGCCCTGCTCGCCGTGCTGGGGCCGCGGGTCGACGCCGGGCGGATGCCGTGGCGGCGTCGCCGCGACGCGCGCCGGCAGGCCGCCGGTGCCGGGGCGGGTGTGGAGCACGGCGCCTGGGCGCGGATCGCCCGGGTGGTCATGCGCCGCCCCGTCGTCGTCCTGGTCACCGTGGTCGTGGGTCTGCTGGCGATCGGGCTGCCGTTCCTGCGGGTGGAGTGGACCAGCGTGGACGAGCGGGTGCTGCCCGAGGGGACCGAGAGCCGGGTGGTGAGCGAGGAGCTCGACGCCGGGTTCCCCGGCCAGGACGAGTCGACCGCCGACGTGGTGGTGACCGGCGCCGACCCGGCCGGCCTGGAGTCCTACACCACCGCGCTGGGCGCGGTCGACGGCGTGGACGCGGTCCGCGTCGTGGGCGAGCAGGACGGCACGACCCGGCTCGAGGTCGCGTACGCCGCCGACCCCTACAGCGCTGAGGGCCGCGACCTGGTCGAGCAGCTGCGGGCGGTGCCGGTGCCCGACGGCGCGCAGGCCCTGGTCGGCGGGGAGGGCGCGCAGCTGATCGACCTGCTGACCTCGCTCGGCGACACCCTGCCGTGGATGGGGCTGGTGGTGGTCGTGGCCATGATGGTGCTGCTGTTCGTCGCGTTCGGGTCGGTCGTGCTGCCGCTCAAGGCGATCGTGGTCAACGTGATCTCGGTGGTGGCGTCGTTCGGTGTCGTCGTCTGGATCTTCCAGGACGGCCACCTGTCCGGTCTGCTGGGCTTCACCCCGCTCGGGGCGCTGGACGCGACGCAGCCGATCCTGATGCTGGCCATCCTGTTCGGCCTGTCGATGGACTACGAGGTGTTCCTGCTCTCGCGGATCCGGGAGCAGTGGGACCGCACCCACGACAACACGGCGTCGGTGGCGGTCGGGCTGCAGCAGACCGGCGCGATCATCACCAGCGCGGCACTGCTGCTGGCCGTGGTGATCGGGGCGTTCGCGACCTCGGGCATCACGTTCATCAAGATGATCGGCGTCGGCATGCTGGTGGCGATCGTCGTCGACGCCACGGTCGTACGCACCCTGCTGGTGCCCGCAGCGATGCGGCTGATGGGCCAGGCCAACTGGTGGGCGCCGGCACCGCTCGCGCGGTGGTGGGAGCGGCACGGCTTCCGGGAGGAGCCCGGGGACGTGATCGGGCCGGACGGCCAGGTCGGGCACGCGAACGGTGACGTCGGAGGGTCGACGCATACTGGCCCCGTGAGGCACAGCGAGTTCTGGTCCCGGATGGAGCAGCACCTCGGCAGCGGTTACGCGCGGGTCTGGTCCGACCAGCAGGTGCTCGCCGCCCTCGACGGCCGCACCGTCCAGCAGGCGCTGGCCGCGGGGGAGCCGCCCAAGCGGGTGTGGCGGGCGGTGTGGGCCACGCTCGAGCTGCCCGCCTCCGAGCGATGACCGGCGCTGTGGTCGTGGGTGCCCACCCGACGGGCGTTTGCGACGCAGATGTGCCCCATTGCCTATGACATCCAGGCCTCTGAGGCACGCCGATCCGTACCTGGGCTGTGCTTCCTGGGCGGGGGGGTGGACACTAGGGGTGATGAGACGAAGCCAGCCGTGAACCGGCGACACCTGAAGAACAGTCCCTTCAACGTCCGACGCGAGCCCGTCGAGGTCGAGCAGTACACCGTGGGGGACCGGGTGATTCACGACTCCTACGGTCTGGGCACCGTCGTCGCACTCGAGGGGACGCACGCGGTCATGGTCGACTTCAGCCCCCAGCGGGCGAGGATCAGCCTGCCCTGTTCCAAGATGACGGCCTTCTGACCCAGATCGGCTGAACGAGGGTCTTCCCTGCAGCACGCGCGGCGGCGAGCATGGCCGGATGGGCGCGGCTGATGACGTCTGGAGGCTGGTCAACGGATTCCAGGTGACCGAGGCGCTGCACGTCGCCGCCACCCTGGGAATCTCCGACCTGCTCGCCGCGGGGCCTCGCGATGTCGAGGCGCTCGCCGACGAGGCGGACTGCCACCCCGACGCGCTGTACCGGCTGCTGCGCGCTCTGTCGACGGTCGGCGTCTACGAGGAGCTGCCGGGTCGCCGGTTCGCGACCACCCCCCAGGGCCGGGCGCTGGAGGCGGACGCGGACCCGTCGCTGTCCGCATGGGCCCGCTACGTCGGCCGGCCGGCCACCCGGGCGGCCTGGGCCGGTCTGCTGGACGGGGTCCGGACTGGTGCCGAGCCGTTCACGGCGGTGCACGGGATGAGCGCGTGGGAGTACCGCCAGGAGCGCCCGGCCGAGAACGCCCTGTTCGACGAGGCGATGGCCCAGCTGTCCGCGCGGGAGGCGACCTGGGTGCTCGACGCCTACGACCTCGACGGCGTCGGCACGGTCGTCGACGTCGGCGGAGGACGCGGCCGGCTGCTGGCCGAGGCGCTCACCCGGCACCCGCGGGCCACCGGCGTGCTGTTCGACCAGGAGCACGTGCTGGCCGACGCGGCTGGGTTGCTGCGCGCGCGGGGCGTCGAGGACCGGGTCCGGCTTGGTCCCGGGTGACTTCTTCGAGCAGGTCCCGCCAGGGGGCGACGTCTACTTGCTGAAGTCGATCGTGCACGACTGGGACGATGCCGAGGCGGTGGCCCTGCTGCGGTGCTGCCGGGCGGCGATGGCCGACGGAGCACGGCTGGCGCTGGTCGAGCGACTGCTCGAAGGGCCGAACGAGGGCCGGCTGGCCGCGTTCTCCGACCTCAACATGCTGGTCCTGCAGGGCGGCCGGGAGCGAACCACCGACGGCTACACCGCACTGCTGGACGCCGCCGGGTTGCGGCTCACGCAAGTGGTGCCGACCGGCAACTTCCACGTGCTCGAAGCGGTGCCGGCGTAGGCGTCAGCAGCCCACCCGGTCGGGGTCGCCCTCCGGGTCCGGCTCTGGGCCCGGCTCGATCGCCGGCTGACGGCGGGGTGGGTGCCCGGCGTTGCCACCGGTCGTAGCCCAGGGCGGCCGCGGCGACCAGCAGGGCGCCGAGCACGTACACGCCGGTGACAGCCAGCAGCCCGAGGGTGCAGCAGCAGGCGACCATGGCCGCCCGGTGCGCCACCGTGCCGCGGGGCAGCAGCCGCACGGCGGCGGCGGTGCCGAGCACGTAGACGAGCACGAACGCGCTGGTCGTCAGCAGCACCGAGGCGTGCGTGCTGAGCCCGGTCACCGCGACCACCAGCAGGCCGAGGATGCCGACGACGCTGAGGACGCCGAGGGAACGCAGCGGCACCTCGCCGGCGCGGCTGCCGTGCGCCAGCCAGGACGGCAGCGCCCGGTCCCGGCCCAGCGCCGCGCCGAGCTTGGCGCCGCCGGCGTAGTACGAGTTCATCGCGCCGAAGGTGAGCAGCACGGCGACCACGGCGGTCAGCACGCGCACCTGGCCGCCCACGCCGATGGCGAGCAGCTCGGCCAGCGGTGCGCCGGTCGAACCGGCGCCAGGCCCGAGCACCAGCACGCCGGCCGCGGCGACACCCAGGTAGAGCACGCCGACCACGACCAGGGCGATCACCGTCGCCCGCGGGACGTCCTGGGCGGGGTGCCGATAGTCGCCGGCCAGCGACGTCACCGCCTCCCAGCCGGCGAAACCCCAGACCAGCACCGCGGCCGCGGGCGCGATCGCCCACCAGCCGTGCGGCGCGAACGGCTGCAGGTTGGCCAGGTCGGCGTGCGGCAACGCGGAGACCGTCGCCACCAGCAGCAGCACCGCCAGCACGCCGACCAGCGCCAGCTGGGTGCGTCCGGAGACCCGCAGACCGCAGGCGTTGGTGAGCGCGACGCCGACGATGAGCACGCCCGCCGTGACCAGGGTCGTGGTGCGGCCGCCGCCGAACACGGACGAGACGTACGCGCCCGCGAACATGCCCGCGGGCGGCGCCCCGACCGCCACGCCGAAGAAGAAGCACCAGCCGACGACGGTCGCCGCGGGAGCGCCGAAGGCCCGGCGGACGTAGGTGGACACTCCGCCCGAGTCGGGGTAGCGCGCCCCGAGGGCGGCGAACGTGGTGGCCAGTGGGACCGACAGCGCGATCAGCAGCAGCCAGGCCAGCAGCGAGGCCGGGCCGGCGATGTCGGCGGCCAGCGCGGGCAGGGCGATCACCCCGGTGCCGAGGACGGCGCCGACGGTCAGGGCCGCCCCTTGCGGAACCGTCATCACGACGACCACGCTAGGCGGCGGATTGGCTCGTCGGCAGTGCCAATCCGGCGTCGTACCGACGGTCCAATGGGAGGCGGCAGTGGACGTCCACCTCAGCCTGGAGGGTCGCACCGACCTGGCCGCCGCGATCTACGCCCAGCTGCGCGAGGCGGTGCTGTCCGGCCGGCTCGCCGCGGGTGAGCGGCTGCCACCGTCGCGGGAGCTGGCCCGCCGGCTGGCGGTGTCGCGCACCACGGTCGCCGCGGCGTACGAGCGGCTCGTCGCCGAGGGGTTCCTCGTCGGCAGGGTCGGCGCCGGCACCTACGTCTCCGGCGCGGCGGTCGGCCCACCCCGGACCCGGCGGGCGCCCGCGGGCGCGGTGCGGCCGCGGGCGATCTGGCAGGACGTCGAGCTGTCGCCCCGGACCCCGCCGGACACCACGTACGACTTCAGCGTCGGCGTGCCGGACGTGCGGCTGTTCCCGCTGGAGAGCTGGCGGCGGCTGGTCACCCGCGAGCTCCGGCGGGCCCGGCTGGGTGCCGACTACGCCGACCCGGCGGGGCACGCCGGACTGCGGGCGGCGATCGCCCGGCACGTCGGCATGGCCCGGTCGGTGCAGGTCGCGGCCGACGACGTGCTGGTCACCAACGGTGCACAGCAGGCCCTCGACCTGGTCGGCCGGGTGCTCGTCGAGCCGGGGTCGTGCGTGGCCGTGGAGGAGCCCGGCTACCTCCCCGCGCGGCGGCTGTTCGCCTCGCTGGGCGCGCGGGTCGTGGGGGTGCCGGTCGACGACGAGGGCCTGGTGGTCGAGGCGCTGCCGGCCGACGCCGTGCTCGTCTACACCACGCCGTCGCACCAGTACCCGCTCGGCACCGTGATGTCGCTGGCCCGGCGCACCGCCCTGCTCGACTGGGCGGGCAGGCGCGGTGCGGTGGTGGTCGAGGACGACTACGACAGCGAGTTCCGGTTCTCGGGCCGTCCGCTCGAGCCGCTGCAGAGCATCGATCGCAGCGGGCGGGTCGTCTATGTCGGCACGTTCTCCAAGACGCTTCTGCCGACGCTGCGGGTCGGCTTCTGCGTGGCGCCGGCGTCGCTGCGGTCGGCGCTGCTGGCCGCACGGCAGTTGAGCGACTGGCACGGCGACCAGGTCACCCAGGGGGCGTTGGCGGGCTTCATCGACGAGGGCCTGCTGGCCCGGCACGTGCGGCGCACGACCCGGGAGTACGCCGCCCGCAACCAGCTCGTGGTCACCCTCCTGGAGCGCGACTTCGCCGACGTCCTCGTGCCGGTGCGCGCGGCGGCCGGTATGCACCTGACCGCCCGGACGCCCCCGGGTGCACGGCTGGACTCGGGTGCGCTGGTGCGCCGGGCCGCGGCGGGGGGAGTGGGGGTGCGCGACCTCGCCGACTACTGCGCCGGTGCGCCGCAGTCAGGACTGGTGATCGGTTACGGGGCGACCACGCTGGAGCAGGTGCAGGCCGGACTGGCGCTGCTGCGGGAGCAGGTGGGTCACGCCGGCGCGGACTCGCGGCGGCGCGTCCGGTAGTTGCGGGACTTGATCCGGTTGCCGCAGCCGTACTCGCACCAGTTGCGGGAGCGGTTCTTGGAGGCGTCGTAGTACGCCCACTCGCACTCGTCGGACGAGCAGATCTTGAGCCGCCACCAGATCCCGGCTGCCGCAGCCCGGTGCATGGCCAGCGCGATCTCGGCGAGCGCCCCACGCACGCCTGTTCCTGTGGGGACCAGCCGTGGCCCGTCGCCGTTCCAGCGCAGCGCGAGCGGGAGCCGGGCGAGGGTCTCGTCGAGCACGTGGATCGTCCTGCTGCCGCCGTCGTGGTTGAGCTCCAGCGCCTTCCGCAGGCCGGACCGCAGCTCCCGCGCGAGCGCGAGGTCGTCCCTGGTCGCCCGGGAGCCCCCGGTCAGCAGCCCGGCGCGCCGCAGGTAGTCGGTCAGGTCTGCCGGCGTCGTCAGGTCGTCGGTGTCGGTCTCGCGATCGGTGGTGTTGACGAACTCGCGCACCACCGCCAGGTCGGCCGGCGCATCCGGGATCGGCAGGTCAGCACTGACCATCGCATACCTCCTCGTGACTCGTCCGACACCAGCATAACGCTTTTGGTGGTTGCGGTCAGGCCGTTACCACCGTAACGTGTTCACTGGTGATGCAGTCGAAAGAGCCTAGGAGGACGTCATGAAGTGGTTCGGACTCGTCTTCGAGCAGCTGACCCACGACGACGACCGGCAGCGCACGGAGCGACGGCACCTGCAGCAGCGACGTGCGGCGCGGGTCGAGGCGCGGCAGGCCCGGCGCCAGCAGGCGGCGGCACCGCCGGCAGCGCACGGCGACGGCACGGCACGGCGAAGGCGGCGAACGCGGCGCCGGTACGCCCCGGCGAACGCGAGCGCAGCGCCCTGCCTCGGCTAGGGCTGTTCCTTGGTCAGGTGCATGAGCCAGTCCGAGTCGGTCTGGATCAACGCGTAGCGGCGGGCGCCCTTGCGCCCGTGCAGGACCAGGACGATCCGCCGCTCGTTGCGGTCGATCTCCTCCCACCAGCCGTCGTCGGCGATGGACTTGTCCGCGTCCTCGTAGCCCGCGTGGTCGAGGTCGTGGTCGGGCACGGCGACCGCGAGCCGGTTCTGCCGCGGGACTGGTGGGAAGGCCGCGGGGCAGCGCCCACGACCGCAGGGCGCCGTTCTCCTCGAGCCGGAGGTCGAAGTGGTGCTGCGGCTTGTGGTGCTCGTGCAGCACGAAGACCGGGTGCGGGGCCGTCACCACGCGATCATCCCTCACCACGTGGTGCGGAACAGCACGCACAGCCCGATCGCCCACGCCGCTTGCAGCCGCCAGCCACCACCGCCGCTGGCCGGGCAGCAGCCACGCAGTGAGGGGAACCAGCCAGAACAGGAACGGCAGCCAGATCCGCT
This sequence comes from uncultured Actinomycetota bacterium, assembly GCA_963801045.1. GTDB lineage: Bacteria > Actinomycetota > Actinomycetes > Propionibacteriales > Nocardioidaceae > JACCWP01. Next base: position 70,100 of record CAWDDC010000002.1, read on the forward strand.
CCACCTCGGACTTCGACAGCCCGGACACGTCGGCCGCGACGATCGCCACCGCAGCCGCCGGTGGCCAGCCACCCGGCACCGGAGCGCCCCGCCGTGACCGCGCGGCGGCCCTGCTGCCGCAGCCGCGCGACCGCCGCACCGGCCGCCGCCCACACGGCAGGTCCGAGGGCGATGGCCGCAGCGGCGAGGTTGCCCCACACCCAGTAGCCGTAAGGCCGGTCGAAGCCCTTGCCCTCGTAGTAGCGCAGCACCAGCAGCTGCTGGCCCTCGTACCACCAGAAGCCCAGCGCGGCGAAGACCCCGACCACCGCCAGCGCGGCGAGCGACGGCCGGCAGCAGCGGTCGCCACTTCCGTGCGGCGACCAGGACCCCCAGCGCGATCGGGGCCCATCAGCAGCAGGCCGTAGGACAAGAAGATGCCGGCGCCGAGCACCAGCCCTGCGGCGACCGCGAGCGCGGCCGAGCGGGCGCCGGACGGGGCGACGGCGGACACGGCGAGCAGCGCGATGCCGAACGCCGACGACCGCGGCGAACATGCCGTCCGCCGAGATCCACACCCAGATCGCGAGCGGGCTCAGCGCCAGGAACGGCGCGGCCGCCCGGGCGCGCGCCTCGTCGCCGACGGCACGCAACGCGACCAGCACGGCCACCACGACGGTCGACCCGATCAGGGCGGTGACCAGGCCGCTGTCCTCCGAACCGCCGAGCCCGACCCGGTCGAGCACGGTGTAGAAGATCAGCGGCAGCGGCGGGTGGCCGGAGTTGTGGGTGGTCCACTGGTCGTCGACCGCCAGCAGGATGTAGTCGGTGTAGGTGCGCAGCAGGTCCCCGAACCCGTCGACCCGCGGCACGTCCACCAGGTACTCGTCCTCGCTGGCCAGCGGCGCGACGATCCCCTCCTGGTAGCCGCGTCCCAGCGCCAGCCCGAGTCCCCACCCGACGCCGACCACCCAGGTCAGCCCGACCAGCCGACCCCACGGCAGCGTCTCGGCCAGCCGCGGCCCGTACGCCACCGTCGCGACGGCCAGGCGCCACGGGGAGCGCGAGCCAGCCGTGCCACTCGGTCTCGCGGTGCGCGCTCAGCGGCGGCAGCCACTGGTAGACGTCGCCGCCGAACCAGCCCCAGGACTCCGCGCCGAAGGCGAGCACGATCAGGGTCCCCACCAGCACGACCGCCACCGACTCGGCGACGGGGAAGCGGCGTGGCACGGGGGTGCTCAGGGCGTGGCCTCAGTGCGGGTCGACGCCGACCGCGTCGGTCACGGTCTCCCAGAGCCGGGCGCGCTCGCCCGGCGGGTCCTCCTGGCCGGGCAGGTACGACGTCGAGCGCGGTCGACGGTCGCTCCAGAAGCGCGCCGCTGCAGCCCGCCGCCACCGACGCCGGCGCGGCCGCGGTCAGCCACACGATCGTGTCGGCGCCCTGGGCGGGCGTACGCAGGATCGGGCCGGCGAGCCGGGCGAAGCGCGGCAGCGACGCGGTCACGCCCGGGCGTCGCCGCCCATCCCGGGTGCATCGCGTGCACGGCGACGTGGTCGGTGCGCATCCGGTCGGCCCACATCCGCGCCAGCGCGACCTGCATCCGCTTCGTCCGGGCGTACGCGTCCGTACCGGACCACTCCCGCTCGGCGGCCTCCGGGTCGGAGGCGTCCAGCGCGCGGGTGTACATGCCGCCGGACGACACCCACACCACCCGGGCGTCACCGTCCGCGCGCAGCAGCGGCCGCAGCAGGTGGGTGAGCAGGAACGGTCCGAGCACGTGGGTGGCGTAGACGAGCTCGTGCCCCTGGGCGGACTCCCGCCGCTCCGGCGGCAGCACACCGGCGACGTGCACCAGCCCGTGCAGCGCGTCGACCCGTTCGGACAGCTCGCCGGCGTAGACCCGGACGGCCTCGAGGTCGCTCACGTCGCAGACCGACGTCACCAGGTCAGGCGCCGGGGAGCCGGTCGCGGCGAGGTCGCGCCGTACGTCATCGGCCGAGGCGTCCAGCCGGCCCTGGTCGCGGCCGAGCAGGTGCACGGTGGCGCCGAGCCGGGCCAGCCCGACGACGGTGGCGGCGCCCAGCCCGGAGCTGGCGCCGGTGACCACCACGTGCCGGCCGACGAGCGCATCCGGCTCCGGGTCGTCCAGCCACCACGCCTTGCGCAGCGTCGGGCCGAGCCGGCTGTAGCCGGGCACGACGGTCTTGTCCATGAACCAGTCGACCGCCGAGGACACGCGCACGCCGGTGAGCCTAGGTGACCGGTGCCGACATGCGGACGCGCGCAGCCCGGGCGCACGCTGGTGGTGCAGCACCTGGCTGCACCGGACCGGAGGCAACCGCAGGTGAAGATCGGCTTCAAGCTCATCGCCGAGGCGTACTCGCCGCAGGAGATCGTCCGCCAGGCGGTGCGGGCCGAGGAGGTGGGCTTCGACTTCGTCGAGGTGAGCGACCACTACCACCCCTGGCTGTACAGCCACGGGCACTCCGGCTTCGCCTGGTCGATGCTCGCCGCCGCGGCGGCCCGCACCGAGCGGATCGGGCTCGCGACGGGGGTCACCTGCCCGTTCATCCGCTACCACCCGGCGATCGTCGCGCAGGCGGCGGCGACCACGGCGCTGCTGTCGGACGGCCGGTTCACGCTGGGCCTCGGGTCGGGGGAGCGGCTCAACGAGCACGTCGTGGGCGCGGGCTGGCCGTCGGTCGACGTGCGGCACCAGATGTTCCGGGAGGCGCTGGAGATCATCCGGCTGCTGTGGTCCGGCGGCTACCACTCGTACGAGGGCAAGCACCTGTCGCTGGAGGACGCCCGGGTCTTCGACCTGCCCGACACGCTGCCGGACATCGTGGTCGCGATCGGCGGCGACCGGGCCGCCCGGCTCGCTGCCGAGCTCGCCGACGGCGTCTTCGCCACCGAGCCGAAGCCCGAGCTGCTGCGGACCTACTCCGACGCCGGTGGCACCGGGCCGCGCTACGCCGAGGTGCCGCTCGCGTACGCGCGCACCGAGCAGGAGGGCGCCGAGTCGGCGCACCGGCTGTTCCGGTTCGGGCTCACCGGCTGGAAGGTGCAGGCCGAGCTGCCGAACCCGGTCAACTTCGAGGCCGCGACCGCGCTACGTGCGGCCCGACGACGTGCGGGAGATGTTCGGCTGCGGGCCGGACGTGGCGCGGCACCTGGCGGTGGCCCGGCAGTTCGCCGACGCCGGCTTCGACCACCTGGCGCTGATCAACGCGGGGCCGGACGTGGACGCGTTCCTGGACTTCTACGCCGCCGAGCTGGCCGCGCCGCTCCGATCCCTGGACACCGGGCTGGCAGACTCGGAGCAGTGACTGACCACGAGCCACCCGACGTCGCCGTCATCGGCGGATCCGGCTTCTACACGTTCCTCGACGACGTGACCGAGGTCGAGCTGGAGACCCCGTACGGCCCCCCGTCCGCCCCGATCGCCATCGGCACCCTCCCGCCCCCCGCCGCCCGCCCGCCCGCCGCCCCGCCCGCCATCCCCGCGAAATGGCGGCAACACGCCGGCGACACGCCGGGCGAGACGAGCAGTTTGCCGCCACTTCGCGGGGGCCAGGCCGGTCGGTGGCGTTCCTCCCGCGGCACGGACGGCACCACGACTTCCCGGCCCACCGGGTCAACTACCGGGCGAACCTGTGGGCGCTGCGCTCGCTGGGCGTACGGCAGGTGGTGGCGCCGTGCGCGGTCGGCAGCCTCCGGCCCGAGCTCGGCCCGGGAACGCTCGTCGTGCCCGACCAGCTGGTCGACCGCACGACAAGTCGGGTGCAGACGTACTACGACCGCGGGGCCTGCCACGTGGGCTTCGCCGACCCGTACTGCGAGCGGCTGCGCGGACACGTGCTGGCCACCGGCAAGGACCAGGGCGAGGACCTGGTCGACGGTGGCGCGATGGTGGTGATCGAGGGGCCGCGGTTCTCCACCCGCGCCGAGTCGCAGTGGTACGCCGCCCAGGGCTGGTCGCTGGTGAACATGACCGGCCACCCCGAAGCGGTGCTCGCCCGCGAGCTGGCCCTGTGCTACTCCGCGGTGGCGCTGGTCACCGACCTCGACGCCGGGCTCGACGCCGCCGGTTCGGTCGACCAGGCCGAGGTGTTCCGGGTCTTCGGCGAGAACACCGAGCGGCTGCGCGGCCTGCTGCACCACGTGCTGGCGACGCTGTCGACCGACCGCGACTGCCCCTGCCCGGACGCGCTCGAGGGCATGACGCTGCCGGTGCCGCTCCCGTGAGGGTGCTGCTCACCGGTGCCGCGGGCTTCATCGGACGCCGGGTCGGCACCGCGCTGCGCGAGGGGGGCGACGAGGTCGTCGGGCTGGACGCCATGATCGATGCCGCGCACCCCGCCGGCAGCGACGTGCCGGCCGGCGTCGAGCGCGGGCGACGTACGCGACGGCGACCTGCTCGACCGGCTGCTGCCCGGTGTCGACGTCGTGTGCCACCAGTCGGCGATGGTCGGCAACGGCATCGACGCCCAGGACCTCCCCGGCTTCGCCGCGCACAACGACCTCGGCACCGCCGTGCTGCTGGCGGCGATGGCCCGTGCGGGCGTGCGCCGGCTGGTGCTGGCGTCGTCGATGGTGGTCTACGGCGAGGGTCGCTACACCTGCCCGGTCGACGGCGACGTGGTGCCGCTGCCGCGGCGGCGTGAGGACCTCGATGCCGGCGCCTTCGACCCGCGCTGCCCGGTGTGCGACCGGCAGGTCGGCTGGGACCTGGTGGGCGAGGACGCGCCGATCCGGCCGCGCAGCAGCTATGCGGTCTCGAAGGTCGCGCAGGAGCAGTACGCCGACGCCTGGGCGACGCTCGAGCAGGGTCGCTGCGTGGCGCTGCGCTACCACAACGTGTACGGGCCGGACATGCCCGCGGACACGCCGTACGCGGGTGTGGCCGCGATCTTCCGCTCCGCGCTGGAGCGTGGCGAGGGGCCGCCGGTGTTCGAGGACGGCGCCCAGATGCGCGACTTCGTGCACGTCGACGACGTCGCGGCGGCCAACGTGGCGGCGGTGCAGCGGGTGGCCGACCACCGCGTCGGCGTGACGCCGTACAACGTCTGCTCCGGCCACCCCACCGACATCGCGACGATGGCGCGGCTGATCGCCGAGGAGCACGGCGGGCCGGAGCCGGTCGTGACCGGCCGCTACCGCGCCGCCGACGTGCGGCACGTGGTCGCGTCGCCCGCCGCTGCCGTCGACGGCTTGGGCTTCCGCGCGGCGGTCCTGCCCGACGCCGGGCTGCGCGCGTTCGCCCACGCCCCGCTGCGGCCCACCCGATGACCGCCATCCCACCCGGATCTTCCGGCCGTACGCGCGCCATGGCGACCACCTCGCCGGAAGATCGGGCGGTCCGCCCGCGACCCGGATCTTCCGGCCGTACGCGCGCCCTGGCGACTACCTCGCCGGAAGATCGGGGGTCGCCCCACCCGGATCTTCCGGCCGTACGCGCGCCATGGCGACCACCTCGCCGGAAGATCGGGGGGTGGGGTGAGGGGCGGGGTGCGCTGCGACGTGGTGCTGCCCTGCCGCGACGAGGCCCTGGCGCTGCCGCCCGTGCTGGCCGCCATCCCCACCGGCATGCGGGCCGTCGTCGTCGACAACGGCTCGCGCGACGACACCGCCGCGGTCGCCCGTGCGCACGGCGCACAGGTGGTCACCGAGAACCAGCCCGGCTACGGCGCGGCGGTGCATGCCGGCGTGCTGGCGGCGACCGCCCCGCTGGTCGCGGTGGTCGACGGGGACGGCTCGCTCGACCCGCAGGACCTGGTGCGCCTCGCCGACCTCGTCGACGCGGGAGCCGCCACGATGGCAGTCGGACGACGGCGCCCCACGGGCCGCGGGGTCTGGCCGTGGCACGCCCGGGCGGGCAACGCGGTGATCTGCTGGCGGCTGCGCCGCACCGCCGGCCTGCCGGTGCACGACATCGCCCCGATCCGGGTCTGCGGCCGCGAGGACCTGCTCGCGCTGGACGTACGCGACCGGCGGTTCGGCTACCCGCTCGAGCTGCTGGTCAAGGCCGGAGCGGCCGGCTGGACCCTCGTCGAGGTCGACGTGCCGTACGGCCCCCGCGCCGCAGGCACCCGCTCCAAGGTCTCCGGGAGCGTGCGCGGGACCATGCGGGCGATGCGCGACTTCGCCCGGGTGCTGTCGTGACGCCGGGCACCGTGCTGGTGGTCGCCAAGGCGCCGGTGCCGGGGTTGGCCAAGACCCGCCTCGCCGCGACCATCGGGGCCGACGCAGCCGCCGACGTCGCTGCCGCAGCGCTGCTCGACACGCTCGAGGCCGCGACCGCGAGCGGCGCCGGCACCCTGGTCGCACTCACCGGCGAGGTCGGCCTGGCGGCCCGCCGGGACCAGGTGGAGGCCGCGCTGCGCGCAACGACCGTCTTCGCCCAGCGCGGCGACGGCCTGGGCGCGCGGCTGGCGGCCGCGCACGCCGACGCGCACGACCTGGTCGGAGCACCGGTGCTCCAGGTGGGCATGGACACCCCTCAGCTGACCGGTGCGCTGCTCGCCGAAGCGCTCGATGCGGCGCGTACGCACCACGCCGTGCTCGGCCCCGCCCACGACGGCGGCTGGTGGGGGCTCGCAGTCGCCGACCCGGCGCACGCCGGGGTGCTTGCCGACGTCTCGATGTCGAGGGCCGAGACCGGCGCGCTGACCCGCGACGCACTGGTCCGCGCAGGCGCCACCGTGCACCTGCTGCCCACGCTGCGCGACGTCGACACCTGGGACGACGCAGTCGCGGTCGCGGCGGACCGACCCAGCGGCAGGTTCGCCACGGCGGTCGCCAGGGCAGGCGGACCCATCCGCGGCACCGACGGTGACGAACCCCCACGATGACTCTCACGCCCGCACGTGCCGCGGGGCGGCGCCGGCTCGCCCCCGAGGAGGCCTACGCCCGCGCGCTGGCCGGGCAGCCCTGCGCGGTCGTGGCCGACGACGGCACCGTCTCTTCGCTCCAGTCCCGCCGGTGGCTGGCCGAGGCCGACGAGAGCGACGAACGGCTGTTCGTCGAGCCCTGCTCCGGTCCCACCCTCGACGTCGGCTGCGGCCCGGGAAGGCTGCTCGTCGCCCTGCAGCGGCGCCGGGTGGACGCGTACGGGATCGACGTCTCCGACGCCGCCGTCGCCCACGCCCAGGAACGCGGCGTCCGCGTGAGCCGGCACGACGTGTTCGCCGCCGTGCCCGGCGAGGGCCGGTGGGCACACGTGCTGCTCGCCGACGGCAACATCGGCATCGGGGGCGACCCCGCGCGGCTGCTGGCCCGCACCGCCGCGCTGCTGCGACCGCGCGGCCGGCTGCACGTCGAGGTGGACCCCGGCAACGGCAGCCGCCGCGTCCGCACCCAGCGGGTCCGGCTGCGGGTCGGCGGTCGCCACAGCACGCCGTTCCGCTGGGCCACCGTCGACGACGACGCGATCGGCCGGCTCGCCGACCTGGTGGGGTTGCGGCTGCTCGGAGTCGACCGGCACGCCGGCCGGAGCGTCGCCGTCCTGGCCGCGGTGGGGTAGACCGTACTCGTGGGCCTCATCGACCGGCTGCCCCCACCGCCGCGCGACACCGACTTCCGCTCCGGCCTTCGCGGGCCGGCGGTCGCGGCCCGGGTGGGCACGGTGCTCAGCGTCTGCTTCGCGGTCGCGTTCCTGACCGGCGTGTGGAGCCACTACGCGCAGACGACGCCTGGCTGGCTGACCATGCCGACCCGGCCGGTGAACTTCTACCGGATCACCCAGGGCCTGCACATCATCGCCGGCTCCGCGTGCGTCCCGCTGCTGCTGGTGAAGCTGTGGTCGGTCTACCCGCGGCTGTTCCAGGCCGTCCCGACGAGGCCGTCCCGCGAGGCCGTGCTGCACCTGCTCGAGCGGCTGTCGGTGGCGGTGCTGATGGCGTCGGTGATCTTCCAGCTGGTGACCGGACTGGCCAACTCCTCGCAGTGGTACCCCTGGGCCTTCTCCTTCCGCTCGGCGCACTTCGCCGTCGCCTGGGTCGCGGTCGGCGCGATCTTGCTGCACATCGCGGTCAAGCTCCCGCTGATCCGGCAGGCGTGGTCCGAGCCGGTCGACACCACCACGCTCGGCGAGCCGACCGAGGCAGCGGCGAACCGCGGGCCGATCTCGCGGCGCACGCTGCTGCGCTCGACGTGGGCCGCCGCAGGCCTCGCGGTGCTGGCGACCGCTGGGGCGAGTGTCCCGTGGCTGCGTACCGTGTCGTTCTTCGCCGTACGCACCGGCGACGGCCCGCAGGGCGTCCCGATCAACCGCACCGCCGCCACCGCCGGTGTCACCACCGACATGGTGGGCGACGGCTGGCGGCTCGAGCTGGTGCGCGGCGACCATTCCGAGCAGCTCACCCTCGACGACCTCCGGGGCATGCCGCAGGCGACCGAGTCGCTGCCGATCGCGTGCGTCGAGGGCTGGAGCGCCGGCGCGACCTGGACGGGAGTGCGCGTCCGGGACCTCGTCGCCCGCGCGGGCGGCGACCCCGACGACCCGGGCGACATCGAGGTGACGTCGCTGCAGCAGCGGTACGCCTTCGGCGTCTCGACGCTGCAGTCCAACTTCGCGGCCGACGACAAGACCCTGCTGGCGCTGCAGCTGCACGGCGAGGATCTCGCGCTCGACCACGGCTACCCGGCCCGGCTGATCGCCGCCAACCGGCCCGGCGTGCTGCAGACCAAGTGGGTCACCCGGATGGAGCTGGCGACGTGACCGGCGACGTCCGGCTGCGGGTCGGGCTCGGTGCGGTCGGGGTCGCCGTGATGGCGTACGGCGTCTGGTCGCTGCGCTCGGTCGACTGGGCGGACTGGCCCTCGCTGCTGCTGTGGCTCGGCGGGGGAGTGATCGCCCACGACGTCCTGCTCGCGCCCGTGGTCGTGGCGATCGGCGTGCTGGCGGCGCGCCGGCTGCCGGACACCTGGCGCGCGCCGATGGTGATCGGCCTGGTGGTCTGGGGCACCGTCACGCTGATGGCGGTGCCGGTGCTGGGCCGGTTCGGCGCGCTCGCCGACAACCCCACGCTGCTCGACCGCCCCTACCGCACCAGCTGGGTGATCGGGACCCTGCTGGTGCTCGTCGCGGTGGCCGTGGCGGGGAGCGTGGCCGGGTCCGTACGTCGTCGGCGTGTCGCCCGCTAGGTCGAACACCTGTTCGCCTAGCCTTGTCCACACCATGCCCGACCCCGGGCCGTCGTCCACCGCTCCCACGCGGCCGGCCGACAGTGTCGGCGGCGGCTCCTACGGTCAGGGACGAGATGAGACGACGACAGGACACACCAGTCCAGCACCCGAACGACAAGGTGGGGCAGATGGCTTCGGCGGACCGTGACAAGGCACTCGACACCGCTCTGGCGCAGATCGATCGGCAGTTCGGCAAGGGCTCGGTGATGCGGCTCGGCGACGACGTGCGCGCACCGATCGAGGTGATCCCCACCGGGTCGATCGCCCTCGACGTCGCCCTCGGCATCGGCGGGCTCCCGCGCGGGCGGGTGGTCGAGGTCTACGGCCCCGAGTCCTCCGGCAAGACCACGGTGGCGCTGCACGCGGTGGCCAGCGCGCAGGCGGCCGGCGGCATCGCGGCGTTCGTCGACGCCGAGCACGCGCTCGACCCCGACTACGCCGCCCGCCTCGGCGTCGACACCGACGCGCTGCTGGTGTCGCAGCCCGACACCGGTGAGCAGGCGCTCGAGATCGCCGACATGCTGGTCCGCTCCGGCGCGCTCGACATCATCGTCATCGACTCGGTGGCCGCGCTGGTGCCGCGGGCCGAGATCGAGGGCGAGATGGGCGACTCCCACGTCGGCCTGCAGGCCCGGCTGATGAGCCAGGCGCTGCGCAAGATGACCGGCGCGCTCAGCGGGGCCGGCACCACGATGATCTTCATCAACCAGCTGCGGGAGAAGATCGGCGTCATGTTCGGCTCGCCCGAGACCACCACCGGTGGCCGGGCGCTGAAGTTCTACTCCTCGGTGCGCCTCGACGTGCGGCGGATCGAGACGCTCAAGGACGGCACCGAGATGGTGGGCAACCGCACCCGGATCAAGGTGGTCAAGAACAAGATGGCCCCGCCGTTCAAGCAGGCCGAGTTCGACATCATGTACGGCCAGGGCATCAGCCGCGAGGGCGGCCTGATCGACATCGGCGTCGAGGCCGGCCTGGTCCGCAAGGCGGGCGCTTGGTACACCTACGAGGGCGACCAGCTCGGCCAGGGCAAGGAGAACGCGCGGGCCTTCCTGCGCGACAACCCCGACCTCGCCGACGAGCTGGAGAAGAAGATCAAGGAGAAGTACGGCGTCGGCCCCCAGGTCGACGAGCCGGCGGCCGTCGAGCCCACCGACGTCGACTTCTGAGCCGGTGGAGTCGCGGCACGAGGCGCCCGCCGCTGCCGACCGCGGCCGACCCGGCCGACCGGCCGACCCGGCCGACCCGCCGGAGGACCCGGAGGCGGTGGCCCGCCAGATCCTGCTGCGCCGGCTGACCGACCAGCCGCGCAGCCGGGCCGAGCTGGCCAAGGCGCTGGCCGGCAAGCGGGTGCCCGACGACGTCTCCACCCGGCTGCTGGACCGGTTCGAGGAGGTCGGGCTGGTCGACGACGCCGCCTTCGCCCGGTCCTGGGTGGAGTCCCGGCAGCGGGGCCGCGGGCTGGCCCGCCGGGCGCTGGCGCACGAGCTGCACCGCAAGGGGGTCGACAACGAGACCGCTCGCGCGGCCCTCGACGCCGTCGCCCCCGACGACGAGCGGGAGACCGCCCGCCGGCTGGTCCGCCGCAAGCTGCCGTCGCTGGCACGGCTCGACCGGGCCGTGGCGCAGCGCCGGCTGGTCGGCATGCTGGCCCGCAAGGGCTACTCCGCGGGCGTCGCGCGATGCCGTCGTCGCCGACGAGCTGGCCGCGGCAGCCGCCGCGTCCGAGGCCGACGGCTGGGAGGACACGGGCGAGCCGGAGCTTCCTTGACCGCCCCCCTCCCCGCGCCTACGGTGACGCCACGGGGCTGCCGCTGACCTGCGGCGATGCGAGGAGGCGCCGATGAGTCAGCAGACCATCGGCGCCGTTGCTCTGGTCGCGCTCGGTGTCGTCGGTGCTGGGCCTGGCGGTCCTGATGGCGGTCATCGTCCGTCGGCTGCCGCCGCCGGGACGGCCGCCTCCGGAGCGCTCGCCGCACCCACCGAGCGGGAGGTACGCCGGCGCTGCCGACCGGGTCGAGCGCGAACGCCGACGACGTCGAGCTGGCCCGGCTGCGCGACGACCTCGAGCGCCGCGAGCTGCGGCTGGCCGAGCGCGAGTCCCGGGTCGCCGCCGACGCCCGGCAGCTCGAGGACCGGGCCGCCGAGCTCCGCGACCACGACGAGGAGCTCGACCGCCGCACGGCCGCCCTCGCCGACCTCGACGCCGAGCGGCGCACCGCCCTGGCCCGCATCGGCGGGCTGTCGCCCGACGAGGCCCGCGCCGAGCTGGTCGCCGGGCTCGAGCACGAGGCCCGCCTCGCCGCCGCGCACACCGTGCGCGACATCGAGCGCGAGGCCCGCGAGGACGCCGAGGGCCGCGCCCGGCTGGTCCTGACCACGGCGATGCAGCGGCTGGCCGCCCAGCAGACGACCGAGTCGACGGTCAGCGCGCTGACGCTGCCCAGCGACGACATGAAGGGCCGCATCATCGGCCGCGAGGGCCGCAACGTCCGCGCCTTCGAGCAGGTCACCGGGGTCAACCTGATCATCGACGAGACCCCCGAGACGGTGCTGCTGTCCTGCTTCGACCCGGTGCGCCGCGAGGTCGCCCGGCTGAGCCTCGACGAGCTCGTCGCCGACGGGCGGATCCATCCCAGCCGGATCGAGGAGGTGCACGAGCGCAACGTCGCCGAGGTCGAGCGGCTGTGCCTGCGGGCCGGCCAGGACGCGGTCACCGAGATCGGCATCACCGACCTCGACCCCGAGCTGGTCCGCATCCTCGGCCAGCTGCGCTACCGCACCTCCTACGGGCAGAACGTGCTCGCCCACCTGCGCGAGTGCGCCCACCTGGCCGAGCTGATGGCCGCCGAGATCGGGCTCGACCCCGTGCTCTGCGCCCGGGCCGCGCTGCTGCACGACCTCGGCAAGGCGTTCACCCACCAGTCCTCCCGCAGCCACGCGCTCGTCGGCGCCGAGCTGTGCCGGCGGCACGGCGAGAGCGACGACGTCGTCGCACGCGGTCGAGGCGCACCACAACGAGGTCGAGCCGCGCACCGTCGAGGCCGTCCTCGTCCAGGCGGCCGACGCGATCAGCGGCAGCCGGCCGGGTGCCCGCCGCGAGTCGCTGGAGGCGTACGTGCAGCGGCTGGAGTCGCTGGAGCGGATCGCCCGCGCGCAGCCGGGGGTGCACAGGGTCTTCGCCATGCAGGCCGGCCGCGAGGTGCGGGTGATGGTGCTGCCGCACGAGGTCGACGACATCCAGGCGCAGGTGCTGGCCCGCGACATCGCCAAGCAGGTCGAGCAGGAGCTCACCTACCCCGGCCAGATCAAGGTCACCGTCGTGCGGGAGTCGCGCACCACCGAGATCGCCCGCTGAGGCCGGTCAGGCGCCGCCGCCACCTCCGGCGTCCAGGCCGCCGGCCGGGGGAGCAGCGGTGGTGTTGCGGCTGAGCCGGGCCTCGACCCACACCGCCAGCCGGGACAGCGAGTAGTTGACGACGATGAACATGGCGGCGAGCACGATGGCCGTCGGCAGGTAGTTGCCGAACTCGATCGCGATCTGCTGCCCGGTCTTGACCAGCTCCTCGTACGGGATGATGAAGCCGAGCGAGGTGTCCTTCAACGCCACGACGCTCTGGCTGATGATCGCCGGCAGCATGATCCGTACCGCCTGCGGCAGCAGCACGATCCGCATCACCTGGCCGCGGCGCAGCCCGATCGCGTACGCCGCCTCGCTCTGGCCGCGGGGGACGGCGAGCACACCGGCGCGGAAGACCTCCGCCAGCACCGAGCCGTTGTAGAGCACCAGGCCGATCACCAGCGACCAGAACTTCCCGAGCACGTCGCCGTAGACGAGGTAGAGCGCGAGGATGAGCATCAGCAGCGGGACGGCGCGGAAGAACTCGACGACCAGCGTGGACGGCCAGCGGACCCAGAACCGCTCGGACAGCCGCCCGACCGCGAACACCGCGCCGAAGACGATCGAGAGCACGATGGCCACCGCCGCGACGAGCAACGTGGCCAGCGCCGCCTCGAGCAGCGCCTGCATGTAGGCCGGGGTGACGAAGACCTCCCACGCCTCGGCCGACAGCTGGCCCTCGGCCTGCAGCTTCCACAGCGCCAGGACGGCCAGCACGACCAGCACGACGACGGTGACCACGCTGGCGATGCGCTGGCGGCGCAGCGCCACCGGGCCCGGGGTGTCGAACAGCACGCTGCTCATCGGGCCACCGCCACGCTGCGCTCCAGCCCGCGGGCGGTCAGCGAGATGGCGGCCACGATGAGCACGTAGCACAGCGCGATCCCGCCGAAGATGGCGTAGACGTCACCGGGGTTGTCGTTGATCAGCCCGCGCATCCGGAACGTCAGGTCCGCGACGCCGAACGCCGCGACCAGGGAGGTGTTCTTGGCCAGCGCGATGAAGACGTTGGCCAGCGGCGGGATCACCGCGCGGAACGCCTGCGGCAGCACGACGATCCGCAGCGTCTGCCCGAACCCCATGCCGATCGACCGGGCCGCCTCGGCCTGCCCGGCCGCCACCGCGTTGACGCCCGACCGGACCGCCTCACAGACGAACGCCGAGGTGTACAGCGACAGCGCGAGCGTCGACCGCCAGAACACCGACGGCCTGATCTCCAGCTCGGGCAGGCCGTAGTAGATCAGCACGAACACGACCAGCAGCGGGGTGTTGCGGAAGACGGTGACGTAGGCCGTCCCCACCGCACGCAGCGCGGGCACGGCCGACACCCGGAACGATCCCAGCACGGTGCCCCAGACCAGCGAGATCAGGCCCGCCACCGCCAGCAGCGCCAGCGTCTGGCCGAACGCGTCCGCCAGCAGCTGGCGGTTGTCCCACAAGACGTCCATGGGCTCGTGCTGCTCCATCCGTCTCGCTCAGGCACCGGCCGGGCGCTCGGCAGACCGCGAGGTCACCGCGCGCCCGACCGGTGCGGGTCAGTCGCTCACGTCCTGTCGGGTCACGGGCAGGGCTGCACCTCCGGCGGCTCCGGGGCGTCGACGCCGGCCTCGCCGAGGGTGGAGTCGAAGGCCTGCTCCCAGGTGCCGTCCTCGTACGACTGCTCGATGGTGTCGCCGAGGAACTCGCACATCGCGGTGTCCTTGGGGTCCTGGTAGCCGATGCCGATGTTCTCCTCGGAGAACTCCGGCCCGACGACCTTGAGCTCGTCGGGACGCTCGGCCGCGTAGCCGAGCAGGATGGCGCCGTCGGTCGTCATCGCGTCGAACGAGCCGTTGAGCACCTGCTCCACGCACTCGGAGTACGTCCCGAAGCCGCGCGCGGTGGCGCCGTACTCCTTCTCGATGGTCTCGATCGAGGTCGACCCGCTGACCGAGCAGACCTCCTCGCCCTCGGTGTCCTCCGGGCCCTCGATGGTGTCGTTGTCGGAGGTGACGAGCAGCTGCTGCCCGGTGATGAAGTAGGGGCCGGCCTGCCCGACGACCGCCTGGCGCTCCGGGGTGATCGAGTAGGACGCGAGGACGAGGTCGACCTTCTTCTCGATCAGGAACGGCTCGCGGTTGTCGCTGATCGTCTCCTCCCAGGTGATGCCGCTCTCCTCGATGCCGAGGGCTCCCGCGACGATCTTGGCCATCTCGATGTCGAAGCCGGTGGGCTCGTCGTCGGCCGCGCCCTGGAAGCCGATGCCGGGCTGGTCGAACTTCACGCCGATCGTGACCTCGCCGGACTCGCACAGCTCCTGCATGGTCGTGCCGGACTCGAAGTCGCAGCCCTCGGCGACGTCGACGTCGGCGCCCTCGCTCTGCGTCGTCGCCTGCGTCCCCGCACGCGGCCAGCGCCGCGGCGAGCAGCACCGCCGTCGCCAGTGCCTTCGTTCGGGTGAACCTCATGAGTGCTCCCCTCAGTGATGAGTCAGTTCGATGGGTCAGTTCGATGGGTCAGTGTTCGAGAACCTTGCCGAGGAAGTCCTTGGCCCGGTCGGATCGTGGGTGGTCGAAGAACTCGTCGGGAGTGGCCTCCTCGACGATGCGACCGTCGGACATGAAGACGACGCGTTGCGCCGCCTTGCGGGCGAATCCCATCTCGTGGGTGACGACGACCATGGTCATGCCGGAGCGGGCCAGGTCGACCATCACGTCGAGCACCTCCTTGATCATCTCCGGGTCGAGCGCGGACGTGGGCTCGTCGAAGAGCATCACCGTCGGGTCCATCGCCAGCGCGCGGGCGATGGCGACCCGCTGCTGCTGCCCACCGGACAGCTGGGCCGGGTACTTGTGCGCCTGATCCGCGACGCCGACCCGCTCGAGCAGCTCGCGGCCGCGCTTGTCGGCCTCGGCCGGCTTGCGCCCGCGGACCTTGACCGGGCCGAGCGTGACGTTCTCCAGCACCGACTTGTGCGCGAACAGGTTGAACGACTGGAAGACCATGCCGACGTCGGCCCGCAGCTGCGCCAGCTCCTTGCCCTCCGCGGGCAGCGGAACGCCGTGCACCTTGACCTCGCCGGAGTCGATCGGCTCGAGCCGGTTGATCACCCGGCACAGCGTCGACTTGCCCGATCCCGACGGTCCGATCACGACGACGACCTCGCCCGTGCTGATCGACAGCTCGATGTCGGCCAGCACGTGCAGGTCGCCGAAGTACTTGTCGACCGCGTGCAGCTCGACCGCCGGAAGGTCCGCCATGCACCGGGACCCTACCGATCGTCGCGTTCGTCCCGGCACGTCCGCAGGTATCGGGACGGTAACGGCGGGCGATCCGGCGGGCGATCCGGCGGCGCGGCCGAGGCCGCTGCGTACCCTGGTGCGGTCATGACGATGCCCAGCCTCTGTGCCCACGCTGTGCCCACGGTCCGCTCCCCGAGGCCCGCACGTACGAGGTGCGCACCTACGGCTGCCAGATGAACGTGCACGACTCCGAGCGGCTGTCCGGGCTGCTGGAGGACGCCGGCTACGCCCGCGCGGGCGACGACGAGCCGGCCGACGTGGTCGTGTTCAACACCTGCGCGGTGCGGGAGAACGCCGACAACCGGCTCTACGGCAACCTCGGGCACCTCGCGCCGGTCAAGGCGAAGCGGCCGGGCATGCAGATCGCGGTCGGCGGCTGCCTGGCGCAGAAGGACCGCGGCGAGATCACCCGGCGGGCGCCGTGGGTCGACGTCGTGTTCGGCACCCACAACATCGGCTCGCTGCCGGCGCTGCTCGACCGGGCCCGGGTGCAGGAGCAGGCGCAGGTCGAGATCGAGGAGTCGCTGAGCGTCTTCCCCTCGACGCTGCCGACCCGCCGCGAGTCCGCGTACGCCGCCTGGGTGTCGATCAGCGTCGGGTGCAACAACACCTGCACGTTCTGCATCGTGCCGAGCCTGCGCGGCACCGAGAAGGACCGGCGGCCCGGCGACGTGCTGGCCGAGGTGCGGGCGCTGGTCGGCGAGGGGGTCAGCGAGGTCACCCTGCTGGGGCAGAACGTCAACTCCTACGGCGTGGAGTTCGGCGACCGGCTGGCGTTCGGCAAGCTGCTGCGCGCGTGCGGCGAGGTCGACGGCCTGGAGCGGGTGCGCTTCACGTCCCCGCACCCGCGCGACTTCACCGACGACGTGATCACGGCGATGGCCGAGACGCCGAACGTGATGCCGAGCCTGCACATGCCGCTGCAGTCGGGCTCGGACGCGGTGCTCAAGCGGATGCGGCGGTCGTACCGGCGGGAGAAGTACCTCGGCATCATCGACCGGGTCCGCGAGCAGATCCCGGACGCCGCGATCACCACCGACATCATCGTGGGCTTCCCGGGCGAGACCGAGGACGACTTCGCGCAGACGCTGGACGTGGTGCGGCGGGCGCGGTTCAGCAGCGCGTTCACGTTCCAGTACTCCATCCGGGCGGGCACCCCGGCCGCGGACCATGGACGGGCAGGTGCCCAAGCCGGTCGTGCAGGAGCGGTACGAGCGGCTGGTCGCCCTGCAGGACGAGGTGAGCTGGGCCGAGAACCAGGGCCAGGTCGGCCGGCGGCTCGAGCTGCTGGTCGCCGAGGGGGAGGGGCGCAAGGACGGTGCCACCCACCGGATGAGCGGCCGGGCCCGGGACAACCGGCTGGTGCACTTCGTGCCGCCCGTCGACGAGATCGTGCGGCCGGGCGACGTGGTCGAGGTCGAGGTGACGTACGCGGCCCCGCACCACCTGGTGAGCGACGCGCCGGTGCTCGCCGTGCGGCCGACCCGCTCGGGCGACGCCTGGGAGGCGCGCACCGCCGAGCCGGTCCGACCCGCCGTCGGCCTCGGCATGCCCACCGTCGGCGCCCCGCGCTAGACCGATCTCGTGCCGGTTGGGGGGTCGGAGCCCCCGCAATGGCACGACATCGGTCGGGCGTAGCCACTTGACAACTTTGTTTGTCGAATAGCAGGCTGTCCGCCGTGGAGGAGCGGGCGCTGCGGCTGGTCGAGGACCCGGCCCGGCTGCGGGCGGCGCTGACGCCGCTGCGCCGCCAGCTGCTGACCCGGCTCCGGCAGCCGGCGTCGGCGACCGAGCTGGCCGCCGCGCTCGACCTGTCGCGGCAGAAGGTCAACTACCACGTACGGGTGCTGGAACGGGCCGGCCTGCTCGAGCTGGTCGAGGAGCGCCGGCGCCGCGGCTGCACCGAACGGGTGCTCCAGGCCACCGCCGACGCCTACGTCGTCGATCCCGGCGTCATGGGACCGCCGGAGTCCCGGGTGCACGCCCGGGACCGGTTCGCGGCCGACCACCTGGTCGCGACCGCTGCCCAGGCGGTGCGCGACGTCAGCCGGATGCAGCAGGCGGCGTCGGCTGCGGGCACCCGGCTGCTCACGTTCACCGTCGAGGCCGAGGTGCGGTTCGCCCAGCCCGCCGACGTGCACCGCTTCGCCGACCTCGTCACCGAGGCGATCACCGCCGCGGCGGCGGAGGTCACCGCCCCGGACGGCGCCGGCCGTTCGTACCGCGTCGTCGTCGGCGCCCACCCGGCGCCCGCCACCACCACCGAGCAGGAGAAGCGCATGAGCGAGCAGCAGTCCCGACCGATCGGCTTCAGCCTCGAGGTCACCGTCGGCGCGCCGATCGACGTGGTCTGGGCGGCGATGCGCGAGCCCGACCAGGTCCGCCGCTGGCACGGCTGGCACGCCGAGGAGCTCGACGGCGAGATCACCGAGCTCTTCGTCAACCTCGCCACCGAGCCGGAGCCGTACGTGCTGTCCATCGGCGGCAGCGACCGGTTCGAGCTGCGCGAGACCGCCGACGGCACCGTCGTGCGGCTCACCCGGCCGCGAGCGCGAGGACGTGCCCGCCGAGTGGGTGGAGTTCTACGACGACATCAGCGAGGGCTGGACGTCGTTCCTGCACCAGCTCAAGTTCTCGCTCGAGCGGCACCCGGGGCAGCCTCGTCGCACCGTGTTCCTGTCCGCCTCCGGCGCACCGCGTCGGCCGCTGACGGCGGGACTGGACGATCACCCGGTGTTCTTCACCGCCCCGCACCAGCGCGGGGTCGTGCTGGAGGAGTCGGGGCCCGGTCTCGCGGTGGTCGGCGAGACGCCGGCGCGGCCGGGCAAGGAGGTCGGCGCGATGCTGATCGTCACGACCTACGGCCAGGACGACGCGCAGTTCGACCGCGAGGTCGAGGCGTGGTCGGCGTGGTGGCGCGAGGCCTTCCCCGACGCCGGCCCGGCCACCGTCTGAGCGGACCCGGGACGGGTCAGTCCCAGCTGCGCGCGTGCTGCTCGAACGCGGCAGCGGTCTGCACCGGCACCACGCAGAACGGGTGGCCCGCCGGGTCGGCGAGGATCACGTGACTGTCGTGCCGCTCGGTGACCGTGGCGCCCAGCCCGACCAGCCGCTCGGTCTCGGCCGCGACGTCGTCGGACTCCACGTCGAGGTGCACCCGCGGGGGAGTGCCGGCGCCGGTGCGCTGCAGCGCCACGCTGACGCCGTCCATCAGGCCGAGCGAGGCATAGGGCTCGTCGTCGGGCTCGGGCTGGGCGGTGCGCCCGGTCACCGCCGCCCAGAACGTCTCCGCGGCGGCGTACTGACTCTCGTCGACGTCGATGAGGACGACGCCCAGTCGGCTGCGATGCATGGGCGGCAGCCTGCCACGGCCCCCCGACACCCGAGTTGTCACCGTCTCGTCGAGCCAGGGGTCGACGAGACGGTGACAACTCGCGGGAGGGGCTAGAAGCCGTCGGCGAGGATCGCGGGTACGCGGCCGGCGGCGACCGCGTCCAGCACCCGGCGTTCGTGCGGCACGCACGGCTCGGGCAGGTCGGCCAGCGGGAAGAAGGCCATGTCGGCGGCCTTGTCCGGCTCGGTGATCCGCGGCTCGCCCGCCCAGACCCGGGTGGCGAAGAAGAAGTCCGCGCGCTGGTCGATCGGCGCACCACCCGCAGCGACCCGGTGGATCGTGCACAACGGCTCGAGGTCGGCCACCGCGACCGTCACGCCGGACTCCTCGGCCGCCTCGCGCACCGCGGCCGCCGGCACCGACTCGCCCAGCTCGACGTGGCCGGCCACCACCGCCCAGTGCCCGTCGCGGTAGCCGGTGTGCTGGCGCAGGTGCAGCAGCACCTCGGTGCCCGCCGGCCCGTCCCGCAGCAGCAGCACGTACGCGGCCGGCACGACCCGGTAGCGCGACTCCACCGGGTCGGCGTAGTGCTCGGTCAGCGGGTGCCGCCGGCGCGGTCGATGCCGTCCTTGGCCTTGTCCTTGGCCTTGGCCACGTGGTGCGAGTACTTGTTCTTGGTGGCCTTGTTGACCGCCTCGCCGGTCTTGTCGATGCCGCCGCTGATCGTGTCGCCGTGCTTGCGCGCGGCATCCGACGCCTGCCGCTTGATCTTGTCCAGGAATCCCACGGCTGCTCGCTCCTCGGTTGGGTGTTGTCAGAATCCTAGGCATGACCGCCCTCGGAACCGTCGCCGTCGTGGGACCGACGGCTGCCGGCAAGTCCGACCTGGCGGTCGCGCTCGCCCAACGGCTGTCCGGCGAGGTCGTCAACGCCGACTCGATGCAGCTCTACCGCGGGATGGACATCGGCACCGCCAAGCTCACGACCGCCGAGCGGCACGGCGTGCCGCACCACCTGCTCGACGTGCTGGACGTGACCGAGCCGGCGACGGTCGCGGAGTTCCAGGCCCTGGCGCGTACGGCGCTCGACGACTGCCTGGCCCGCGGCGTCGTGCCGGTGCTCGCCGGCGGCTCCGCGCTGTACGTGCGCGCCGTGCTGGACGACTTCGCGTTCCCCGGCACCGACCCGGTCGTGCGCGCCGCGCTCGAGGCCGACCTGGCCGAGGTCGGCGCCGCCGCGATGCACGGCAGGCTGCAGCAGGTCGATCCGGCCGCCGCGGAGCGCATCCTGCCCACCAACGGGCGCCGGGTGGTCCGGGCGCTGGAGGTGGTGGCGATCACCGGCGGGCAGTTCACCGCCCGGCTGCCGGGACACCACTACGCCGACCCGCGCAGCCGGGCGATCGGCCTGGACGTGCCGCGGGACGTGCTGGACGCCCGGATCGAGGCACGCGTCGACGCCATGTGGCGGGCCGGGCTGGTCGACGAGGTCCGCGGGCTGGAGGCGCGCGGGCTGCGGGAGGGGCGCACCGCGAGCCGCGCGCTCGGCTACGCCCAGGTGCTGGCCTACCTGGCGGGCGAGTGCACCGAGGACGAGGCCCGCGACGACGACCGTGCGCGCCACCCGCCGCTTCGCCCGCCGGCAGCTGGCGTGGTTCGGCAAGGACCCGCGGGTGCACTGGCTGCCCTACGACGCCGACGACCTCGTCGACCGGGCGCTCGAGGTGGTGACGGCAGCCCCCGACGTGTGAGTCGCCCGGGGGTCGGGTACGACTGGACCGACCGACTTGTCCGCCCCGGAGGTGCCCACCGTGCGACTCGCCCGCCCTGCTCTCGTCGGACTCACCGCGCTGGCGCTGGCCGGCGGGCCCGCACTGGCCGCGGCGAGCTCCGCTGCCCCCGGCGCTCTCAGGCCCGGCCGAAGCACAGCCCGGCAGCAGCCGCAGCACCGGACGGCCACCGGCCACCGCCGCCACGCGACCCGGTCGAGGTCGGCAGGGGCGGCGCGGTGTCGTCGGTCGACCCGGACGCGACCCGGGTCGGCCTGCGGGTGCTGCGCGACGGCGGCACCGCCGTCGACGCCGCGGTCGCGACCGCGGCCGCGCTCGGCGTGACCGAGCCCTACAGCGCCGGGCTCGGCGGCGGTGGCTACTTCGTGCTCTACCAGGAGAGCACCGGCGAGACCGAGGTCCTGGACGGGCGCGAGACCGCGCCGGCGGCGATGCCGCGCAACGCCTTCATCGACCCCGACACCGGCGACCCGTACCCGTTCTTCCCCGACCTGGTCACCAGCGGCGTCTCGGTCGGGGTGCCCGGCACCCCGCAGCTGTGGGAGAAGGCGCTCGACCTGTACGGCACCTACAGCCTGCGCGACGCGCTCGCGCCCGCTGCCGAGCTGGCCGACCGGGGCTTCGTGGTCGACAAGACGTTCAACCTGCAGACCGAGGAGAACGCCGAGCGCTTCGACGCCATCCGCCCGACCCGCAAGCTGTTCCTGCCCGGCGGCGAGGCGCCCGAGGTCGGCAGCGTGTTCCGCAACCCGCAGCTCGCGCGCACCTACCGGATGCTCGGCAAGCACGGGATGGACATGTTCTACCGCGGGCCGATCGCCGAGCAGATCGCGCGCGTGGCGCAGGACCCGCCCACCACCGCGGGCACCGACCTGCCGGTGCCGGCGGGGTTCATGGAGGAGTCCGACCTCGCCGACTACCGGGTGCCGCACCGCGTCGCCACCGAGGTGCGCTACCGCGGGCTGCGGGTGCGGGGCATGCCGCCGTCGAGCTCCGGCGGGTCGACGGTCGGTGAGTCGCTGAACATCCTGCGCGGACTCGACGTGTCGGAGAACCGGCCGGTGCAGTCGCTGCACAGCTACCTCGAGGCCAGCGCCCTCGCCTTCGCCGACCGGTCGGCCTATCGTCGGTGACTCCGACTTCGTCGACGTCCCGCTGAACGCGCTGCTGTCCCGCGGGTTCGCCGCGGAGCGGGCCTGCACGGTCGACCCCGACCAGGCGGCCACCAAGCCGGTCGCAGCCGGCGAGCCCGACGGCGACTACGAGGGCTGCCCGTCGGCGGCCGCACCCGCGCCGGCCGACGACCACGAGGGTCTGTCCACGACCCACCTGACCGTCGCCGACCGCTACGGGTCGGTGGTCTCGTACACGCTCACCATCGAGCAGACCGGCGGGTCGGGCATCACCGTGCCCAAGCGCGGCTTCCTGCTCAACAACGAGCTCACCGACTTCAACTGGGAGTTCGTGAAGAGCGACCCCAACCGGATCCAGCCGGGCAAGCGGCCGCGCAGCTCGATGTCGCCGACGATCGTGTTCAAGGGCAGCGACCCGTGGCTCGCGCTGGGATCGCCCGGCGGGTCGACGATCATCACCACCGTGCTGCAGGTGCTGCTGAACCGCATCGACCTCGGCATGACGCTGCCGGAGGCGATCGCCGCGCCGCGGGCCTCGCAGCGCAACACCGCCGACGTGACCGCCGAACGGGCCTTCATCGACCTGTACGGGCGGGCGTTGCGCCGGTACGGGCACACCTTCGTGCCACCCGGCGATCCCGGCACCAGTGCCGCCGAGATCGGCGCGGCGGCGGCGATCGAGCTGCTCGGCGGCGGCCGGATGCTGGCCGCGGCCGAGCCGGTCCGGCGTGGCGGCGGTGACGCCGGGGTGGTCCGTCCCGAGCGGCCGTGACGCCGCGGGGACGCCGACGTCGGCGTCCGGGTCTGCGTGCTCGACGTCAACGAGACGCTGTCCGACCTCACCGCGCTGGGTCCGCGGCTGGACGACGTCGGGCTCGGCGCCGCGCACCTCGAGCCGTGGTTCGCCGGCGTGCTCCGGGACGGGTTCGCGCTGACCCTGCTGGGCCGGCGGGCGGTGTTCCGGGACGTGGCGGCCGCCGGGCTCCGTACCCGCCTGGCCGCCGCCGGCGTCGCGAGCGACGACGACGCGGTGGCGCACGTGCTGGACGGCTTCGCGGCGCTGCCCCTGCACCCCGACGTGGCGCCCGGGCTGCGCCGGATGCACGAGCGCGGGCTGCTGCTGGTGCCGCTCACCAACGGCGCGACCGCGATGTCGGAGCGGATGTTCGCCGACGCCGGCGTGCTCGACCTGTTCGCGCACCGGCTCAGCGTCGAGGACGTGGGCCCGTGGAAGCCGCACCACGCTCCCTACGACCTGGCGCTGCGCACGACCGGGGTGGCGCCCGAGCGGGCGGTCCTGGTCGCCGTGCACCCGTGGGACCTCGCCGGCGCGGCCGCTGCCGGGATGCGCACGGCCTGGGTCGACCGCGACGACACCGGCGCGTGGCCGGACTGCTTCGAGCCGCCCGACTTCCGGGCTACCGGGATGGAGGACCTGGCGGAGCAGCTGCCTGCTGCATGAGCCGGCGCACCTCGGCCGGGCCGGGGCCGGGCTCGTCGGCCAGCCCCTCGACCACGCCGCGCCGGTCGGCCTCGGGCGGTTCTGGCTGAGCTTGTGCTTGGTCTCGACCCGCTGGATCACCAGCTCGATGCCGACGATCGCGCGCAGCTGACCGGCGACGAACTTCTCCGGTGCGTCGCTGACCGACCACGGCCGCTCCCGCCCGGACTCGTGCCGCTCGGTCAGCCTGGTCACCATGTCGCGCAGCCAGTCGACGTCGTCGTGCACGTGCAGCCGACCGGTCAGGTGCACGGTGGTGTAGTTCCAGGTCGGCACCACCCGGCCGTGCTCGGCCTTGGACGCGTACCAGCCGGGGGAGACGTAGGCGTGCGGCCCGTGCGCGATCGCGAGCGCCGGCGTGCCGTCCGGCCCGATCCCGCGCCACTGGTCGTTGAGCCGGGCCAGGTGCGCGAGCAGCCGGCCGTTGCCGTCATCGCCCTCGCCGGGTCGCTCCCAGATGACCGGCACCAGGCTCGACCACGGCACGCCGTCGACCACCGTCACGATGTCGGCGGCGGCCACCGCGTCGACCAGGGCGTAGGCCTCCGTGCGGTCGTCGACGGAGTGGTGGCGGGGCATGTACACGCCGCCAGCCTAGGACGGTCCGTAGGCTGGCTGACGATGAGCGCGCGCTTCGGCTGGGCCAAGGGCCACGGCACCGAGAACGACTTCGTGCTGCTGCCCGACCCCGACGGCAGCGTGCACGGCGAGCTCGACCCTGCCCTGGTGGCCGCGCTGTGCCACCGCCGCCGTGGCATCGGCGCCGACGGCGTGATGCGCGTGGTCCGCTCGGACGCCTACGACGCCCCAGCAGCGGTCGCCGCGGCCGCCGACGGCGCGGAGTGGTTCATGGACTACCGCAACGCCGACGGGTCGCTGGCCCAGATGTGCGGCAACGGCATCCGGGTGCTCGCCCGGTGGCTGGCCGAGGAACGGCTGGTCGACACCGCCGCGCCGCTCGGCATCGGCACCCGCGACGGCACCAAGCAGGTGACGTACGGCTCCGACGGCTCGGTGACCGGCACCATCAGCGTGGACATGGGGGTGCCGGAGATCCGCGCCGGCACCTGGGTCGAGATCGACGGGCGCCGGCTCGACGCCGTCCACGTCGACACCGGCAACCCGCACGCGGTGGCGGTCGTCGACGACCTGGCCTCGGTCGGCCGGTGGGACACGCCGCCGACGTACGACCACGCGGTCTACCCGGAGGGCGTCAACGTCGAGCTGGTGCAGCCGGCCGGCTGGCGGCACGTCCGGATGCGGGTGCACGAGCGTGGGTCCGGCGAGACCCGCTCGTGCGGCACCGGCGTCTGCGCGGTCGCCGTCGCGGTCGCCGACGCGGACGGCGCGGGTCGCCCGGCGACCTACCGGGTGGACGTGCCGGGCGGCCGGCTCGAGGTCACCTGGCGCGACGACGGCCACATGGTCCTGACCGGGCCGGCGGTCGTGGTGGCGCGCGGCGAGATGTCCTGGTCCGGTCGCTGAGCCCTGGTTCCGGAGCAGGTCGCGCCGAAACCCGGGTGAGGGTGACGGCGGGACGTGCGACAGTGAAGCGGCACCGCGGAACACCCGGTGCACCGACGACGTTGAGACGGGCGTATGACTTCTCCCTACCTGCACGAGCAGCCGGACGAGCCGGACGACTTCGCCGACCTGCCGCTCGTGGCCGACGAGCAGACCGACGAGCAGGCTGCCGACCCGGCTGCTGACGCGCGGGAAGCGGCACCGGGCAGATGGACCTCGAGGACCGCAACTCGCTGCGCCGCGTGGCCAGCCTGTCGACCGAGCTCGAGGACGTCAGCGAGGTCGAGTACCGCCAGCTGCGGCTCGAGCGCGTCGTGCTGGTCGGGGTGTGGGCCGGGGGCTCGGCGGAGGACGCCGAGAACTCGCTCGCCGAGCTCAAGCTGCTGGCCGAGACGGCCGGCTCGCAGGTGCTCGAGGCGCTGCTGCAGCGCCGGCAGCGGCCCGACCCCGCGACGTACGTCGGGCGCGGCAAGGTCGAGGACCTGCGCGAGGCCGTGCAGGCCAGCGGCGCCGACACCGTGGTGTGCGACGGCGAGCTCACGCCGAGCCAGCTGCGCAACCTGGAGGACCGGGTCAAGGTCAAGGTCGTCGACCGGACCGCGCTGATCCTCGACATCTTCGCCCAGCACGCCAAGTCGGCCGAGGGCAAGGCGCAGGTCGAGCTGGCCCAGCTGCGCTACCTGACCCAGCGGCTGCGCGGCTGGGGCGGCAACCTGTCCCGCCAGGCCGGTGGCCGGGTGGGCTCCCAGGGCGGTGGCATCGGCGGCCGTGGCCCCGGTGAGACCAAGCTCGAGACCGACCGGCGGCGGATCAACACCAAGATCGCCAAGCTGCGCCGCGAGCTGAAGAAGATGCGCACCACCCGCGACACCAAGAAGGCCGAGCGGCGCCGCCACGAGGTGCCGGCGGTGTCGATCGCCGGCTACACCAACGCCGGCAAGTCGTCGCTGCTCAACCGGCTCACCGGCGCCGGCGTGCTGGTCGAGGACGCGCTGTTCGCGACCCTCGACCCCACCACCCGCCGCACCCAGACCACCGACGGCCGGCTCTACACGCTGAGCGACACCGTCGGGTTCGTCCGGCACCTGCCGCACCAGCTGGTCGAGGCGTTCCGCTCCACGCTGGAGGAGGTCGCCGACGCCGACCTCGTGCTGCACGTGGTCGACGGGGCGCACGCCGACCCCGAGGGCCAGCTCACCGCCGTCCGCGAGGTGCTGGCCGAGATCGGCGCCGCGGACATCCCCGAGATCGTGGTCGTCAACAAGTCCGACGCCGCCGACCCGATGGTGCTGGCCCGGCTGCTGGCGCGCGAGCCGCACGCCGTGGTCTGCTCGGCCCGCACCGGTGCGGGCATCGACGACGTCGTCGCCGCGATCGAGCGCGAGCTCCCGCACCCGCAGGTCGAGGTGGCCGTGCTGCTGCCGTACGAGCGCGGCGACCTGCTGAGCCAGATCCACACGTCCGGCGAGGTGGTCACCCTCGAGCACACCGGCGAGGGCACCGCCGTCGTCGCCCGGGTGGGCGCCACGCTCGCCGGCTCGCTGGCCGCGTACGCGACCGCGCCGCGCTGACGACCGATACTCGGTTGCACGGGTGACGACCACTCAGCACAGTGAGCCGGTGAGCGAACGCACCCGAGCGCTGGACCACAGCCACCGTCTACCCCGACATGTGGACGGACCCGGACCAGGACCCCCGCAACAGCGACGGAGCCAGCCCGGACGGCGAGCTGGGCACCCTGCAGGACTACCTGACCAGCTATCGCCTGACCCTGCTGATGAAGTGCGAGGGGTTGGACCCCGAGCAGCTGGCCCGTCGGTCGGTGCCCCCGTCGACGCTGTCGTTGCTCGGACTCGTCCGGCACCTGGCCCAGGTGGAACGGGACTGGCGCAACTGGATCCTGCCGGAGGACCCGGCGCCGAAGCTGTACGGCACCCACGACGCGGCGTTCGACGGTGCGGTCGCCGAGCAGGCGGTCGTCGACGGCTCCTTCGCCGACCTGAAGCGCGAGCAGGAGGCCACCGACGCCGTGCTGGCCGACCACCCGGATCTCGGTCAGCGGATGGGCGAGGACCGCATCGCGATCCGCGAGCTGTGGGTGCACGCCATCGAGGAGTACGCCCGGCACTGCGGGCACGCCGACCTGATCCGCGAGTGCGTGGACGGTCGGGTCGGGCAGTAGCGCGCCGCCCGCGTGGGTCGTCGCGGCAACACGCTGACACCGGAGGGGTTTCATCAGCGTGTCGCCGCCACAACGGTGGTGGAGGCGGCGCTGGGCACGGCGGCGCAAGGTCGTCGGCACCGGCGGATAGCGTGAGGCAGTGACCGCCCCGACCCCTGTCGCCGACTCGCGGGTGCACGGGGTGCTGCACGCGGCGGTCGCGTCGTTCGGGGGCGAGGAGCGTCCCGGCCAGGTCGCGATGGCCGACGCGGTCGAGAGCGCGCTGTCGCGCCACGAGCACCTGCTGGTGCAGGCCGGCACCGGCACCGGCAAGTCGCTCGGCTACCTGGTGCCGGCGCTGCTGCACCGGCGGCGGGTCGTGGTCGCCACCGCGACGCTGGCGCTGCAGCACCAGCTGGTCGAGCGCGACCTGCCCGGCGCTGGTCGCCGGCGCCCGCGAGCAGCTGGGCGACCGGATCGGCGAGGTGCCCTACGCCGTGCTCAAGGGCCGGTCCAACTACGCCTGCCTGCACCGCGTACGCGAGGGCACGCCCGACGACACCGGGGTGCTGGTCGAGGTGCCCGAGGGCACGCTCGGCGGCGAGGTGGTGCGGCTGCGGTCGTGGGCCGAGGAGCAGGCGGGCGACGGCGGGCTCGGCGACCGCGACTCGGCGCCGACCCACACCGACCGCGGCTGGGCGCAGGTCTCGGTCAGCGCCAGGGAGTGCCTCGGCGCCCAGCGCTGTCCCTACGGCGGCGAGTGCTTCGCCGAGCAGGCCCGCGAGACCGCGCACGCCGCCCAGGTGGTCGTCACCAACCACGCCCTGCTGGCCATCCACGCCATCGACGGCGTCCCGATGCTGCCCGAGCACGACGCCGTGGTCGTCGACGAGGGCCACGAGCTGGTCGCGCGGGTGACCCAGGCGTCCACCGACGAGCTGTCGCCGTTCGTCGTCGACCGGGCGTCCCGCCGGGTCCGCTCGGCGGGGGGCGCGGAGGCCTCCGTGCCGGCCGAGGACCTCGCCGACGCCGGCGAGGCGCTGCGCGAGGCGCTCGACGGCCTGCCGGGCGGCCGGCTCGACCAGGTCCCCGAGGCGGTGGCCGACGCCTTGGTGCTCGTACGCGCCGCCGCGAGCGTCTGCTTCACCGCACTGGGCGGTCGCCAGGACGCGGCGGCCGAGGGTGACGCCGACGCGGTCCGGCAGCAGGCCAAGGCGGCTGCCGACGAGGTGCGCAAGGTCGCCGAGCGGCTCGCGGCCGGCAGCGAGCACGACGTGCGCTGGGTGCAGGAGCGGGACCGCAACCGGGGCGGCAACGAGCTGCGGGTCGCGCCGCTGGACGTGTCGTTGTCGTTGCGGGACAAGCTGTTCGGCTCCACGACCGTGGTGATGACCAGCGCCACCCTCAAGCTGGGCGGCGGGTTCGAGCCGGTCGCCGCCTCGGTCGGGCTGCGCCCGGAGGAGCGGCAGGACGACACCCCCACCGAGGCGCCGGCCGAGGCGGTCGAGCCCGACCCGGCCGCTGACGCCGACGCACGACGCCGACGACGACCCGACGAGGACAGCGCCGACGCGGACGCCGAGCGCGAGGTGGCCTGGCGCGGCCTCGACGTGGGCTCGCCGTTCGACTACACCCGCCAGGCGATCCTCTACGTCGCCAAGCACCTGCCGGCGCCGGGCCGCGACGGGCTCGGCACCGCGCAGCTGGACGAGATCGCCGGCCTGGTCGAGGCCGCCGACGGGCGCACCCTCGGGCTGTTCTCGTCCCGGCGCGCCGCCGAGACGGCGGCCGAGCACGTACGCGCCGCGCTGCCCGACCTCGACCTGTGGTGCCAGGGCGACGCCCAGCTGCCGGTGCTGGCCCGGCGCTTCCTCGAGGACCCTCGCACCTGTCTGTTCGGCACCCTGTCGCTGTGGCAGGGCGTCGACCTGCCGGGGGAGACCTGCCAGCTGGTGGTGATCGACCGGATCCCGTTCCCGCGGCCCGACGACCC
This sequence comes from uncultured Actinomycetota bacterium, assembly GCA_963801045.1. Lineage (GTDB taxonomy): Bacteria > Actinomycetota > Actinomycetes > Propionibacteriales > Nocardioidaceae > JACCWP01. Next base: position 99,385 of record CAWDDC010000002.1, read on the forward strand.
GCTGATGAGTGCGCGGCAGCGGGCGGTCGAGCGGCGGGGTGGCAACGGCTTCATGAGCGTGGCGGCCACCCACGCCGCCCTGCTGCTCGCCCAGGGCAGCGGCCGGCTGATCCGCCGGTTCGACGACCGGGGAGTGGTCGCCGTCCTCGACCCGCGGCTGGTCACGGCGCGCTACGGCTCGTTCCTCGCCGCGTCGCTGCCGCCGATGTGGCGCACGACCGACGGCGACGTCGCCCGCGCCGCGCTGCGTCGACTCAGCAGCGGCGCGGGCTCCGTCACCTGACCGTGGTCAGCAGCCGAGCCTTCTGCAGCCGCAGCCGCAGGTCCTGCTGGTCTCCCTCGTCGATCGTGACCATCCGGACCTCCGGCCGGTAGCCGTCCTTGGCGGCGACCACCTGACGCTCGCGCGCCCTGCCCGGCATCCACACCGCGAAGCCACCGTCGGCATCGGTGGTGAGCGTGAAGTCCGCTCCCCGGGTGATGTCGACCGTCGCCCCGGCCAGTGGTGCAGCCGTGCCGTCGCACGCGACGCCACGCACCACCCCGCCGAGCCGGCCCCACGTCGCCGGAGCCGTCGCCTTCAGCACGACCGTGACCGGCTTGACGCTGAACGGCGTGTCCTCGCCGACGGAGAGCTGTGCGGTGTAGCGACCGGGCTGGGTGAGCCGGCGCGAGTTCATCGTGACCTCGACCGTCGTCGACTCACCTGGTGCGAGCTCGGCCGTCTTCGGCGTCGCCTTCAGCCACTGCACGTTGGCCGGCTTGCCGCACTGGTCGTAGCCCGGGAGCAGCTCGGCGCTGTCGGTTGCGGCGAAGTTGCCCTCGGAGCCACCGATCTTGTAGAGCCCACAGGTCCCGGCGCCGCGGTACAGCGCGTTGTTGGCGGACGGCAGCTGGCTCCAGGTGTCGGCAGCAGGGTCGAAGGCGTAGACCTCGTTGGTGATCACGGTCGAACCCTCGGCTGCGCCGCCCGCGACCACGAGCTGGTCGTTGGCTGCCCAGTAGCTGCTGCCCCACTGGTCGACCGGCATGTCGGAGAGCTGGGTCCAGCTGTCCGCACCGGGGTCGTAGGCGTAGGTCGCCGTCGACGCACCGGCGTCGGTCGTGCCACCGGCACAGACGACCTGGCCGCCGATCCCGCCACAGGCGTTCCAGGAGGTGTCCTCCGGGTAGTCGGCCAGCTGCTCCCACGAGTCCGAGGCCGGGTCGTAGCGGAGCACGTCCGTGGAGCCGCAGGCTCGCTGGAGCAGCCGCCGACGGCGTACAGCTGGCCGTCGAGGACCGCGGTGCCGGACGCGGCGTACGGCGAGGGGTTCGCCGCAGCGGTCGTCCAGCTGTCCGAGGCGGGGTCGTAGATCGCGGTGTCCTCCACCGGGTCGCCGCTCTCGCCCCAGCCGCCGGCGACCACGAACACGCCGCCGATGAACGCGGCGGCCGGCTTCTGCCGACCCTCCGGCATGTCCGCGATCGGCTCCCAGGTCAGCGCCGACGGGTCGTAGACGAACGATGCCGCCGTCGCCCCGCTGCCCGCCTCGGTGCCACCGAAGCTGTACGCCAGACCGCCTTCGTAACCCGCGACGTTGTCCATGATCGCCGTCGGGTAGCTCGGCAGGTCGACCCACGGGTCGTCGGCGACGATCGGCCGGTCGGCCGTGGTCGCCCCGGTGCCCTCGGGTGCGGACGTGACGTCGCGCAACGGGGTGACGTCGGCCGGGATGCGCACCGCCTTCGCCCCGCGCGCCGAGGCGATGTCGCCGCTGCGCGTACGGTCGCCGTCCGCGCCCTGGATGACGAAGTCACCGGCCCGCTCGGACAGCTCGAAGGTCGCGGGCGCGTTGCCGTCGTTGGTCACCGTGAAGGTGTCCGTCGCGGTACCGCCCAGCTCGGTCGTGCCCTTCACCGGCCGTGGCGCGGCGCCGAGCCTCCCGGAGTCGAGCGCGAAGTCGGCCCGGGTCGCCCAGTCAGCGGCCACGTCGACCGGCTCTGTCTGCGGCTTGTAGTTGCCGGACGTCGCCGTGAACGGGTGCTGCCCGACCGCGGACGAGAACATCCAGTACCAGCCGTCACCGAGCCCCTCGTCGTCCGGGGTGGCAGCGCTGGTCGCGGTGTCCGCGGGCGCGTCGTCGCTGCTGACGGTCGCGCCGTTGAGGGCGTCTCCGGTCAGCGAGCTCGACACCTGGCCGAGGACCAGTCCGCCCCGGACCTTGTCGCAGAAAGCGGTGCCGAGACCGACGTCGTCGACCTGCCACCACCACGCGAACGTCGCGTCGTAGTAGTGGAAGCGCACCTGCACGTCGGCCTCGCCGGCCGCCTGCGGCAGCGGGATGCGGACCAGCGTCGGCCCGGTCCACCCAGTCGGTCTGGTGCCACACGTTCTCCCAAGTGCCGCCGCCGTCGATGCTGAGGTCGACATCGGCGACGTCGTCGCCCAGGGCGTTGAAGTCGGTGCGGAACTGCACGACCGGGTCGGCGCTGTCGGTCAGGTCGACCGACGGAGACACCAGCGACGTGTCCTGCATGCCGCCGGGCCCGTAGAAGTCACTGTCGACCACCGCGAAGCCGCCCTCACCACCGGTGAGGTTGCCGCGGCCACCCGGGTCGTCGAAGGCCACACCTGCTCGTTGTCGGCCTCGTCGGTCACCGTCCACCCCTCCGGGGTGTCGGTGGCGTCGAAGGTCTCGAACAGCGCCCTCGAAGCGCGGGCGCGTAGCCAGGGGCCTGGCAGTCGAGCGTGTCGACCTTCGGGCTCAGGTCGACCGTGACGTCGCCGTCGACCGTGACGGTCTCGGTGAGCTCCTGGTAGCCGGGGTAGACCGACTCGACGGTGATGTCGTAGTCGGAGCCGATCGGCAGCTCGAGCTGGTAGCGACCGTTCACCGGGTTGGTGTAGGTCGACTGCGGGGTGCCGGTGGCGCTGACCTTGGCGTACAGCGGCCAGCCGTGGCCGGAGCCGTCCCGCACCAGGCCGGAGACCGTCGCCGACTCGACCGACGTCATCTCGACGTCCTGCGATCGTGGTCTCGCCGGCGGTGATCGTCACCGTCGCGGTGGCGTCGGCGTAGCCGAAGGTGGACGCGGTGAGGTCGTACTCGCCCACGGCCAGGTTCAGCGCGTACGTGCCGTCGTCGTCGGTCGTGGTGCTGCGCTCGCTCGGCCCGACGAGGGAGACCTCGACGCCGGCCAGCGGGTCGCCGGTCTCGGCGTCGGTGACGGTGCCGTCCAGGCGCCCGCCGTCGCCGACCGGAGCCGCCTCCATGGCGGCGAGCGCGTCGAGCTTGCCCTCGCCGAACACGTTGTTGTCCTCGGCGGTGCCGCCGCAGGTGGTGTCGTCGGTGTCGCGGGCGCTGCCGTCCAGCAGCTCGGTGGTGGCGTCGATGTCGCCGATCAGGCTCGGCGCCCCCGCCCACAGCAGCGCCACGGTGCCCGCCACGTGCGGCGAGGCCATCGAGGTGCCGCTGAAGGCCGCGTAGTCGTCGGTCCGGCACGCTGGAGCGCACGTTGGTGCCGGGTGCGGAGATGTTCGGCTTCAGCTCGCCGCCGAGGCCGGGCCCGCGGCTGGACTGGCAGTTGATCGTGCCGTTGATGTCGTAGTTGCCGGCGGCGTAGGACTCGGGGTAGTCACCCGGGGACCCGGCGCTGTTGCACCCGGGTCCGGAGTTGCCGTTGGAGAAGGCGGGGAACTGCCCGGCCGCGCGCCACGCGGTGACGAAGCCCTGGTACCAGGTGTCGCCGGGGCCGCCGCCCCAGGAGTTGTTGATGATGTTGGGGCGCAGCGCGGGGTCGGGGTTCTCGCCCGCGAGGTCGGTCGGCGCGAGCATCCACTCCGCCGACTCCGTCAGCGCGAGCTCGCTGCAGTTGCTGGACTCGCAGCCCTTGGCGGCGATCCAGGTCGCACCCGGTGCGACGCCGATCTGGTTGCCGGCTCCGTCGTCGCCGACCATCGTGCCCATCGTGTGGGTGCCGTGGGCGCTGTTGTCGCACGGCTCCAGCGACGGGCTGCCGCAGACCTCGGACGGGTCGAACCAGTTGTAGTCGTGGTCGAACGTGCCGCCACCGGTGTTGCCCCGGTACTGCGCCACGACGGCCGGGTGGTCGTACTGCACGCCCGAGTCGATGTTGCCGACGACGATGCCCTCGCCGCGTACGCCGAAGTCCGACCACACCTGGTCGGCCTTGATCTCCGCGACGCCCCACTCGACGCCGTCGACCTGCGCCTCGACCTTGCCCTTGACCGGCTTCTCCAGCTGCACGGTCGCGGGGGACTCCAGCGCGCTCACGCCGGGCAGCGCGGCCAGGGTCTGGGCGACCTGCTGGCCCGCGCTGCGGACGTAGACGGTGTTGGTGATGAACAGCGACTCGTACGCGAGCCCGCGCTCCTGCAGGCGGGCGATCGACGCCGGCCTGGCTGGTCCGCGCGGTCGCGCGCAGCGCCTTGACCACAGCGGCGCCGCGAGCGTCCCAGTCCTCGATGCGGCTGGCCGCGTCGAGGTCGGCCTGCGCGGAGAAGCGGATGAAGAAGTCGGTACGGCCGTCGGCCAGCTCGCGCGACAGCGCGGGCTCGATCTTGCGCTCGGCTTTGGCCGAGGCAGAGTCACCCGGTGCACCGGGGGCTACGGCGGCGGACACCGGCGCGAGTGGGATCGCCACTGCGGCGGCGACGGACGCGGAGGCGACGGCGATCAGAAGTCGCCGACACCCCGCTCGGGTTCGAAGCATGCGCACGACAGGCCTTTCGGAAAGGTGGCTGGTTGCCCCCGCCACCTTTCCGGCGGGACAGAGGGGTCACAAGGGTGTGATCCGGGCAGCACCGGGGCAGCATCGGGGCACGCCTGCCCGCGGGCGGGGAGCGCTAGACCACTCACGGGCACCGGAAAGTCACACTGAGTGGTCGCGGAGCATTGCCGGGCTATCCGGCGCATCTGGCACGATTCGATCTCGGTCCTGGAGGGACCGCCGACGCGAGGCCGTGTCACACCGCGCGGGGCAAGGGCGGAGTTGACGGCATGATCGCGTCGGTGGGGGAACGGCAGCTGGTCGAGGCACGGGTCGTCGACGACGACCCGGGCAGCGTTGAACAGAGGCGCTGAACAAGGGGGCGCCGGACAGCGGTCGCCGAACAGCAGGGCGCCGAACAGCTGGTGGTGTGCGTCGGCCTGCTCGGCCGCCCAGTGCGTGGACATCGCCCGGGCGCTGAACGGTGCCACCGTGGTGGTCGCGGCCGATGCCAGCCTGCGCGGCCGGGTTGCTCAGCCAGCTCGCCAGCGGCGCCCGGCTCCGCCTGCCGGGGTGGACCCGGGACCGGCGGCGCTCCCGGCCGCGAGCTCGGATCGGCTGCTCGCGACCGTCGCGCCGGTCGCTGGCGGCGTCGCCGCCGGCATTGCCCGGCGCCGACACCGCCTTGCCCAGCCCGCGCCGGTTCATCCGGCACGGTCGCGCTGTCGCTCGACGTCGACGGGCGGGAGGCGCACTGGTACGACCGGGTGCTGCGGCTGCCGGGCCGTGAGCTCGACCTGCTGGTCGTGCTCGCCACCGATCCGGGACGGGCCTCGTCGTTCGCCGAGCTCACCGAGCGGCTGTGGCGGCGTCCCTACCTCGGCGACCCGGCCGCGGTGATCAGCGTGGTGAAGCGGCTGCGCGCGCACCTGCGCAGCGACGACGTGCCGCTGCTGGTCGAGTCGGTGCGCGGGTGGGGCTACCGCCTCACCGGGTGGAGCGGCGGACCCGAGCTGGACCGCTGACGCGGAGCTCGACGGGCCGGCAGTGCCCGGTTTGTCCTACAGTGCCGAGGACCGGACCCGAGTCCCCCGAGGCGATGACGCATGAGCACCACCGAGCGCACCCAGCCGACCCGCACCGACGACGGAACCGTCCGCCGGGCATCGTGGGCCGGGCTCGTCGGCACCGCGCTCGAGCAGTACGACTTCGTCATCTACGGCACCGCGTCGGCGATCGTCTTCCCGGAGCTGTTCTTCCCCGAGGCCAGCCCGGCGGCCGGCACCATCGCGAGCTTCAGCACCTACGCCGTCGGGTTCGCCGCCCGGCCGGTGGGCGGGTTCTTGTTCTCGCTGGTCGGCGACCGCTGGGGCCGCAAGTTCGTGCTGGTCGCCACGCTGTTCCTGATGGGCTTCGCCACCCTCGCGATCGGGCTGCTGCCGACGTACGCGCAGGTGGGCGTGTGGGCGCCGACCCTGCTGGTCGCCTGCCGGCTGCTGCAGGGCCTGGGCGCCGGCGCGGAACAGGCCGGCGGCATCGTGCTGATCACCGAGACGGCGCCGAAGGGCGCCCGCGGGCGGCTGGCGTCGCTGGTCTACGTCGGTGCGGCGGCGGGCACCGCGCTCGGCGCCCTGGTGTGGCTGCTGGTGCAGCGGCTGCCCGAGGGCGACGTCGAGTCGTACGGATGGCGGCTGGTGTTCCTGAGCAGCATCTTCGTGACCGCCGCGGCGTACATGATCCGGCGCCGGCTGCGCGAGTCGCCGGTGTTCCAGGACGTGCGGGACAAGGTCGAGGCGGTGCCGCAGGTGCCGGTCAGCGACGTCGTCGCGCACGGACGCCGCCCGCTCGCGCAGGTGTTCTTCATGAACGTCGGCGGCAACACCCACTCCTACATCTTCCAGGTGTTCCTCGCGGCCTACCTGATCGACACCGTGGGCGTCGAGGAGTCGCTGATCCCGAAGGCGCTGCTCGCCGGCGCCCTCGCCGCCTGCGTGTCGGCCTACGTCGCCGGGCGGCTCACCGACCGGTTCGGTCGCCGGCGGGTGTTCCTGGTGATCGCGACGTTCCTCATCCTGTTCACGGTGCCGGGCCTGGCGATGATCACGACCGGCAACACCGCGCTGGTCTACCTGGTGGTCATCGTCGGCTTCATCTTCGCCGCCTACGGCACGGTGGGCTCGCAGGCGGCGTGGTTCCCGGAGCTGTTCGGCTCGCGCTACCGCTACGCCGGTGTGGCGCTCGGCCGGGAGTTCTCGTCGGTGATCGGCGGCGGCATCTCGCCGCTGGTGTGCGCGTCCCTGGTGGCGTGGGCGTCGGACGGCTGGTGGCCGGTCGCGATCTACATGATCGCGCTGATGGCGATCAGCCTGGTCGCGGCCTGGCTGAGCCCGGAGACCCGCGACCGCGACCTGCGCACCCAGACGGATGCCAACTGAGCGTTCCGCTGGCGACGGTCAGCTGGTGACGGTCAGCTGGTGACGGTCAGCTGGTGACGGTCAGCTGGTGCGCAGCGCCTTGATCAGCTGCTGCTTGCTCATCGACGAGCGGCCCTCGACGCCGACGTCCTTGGCCCGCTCGTACAGGTCGGACTTGCTCCAGTCGTCGTAGGCCGGTGCCGACCCGCCGCGCTTGCCGACGGTCGTGCGGGACGTGCCGGCGGCCGTGTTCGCGACCCGGGCCGCCTTGGTCTTGCTGGCGCCCTCGTCGCGCAGCTTCTCGTACAGCTGCTTGTCCTTGACGCTGGGTCCCGGGTCCGCCTTCTTGCCGGTCCTTCTTGCCGGTCTTCTTGGTAGCCATGCCGCCACTGTGCATCCGATCCCCGCGGTGTGCAGGTCGGGCCGCGGCGACCCGCTCAGACCCGGCGCAGCACCGTCACGACCTTGCCGAGGATGCTCGCGTGGGTGCCGTCGATCGGTTCGTACGCAGGGTTCTGCGGCAGCAGCCGGACGGCGCCGCCCTTGTTCGAGAACGTCTTGACGGTGGCCTCGTCGTCGAGCAGCGCCGCGACGATCTCACCGTTCTGGGCGTCGGGCTGCTGGCGCACGACCACCCAGTCGCCGTCGCAGATCGCCGCCTCGATCATCGAGTCGCCGCGCACCTCCAGCAGGAACAGCGCGCCGTCGCCCACCAGCTGGCGGGGCAGCGGGAAGACGTCCTCGACCCGCTCCTCGGCGAGGATCGGACCACCGGCTGCGATCCGGCCGACCACGGGCACGTAGGCCGCCTCCGGGCGCTGGTCGCCGATGCCGGTCTCGTCGACGACCTGCTCGCGCGGCTGGGCGTGCGGCGACAGCACCTCGAGGGCTCGGGGTCGGTTGGGGTCGCGGCGCAGGAAGCCCTTGGCCTCCAGCGACTTCAGCTGGTGGGCCACCGAGCTGGAGCTGGTCAGCCCGACCCGCTCGCCGATCTCCCGCACGCTCGGCGGGTAGCCACGGGCCTCGAGCGCCTGGCCGATCACGTCCAGGATGCGGCGCTGGCGCGGGGTGAGCCCGGTCGCGTCCGGGGGACCGTCGGGGAGCTCGCGCACGCTGCCGGTGCTGCCGCCCTCGCCACCGCTGGCTGCCATGTCGCCACCTCGTCACTCGTCGGTCACCGAACGTTCGCCGCTGCGTCCCTGACGGGCGCGTCCGGCCGTGGGCTGACGGTAGTGCGCCGGACGGCTCGGGATCAAACACCTGTTCGAACGGCGTGTCGCGGCGCTCCCGTGGTCTGGTGGTGCAGGGGCGGACGACGAGACAGGTGGGACTGCTGGGGCTGCAGGGGTTGCTTGCGTCGAACAGGTGTGCGATCCTTCGATCAGGTGTTCGATCGAACACTTGATCGACCGGGCAGGCCGCAGTGTCGGTGCCGGGCGATAGACATCGATCGACAGCCGACGCAGCCCGACGGAGGACGACGATGAGCACCAGCACCTCGTACGCACCCACAGCGACCCGCGCAGCGAGCCCCACCGCGACGCGCAGTTCCAGGCGTCCCGCGGTGCGGCTCACCCGGCGCGGCCGGATGCTGCGCAGCGTCCTGCTCGCCGTGCTGGTCCTCGCCGCCGTGCTCGCCGCGGCCGTGCTGTGGGGCCCGAGCGTGGTGGCCACCTCCGGCGCCGGCGAGCCGGTGCCGGTGCGCACCGTCACCGTCCAGCCCGGGCAGACCCTGTGGGACATCGCCGACGACAGCGGCATCGGTGGCGACCCGCGCGACGTGGTCCGGGAGATCCAGGACCTCAACGCGCTGTCCGACGCCGGCGCGCTGCAGGTCGGTCAGCAGCTCGCCGTCCCGCTCGACTGAGGCCCGCGGCAGCAGCCACCCGCAGGCTGCGCGGCGTGGCAGCAGCACCGGTTGACGCGTGCTCCGGCCGGGTACCGGGGGGCATGGTGGTGACGTCCGTCCAGCCGGCCGCTACGGCCGCGCTCGACCCTGAGCAGGTGCGAGACACCGCGGCCCGCGTGCTGCCGCTGCCCGGTGCGGGTCACACCCACGAGCGGTGGCGAGGTCTGGCCGACCTGGGCCGCACCGACCTGGCGCTGGCCAAGGTGGTCGAGCCGCACCACGACGCCCAGGCGATCTGCCACGACCTCGGCCACCCGACGCCCCGACCCGGAACGCTCTGGGAGGTCTGGGCCGCCGAGCCGCCCGGACCCCGGCTGGAGGCCACCGCCGCCGGTGGGGGCTGGCGGCTGTCCGGTCAGAAGCCGTTCTGCTCCGGTTCCGGCCTCGCCACCCACGCCCTGGTGACCGCTGATGCGGCCGGCGAGTCCCGACTGTTCGCTGTCGACGTCGCGGCCGGCCGCGCCGACGGCACCGTGCAGCTCGACCCGTCGGCCTGGGCAGGGCCGGGGATGTCAGCGGCCGACACCCGGACCCTCCGCTTCGACGCCGCCGAGGCGACGGCGGTCGGACCCTCGGGTGCCTACGTCGGTCGCCCCGGCTTCTGGCACGGCGCGATCGGCGTCGCCTGCTGCTGGGCCGGCGGTGCCTACGGTGTCGCGGCGACCCTGCAGGCGGCCTCGCGCCGGCGCACCCTCGATCCGCACGCGTCGGCCCACCTCGGTGCGGTGGCCGCAGCCCTCGACCGCTGCCGCGCCGCGCTGCGGCTCTCGGCCGACGAGATCGACGCCGTGGGCGGCGACGAGGCCCTCGACCAGGCCCGCTACCGGGCCGAGTCCGTACGCGCGACCGTGGCCGCCGCCGCCGAGGAGATCGTCACCCGGGTCGGTCACGCGCTCGGGCCCGCACCGCTGGCGCTCGACGCCGAGCACGCCCGCCGGGTGGCGGACCTGCAGGTCTTCCTCCGCCAGCACCACGCCGAACGCGACCTGGCCGCCCTGGGCGGGCTGGCGCGGGACTCGGCCCCGTGGTGAGTGCGGTGCCGCCGAACCCGCCACGCGTGCCCTCCGCAACGTCCGGCCACGTGACCCGGCCCGGCCAGGTGCCCCGGGCCGGTGACCATCCGGGCGCGACCCCCGAGCGGGTGTGGCAGTCCTGGCCCGGGTGGGCGGACGTGCCGGCGGCCGAGCTGCCCGGTCCCGGCGCGCGGGTCGTGGTGCTCGCCGCGCACCCCGACGACGAGGTGCTGGGCGTCGGTGGGTTGCTGGTGCGACTGGCAGCCCGCGGCTGCGACCTGCTGCTCGTCTCGGCGACCGACGGCGAGGCCTCGCACCCCGAGAGCCCGACGGTGACGTCCGCCGAGCTCGCCGAGCGACGCCTGCACGAGCTGGACGCCGCGCTCACCGAGCTGGGGCACGCCGGGTCGGAGCGGGTGCACCTGCACCTGCCCGACTCCGGCCTGTCCGCGCACGAGGGCGAGCTCGCCGACCGGCTCGAGTCACTGCTGGCCGGTGCGGTCCTGCTGCTGGCGCCGTGGCGCGGCGACGGACACCCCGACCACGCCGCCTGCGGCCGGGCAGCGGCGGCGGCCACCGAGGAGCTGGCGCGCGTCCGGGCCGCAGTCGGGGTCGCGTCCCCGGTGCCCGCGCTGTGGGAGTTCCCGGTCTGGGCGTGGCACTGGGCCACGCCGGACGCCGGCGACATCCCGTGGGACCGAGCGCGCACGGTGCACCTCGACCCGCACGAGCGCCTGGCCAAGCAGCAGGCGATCGACTGCTTCGGCAGCCAGCTGCACCCGCTGGGCGACGACCCGTCCGACGCCGCCGTGCTCCCGCCCGACGTGCTCGCGCACTTCGAACGTGACCTGGAGGTCGTCCTCACGTGACCGAGCCGGCCTACTTCGACGAGCTCTACGCGCGGGTCGACGACCCGTGGGGACTGTCCACGTCGGCCTACGAGCAGCGCAAGTACGCGCTCACGCTGGCCGCTCTGCCACGCCCTCGCTACAGCCGCGGCTTCGAGCCCGGTTGCGCGATCGGCGTGCTCACCGCCGGGCTGGCCGAGCGCTGCGAACGACTGGTCAGCTGGGACAACGCGCCCCGCGCGCTCGAGCAGGCACGGGCCCGGGTCACCAGCGACGCCGTGACCTTCGAGTCCGGACGGGTGCCCGAGCAGTGGCCGCAGGGCTCGTTCGACCTGATCGTCGTCTCCGAGCTGCTGTACTTCCTGTCCGAGCCGACCGGCGCGACGGTGCTGGTGCGCACCCTCGGGTCGCTCGAACCGGGCGGGCACCTGGTGGCAGTGCACTGGCGACACGCGTTCGCGGAGGCGCCGAGCTCGGGCGACGAGGCGCACGTCGAGCTGGCGTCGGCGCCAGGACTGGAGCGGTTGGTCGAGCACGTCGAGCCCGACTTCCTGCTCGGCGTCTGGCAGCGGACCGGCGGATGACCCCTCCGTCCATCAGGACCCCGGAGCGGGTGCCGCTGTGCGCGGTCGCGGTGGTGGTGCCGGCCCGGAACGAGGCCGAGCTGCTCGGCGCCTGCCTGGCCTCGGTGCAGGTGGCGCTGGCACGCGCGGAGGTCCCGCGCCGGCTGGCGGTGGTGGTGGCCGACCACTGCACCGACGCGACGGCCGAGATCGCCGCGGCCGCCGGCGCGCTGGTCGTCGTCCGTGACGGTGCCGACCGGGGCAGCGTCGGCCAGGCCCGCGCCGCCGGCTGCTCCGCGGTGCTGGACCGGTGGGCCGACCTGCCCGACGACGCGGTCTGGCTGGCACACACCGACGCCGACTCCAGGGTGCCGCCGCACTGGCTGACCAGCCAGCTGGAGGCAGCCGCGGCCGGACACCACGCAGTCGCCGGCCGGGTGGCTCTGGCGCTCGACGGTGGGCACGACCGACACGACCGGTGGCGCTCGGCCTACGCGCTGGCCGGCGGCGCCGGAGTGCGACCGCGGCGGCACTCGCACGTGCACGGTGCCAATCTCGGGGTGCGCGCCGACGCCTACCGATCCGTCGGTGGTTTCGCCAAGGTCGCGCTGGACGAGGACCTCGGCCTGGTCGAACGCCTGATCGCCGCCGGGCATCCGACTGCCTGGCCGGACGAGCCTCGGGTGCTCACCTCGGCCCGGCTGGACGGCCGCGCCCCCGGCGGCCTCGCCGCCGACCTCCGCTCGCTGGCCTGATCCCCCCGCCCTCCTCGGCGGGGGTCCCGGCGAAGGTGTGCGACCCGACTCACGCAGGGTGTGGCGCACACCGTCTGTCGAGTCGGGTCCGGCGAGGTAAGCGCGGCGACGCCGCCGGTCGTTCGCCCGCTCGAACGATCCGGCCAGGTGATCGCCCTGGCGTACGTGCGGCGGATCGTTCGCCTCCCGATCTTCCGGCGAGGCAATCGCCCTGGCGTACGTGCGGCCGGATCGTTCGGGACGGGCGAATCGGGGCGGTGTTGACAGATCCGGGCAGAACGCGCAAAGGTGACCACCATCTGTAACCGCTTACAAGACCGGTTACACACACGTCCTGGGGGTGACAGGCAAGGAGCGGAGGTGAGCATGGCCGGACGTGCCGGCACCGCACGGGCGGGCGAGCGTCACCATCCGCGACGTCGCCCGCCGCGCGGACGTGTCGATCGCCACCGTCTCCCGGGTGCTGCGCGGCACCGCGCCGGTCGCCGAGCCGACCCGCGACCGGGTGCTCGCCGCGGTCGACGAGCTGCACTTCACCCCGAGCTCGCTCGGCCGGTCGCTGGCCGAGCGCCGGCACGCCGCCAACGGCATCGTCTTCCCCGACCTGTCCGGGCCCTACTACGCCGAGGTCGTGCTCGGCTACGAGGCGGTCGCCGCCGACCGCAACCGGTCGGTGCTCATCTGCTCCACGCACGGCCGCGACGCCGCCCGCGAGCGGGTGCTCGACCTCGCCGGCCGGGTCGACGGCCTGGTCGTCCTCGGCCGCACCGTCAGCGACGACGTCGTCGCCGAGATCGCGGCCCGCGGCCTGCCGCTGGTGCTGCTCGCCCGGCAGGCGGCCAACGCCATGGTCGACTCGGTCAACGCCGACTCCGTGGCCAGCGCGGCCGCGCTGGCCGAGCACCTGGTCGCCGCCGGGCACCGCGACCTGCTGCTGCTCGGCAGTCCCGCCACCTCGCCCGACGTCGCGGTCCGCTGGGCCGGGCTGCGCCGGACCTGGACGACCGCCGGCGTGCCCCCGCCTCGGCTGGTCGACGCCGGGTTCTCCGAGCGGGACGGCTCCCGTGCCGCCGAGCAGCTGCTCGTCGACCACGGCCTGCCCGACGTGGTCGTCTGCGCCAACGACGAGCTCGCCCTCGGCCTGATGGCCACCCTGCGCGACGCCGGCGTGGTCGTGCCCGACGACGTCGCCGTCACCGGCTGGGACGACGTGATGGCCGCCCGCTACGCCGGCCTCACCACCGTGCGCCAGCCGATGCGCGAGCTCGGCGCCACCGCCGCCCGGACCCTCGACGCCCGCATCGGCGGCGACGACGGCCCGCCGCGGCACCTGCTGCTCCCCACCGAGCTGGTCGTCCGTACCAGCTCGGCCGCACACCGTACCCCCCGCGTCACCGCAACGAAGGAGTCCCGATGAACCGCACCCCCCCGACCAGACGCCGGCTGGCCGTGGCCGTCTGCATGACCGCCGTGCTCGCCCTCGCCGCCTGTGGCCGCAGCGAGGACGACGGCCAGGCGGAGGAGGCCGAGGCGATCGACGAGGGCGCCCCGACCGGCACCGTCGAGGTCTGGGCGATGGGCACCGAGGGCGAGGAGCTCGGCCCGTTCGTCGAGGCGTTCGAGGCCGAGAACACCGACGTCGACGTCAAGGTGACGCCGGTGCCGTGGGAGAACGCGCACGACAAGATCGCCACCGCGATCGCCTCCGGCGAGACCCCGGACGTGACGCTCGTCGGCACCACCTGGATGGGCGAGTTCGCCAAGCTCGGCGGCCTCGACCCGGTGCCGCCGGACCTGGTGGACACCGACTCCTTCTTCGAGGGCGCGTACGACTCGACCGTCGTCGACGACACCGAGTACGGCGTGCCGTGGTACGTCGAGACCCGGGTGCTCTTCTACCGCAAGGACCTCGCGGAGAAGGCGGGCTGGGACGCACCGCCGAAGACCTGGGACGAGCTGACCCAGTTCGCCAGCGACCTCGGCGAGCAGCCCGGCGTCGAGATCCCGTTCTACGTGCAGCCGGGCCAGACCGGCTCGTGGCAGACCGCGATCCCGTTCGCCTGGACCGCCGGCGCCGAGATGACCAACGAGGACGGCACCGAGTACACCCTCGACAGCGACGCGATGGCCGAGGGCCTGGAGTACTACAAGTCGCTGTTCGACGACGGGCTGTCCACCACCAGCCTGCTGCAGCCCGGTGAGATCGAGAACCAGTTCGCCAAGGGCACGACTGCCTCGTTCATCTCCGGCCCGTGGCACATCGGGCTGGTCAAGGACATGGGCGCCACCGACGACCAGATCGGGGTGGCTCCGCTGCCGTCGGTCGACGACAGCAGCGAGATGGGCACGTCCTTCGTCGGCGGCGGCAACCTCGCGGTGTTCAAGGAGTCCGACAACCGCGACGCCGCGTGGAAGCTCGTGCAGTGGCTGTCCGAGGCCGACGTGCAGACCGAGTGGTACGAGACCATGAGCGACCTGCCGGCCGTCGAGGCGTCGTGGGACAGCGGCCCGCTGGCCGAGGACCCGCTGCTCAGCGTCTTCGGTGAGCAGCTGACGTCGACCAACTCGCCGCCGCCGGTGCCCACCTGGGAGCAGGTCGCGGAGGTCATCGACCGCAGCATCGAGCAGGTCGTCAACGGCAAGATGTCGGTCGAGGACGCCATGGCCGACATGCAGAGCCAGGCGCAGGCGATCGGCACCGGTCTGTGAGTCAGCTGGCCACCACCGGCGCGGCCGCGGCCGAGGCCGTCGCGGGGGCGCGCCCGCCGGGTCGCTCCGGCCGGCGTCGCTCCGGCCGGCGTCGCTCCGGCGACCCGACCCAGCGGCGGCAGGCGCGCGCGGCGTGGCTGCTCGCGACACCGTTCGTGCTGCTGTTCGCGGTCTTCACGGTCGGGCCGGTGCTGGCCAGCCTCGGGATGTCGTTCACCGACATCCGGATCACCGACCTGCGCTCGCCGCTGGCGGTGGAGTTCACCGGGC
Organism: uncultured Actinomycetota bacterium; assembly: GCA_963801045.1. GTDB lineage: Bacteria > Actinomycetota > Actinomycetes > Propionibacteriales > Nocardioidaceae > JACCWP01. The sequence goes on from CAWDDC010000002.1 coordinate 114,579, forward strand.
TCGAGAACTACACCAACCTGCTCTCGGACCCGCTGTTCCTCAAGGTCGCCCGCAACACCGCGCTGTACGTCGTGCTCGGGGTGCCGCTGACGATGGCGGCGGCGCTGGCCGCGGCGGTCGGGCTGAACGCGATCCTGCGGCTGCGCGGCTTCTTCCGGGCCGGCTACTACCTGCCGGTCGTCACCAGCATCGTCGCCGTCGCCGTGGTGTGGCGGTTCCTGCTGCGTACGGACGGCGGCCTGGTCAACGAGACGCTCGGCGTCTTCGGCATCGACGGGCCCGCCTGGCTCGACTCCACCGTGCTGGCGCTGCCCTCGCTGGTGGTGATGGCCGCGTGGCGCAACCTCGGCACCCTGATGGTCATCTTCCTGGCCGGGCTGCAGACCGTGCCGCGCGAGGTGATCGAGGCCGCCGAGGTCGACGGCGCCGGCGCGTGGGCGCGGTTCCGCTACCTCACGCTGCCGATCATGCGCCCGGTGCTGCTGTTCGGCGCGGTCATCACCGGCATCGGCTACCTGCAGTTCTTCGAGGAGGCGTTCGTGATGACCAAGGGCGGGCCGCTGGACTCGACCCGGTCGGTCACCTACTACGCCTACAACCAGTTCGGGTCCGGCAACTACGGCTACGCGGCGGCGGTGAGCTACGTGCTGTTCCTGGCCGTGGTCGTGTTCACGATCGTGCAGTTCCGCGTGCTGCGGTCGAAGGACTGAGGAGGCACCGATGGCTGTCACTCCTGACCAACGACTCCGTACGCCGCGCTGGCTCTACGTGGTCCTCGCCGGTGGCCTCGTCCTGATGATCGGGCCGTTCCTGTGGATGCTGCTGGGCTCGGTCAAGCCCGAGACCGAGCTGCGAGCAGCTGCCGCCGACCTGGTGGCCCGACAGGTTCACGATGGACAACTACGCCGACCTGTTCACCCGGCTCGACATGGGCACGTACTTCATGAACTCGCTCATCGTCGCGACCGTCGTCACCGTCGGCAACGTGATCTTCTGCGCGATGCTCGGCTACGCCCTCGCCAAGCTGGAGTTCCGCGGCAAGCGGCTGCTGTTCCTCGTCGTGATGGGCACGTTGATGGTGCCCGGCGTGGTGACGTTCGTGCCGCTGTTCATCCTCACCACCAACCTGGGCCTGACCAACACCCTGCCGGGGCTGTTCCTGCCGTTCCTCGTGCAGCCGTTCGGGGTGTTCCTGCTGCGGCAGTACATCCTCGGGCTGCCGGACGACCTGATCCACGCCGCGCGCGTCGACGGTGCCGGCGAGCTGCGGATCTTCGGCAGCGTGATCCTGCCGTTGTGCGGCCCCGCCCTTGCCACGTTGGGGATTCTCACCTTCCTGGGCTCGTGGAACAACTTCCTGTGGCCGCTGGTCGTGGCGCAGACCGAGGACAAGTACACGCTGCCGGTCGCCCTCGCGCTGTACTCCGTCGGTCAGAACTCCACCGACTACGGACTGCTGCTCGCCGGCGCCGTGGTGATCGTGCTGCCGGTGATCGCGATCTTCCTGGTGCTGCAGCGCTACTTCGTGCAGGGCATCGCGATGACCGGCATCAAGTGACGCTACACCGATCTTCCGCACTGACCCGTACGACGACAAGGAGCTCTGAGCGTGTCCCGACGACAGGTACGAGTCCGGACGGCCGCCGTGGCCGCCGCCACCGCACTGGCCGGCGCGATGCTGGCCGTGCCGACCAGCACCGCCGCCGAGCCCGCAGCCAGCCCAGCCAGTCCGCCACCCGGTCGGCCGACCGGCCGGCAGCCGACCGCGGCAGCCTGCTGCGCACCTGGGTGGGCGACACCTGGAAGTCGATGGCCGCGATGGTCGACCCCGCGACCGGGCTGCCGTCCGACAACGTGGGCCGCGGCCTGCGTCCGGACAGCCGCGCCGCGTACACCTCGCCGACCAACATCGGCGCGTACCTGTGGAGCACGGTCGTCGCCCGCAACACCGGTCTGATCAGCTCCGACGAGGCGCACCAGCGGATGCAGCAGACCATCGCCAGCGTCGCCGAGCTCGAGCGGCACGAGTGGTCCGGGCAGTTCTACAACTGGTACGACCCGCACACCGGCGAGAAGCTGCTGGAGTTCCCCGACAGCGGTGACCCGATCAAGCCGTTCCTGTCCAGCGTCGACAACGGCTGGCTGGCGACCGGGCTGCTGGTCGCGCGCAACGCCGATCCGCGACTGCGGTCCGAGGCGGACGCGATCCGCCAGGACATGGAGTTCGGCATGTACTACAACCCCGCGGAGAACCAGATCCGCGGCGGCTTCTGGGACGACGACCCCGACGACGAGGCCGCGGTCGTGGGCAACTACCTCGGCGAGGGCCCGGACGTCTGGTACACCGGCCACCACTACGGCGCGTTCAACACCGAGCCCCGGATCGCGTCCTACCTCGGCATCGCTTCCGGCGACATCCCGCGCAAGCACTACTTCGGCACCGAGCGCACCTTCCCGCGCTCGTGCGACTGGTCTCGTGGACCGAGACGCAGGGACAGGGTCGCTGGCGTACGTACCTCGGCCAGCGGGTCTTCGAGGGCGCGTACCCGTACCGGGGCATGAAGATCGTGCCGACCTGGGGCGGCTCGATGTTCGAGGCGCTGATGGTGCCGCTGTTCGTGCCGGAGGAGGAGTGGGGCCCGGACTCGTGGGGCGTCACCCACCCGCTGTACGTCCGCGCCCAGATCGCGCACGGGATGCGCGAGGCCGACTACGGCTACTGGGGGTTCTCGCCGTCGAACAACCCGGCCGGCGGCTACAGCACGTACGGCGTCGACGCCATCGGCATGGAGCCGCTCGGCTACGCCTCCGACCAGCAGGGCACGCTCGTGGACAACGGCTACGGGAACTGTCCCGGCCGGCCGGGGGAGCCGGCGCCGGACGAGTACGGCGACGGCGTCGTGACCCCGCACGCGTCCTTCCTCGCCCTGCGCTACGCCCCGCACGCCGCCGTCGAGCAACCTGGTGCGGCTGACGGAGAACTTCGACGCGTACGGCCGCGGCGGGTTCTACGACGCGATCGACGTCGGCACCGGCGAGGTGAGCAGGCGCTACCTCTCGCTGGACCAGGGCATGGTGATGGCCGCCCTCGGCAACGAGCTCGCCGACCACGACCTGCGCAGCTACGTGTCGTCCGGTGCGATGAACCGGCGGGTGCGGCCGCTGATGGAGATGGAGCAGTTCGGCGCCGCGCCCCGGGGCTGAGGGGTCTGGGTTTCCCAAGCGACCTTGGGAAACCCGAGGTTCACCCGTCTTGTGACGCGGGGGAACCTTCGGTTTCGCGGGAGAAGCATCCGTACGAGAGGACGTTGATGAGCACCGACGCACGCAGCGACTGGGAGCAGCGGATCGGCCAGGCCAGCGGCCGGGCCGGCATCGGCGCCGCCCCGCGACTCGACCCGCCGACCGGGCTGTCCGCCCGGGCGGGGCGTGCCCAGGTCACGCTGGACTGGGCGCCGGTGCCGGGCGCGATCGGCTACCAGGTCTACGCGGCCGACTCCGCCGACGGCGAGCTGAAGCCGCTCGACCACCACGGCGGCGACGTCCTCGCGGTGCCGCACCCGCCGTACGTCGACACCACCGGCACGCCGGCGACCGAGCGCTGGTACGCGGTGTCCGCGCTGTCCGACGTCGCCGTCGAGGGGCCGCTCGGCGCGTGCGTGTCGGCAACCCCGCGCGGCGCCCGCGCCGACGGCGACGGGTCCGCCCTCGTCGCCGTCGACGCCGACGTCGAGCTCGGTCCGCTGCCGCGCCCGTGGCGGCCGATGATCGGCAGCGAGCACCTGTCGCACGCGCTGAGCACCGACACCACCGGCGGCCGCGAGATCGGTGCGGAGCTGACTGCCGCGCTGCGCGCCGCGCACGACGAGCTCGGCGTCGACACGGTGCGCGCGCACGGCATCCTCTGCGACGACCTGGCGGTCTACCGCGAGGTCGACGGCCAGCCGGTGCACGACTTCACCGGCGTCGACCGGGTCTACGACCACGTGCTGTCGTTGGGACTCCGGCCGGTGGTCGAGATCTCGTTCATGCCGCGCGACCTCGCCTCCGACCCCACCAAGACGGTCTTCGAGTACGGCGCGATCATCTCGCCGCCGCGGGACTGGGACCGCTGGTACGACCTCGTGCACGCGCTGGTGGCGCACCTGGTCGAGCGCTACGGCCTGGAGGAGGTGCGCGACCACTGGAGCTTCGAGGTGTGGAACGAGGCCAACCTCGAGGTGTTCTGGTCGGGCACGCCCGAGGAGCACTGGCGGCTCTACGACCTGTCCGCCCGCGCGGTCAAGGCGGTGCACCCCGACCTGCGGGTCGGCGGTCCGTCGTCGGCCGCGGCCGGCTGGGTGGAGGAGCTGCTCGCGCACGTCGACGGGTCCGGAGCGGCGGTCGACTTCGTGTCGACGCACACCTACGGCAGCCCGCCGCTGGACTTCCGTCCGGCGCTGGAGCGGCACGGCCGCGCCGGCACGCCGATCTGGTGGACCGAGTGGGGGGTGACGCCGACGCACTTCAACGAGGTGAGCAACGCGGTGTTCTCCGCGGTGTTCCTGCTGCGTGGCATGGCGTCGGCGATGGGCCGGATCGACGCGCTGAGCTACTGGGTGGTGTCCGACCACTTCGAGGAGCTGGGTCGCCCGCCGGCGCTGATGCACGGCGGGTTCGGGCTGCGGACCGTCGGCGAGCTGCGCAAGCCGCGCTGGTGGGCGCTCGCCCTGCTCGAGCGGCTGGGCGAGACGCGGCTGCCGGTGGCGTACGCCGGCGACGGCGGCGGATCGCTGGTCGAGGCCGTCGCCGCCACGGGCAGCGACGGCGCCATCGGCGTGCTGGCCTGGAACCTGACGCTCGACCAGTCCAAGGCCGCCGGCGACCCGGCCCTCGACCGGGAGGTGACGGTGGTCGTCAACGGCCTGCGAGCCCGGTGCGGCGTACACGCTCACCCACCTGCGCGTCGACGAGGAGCACTCCGACATCGGCACCGTGTGGCGGCGGATGCGGCGCGCCGACCAGGACTGGCCGGACGACGAGCAGTGGGAGCGGCTGCGCGCGGCCGACCGGCTCGACGAGGGCGAGCCGGCCCGCGAGGTGGTGGCCGACGACGCCGGCGCGGTGAGCACGGTGGTCGCGCTGCCGATGCCGGCGATGGCGCTGCTGGAGCTGACCCCCGCCTGAGCGTCAGCGCTACCCGTCAGTGGCCAGCGCCTGCGTAGACCTCGGGACGCCGGTTGGTCAGGCTCGGCACCTCGGTACGCACGGTGTCGTGCCGGGAGCGGTCGAGCTCGCCGAACACGATGTCGGGGGTGTCGGCGGCGCAGGCGACGACGGTGCCCCACGGGTCGACCAGCATCGAGCGGCCGTTCGTACGTGCGACGACGCCGCCGTCGTCGACGTGGGTGCCGACCTGGCCGGCCGCGAGCACGTAGCACTGGCTCTCGATGGCGCGCGCGCGCAGCAGCACCTCCCAGTGGTCCCGGCCGGTGTAGAAGGTGAAGGCGGCGGGCACGACGAGCAGGTCGGCGCCGGCCAGGGTCAGTCCGCGGTACAGCTCCGGGAACCGCAGGTCGTAGCAGGTCGACAGACCGACCCGCCAACCGTCGACGTCACAGGTGACGAGCTCCTGGCCCGGGGCGACGGTGTCGGACTCGCGGTGCGTGGCACCGTCGGGGATGTCGACGTCAAAGAGGTGGATCTTCCGGTACCGCGCCGCCACCGAGCCGTCCGGCCGGAACACCACCGAGGTGTTGAAGGCGCGCCCGTCCGGCGCGGCCACCCGGATCGACCCGCAGTGCAGCCAGACCCCGTTGCTCCGTGCCGCCTCCGCGAACGCGGTGTGCGCCGGGCCGTCCTCGGTCTCGGCCGCCTGCCTCGCCCCGTCGTCCGGGCCGAGGTAGTCCACGTACTCGGGCAGCAGCACGAACCGGGCGCCGCCCTCGGCGGCCGCGGCGACCCGGTCGACCGCCGTCTTGAGGTTGAGCTCCTTGTCGTTGCGGGAGTTGAGCTGAACGGCTGCCACGCGCATGGGCAGCTCCTTCCTGGTGAGGGTGAACAGGGACGAGACCGGCGATCGGGTACGGCTAGCGCAGCGCGCGGCCGAGCCCGATCACCCGCTCGATCACGGCGACGAACAGCAGCGAGATGACGATCAGCACGACCGACAGCGCGGCGATCTGCGGGTCGGAGCGGTACTCGACGTAGCGGTAGATCTCCACCGGCAACGTCGTGGCCGACGGGCCGACGACGAACAGCGAGATGACCGCCTCGTCGAACGAGATGAGGAACGCGATCACCGCACCGGCCACGATCCCCGGCATCGCCAGCGGCAGCGTGACCCGCCGGAAGGTCGTCCAGCCGTTCCCGCCGAGGATGCGGGCCGCCTCCTCGCAGGCGAGGTCGGCGGTCAGCAGCGCCATCGCGGTGGTGCGCACGACGTACGGCGTGGTGATGGCCAGGTGGGCGAGGACCAGCCCCGGATAGCTGCCGGTCAGGCCCATCGGCGTGAGGGTGAGCAGCAGGGCGAGGCCGAGCACGACCGTCGGCACCAGCAACGGTGCGAGGAAGAGCGCGGACGCCGCGGAGCGGCCGCGGTAGTGGTGTCGCGACAACGCCAGCGCGGCGGGCACCCCGATCAACGTCGCGAGCAGGGTGGTGCAGCCCGCGACGACCACGCTGACCTGGAAGCCGGTGCGGAACGCCTCGTTGTCGACCAGCCGCGCGTACCAGTCCAGCGTGAACCCCTGCGGGGGGAACGCCAGGTAGTTCTGGGTGTCGAAGGAGATGCCGACGACGACGAGCACCGGCGCGAGCAGGAACGCGTAGAGCAGCGTGATCAGTCCCCGCCACAGCGCTCGGCCGATCCACCCGCGCCGCAACGCGGGTGGCTTGCCGGCCGGCGGTGCGCGTGGCGGCCTGCGTCGTTGCGGTCTCGGTCATGGGAGTCTCCGCGTCATGTCGGTCAGCGCTCCAGCCGGCGGACGGCCCGCAGGTAGGCGGCGATCAGCACCGAGAACAGCACCAGCAGCAGCATCGACAGCGCCGCCGCCAGCGGCCAGTTGAGGGTGAGCTTGGCCTGGGTGTAGATCTCCGTGGCCAGCACGAACACCCGTCCGCCGCCCACCAGGCTCGGCGTGATGAACGAGCTGATCGTCAGCACGAACACCAGCAGCGCGGCGGTGAGCACCCCGGGCATCGACAGCGGCAGCGTGACCCGCCGGAACACCTTCCAGCGGTTGGCACCCAGCGATCCCGCCGCCTGCTCGAGATCGGCGGAGATGCGGCCGAAGCCGGCCAGCATCGCGAGGATGGCGTACGGCATCAGGATCTCCACCAGCGCGATGACGGCGCCGGTGTAGTTGTTGGCCAGCCGCAGCGGGGTGCCCACCAGCCCGGTCTCCAGCAGCACGCCGTTGACCACCCCGCCGTCGCCGAGCAGGACCAGCCAGCCGAACGTACGGACCACCTGGCTGGTCAGCAGCGGGGCGACCGCGAGCGCCACCAGCAGCCCGCGGAACCGCGAGGTGCTGCGGGCCAGGAACAGCGCCACCGGGTAGGCGACCACGACGGTGAGCACGGTGACGAGCACGCCGAGCTTGAGCGAGTTCAGCGTCACCTGCCAGGTGAAGCTGTCGGTGAGTGCGCTCGGTGTACGTGTCCAGCGTGAGCGTCTCGATGACCGTGCCCGCCGCACCGCCACGGTTGAGCGACATCCGCACCAGCCAGACCAGCGGCACGATGAACGCGATGCCGAGGCCGACCAGTCCCGGCAGCAGCAGTGCGAGCGGCACCGGGAACCTGGTGCGGCTCGGTGCCGGCGGGGGCGCGGACGTGCTCGGCCCGGTGGGCGGCGCGAGGGTCGGGGTGGCGGTCACGGTCACTCCTCAGCTGCGGACGCCCAGGTCGGCGAGCAGCCGGTCGGCGCCCAGCAGCTCCGACAGCTTCTGCCCGGCCTGCAGCTTCTCCACCAGGGCGGGCTCGGAGGCGTCCGAGGCCCGGGCCCGGTCCAGCGCGGAGGCGACGTGCTCGGGTCGGGCGATCAGCACGCCGTTGTCGTCGGCGAGCACGATGTCGCCCGGCTGCACGGCGGCGCCGCCGCAGCTGACCGGCACGTTGATGCCGCCGGCGTCGATGCCGTGCAGCTTGGTGGTGAGCACCGAGCTGCCGCGTGCGTACACGCTCAGCCCCAGCTCGACGAGCATCGACCGGTCGGTGCAGACACCGTCGATCACCACGCCGGCGGCGCCACTCGCCGCGATCGCCTGGCCGACGAGTCCGCCGACCGGTGCGTGCTTCTCGTCTCCGCCGGTGTCGACGACAAGGACGTCGCCGGGCTGGAGCATCCCGGTCACCTTGTGCACCAGGGTGGAGTCGGTCGCGGTGATGCGGACGGTGACCGCCCGGCCGACGAGTCCGGCCGCTGCCGGACTGGCGGCTGACCGCGGGTGCGCAGAAGCCTTCCTCCAGGAAGTGCCCGAGGGTCGGGACGTCGACCTCGGCGGCCTGCTCGGCCAGTCCCGGCGGCAGGTCGGGGGCGCTGGGGTTGATGACGATCGGCACGGGGCTCTCATTTCTTCGTCGGTTGGGTCGGACACGTGGAGCGGGGTGCGCTGGCGGCTAGACCTCGCACAGGACGCGCGCGTCCCGCGGTCGCCAGGTGATGTCGACGTCGGCGCCCACCGGGAACGGCTCGGCGTAGCCGGTCAGCGTCTCGGCCTCGAGCTCGCTGTCGCCGACGGTGATCGTGTACGCGAGCATCTCGCCGGTGTAGGAGTGCGACGCGACCCGGCCGTGCAGCCGGTCCGCGGTGTCGCTGCGGCGCCGTTGCGGCTGCTGGCCTCGACCTGCACGTGGTGGGGCCGGACCAGCAGGTTGATGTCCTGGCCGGGCTGCAGCGCGTCGCCGTCGTGGCTGGCCCGGATCGTGCCCACGCCGGCCACCTCCACCGAGGGCTTGGCGGGGTCGGGGTCGACGACCCGGCCGGGCAGCAGGTTGGCCCGGCCGATGAAGTCGGCGACGAACCTGCTGGCGGGACGCTCGTAGATGTCGGTCGGCGTACCGACCTGCTCGACCCGGCCGTCGTTCATGACCGCGATCTCGTCGGCCATCGACAGCGCCTCGTCCTGGTCGTGGGTGACGAACACCGTCGTGACGCCGATGCGGTGCACGATCGACCGGATCTCGGCACGCATCGCGGCGCGCAGCTTGGCGTCGAGGTTGGACAGCGGCTCGTCCAGCAGCAGCACCGACGGCTCGACCACCAGGGCGCGCGCGAGCGCGACGCGCTGCTGCTGGCCGCCGGACAGCTCCTTGACCCGCCGGTCGCCGAGGTGGCCGAGCTGCACCATGTCCAGCGCCTCCTGCACCCGGCGGGCCCGGTCGGCGCGAGCCACCTTGCGCATCTCCAGCCCGAACGCGACGTTGCGGTTGACGTCCAGGTGCGGGAACAGCGCGTAGGACTGGAACACCATCCCCATGCCGCGCTTGTGCACCGGGACGCTGGTCACGTCGGCGCCGTCGACCTCGATCCGCCCGTACGACGGGTCGATGAGGCCGGCGACCATCCGCAGCGTCGTGGTCTTGCCGCAGCCGGAGGGGCCGAGCAGCGCGACCAGCTTGCCCTGCTCGAGCTCGAGGTCGATGCCGTCGACGGCGGGCACGTCCTGGCCGGCGTACGTCTTGGACAGACCCTGCAGCCGTACGTGCGTCGCGCCCCGGGTCGTGGCCTGCGGGCGGTCGGTCGTCGTGGCAGTCACGTCACTCACCCAGGATCTCGCGACGCCACAGCTCGGTCCACGCCTCGTTCTGCTCGGCGACGTACGTCCAGTCGACGTCCAGCATCTGCTGCTGCCGCTCGGGAGTCGTGGCGGTCCGCTCGGCGACCTCGGCGCTGACCTTCGCCTTGGTGTTGGTGGGGGCGTAGTACATCTGCTCGGCGAACGCGCTCTGCGCCTCCGGGCTCAGCGCGTAGTCGATGAACGTCTGCGCCGCCTCGGGGGAGTCGCTGCCCTCGGTGAGGTTGATCGTGTTGATCTGGAAGACGCTGCCCTCGTCAGGGATCGCGACGCCGAGCTTGCCCTCGGAGTCGTCGGAGTAGTACTGCGCCCGGGCGTTCCAGCCGATGCCCATGTCGGCGCTGCCGTTGGTGACCATCGTGTACGAGTCCGGGTTGGGCGCCCAGGTCTGCACGTCGGGGGCGAGGTCGGCCAGCTCCTCGACGGCCGGCTCGACGGTCTCGGTGTAGTCGGAGCCCAGCATGTTGTTGACGATCATCATCAGGCTGATGCCCTGGATGTCCGGGGCGGCCTCGAGCACGATCCGGCCGGCCGCCTCCTCACCCCACAGGTCCTCCCAGCTGGTCGGAGCCGTGGAGAGTCGCGTCGGTGTTGTAGAGCAGGACGAGGTTGTCGAAGGTGACCGCCGGACCGTAGTCGTCCGCGACCTGCCCGCGCTCGGCCACGTCGGCCATGTTCGGGACCTGTTCGGGGTCGAGCGGCTGGAAGATCCCGTCGCTGTTGCCGGTCGCCGCCACGGAGATGTCCATGATCGCCACGTCGGTCGTGGGGGCGGACTGCTCGGCCCGCAGCGAGGCCAGCATCTCCGACGAGGACTCCGCCGGTACGTACTCGACGTCGATGTCGGGGTACTTCTCCATGAACGGCTCGACCACCGCCTCGGTGTAGTTGTCCTGCACCACGCCGGAGTAGGCCATCAAGGTGACCTCCCCCGACGACTCGGTGTCCTCGGCGGGTTCGGTGTTGCCGCAGGCGGCAAGGCCCGCGCCGAGGGTGAGGGCGGTGAGCCCTCCCGCGCAGATGCGCAGGGTGGACCGGGATGTACGGGTGTGGCTCGGCATGGTCGAGGCCTCCTCGGCCTGGTGTGGAGTCATCCGACCGAGTCGCGTGCCTCGATCGCGTAGTCGTCGACGGTGTCGAAGCCGTCGGCGTTGAAAGCGAGCTGCCGCCGCAGCGACAGCAGGATGTGGTCGCGCACGGCCTGCTCGGCGACCTGTGGGTCGCGGGTCAGCAGGGCGTCGATGATCTGCTGGTGCGTGTCGGCCACGTCGTGCAGCCCGACGCGCTGGTGAGCGACGTACCACAGGCGCAGCGACCCGCAGTTGAGCCGGTCGACGGCCTCGGTGAGGAACCGGTTGTCCGCGCCGCGGGTGATGGCGATGTGCAGGGCGTGGTCGGCCTCGATGTTGGCGTAGACGTCACCTGCGCGAGCGGTCCTGCGCACCTCGTCGCCCAGCCGCTGCACCTCGCGCAGCTGCTCGTCCGTGGCGCGGGTTGCTGCCAGCCGCGCGGCCGGCCGCTCCAGCTGCATCCGGGACTCGTACAGCCGGTGCAGGTCCTTGACCGACAGGTCGCGGACGTACGGCGTGCGCCGTGGCGGCCAGACGATGAACTGCTCGAGGGCGAGCCGCTTCAGGGCCTCCCGGATCGGGGTGCGCCCCGTCCCGAGCTGCTGCATCAGCGCGACCTCGTCGAGTGCCTCGTCGCCGGGGATCTGCCCGACCACGATCGCTCGTCGCAGCGAGAGGTACGCCTGGTCGGCCTTCGTGCTCGGTGCCACCCTGGATCCTCTCGATATATCTGTGGTGTATCGAGAATGTACTCAAGCGGCGGATGCTGTCAACAGATGGGGAGGAAATATCTGAAATCGGGCAAGGCAGACCTGCGCCCCGCGCCGACCGGGGTCGGGGCGGGGCGCTGGTGTGCGTGCAGGTGGTGGCCGGGGCGCGGTGCGTCAGGCGTGGACCGCGGCGCCTTCCGAGGCCGCCTGCGCGGCGTCGAACTCGCTGTCGGCCGAGCCGGTGGTGAGGTCGCCGCCCACGGTCTCCAGGTGTGCCCGGACGAACCAGTGGAACAGCTCGAGCTGCTTGATCTGGCCGATCAGCATGTCCTCGGAGACCGCGTCGATCTCACCGACGGTCTCCTGTGCCGTGCGATGGGCGCCGAGCACGCCGTTGTAGACCACGTCGAGGGCACCGAGGTGCTCATCGGTGGTGCCGCGGTCGAGGGAGTAGTCGTCCCAGGTGCGGTGCTCGACCAGCGCGCCGGGGGTGCCGATGGGGGCGAGCCCCAGGGTGGCGATGCGTTCTGCGGTCTCGTCGACCATCGCGCGGACCTCGTCGACGTGCGGGTCGATCATCTCGTGCACCGCGATGAAGTGCGGGCCGACGACGTTCCAGTGCACGTGCTTGAGGGTGAGCTGGAGGTCGTTGAGGGCGTTCAGGCGCTCCTGCAGGATCTTGGCGACCTGATGGCCCTTGTCCGTGCTGATGCCGGGGGTGGTGTACGCGCCGTAGCGGGCAGATTCGGTAGCCATGCTTCGAACGTAACCCGCTGATCCGAGGATGCAATTCGGTTCACTCAGCGGGCGCGGGCTCCAGCGTGAAGGTGTGCGTGCCGTCACTGTCGATCTCGATCGTCGCCGAGCCCGCGAGCCCGGCGAGCTGGTCGGTGGCCGAGCCCGGCGCGACCGCCCAGCGGACGAGGTCGGGGGAGCCGGCCGCCTGGTGCAGCAGCACGAACCGGCCCGCCCGGCCGTGGATGGTGACGTCGAAGGTCTCCAGCCCGACGTACTCCGCGCCCTGCTCCTCGACCATCGACATCACCAGCCAGGCGGTGCTGGTGCCCTCGATGTCGCCGCTGAACGTCTTGGTGACGGTCGCGCGGGAGAAGCTCCGGCCGCCGGCGTAGGTCAGCGGCTCCTGGTCCCAGGAGTCGATCGTGAAGGTCGCCTGTGCCCACTCGAGATCCATGCGCAGAACCTACGATCTGCCACCCCCATCGACGCGTGGCACGCTGGGCGGCATGGAGATCGCGGTGGTGGACGTACCCGAGCAGAACCGGTTCGAGGCCCGCACGCCCGACGGCACGGTGGCCGGCTTCTCGGCCTACCAGCGCGACGGCGACCGGACGATCATCACGCACACCGAGGTGGACGACGCGTACGAGGGCGAAGGCGTCGGGTCCCAGCTGGTGCAGGGGATGCTCGACCAGCTGCGCGAGCGCGGCCAGGCCGTGCGACCCGACTGCCCGTTCGTGAAGGCCTGGATCGACAAGCACCCCGCCTACGGCATGATCGCCCGCTCCTGACCCCCGGCGATCATCCGCGCACCACGCCCAGGCGATCATCCGCGCACTACGCCGCCCGCCCCTCGGGCGATCATCCGCGCAGTACGCCTACCGCCGGGGCGGCGTCGGTGCTGGCCGTGAACGTGCCGTTGGTGGCATCGGCGCAATGGTTGGGCTCCACCTCGGTCGACACCCAGACGACGCCCTGGCCGTAGCGCAGCGCCAGCAGGTACTCCGTCGCCGGACCCGCGATCTCGGTACACAGCTCCGGTGAGCCCGATGCGGGCTCGAGGCGGCGGAGCTCGGCGAGACCGCGGGCAAGTGCCTGCGGCTTCGGCTCGAGCTGCGTCGTGAGCGACAGGCCGCGCGGCGACTCCGTGTTCTGCCCACGGTAGGCGCACAGCAGCGCGGCGTCGGGCTCGGCGTCGGGGACCAGTGCGGTCTGGGCGAGCCGGGCGGGTGCGCGGTCGGGGACCCAGCCGGGCTTCGCGCCCTGGTAGGCATCGGGGCAGGTCAACTTGTTGGACCCGTCGCCGGGGTCGACCGGCCGGGGGAGGGGGACGGCGTCACTGGGGTCCTGGGTGCCCTGCGGGGTCGTCGGGTCGGACCCGCCAGCCTCGGTGTCCTCACCGGAGGCGGTCTGGCCGCACCCGGCCACCAGCGCGAGCAGGGCGGTCGTGGTCGCGAGGAGTGTCCGCATACGTGCTGGGACGGTCCCGGCGGCGAGCGGGTTCCGTCCCTCGCCCCCGCGAACGATCCGACCTGATGACTGCCCGGGCCGTCGTGGCGTCGGATCGTTCGGGGCTGCGGAAACCGGGGCGGGCGGCCACCGACGGGGGCAGACTGGCCGGGCGGGAGCGCCGTACCGGTGAGGGAGTCCGCCGTGACCCAGCAGGCCGAGAGTGCAGTCGACCGGCGCCCGGGCCACAGGCCGCTGGCCGACATGGGACCGGCGGAGCGGGAGGCGGCCTTCGACCGGCTGCAGGAGCGGCTGCCCGACGTGTGGCGCTCGATCCGGGTCGACGCCCCGAACGAGTCCGTCGTGGTGGTCCCGTCGGTCAGCATCGAGCGGCTGGGCGAGGAGAGCGGCACCGAGCTGCAGGCGTACGAGCAGCGCTATCTGTTCCTGCTCTTCCTGCTGCGGCAGCCGCGGCTGCGGATGGTGTACGTGACGTCGACGCCGGTGGACCCGATGGTCGTCGAGTACTACCTGGCGCTGCTGCCCGGCGTCATCCCGAGCCACGCCCGGTCCCGGCTCTCGCTGGTGTCGGTCGGTGACGCGTCGGCGCGGCCGCTGAGCGACAAGCTGCTGGAGCGGCCGGGACTGCTGCGCCGGATCGCGTCGCTGGTGCCCGACCCGCACGCGCTCGCACCTGATCCCGTTCAACACGACCGAGGCCGAGCGCGACATCGCGCTGGCACTGGGGATCCCGATGTACGGCGCGCACCCGCGGCTGTTCCCACTCGGCACCAAGACCGGGTGCCGGCGGCTGTTCGCCGAGGAGGACGTACGGCACCCGCTCGGCGTCGAGGGACTGTTCGACGAGCAGCAGGTGGTCGACGCGGTGGTCGGGATGCGCCGGCAGCGGCCGGTGCCCGAGGTGATCGTCAAGCTGGACGAGGGCGTGTCGGGGGAGGGCAACGCGCTGGTCGACCTGCGCGACCTGCCGGCGTCGGGTGCCGTTGACGAGGCGGACGCGGTGCGGGACCGGCTGCGGGCGATGCAGCCGGAGCAGCAGGACGCGACGTACGACGAGTTCATGGCCCTGCTGGGCAAGCGGGGCGGCATCGTCGAGGAGCGCATCGTGGGCGAGGAGCTGCGCAGCCCGAGCGTGCAGCTGCGGGTGCTGCCCACGGGCGAGGTCGAGCAGCTGTCCACGCACGACCAGCTGCTCGGCGGTCTCAGCGGGCAGAGCTATCTCGGCTGCGTGTTCCCGGCCGACCCGGCGTACGCGGCGGCGATCAGCCGGCTGGCGGGTGTGGTGGGGCAGCGGCTGGCCGACGAGGGGGTGCTGGGCCGGTTCGCGGTCGACTTCGTGGTGGTGCGGGACGAGGCGGGCGGCTGGACGCCGTACGCGATCGAGATCAACCTGCGCAAGGGCGGCACCACGCACCCGTTCCTGACCCTGCAGTTCCTCACCGACGGCACGTACGACCCGGAGGAGGCGCTGTTCCGCACGCCCACCGGCGACGTGAAGCACCTGGTCGCCACCGACCACCTGGAGCGGCCCGAGCTGCGCGGGCTGCTGCTGGACGACCTGTTCGACATCGTGGCCCGGCACCGGCTGCAGTTCGACCAGTCGCGGCAGGAGGGCGTGGTGTTCCACATGCTCAGCTCGCTCACCGAGCTCGGCCGGATCGGGCTCACCGCCGTGGGCAACACCCCCGAGCGGGCGCAGGAGATCTACCGGCAGGCCGAGGACGTGCTGCTCGCCGAGGCGCGGGATGCGTTGCGGGACATCGAGGTCACGCTACTCTACGCCGATCTTCCGGCCGTACGTGCGCCGGAGGCGATCGTCACGCCGGAAGATCCGGCGCAGCCCCACGCACATCTTCCGCCCGTACGCGCGCCGGAGCGACCGTCACGCCGGAAGATCGCCGAGCCCGCCGCGACACGCCCGGGGCGGACCCTCCACAGGCCGCTGACCTGCGGCGATGCGGGGCCTGGGGAGAAAGTGTCGGTGGGTTCCCGGATGCTGTTGCCAGCGTCACACCGCAGGCGTACGGTTCCCAACATCTGGTGGTTACACTGGTGTAAGTCACCCACAGGTTGTGTCACAGGTTCGGGCGACTTACCCACAGGCCAGGCGGGTCCGTCCCCAGCGGATCCACAGGTTCGTCCCCAACGGCGACGCGGAAGGAGGCACCGGCGGTGCACTGCCCGTACTGCAAGCACACCGACACCCGGGTCCTCGACAGCCGCGTGGCCGACGACGGCGGACAGATCCGGCGCCGCCGGGCATGCCAGGCCTGCGACCGGCGTTTCACCACGGTGGAGCAGATCCAGCTCGCGGTGGTGAAGCGCTCCGGCGCGACCGAGCCGTTCAACCGCGACAAGGTCGTCGCCGGCGTGCGCAAGGCGTGCAAGGGCCGCCCGGTGACCGACGACGACCTCGCCCGGCTCGGCCAGACGGTCGAGACCGAGCTGCGGGCCGCCGGCGCCGCGTACGTGCCCGCCGACGAGGTGGGCCTGGCCGTGCTCGAGCCGCTGCGCAGCCTCGACCAGGTGGCCTACCTGCGGTTCGCGAGCGTCTACAAGGCGTTCGACTCCGTGGACGACTTCGCCGACGAGGTGGCCAGCCTGATGGCTGAGCGCGCCGACGCCGAGCAGGCCGAGCAGGCCGAGCACCACGAGCAGACCGGGCGGGCCGAGCAGCCCGCCGGTCCGCCGGGCGGCAGCCCCTGAGACCCGCCGGTGGGGCGTGCAGGGGAAGGTGCGCCCCACCGGCGGTACCACCACAGCTTCAGCAGTAGCAGGACCATGAACGATGGACGCGACGATCGAGGGAGATGCCAGATGACGGAAACCGTCGGCTCCGAGGCAGCCAAGACCCAGCAGGCCTCGCAGAAGACGAAGGGGCTCGTCATCGAGCGGCTGTACACCACGGCCGGCGTGCACCCCTACGACGAGGTGACGTGGGAGCGCCGCGACGTCGTGCAGACCAACTGGAAGACCGGCGAGAACGTCTTCGAGCAGCGCGGCGTGGAGTTCCCCGAGTCGTGGAGCCTCAACGCGTCGACGATCGTCACCAGCAAGTACTTCCGCGGGGCGGTCGGCAGCGCCGAGCGCGAGTCCAGCCTGCGCCAGCTCATCGACCGCGTCGTGCTCACGTACGTCAAGGCAGGCAAGGACAACGGCTACTTCGCGACGCCGGACGACGCGGAGATCTTCGAGCACGAGCTGACCTGGATGCTGCTGCACCAGGTGTTCAGCTTCAACTCGCCGGTGTGGTTCAACGTCGGTACGTCGAGCCCGCAGCAGGTGAGCGCGTGCTTCATCCTCGCGGTCGACGACAACATGGACTCGATCCTGAACTGGTACCGCGAGGAAGGCCTGATCTTCAAGGGGGGCTCGGGTTCCGGGCTCAACATCAGCCGCATCCGCGCGTCCAAGGAGCTGCTGCGCTCGTCCGGCGGCACGGCCAGCGGGCCGGTGTCGTTCATGCGCGGTGCTGACGCGAGCGCCGGCACCATCAAGTCCGGCGGCGCCACCCGGCGCGCGGCGAAGATGGTCGTGCTCGACGTCGACCACCCCGACATCGTCGAGTTCGTCGAGACCAAGGCGCGCGAGGAGGACAAGATCCGCGTGCTGCGCGACGCCGGCTTCGACATGGACCTCGGCGGGCACGACATCTCCAGCGTGCAGTACCAGAACGCCAACAACTCGGTGCGCGTCACCGACGCGTTCATGCAGGCGGTCGAGGAGGGTACGGACTTCGGGCTGACGGCGCGTACGAACGGCGAGGTCATCGACACCGTCGACGCGCAGACCCTGTGGGGCAAGATGGCCAAGGCGGCGTGGGAGTGCGCCGACCCGGGCGTGCAGTACGACTCCACCATCAACGACTGGCACACGACGCCGGAGACCGGTCGGATCACGGCGTCCAACCCGTGCAGCGAGTACATGCACCTCGACAACTCGTCGTGCAACCTCGCCTCGCTCAACCTGATGACGTTCCTCAAGGACGACGGGTCGTTCGACGCGGTGACGTTCGCGAAGGCGGTCGAGCTGGTCATCACCGCGATGGACATCTCGATCTGCTTCGCCGACTTCCCGACCGAGGCGATCGGCGACACGACGCGTGCGTACCGGCAGCTCGGCATCGGCTACGCCAACCTGGGCGCGCTGCTGATGGCGTCCGGGCTCGCGTACGACTCCGAGGGCGGTCGCGCGCTGGCGGCGTCGATCACGTCGCTGATGACGGGCACGGCGTACAAGAGGTCGGCCGAGCTGGCCGGCGTCGTCGGTCCGTACGAGGGCTATGCCCGCAACGCGGAGCCGCACACCCGGGTGATGCGCAAGCACCAGGCGGCCAACGACACCGTGCGCCCGCTGCACCAGATCGACCGCGAGGTGCACAAGGTCGCGACGACGATGTGGGCCGAGGGTCTGGCGATAGGCGCCAAGCAGGGTTGGCGAAACGCGCAGGCCTCGGTGCTGGCGCCGACCGGCACGATCGGCTTCATGATGGACTGCGACACGACCGGCATCGAGCCGGACTTCTCGCTGGTGAAGTTCAAGAAGCTCGTCGGCGGCGGGTCGATGCAGATCGTCAACCAGACCGTGCCGCGGGCGCTGACCAAGCTCGGGTACGCGACGGAGACGGCCGAGGCGATCATCGAGTACATCGCCGAGCACGGGCACGTCATCGACGCGCCGGGGCTGAAGCCGGAGCACTACGAGGTGTTCGACTGCGCGATGGGGGAGCGGTCGATCAGGCCGATGGGCCACGTGCGGATGATGGCGGCGGCGCAGCCGTTCCTGTCCGGCGCGATCTCCAAGACGGTCAACCTGCCGGAGTCGGCGACGGTCGAGGACATCGCCGACGTCTACTACCAGGGCTGGAAGCTCGGGCTGAAGGCGCTGGCGGTCTACCGGGACAACTGCAAGGTGGGCCAGCCGCTGGCCGACGGCCGGAAGAAGGCCGAGGTCGTCGAGGTGCCGGTGGCCGCTGGCCCGGTGCGCAAGCGGCTGCCGAAGTCGCGGCCGTCGATCACCACGTCGTTCACCGTGGGCGGGGCCGAGGGCTACATGACCGCGGGCTCGTACCCGGACGACGGCCTGGGCGAGGTGTTCCTCAAGCTGGGCAAGCAGGGCTCGACCCTGGCCGGGGTGATGGACGCGTTCTCGATGGCGATCTCGATCTCGCTGCAGTACGGGGTGCCGCTCGAGACCTACGTGCAGAAGTTCACCAACATGAAGTTCGAGCCGGCCGGGCTGACCGACGACCCGGACATCCGGATGAGCCAGTCGATCATGGACTACATCTTCCGCCGGCTGGCGCTGGACCACCTGGGCGTTCGAGCAGCGGGCGGCGCTGGGGATCTACTCGGCCGACGAGCGGCGGCGGCAGCTGGAGACGGGGTCGTATGCGGAGCCGGCCGAGGACGACGGTGCGGAGGTGCCGGAGGCGGAGTCGCTGAAGACCACTCCTGCTCCGGTGGCGTCGGACGAGGTGGCCGCGAAGCCGGCGCCGGTCACCGCGCACACCACCGCTGAGCTGCTGGAGGAGATCACCGGCTCGGCTGTGGACTCGCCGCTGTGCTTCACGTGTGGGACGAAGATGCGGCCGGCTGGGTCGTGCTTCGTGTGTGAGGGGTGCGGCTCGACCTCGGGCTGCAGCTGAGTCAGGGCGGCGGCGGGCTTGTGGCCCGCCGCCGCTGTCCACAACACGCCGTCGACCTCCGACTCCTTGTCCGCGCCTCGCTCTAGGATTCGAACATGAGCTCGAACCCGGGGAAGTTCACCTTCGTCGACCTGTTCGCCGGCATCGGCGGCTTCCACGCTGCCCTCAGCCAGCTCGGCGGCGAGTGCGTCTACGCGTCGGAGATCGACGAGGCAGCGGCGAAGATCTACCAGCACAACTGGGGGATGACGCCTGCTGGCGACATCGTCCCGGCGACGACCGACCGGATGGACGTGCCTCCGCACGACGTCCTCACCGCTGGCTTTCCCTGCCAGCCGTTCTCGAAGTCGGGCTTCCAGCGGGGCATGGACGAGGCGAGGGGCACCCTCTTCTGGAACGTGCTCCGGGTGCTCGAGGAGCGCCGCCCGCGGTACGTCCTCCTGGAGAACGTCCGCAACATCGCCGGACCGCGGCACAGGCACGAGTGGGACGTCATCATCCGCTCGCTGCGGGAGCTGGGTTACCAGGTCTCGTCGACGCCGGCTGTCTTCTCGCCGCACCTCCTGCCACCGGAGATGGGCGGGACGCCGCAGGTGCGGGAGCGGGTGTTCATCGCCGGCGACGTACGTGGGCACGCCCGACTCGTACGCCGAGGTGCCGCCGGTCGTGACGAACCGCCCGGTCAACGGCTGGGATCCGCAGCGATGGGACCTGGCAAAGGATCTCCCGCTCCAGAGCGAGGACGACATCGAGCGCCGAGGCGACTACGAGTTGACGGCTGCCGAGCGCGAGTGGGTCGAGGCCTGGGCAGACTTCGTCGCGAGGTTCCGACGCGCCGGCGTGCGTCGACTGCCAGGGTTCCCGATCTGGGTGGACGACTTCGTGCCGCTCGAGGACCTGTGGATCGAGCCCGGGACCCCGAACTGGAAGGCCAACTTCCTCCGGAAGAACACTGCGTTCTACTCGCTGCACCGAGACGTCATCGACCCGTGGCTGGACGCATGGGACGGACTCAGCCACTTCCCGGCGTCACGAAGGAAGTTCGAGTGGCAGGCGCAGGATGAGGAGTCGCTGTTCGACTGCGTGATGCACTTCCGACCGTCAGGCATCCGGGCTAAGCGGGCGACCTACGTTCCCGCTCTGGTAGCCATCACCCAGACGTCGATCCTTGGCGGACCGCTGCGACGGCTGACGCCGCGTGAGGCGGCTCGGCTGCAGGGGCTGCCGGACTGGTTCGAGTTCCCGGGTCAGCCTGACGCCCTGACATACAAGCAACTGGGCAACGGCGTTAACGTCGCGGTTGTGCGATATGTGGCGAGCACTCTCATAGCAATGGATGGTTAGCGCGACGATGAATGCCCGATGTTGCAGGGGGAGCATGCTCAAGGATGAGTATCCGCTCGTGATCGCAGATCTACTCGGGATCCCTCGGATCGACGGGAGTGGCGGTCCCTGGGTGTCCACCGAGGGCACGGTGCTTGTCGACTGGCTCAAGGCAGTGGGCGAGGCCCTGGACGTACCGTATGCCGGCCAGAAAGTCCGGATGATGCAGCGCCAGGTGGAACGGGTGGGCCAAGAATGGGATCCGGCCACCTGCGCTTCAGAACTGACACCGAGCCGTGGTGGCGGCAACATCCGGACGCCAGCCTTTGAGCGACTTCATCTTGGTCTTCAATCGCAGGCCGTCGCGCGGCAGCGGCGAGCGGTAAATGATGGCAGTCCCCCGTTCGAGCCTTCAA
Organism: uncultured Actinomycetota bacterium; assembly: GCA_963801045.1. Lineage (GTDB taxonomy): Bacteria > Actinomycetota > Actinomycetes > Propionibacteriales > Nocardioidaceae > JACCWP01. The sequence goes on from CAWDDC010000002.1 coordinate 135,732, forward strand.
GCTCGGCCCGCTTTGAGGACGCGCTCACACTCCGATCAATTAGGACGCGGCGGGGTCAGCCGGCGTTCAGAGCGGCGCTGCTTGAGGCATACGACGGGGTGTGTGCAATTTCGGGCTGTGACGCAGCTGCCGCCCTTGAGGCTGCTCACATGCGGCCACATTTCGCTGGAGGTCGGTACGTAGCTACGAACGGTCTTCTCCTTCGAGCCGACCTGCACACGTTGTTCGACATGCGGCTCTTGGCGGTAGTTCCTGAATCTATGGCGGTAGCACTGCACCCTGAGGTCGAACATGGGCACTACCGTGAACTTCACGGTAGGCGATGTCGCACACCTCAGCGCTTGGCGGATAGACCCGACCCCGGTGCGCTTCAGGAGCACCTCGACGCCTGCAAGTTCTGATCACAGGTCCCCTCTTCGCACGAGTTGCTCGACCTGCGTAGCCGCTGGTTCCGGGCAGGCGTGTTCCCACACCCTGAGCACGGTCCAGCCGGCCGCCTCCAGATGGTGTGTGGTGTCTGTGTCCCGGGCACGGTTCCGTGCAAACTTCCAGGCCCACCACTCCCGGTTAGTCGCCGGCAGGACGCCGTGGTCGGGGCACCCGTGCCAGAAGCATCCGTCCACGAACACAGCCAGGCGCCGCGCCGGAAAAGCAACGTCAATCCGCCGCCGGCGCATCTCAGGGACGGGCAACTGCACGCGGTATCGGACGCCGCGCGCGTGAAGCGCTCGGCGGAGAGCCATTTCTGGCGCGGTGTCGGTCCGAGCAAGCCGCGACATGCGCAGCGAACGAGCTTGATCCGGCGGGACTCGAAACGGCTCCTCGCCTGTCACTTGACAACCCAACCACAGGTTCTGGTCCACGTGGGCTGCCGCCCGCGCTCATCGCGAACGGAGGCTCGCGGACCCTGCTCTCTGCGTGTGCTTCTCGTCGACTGGCTGCCAATGCAGGCTCCAAGCCTCCCCCGATGATCATCGGACCATGAGCAGACGCTTGGACAAGTCGCCGTTTGCGCTCAAGACTGCGGCACATGCCGCACACTTGGGCTTGGCCCAGGACGGGCCGCGCGGCGACCCGACGGCTATGACGATTCCCTTGTCTGGGTTGTCGTTGTGATGACTTCTGCCAACTGCATGAAGTTCGGGTGCTGCTAGGCAAGATGGGGGGGCCATACCAATGTCCTACACGCAGGCGCGTGAGTTTGCTCGCGATTTTGTCGCGGCGTTGAAACAGGACACACCTCTGCAGCAAGAGGTCATCGCGGCGATGGAGGAGTGCCTTCGTCGATATGACACCGGGCCGTTCGAAAATCGGTTCGGTGTCGGGGGAGTCTTTGAGCAAGTGCTGGGAGCGGCCGCCCGGTCGCTGGGCTTTACGATCGAGAACGCGGGTGCGCGTCGGCAGAGGTACGACTTGGAACTGCAGCCAGGCTATGGGCTCAGCGTCAAAGCACAATTTGGGTCTTACACGCGGTCGTCCACTATCCGCCTTACCAACTCGCAAGGGGCGGCGGGCGTCTGGGACACGGGTACCTTCTTCATTTACTCAGGAATCGGTATCGGCTACGCGGACTCACTGCTGGCTCCAGGGGCGACCAAGAGGGCCGGCGATGGAAAGAGCCTCGACGTGGCGCTCGTGCCACTCCTCCATCTCTGGGGTGTGACACCCAGAGTGCAAAAGGGATCGCCGCCGGCGTGGCTATCGGCCATGCCAAGACCAACGCATGCTCCGGGCTACTTCTTGGGTATGCCCGTTCCAAACCGATCCGCACAACCGTCCCCCAGATTGATCAGTGACCCGATCGCACTGGACCTCATGTCGTCGGGTCGAAGCCCGCGCCTTCTGAATCACTTTAAGTGGGCGGTGTAGTTCCGCCAGAGAAGGAAGAGCCCTTCGAAGTCCTTTGGTTACCCAGGCGCGCTCCAGACGCATCCGAGCGGTTGCTCGCAAGCCCCGGACGTGTCACCAGACAGAGCAGATGACCCACCTCACCAATCTAGTCGTCGTCTGAGAATGGAACACTGGCCAGACGATCCAACGCCTCTCGATGATCAACCAAAAGGCTTGCAAGCTTGTGTCGATTGGTGACCTGTTCCGCTACTACCTCGACCCTGCCATCGGCCCGTACGAGAATGCGACAGTCCGCAGCGGCCGCCAATGGCACGATCGCATCGAGGTGTGGTCGGTCGGCGAGAAAGCCCACAAAAGGCACCTCCCAGCCCGAGTTCTCGTGGCCGCGACACGAACTGTATGTCCGTACACCAGCGGCGGACAATGCCGTCACGAGTGCGCCTGTACCGACGTCTGTGTGATAGACCCACTCATCGACGTCTGGCCGCTCCGAAACCTGCTCGGCCAGCGCCTCGAACTCGGCCGCCGTGGTTGATTGCCTATCGAGATCCGCTAAGACTGCCTTCTCGGCTAGAAGCGCCGCTTCAACCTCCCGCCAGGGGACAGGGTCTTGAGGACCATACTGACTGTCCGTCAGGAATAGGCCCTCCACCCATTCGGTGTAGGACACCTGCAACAGTTCCCCGTCGCTGTCTTCAGGGGTGCTCGGTGCTAGTTCGAATCTCGGGATCATGATGCTGGCCTTTCCCTCTCCTCAAACGTAGCCGGTTGAGGTCAGACGAGCGTCACGGTGCCAGACCGACGGGGTCTCGCTCACTATCCGGGCGACACGCGCCCGTGCGAGGACGGACCAAGAAGCCCCCGTATAAACGTCGCCGAAGCGCCCACGCATGCCCACCTCCGGCCGGTCATTGCGCCGAGATCGCGGGGTCGTCCACCCGGCTCGACGCCTGAGCGGTCGTGCCATACGTCGAACCCGACGTCACGACGTCCATACTTGACGTCAT
>CAWDDC010000003.1:0-1080769 GCA_963801045.1 uncultured Actinomycetota bacterium
CCTCGACGCCACCGCGGGGCTGTGGTTCACCAACGTGGGGCACGGACGCACCGAGATCGCGGAGGCGGTCAGCGCCCAGCTGAGCCGGTTGGCGGCGTACTCGACCTTCGGCGACTACGCCGTCGACACGGCGGTGGAGCTCGCCGAACGGCTCGCGCTGCTGGCCCCGGTGCCGGACAGCAAGATCTTCCTCACCTCGGGCGGCTCGGACTCGGTGGAGACCGCCGCCAAGCTGGCCCGCCGCTACTGGCACGAGGTCGGGCAGCCGGACAAGCGGATCGTGATCGGCCGGCAGAAGGCCTACCACGGCATGCACTACGCGGGCACTGCGCTGTCCGGCCTACCACCCAACCGTGAGGGCTACGGCGAGCTCGTGCACGACGCGGCCATCGTGGCGTGGGACTCGGCCGCCGACCTCGACGACACCATCGAGCGGCTGGGTGCGGGCAACGTGGCCGCGTTCTTCTGCGAGCCGGTCATGGGCGCCGGCGGGGTGTGGCCGCCGCCCGACGGCTACCTCGCCGAGGTGCGCGCCGTCTGCCGCGAGCACGACGTGCTGTTCGTGGCCGACGAGGTGGTGACGGGGTTCGGCCGGATCGGAGGGTCGTGGTTCGCGTCCAACCGGTTCGGGCTCGAGCCGGACATGCTGACGACCGCCAAGGGGCTCACGTCCGGCTACGTCCCGATGGGTGCGACGTTCGTGGCGCCGCGGGTGGCGGAGCCGTTCTTCCGGCCGGGCGCCGACGTCTGGTGGCGGCACGGGTACACGTACGGCGGACACGCCGGCGCCGCCGCTGCCGCGATGGCCAACCTCGACATCATCGAGCGCGAGCGCCTGCTGGACGACTCCGCCCGGCTGGAGAAGTCGCTGCACGCGCTGCTCGCCCCGCTGGCCGACCTCGACGCCGTCGCCGAGGTGCGCAGCGGCACCGGGGCGGTCGCCGCCGTCCAGCTGGCGGACCCGTTGACCGCCCTGGGCGTGGCCAAGGAGCTGCGCCTCCACCAGGTCGCCACCCGCGCGGTCGGCCACGGCGGCATCCAGATCTCCCCCGCGTTCGTCATGACCGACGCCGAGGTGCAGACCCTCGCCGACGCCCTGACCGCCGTCCTCGCCTGACCTCCCGCGAGTTGTCACCGCCTGGTTGAGCCAGGGGTCGACGAGGCGGTGACAACTCGGGAGCGCGCGGGCGGGGTCAGGCGGGGGTGAGCTCCTGCTGCCCCCAGGGGGAGCCGTAGTCGGTGAGCAGGTCGAGGAACGGCACGGCGTCGAACGCCTCGGGGCCGAGCACGCCGGCACCCGACCAGGTGCCGCGGGCCAGCAGCTCGAGGGCCACCACCGGGTTGACCGCGGTCTGCCAGACCACGCACTGGTGGCCGTACTCGCGCATCGACCAGTCGTTGTCGACCACGTGGTAGAGGTACGTCGAGCGCGGCTGCCCGTCGTTGCCGGTGCCGGTGACCCACAGTCCGGCGCAGGTCTTGCCGTGCATCCGGTCGCCGAGCCCCGCCGGGTCGGGCAGGCAGGCGGCGACGACGTCGCGCGGGCTCACCTCGACCCCACCGGCGCGGACCTTGTCGGTGCTGTCGAGACCGAGCTTGTGCAGGGTCTCGCAGCACGTCGATGAACTCCTCGCCGAGGCCGTACTTGAACGTCGCCCGCTTGGCCTCGACCCAGCGCGGCATCAGGAGCACCTCCTCGTGCTCCACGTTGACGCACTCGACCGGCCCGATGCCCTCGGGGAAGTCGAAGACCTCGGGCTCGCTGAACGGCGCGGTCGTGAACCAGCGCCCGTCCTCCCACACCACCGGCGGGTTGAGGCACTCCTCGATCGTGGTCCAGATCGAGAACGACGGCGCGAACTCGTAGCCGTCGACGGTGAGGTTGGCGCCGTCGCGGGTGCCGAGCTCGTCGATGGCCGAGAACAGGTGGTCGGCGGCGTACCGGGCGAACACGTCGGACAGCCCGGGCTCGACACCGATGCCGACCAGGGCCAGCCGGCCCTCGCCCTCCCAGTCGCCGGCCTTGGCGAACTGCTCGTCGCCGAGCTTGACCCCGACCTCCTCGTACGGACGCTCGGGGTGCGGGTGGGACAGCGACATCGCCATGTCGAGGTAGTCGGCGCCACCGGCGTACGCGCCGTCGAAGATCGGCATCACGAACCGCGGGTCGACCGCGTTCATCACGTGCGTGACCCGGTGCTCGCGCACCAGCGCCGCGACGCTGGCGGCGTCGGACGCGTCGACCTGGGCCGCGCTGAACCGGTCGTCGCCGACCGCTGCCGCCGCGCGCTCGGACCGCGCGCCGTCGTAGTCGGCGACCACGACCGCCTCGAAGAAGTCGCGCCGGGCGGCGATGGCGCAGAACGCCGAGCCGACGCCGCCGGCGCCGACCAGCAGGATCCGCACCTCAGGCGTCCAGCGCTGACATGACGTGCTTGATCCGGGTGTAGTCCTCGAGCCCGTACATCGACAGGTCCTTGCCGTAGCCCGAGTGCTTGAACCCGCCGTGCGGCATCTCGGCGATCAGCGGGATGTGGGTGTTGATCCAGACGCAGCCGAAGTCCAGCCGCTTCGACATCCGCATCGCGCGGCCGTGGTCCTTGGTCCAGACGCTCGACGCGAGCCCGTACTGCACGCCGTTGGCCCAGCGCACCGCCTCGTCCTCGTCGCTGAACTGCTGCACGGTGATGACGGGGCCGAAGATCTCGTTCTGGATCTGCTCGTCGTCCTGCCGGAGCCCGTCCAGCACGGTCGGGGCGTAGAAGTAGCCGCCGGCGAGGTCGCCGCCGACCCGCTCGCCGCCGGTCGTCACCCGGGCGTGGTCGGGCAGCCGGTCGACCAGGCCGGTGACCCGCTCGAGCTGGTTGGCGTTGTTGACCGGGCCGTACAGGACGTCCTCGTCGTCGGGACGCCCGGTCTTGGTGCCCTTGGCCTGCTCGGTGAGGGCGTCGACGAAGTCGCCGTGCACCCGCGGCCCGGCCAGCACGCGGGTCGCCGCGGTGCAGTCCTGGCCGGCGTTGAAGTAGCCCGCCACGGCGATCGCCTCGGCCGCCGCCTCGACGTCGGCGTCGTCGAAGATCACGACCGGCGCCTTGCCGCCGAGCTCGAGGTGCACCCGCTTGAGGTCGTCGGCGGCCGACTTGGCCACCTCCATGCCCGCGCGCACCGACCCGGTGATCGAGACCATCTGCGGGGTCGGGTGGGAGACCAGCGCGCGGCCGGTGTCGCGGTCGCCGGCCACCACGTTGAGCACGCCCTCGGGCAGGTGCTCGGCGCAGATCTCCGCCAGCAGCAGGGTCGAGGCCGGCGTGGTGTCGCTGGGCTTGAGCACGATGGTGTTACCCGCGGCGAGCGCCGGCGCGATCTTCCAGATCGCCATCATGATCGGGTAGTTCCACGGCGTCACCTGGGCGCAGACGCCGATCGGCTCACGCCGGACCCAGGACGTGTGCCCGGCCATGTACTCGCCGGCGGACTTGCCCTCCAGCACCCGGGCCGCGCCGGCGAAGAAGCGGACCTGGTCGACCATCGGAGGGATCTCCTCCTCCTTGGTCAGCCCGAGCGGCTTGCCGGTGTTGCGGCTCTCGACGGCGACGACCTCGTCGGCGCGCTTCTCCAGCTCGTCGGCGATCCGGAACAGCGCCAGCTGGCGCTCGCTGGGCGTGGTCTGCCCCCAGCCCTCGAACGCCGTGGCGGCGGCCTGCATCGCCCGGTCCACGTCCTGGTCCCCGGACAGCGGGGCGGTGGCGTACGGCTGGCCGGCGACGGGGTCGACGACCTCGTACGTGGCACCGCTGGCGGAGTCGACGTACTCCCCGTTGACGAAGTTGCGCAGCGTCTGAAGCTTGTCGCTCACTAGGCACTCCTGGTACGAGAACGGCGGTTGGGACTGGTTTGCGCGACGCATCGGTGCGATGCGCCCCGCGAGCGCGACGATATCCGTACCCGAGCCGGAAAGACCATGGTCCGACCGGATCGGCTCAGAGCCGCCCGCCGGTGGTGTCGCCGGACAGCTTCTGGACCAGGTAGATCGGCAGGATCGAGAGCAGGATCAAGCAGGTGCCGATGACGTTGACCACCGGCGCGTTGTTCGGCCGGGTGAGGTTGTTGAAGATCCAGATCGGCAGCGTCTCGATGCTGGCGCCGGCGGTGAACGTGGTCACGATGATCTCGTCGAACGACAGCGCGAAGGCCAGCAGCCCGCCGGCCAGCAGCGCCGAGCGCAGCGCCGGGAAGGTCACCAGCCGGAACGTCATGATCCGGGTGGCGCCGAGGTCCATCGAGGCGGCCTCGGCGTTGTCGCCCAGCCGGCGCAGTCGCGCGATCACGTTGTTGAACACGACCACGATGCAGAACGTCGTGTGCGCGACCACCACGGTGAAGAACCCGAGATCGATGCCGAGCATGGCCGTGAAGGCGGAGTTGAGCGCCAGCCCGGTCACGATGCCGGGCAGCGCGATCGGCAGGATCACCAGCAGCGAGATGGCGTCGCGGCCGAAGAACCGGTAACGCTGCAACGCGAACGACGCCAGGGTGCCGAGCACCAGCGCCAGCACCGTCGCGCACAGGGCGACCTGGACGCTCGTCCACGCGGCGTCGCGTGCCCCTTCGTTGGACAGCGCGAGCCGCCACCACTCGAGGGTGAAGCCGCTGGGCGGCCAGGTGGAGACCCGGTCGGGGTTGAACGCGTTGATGACCACCACCATCAGCGGCACGTAGATGAACACCAGCGTGGCCACGACCACCGCACGCAGCGACCACACCAGCCCTCGCGTCCTCGTCACCCGTGCCTCCTCAGATGTTCTCGAGCGCGCCGGTGCGCCGCACCAGCCGCAGGTAGACGACCATGATCAGGACGGTCACGCTGGCCATGGCGGCGGCGAACGGCAGGTCGAAGACCTGGTTGTCGTAGACCACGTTGCCGAGCATCTGGGTCTTGCCGCCCACGATGTCGACGGTGATGTAGTCACCGAGCGACAGCGAGAAGGTGAAGATCGAGCCGGCCACCACCGATGGGAAGATCGCCGGCAGCACGACCGACCGGAACGTCCGCCCCGGCCGGGCGCCGAGGTCTCCCGACGCGTCCAGCAGCGAGTCGGGCAGCCGTTCGAAGCCGGCATAGACCGGCAGCACCATGAACGGCAGCCACAGGTACGACAGCGTCAGCACCACGGCCGGCAACCCGAACCCGGGTGTCCAGCCGATGGTGTTGTCGAGGACGCCGTTCTCGCCGAGGATGATGCGCCACGAGAAGCCCTTGATCAGGTAGCTGACCCACAGCGGCATCAGCGCGGCGACGACCAGCAGCTTGCGTTCGGTGGGCCGCGCGATCTTGGCCATGTAGAACGCGAACGGCACCGCGATCAGCATGCAGATCAGGGTCACCCCGACGGCAACCCCCAGCGTGCGCAGGACGATCGTGCGGTAGACGGCGTTCTCCACCAGCGTCCGGAAGTTGTCCAGGTTCCAGTCCCGGACGATCTCGCTGGTGAACGAGTCGGTCGTCCAGAACGCGGTGATGAACAACGCCGCCAGGGACGCGACGTAGACGACCAGCAGCCAGAACATCGGTGCGGCGAGCAGCACCGACAGCCGCAGCCACACGTGGCGGTGCATGAAGGCCGAGGCCCGCCGCAGGACGGAGGGGTCCGCGGGGGCCGCCTCGCGACGAGCCTCGGCCACTGCTGGGTCAGCCCTTGATCTCGGTCCAGGCCTGGGTCCAGTCCGCGTAGTCGGTGCACTCGACGTCGGTACGCCCGTCGAGGCACTGGCTGATCGGCGTGGTCCAGTACCAGATCTGGTCGGCGTAGTCCTCGTCGCCGGCGTGGAAGGTGTCGCAGTGGTTCGGGTCGGCCGTCAGCTCGCAGGACTTCTGGTTGCCGGGCGCCTCGCCGAACCACTCGGCGACCTGGGCGTTGACCTCGGGTGACGCGATCCAGTCGAGCCACATGTACGCACAGTTCTTGTGCTCGGAGTCCGCACCGACCATCCAGGTGTCGGACCAGCCGGTGGCACCCTCCTCGGGCAGCACCACGTCGACCGGTGCGCCGTCGGCCTGGGCGAGGTTGGCGATGATCTGCCAGGTCGTACCGATGGTCGACGAGCCGGACTTGAAGGCCGAGACCTCCTTGGTGTAGTCCGACCAGTACTCGCCGACGTTGTCGCTCTGCTGCTTGAGCAGGTCGACCGCGGCTGCCAGCTGGTCCTCGTCCAGCGCGTACGGGTTCTCGATGCCCAGGTCGGGCTGCGTCTTCATCAGGTACAGCGCCGCGTCGGCGATGTAGATCGGGGAGTCGTACGACGTCACCTTGCCCGCCTGCTGGTCCGCGTCGTCGAAGACCGCGGACCACGACGTCGGTGCCGGCTGCACCTCCTTGGTGTTGTACATCAGCACGTTGGCGCCCCAGCCGTGCGGGACGCCGTAGTTGACGTCGTCGACGGTGTTCCAGGCCTGGTCCTTGAGGAACGGCCAGATGTCGGCGTAGTTGGGCACCAGGTCGGTGTTGACCGGTTCGACGTCGCCGGCGGCGATCAGTCGCAGCGACGCGTCGCCGGACGCGGACACCGTGTCGTACTCACCGGACTGCATCAGCGAGACGGCCTCGTCGGAGGTGGCGAACACCTTGTTGTTGACCTCGCAGCCGGTCTTCTCCTCGAACGGCGTGACCCAGTCGACCTTGGGGTCGGTCGAGCCGTCCTCCGCGTAGCCGGCCCAGGAGAGCACGTTGAGCTCGCCCTCGCCCTCGCCGACCTCCTCCAGCATCGGCAGGTCGGGTGGCTCGAAGGCCGCCGCCGGGTCGCCGGCGTCGTCGGAGCCGCCCCCGTCGTCCGACGACGTGCCGCAACCGGTCGCGATGAGGGCGGCGGCCGACAAGACGGCCGCACACCGCCAGGTGGATCCGCGGGTGAGTCTCATGCGCTGTCCTTCCATGGTTCCGAGTGGTCGGTTCAGTCGGCGCCGGAGCCGATCGCGATGCCGTGCCTGCGCTGCCAGGAGAGCCGTACCTTCGAGCCGCGCAGCTCAGCGACGTCGGACGAGGAGCTCTGCAGGTTCTGCTGCAGCGCCACCAGCCGCCCGCCGGTGTCGAGATCGACGAGGAACCTGGTCGATGCCCCCGCGTAGACCACCTCGGCGACGGTGCCGGTCACCGTCTGCTCGTCGGGGTCGTCCGGAGCCGAGAGGTCGCGGGAGACGTGGATCTTCTCGGGGCGCACCGAGTGGGTGCCGGTGTCCCCGAACAGCCGGGAGGCCTCCTCGCCCTCCAGCAGGTTGGAGGTGCCGACGAAGCCGGCGACGAAGGCGGTCGCGGGGTGCTCGTAGAGCTCGGCGGGTGCGCCGACCTGCTCGACCCGCCCGGCGTTGAAGACGGCGACCCGGTCGCTCATCGTCAACGCCTCCTCCTGGTCGTGGGTGACGAACACGAACGTGATGCCGACGTCGCGCTGGATGCCCTTGAGCTCGATCTGCATCTGCTCGCGCAGCTTGAGGTCGAGCGCGCCGAGCGGCTCGTCGAGCAGCAGCACCCGGGGCCGCACGATCAGGGCCCGGGCCAGCGCGACCCGCTGCCGCTGCCCGCCGGACAGCTGCGACGGCTTGCGGTCGCCGTAGCCCTCGAGCCGGACGCCCTCGAGCGCCTCGTCGGCCCGGGCGCGGCGCTCGGTGCGGGAGACGCCACGCACGCGCAGCCCGTACGCGACGTTGTCGCGCACGTTCATGCTCGGGAACAGCGCGTAGTCCTGGAAGACCGTGCACACGTCGCGCTCGAACGGCGCCTGCCCGGTCACGTCCGTGTCGCCGAGCGAGACGGTGCCGGCGGTCGGCTCCTCGAACCCGGCGACCAGGCGCAGCACCGTCGTCTTGCCCGACCCCGAGGGGCCGAGCATGGAGAAGAACTCGCCGTCCGCGATGTCCAGGTCGACGTCGTCGACCGCCACGACGTCGGCGAACGTCTTGCGCAGCCCGCGCAACGAGACAGCGGGTAGGGCCGTGTCGACCACCGGCAGGGCCTCCTGTGTCCGAGGGGCTGGCGTTCCCCCGACTCGGGGATTCTGTCGGTATGCCTGCGGGTGCGCAACGAGGAGGTGGCCTCCACGCGGGATCGTCATCCGAATGGGACGCGGCGTAGCGTGCCTCTCGCCAGCCGACACCCGGCCGACAGCCGACGAACCCCGAGGAGATCGCGTTGCCCACTCCGCCGCTCGACCTGTTCGCCCTCGACGGGTTGCTCGACGACGAGGAACGGGCGATTCGCGACACCGTGCGCCGGTTCGGCGACGACCGGCTGCGCCCATACGTGGCGGAGTGGTTCGAGTCGGGCGAAGTGCCCGCGCGCGACCTGGCCAAGGAGCTCGGCGCCCTCGGCCTGCTCGGCATGCACCTGCAGGGGTACGGCTGCGCCGGCACCTCGGTGGTGGCCTACGGGATGGCGTGCCACGAGCTGGAGGCGGTCGACTCGGGGCTGCGCAGCCTGGTGTCGGTGCAGGGATCGCTGGCCATGTTCGCGATCCACCGCTACGGCAGCGAGGAGCAGAAGCAGGCGTGGCTGCCCGCGATGGCGGCCGGTGAGGCGATCGGCTGCTTCGGCCTCACCGAGCCCGACGCGGGATCCGACCCCGGCGCGATGCGTACCAGCGCCCGGCGCGACGGCGACGACTGGGTGCTCGACGGGACCAAGCTGTGGATCACCAACGGCAGCGTCGCCGCTGTCGCGGTCGTCTGGGCACGCACCGACGACGGCATCCGCGGCTTCGTGGTGCCGACGGAGACGCCGGGCTTCACCGCCAACACGCTGCACCACAAGCTGTCGCTCCGCGCCTCGGTGAGCTCCGAGCTCGTGCTCGACGGCGTGCGGCTGCCGGCCGACGCGATGCTGCCCGAGGCGCAAGGGCTCGGCGCGCCGCTGAGCTGCCTGTCCGAGGCGCGGCTGGGCATCGTCTTCGGCGCGCTCGGGGCCGGCCGCGACAGCCTGGAGGCGGCGCTCGCGTACGCGGCCGAAAGGGAGGTCTTCGGCAAACCGCTCACCGGCTACCAGATCACCCAGACCAAGCTCGCCGACATGACCGTCGCCCTCGGCCCGGCGATGCTGCTGGCCGTGCACCTGGGCCGGCTCAAGGAGGCCGGCACGCTGCGGCCCGAGCAGGTCAGTCTCGGCAAGCTCAACAGCGTGCGGATCGCCCTCGACGTCGCCCGCGAGTGCCGCACCATCCTCGGCGCCAGCGGCGTCACCACCGAGTACTCCCCGCTGCGGCACGCCAACAACCTCGAGTCGGTGCTCACCTACGAGGGCACCTCCGAGGTGCACCAGCTGGTGATCGGCCAGGCCCTGACCGGCCTCTCCGCCTTCCGCTGACGCCTGCACCTTTCACTGGGTACCCAGTGAAAGGTGCGCGGACCCAGAGTCATATCCCTGGGTTCGCGCGCCTTTCTCTGGGTTCGTGACGAGCACCCCGGCGCCCGTACGGTCCGCGCCGCGGCAGACGGTCAGGCGGACTCGCGGACGACCAGCTCGGTCGGCAGCACGACGGACTCCACGGGCTCACCCTGGGCGGCCCGCACCACGAGCTCGCACATCTGCTCGGCGATCTGCTCGAACGGCTGCCGCACCGTGGTCAGCGGTGGGTCGACGGTGCGCGCCAACCGCGAGTCGTCGAAGCCGCCGACGGCAACGTCGTCCGGCACCGACAGCCCGTGCCGCCGCAGCGCGGCCAGCGCGCCGGCGGCCAGCAGGTCGGAGGCGACGAACACCGCGTCCGGCCGCGCACCACGTCCCAGCAGCTCGTCCATCGCCTTCTCGCCCGCCCGCGCCGTGTACTCGTCGGCGTGCACGATCAGGTCGCGGTTCGCGCGCCTGCCCAGGACCTCGGTGAACCCCTCCAACCGCTGCAGGCTGCCCGGGCCGTCCAGCGGCCCGCTCACCATGGCGATCCGCCGCCTCCCGAGACCCACCAGGTGCCGGGTCAGCTGCCGGGCACCCTCGCGGTCGTCCGCCGCGACATAGGCGATCTCCGACTCGTGGCCCAGCGGACGCCCGCACGCAACCGTGGGTACGGCACTCGCCGCCAGCTCCCCGAGGATCGGGTCATCGGAGTGCGTGGACACCAGCAGCACGCCGTCGACGTGCCCGCCACGGGTGTAGCGCAGCAGCCTGGCCCTACGGCGACTGGGCGGAGGTGGCGCAGCGGCGGCCGGCCACGCTGTTCGACTGGCAGGGGCGCGGGTTGCCGGGCTTGGAGGCCTTCCGCCGCGACGCCATGCGCTGACCCGCCGCCACCCACGCCGATCTTCCGGCCGCACGCGCGCCATCGGGCGCGTGCGGCCGGAAGATCCGGACGATCGGCGTGCCGTCAGTTGAGCTCGATGCGGAAGATGTCACTGCCACCGGGCCCGGGCACGACGTGCATGACACCGGACGCCCTCCGGAACTTCCAGGTGCCACCGGTGACGGCCAGCACCAGTCCCTCGCCCTGCCAGGAGGCGCCGGCGACGACGATCTTGCCGCGACGCAGGTTCAGCGTCCCCTCGCAGTCGAAGACGCGTCCCATGAACACGCACCGCGCGATGTCCTTGCCGACGCGCTTGCCCGTACGCGGGTTGACCAGCTTCTCGCGTGAAGATGAAGCCGTCACCGGCGTCGAACTGCCCGTCCCCGTCGATGTCCATGTCCGCCTCGCGCAGTGTCACCGCGCGCAGCCGGATGACGCGGCTCGGGCCACCGGCGCCCGGTCGACCTTGGGCAGCGCCGTCTGCGTGGCCGGCCAGCCGCCGTCCGGGAAGTCCTCGCCCTCGGCAGTTGCGGAGCCTGCCGTGGTCACGGCGAGGGTCGATCCGATCAGCGCCAGCGCGCCCACCGCCACAGCGATCTGCGTGCGACGAGAGCTCCATGCCTTCTGCAGTCGTGACATGGCGATCCCCTTCCTGACACCCGCCCCGTGCGGGCCGTCGTTCTGCACGCTAGGACCGCTGGGCCGCCCCGGGCCTGGCCCGATCGGGTGGTTCGGGATGGCGCCATCGCACCGGCCCGACTGGTGCAGTCGTGCACGTGCGGGTGGTGCCGCGGCGCAGGTCTGGTCAGCGACCCTCGAGCAGCGGGCCGGCCGGGTCGTGCGTCAGGCCGCGGCGGCGGGCGGCGATCCCGCTCAGCGCCTCCAGCACCACCCGGCTGGCCAGCAGCGCGGTGATGTCGGCGTGGTCGTACGGCGGCGACACCTCGACCACGTCCATGCCGACCACCGGCAGCTCCAGACAGATCCGGCGGACGGCGTCGAGCAGCTGGCGTGAGGTGAGCCCGCCGGGCTCGGGGGTGCCGGTGCCCGGCGCGTGGGCCGGGTCGGCGACGTCGATGTCGACCGACAGGAAGACGCCGACGCATTCGTCCATGGCGATGCCGAACGACTCGGTGAGGCAGTCGTCGAGGCCGCGGGCGACGATCTCGGTCATCTCGTAGCAGCGCATCTGCTGCTCGGCCATCCAGGCCATCGTCTCCGGGCCCGGCCAGTAGCCGTGCAGCCCGATCTGCAGGAACCGGTCGCCGCGCAGTGCACCGGACTCGATCAGCCGGCGCATCGGCGCGCCGTGCCCGTACAGCGACCCGAACTCGATGTCGCCGGTGTCGGCGTGGCTGTCGAAGTGCAGCATCGAGACCTTGCCGGTGCCGTGGTGGCGGGCCACGCCGGTCGCGTCCGGCAGCGCGATCGCGTGGTCGCCACCGAGCACGAGCGGGATCGCTCCGGCGGCCGCGACCGCGTGCACGACCGGCTCCAGGTCGGCAAGGGCGCGCTCGACGTCACCGGAGAACATCTCGACGTCCCCGCCGTCGCGCACCACCAGGTCGGTCAGCCCGTCGGCGCGCAGCGCGAGGTGCGGGCGGGAGCCGTCGTGGCCGAGGTAGCAGGCCTGCCGGATCGCCTGCGGGCCGAAGCGGGTGCCGGGCCGGTGCGAGGTGCCGCCGTCGAACGGCGCCCCGATGATCACCACGTCGGCGCCGTCGTACGAGGCCGGCTCGGTCAGGTCGCAGGCCGGGACGCCGAGGAAGGTGAAGTCCGGTCCGTACTGCTGGCCGTACCGTGTCATGACATCTCCACCTAACCGGGACAGGCGACGAAATCCGTGGAGAGCCTGTCATGTGGTTGACGGAATGGGAACCACAACGGGACGATGAGTGCGGATACGTGCGACTTCAAGGAGACTTCATGACGACCACCCCGCAGGACGTGCCGCAGGCGCCGGACCACTCACGCCAGCAGCAGGCGGCTCGCGACCACCTGTGGATGCACTTCAGCCGGCACTCCGCCGATCCCGAGGTCGACGTGCCGACGATCGTGCGCGGCGACGGGCCGTACATCTACGACTCGCACGGCAAGCGCTACCTGGACGCGCTGGCCGGGCTGTTCGTGGTGCAGGCCGGTCACGGGCGCACCGAGCTCGCCGAGGCCGCCGCCAAGCAGGCCAGCGAGCTGGCGTTCTTCCCGCTGTGGTCCTACGCCCACCCCACCGCGATCGACCTCGCCGCCCGGCTGGCCGACTACGCGCCCGGCGACCTCAACCGGGTGTTCTTCACCACCGGCGGCGGCGAGGCGGTCGAGAGCGCGTGGAAGCTCGCCAAGCAGTACTTCAAGCTCACCGGCAGGCCGACCAAGCACAAGGTGATCAGCCGGACGATCGCCTACCACGGCACCCCGCAGGGCGCGTTGTCCATCACCGGGCTGCCGGGGATGAAGGCGCCGTTCGAGCCGCTGGTGCCGAGCACGTTCCGGGTGCCCAACACCAACATCTACCGCGCCCCCGAGCACGGCGACGACCCCGAGGCCTTCGGCCGCTGGGCGGCCGACCGGATCGACGAGGCGATCGAGTTCGAGGGCCCGGACACCGTGGCGTGCGTGTTCCTCGAGCCGGTGCAGAACTCCGGCGGCTGCTTCCCGCCGCCGCCCGGCTACTTCCAGCGGGTCCGCGAGATCTGCGACAAGCACGACGTGCTGCTGGTCTCGGACGAGGTCATCTGCGCGTTCGGCCGGCTCGGGCACATGTTCGCCGCCGACCGCTACGACTACCAGCCGGACATCATCACCTGCGCCAAGGGCCTGACGTCCGGCTACTCGCCGCTCGGCGCGATGATCGCCACCGACCGGCTGTTCGAGCCGTTCGCCGACGGGGCGAACATGTTCCTGCACGGCTACACCTTCGGCGGCCACCCGGTGTCCGCCGCGGTGGCGATGGCCAACCTCGACATCTTCGAGCGCGAGCAGCTCAACGAGCACGTGCTCGAGACCGAGGGCGGGTTCCGCGCGACGCTGGAGAAGCTCAACGACCTGCCGATCGTCGGCGACGTACGCGGCGACGGGTACTTCTACGGCATCGAGATGGTCAAGGACAAGGCCACCAAGGAGACGTTCACCGAGCGCGGAGTCCGAGCGGCTGCTGCGCGGCTTCCTCTCCAAGGCGCTGTTCGACGCCGGGCTCTACTGCCGCGCCGACGACCGCGGCGACCCGGTCATCCAGCTCGCGCCGCCGCTGATCTGCGACCAGAGCCACTTCGACTTCATCGAGCAGGTGCTGCGCGACGTGCTCACCCGCGCCTGGGACCGCCTCTGACGCCCCACTCCCCCGACTTGTCACCGTCTCGTTGAGTCCTGGCTCAACGTGGCGGTGACAACTCGTTCGGGGTGGCTAGGCGAGGGAGGCGCGGACGGCGTCGACCAGCAGGCCGAGGCCCTCCCGGGCCTCGGCCTCGCTCAGCGTGAGCGGCGGCGCCACCCGCAGGCAGTTGCCGTGCAGGCCGCCCTTGCCGATCAGCAGCCCGCGCTCGCGGGTCGCCTCCAGCACGGCGGACGCCGCGGCAGGGTCGGGCTCGCCGGTGCCAGGGCGCGCCAGCTCGACGCCGATCATCAGCCCCTTGCCGCGCACCTCGAGCACACCCGGCAGGTCGCCGAACGCCTCCCGCAGACCGTCGAGCAGCAGCCGCCCGACGACCGCCGCCTGCTGCTGCAGGTCGTGCTCGAGCACGTAGTCGAGCGTGGCGTTGGCCGCGGCCGCGGACGATCGGGTTGCCGCCGAACGTCGAGATGGAGTTGGCGGTCAGGCAGTCCATCAGGTCGGCGCGGGCCACGACGCCGCCGATCGCCGTCCCGTTGCCGAGGCCCTTGGCGAAGGTGAGCGCGTCGGGCTGCACGCCGTGCGCCTCGTAGCCCCAGAAGTGGTCGCCGGTGCGGCCCCACCCGGTCTGCACCTCGTCGCTGATGAACAGGATGCCGTGCTCGGCGAGCACCTCGGCGTACGCGCCCAGCAGCCCGTCCGGCGGGATCGCGAAGCCGCCGACGCCCTGCACCGGCTCGGCGATCATGCACGCCACGTCGCCGGCGGTCGTCGTCGCGAGCAGGTCGCGCAGGTCGGCCACGCACGCATCGATGTACGCGCGGTCGTCGAGCCCGGCGAAGGCGCCGCACCTTGCGACCACCCTGCGCGTACGTCACCTGCACCGGGCTCAGGCTGGACGCCGACCAGCCCCGGTTGCCGGTCACGGCGACGGTGCCGAAGCCCCGCCCGTGATAGCTGTTGCGCAGCGCGATCACCTGGTTGCTGCCGCGGGCCTGGGTGGCGAGCAGCATCGCGGCCTCGTTGGCCTCCGTGCCGGAGCAGGTGAAGAACACCTTGGCGTCCGGGATGCCGGAGAGCCGCGCGAGCTTCTCGGCCAGCTCGACCTGCCCGCGCAGCAGGTAGAGCGTCGACGTGTGCAGCACACCGCGCCCGAGCTGCTCGTCGATCGCCGCGCGCACCTCGGGCACGTCGTAGCCGAGCATGTTGGTGAGGATCCCGGCGAAGAAGTCGAGGTACTCGCGCCCGTCCGACGCCGTCACGCGGCAGCCCTTGCCGGACACGATCTCCATCGGCTCGTCGTAGTACAGCGCCAGCCACGAGGGCATCACCGCCTTGTGCCGCGCCAGCAGGTCGTCCATCGCCGCCTCCTCAGGAATCACCGTGCACATCCTCCGACTCTCACGAGTCACTGTCTGCTCACGAGTCGAAGCCCAGTCCCAGCCTGTCCATCGTCCTCAGCCACAGGTTGTCACGCCCGGTACGGTCCGCCCGCACCATCGACCGCTTCGTCGCCTCGATGCCGACCCAGCGCAACGGCTCGGGCGGGAACGGCATCGGCCTGCTCGCCGCACCATCGGCCAGCCCGGTGCGCTCGGTGTCCAGACCGTCGACCAGGTCCAGCGCGGTGTCGGCGGCGAAGCGGGTCGCTGCGACGCCGAGCCCGGTGAAGCCGAGCGCGTACGCCACCTGCCCGCGCATCGCCGTGCCCCAGAAGCAGCAGAACCGGGTGCACGTGTCGATCACACCGCCCCACGCGTGGCTGATCCCGATGCCCGCCAGCTGCGGGAAGGTCTCGAGCAGGTGCGTCACGAGCACCCGGTAGGTCGCGTCGCGGTGCTCGGTGTGCGGACCGGTCCCGCTGCCGTAGTGGTAGATCGCGTCGTAGCCACCGAACAGCAGACGGTCGTCACGCGTCAGCCGGTAGTAGTGGAAGAGGTTGCCCGCGTCGCCGACCCCCTCGCGACCGGCCCAGCCGACGGCCGCCCGCTGCTCGTGCGTCGAGCGGCTCGGTCACCACCGAGTAGTCGTGCACCGGCACCGTCATCAGCCGCAGCCGGCGCAGCAGCGGCCGGGACGCGTTGGTGCCCAGCACCACCCGCCCGGCACGTACCCGCGCCTGCTCCGTACGGCACACGCACGCCGGCGCCGTCACGCTCGATGCCGACGACCGGCGACTGCTCGTGCAGGCGTACGCCGAGGTCGAGGCACGCCTGCCGCAGCCCCCAGGCGAGCCGGGCGGGCTCGACCATCACCACCTCGGGGTCGTATCAGGGCAGCCAGGTAGGTCGGCGACGCGACCCGGGCCCTGGTCTGCTCGGCGTCCAGCAACCGGACCGGCAGACCGGCGGCCCGCATCTGCTCGGCCTCCTCGACCACCCCGGCCACCTCGTGCTCGCGGGTCGCCACCGCGAGCTCGCCGGTGCGCTCGAGACCGCAGTCGATGCCGTACCGCGCCACCGTGTCGACCAGGCCGTCGATGTTCTCGCCGCCCAGCCGCAGCAGTGTCGGCATCTCGTCCGGCCAGCGCGCAGTCCCGTTGGCGAAGCCGTGGGTCAGGCTGGGCTCGGCGAACCCGCCGTTGCGCCCGCTGGCGGCCTCACCGCACCGGCCGGCCTCGAGCACCACGACGTCGCGGCCGGGATCGCGCTCCTTCGCCCGCAGCGCGGTCCACAGCCCGGTGTAGCCGCCGCCGACCACGACGAGGTCGGCCCGCGGTGTCAGCGCTGAGCGGGGCCAGCGGGTCCGGCCGGCGCGGATCGTCCAGCCAGAACGGCATCCGCCGGGCACCGGCCAGGGCTGCATCGGCCGGCGCGTCGAGGGCAGTGGTCATGCCGCGGCGCGCTCGCGGCGCCGCCGGGTGGCCTCGCCGCCGACGACCAGGACGATCGCGATGGCGAACATGGCCGTGCCGACCACGTTGATCTGCATCGGGATCTGCTTCTGCGCGGCGCCCCAGACGAACATCGGGAACGTCGTCGTGTTGCCGGCGTTGAGGTTGGTGATGATGAAGTCGTCGAAGCTCAGCGAGAACGCCAGCAGCGCAGCGCCGAGGATGCCCGGGAACACCAGCGGGAACGTGACCCGCCAGAACGTCTGCCACTCGTTGGCATACAGATCCATCGCCGCCTGTTCGAGCCGCGAGTCCATGCCCGGTCAGCCGCGCCTTGACCGTCACGACGACGAACGACAGGCAGAACATGATGTGCGCGATCAGGATCGTCCAGAAGCCGAGCTGGCCGCCGAAGCCGGACGCGACGAACAGCGCCAGCAGCGACGAGCCCATCACGATCTCGGGCGAGGCCATCGGCAGGAAGATGACCAGGTTGGCCGCGCCGCGGCCGGCGAACCGGTGCCGCACCAGGGCGAACGCCATCAGCGTGCCGAGCAGCGGTGGCGCCGAGCGTCGCCAGCAGCCCGATCTGGACGCTGCGCACCAGCGAGTCGCACATGTCCAGCGGCCCGCACGGGTCGGTCCAGTTGTTCAGCGTCGAGCTGCCGAAGGCGTACAGGTTCGCGCGACGGCGGCGTGGTTGAAGCTCATCGCCGACCACGATGGCGATCGGCACGAACATGTAGATCAGCACCAGGATGCCGATCGTCATGATCAGGTGGTCGGAGACCCAGCGGCCGGCGCGCTGCAGCGGGCTCACACCAGGTCCTCCGTCCCCGCGCGGCGGATGTAGAACAGCACCATGGCGACGATCAGCAGCATCAGGATCATCGACAGCGCGCCGGCGGTCGGGTAGAGGTTGGCATCGGTGAACAGCGTCTGGATGACGTTGCCGAGCATCCGGTCGTTGGGGCTGCCGAGCAGCTCGGCGTTGATGTAGTCGCCGGCGGCCGGGATGAAGGTCAGCAGCGTGCCGGCCACGACTCCCGGCAACGACAGCGGGAACGTCACCTTGGCGAACCCGCGGATCGGCGAGGCGTAGAGGTCGCTGGCGGCCTCGATCAGCCGCGGGTCGATCTTCTCCAGGCTGGCGTACAGCGGCAGCACCATGAACGGCAGGAAGTTGTACGTCAGCCCCATCACCACGGCGAACGACGTGGCGAGCAGCCGGCCGTCCGTCGCCGAGCAGGCCCGACCGTCTGCAGCGTGCCGACCACCCAGCCGTTGTCGGAGAGGATCAGCTGCCAGGACAGCGTGCGGATCAGGAAGCTGGTGAAGAACGGTGCGATGACGAGCACCAGCATCAGGTTGCGCCAGCGCCCGGCCTTGAAGGCGATCGCGTAGGCCAGCGGGTAGCCGATCAGCAGGCACAGCAGCGTGGCGATGCCGCCGAAGACCAGCGAGCGCACCAACGGCTGCCAGTAGTCGGCGAGCGCGTCGGCGTAGTTGGCGAAGTGCCACGTCATGTCGTAGCCGCCGAGGACGCTGCCGGCCGGGTCGTACAGGCTGGTCGCGATCAGGGAGTAGAACGGCACCACGAAGAACAGCGCCAGCCACAGCGCGCCGGGAAGCAGCAGCAGGTAGCCGGTCGGCGACCGCTGCCGCTTCGTGCCGGCGTCGGGCGGCGGGCTCGTCCGGGGGCGCGTCCGGCCGGCGCCGCCGTCGGTCGCGGCCATCAGTCGCCGTCCACCGTCTCGACGCCCGCGCTGGGCGTCCTGGGCGGCGTCGAGCAGGAAGGCGTGGTCGCGGTTCCAGTGCAGGTCGACCGCGGTGTCCGGGGCGAACAGCGCACGCGCGCCGCTGTTCTGCTCGAAGACGGTCAGCTCCTGTCCCCAGGGCATGCGCACCAGGTAGAGCGTGCTCACCCCGATGAAGCTGACGTCCGAGACGATGCCGCCGGCCAGGGTGTTGACGTTGCCGTCCGCCTCGCCGTCGTCGGCAGCCGACATGAACACCTTCTCGGGACGGACCCCGAGCCAGACCCGGCCGCTGTCGAGGCTGCGCGCTCCCTGCCGGCGCGCCAGCCGCGTCCCGTGCACGTCGACGACGAGACGCGTCGCCGCGTGCTGTCGACGACCTCGCCCTCGATCAGGTTGGACTGGCCGAGGAAGTTGGCCACGAACGTCGTGCGCGGGTTCTCGTACAGCTCGGACGGGGCGCCCATCTGCTCGATGACGCCCTTGTTCATCACCGCGATCGTGTCGGCCATGGTCATGGCCTCTTCCTGGTCGTGCGTGACGTGCACGAACGTGAGGCCGACCTCGATCTGGATCCGCTTCAGCTCGACCTGCATCTGGCGGCGCAGCTTGAGGTCGAGCGCGCCGAGCGGCTCGTCGAGCAGCAGCACCTCGGGCTTGTTGATCAGCGCCCGGGCCAGCGCGACCCGCTGCTGCTGGCCACCGGACAGCTGGGTCGGCTTCTTGCGCTTGCCTGCGACGTCGAGCTCGACCAGCTCGAGCATGTCGCTGACCTCGCACGTCGACGTCCTTGCGACCGCGGCGTCGCAGGCCGAACGCGACGTTCTCGAAGATCGACAGGTGCGGGAACAGCGCGTAGCTCTGGAACACCGTGTTGACCGGCCGCTTGTACGGCTTCAGCCCGGCGACGTCCGACGTCGCCGATGAAGATCTTGCCGCTGGTCGGCTGCTCCAGCCCGGCGACCATCCGCAGCGTCGTGGTCTTGCCGCAACCCGACGGGCCGAGCAGGGCGAAGAACGATCCCTGCGGCACCGTGACCGACGAGGTCGTCGACGGCGGTGAAGGTGGCGAACCGCTTGGTCATCGACTCGAGCCGGAGGTCGTGCGGTCGTTCCGTCGGCCCGGTCGCGTCGCCCGGGCGCCGGTGTCGTCCACGATCGCGTCGGGTGACGTCGTCATGCGCTCATCCTCCGATGACGGTCGGAAGTCGAGTTCGTACTCGCTGGACTTGGCCTCGTCCAGCGGCATCATCGCGAAGGTGTCGCTCGAGGAACTCCGTCGTCGGGAAGATCAGCGGGTTGTCGACGAGCGACTGGTCGATCTTCTCCATCTCTTCCTGCGCGCCCTCGACGGGGCAGATGTAGTTGACCCAGGCCGCGAGCTTCGCGGCGACCGCCGGGTCGTAGTAGTAGTTCATCCACGCCTCGGCGTTGGCCTTGTGAGTGGCCAGGTTGGGCACCAGCATGTTGTCGCTCCAGAGCGACAGACCCTTCCTCGGGGATCACGAACTTGATGTTCGGGTTCTCGAACTGCAGCTGCGATGACGTCGCCCGACCACGCCTCGCAGGCGACGACGTTGCCGCTGCTCAGCGGTCCCGGATGTAGTCGTTGCCGGTGAACTGCCGGATCTGACCCGCGCTGTTGGCGCTCGTCGAGCGACGTCGATCGCCTCGTCCCAGTCGTCGTCGTCGAAGTCCTCCGGGTCGGCGCCCGCGACCTTGAGCATGAAGCCCATCGTGTCGCGCATCTCGGTGAGCAGGGTGACCTTGCCCTTGAGGTCGGACCGGGTCAGCAGCTCGGCGAACGCTGCC
Source organism: uncultured Actinomycetota bacterium (assembly GCA_963801045.1). Classification (GTDB taxonomy): domain Bacteria; phylum Actinomycetota; class Actinomycetes; order Propionibacteriales; family Nocardioidaceae; genus JACCWP01. The sequence continues at coordinate 19,991 of CAWDDC010000003.1, forward strand.
CACCTCGTCGGTGTAGCTCGCGTTGTAGGCGATCCCGGTCAGCCCGCTCTGCCAGGGCACGGAGTACTTGCGCTCGGGGTCCCAGGCCGGCGTCGCGCAGGTTCTCGAGCAGGTTCGCGTCGACGTTGGGCAGGTTGGCGTGGTCGAGCTGCTGGATCCAGCCCACCGAGATCATCCGGGCGGCCATCCAGTCGGTCAGCACGAAGATGTCGCGCTCGATCGTCTCGCAGGCGCCCAGCTGGTTGCGACCTTGGCGAAGAACTCGGCGTTGTCGGTCACGTCGTCGGTGTAGTCGACCGTGATGCCGGTCTCGTCCTCGAAGTCGTCGAGGGTCGAGGTCGGCCTTGGTCGGCGGGTCGATGTAGGCCGGCCAGTTGGACACGATCGAGCTCGTTCTCGCGATCGAGGACAGGTCCGTGCTCGGACACGACTGCGGGGTCTGCTTGGCGCCCTCGGTGCCGAACAGCCGGCAGCACCAGCCGCGCTGCCGCCGAGGAAGGCAGCGACCCCGGTGCCCTGCAGCACCGTCCGCCGTCGACATCGGGCTCATGCCATCGTCTACCTCCGTCGGGCCTCGTCCGCGGAGCGGTCCGCGAACACCGTGCGGTGCCAGGGCTTCCGCGCGGTCGCGGTGCCGTCCATCATCACGTGCTTCACCTGGGTGTAGTCCTCCAACGAGTAGACGCTCATGTCCTTGCCGAAGCCAGAGCGCTTGTACCCGCCGTGCGGCATCTCGGAGATGATCGGGATGTGGTCGTTGACCCACACGCAGCCGGCGGCGATCTCGCGGGTCGCGCGCAGCGCGCGGTGCACGTCGCGGGTCCACGCCGACGCGGCGAGCCCGTACGGCGTGTCGTTGGCGAGTGCCAGCGCCTCGTCGTCGGTGTCGAAGGGCACCACCAGCAGTACGGGGCCGAACACCTCGTCGCTCCACAGTGAGCTGCCCGGCCCGGCCCCGGTGACCAGCGTGGGCTCGTAGTAGGCGCCGACGGTCAGGTCGCCGGTGCCGGCGCGGCCGCCGCACACGACCTTGGCGCCGCCGTCGCGGGCGCGGTCGACGTGAGCGGCGACGCGGTCGCGGTGCGCGAACGACACCAGCGGGCCGAGGTCGGTGTCGTCGTCGCCGGGTCCGCCGAGCCGCAGCGCCCCCATCAGCTGGGCGACGCCGTCGACGAAGTCGTCGACCAGCGAGCGGTGCACGATCGCGCGGGTGGCGGCGGTGCAGTCCTGCCCGGTGTTGATCAGGGCACCGGCGACCGCCCCGTGCACGGCCGCCTCGAGGTCGGCGTCGTCGAACACCACGAACGGGGCCTTGCCCCCGAGCTCGAGGTGGACCCGGCGCACGCCGTCGACCGCGAGCGTCCCGACCCGCCTCCCGACCGCGGTCGAGCCGGTGAAGCTCACCATGTCGACATCCGGGTGCGCGACCAGCGCCTCGCCGGCGACGGGACCCGTACCCGTGATGACGTTGACCACGCCACCCGGCACACCGGCCCGGTGCGCGGCCTCGGCGAACATCAACGAGGTGAGCGGGGTGATCTCGGCCGGCTTGAGCACGATGGTGTTGCCCGCGGCGATCGCCGGCAGCACCTTCCAGGCGGCCATCTGCAGCGGGTAGTTCCACGGCGAGATCGAGCCGACCACGCCGATCGGCTCACGCCGTACGTAGGACGTGTGGTCGCCGGAGTACTCCCCCGCGGACTGGCCCTCGAGCTGGCGCGCGGCGCCGCCGAAGAACGCGGTGTTGTCGATGGTGCCCGGCACGTCGAACTCCCGCGACAGCCGCAGCGGCTTGCCGGTCTGGCCGCTCTCGGTGACCGCCAGGTCGTCGGCGACCGACTCCAGCTCGCGGGCGAAGGCGAGCAGCGCGCCGGAACGCTCCGCGGGGGTCGCCCTCGACCAGTCCGGGTACGCCGCCCGCGCTGCCGCGACCGCGTCGTCGACGTCGCTGGGAGCCGCGAGATCGGCGTCGACGACGGTGCGCCCGGTGGCCGGGTCGACCACGGCCACCGTGCTGTCGGAACGACCTGACTCGGCGGTCTCCGCCGATGATCTGGTGGCCCGTCGTGCTCACCTGCAGGCCTCCTCGGGGACGACTGGCCGATGGCACGGATGGTCGCAGAGCAGGCGGGCGGATACAAGCGATTCCGTGGTTACGATGCTGTTTCGCTACGGATTCCTCGTTAGAACACCTTGTGCGCGAGCGGTCCGTGCGGTCAGTATCGCTGCGTGAGTCGACGGACGAAGGCCGGCGGTGGAGCTGCGGGGGCCACCGCCCTCGACGACACGTCCAAGGCGATCATCGCCGAGCTGCAGCAGGACGGCCGCCGCCCGTACGCCGCCATCGGCAAGGCCGTGGGGCTGTCCGAGGCGGCGGTGCGCCAGCGGGTGCAGCGGCTGATCGAGAGCGGCGTCATGCAGATCGTGGCGGTCACCGACCCGCTCCAGCTCGGGTTCGCCCGGCAGGCGCTGATCGGCATCCGGGTCGAGGGACCGCTGGACAGCGTGGCCGACGAGCTGGCCGAGATGGCCGAGATCGACTACGTCGTGGTGACCGCCGGCAGCTTCGACCTGCTGGCCGAGATCGTGTGCGAGAGCGACGAGCAGCTGCTCGAGGTGCTGTCGACGCGGATCCGTACGCTGCCCGGTGTGCGCACGACGGAGACGTTCGTCTACCTGCGGCTGCGCAAGCAGACCTACTCATGGGGCGTGCGCTGAGCGTGTCGGACACCTCCACCGAGCGCTACCGCGCGCTCTCGCTGTGGCACGAGACCGCCGACGACGACTGGCGTCCGCGCCCCTCGCTGCCGGGCAGCACCGAGGTCGACGTCGCCATCGTGGGGGCCGGCTTCACCGGGCTGTGGACCGCGTACTACCTCGCGGTGGCGAGCCCGTCGCTGCGGGTGATGGTGCTCGAGCGCGAGGTCGCGGGCTTCGGCGCATCGGGGCGCAACGGCGGCTGGTGCTCGGCGCTGTTCCCGAGCTCGGCGGCGGGGATCGCGAAGGCAGCCGACGGCCCGGGGGCGTCGCCTTCGTACGCCGGTCGGGAGGCCGCCGTGCGGATGCTGCGGGCGATGCAGGACACGGTCGGCGAGGTGGGCCGCGTCGTCGCCGACGAGGGCATCGACGCGCACTGGCAGCAGGGCGGCACCCTGACGCTGGCGCGACACCCGGTGCAGCTGCGGCGGCTGCGCGCCGAGGTCGAGGAGGCGCGGTCGTGGGGCCTCGGGTCCGACGACCTCGCGCTGCTCGACGCCGACGAGGCCAGCGCGCGGGCGGCTGCCTCGCACGGGTCTACGGCGCGACGTACACCCCGCACTGCGCGGCGGTGCACCCCGCCCGGCTGGTCCGCGGGCTGGCCCGGGCGGTGGAGCGGCGCGGGGTGACCGTGCACGAGCAGACGGCCGTACGCGCGGTGCGGCCGTGGCGCGTCGACACCGACGCCGGATCCGTGCGGGCCGAGGTGGTGGTGCGCGCGACCGAGGGCTACACGCCGGGGCTCGCGGGCGAGCGGCGCACGCTGGCGCCGGTCTACTCGCTGATGGTCGCGACCGAGCCGTTGAGCGACGAGGTGTGGGCCCGGATCGGCATGGCCGGTCGCCCGACGCTGACCGACGCGCGGCACCTGGTGATCTACGCCCAGCGCACCGCCGACGGGCGGCTGGCGTTCGGCGGGCGCGGCGCGCCGTACCACTTCAGCTCCCGGGTGCGGCCGGGCTTCGACCACGAGCCCCGGGTGTTCCGCCAGCTGGAGAAGATCCTGCGCGACCTGTTCCCGCAGATCGGTGCCGCCCGGATCACGCACCGCTGGGGCGGCCCGCTCGGCGTGCCGCGCGACTGGCACGCGTCGGTGGGACTGGACAAGGCGACCGGGTGTGGCGTGGGGCGGCGGCTACGTCGGCGACGGCGTCGGCACGTCCAACCTGGCCGGCCGCACCATCGCCGACCTCGTGCTCGGCCGGCAGTCACCCGTGGTCGACCTGCCCTGGGTGGGACACCGCTCGCGGCGCTGGGAGCCGGAGCCGCTGCGCTGGCTCGGCGTCAACGCCGGCCTGCGGGTGATGGGCGTCGCCGACCTGGAGGAGCGCCTCACCCGCCGCCCCAGCGTCCTCGCCCGCGCGATGGCCCCCCTCATCGGCGGCCACTGACGATCCGCGGGTTCTGGTTGCCCCATCCGAGGGTTCTGGTTGCCCCGTCCGAGGGTTCTGGTTGCCCCGTCCGAGGATTCGTGGTTGCCCCGTCCGAGGATTGTGGTCCGGCGTACATGGCCAACAACCGCAATGCTCGGATTCCACAGCAAGAACCCTGCGGATTCGCACAACCACAACCCGCGGATCGCGCAACCAGAACCCGCGGATCGCGCAACCAGAAGCCGCGGATCGCCGGGGTCAGGGGTGGCGGAGGGTGGGGGTGAGGGTGTCGAGGACGGTCGGGTCCTCGATCGTGGACGGGACGACGGCGTCCTCGCCGTCCGCGATCTCGCGCATCGACTTGCGCAGGATCTTGCCGGAGCGGGTCTTGGGCAGGGCCGGCACCACGTCGACGTCGCGGAACGCCGCGACCGGGCCGACCTCCTCCCGCACCGAGGCGACCAGCGCGGTCGCGAGCTCGTCGGGGTCGATGTCTGCTCCCGCCTTCAGCACCACGAACCCGCGCGGCACCTGGCCCTTCATCGGGTCGGCCACCCCGATCACCGCGCACTCGGCCACCGCGGGGTGCTGGGCGAGCACCGCCTCGATGACGCCGGTCGAGAGCCGGTGCCCCGCGACGTTGATGACGTCGTCGGTGCGGCCCATCACGTAGACGTAACCGTCGTCGTCGACGTAACCACCGTCGCCGGAGAGGTAGTAACCCTCGAACGCCGAGAGGTACGACGCGACGTACCGGTCGTCGTCGCCCCACAGCGTGGGCAGCGCACCGGGCGGCAGCGGGAGCCGTACGCAGATCGCGCCGTCCTCGTCCGCACCCGCCGGCTCGCCCTGCTCCCCCAGCACCTGCACGTCCCATCCCGGCACCGGCACGCTCGGTGACCCGGGCTTGAGCGGCATCGGGTCGAGCCCGCGCAGGTTGGCGACGATCGGCCAGCCGGTCTCGGTCTGCCACCAGTGGTCGACCACCGGCACCCCGACCTGGTCGGTCACCCACGTGTAGGTGTCGGGGTCGAGCCGCTCCCCCGCCAGGAAGACGTTGCGCAGCGCCGAGAGGTCGTGCTCGGCCTTCAGCTTGCCGTCGGGGTCCTCCTTCTTGATCGCCCGGATCGCCGTCGGCGCGGTGAAGAACCCCTCCACCCGGTGCTCGGCCATCACCCGCCAGAACGCACCGGCGTCGGGCGTGCCGACCGGCTTGCCCTCGTAGAGCACCGAGGTGGCACCGATCAGCAGCGGCGCGTAGACGATGTACGAGTGCCCGACGACCCACCCGACGTCGGAGGCGGTCCACCACACCTGGCCGGGGTGCACGTCGTAGATGTTGGGCATCGACCACGCCAGCGCGACGGCGTGTCCCCCGTTGTCCCGCACGATGCCCTTGGGCTTGCCGGTCGTGCCCGAGGTGTACAGCACGTACAGCGGGTCGGTCGCCGCAACCGGCACGCACTCGGCGGGGTCGTCCGCGCCCGCCCGCATGAGCACCTCGAAGTCGATGTCGCGATCGGGATCCATCTCGGCCCTGCACTGCGGCCGCTGCAGCACCACGCACGCGCTCGGGGCGTGCGTCAGCGAGCGAGATGGCCTTGTCCAGCAACGGCTTGTACTCCACCACCCGGCTCGGCTCGACACCGCACGAAGCCGCCACCACCACGTCGGGCTGGGCGTCGTCGATCCGGGCCGCGAGCTCGGCCGCCGCGAAGCCACCGAACACCACCGAGTGCACCGCGCCCAGCCGCGCGGAGGCCAGCATCGCGACCACGGCCTCGGGCACCATCGGCATGTAGATCAGCACCCGGTCGCCCTTGCTCACGCCGAGCTTGCGCAGGCCGCCCGCGAATGCCGCGACCCGCTCCACCAGCTGCGCGTACGTGTACGTCCGCTGCGTGTCGGTGACCGGGCTGTCGTAGACCAGCGCCGGCTGGTCGCCGCGGCCGCCGACCACGTGCCGGTCGAGCGCGTTGTAGCAGGTGTTCAGCGTGCCACCGGGAAACCACCGGTAGAACGGCGGACGACTGTCGTCGAGGGCCCGGTCCGGCCGGTGGATCCAGTCGACCAGGTCGGCCTGCTCGGACCAGAACCCCTCCGGGTCGTCGATGCTGCGTCGGAACGTGTCGGCGTAGACGCTCATGGGGTCACTAAACCTGTTGCGGGCGGAGCGTGCGACCCCGCACTCTGGAGCCGACGCACTGCGCGTACCCGAGTGAGAGGAGGCGTCGAGATGTCCACCACTGCCCGTGGGCCTGTCCGCACGCCCGCCGCACTCTCACTCGGAGCACTCCCGCATGTCTGCAGCTCACGCTTCACAGCCCCGTTCTGACTTCACCTTCGACTTCACCGCGGTCGACGAGACCCTCGACGACGACCAGCGCTGGTCCACCTGGCTGTCGATCGAGCGCCTCGCCCGCGGCCCTGAGCCGCGCCCCGACTGGGTGGTCACCGACGACTCCGCCGTGGACACCGAGCTCGGCGTCCTGAAGACCGGCAAGGAGGCCGACGTCTTCCTGCTCGAGCGCGCATCGCGTACGCATCCCGACCAGTCGGTCGTGATGGCGGCCAAGCGCTACCGCTCCGCCGAGCACCGCAGCTTCCAGCGCAGCAGCGTCTACACCGCGGGCCGCAAGGTCCGGGACACCCGCGACATGCGCGCCATGGCCAAGGGCACCGCGCACGGGCGATCCGTCGCGACCGGCCAGTGGGCGGCCGCGGAGTGGGATGCGCTGTGCTCGCTGTGGTCGGCCGGGGTGCCGGTGCCGTACCCGGTGCAGGTCGACGGCACCGAGATCCTGATGGAGTACGTCTCCGTCGACGGCGCCGCGGCCCCGCGGCTCGCGCAGACCCGGCCGGAGCCTGGCCTGCGCGACCACTGGTTCGCCCAGCTGCGGGAGGCGATGGCGCTGCTGGCCCGGCGGCACCTCGCGCACGGCGACCTCTCGCCGTACAACATCCTGGCCCAGGGCGAGCGGCTGGTGATCATCGACCTGCCCCAGGTCATCGACATCATCGGCAACCCAGTGGGCATGGACCTGCTGATGCGGGACTGCACGAACGTGTGCACCTGGTTCCGCGCGAGGGGCGCCGACGTCGACGAGCACGAGCTGTTCGGCGAGCTGCTCGCGCAGGCCTACTGAGGCTCCGCGAAACGCCTTCGCCGCGACGAGGTGAGCGTTACGTTGTCGAGACTCCCCTGCCCCCTGCCGAATGGGATCCCGCATGAACCTCCGCCCCCGCCACCGCCGCGCGCTGGGACTCGTGTTCGCCGGCGTGCTCGTGGCCGGCCTCACCGGGCCGGCCGCCGCGACCCAGGCCCTCATCGACGACGTCGAACTCGAGGGTGGCAACAGCACCCTTTTCGACCCGGACAACGACGAGCCCGGCAACGACGACTGCCTGCACGTCGACGTGCTCGACAAGGATGCCTACACGCCGGTCGACGACGGCGAGTCGGCGAACGACTCCGACGCCTACGACGGCGGCATGATCCTCTACGTCAACAACCGGCAGTTCGTCGACAACAACGACCAGGGCAACGAGGTCGGCGAGCAGCTCCAGGTGGGTCCCAGCCGGCTCAGCGGGGTGAAGGTCACCCGGACAGACCGGGCACTTGCGACCAGCCCGACGATGCGTGACCTGATCTCGTTCAAGAACGGCACCCGCAGGTCCATCGTCCTGCAGGTCCGCATCGAGAGCGACTACGGGGCCGACGGGGACGAGGTCGTCCGGGCCTCGTCGACCGGGCCGGACCTGTCGTTCCAGATCAACGACCGCTGGCTGCTCGTGGCAGACGACGCCGCTGCCCCGAGCGACGCCCTGGTCACGAACGCGTGGTACGGCAAGAACGCCCGCAAGAAGCTCGTCAACGTGACGAACGACGTGCCGAACGCCGACAGCTGCCTGGGCGTCTCCTACCGGATCACCATCCCGGCCAAGAGCACGAGGCACCTGCTGCTGTTCGCGCAGCTGGCCGACGCCACCGATTTCACCGCCGCTCGCAACCGCGCCCAGAACAGCTTCGACCGGAACCGGCTCCCGGCGCCCTTGCTGGTCGGCCTTTCGAACGGCGTCAAGAACAACGTCCTGAACTGGAACCTCTGACACCGGAGCACTGACCGCGCGCTGAGTCGGCGACACGCGTCGCCGACTCAGCCGCGGCGCAGCGCAAGCAACGGGTAGACCGGGTCGCGCCCGCCGTCGCGTGCTTGCCCGTGGCCGACGTAGGAGCCGCGAGCCACCGGCTCCAGCCCGAGGCGGCGCGCGTACGCCGTGACGTCTGCCTCACGATCTGTCGGCGCGTCGTCGCGATAGCCGTGCGCGGCGGCCTTGTCGACGGTCGTGACCAGCACGCCGCCCGGCCGCAGCACCCGCGCCGCCTCGTCCAGCACCGGCCGCGCATCGTCCAGCAGGTGCAGCAGCCACATCGTCAGCACCGCGTCGACCGACGAGTCGGCGAACCGGCAGCCGGGAGGCGTCGGCGCGCACGCACCGACCCGGGAGCCGGACGGCCGCACGGGCGAGCATCGCCGTCGAGCGGTCGACCACCACCACGTCGACGCCCCGCCGCAGCAGACCGAGTGCCACGAGACCGGTGCCGCCGCCGACGTCCAGGCACCGACCCGGCGGGAGCAGCACTGCCACCGCCTCGGCCGCTGCCTCCGCCCGCGGCACGCCGCCGCGCGTCTCGTCGTACGTCGCGGCCGCACGCTCGTAGTCGGGCATCATCCGGCCAGCAGGGCCTCGAGCGTGCGCGCGACGCCGTCTTCGTCGTTGGACGGGCAGACCGCATCGGCTGCTGCCAGCACCTCGGGGTGCGCGTTGGCGACCGCGTGGCCGCGGCCCGCCCAGGTGAGCATCGACAGGTCGTTCGGCATGTCCCCGAACGCCCAGACCGTCTCCGGCGCGACGCCGAGCCGCTCGCACCAGTCGGCCAGCGCGGCTGCCTTGGTGACGCCCGGTGCGCTGATCTCGGCCAGGCCGTCGGCCCCGGAGTAGGCCAGCACCGCCTGCCCGCCGAGCAGGTCGCGCACGCGGTCGAGGAAGACCTCCGGGGCCAGCGTCTCGTTACGCGCCAGCAGCTTGCCCGCCGGCTGCGCCACGAGCTGGTCGAGCGGGCCGACCGGCATCCCCGGCAGCGGCGGGTACGGGTCGACGAAGGCCGGTTCGCGGCCGAACCCGTCGGCCGTCTCCACCGCGAAAGCCGTGCCGGGCAAGGCCGTCTCGCAGCACCGCGGCCACGTCGAGCACCAGCTCGGTCGCGAGCGTCCGCTCGGCCAGCAGCCGCCGCTCGGCCACGTGGTAGACGTAGGCACCGTTGGCGCACAGCGCCACTCCGTGCCGGCCGACGATGCCGTGGAAGTCGTGCATCCAGCGCGGTGGCCGGGCGGTGACCACCACGATGTGCACGCCCGACGTCCTCGACGGCGAGCCAGCGCGCGTCGGCTGCGCTCGGACAACGCGCCGTCGGTGTGCAGCAGGGTGCCGTCGAGGTCGGTCGCCACCAGCGCCGGCCGCGTCACTCCCGGGGTCACGACGAGGAGGCGGCCAGCTGCCCGCAGGCGCCGTCGATCTCGCGGCCGCGGGTGTCCCGGACGGTGGTCGGCACGCCCTTGGCCCGCAGCCGGCGCACGAACTCCGCCTCGTCGGCGGGGTCGGACGCCGTCCACTTCGACCCCGGCGTCGGGTTGAGCGGGATCAGGTTGACGTGCACCCAGCCCCAGTCGCCGTAGGCGTGCAGGACGTCGGCGAGCAGGTCGGCCCGCCACGCCTGGTCGTTGATGCCGCGCATCATCGCGTACTCGATCGACACCCGGCGGTGCGTACGGTCGGCGTAGTCCCACGCGGTCTCGACCGTCTCGGCGACCGACCAGCGGGTGTTGACCGGCACCAGCTCGTTGCGGAGCTCGTCGTCGGGAGCGTGCAGCGAGAGCGCCAACGTGACCGGCAGGCCCTCGTCGGCGAGCTGGCGCATCCGCGGCACCAGCCCGACGGTCGAGACGGTGACGCCGCGGGCGGACATGCCGAGGCCGTCCGGAGCCGGGTCGGTGAGCCGGCGCACCGCGCCCATCACCGCGCGGTAGTTGGCCAGCGGCTCGCCCATGCCCATGAACACCACGTTGGACACCCGGCCCGGGCCACCCGGCACCTCGTCGCGCGCCAGCGCCCGGGCGCCGGCCACCACCTGCTCGACGATCTCGGCGGCCGACATGTTGCGCTGCAGGCCGCCCTGGCCGGTCGCGCAGAACGGGCACGCCATGCCGCACCCGGCCTGGGACGACACGCACAGCGTCACCCGGCCCGGGTAGCGCATCAGCACCGACTCGACCAGGGCGCCGTCGTGCATGCGCCACAGCGTCTTGCGGGTGGTGCCCTCGTCGGCGAGCAGCGTACGGACCGGCGACATCAGCGTCGGCAGCAACGCCTCGACCAGCCGGTCGCGCCCGTCGGCCGGCAGGTCGGTCATCTGCTCGGGGTCGTCGGCGAGCCTGCACGAAGTAGTGGTGCGCGAGCTGGCGGGCCCGGAACGCCGGCTCCCCCAGCGCGGCGACCGCCTCGCGGCGACCGGCGGCATCGAGGTCGGCGAGGTGCCGCGGCGGCTTGCCGCGGCGGGGGGCGTCGAAGACCAGCGGGAGGCTGGTGGGGGCGTCGGTCATGGCCCTCCATGGTCCCACGCGGGACCGGGGTCGGCCGTCACCCCCGGCGACTGCGCTCGCGGTAGAGGTCACGCAGCACACCGACCTCCGCGCCGTGGTGCACCTGCTCGTCCACCAGCGTGGCCAGGATCTGCCGGACCGTACGACGGTCGCCGAGCGGCGTCGAGCGCACTTCCTCGAGCTCGTCGTCGTGCAAGGTCGCGAGGGTGGTCGTCACCGGTCGCTGGCTCTCGGCCAGGTAGGCCACCGCGCCGACTGCGTCACCGTGCGGCGCGAGGTCGGCATAGGTACGCACGCCCGGGCCCGAACGCCTGCTCCCAGTAGATGGAGTTGCCGTCGCTGATGTGCACCAGGCGCCAGGCGATGGTGGTGAACGGCGGCGGGTCAGGAGCCACGTCCGGGTAGTCGACGGTCCAGCCGCCGGGAGCGGCCGGGTCCGGCCGCACGTTCCAGCAGTCGGCGACGGGCTCCCAGCGGTACTCCTCGTCGGTCAGCCCGGCCAGCCGATCGAGCAGCCGCGCGCAGGAGCGGTGCCACTGCGCGCGCAGCAGGTCGACGGTCGACACCGGTCCACCTCCCGTCGCCGACGCTATCGTCCCCAGCCCTGCACGAGCGTCGCGCTGCTCAGATCCTCGACGGCCAGCAGGCAGCGGTCAGGCATCCGCATGGCCCGCCACGCCTGGCGGTCGGGTGCTGCCCCGGTGAGCGCCGCGACCAGCAGCGTCCACGCGGTGCCGTGACCGGCCAGCACGAGCTCGTCGGGCGCTTCGGCCAGCAGGTCGCGTACGGCACCGGCGACGCGGTCGCGCGTCGCGTCGGCAGGCTCCCAGCCGGGCTCGGCCGGCTGCGCCGGGTGGGCGTAGGAGCGTTCGACCAGGCGGGCGAACTCGCCGGCGTCGTGCCAGCCCGCGGGCCGTACGGCCTCCCGCAGGTCATCGAGGACCTCGACGGACCGCCCCCGCAACAGCTCGGCGGTCGCGTGCGCCTTCGGCTCCGGCGACGAGCGCCAGGTGGCCTCAGGAGGCAGCGCCCATGCGTTGCGGACGGCGAGCACCGCTTCCTGCCCGGCAGGCGACAGCGGCCACCGGCTCGCCGGGACGAGCGGGTCGATGGCCGGCGGCCCGTGCCGCACCAGCCACAGCCGGGTCACGACGGTTCAGGAGACCGGGACGAGGGTGTCCAGCACCAGCCAGGCCACCGGCGCGACCATCAGGATCGAGTCGAGCCGGTCCATCAGGCCGCCGTGGCCGGGGAGGATCCGGCCCATGTCCTTGATCCCGAGGTCGCGCTTGACGAGGGACTCGGACAGGTCGCCGAGCGTCGCGGTCACGGCGACGGCGACGCCGAGCAGGACGCCGACCCAGGGCCGGCCGTCGAGCAGGTACGTCACGGTCAGCCAGCAGGCGATGCCCGAGCCGATCACCGAGCCGGCGAAGCCCTCCCAGGACTTCTTCGGGCTGATCGTCGGGGCCATCGGGTGCTTGCCGGCCAGCACGCCGGCCACGTAGCCGCCGGTGTCGGACGCCACCACGCCCACGATGAACACGACGACCCGCATCGCGCCGTCGGCGGGCACCAGCATCAGCACCACGAACGCGCCCAGCAGCGGGACGTACCCCGTGACGAAGACACCGGCCGTCACGTCCCGGACGAAACCGTTCTCGCCGTCGGGCATCCGCCACACCAGGATGGCCAGCACGGTGAGGCCGAGCGCGACGACCAGCAGCTCGGCACCACCCGCCCACGCGCCCACCAGCATGGCGCCCGCGCCGAGGCTCACCGGCACGACGGGGACCCGGATGCCGCTGCTGGCCAGCGCGTTGGACAGCTCCCACACCGCGATCAGCGCGGCGAGGACGACGACGCCGAGGAAGACGCCGCGGACCACCAGGAGCGAGAACAGGATGACCGCTCCGAGGCCGACACCCACCCCGATGGCGGCCGGCAGGTTGCGCCCGGCCCGGCTGGGCCGGACCGTGGGCTCCCCAGGCGCCGCACCGGAGGCGGGCACGGTGCTCATACCTCGAGCAGCTCGGCTTCCTTGCGCTCCAGCAGGTCGTCGATGGCGTCGGTGTGCTTCTTGGTCAGGCCGTCGAGCCGCTTCTCGGCGCCCTTGACGTCGTCCTGGCCGACGTCGCCGTCCTTCTCGGCCCGGTCGAGCGTCTGCTTGGCGTGCCGGCGGATGTTGCGTACGGCGACGCGTCCCTCCTCGGCCTTGGTACGCGCCAGCTTGATGTACTCGCGGCGGCGCTCCTCGGTCAGCTCCGGCAGCACGATGCGCAGGATCTTGCCGTCGTCGGTGGGGTTGACGCCGAGGTCGGAGTCGCGGATGGCCTTCTCGATGGCCGGCTTGGCGCCCATGTCGTAGGGAGCCACGATGATGACGCGGGCCTCGGGGATCTGGAAGCCGGCGAGCTGCTGGATCGGAGTCGGCGAGCCGTAGTAGTCCGCGGTGATCTTGGCGAACATGCCGGGGTGGGCGCGCCCGGTGCGGATGGCGCCGAACTCCTCCTTGGCGACCTCGATCGCCTTGTCCATCTTCGCGTCGGCCTCACGCAGGGTCTGGTCGATCACGTGGGTCCTCTTTCTCCGTCGGGCGCGCGGGCGGGGCCGGGTCCGCGGTCATCCGACCGAGACCACCGTCCCGATCTTCTCACCGCGCACGGCGCGCGCGATGTTGCCGTCCTCCATCAGGTTGAACACGATGATCGGCAGCAGGTTGTCGCGGCAGAGGCTGAACGCCGCCGCGTCGGCCACCTGCAGACCCTTGGCCAGCACCTCGTCGTAGCCGATCGCGTCGTACTTCACCGCGTCGGCGTGGTGGCGCGGGTCGGCGTCGTAGACCCCGTCGACACCGCTCTTGGCCAGCAGCAGCACGTCGCAGTTGATCTCCAGCGCGCGCTGGGCGGCCACGGTGTCGGTGGTGAAGAACGGCATCCCCGCGCCCGCGCCGAAGATCACGACGCGACCCTTGTCGAGGTGCCTGCTGGCACGGCGCGGGATGTACGGCTCGGCCACCTGGCCCATCGTGATCGCGGTCTGCACCCGCGTCTCCATGCCCTGCTTCTCCAGGAAGTCCTGCAGGGCCAGGCAGTTCATCACCGTGCCGAGCATGCCCATGTAGTCGGCGCGCGAGCGGTCCATGCCGCGCTGGGACAGCTCCTCGCCGCGGAAGTAGTTGCCGCCGCCGACGACGAGCGCCATCTGGACGCCCGACCGCACCACGTCGACGACCTGGGCGGCGATGCCGCTGAGGACGTCGACGTCGAGCCCGACCCGACCCCCGCCGAACACCTCACCGGACAGCTTCAGCAGTGCCCGGCGGTAGCGCGGCCGGCTGGTGTCGTGATCGGGCTCGGTGCTCACGCCTGACCGACCTCGAACCGGGCGAAGCGGCTGACCGTGACGCCCGCGTCGTCGAGCACGGCCTTGACGGTCTTCTTGGGCTCCTTGACCGACGCCTGCTCGAGCAGCACCACGTCCTTGAAGAAGCCGTTGACCCGGCCCTCGATGATCCGCGGCACGGCCTGCTCCGGCTTGCCCTCCTCGCGGGCGGTGGCCGCGGCGATCTCGCGCTCCTTGGAGACGATGTCGTCGGGCACCTCGTCGCGGGTGACGTACTGCGGGCGCATGGCCGCGATCTGCAGGGCCACGTCGCGGGCGGCGTCGGAGGCCGAGCCGTTGCCGTCGTACTCCACCAGGACGCCCACCGCGGGCGGCAGGTCGCTGGCGCGGCGGTGCAGGTAGGTCTCGACGCTGCCGTCGAACGCGGCCACCCGGCCGAGCTCGATCTTCTCGCCGATCTTGATCGCGAGGTCGGCCACGGCCTCCTCGACGGTCTTGCCGTCGGCGAGCTGCTCGGCGAGGAACTCCTCACGGCTGGCCGGCTTGACCTCGGCGGCGCGCTCGGCGAGCTGCTCGGCGACCTGGCCGAACTGGTCGTTCTTGGCCACGAAGTCGGTCTCGGAGTTGAGCTCGACCAGGGCGCCGCCCGAAGCGGCGACCAGTCCTGCGGTCGCGCTGCGCTCGGCGCCACGCTTGGCGCTCTTGGCCTGGCCGCTCACGCGCAGCACCTCGATCGCCTTCTCGAAGTCGCCGTCGGCCTCGGTCAGCGCGCGCTTGGCATCCATCATCCCCGCGCCGGTCTGGTCGCGGAGCTTCTTCACGTCGGCGGCGGTGATGTTCGCCATGGGGTGGGGGTCCTCGTCTCGTGCTCTCGGGTCGGTGCTGGATCGGGCCTGAGCGTGCCGCGCGGCGCGTCCCCGCGGGGACGCGCCGCGGGCGTGCTCAGGCGTCGGTCGTGGTCTCGGCGTCGGTCGTGGTCTCGGTGCTGGTGTCGCGTGCTGGTGTCCGTGCTGGTGTCGGTACCGGCGTCCGTGCTGGCCGCCTGGGCGGCAGCGTCGGGGTCCACCGGCGTCGCCGTCGGCGCCTCGGCGACCGCTTCGGCCGTGGCGGGCGCCGCGGTCGGAGCCGGCGCCTCGGTCGCAGCGGCAGTCTCGGTCGCAGCCGGAGCCTCAGTCGCGCGGAGCGTCGGTCGCAGCAGCGGGCGACGGAGCCTCAGCTGCAGCCGGAGCCTCGCGCGGCTGGGGTCGGCAGTGGCAGTGGCGGTGGCGCCCGCGGTCCCAGCGGCGCTCGCCGAAGCGGCCTCGCTGGCGGCGCCGGCGAGCAGCTCGCGCTCCCACTCCGCCATCGGCTCGTCAGCGCCCAGCTCGGAGCCGGCAGGCTCCTCGCCGGTGCGTACGCCCGAACGGGCCATCAGGCCCTCGGCGACCGCGTCGGCGATGACGCGCGTCAGCAGCGTCACCGAACGGATGGCGTCGTCGTTGCCCGGGATCGGGTAGTCGACGTCGTCGGGGTCGCAGTTGGTGTCCAGGACCGCGACCACCGGGATGCCGAGCTTCTTGGCCTCGTCGACGGCCAGGTGCTCCTTCTTGGTGTCGACGATCCACACCGCGGCGGGCGTGCGACCCATGTCGCGGATGCCGCCGAGGCTGCGCTCGAGCTTGTTCCGCTCACGACGCAGGCCGAGCAGCTCCTTCTTGGTGCGACCGGAGCCGGCGACGTCGTCGAAGTCGATCTCCTCGAGCTCCTTGAGCCGCTGCAGCCGCTTGTTGACGGTCTGGAAGTTGGTGAGCATGCCGCCGAGCCAGCGCTGGTTGACGTAGGGCATGCCCACGCGCATCGACTGCTCGGCGATGGCCTCCTGGGCCTGCTTCTTGGTGCCCACGAACAGGATCTGACCGCCGCGGGCCACCGTGTCCTTGACGAACTGGTAGCTGCGGTCGATGTAGGCCAGCGACTGCTGCAGGTCGATGATGTAGATGCCGTTGCGCTCGGTGAAGATGAAGCGCTTCATCTTCGGGTTCCAGCGCCGGGTCTGGTGCCCGAAGTGCACGCCGCTCTCGAGCAGCTGCCGCATGGTGACGACGGCCATGGCCGTGCTCCTTGTCATGACGCCTGGCCGGTACGGCCCGGCGTCGGTCCGGTTGTCGCCCCGGCGGTTGCCGGGGCCCTGTCGCCCGCGCGCTCCCCGCGACCGGCGAACCGGCCACCGTCGGAGTGCGCCCGCGTGCTGCGGTCTGCGGGCGTGCGAAGTCGACTCGTCGGACGAGCCGCTGCAGGCAGTCTACGCGTACGGGCCCCGCCAGCCGAAATCCACAACCGGCACCCTTCGTCCGCCCGTCCACAGCCCCGCGCCCTCGCCCCGCCACCCGCGTCCCCACCGGCCCAGGGTGTGCCGCATGCGTCCGATCCCTTCGCGTCCCCTCCGCCCCGCCGTGGCCGCCGGCCTGCTCGCCTCGGTCCTCGCCCTGCTGCTCCCGCTGTGCTGGCCGCCGGTCCGGCGGCGGCCGCCCCGACCTGGGTGTGGCCGCTCGACCCGCCACCCGGCGTGGTGGAGGGCTTCGACCCGCCCGACGACCCCTACGGCACCGGTCACCGTGGTGTCGACCTGCTGGGCTCGCCCGGCCAGCTGGTGCTCGCCGTCGCGCCCGGGCGGGTGACGTTCGCCGGCCAGGTCGCCGGGCTCGACGTCGTCGTGGTCGACCACGGACGCCTCCGCAGCACCTACCAGCCGGTGGTCGCGCAGGTGCGGGTCGGCGCCCGGGTGGCCGCGGGCGACCGGCTCGGCACGCTGACGACCTACGGCAGCCACTGCCTGCCCGACACCTGCCTGCACCTCGGCGCCCGCCACGGCGACACCTACCGCGATCCGCTCGACTTCCTGCCCGGCGGCCCGCTGCGGCTGCTCCCCCTCGACGGGCCGCGCGCCGGCCGCCCCGCTGGTTCGCACCGACGACTGGCGCCTGCCACCCGCGCCGGTCGAGGCGACCACCCGCTGGCTCCTGCTCTCCCCTACGCCCAGGCACTCATCCGCGCGCCCGCCAGGCACTCATCCGCGCGTGACACCGCGCCCGTCGCGGGATGGGCGGTCAGGCGCGGGGGTGCGCCAGCCGGTAGGCGCTGCGCAGCCGCTCGGCGCTGACGTGGGTGTAGATCTGCGTGGTCGCGAGCGAGGCGTGGCCGAGCAGCTCCTGCACCGAGCGCAGGTCGGCGCCGCCCTCGAGCAGGTGGGTCGCGGCCGTGTGGCGCAGCCCGTGCGGACCGAGATCGGCGCCGTCGCTGCCGGCGCCCACCCGCTGGTGCACCATCCGGCGCACCGTGCGGGGGTCGATCCGGCGGCCGCGCGCACCGAGGAACAGCGCCGGGCCGCTGCCGGCGGTCGCCAGCTGCGGCCGGGCCCGGTCGAGCCAGCCGACCAGCGCCGCGGCGGCGGGGCGGCCGTAGGGGACGCTGCGCTCCTTGCTGCCCTTGCCGAGCACGCGGACCAGGTGCCGCTCGTGGTCGACGTCGTCGACGTCGAGCCCGACCAGCTCGCCGACCCGGATCCCGGTGGCGTACAGCAGCTCGAGCGCAGCGACGTCGCGCGCACCGACCGGCCCCTCCTCGAGGGCCGCCGCGGCGGCGGCGTCGAGGACCTCGCGGACCTGCTCGGCGCGCAGCGTGGCCGGGAGGGCGCGCTGCCGCTTCGGCGTCGCGAGCAGCGCACCGGCGTCGGACGAGGCCCGCCCGGTCCGCAGCAGCCACCCGGTGAACACCCGGACCGACGTGGCCCGTCGGGCCACCGTGGTGCGGGACCGGCCGCGGGTCTGCTGGCCGGCGAGCCAGCCGCGGAGCGTGCGCAGGTCGAGCCGGGCGGGGTCGTCGATGTGGGCCAGCCGGGCGTGCGTGGCGAGGTCGGTGAGGTCGGTGAGATAGGCGCGCACCGTGTGCGGCGACAGGCCGCGCTCGAGCTCCAGGTGGGCCGCGTAGACGTCCAGCACCGCGTCCCAGCCGTCGGCCGTCGGTCGGTCCTCGGTGCCACGCGTCACGTGGGCAGCGTGCGCGGCTCCCCGGCACCCGGCAAGCCGCCGCGCCGCCCGGCGAACCGCCACCCGCCGCCGGTGCGCTCGACCAGCCCGGTGGCCAGCAGCGTGCCGAGGACCCGCAGTGCCTCTGGCTCGCTGCTGCCGACGGCGGCCGCGACCGTGGCGGCCGGCACCGCACCGGTCGCGGGCAGCGCCTCGAGCAGCGCCCGGGCGGTCCGGTCGAGCCCGTCGCCCGGGCGCTGCTCGCCGCGGCCCCAGCCCGAGGCGCCGGCGACGCTCGGCGCGCCCAGCGGCGCCAGCAGGTCGAGCACCTCCGCACCCGACGTGACCAGGTCGGCCCGCCGCTCCCGGATGGCGTGGTGCACGCCGGCCGACAGCGCACTCGTGACCGGCCCCGGCACTCCCAGCGCCGGCCGCTGCAGGGAACCGGCCCAGTTCAGCGTGTTGAGCGCCCCGCTGCGCCAGGCGGCCTCGACCACGAGCACCGCGCTCGCCATCGCGGCGATCAGCCGGTTGCGGGCGAGGAACCGCACCTTGGTCGGGTGGTCGCCCGGTGGCGCCTCGCTCACCACCAGGCCCTGGTCGGCGATACGTCCGAGCAGCGCGTCGTGACCGCGCGGGTAGGTGACGTCGGCACCACAGGCCAGCACCGCCACCGTGGGGCCACGCACGGCGAGCGCGCCCCGGTGGGCCGCCGCGTCGATGCCGTAGGCGGCACCGCTGATCACCGTGACGCCCGCCTCGGCCAGGTCGGCGGCGATGTCGCCCGCCACGTCGTTGCCGTACTCCGTGGACGCACGAGCCCCCACCACGGCCACCGCGGTCGCGGTCAGCGCGGCGAGCGGCCGCCCCCCGCGCACCCACAGCCCGTGCGGCGCCCCACCTCGGCCCGCGACCTCCTCGCTGTGACCGAGGTCGTCCAGCGCCGTGGGCCAGTCGTCGTCACCCGGGCAGGTCCAGCGCAGTCCCTGTCGCGCCGCGTCGTCGAGCACCGCCGTTGCGGTCGCCCACGGGTCGGCGTCGGGACGAACCGGCGCCACCGTGCCGCCGGGCACCTGCCCGACGGCCAGCCGCTCGACCGCCGCCACCGCGCCCGCCTCGCCGACCAGCCGGTTGACGCGCGGGTCACCCGGCTCGCATCGCACCGCCAGCCAGGCGCGGGCCAGCCGCTCCCGGTCGGGGACGGTGGGGAGCAGCGTCAGCGTGGTCACGAGGTCACCGCCGACAGTCGGGCCGGCGACGGGTCCACCCGCGGCACGGTGATCGGCTGGTCGCCACGCAGCTGAGCGGCGACCAGCACGTGCTCTCGATCGGGCCGGTCGGCGCCGTCGAGGTCGGCCAGGGTCCAGGCCACCCGGAGCACACGATCGACGCCGCGCGCGCTGACCCGGCCCGACCGGGTGCTCGTCTCCAGCGGGGAGGTGGTGGCCGCCGGCAGCGGCCAGCGGCGCCGCAGCTCGCCACCGGGCACGTCGGCGTTGCGACGCCACGGGGTGTCCTGCAGCCGCTCGCGCATCCGGTCGCGCGCCGCCGCGACGCGGGCGGCCACCACCGCCGTCGGCTCGGCGGCGTCGAGCTCGTCGAGCAGCTGGTGCCGGTGCACCGGATGCACCTCCCGGTGCACGTCGATGCGATCACGTACCGGCCCGGAGAGCCGCTCGCGATAGCGGCGCTTGGCCGTCGGCGTGCACGTGCACGCCTCGCCGGCGCCCTCGGATCGGCCGCACGGGCACGGGTTCATCGCCAGCACCAGCTGGAACCGGGCGGGGAACCACGCCGTGCGACCAGAGCGGCCGATGCCGATCCGGCCGCTCTCCAGCGGCTGGCGCAGCGCCTCCAGGACGTTGACCGGAAACTCGGGCGCCTCGTCCATGAACAGCACGCCGTGGTGTCCGAGGCTCACCGCCCCCGGTCGGATCACCCGGCTGCCCCCGCCGATCACCGACACCAGGCTCGCGGTGTGGTGCGGATCGAGGAACGGTGGCCGGCGGACCAGCGGGTCGTCGGGAGCTGAGCACACCGGCCACCGAGTGCACCGCGCTGACCTCGAGCGCCTGGTCGTGGTCGAGGTCGGGCAGCAGGCCGGGGAGCCGCTCGGCCAGCATCGTCTTGCCGGCGCCCGGCGGTCCGTGCAGCAGCAGGTGGTGGCCACCGGCCGCCGTCACCTCGAGGGCGAACCGCGCGTCGCGCTGCCCGAGCACGTCGCGCAGGTCGAGACCGGCGACCCGATCCTCGCCGCGCCAGCCGCGGTCGCCCCCGTGCGCCAGCGGCTCGACCGGCGGGTCGTCGGGCGGCTCCTCGCCCAGCAGCAGCGCCACCACGTGCCGCAGGGACCGCGCGCCGACGACCTGGACCCCGTCGACCTGCGAGGCCTCACCCACGTTGGCCTCCGGCACCAGCACCCGGGTCAGCCCCGCCTGGGCGACCGCCAGCGTCGCCGGCAGCACCCCCGGCACCGCTCGCAGCCGCCCGTCGAGGGCCAGCTCGCCGAGCAGCACGGCACCCTCGAGCGGGGCGGCCGGGACCATCCCGGACGCGGCGATGACGGCCACGGCGATCGCCAGGTCGTAGTGCGCGCCCGCCTTGGGCAGCGACGCCGGTGACAGGCCGATGGTGACCTTGCGCTGGGGCCACGGGCAGCCGCTGTTGACCACCGCTGCCCGGCACCGGTCCCGCGCCTCGGCGAGCGACGCGTCCGGCAGGCCGACCAGCAGGACCTGGGGCAGTCCGGAGGCGAGGTCGGCCTCGATCTCCACGACGTGCCCGCGCACCCCCTCCAGGCTGACCGACCGGGTCCGTGCCAGCGGCACCTCAGGCCACCCCCACCAGGTGCTCGAGCCGCGGCCCGGACCGCGCGGACACCAGGATGCCGACGACGTCGATGCGCACCTCGAGCGGCGAGACCGGGTGCTCGTCGAGCCAGCGTGCGGCGAGCCGGCGCAACCGGGCAGCCTTGCGCCAGGTGACCGCCTCGGCCGGTGACCCGAACCCCTCGCCGCGCCGGGTCTTGACCTCGCAGACCACCAGGGTGCCCTCGTGCCGCGCCACCAGGTCGAGCTCACCGAGGTCGCACCGCCAGTTGCGGTCGAGGATGACCATGCCCTGCTCGACCAGGTGCCGGGCCGCGAGGTCCTCACCCCACGCACCGACCGCGTTGCGTACCCCGCGCCTCACCGTGCGACTCCCACTCATGTCCCCACCTCCGCGACCAGCCTGGTCGCGGGAAGGGGGTGCTGGCGGGCAGCGGGGTCAGGCCTGTGGACGACGCAGGTCGGCCGGCGGGCTGTGGACGATCAGGTGCCGGGCACCTTGAGGTCGGTGTGGGACAGCTCCTCGACGTTGACGTCCTTGAACGTCAGCACCTTGACCTTCTTCGCGAACCGGGCGGTGCGGTAGATGTCCCACACCCAGGCGTCGGCCATCGTGACCTCGAAGTAGGCCTCCCCCGACTCCGCGCGGACCTTCACGTCGACGGTGTTGCACAGGTAGAAGCGGCGGTCGGTCTCGACCACGTAGGTGAAGATGCTGACCACGTCGCGGTACTCGCGGTAGAGCGCGAGCTCCATCTCCGCCTCGTACTTCTCCAGGTCCTCGGCGCTCACGACACCTCCTGCAACGCGCGGTCGGCTTCCTCGTCGGCACGCTCGTCGACATCGGCACCGGCGTCGGTCGGGGTCGGGGTCGTCGGCGTGGTAGCCCCGGTCGGCCGAGCGTACGTTGACGAACCGGCGGCGGTGCTCGGGGCACGGCCCGTGCTCGGCGAGGGCGGCGTCGTGCTCGCGGGTGCAGTAACCCTTGTGCACGTCGAACCCGTAGTCGGGGAACCGCTCGTGCAGCCGGCACATGATCCGGTCCCGGGTCACCTTGGCGATCACCGAGGCGGCCGAGATGCACGCGGCCACCCGGTCGCCCTTCCACACCGCGAGGCCCGGGACCTCGAGGCCGTCGACGCCGAAGCCGTCGGTGAGCACGTACGACGGGCGTACGGACAGCCGGGCGAGGGCGCGACGCAGGGCCTCGACGTTGGCGACGTGCATGCCGAGCTCGTCGCAGTTGCCGGCCGGCAGCACCACCACCGACCAGGCCAGCGCCCGGTCGAGCACCTCGGCGTAGCAGGCCTCGCGCCGGGCCGGTGTCAGCAGCTTGGAGTCGGCCAGCCCGGGGACGATCCCGCGCCGCCCGTCGGGAAGCACCGCGGCGGCGGCCACCAGCGGACCCGCGCACGCGCCACGCCCGGCCTCGTCGACGCCGGCGATCGGGTCGAGCCCGGCGCGTCGCAGCGCCCGCTCGTAGCCGTACAACCCCGCGTCTCTGCGGACGGTCGCTCCCCTGGGCAGCACGCTCATCGGAGCCGAGCCTACGACCCGTCGAGGGCGGGGTCGTCGAAGATCTCCGGCTTGTCGAGGATCTCGGTCGCGGCCGGGCGGCCAGACGATCGCCCAGACCTTGCCCACGACACCGTCCACCGGGACGAAACCGCCGCCGGGCTGACCGATGTGCAGCCGCGAGTCACCGGACTGCGGGCGGTTGTCGCCCATGACCCACAGCGAGCCGTCGGGGACCTTGACGTCGAAGGTCTGCTCCGAGGGGCGGACGCCGTCCATCAGGTAGTCGGTCTCGTCCAGGCCCACCCCGTTGACCTCCACCTGGCCCTCGGGGTTGCAGCAGCTGACCTCGTCGCCACCGACCCCGATGACCCGCTTCACCAGGTGGCCGCCGGTCGGGTAGAGGCCGAACGCCTCCAGCGCGCGCTGCACGACGTTGCTCGGCTGCTGGCTCTCCGTCGGGCCGAGCCAGCCGCCGGGGTCGTCGAAGACCACGATGTCGCCGCGCTCGACGTCGCCGGACCAGTACGACCACTTCTCGACCAGGATGCGGTCCTGCTTGACGAACGTGGGCTCCATCGACACCGACGGCACGAAGAACGCCTGGATGAAGAAGGCCTTGACGACGATCGCCAGCACCAGGGCCAGCCCCAGCAGGACGATGACCTCCTGCCACAGCGGCAGCGACTTCTTGTGCTGCGTGTGGTCGTGGGAGCCGTCATCGGTGTCGCGAGCGGCGCGCCGGCGGCGCGAGCCGGGGAGTCCCTCCCAGATGCTCGCCGCCGAGCGGCGGTGCGCGCCCTCGTCGGGCGCGGGCGGCGCTGCGTCTGCCTGGTCGTCGGACCCTGCGTCGGACGATCCGGACGTCGCAGAGGTCACCGCGGGAGCCTAACCCGGACGAGCGGGTGGATCAGGCGCCGGTGGGAGCGTCGCGACGCTCCTTGATCTTGGCCGCCTTGCCGCGCAGGTTGCGCAGGTAGTAGAGCTTGGCCCGGCGGACGTCGCCGCGGGTCACGACCTCGATCTTCTCGATGATCGGGGTGTGCACCGGGAAGGTCCGCTCGACGCCGACGCCGAAGCTGACCTTGCGGACGGTGAACGACTTGCGGACGCCGGAGTTCTGGATCCGGATGCACACGCCCTGGAAGACCTGGATCCGGGAGCGGTTGCCCTCGACCACCCGGACGTGCACCTTGAGGGTGTCTCCGGGGCGGAAGGGCGGGACGTCGGTACGCAGTGCGGCAGCGTCGACAGCGTCGATGGCGTTCGTCATCAGGGGGATCGCTTCCTCGTCAGTGCCACAGGTCACCCACGGACTCGGTGTTCACGTGTGGGCTGCCCGGCCGATGAGGCCCAGTCCCCTGCGGCAGACGGACCGGTCGGGCGCCGACCCACAAGCCTGCCACACCGCACGCGCGAAGCGAAATCAGGACAGCAGGTCGGGCCGGCGCTCGCGGGTGCGGCGCAGCTGCTGCTCGCGCCGCCACGCCTCGATGTTGCCGTGGTGTCCCGACAGCAGCACCTCGGGCACGTCGAGACCGCGCCAGCTGGCCGGCTTGGTGTAGACGGGGTGCTCGAGCAGCCCGCCGCCCTCGCCGGTGCGGTGCGACTCGACGTCCAGCGAGTCGGGGTTGCCGAGGAAGCCGGGCAGCAGCCGGGCCACCGCCTCGATGATCACCAGCGACGCCACCTCGCCACCGCCGAGGACGTAGTCGCCCAGCGACAGCTCCTCGACCGGCATCCGCGTCGCCGCGTGGTCGACGACGCGCTGGTCGATCCCCTCGTAGCGCCCGCAGGCGAACAGCAGCCAGGGCCGCTCGGCCAGCCGCTCGGCGACCGCCTGCGTGAACGGCCGCCCGGCGGGGGTCGGCACCACCATGGTCGGTACGGGGTCAGCGCCGTCGGGCACCAGCGTGTCCAGCGCCTCGCCCCACGGCTCGGGCCGCATCACCATGCCGGCGCCGCCGCCGTACGGGGTGTCGTCGACGGTGCGGTGTCGGTCGTGCGTCCAGGACCGCAGGTCGTGCACGCGTACGTCCAGCAGCCCGCTCTCGCGCGCCCGGCCGACCAGGGACAGGCCCAGCGGCGCCAGGTAGTCGGGGAAGATCGAGACCACGTCGATGCGCACGGCCTACTCCAGCCCGTCGAGCAGCCCGGGCAGCTCCTCCACCCGCAGCCAGCCGGCGTCGACGTCGACCTCGGGCACCAGGGCGGCGACGAACGGGACCAGCGCGGGGCCGGTGCCGTCGTCGAGGTCGAGGGCGAGCAGGTCCTGGGCCGGCAGGTGCCGCACCTCGGAGACGGTGCCGACCTCCCGGCCGTCGGCGACCCGTACGCGGAGCCCGACCAGCTGGTGGTCGTAGAACTCCTCCGGGTCGTCGGGACGTGACCCGGTGCCGACCTCGACCAGCAGGGAGGCGCCGCGCAGCGACTCCGCGACCGTACGGTCGGGGACCTCGGCGAAGCGCACCAGCAGCCGGTCTCCGTGCGGACGTACGGTCTCCACCGTCAGCCGCGGGCGACTGCTCGGGTCGGGGCGCAGCACGACACCGGGCGCGAAGCGACGGTCCGGCTCGTCGGTGTGCACGGCGACACTCACCTCGCCGAGGATGCCGTGCGCGCGACCGATCCGGCCGACCACGACCTCCGTCACCGGCGGCTGACCCGCCACGCGCAACGCCTCAGCGCTGACGGTCGACGTCGACGAAGTCGATCCGGGCACCGCCGGAGCCCGCCAGCGCACCGACAACGGTGCGGATGGCGGTGGCGGTGCGCCCGGCCCGGCCGATGACCCGGCCGAGGTCGTCGGGGTGCACCCGCACCTCCAG
The DNA here is from genome assembly GCA_963801045.1 of uncultured Actinomycetota bacterium. GTDB lineage: Bacteria > Actinomycetota > Actinomycetes > Propionibacteriales > Nocardioidaceae > JACCWP01. Next base: position 45,303 of record CAWDDC010000003.1, read on the forward strand.
CAGCTCGCCGCGGCGCAGCTGCTTGGCCCGCACGCTCACGTCGTCGGGGTGCCCGACGATGCCGCGCACGATGTGCTCGAGGGCTTCGGTGAGCACGCGCTCAGGCCTCGGGCTTCTGCTCGGCGTCGGCGGCCGCGTCCGCGTTCTCCTCGGCGGCCTCGGCCGCGACCTCGGGGGTCTCGTCGGCAGGGGTCTCGGTCGCGGCGGGAGCCTCGTCGGCGGGGGTCGCAGCGGCGGTCTCGGTCGCGGCGGGAGCGTCTCGGCGGGAGCGTCATCTGCGGGCGCCTCGGCAGCAGCCGGGCTTGGCGTCGGCCTTGGCAGCCGGGGCCTTCTTGGCGGGCGTCTCCGCCGGCTTCTCCGCGCTCGCGTCGGTGACGTCGGCGCCCTTGGTGGCCTTCTTGCGCGCCTGCTTGGTGGTCACGGCCTCCGCGGCGGCGTCGCCGTGCACCTCCTTGAGGACCTCGTTGAAGACGTCGAGCTTGGCCTTCTTGGCGGCGGGCTCAAGCAGCGGGTCGGGGGCCGGCTCACCCTTGAACTTCTGCCAGTCGCCCGTCTTGCGCAGCAGCGCGAGCACCGGCTCGCTGGGCTGGGCGCCGACGCCGAGCCAGTGCTGGGCCCGGTCGGAGTCGACCTCGATGAGCGAGGGGTCGCGCTTGGGGTCGTACTTGCCGATCTCCTCGATCACCCGGCCGTCGCGCTTCTTGCGCGCGTCCGCGATCACGATGCGATAGAAGGGCGCACGGATCTTGCCCATGCGCTTGAGGCGGATCTTGACGGCCACGAGTGTGGTGTCTCCCTGCTGAGTCGTTGGGGTGAGCCGCCTGGCCCGAGTGGGGGTACGGGCCGGCCTGCTCGCGGAACCGCGCGGGAGTGGTTGAGAGGGACCGCACCCGGCGGGTTCGACCTGCCATCATGCCAGACCACGGGGCACCGACTCCACCTGGCACGACCTGGGCGTGACCGACCCCACGTCGCTGTCCTCCCACCACGTACGTCTCCCGTACGGCCGACCGACCCGCCACTCCCCGCGAGTTGTCACCGCGACGACGCCATAGCCGGCGTTCTGACGGTGACAAGTCGGGGGGTCGGGGTCGTCGTCAGGCGACGACGCGGCCGCGGAGCACGATCCGGGTCGGCGCGGCCAGCACGCCGAGGTCGGCCAGCGGGTCGGCCGGGTAGACGCAGAAGCTGGCCGGCGCGCCCTCGTCCAGGGTCGGGGGTCGGCCGAGCCACTCCCTGGCGCGCCAGGAGGCGGCGCCCAGGGCGTCGAACGGGGTGAGTCCGTAGTCGGCCAGCAGTCGCACCTCGTCGACGATCAACCCGTGCGGCAGCACCCCTCCCGCATCGGTGCCTGCGTAGATCGCCACGCCCGCGTCGTAGGCAGCCCCGATCGTGTCCCGGCGGGCGGCGTGCAGCCGGCGGATGTGGTCGGCGTACGCGGGGAACTTGGCCTCGCCGGCCGCCGCGTACGTCGGGAAGTTCTCCAGGTTCTTGACCGTCGGCACCAGCGCGGTGCCCTGCGCTGCCATCTGCTCGACGAGGTCGGTCGTCAGCCCGGTGCCGTGCTCGATGCAGTCGATCCCGGCGTCGATCAGGTCCGGCAGCGCCGCCTGGCCGAAGACGTGCGCGGTCATCCGTACGCCCTGGGCGTGCGCCTCGGTCACCGCGGCCTGCACTGCCTCCCGCGGCCACGAGGGCGTGAGGTCACCTTCCTGCCGTTCGATCCAGTCGCCGACGATCTTGACCCAGCCGTCGCCGCGCTTGGCCTCCTGGGCCACGTAGCCGGCCAGCTCCTCCGGCTCGATCTCGTGCGCGTACCCGCGGACGTAGCGCCGGGTCCGGGCCAGGTGCCGGCCCGCGCGGATCAGTTCCGGGAGGTCGGGGCGGTCGTCGATCCAGCGGGTGTCGGCCGGCGAGCCGCAGTCGCGCAGCAGCAAGGCTCCGGCCCCGCGGTCGTCGAGCGCCTGCTGCTCCTGGGTGGGCTGGTCGACCGCGCCGTCGGCGTCCAGCCCGACATGGCAGTGCGCGTCCACGAGTCCCGGTACCAGCCAGCCCGCGCCGAGGTCGGTGGTGTCGGCGACCGGCTCGTAGGTGATGCGGCCGTCGGCCACGTACAGGTCCCGGTGCTCCCCCTCGGGCAGGACGACCCCGCGTACTCGCAGTGCCTCGGCCATGCCGGCGAACCCTAGCCTCGTCCGCCAGCGCGGCATGGCACCACACACGTGAAAACGTCACCACTCACGTGTGGCCACCCGTGAGTGGTGACGGTTTCCCAAGGTCCCTTGGGAAACAACGCGGTCCCGCGGAGCGGGCTCAGAGCAGGTCGCGGAGCTCCTTGGGCAGCTCGAAGTCGTCGGGGGCGGGCTGGGCGGGGGGCGGGGGGTCGGCGGCGCCGAACGCAGAGCCGGGGGCAGGAGCGCCGCTGGCGCGCTTCGCGGCGGCGGCCTGCTCCTGCGCGCGCTTGGCCGGGTTGCCGGAGCCGCGCTTGGTACGGCCCTTCTTGGCCTGCTGACGAGCCTTCGCCCGCTTGCCGCCACCGGGCAGCCCGGGCATGCCCGGCATCCCCGGCACGCCGCCACCGCTGGCCATCTGGTTCATCATCGTGCGGGCCTCGAAGAACCGGTCGACGAGGCTGTTGACCTGGGCGACCGTGGTGCCGGAGCCGCGGGAGATCCGCTGCCGGCGCGACCCGTCGATCATCTTCGGGTCGGCCCGCTCGTCGGGCGTCATCGACTGGATGATCGCCTGCAGCCGGTCGATCTCGCGCTCGTCGATGCCGGCGATCTGCTCCTTCATGTCGCCCATGCCGGGCAACATGCCGAAGATCTTCGACAGCGAGCCCATCTTGCGGACCGCCTGCATCTGCTCCAGGAAGTCGTTCAGCGTGAAGCCCGCACCCTTGCCCTCGGTGAGCTTGGCGGCGGTCGCGGCGGCCTGATCGGCGTCGAAGGTCTTCTCGGCCTGCTCGATCAGCGTGAGCATGTCGCCCATGCCGAGGATGCGGGAGGCCATCCGGTCGGGGTGGAAGATGTCGAAGTCGGTCATCTGCTCGCCGTTGGAGGCGAACATCACCGGCTGACCGGTGACCTTGGCGACCGACAGCGCGGCTCCACCCCGGGCGTCGCCGTCGAGCTTGGCGAGGACGACGCCGGTGAACCCGACGCCGTCGAGGAACGCCTGCGCGGTGGTGACGGCGTCCTGACCGACCATCGCGTCGATGACGAACAGGATCTCGTCGGGACTGACCGCGTCGCGGATGTCGGAGGCCTGCTGCATCAGCTCGGCGTCGATGCCGAGCCGGCCGGCGGTGTCGACGACGACGACGTCGTGCAACGTACGTCGCGCCTCGTCGATGGAGCTCCGTGCGACCCTGACCGGATCACCCACTCCGTTGCCGGGCTCCGGCGCGAACACGTCCACGCCGGCGCGCTCGCCCACCACCTGCAGCTGGGTCACGGCGTTGGGCCGTTGCAGGTCAGCGGCGACCAGCAGCGGCGAGTGGCCCTGGCCCTTGAGCCAGTGGCCGAGCTTGCCGGCGAGGGTCGTCTTGCCGGAGCCCTGCAGTCCGGCGAGCAGGATGACCGTCGGGGCCTTCTTGGCGAACCGCAGCCGCCGGGTCTCCCCGCCGAGGATCGCGACGAGCTCCTCGTTGACGATCTTGATGACCTGCTGCGCCGGGTTGAGCGCACCGCTGACCTCGACGCCGCGGGCCCGCTCCTTGACCGAGGCGATGAAGTCGCGCACCACCGGCAGCGCGACGTCGGCCTCGAGCAGCGCGATCCGGATCTCGCGGGCGGTCTCGTCGATGTCGGCGTCCGACAGCCGACCCTTGCCGCGCAGGTTCTTGAACGTCGCGGAGAGACGGTCCTGCAGGGTGTCGAACACCGGGGCTTCCTCCGGACGCGGGCGGACGGGATCAGCGGCCCAGCCTAGCCGCCGCCCTGCACCGGAGGCCCGGGCCGGGCGCCGCCGACCGCCGCCTCGACCGCGGCCCGGACGGCCTCGGCCCGGTCCGGGTCCAGCGGTTGTCCGGCCCGGTCGGTGACGTAGACGACGTCCTCGGCCTGCGGGCCGAGGGTCTCCAGGTGCGCGGAGCGTACGTCCGCACCGGCGTCGGCGACGGCCCGGCACAGCCGCCACCCGAGCCCGGCCCGGTCGGCCGCGCGCACCTCGAGGACGGTGGCGCTGCCGGACACGTCGGGCAGCAACCGCACCCGCACCGGGACGCTGCCGTCGGGAGGCGTCAACCGGGACCCCGGGTCGACGGAGCCGTCGAGCACCCGGTCGAGCCGCAGCCGGAGCCGGGCCGCGTCGACGTCGGACGCGTCCACGTCCCACGTGGACACCGCCGTGCCCGCGTGCACCGACGCCCGCGCCGCCCGCACGGTGAGGCCCGCGGTCGCGAGCGCACCGGCGACGTCAGCGAGCAGACCCTGCCGGTCGGCTGCGGCGACCAGCACCCGGGTGCCGTCCGGTTGCGGGCTGACGGCGAGCCGTACCTCGTCGACGGTGAGCTCGCTCGCCCAGTCGGGCACCGCGGTGTCACCGGGCTCTTCCAGCGGCTGCCCGGCCGCCGACACCGGCCGTCCCTCCTCCAGGCTGACCCGCAGCGCCTCCACCAGGCGGCGTACGAGACCGGCCCGCCAGCTCGTCCACGCGGCGGGCGCGGCCGCACGCGCGTCGGACTCGGTCAGCGTGGCCAGCAGGTCGAGGGTGGCGTGGTCGCCGACCGCCTCGGCAACGCCGGCGAGCGTCACCGGGTCGTCGATGTCCCGGCGGACTGCCGTCATCGGCAGCAGCAGGTGGTGGCGTACCAGCAGCGCGACTGCCGCCGCATCGTCGTCGTCGAAGCCCCACCGCCGCGCGACGGCTGCCGCGACCGGCGCACCGACCTCGCTGTGGTCGCGGCCCTCGGCATCGCCCTTCCCGACGTCGTGCAGCAGGGCCGCGACCACGAGCAGGTCGGGCCGCGCCACCTCGGGCAGCAGCCGGCTGGCCTGCACGCACGTCTCCACCAGGTGCCGGTCCACGGTGAAGCGGTGCACGGCGGGATCCGACGCCCGCAGCCGGATCGCGTCCCACTCCGGCAGCCACTGGTCCAGCAGCCCGGAGGCGTCCAGCTCCTCCCAGACCGGGACCAGTCCCGGCCCGGACGCGAGCAGCCGCACCAGCTGGCGCCGGGCGTGCTCGGGCCACGGGTCGGGCAGCCACGGAGCGTCGGCGGCGAGCCGGGACGCCGTCGGCGGTGCGAGCACCAGGCCGCCCTCGGCCGCGAGCGTCGCCGCCCGCAGCGCGAGCCACGGGTCCTCCGCAGGTCGGGCGGTGTGGTCCAGCACGACCTCGCCGCCGAACTCGGCCACGCCGTCGTCGAGCCGACGCAGCGCCGGTCGCCGGGCCGTCCGCGCACCCCCGCGCCGGGCCGGACCGGCCAGCACCTGGTCGACCCGGCGCCAGGTGAGCTGGCACAGGTGCGCGGTCCGCCGGCCGAGACGACGCACGTGCCGGGCCAGCTCGTCCGGCGTGGTGCCGAGCCGGGCCGCGACGTCCGGCACCAGCTCGGGGTGCAGCCGGTCACCGCGCCGCCCCGCCACCTCGTGCAGCGCGTCGCGTACGTCCAGCAGGGCCGCCCGGTGCGACTCCCCCGCCCGGTGCGGCACGTCGACCAGCCAGGTCGCGACCAGGGCACGGAGCACGGCGCCGTCGCGCAGTCCGCCGTGTGACTCCTTCAGGTCGGGGACGGCGGCGTACGCGAGGTCGCCGGACCGCTCGGCGCGCTGCGCGCACGACGCGGCGAGCGCGGGCAGCCGGGTGCGGGCGTCCCGGCGCCAGTCGCCGAGCACGGTCGAGCGCATGGCCTGGCTGAGATCGGCCTCGCCGGCGACGTGCCGGGCATCGAGCATCCCCGTCGCCGCTCGGAGGTCGGAGGCAGCGATGTCCCGCATGGAGACGGTGTCGCGCACCGAGTGGTCGAGCGAGACGCCGTCGTCCCACAGCGGGTACCACAGCGACTCGGCCAGCGCCGCCACCGTCTCTCCGCGCAGCGACGGCTCGTGCACCAGCACCACGTCGATGTCGCTGTACGGGGACAGCTCGCCGCGGCCGTAGCCACCGACCGCCACCAGGGCCACCCGGCCGGCCGCCTCGGAGTGCCGCGACATCGCGGCGGCGAACAGCTGCTCGAGCCGCAGGTCCATCGCCGCGGCTCGTGCGGCGCGCCGGCGTGCGAGATCGCCCGCGAGCACGGCGTACGGCTCGCGGGCGATCTCGGTGGTCATCACCGGATTGGGTGCAGCCATCAGGGTGCGGTCACAAGGCAGCCGGCCCCTGCTCCCCGGTGCGGACCCGAACCACCGTCTCGACCGGGACGGCCCAGACCTTGCCGTCGCCGATCTTGCCGGTCTGCGCAGACTTGACGATCACGTCCATGACGTCGGCCGCGTCGGCGTCGTCGACGACGACCTCGAGCCGGATCTTCGGCACCAGCGTGACGTCGTACTCCGCGCCCCGGTAGACCTCGGTGTGGCCCTTCTGCCGACCGAAGCCGCTGGCCTCGGTGACGGTCATGCCGGTGACGCCGAAGGTCTCCAGCGCCTCGCGCACGTCCTCCCACTTGTGCGGCTTGACCACCGCCGTGATGAGCTTCATGCGGTCACGCTCCCCTCATGCCGGGCGTCCTGCGGCACCGGCGCGTCCGACGGCGGAGTGCCCGGCAGGCCGCGCGACCCCCGGGCGGTCGTGGTGAGGTCGTAGCCCGACTCGGCGTGCTCGGCCAGGTCGATGCCCTCGACCTCGTCGTCCTCGGTGAGACGGAAGCCGATGGTCCGGTCGATGATCGTGCCGAGAACGTACGCCCCGACGAACGAGAACAGGCCGACGCTGAGCACCGCCACGATCTGCTTGCCCAGCAGCGAGACGTCCCGGTTCTCGTAGAACAGGCCGCCGTCGAGGGAGAGGAACCCGAGCGCGATCGAGCCGAACGCCCCGCCGACCAGGTGCACGCCGACGACGTCGAGCGAGTCGTCGAAGCCGAGCTTCCACTTCATCCCGACCGCTGTCGCGCACAGCGCTCCGGCGAGAACGCCGAGCAGCAGCGCGCCGAGTGGCGACACGAACGCACAGGCCGGGGTGATGGCGACCAGACCGGCGATGGCGCCGGACGCGGCGCCGAGGCTGGTCGGTCGACCGTCCCGGATCTGCTCGACCACGAGCCACCCGATCATCGCGGCGGCGGTCGCCGCCTGGGTGTTGATGAAGGCCGTCGCCGCCAGGCCGTTGGCGGCCAGCGCCGACCCGGCGTTGAAGCCGAACCACCCGAACCACAGCAGCGCCGCGCCGAGCAGCACCAGCGGCAGGTTGTGCGGGCGCATCGGGTCGCGCTTCCAGCCGATGCGCTTGCCGAGCACCAGCGCGAGGGCGAGTGCCGCGGCGCCGGCGTTGACGTGCACCGCGGTGCCACCGGCGAAGTCCTGCACGCCCCACTCGACGATCCAGCCGGCGTCGTCGCCCAGCGCCCCTCCGACGCCGAAGTCGAACACCCAGTTGGCGACCGGGAAGTAGATCAGGCTCACCCACAGCACGACGAACACGCACCAGCCGACGAACTTGGCGCGGTCGGCGATGGCACCGCTGATCAGCGCGGGGGTGATGATCGCGAACATCAGCTGGAAGGCGACGAAGCTGAGCGTCGACGGGCCGCTGAGCCCGTGCAGGCCGAAGTTGTCGAAGCCGCCGATGAGCTGGCTCGGCGACTCCCCGAAGGCGATCGAGTAGCCGTAGATCACCCACAGGACGGTCACCAGCGCCAGCGCCGCGAAGCTCATCATCATCATGTTCAGGACGCTCTTGGCGCGCGTCATCCCGCCGTAGAAGAGGGCGAGGCCGGGGGTCATGAGCATGACGAGAGCTGTGCTCGTCAGCACCCAGGCAGTGTTTCCTTGCATCGAGACGGACTCCTCGGTGGCAGGGCATCCGTCGTCCGGGCGGGACTGCTCTGTCCCGGTGCGGTCCGACGTCCGATGCGGGTCACCCTGACCCGGCCAGGTTTCGGGTACGGGAGACCGGTGTTTCGTGTCGATGACGAGGCACCACCCGGTGTTACGCGCCGGTGAACTCCCGGGCGACGGGTGCTGGAAGTGGCCGCCGGTCAGTCGTGGAGCAGGGCCTCGACGAACTCCGCGGGATCGAACGGGGCCAGGTCGTCGGCGCCCTCGCCGAGGCCGACCAGCTTCACCGGGACGCCGAGCTCGCGCTGCACGGCGACGACGATGCCGCCTTTGGCGGTCCCGTCCAGCTTGGTCAGCACGACGCCCGTCACGTCCACCACCTCGGCGAACACCCGCGCCTGCGTGAGCCCGTTCTGTCCGGTGGTGGCGTCGATGACGAGCAGCACCTCGGTCACCGGGGCCTGCTTCTCCACCACGCGCCTGACCTTGCCGAGCTCGTCCATCAGCCCGGACTTGGTGTGCAGCCGCCCCGCCGTGTCCACCAGCACCGTGTCGACGCCGCGCTCGGCGCCGGTGCGTACGGTCTCGAAGGCGACGCTCGCGGGGTCGGCGCCCTCGGCACCGCGCACCGTGTCGACGCCGACCCGCTCGCCCCAGGTCTGCAGCTGGTCGGCGGCGGCGGCGCGGAAGGTGTCGGCAGCACCGAGCAGCACGGTGCGTCCCTCGGCGAGCAGCACCCGGGCGATCCGGCCGACCGTGGTGGTCTTGCCGGTGCCGTTGACGCCGACCACCATCACCACGCCCGGCAGCGCGCCCGCACCATCGACGCGCAGCGACCGGTCCATGCCGGGGTCGACCAGCGCGACGAGCTCTTCCTGCAGGACGGCGTGCACGGCCGCCTCGTCGCCCCGGGTTCCCTCGACCTGCAGCCGGGTGCGCAGCCGCTGGACGATCTCGTCGGTGGGCCCGACGCCGACATCGGCGCCGAGCAGGGTGTCCTCGACGCCCTCCCAGGTCTCCTCGTCGAGGGTGTCGCGCGACAGCAGCGACAACAGGCCGCGACCGAGCGAGCTCTGCGAGCGCGCCAGGCGGGCCCGCAGCCGGACCAGCCGGCCGGCGGCCGGTTCCGGCGCCTCCACCGGCGGCGCTGCGACCTCCGGCGCCTCGACCGGCGAGGCCGGCGGGGGCGCGGCCTCGGGCGGGGCAGGCTTCGCCCCCCGGGGGCGTACGAGGACCGCGGTCACGGCCGCGACGATCAGCACGACCCCGAGGCCGAGCAGGACGTACTCGAGGGTGGTCACGGGTGGGGATCCTCCCAGACCGGCCGGATCAGCTGCGCGGGCCGACCTCGTGCACGCGGTCGTCGTCGGTCGACGACGTCCGGGAGACCCGCTCGCGGCGCTGGTCGCGCCACTGCACCTGGAACTCGTTGAGGGACCCACCCGTGGCCGCCTCGTCCTCGTCCGGGTCGAGACCGGTGCGGTCGACGAGGCGCTGCAGCGCGCCGGTCAGCCAGGAGGCGTTGGGGATGGTCCGGCCCTGCTGGGGGAAGGCGACGAACACGACGACAAGGGTGGCCACGACCACGATCAGCAACAGCGAGAGGGCGAGCAGAACCATGGGGTGTTGGGCTCCTGGGGTGTTCAGACGCGAGAGACGGTACGGAGAATTGTGCCACGGCGCGCGGACGCTGCAGACCATCCGAACGGCTGGTTCCGGCGGAGTCTTGAACGATTCCAGAAAGTGTGGTGGGGTCGGTGAGTGGATCCGGTGACGATGTTGCGCACCCGCCAGCTGCGCGTCACCCGCCCTCGCGTCGCCGTTCTCGAGGCCCTCGCACGTAGCGGCCACCTGGATGCCGACGGGGTTCGCCGACACGTGGTGGCCGATGCCGGCACGGTGTCGGTGCAGGCGGTCTACGACGTGCTCAACGTCCTGGTCCAGCACCGGCTCGCGCGTCGGATCGAGCCCGCCGGCATGTCCGCGCTGTACGAGCTGCGTACCGGTGACAACCACCACCACCTGATCTGCCGGCAGTGCGGGCAGATCCGCGACGTCGACTGTGCGGTCGGCGCCGCGCCCTGCCTGACCGCGTACGACGTCGGAGACTTCGACGTCGACGAGGCCGAAGTCACCTACTGGGGCACCTGCCCCGACTGCCGCACCTAATCTCACGAGGAGACCCATGGCTGACCCGACTGCCGTATCCGGCTCGACCTTCCCGACCGGCGCTCCCGCGCCGAGCGACCGCAACACCCTCAGCGTCGGGACCAACGGACCGCTGCTGCTGCACGACTTCCACTTCATCGAGCAGATGGCCCACTTCAACCGCGAGCGGGTGCCGGAGCGCAACGTGCACGCCAAGGGCGGCGGCGCGTTCGGCGTCCTCGAGATCACCGAGGACGTCAGCCAGTTCACCAAGGCGGCGGTGTTCCAGCGCGGGGCGAAGACCGAGATGCTGGCCCGGTTCTCGACCGTGGCCGGCGAGCGCGGGCACGCCGACACCAACCGCGACCCGCGTGGGTTCGCCCTGAAGTTCTACACGTCCGAGGGCAACTGGGACCTCGTCGGCAACAACACCCCGGTCTTCTTCATCCGGGACCCGATGAAGTTCCCGCACTTCATCCGCTCGCAGAAGCGACTCGCCGGCAGCCACCTGCGCAGCAACGAGATGCAGTGGGACTTCTGGACGCTCAACCCGGAGTCCGCGCACCAGGTGACCTGGCTGATGGGGGACCGCGGGCTCCCCAGGTCGTGGCGGCACATGAACGGCTACGGCTCGCACACCTACATGTGGGTCAACGCCGCCGGTGAGAAGACCTGGGTCAAGTTCCACTTCAAGACCGACCAGGGTGCGGAGATCCTCACCGAGGAGGAGGCCGCGGCCATCCGCGGCGAGAACCCGGACTACCACATCGAGGACCTCTACAAGGCCATCGGCGCAGGCGAGCACCCGACGTGGACGGTCAAGGTCCAGGTGATGCCCTACGAGGACGCCGCGTCCTACCGGTTCAACCCGTTCGACCTCACCAAGGTGTGGCCGCACAGCGACTACCCCGAGATCCCGATCGGCAAGCTGACGCTCAACCGCAACCCGGAGAACTACTTCGCGCAGATCGAGCAGGCGGCGTTCGAGCCCAGCGCGCTGGTGCCGGGCATCGGCTTCAGCCCGGACAAGATGCTGCTCGGCCGGGTGTTCGCGTACGCCGACACGCACCGCTACCGGATCGGCCCGAACTACCACCAGCTGCCGGTCAACCAGCCGAAGGTGCCGGTCAACACCTACACCTTCGACGGCCCGATGGCCTACCACCACCAGGGCGACGCCCCGGTCTACGCCCCCAACACGAAGGGCCGCGGCTTCGCCGACGAGCTCGGGCAGGACCCGGCCGGCTGGGAGGTCGACGGGGAGATGGTGCGCCAGGCCTACGCGCTGCACGCCGAGGACGACGACTTCGGACAGCCCGGCACGCTGGTCCGCGAGGTCATGGACGACGCCGCCCGGGCCCGGCTGATCGGCAACATCACCGGCCACGTCTCGCAGGACGTGTCGGCGCCGATGCAGCAGCGGGTGTTCGACTACTGGCGCAACGTCGACAAGAACGTCGGCGACGCGGTGGCCGCGAACTTCGGCAAGTGATCCCTCCGCACTGCTGAAGGGCCGCTCCCTCCACGAACGATCCGACTCGGTGCCTGCCCCTGCAGGCACCGGGTCGGATCGTTCGAAACGTGTCGAGGTCAGCGCGTGAGCGAGGACACCGCGGTGCGGATCGGTTCGGGCACGGGGACGACGGCCCGCGACTGCTGGTCGACGTAGACGTGCACGAACCGGCCGATCGCGGCGGGCTCGGCACGGCCCTCGGCGAACAGCCCGATCCGGTACGTGACGCTGGAGCGGCCGAGCCGCTCGCAGGCGAGCCCGGCCTCGACCACGTCGGGGAACCGCAGCGGCTGCAGGAAGCGGCACGAGGTCTCGGCCACGACGCCGATCGCGGACAGGGCGCGGATGTCGGTGCCGGTGGCGTCGATCAGCCAGCCGTTGACCGCGGTGTCGAAGTAGGAGTAGTAGACGACGTTGTTGACGTGGCCGTAGACGTCCTCGTCGGCCCACCGGGTGGGCAGCGTGCGCCAGGCCGTGAAGTCGTCCCGGTCGCTCACGCCGGTTCGGTCTCGCGCAGCCGCTGGCTGATCACCACCGAGACCCCGTCGTCGCGCATCGAGACGCCGTAGAGCGCGTCGCCGATCTCCATCGTGCGCTTCTGGTGGGTGATGACCAGCAGCTGGCTGGTCTCGCGCAGCTCCTCGTAGATCGTGAGCAGCCGGCCGAGGTTGGCGTCGTCGAGCGCCGCCTCGACCTCGTCGAGGATGTAGAACGGGCTCGGGCGGGCCTTGAACAACGCGACCAGGAACGCGACCGCCACCAGCGAGCGCTCGCCCCCGGACAGCAGCGACAGCCGCTTCACCTTCTTGCCGGCCGGCCGGGCCTCGACGTCGATGCCGGTCGTGAGCAGGTCGTCGGGGTCGGTGAGCACCAGCCGGCCCTCGCCGCCGGGGAACAGCCGGCCGAAGACGGCCGCGAACTCGCGTTCGACGTCGGCGTAGGCCGCGGAGAACACCTCCTGCACCCGGGTGTCGACGTCGCCGATGATCTCCAGCAGGTCGCGCCGGGTGCGCTTGACGTCCTCGAGCTGCTCGCTGAGGAACCGGTGCCGCTCCTCCATCGCGGAGAACTCCTCCAGCGCGAGCGGGTTGACCCGCCCGAGCAGCGCCAGCTCGCGCTCCGCGGTGCGCAGCCGCTTGGTCTGGGCGTCGCGGTCGTACGGGACCGTCTCGGGTCGGCGCGAGCTGCTCCGCGTCGTCCGCGTCCCCTCCCCCGGGTCGGACGCCTCGGCCTCGCCCGGCACCGGTACGGGCACGTCGGGGCCGTAGTCGTCGACCAGCGCGTCCGGGTCGAGCCCGACCTCCTCGAGCGCGCGCTGCTCCAGCGCCTCGATCCGCAGCCGCTGCTCGGCGCGGGCGACCTCGTCGCGGTGCACCGAGTCGGTGAGCCCGGCGAGCTCGGCGGCGAGCCGGCGCACCTCTCCGCGGACCTCGGCGACCAGGCGCTCGCGCTCGGCCCGGGCCTGCTCGACGGCGGTACGCGCGGCTGCGGCGGCTGCCAGCGAGCGTTCAAGCCGCGCCAGCACCCGCTGCACCGCGGCGCCCACCTCGCGTGCGGTCACCGCCTCGCGCCGGCGCCGCTCGCGGCGGGCGAGCGCCTGCGCGCGTGCCGACCGCTCGGCCTCGGCGGCCCGCTCCAGCTGCTCGGCCCGGCCGGCCAGCGCACGCGCCCGCTCCTCGACCGTGCGCAGCGCGAGCCGGGCCTCCAGCTCGGCCTGCCGGGCCGTACGGGCACCGTCGACCAGCCGCTCCAGCTCGGCGTCGTCGGGCTCCTCGTCGGGGGCGTCCTCGGCGGCGCTCACCCGGGCCTCCAGCTCGGCCAGCCCGGCCAGGTCGCGGTCGCGCGCCTGCTCGGCCTCGGTGATGGCGCGAGCCACCCGCTCGGCCTCGGCGTGCGCCGACCGCGCCGCCGCACCCAGCTGGCCCAGCTGCTCGGCGACGGCGGCCATGGTGGCGTCGGACTCGTGCAGCTGGGCCAGGGCGGCGTCGGCCCGTCCGGCGGCGTCCGCGCGCTCCTCCTCCAGCCGGGCCAGGTCGAAGCGCAGCCGCTCCGCCGCGTGCGTCACCTCCGCCAGCCGGGCGCCCGCGTCGTCGACCGCCGCCTGCACCTCCAGCAGGCTCGGCGCCGACGACGAGCCGCCCGCGGCGCGCAGCCGGCCGAGCAGGTCGCCCCCGGACGTGACCGCCAGCAGCTCGGGCCGGGCAGCGACGACCGCACGCGCCTGGTCCAGCGTGTCGACCGCCACCGTGCAGCCGAGCAGGGTGTCGAGTGCTGCCCGCAACGGACGCGGGGCGTCGACGACGTCGAGCACCGGGACGGCTCCGCCCGGCAGGTCGCCCGGCGAGGTCTGCGGCTCGGCAGCTGCGGTGCCGGTGCGGTCCGGCTGCGTGCATCGTGCGCGGGCTCCGGAGCGCCGAGCACGAGGCCGGACCGGCCGAGGTCGTCGCCGCGCAGCAGCTCGATGGCGGTGACGGCGGAGTCGACGTCGGACACCGCGACGGCGTCGGCGGCGCTGCCCAGCGCGGCGGCGACGGCCGCCTCGTAGCCCGGCCGCACGGTCAGCAGCGCGGCGACCGACCCGAGCACGCCGGAGACCTGCTCGGTCGCCGCCAGCAGCGCGCCCGCGCCGTCCTTGTGCGCCAGCCCCAGCTCCAGCGCCTCCTTGCGCGCGGCCAGCCCGACCCGCTCGCGCTCGGTGGCCTGTGCCTCCTCGCGCACCTTGGTCAGCCGCGACTCGAGGTCGTCGAGCTCGCTGGCGGCGGCTTCGTAGCTCTCGTCCAGGCCGCCCTCGCCGGCGTCCAGCCCGGCCACCCTGCGTCTCCAGCGCGGTGAAGTCGTGCTGGGCCCGCTCGGCCCTGGCCAGCGCCTCGGTGCGACCCACCGTCAGCCGGCCGATCTCCTCCTCCGCGGCCGTCGGCGCGCGTACGCAGCGCGTGCACCTGCCCGTGCAGCCGGGCCAGCCCCTCGCGCCGCCCGGCCGCCGCCCGGGTGAGGCCGGCGATCCGGCGCTCCTCCTCGGCGTGGGCCTGCTCGGCCGACTGGCGGGTGCCGACGGCCGTGTCGAGGTCGTCGCGGCGCCCGTCCAGCTCGGCGGCCAGCCGGTGCTCCTGCTCGCGGACCCGGTGCGCCTCGGCGGCCATCTCGTCGGGGTCGCGGCCGCCCCGGTGCTCGTCGGCGGGCTCGTTGGCCAGCCGCACCCGCTCGGCCGCCAGGCCGGCGGTGCCGGTGAACCGCTCCCGCAGCCCGGACAGGTGGTACCAGGTCTCCTGCGCGCGGGCCATCCGCGGCGCGTCGGCGCGCAGCGCCTCCTCGACCGCCGTCTCCTGCTCCCGGGCGGCGGCGAGCCCGGCCTCGACCGCCGTGCGCTGCTCGCGCAGCGCGGTCTCGTCGGCGAGCTCCTTGTCCAGGGCGGACCGGGCGGCCACCAGGTCGTCGGCGAGCAGCCGGGCCTTCGCGTCGCGGAGGTCGGCCTGCACCTGCACCGCCCGGCGGGCCACCTCGGCCTGCCGGCCGAGCGGCTTGAGCTGGCGGCGGATCTCGCCGATCAGGTCGGACAGCCGGGTCAGGTTGCCGTCGGTGGCCTCGAGCTTGCGCAGCGCCTTCTCCTTGCGCTTGCGGTGCTTGAGGACGCCCGCCGCCTCCTCGACGAAGCCGCGCCGCTCGTCCGGCGTCGCGTGCAGGACCGAGTCGAGCTGGCCCTGGCCGACGACGACGTGCATCTCCCGGCCGATGCCCGAGTCGCTGAGCAGCTCCTGGACGTCGAGCAGCCGGCAGCCCTGCCCGTTGATGGCGTACTCGGAGCCCCCGCCCTTGAACATCGTGCGGGTGAGCGTGACCTCGGTGTAGTCCACCGGCAGCGCGCCGTCGGAGTTGTCGATGGTCAGGACGACCTCGGCCCGCCCGAGCGGCGCCCGCGCGGCCGTGCCGGCGAAGATGACGTCCTCCATCTTGCCGCCGCGCAGCGACTTGGCGCCCTGCTCGCCCATCACCCAGGCGAGCGCGTCGACGACGTTGGACTTGCCCGATCCGTTCGGGCCCACGACGCAGGTGATCCCGGGCTCGAAGTGCAGAGTCGTCGACGAGGCGAAGGACTTGAACCCGCGCAGCGTCAGGCTCTTGAGGTACAACGCAGCTCCTGGCGTCGTGGCGGCACGGCTGGGCTCTGCCGGGGAAGCAGCCGCGTGGCAGCCTACCCAGCCGGAGCGGGTGGCCGACCGTGGCGCGCCGTCGGACCCCCGGCGCGAGCAGGAGGGGTACGGATCGACGCGGCGTTCAGCGGGCGTGCCGCGTCAGGTGGTGCAGGTGCGACCCAGGGGGCACGGGTCAGTGCAGCGCGGGCTCGAGCAGCCGCTCCGGGGACTCCGGGGCTCGCTCGTCGTGCAGCAGCAGCGCGGTCCCGCTCACGCATGGTGGCGGAGAGCTCGTCGTTCTCGCGCTGGAGGCGGGCCACCATGGCCTCCAGATCGGCAACCCGGCGGCGGAGCAGGAGTGCGTCACGCGTCAACCGGGGGTCGGTGCCGCCCATGTGGCCGAGGAGTGCCTTCGCCATGTACGCCCTCCACGTTGAGGTCGATCGAGGTGTCAGGGACCGACGCCTCGTGAGCGGCTGTCCCCCGGGGTGGGGCCGATCGGCCCGTCTCCCAGGATCGCACCGGGCCACCGGCCCGGTCAACCTGGCGCGGGGTCTGGTCCGGTCTGTCCGGCGGTTCGCGCCTGGGACCGTCACCCGCATGGTCACCTGCACCGTCACCAGCGGCCCCGCCGGGGCCGCGGCTGGCAGCGGGGACAGGTGTACGACGAGCGGTTCATGAACGGGTCGCGACGCACCGGGGTGCCGCAGCGCGGGCAGGGCTCGCCCTCCTGCCCGTAGACCGCGAGCGAGCGGTCGAAGTAGCCGGAGACGCCGTTGACGTCGACGTAGAGCGCGTCGAAGGACGTCCCGCCCTCGTCCAGCGCGGCGACCATCACCGCGTGCACCGCGGCCAGCAGCCGGGTGACCTCCGCGCCGGCGCAGCGTCTCGGTGGGGCGGGCGTAGTGCAGCCGGGCCCGCCACAGCGCCTCGTCGGCGTAGATGTTGCCGACCCCGGAGATCAGGGTCTGGTCGAGCAGCGCCCGCTTGATGCCGGTACGCCGCCGGCGCAGCCGCGCGTAGAGCGTCCTCGGCGTCGAACGCCGGGTCGAGCGGGTCGCGGGCGATGTGCGCGACCTCGGCGGGCAGCACGGCGCCGCCCTCGCTGATCGAGCAGCCCGCCGAAGGTGCGCTGGTCGACGAAGCGCAGGTCGAGGCCCCGGTCCAGCACCATCCGCACCCGCAGGTGCCGCTCGACCGGCGAGTCGTGCGGCTGCACCAGCAGCTGACCGGACATGCCCAGGTGCGCCAGCAGCGCGTCGTCGGCGTCGGCCTCGGTGTCCGTCTCAGGTGCCGGTGCCGGCGCCAGCGGGACCCAGAGGTACTTGCCCCGCCGGCGCGGCGACCCGAGGACCTGGCCACGCATCCGGGCGGCGAAGTCGGCGCCGCCACCGACGTGCCGGCGTACGGAGCGCGCGCCCAGCACGTCGACGTCGAGCACGCGACGCCCGGTGGTGTGCCGCTCGAGCCCGCGGCGGACGACCTCGACCTCTGGCAGCTCCGGCACCGCAGGTCAGCCGGCGGCCGGGAGGCCGTGCTCGGCCCGGATCTCGCGCCAGGCGGTCTCGGCCGCCTGCTGCTCGGCCTCCTTCTTCGACCGGCCCTCGCCGCTGCCGTAGAGCTGCTCCCCCACCCGCACCCGGGCGTTGAACCACTTCGCGTGGTCGGGGCCGGTCTCCTCGACCAGGTAGTCGGGGACGCCGAGCCCGTGCGCGGCGCTGAGCTCCTGCAGGCTGGTCTTCCAGTCGAGCCCCGCGCCCTTGGTGGCGGCGTCGGCGACCAGCGGGTCGAACAGGGTCCGCACCACCCGGGCGGCACCGTCGAAGCCGTACTGCACGTAGATGGCGCCGAGCAGCGCCTCGACGGTGTCGGCGAGGATCGAGGACTTCTCCCGGCCGCCGGTGGTCTCCTCACCGCGCCCGAGGCGCAGGTGCGGGCCGAGGCCGAGGCTGCGCCCGACGTCGGCCAGCGCCTTGGCGTTGACCACGGCGGCGCGCAGCTTGGCCAGCCGGCCCTCGGACAGGTCGGGGTGGCGGGTGTAGAGGCCGTCGGTGACGACCAGGCCGAGCACCGAGTCGCCGAGGAACTCCAGCCGCTCGTTGGTCGGCAGCCCGCCGTTCTCGTACGCGTACGAGCGGTGGGTCAGCGCGAGCTCGAGGGCGCCGGGCTCGAGGTCGGGCACGCCCAGCGCCTCGAGCAGACCGGCCCGGTCGGGTGCGGAACTGCCGCCGGGTGCGGCGTCGGGCGCTCCCATGCCGCCCGGGTCAGAGGACCTGGCGACGCTCGCCGCGGGCGCCGTACTGCCCGCACTCGGGGCAGGCCCGGTGCGGCAGGTGGGGCGACCGGCAGGCCGGGTTGGCGCAGGTGACCAGGGAGGGCGCGGTGGCCTTCCACTGGGCGCGGCGGTGCCGCGTGTTGCTGCGCGACGTCTTCCGCTTCGGAACCGCCACTTCTCACTCCTCGTCGGGACCGGGCGTGCCCGGTCGTTCGTCGTGCGTCCAGCCGGCCAAGGCGGCCCACCGGGGGTCGGCCACCTCATCGTGCCCGTGCTCCGGGTCGTCCGCGAGCCGTACCCCACAGGTGGGGCACAGACCCGGACAGTCGTCCCGGCACAGCGGGCGGAACGGCAGTGCGAGCACCACCGCGTCCCGCAGCAACGGGTCGAGGTCGATCAGGTCGTCGACCAGGCGTCCTGCCTCGTCGTCCTCGGCGTCGCTCTCGGGGTAGGCGTACAGCTCCTGCAGGTCGACGTCGAGCTCGACGTCGAGGTCCTGCAGGCACCGTGCGCACTCCCCACGTGCCCGCGCCCGGGCGGACCCGGTGACCAGCACGCCCTCCATGACCGACTCGAGCCGGAGCTCGAGCTGGACCGGATCACCTTCCGGCACCCCGATGACCTCGATGCCGAGATCGACGGGGGCCGGAACCGAACGCGACACCTCTCGCTGCGACCCCGGTCGTCGGCCCAGCTCGCGGGTGTCGAGAACGAGCGGAGCGCTGGGGTCAAGGCGGAGCAGGGGTGTCTCTTTCGGATCGGCCACGAATGGGAGCGACCTCCGTGGAGGCCGCCATGAAGAGTACCGGGTGGGCGGGCGGCGGAGCCAATCCTCGGCCCGGTCGCGGCCCGTGACCGCGCGCTCAGGCCCGGTCGTCGCCGTGGTCGGGCAGCGCGATCAGGTCGGCGTCGGCCCCGCCGAGGGTGTCCAGCTCGCTGCGGCCGCGCAGCCGCTCGCGTCCGCGCTGCACCGCCTCGAGCGTCTTGGCGAGGGTCAGCTCGAAGTTGGCCAGCCGCTCGTCGACGTAGTCGTCGGTCTCGCGGCGCAGCGCCGCGGACTCCTCGCGCGACTCCGTCAGCATCTTGTCGGCCTGGGCGCGGGCCAGCTGGAACACGTCGGTGTCCGACACCAGCTCGTCGCGTACGCGCTCGGCGTCGGCCAGGATCTCGAAGCCCTTCTGCTGGGCCTCCGCGAGCACGTCGTCGCGGGCCGCGAGCACCCGGTCGGACTCGCCGAACGCCTGGGGCAGCATCTCGCCCAGCTCGTCCAGCGCCGCCAGCAGCTCGGCCCGGTTGACGACGGCGGACGCCGACATCGGCATCGCCCGTGCGGCCGACACCGTCTCCCGGATCTCCGTCAACTTGGCTTGCACGTCCACGTGCTGATGCCCTCCTGCGCGCTCATACCCCGCACGTGGAGCGTAACCCGTCGCTGGCTGCGCGTCCTGTGGACAGCCCGCTGGCCGCGGGTGTCGGCGCAGGTCAGGCGCAGGTCAGGCGCAGGTCACGCGCTGGTCAGGCGCTGCGCAGCCGCTCGGTGAGCCGGACCAGCACCGAGGGCGGGACCAGGCCGGAGACGTCGCCGCCGTGGGCGGCCACCTCCTTGACCAGGCTGGAGGCGAGGAAGGACCACTCCGGGCTGGTGGGGACGAACACGGTCTCGATGCCGGCCAGCCGGCTGTTCATCTGCGCCATCTGCAGCTCGTAGTCGAAGTCGGTGACGGCGCGCAGGCCCTTGACGATCGCGGTGATGCCGCGGTCGCGGCAGAAGTCGACCAGCAGCCCCTCGAACGACTCGACCCGCACGCCGGACAGGTCGCTGGTGACCTCGCGGAGCATCGACACCCGCTCGTCGACGGTGAACAGGCCCTGCTTGGCCGGGTTGACCAGCACGCCGACCACGACCTCGTCGAACAGCCGCGCGGCGCGGGCCACGATGTCGATGTGGCCGTGCGTGACGGGGTCGAACGACCCGGGGCACACCGCTGTGGGCACTCAGTCCTCCGTGGTCGTGACGCCCGTGGGCGGCGCATCTGCAGGGGCACCCGGGGCGCGGCGACCGTACCAAAGCGTGGTCTCGCCGTAGCGACGCTCGCCCTCGCCGTCGACCCCGGGCGGGAACTCCCAGCCCGGGCCGCGGGTCGGGCGCTCGACCACGAGCAGCGCCCCGTCGGCGAACCAGCCACCGCGCAGACCGGCCGCGAGCGCCTCCCGGAGCACGCCCGGGTCGCTGTCGTAGGGCGGGTCGGCGAAGACCAGGTCGGCAGCCCCGACGGCGGTCCCGGTGACGTCGGCACCGGGCGGCCGGGTGAGCAGCCGCTCGACCCGGTCGGCGACCACCCGGCTGCGGTCCTCGACCGCGAGGGCGTCGGCGTTGGCCCGGACCACGGCGACCGCGCGGCGGTCGGACTCCACCAGCACGGCGTAGGCGGCCCCGCGGGACAGCGCCTCGAACCCGACCGCCCCGGACCCGGCGTAGAGGTCGAGGACCACGGCTCCGGTGAGCACGCCGCGCAGCGACTCGATCCGCGAGAACAGCGCCTCGCGCACCCGGTCGCTGGTCGGCCGGGTGCGGCTCGCCCGCCGGGGTGCGCAGCCGGCGGCCGCCGAGCTCGCCGGCGATGATCCGGCTCATGCCTTGTCCAGCCAGTCGGCCCGGGCGGTGTCCTCGAGCGCGGTCACCTGCGCGGCGAGCGCGGGCGTCGCCGGAGAGCTCGGGGTCACGGCCGACCAGCGCGGTGGCGTCGGCACGGGCCTGGGTGATGACGTCCTCGTGCTCGACGACCGACAGCAGCCGCAGGCTCGACCGCCGGCCGGACTGGGTCGCGCCCAGCACGTCGCCCTCGCGGCGTACGGCGACGTCGAGCTGCGAGACCGCGAACCCGTCGGTGGTGGCGGCGATCGCGTCCAGCCGCTCGCGGGCCGGGGTGTCGGCGGCCGTGCCCGTGACCAGCAGGCAGAGCCCGGCGGCCGCGCCCCGGCCCACCCGGCCGCGCAGCTGGTGCAGCTGGGACAGGCCGAACCGCTCGGCGTCCATGACGACCATCACGGTCGCGTTGGGCACGTCGACGCCGACCTCGACCACGGTCGTGGCGACCACGACGTCGACCTCGCCGGACGCGAACCGGTCCATCACCGCGTCCTTGACGTCGGGCGGGAGGCGACCGTGCAGCACCTCGGTGCGCAGCCCGGCCAGCCCGCCGGCCTGCAGCTGCTCGGCCAGCTCGAGCACGCCGTGGGTGGCGGGGAGCTCGGCCTCGTCGTCGGGCGAGGTGGTCGGCTCCTCGCCGCTGACGCCGTCGCCGATGCGCGGCGCCACCACGTAGGCCTGGCGCCCCTGCGCGCACTCCTCGCGCACCCGCTGCCAGGCCCGGTCGAGCCAGTCGGGCGCTCGGCGGCCGGCACCACCGTGGTCTGCACCGGCAGCCGTCCGGCCGGCACCTCGGCCAGCACCGAGGTGTCGAGGTCGCCGAAGACGGTCATCGCCACGGTGCGCGGGATCGGGGTCGCGGTCATCACCAGCACGTGCGGGCGCTGGTCGGCCCCGCGCTCGGTGAGCGCGGCCCGCTGCTCGACGCCGAAGCGGTGCTGCTCGTCGACCACGACCAGCCCGAGCTCGGCGTACTGCACCTTCTCCTCGAGCAGCGCGTGGGTGCCGACGACGATGCCGGCCGCCCCCGAGGCGGCGTCGAGCATCGCCTCGCGCCGCGCCGCGGTGCCCATCGAGCCGGTGAGCAGCCGGACCCGGGTGGCCACCTCGGCACCGCCGAGCATGCCGCCCATCGCCAGCTCGCCCAGCAGCGCGACCAGGCTGCGGTGGTGCTGCTGGGCCAGCACCTCGGTCGGCGCGAGCAGCGCCGCCTGGCCGCCGGCGTCGACGACCTGCAGCATCGCCCGCAGCGCGACCACGGTCTTGCCCGAGCCGACCTCGCCCTGCAGCAGCCGGTGCATCGGGTGGTCGCGGGCCAGGTCGGCGGCGATCTCGGCACCGACCCGCGTCTGCCCGTCGGTCAGCGCGAACGGCAGCCGCGCCTCGAACCGCTCCCGCAGCCCGTCGGCGACCGGCGGACGCGGCCGCGCCGGGAGGGCGTCGACGCTCGCCCGGCGACGCGCCAGCGCCACCTGGGTGAGCAGCGCCTCGTCGTAGCGGAGCCGGTCGCGGGCGCGCTGCCAGTCGCTCGGCTCCTCGGGCCGGTGCACTCCCTCGAGCGCCTCCCGCAGGCCGACCAGGTGGTGCTGGGCGCGCAGCTCGTCGGGCACCGGGTCGTCGACGTCGCCCACGGCGTCGAGGGCCAGCTCGACCGACGCGGCGACCACCCAGCTCGGCACCTTGCCGGCGGCCGGATAGATCGGGATCAGCCGCCGGGTCAGCCGGTGGCCCTCGGCCTCGTCGCCGTCGAGCACCTCGCACTCGGGGTGCATGAGCTGGCGCCGGCCGTTGAACGTGCCGACCTTGCCGGCGAACAGGCCGATCGTGCCGGCCTTGAGCTGGCCGGCCCGCCACGCCTGCTTGAAGAACGTCAGCAGCAGCTCGCCGGTGCCGTCGGTCACCACGACCTCGGTACGGACCGAGCGGCGGCGCCGGCGCGGGTCGGGCTTGCCGTACTCCTTGTTGACCGCCGTCAGCACCCGGGCCTGCACGGTGACGTGCTCGTCGAGGCGCAGCGCGTCGAGCGGGGTGAGCTCGCCGCGGGCGGCGTAGCGGCGCGGGTAGTGCCGCAGCAGGTCGTCGACGGTGCGCAGCCCGAGGTGGTCGTCGAGCTTCTTGGCGGTGGCGCCGCCCAGCACGCCGGACAGCTTGGTGTCGAGACGTACGGCCCCACCCCCGCCATCACTCCACCGCCAGGAAGACCGGGTAGCGCTCCTGCCCACCCTCGTGCACCAGCACGTCGACCTCGGGACGGTCGTGCGCGACGTAGGCCTCGAGGCGGGCGGCCATGTCGTCCGGGGCGTCGGCGCCGGTGACCACGGTGACCAGCTCGCCGCCGCCGCCGAGCAGGATGTCCAGCACCCGCTGCGCGGTCTCGACGAGGTCGGGCCCGACCACGTGGAAGTCGCCGTCGACGACGCCGAGCGCGTCGCCCGGCTCGCACGGCCCGGCCGACGTCATCGCCCTGCCCCGTGGCCACCGTGACCGCACCGTGCCGGGTGTGCCCGGCCGCGCCGGTCATGTGCACGACGTCGTCGTCGAAGCCGCGGCCGGGCTCGTGCACGGCCAGCGCCGCCAGCCCCTCGACCTGTGCCCGGGTGGGGATCACCGCGACCCGTACGCCCTCCTCGCGGGCCTGGCGCGCGGCCGCCTCGGCGGCCGTGACCACCACCCGGTCGTTGGGCAGCACCACCACCTCGTCGGCGCCGCTGTCGAGCACCGCCGCGAGCAGGTCGGCCGTCGAGCAGCGCCGGCCCTCGCTCGGGACGACCACCCGCGCACCGGCCTCGGTGAACAGCGCGGCGAGCCCCGGTCCGGCGGCGGTCGCGAGCACCACCCGCCCGCGCGGCGCGTGCGTCGCCGCTGCGGCCGCCACCTGCTCGGCGAAGTGCGTGACGACGACCCGGTAGGGGCGGCCGGCGGCGATGCCGGCCTCGATCGCCGCACCGACGTCGTCGACGTGGACGTGGACGTTCCACAGCCGGTCTCCCCCGACCACCACCAGCGAGTCGCCGAGCGGCGCGAGGGCGGCGCGCAGGGCCGGCACCTGGTCGTCGTCGGCGTCCAGCAGGTACATCACCTCGTACGACGGGCCGTCGGGGCTGAGGTCGTTGTCGGGCACCGGCACCGGGATCACGTGTCCGGACCGGGGGGCGGCCGGAGGGCGCCGGCCGGTGAGCACCCACTCGGTGGTGTCGAGCACGACAGTCAGCGCCCGGCCGCCGGCGTCGACCACGCCGGCGCGGCGCAGCCGCTCGAGCTGGTCCGGGAGTACGCGCCAGCGCCTCGTGCGCCGCGGTGGTGGCGGCGCGCAGCACCGCCGAGGGGAGCGCGCTGTCACCGGCCGCCGCAGCACCGTCGGCGGCAGCTCTGGCCACCGTCAGGATGGTGCCCTCGACAGGCTCGCCGACCGCCTGCCAGGCCGCGGTGGCCGCGGCGTCGAGCGCCTCGGCGAGCCGGGCACCCCAGACCGGGTCGCGCGGGTCGACCGGCGTGGTGGCCGCCGCGACGGCGAGCGCCGGCACGCAGGCCCGCAGCAGCTGGGACAGGATCACGCCGGAGTTGCCGCGCGCACCCGCGCAGCGCCCCGTCGACGAAGGCGCGCACGACGGCGACGGCAGGGTCGCCGCGCTCGTCGACCTCGTCGGCGGCCCGGGTGGCGGCCTCCATCGTCAGGTAGACGTTGGTGCCGGTGTCGGCGTCGGGCACCGGGTAGACGTTGAGCGCGTCGATCTCCTCGCGCGCCTCCCCGAGCGCGGCCACGCACGCGCGGCGCCAGCGGGCGAACAGCGTCCGCACCACCGCCTCGTCGATCACCGCAGGAGGGTATCCGGGGCGACCCCTGCCGATTGCCAGCCCGATTGGAGTCGGCGCCCCGCCGGTCCGGTACGCTTTCGTGGTTGCCCACTCCCGGTGGGCCCCGCGGTGCCCCGGCGCCGGCGGTGCACGTTCCCTCGATCTTTGGAGTTCTGCGGTGGCTGCCGTCTGCGACATCTGCGGCAAGGGGCCCGGCTTCGGCAACAACCGGCCGTGGTCGCGCAAGAAGACGCGCCGGCGCTTCGACCCCAACATCCAGCGGGTGCGGGCGACGGTCGACTCGACGCCGAAGCGGGTCAACGTCTGCACCTCGTGCCTCAAGGCCGGCAAGGTCAGCCGCTGAGCGGCTGAGCCGCCCCCGTCACCGGAAGTGCCGGTGACCCTCCTCGCCCTCGGGCACCTCCCCGTCGACGGTCACGCCCTCACCCGCGTCGACCCGGCCGACCGGCCGCCAGCCCTCGGGCAGCGCCACGTCCGACGGGTACGTCGCGACCAGCGCGTGGTCGTCCCCGCCGGTGAGCAGGAAGCTCGCCGGGTCGACCCCGAGCGCCGCTCCCACCGCCTGCAGCGGCTCGGGCACCTCGAACGCCGCGCTGTCGACGTCGACGGCCACGCCGCTGGCCGTCGCCACGTGCCCGAGGTCGGCCAGCAACCCGTCGCTCACGTCGACCATCGCGGTGGCGCCCGCGGCGGCTGCCACCGGCCCCTGCGCGTACGGCGGCTCGGGCCGGCGGTGGGCCTCGACCACCACCCGCGGTGAGCGGAAGCCCCGGCTCAGCACGGCCAGGCCGGCCGCGGCCCA
Organism: uncultured Actinomycetota bacterium; assembly: GCA_963801045.1. Lineage (GTDB taxonomy): Bacteria > Actinomycetota > Actinomycetes > Propionibacteriales > Nocardioidaceae > JACCWP01. The sequence goes on from CAWDDC010000003.1 coordinate 70,580, forward strand.
GCCCAGTCGGCCCGACACGGCGACGACGTCACCCGGCCGGGCGCCGTCGCGGCGTACGACCGGGCCGGGCAGGCGCCGAGCACGGTGACGGCCACCGTCACGGCGTCGGCCGAGGCGACGTCACCGCCGACGATGCTGGCGCCGACGAGACCTGCCTCGGCGACGAGGCCCCTGGTCAGGTCGAGCGCCCACGCGGCCGGCAGGTCGGTCGGAGCCGCCAGCGCGACCACCAGCGCGGTGGCGGTGCCGCCCATCGCGGCGATGTCGCTGAGGTTGGCCGCGGCCACCCGGTGCCCGACGTCCTCGGCACTCGACCAGTCCCGGCGGAAGTGCCGCCCCTCCACCGCGATGTCGGTGGACACCAGCACCTCGCGGCCGTCGGCACCGCCGCCGACGCGTACCAGGGCGGCGTCGTCGCCCGGCCCGATCAGCACGTCGGGGCCGGCCGTGAGCAGGGCGGAGACCGACGCGATCAGGCCGAACTCGCCCACGCCCGCCAGGTCCCCGGATGCTGTCTCCGGACCCGTCACCGGCAGGGCCGGACCGCTGCTGCTGTGCCATGCAGGCCATCCTGACGGACCGGTCCGGCCAGGTTGTAGGTTGGTCCGGCGCGGCGGCCGACGGCCTCCCGTACCGACCACGAGCAGCCGGCAGCGGCGCCGACGAGCACGGAGGACGAGCCATGGTGGTGCAGGCCTACATCCTGATCCAGACCGAGGTCGGCAAGGCGGCAGACGTCGCCAAGGCCATCGCCGACGTCAAGGGAGTCACGCTCGCCGAGGACGTCACCGGGCCCTACGACGTGATCGTGCGCGCCGAGGCCAGCAACGTCGACGAGCTCGGCCAGCTGGTCGTCGCCCGGGTCCAGAACGTCCCCGGCATCACCCGCACCCTCACCTGCCCCGTGGTGCACATCTGATCCGGTTTCCCAAGCGGACGTGGGAAACCGAAGGTTCCCCCGTGGCGTAACACGGGCGAACCTCGGGTTTCCCGGGTTCCCTTGGGAAACCCGAGGGCGTCAGCGCAGGCCGGTGCTGCGGCGCAGGGCGGCGGTGAGGAGCCGGTCGACGAGGGCGGGGTAGTCGAGCCCGGTCGCGGCCCACACCTGCGGGAACATCGACGTCGGGGTGAAGCCGGGCATGGTGTTGATCTCGTTGATCACGACCTGGTGGCCGGGCAGCACGAAGAAGTCGACCCGGCCGAGCCCCTCGCCGCCGATCGCGTCGAACGCCTTCACCGCCCACCCGCGCAGCTGCGCGGTGAGCTCGTCGGGGAGGTCGGCCGGGATCGTCCAGGCCGGCGGTGCCGTCGACGTACTTGGCCTCGAAGTCGTAGAAGACGTGCGGCGCGTCGGGGTCGAGCCGGATCTCGCCGAGCAGGCTGGCCTCCGGCGGACCACCGTCCAGCCCCTCGAGCACACCGCACTCCACCTCGCGCGCCTCGAGCGCCGCCGCCTCGACCAGCACCTTCGGGTCGTGCTCGCGCGCCGTCTCGATCGCGGCGTCGAGCTCGTCGGGGCCGCTCACCCGGCTGATGCCGAAGCTCGACCCGGCCCGGGCCGGCTTCACGAACACCGGGTAGCCGAGGCTCGCCACCGCCTCGCGCACGGCCGCAGGCGTCGTGCTCCCACTGCCGCGGCCGCACGACGGCGTACGGGAGCTGCGGCAGGCCCGCGGCCGCGAACGCGATCTTCATGAACTCCTTGTCCATGCCGACCGCACTGGCCAGCACCCCCGCGCCGACGTAGCGGATGCCGGCGATCTCCAGCAGGCCCTGCAGGGTGCCGTCCTCGCCCCACGGGCCGTGCAGCAGCGGGAACACCACGTCCACCTCGCCGAGCGTGCGTGGCACCTCGCCGGGCGCGTGCACGACCAGCTCGCCCCCCTCGGAGGTCCGCAGCGCCACCTCCGAGCCGGACGTGTCGACCTCCGGCAGCCGGCCGGCAGTGATCCGGAAGCGGGCCGGGTCGGACGACTCGAGCACCCAGCGACCGTCGGTGCCGATCCCCACCGGCACCACCTCGTAGCGCTCGGGGTCGAGCGCCGTGATCACGTCGGCGGCGGTCAGGCAGGACACCCCGTGCTCGCTGGATCGCCCTCCGAACACGACGGCCACCCGGGTGCGGCGGTCAGGGCTTGCGGCGGGCTCGGCGGGCGGCTCGGAGTGTGCTCATCGCAGGCGACCATAGCGGCCGGGAGAATGCGCCCCATGCAGCCACACCCGAGCGACCCGACGACCGGCCCAACCGCCCGACCTGGCGCCCGCGACGCTCGCCGTCCAGGCAGGACGCCCGCCGCACGAGCCCGACCAGCCGCTGAACGCACCGCTGGTGCCGGCCAGCGTCTACGTGGCCGGCGGGGAGCGCGAGTACGGCCGGTACGCCAACCCGACCTGGGAGGCGTTCGAGCAGGCGCTCGGCGCCCTCGAGGGCGGCCGCTGCCTCGCGTACGCGTGCGGGCTGGCGGGCGTGGCGACCGTGCTCGACCTGGTGGCCGACGGGGAGACCGTCGTGGTGCCGCGGCACGCCTACCTCGGCACCCTGCACCAGCTCGCCGAGCTGGAGCGCCGGGGCCGGGTGCGGGTGCGCCAGGTCGACATCGCCGACACGGCGGCGGTCGTGTCGGCGATGGACGACGCCGCGCTGGTGTGGGTCGAGTCGCCGACCAACCCCGCCCTCGAGGTCGCCGACCTCGAGGCCATCGCCACGGCCGCGCACGAGGCCGGGGCGAGAGTCGTGGCCGACAACACCTTCGCGACCCCGCTGCGCCAGCGCCCGCTCGACCTGGGTGCCGACGTGGTGGTGCACTCGGCGACCAAGTACCTGTCCGGCCACGCCGACCTCGTGCTCGGCGCGGTGGTGACCCGCGACGACGCGACCTGGCGGGCGCTCGACGAGAGCCGTCGCTCGCACGGTGCCGTGCCCGGTGTGCTGGAGGCCTGGCTGGCCACCCGCGGCCTCCGCACCCTGGCCCTGCGGGTGGACCGGGCCGAGGCCAACGCGCGGATCGCTGGTGGACCGGCTCGCCGTCGCACCCGGCGGTCGACCGCGTCCGCTACCCCGGGTTCGGCGGCATCGTGGCGATCGAGCTCGCCGGTGGCGCGTTCGCGGCCGACCTGGTCTGCCGCAGCACCCGGCTGTGGGTGCACGCCACCAGCCTCGGCGGCGTGGAGTCGTCGCTCGAGCGCCGGCGCCGGTGGGCCGGCGAGCCCGACACGATCCCGGAGAGCCTGGTCCGGTTGTCGGTGGGCGTCGAGGACGTCGAGGACCTGTGGCGCGACCTCGCTCATGCGCTCGGCGGCCTCCCCACGTGAGCCGCTCCGAACGGCCGCGTCTTTCACTGGGTACCCAGAGAAACGATCGCGAACCCAGAGAAACGACTCTGGGTTCGTGCACCTTTCACTGGGTACCCAGTGAAAGGTGCAGGCGGCGTCAGCGCTCGGAGGTGGCGGCGCGGGAGATCAGGGAGCGGACCATCTCGCCGGGACTCATCTCGCCGCGCACCAGGCCGCTCACGTGCTCGACGATCGGCATCTCGACGTCGTAGCCCGCGGCCAGCGTGCGCAGCGACTCGCACGAGCGCACGCCCTCGGCCACCTGCCGGGTGGACGCGATGATCTCGTCGACGCTCATGCCCTGGCCGAGCTTCTCGCCGAACGTACGGTTGCGCGACAGCGGCGACGTGCAGGTCGCGACGAGGTCGCCGAGCCCGGCGAGCCCGGCCATCGTCATGGGGTCGGCGCCGGCAGCCGCGGCGAGGCGTCCGGTCTCGGCCAGGCCGCGGGTGATCACCGACGCCTTCGCGTTGTCGCCGAAGCCGAGACCCGACGCCATGCCGACCGCGAGCGCGATCACGTTCTTGGTCGCGCCGCCGAGCTCGCAGCCCACCACGTCGGTGTTGGTGTACGGACGGAACGTCGGCGTGTGCATCAACCGCTGCAGGCGCACGGCGACGTCCTCGTCGACACAGGCGACCACGCTGGCGGCCGGCTGCCGCGCGGCGATCTCGTGGGACAGGTTGGGGCCGGTGAGCACGGCGACGCGTTCCGTGCCCGCGCCGGTGACCTCGGCGATCACCTCGCTCATCCGCTTGGCGGTGCCGACCTCGACGCCCTTCATCAGGCTCAGCAGCACCGACCCGGGCGACAGCATCTCGGCCCACGGCGTGAGGTTCTCGCGCAGTCGCTGCGACGGCACGGCGAGGACCACCACGTCGGCGCCGTCCAGCGCCTTGACCGGGTCGGGGTCCGCGACGATGGGCTCCGGCAGCACGACCCCGGGCAGGTACTCCGCGTTCTCCCGGGTGGTGTTGATCGCGTCGCACACCTCCGGACCTGCGACCCCACAGGCGCACCTCGTTGTCGGCGTCGGCGAGCACCAGCGAGAAGGCGGTGCCCCACGACCCGGCCCCCATCACGGCCACGTGCGTCACAGTTGCTCGTCCTCTCGTGGGCCGGGGGGCAGGTCGGCTGCCGGGCGCGCATTCGGGTTCCCGGTGCTGGGTACGCCGTGCACCCGCGGGTCGAACCGTACGGGCGGCGGCTCCTCGCCGCGGATCTCCCCCAGCTGCACGGCGATCGCCTGCATGATCCGGTCGGTCGCCTCGCGCAGCACGGCCGACGTCACCGGCAGGGGCTGCAGGTCGGACAGGTCGACCGGTGGTCCCGCCTGCACCTGGTTGGTGACGCGGGGCAGCAGGTGCGGTCGTTTCGAGTACGGGGGCAACAGCTGGTGCGCACCCCACTGGGCCACCGGGATGACCGGGCAGCCGGTCTCGAGCGCGATCCGGGCGACGCCGGTCTTGCCCACCATCGGCCACAGGTCGGGGTCGCGGGTGATGGTGCCCTCGGGATAGACGATCACCGAGCCACCACGACCGATGGCCTTGACCGCGTCGCGGTAGGCCTGCGCCGCATCGAGGCCGCCACGGTGCACGGGGATCTGCCCGGTCGCCCGGATGAAGCGCCCGAGCACCGGCACCGCGAGCACCGACGCCTTGGCGAGGTAGTGCGGCGCGTAGCCGGCGTCGTTGACGAAGTGCGCGAACAGCAACGGGTCGGAGTGCGAGATGTGGTTGGCGGCGAACACGAAGCCGCCTCGAGGCAGGTGCTGCTCGCCTCGGAACGACCGCTTGGTCAGCACCGTCAGCAGCGGCCGCAGCACCAGCACGCACAGGGTCAGCGCCCATCCGCGCCGCTCGCGTCTGGCCACACTCACGTCCGCACGCCCTCCGTCCACACCGCCCGGCCCCGCCACCGGAGCCCTGACTCTATTGCCCCGGTGGCAGGATCGAGACCGATGACCTCCTCGCCCGCCGTCGCGTCCGACGCCTCCGCTGCCCTGTCGTGGGTGGCGGTGGTGCCGGTCAAGCAGCTGGACCGGGCGAAGACCCGTCTCGACACCGGCATCGACGGCGGCCGACCGGCACTGGCGCGCGCGTTCGCCACCGACACCGTGGTGGCGCTGCAGTCGGTGCCCGACGTACGCCGGGTGGTCGTCGTGTCCGGCGACGCGGAGGTGGGGCGGACGGTGCGCGCACTCGGCGCGATCGTGCTCGACGAGCCCGCTCCCGGCGGCCTCAACGCCGCGGTGCGAGCCGGCATCGACTGGGCCCGCACGCAGCACCCGGACGCCGGCGTCGTCGTGGTGTCCGCCGACCTGCCCGCACTGCGGGCCGAGGACGTGCAGACGGTGCTCGCCCGTGCGCGCGCGCACCCGCGGTCGGTCGTCCCCGACGGCGAGGGCACGGGGACGACAGTGCTCACCGCGCTGCCCGGAGTCGCGCTGCACCCGCGGTTCGGGCCGGACTCGTTGCGCCGGCACCGGCGCGACGGCGCGGTGCCGTTGGCCGCCGAGACCTGGTCCGTGCGGCAAGAGACGTCGACACCGCCAGCCAGCTGGCCGAGGCGGTACGGCTCGGCGTCGGTCCGGAGACGGCGCGGGTCCTGGACGTCTGAACCGGCCCGGACGCGCCGAGGGCCCGCACCTCGCGGTGCAGGCCCTCGACGGTGGTGAGTGCGGTCAGCGCTTCCTGGCCGTCTTCTTCGCGGCCGACTTCTTGGCGGGAGCCCGCTTGCTGGTGGACTTCTTCGCCGTCGAACGCTTCGCCGCCGTCTTCCTGGCCGGAGCCTTCCTGGCGGTCTTCTTCGCCGCGGTCTTCCTGGCCGGCGCCTTCTTCGCCGTCGTCCGCTTGGCCGTCGACCTCTTCGCCGCGGTCTTCTTGGCCGGCGACTTCTTCGCCGCCTTCTTCGTCGCCCTCTTGGCCGTCGACTTCTTGGCCGTCGCCTTCCGCGCGGTCTTCTTGGCCGCCTTCTTGACCGACTTCTTGGCGGCCGCCGTCTTCTTCCGGGTCGAGGCCGAGGCCGTGGCCTTGGACGGCGACTTCTTGGCCGCGGCGGCGACCTTGGGCAGCTTCTTCTCGCCGGAGACGACGGCCTTCAGCTCCGCACCTGCGCGGAACTTCGGAACCGACGTCTTCTTCGCCCGCACCCGTTCGCCGGTGCGAGGGTTACGCACCATGCGCGCCGGACGGATCGTCTTCTCGAATGCGCCGAACCCCGTGATGGCAACCTTCTCCCCACGTGCGACCTCACGCGCGATGGTGTCGATCACCGCGTCGAGGGCCTCCGAGGCAGCCCTGCGGTTGCCGTCGAAATGGGCGGCGAGCGTGTCGATGAACTGGGACTTGTTCACTGGCTTCCCTTTCGTGAACGCTGTCGAGCCCGCGCCCGACTTTCAGGCACGGTAAAGACTATGTCCTACCGAGACAATCGAAACACGCCGAAAGTCGTTGACTGCATGGAAATCCGAAAGTTGCCTCGCAGGTCGCGAACGAGCTCGTCACCCGGCGCAGGAGCACCTGGTTCGGGCCACGGTCGCGCACCGGTGCAACCGACTCGACGACGTACGCAGCAACGGTGCCGGCAGCTCGTCGCGGGCGCTGCGACGCGCGCTGATCACACCTGACATGAGCCGAGGCGCAGTGCACCTCGCGCCGCCCGAGCCGCGAACCGTGCTGACAGTCATTCGTCAAGCCTGCTTGAGGAATCGGGCGTCTGTCGACCATGGCCGGCGGGACAGTCACCGAGCCCTTCACGCGCTCCGTGCAAACCGGTCCGACGACGGCCCGGCTGGCGTGCAGCGGCACCGCGCAACCGACGACGTGCGCAGCATCCGCGCGCCGCATGACGACGGCCCCGCAGCCGTGCTGTCGACACCGTGCGACGACCGTGCACGCGTCCGGATCGGACGACGACGCATGGGAAAGTTTTGTGCGCGATGACGTCGTCGGCGTGTCGCGCGTCGCGTCGACTGCGGCGCGATCAGGTGCCGCGCACGTGCGTGCGTTCAGCTGCCGGTGTGCGCGGGCAACGTCGCCGGCTTCCACGGCAGCCGTCGCGCTTCGTACGCCTCGACCTCGTCGCCGTGCGACAACGTGATGTCGACGTCGTCGAGTCCTTCGAGCAGCCGCCAACGCGTGTAGTCGTCGACGTCGAACGAGTCCTCGATCCGGTCCGGGACCGTCGCCCGCGACGATGGTGCGCTCCACCAGGTCGACCGTCACCTCGGTGGCCGGCTCACGATCGAGCAGCTCCCACAGCGCGGCGATCACCTTGGCGTCGACCTGCGCGGCGAGCAGACCGGACTTGCCGGCGTTGCCGCGGAAGATGTCGCCGAAGCGCGGCGACAGCACGGCCTTGAAACCGAAGTCGGTCAACGCCCATACCGCATGCTCCCGGGACGAACCGGTGCCGAAGTCCTGTCCGGCGATCAGCACGCTCGCACTCGCGGCCTCCGGCCGGTTGAGGACGAAGTCGGGGTCGTTGCGCCAGGCGGCGAACAGGCCGTCCTCGAAGCCGGTGCGCGTGACCCGCTTCAGGTACGACGCCGGGATGATCTGGTCGGTGTCGACGTTGCTGCGCCGCAGCGCGACCGCGGTGCCGGTGTGCCGGGTGAACGCTTCCATCGTCAGACCTCCTGCAGGTCGGCGGGCGCGGCCAGGTGGCCGAGCACCGCGGTGGCGGCGGCGACCTGCGGTGACACCAGGTGGGTGCGCCCGCCCTTGCCCTGCCGGCCCTCGAAGTTGCGGTTGGACGTCGACGCAGCGCGCTCGCCCGGAGACAACGTGTCCGGGTTCATGCCCAGGCACATCGAGCAGCCGGCGCCACGCCACTCGGCGCCCGCGTCCTTGAACACGACGTCGAGGCCCTCGGCCTCGGCCTGCAGCCGAACCCGGGTCGACCCCGGCACGACGAGCATCCGGGTGTCGTCGGCGACCTGGCGACCGGACACGACGTCGGCGGCCGCGCGGAGGTCCTCGATCCGGCCGTTGGTGCACGAGCCGACGAAGACGGTGTCGACGTCGATCGCGCGCATCGGCGTGCCCGGCTCGAGGTCCATGTACGTGAGCGCCCGCTCGGCTGCCGACCGGTCGTGCTCGTCGTCGAACGTGTCCGGAGAGGGCACGCTCCCCGACAGCGGAACGCCCTGCCCGGGGTTGGTGCCCCAGGTGACGAACGGGGCCATCGCGGAGGCATCGAGCACGACCTCGCGGTCGTACTCGGCGTCGTCGTCGGTGGCCAGGCTGCGCCAGTACGCGACGGCGGCGTCCCAGTCGTCGCCTGCGGGTGCGTGCGGTCGGCCCTCGAGGTAGGCGAAGGTCTTCTCGTCCGGCGCGATCAGGCCGGCCTTCGCGCCCCACTCGATGGACATGTTGCAGATCGTCATCCGCGCTTCCATGGACAGCGCGCGGATCGCCTCGCCGCGGTACTCGACGACGTAGCCCTGGCCGGCGCCGGTGCCGACCTCGGTGATCAGGGTGAGCACGAGGTCCTTGGCGGACACGCCCTCGGGCAGCGCACCGTCGACGGTCACCGCCATCGACTTCGGTCGCTGCTGCGGCAGCGTCTGCGTGGCGAGCACGTGCTCGACCTCGCTGGTGCCGATGCCGAACGCGAGCGCACCGAACGCCCCGTGCGTGGAGGTGTGCGAGTCACCGCAGACCACGGTGGTGCCGGGCTGGGTCAGCCCGAGCTGCGGGCCGACGACGTGCACGATGCCCTGCTCGGCGTCGCCGAGCGGGTGCAGCCGCACGCCGAACTCCTCGCAGTTGCGACGCAGCGTCTCCACCTGCGTGCGCGACACCGGGTCGGCGATCGGCTTGTCGACGTCGAGCGTCGGGATGTTGTGGTCCTCGGTGGCGATCGTCAGGTCGGTGCGCCGCACCGTCCGGCCGGCCAGCCGGAGACCGTCGAACGCCTGCGGGCTGGTGACCTCGTGCACGAGGTGCAGGTCGATGTAGAGCAGGTCGGGCTCGCCGTCCGCGCTGCGGACCACGTGCTCGTCCCAGACCTTCTCCGCCAGCGTGCGCCCCATCATTCCTCCCTTGCATCTCACGACACGAGACGGCAGTATCGCGGTATGGACAACAGTAGCGGAGTCGGCGTCCTCGACAAGGCCGCTCTCGTACTGACCGCTCTGGAGGCCGGCCCGGCCACGCTGGCCGCACTGGTCCAGCAGACCGGCCTGGCCCGGCCCGACGGCGCACCGGCTCGCGGTGGCGCTCGAGCACCACCGGCTGGTGGCGCGCGACCTGCAGGGCAGGTTCGTGCTCGGCCCGCGGCTGGGAGAGCTGTCCGCCGCGGCCGGCGAGGACCGGCTGCTGGCGACGGCCGGACCGGTGCTGGCCCGGCTGCGCGACATCACCGGTGAGTCCGCGCAGCTGTTCCGCCGGCAGGGCGACGTGCGCGTCTGCGTCGCCGCGGTCGAGCGGCCGAGCGGGCTGCGCGACTCGGTGCCGGTCGGGTCGCAGCTGACGATGAACGCGGGGTCGGCGGCGCAGATCCTGCTCGCCTGGGAGGACCCGGAGCGGATGCACCGCGGCCTGCAGCACTCGGCGTTCTCCGCCGCCGCGCTGTCGAGCGTGCGCAAGCGGGGCTGGGCGCAGAGCGTGGGTGAGCGCGAGCAGGGGGTCGCGTCGGTCTCGGCCGCCGTGCGCTCGCCGTCCGGCAAGGTCGTCGCCGCGGTGTCGGTGTCCGGCCCGCTCGAGCGGCTGAGCCGGCAGCCCGGTCGCATGCACGCACCGGCGGTGATGGCCGCCGCCGAGCGGCTGTCGCAGTCGTTGCGACGCTCCGCCGAGTGAGCCGTCGGTGACCGACTACCTGCACGGCCACCACGAGTCGGTGCTCAGCGGGCACCGGCGCCGCACCGCAGCCGACTGCTGCGCGTACCTGCTCCCGCACCTGTCCGGCTCCGACGCGGTGCTCGACGTCGGCTGCGGGCCGGGCACCATCACCCTCGGGCTGGCACGGCACGTGCCCCGCGGGCACGTGCTCGGCATCGACCCGTCGGCCGACGCCGTCGCCGAGGCGCGCGAGCTGGCCGAGCAGGAGTCGGTGCCCAACCTGCGGATCGAGCAGGCCGACGTCGAGTCGCTGCCGGCCGGAGAGACGTTCGACGTGGCGCACGCGCACCAGGTGCTGCAGCACGTGACCGATCCGGTGGCGTTGTTGCAGCACGATGGCCGCACGGGTACGTCCCGGCGGGCTGATCGCGGTGCGCGACGGCGACTACGCGGCGATGTCCTGGTGGCCGATGCTGCCGGAGCTGGACGAGTGGCTCGGCCTCTACCGCGCGGTCGCGCACGGGCTCGGCGCCGAGCCGGACGCCGGCCGCAGGCTGCCGGGTTGGTGCCGGGAGGCAGGACTGCGCGACATCCAGCCGTCGCTCGGCACCTGGCTGTACGCCACGCCGCCCGACCGCGAGCAGTGGGCGACGATGTGGGCCGCCCGCGCGACGCAGTCGGACTTCGCGACGCACGCCGTGCGGCTCGGGCTCGCCGACACGTCCGACCTCGAGCGGATCGCCGACGGGTGGCGCACCTGGGGTGCGCACCCCGACGGCTGGCTGGCGATCGTGCACGGCCAGGTGCTGGCCCGGGTCTGAGTCGACCCGGGCCGGCCCGGTCAGATCTGCCCCGGTCAGACCAGCGCGCCGCCCTCGAGGGCGAGCAGCTGGCGCTTGCGGTCGAGCCCGCCGGCGTAGCCGGTGAGCTTGCCGTTGCTGCCGACCACCCGGTGGCAGGGCACCACGATGGCCAGCGGGTTGGCCCCGTTGGCGAGGCCCACCGCCCGCGCGCCGTGCCCGGTGAGACCGAGCCCGCGCGCGATCGCGCCGTAGGTCGTGGTGGTGCCGTAGGGGATCTCGCGCAGCGCGCCCCACACCTGCTGGCGGAACGCCGAGCCGTGCGGCGCCATCGGCAGGTCGAAGTCGGTGCGGTCGCCGGCGAAGTACTCCGCCAGCTGGTCGCGGGCGGCCCGCAGCACCGGGTTGTCGTCGTCGCGCTCGCCGGCCGGGATGCCGTGCGGCGCGAACATGACCGCGGTGAGCGCCGCGTCGGCCCCGTCGCCCTCGGCGACGAGCATCAGCTCGCCGACCGGGCTGTCGGTGGTGGTCCAGATCGTCGTCATCATCGTCGCCTTCATCGTCGTCGTCATCATCATCGTTCCTTCGTCTCGTCGGGCCAGCGTGCGTCCAGCACGCGGTGCCACAGGTGCATGCAGGCGTACGAGCCCCAGGGCTGCCAGCCGGCGCTGCGGGTGCGGAGGGCGGCGCTCGCCGACGCACCGCGGAGCCCGAGTGCGGCGTGCAGGCCCACGTCGGTGTCGAGCACCACGTCGGGGTCGCCGAGGGCGCGCATCGCGACGTAGCCGGCCGTCCACGGCCCGATGCCGGGCACGGCGAGCAGTGCGGCGCGTACGTCGTCGCGCGGCGCGCTGCGGTCGAGCGTCACCTCGTCCGGTGGCGACCGCCTCGGCGAGCGCCACCAGGCTGCGGCCGCGCGATGCCGGACCGGCGACCACGTCGGGGCCGGCCGCCGCGACCTGCTCGGGCGTCGGGAACAGGTGGGTCAGCGAACCCGACGGCACCGGCAGCGGATCACCGATGGCCGCCACCAGTCGGGCGGTCAGGGTGCGGGCCGCGGGCAGGCTCACCTGCTGGCCGAGCACGGCGCGGGCGGCGAGCTCGAACCCGTCGGGGTGCTCCCGGCACCCGCAGGCCCGGGTGCCGACGCAGGTCGTCGGCCAGCTCGGGATCGAGCCCGAGGACCTCGTGCACCGCGGCCGGGTCGGCGTCGAGGTCGGCCAGTCGCCGGCAGCGCTCGACCGCGGCGGCCACGTCGCGGACGTCGGACAGGTGCAGGGTGCAGCGCACGGCGGGTGTTGCGGCGTCGGACCCGCGGTCGGCCGCAGCGTCGGGACGCAGCGCGATGGTGCCGGTGCCGTGCGGCAGCCGCAGGGTGCGGCGGTAGACGCCGAGGTCGCCGTCGGCACCGACGTCCTCGACACCCGCGACGCTGTGCAGCCGCAGGGAGTGGACCAGCGCGGCGCCGTCGAACGGCCGGCGGCAGGCGAGCCGCAGCTCGATCCGCCCGGGCTGTGCCGGCAGGTCGCTGCGGGTGGCCGCGGCGCAGCGCGCGCGGCGGGACGCCGTAGACCTCCTGCATGGTCGCGTTGAACTGCCGGACGCTGGAGAACCCCGCAGCGAACGCGATGTCGGCGAGCGACATCGAGGTCGACTCGACCAGGGTCCGCGCGGTCTGCGCGCGGCGGGCCCGGGCCAGTGCGAGCGGACCCGCGCCGAGCTCGCCGACCAGCAGCCGGTGCAGCTGGCGCGGGCTGTAGCCGAGCCGGCCGGCCAGCCCCGGGACCCCTTCGCGGTCGACCACGCCGTCGCCGATCAGCCGCATGGCCCGGCCGGAGACGGCCGCCGCCACGTCCCAGTCGGGTGAGCCCGGCACGGCCTCCGGGCGGCACCGTCGGCAGGCCCGGAAGCCGGCCTCCTGCGCCGCCGCCGCACTCGGGTAGAAGCGGGTGTTCTCGCGCCGCGGCGTACGCGCCGGGCAGCTGGGACGGCAGTAGATGTGGGTCGACGTCACGCCGACGTAGAACACGCCGTCGAAGCGGCGGTCACGGCCGGCGAGGACCCGGTAGCAGCGGTCGGTATCGGTGAGCACGTCCCCATCCTGACCCATGCCACGGACAGGTACTCGCGGGAATCGGACACGGCCGTCGCGCGTGTCGCGCTTTCGCCCACCTTCGGCCGCGCTCACGGCGTGTCGAGACCTGTTGGGGCGGCGGGTTCGGCACCGTGGACGCGTACGGGACGGGCCCCTCCAGGTATGAGCCGGAGGGGCCCCCGTGCGTCTCCCCGCACCGCACAGTGCGAGAAATGCACTGCGGCCCCCCGGAGGACCGGGAGGCCGCAGCAACACGTAGCCCCGACGGGATTCGAACCCGCGCTACCGCCTTGAGAGGGCGGCGTGCTAGGCCGCTACACAACGGGGCCAGGCCGGTCGGACTCTACCGGCAGAGGTGAGTCGTCACGCGCTGGGGTACTAGGACTCGAACCTAGACTAACTGGACCAGAACCAGCCGGGCTGCCAATTACCCCATACCCCATGGGCGTTCGGTCACGCGGATCGCTCCGGTGCCGAACCGGTCGCCGACTCTACCGGAGCCCGCTCGGCCCGCCCCAATCGGCCCGTCAGCCGAGCACCGCGTCCAGTCGCGCCAGCGACCGGTCGCGCCCGAGCAGCTCCAGCGACTCGAACAGCGGCGGTGAGATCCGGCGTCCGGTGACCGCGACCCGCACCGGCCCGAACGCCTGCTTGGGCTTGATCCCGAGCCCCTCGACCAGGGCGTCGCGCAGCGCGGACTCGATGGCCGCGGTCTGCCAGTCGTCCAGGCCGGCAAGGGCGTCCCGCGCGGCGCGCACCACCGTCGAGCCCCTGCTCGGTGAACGCCTTGGCCGCGTCGTCGGCGTCGACGCTGAAGTCGGCCTCGTCGACGAACAGGAACGCCAGCATGTCGACCGCCTCGGAGAGCACCGCGACCCGCTCCTGCACCAGCGGCGTCGCCGCCTCGAGCAGCGCGCGGTGCGCCGCGTCGACGGGATCGCCGAGCAGGCCCGCGCTCTGCAGGTAGGGCACCAGCCGGCGGGCGAGGTCGTCGGGTGCCAGGCCGCGGATCTTGAGCCCGTTGATCGCCTCGGCCTTCTTGAGGTCGAACTGCGCGGAGTTGGGGTTGACCCGCCGTACGTCGAAGGCCGCGGCCATCTCGTCGAGGTCGAACAGCTCGCGGTCGCCGCCGATGGACCAGCCCAGCAGCGCGAGGTAGTTGAGCAGCCCCTCGGGCAGGAAGCCACGCTCGCGGTAGCTCGCGAGGCCGACCGCCGGGTCGCGCTTGGACAGCTTGCGGTTGCTCGGCCCCATCACGAACGGCAGGTGGCCGAACTCCGGCAGCACCCCCTCGCCGATGCCGAGCGCGATCAGCGCCCGGTGCAGCGGCAGCTGGCGCGGGGTCGAGCTGAGCAGGTCCTCGCCGCGCAGCACGTGGGTGATGCCCATGGTGGCGTCGTCGACCGGGTTGGTGAGCGTGTACAGCGGCTGGCCGTTGGCGCGCACCAGCACCGGGTCGGGCACCGAGCCCGGCTCGAACACGATGTCCCCGCGCACCAGGTCGGTGAAGGTCACTGCCTCGTCGGGCATCCGGAACCGGAGCACCGGTCGCCTGCCCTCGGCCTCGTAGGCCGCCTTCTGCTCGGCGGTGAGGTCGCGGTGCAGCCCGTCGTAGCCGCTGTGGCCGCCGGCAGCACGAGCCTGCTCGCGACGCTCCTCGAGCTCCTCGGGCGAGTCGTAGGCGTGGTAGGCGTGGCCGGACTCCAGCAGCCGGGCCGCCACGTCGTCGTAGAGCGCGGTGCGCTCGGACTGCCGGTAGGGGCCGTGGTCCCCGCCGACCTCCGGGCCCTCGTCCCAGTCGAGCCCGAGCCAGCGCAACGCGTCCAGCAGGCCGGCGTAGCGACTCCTCGCTGTCGCGGGCGGCGTCGGTGTCCTCGACCCGGAACACGAACGTGCCGCCGGTGTGCCGGGCGTAGGCCCAGTTGAACAACGCCGTGCGGACGTTGCCGACGTGCAGGTTGCCGGTCGGCGACGGGCAGAACCGCACCCGCACGCCCGCGTCGGGCCCGGGCGCCTCAGTCACGCTGCGACCACCGGGTTGGTCAGCGAGCCGATGCCCTCGACCGTCACCGTCACCTGCTCGCCGGGGAGCATCGGCCCGACCCCCGCCGGCGTGCCGGTGAGGATGAGGTCGCCGGGCAGCAGCGTCATCACGCTGGAGACGTAGGAGACCAGGGTCGGCACGTCGAACAGCAGCAGGGACGTACGCGAGTCCTGCTTGACCTCGTCGCCGAGCGACGTGGTGATCCGCAGGTCGCCGATGTCGAGGTCGGTCTCGATCCACGGCCCCACCGGGCAGAAGGTGTCGTAGCCCTTGCCGCGGGCCCAGGTGGCGTCGAGCTTCTGCAGGTCGCGGGCCGTCACGTCGTTGGCGACGGTGTAGCCGAGGATGACGTCCGGCACCCTCGCCACGTCGACGTCCTTGCAGATCCGGCCGATCACGACCGCGAGCTCGCCCTCGTACTGCAGGTCGTCGGTCGCGGCGGGGCGCACGATCTGGTCGCCCGGCCCGATCACGCTGGTGTTGGGCTTGAGGAAGATCAGCGGCTCGTCCGGCACGTCGTTGCCGAGCTCGGACGCGTGCGCGGCGTAGTTGCGGCCGATGCCGACCACCTTGCTGCGCGGGATCACCGGCGCCAGCAGCCGGACGTCGCCGAGCTGGTGGCGCTCGCCGGTCAGCTCGACGCCGACGTACAGCGGGTCGCCGGTGAGCACCGCCACCACGGACTCGCCCTCGGCCTCGCCGATGACGCCGAAGCGCGGTTCGCCACCGTCACTGCTGAACCTCGCGATACGCACGTCCGCGAGCGTAACTACCCTGCAGGCGTGCGCGATCAACAGGTGTGCGAGCAGGTTCACGGCCAGGATCACGGCCAGGACTTCCCGACGCGCCGCGACGCGCACGAGGCGCGCGTCGCCGCGTGGGTCGACCCGCGTCCTCGCCCGCCGCGAGCGCGGCGAGAAGCACCCGGTCGAGGACTTCCTGTTCACCTACTACCGGCACTCCCCCGCCCGGCTGCGGCGCTGGCACCCGGGCGCGTGGGAGCAGGGCGCTGATGCTCGACCTCGAGGCGCTCGCGGCGCTGCGACCGCGGTTGCGTGACGTCCGCAGGCTGCTGGTGGCCACGGCGTCCCGGCCTGCGGCGTACGGCTGCTTCGGGCTGCACGAGTGGGCGATGGTGCACCGGCAGCCGCAGGAGCCGGCTGCGGCACGCCGCCTGGCCGCTGCGGCTCGGGCCGGCGGGCACCGACCAGGTGCTCGAGTCGATGCCGGTGCGGTGCACCCACTTCGACGCCTTCCGGTTCTTCACCGAGTCCGCGCGACCGCTCAACGCCGTGCAGCCGACCCGCGCCGGTCAGGTCGAGCTCGAGCAGCCGGGCTGCCTGCACGCGGGCATGGACCTCTACAAGTGGGCCTACACGTTCGACCCGCACGTGTCCGCCGAGCTGGTGGCCGACTGCTTCGCGCTGGCCCGCGAGATCCGGGTGCTGGACATGCGCGCCTCGCCGTACGACCTGACCGCGCTCGGCTACCCACCGGTGCCGATCGAGACGCCGGCCGGCCGGGCCGAGTACGTACGCGCCCAGCGGGAGTTCAGCGCGCGAGGCGCCCAGCTGCGGGAGCGGCTGGTCGACGAGCTGGACCGGCTGCTCGCGCTCTGAGCAGACCCGACGGCGTCACGCCGGGTCGCTGGGGTCGAGGTAGACGCAGAACGGGTGCCCGGCCGGGTCGAGCAGCACCCGCACGTCGTCCTGCGGCTGGAAGGACGGGAGCTCGGCCCCGAGCGAGACCGCGTGCGCCACCGCCTCGTCGAGGTCGTCGACCTCGATGTCGAGGTGCATCGACATCTGCGGCTGGCCCGGCGACGCCGGCCACACCGGGCGGACGTAGTGCTCCTCGGTCTGGAAGGCCAGGTTGTAGCCGGCGGAGTCCGACGGGGCGACCGCCGCGTCACCGCCGCCCTCGTCGAAGAGCTGCCAGTCGAGCAGCCGCGCGTAGAACCGCGCCAGCGCCGCTCCGTCCGGCGCGTCGAGGACGACGCCCCACCAGGTCTTCTTGGTGCGCAGCGCCATCAGCCGATCCTGGCCTGGATGTCGCGCATCCGCTGGATCTCGGCGGTCTGCCCGGCGAGGACGCCGGTCGCCATCTCGGTGACCAGGACGTCGGCGCCCGACCGCAGCTGCTCGCGTGCCATCTGCACCGCACCACGGTGGTGCCGGATCATCCCCGCGAGGTAGAGCCGGTCGAAGCGGGCGCCGTCGGCGGCCTCCAGCGCGTCCATCTGCTCCGGGGTGAGCATGCCGGCCATGGCCATGCTCAGGTGGTGCTCGACGTCCTCGAGGGTCGGGGCCTCGAGGTCGCGCTCCTGCAGCCAGCCGGACATGCCGACGATCTCGGCGCCCTGCGCGTCGCCGATCCGGTCGGCGATCGCGCGCACCTCCGGGTCCTCGGCGCGGGTACGGGCCAGCTCGGCCATCTCCAGCGCCTGCGCGTGGTGCGGGACCATGTCGGTGAGGAAGTCCACGTCGGCGTCGTTCCACGCCGCGGCGTCGACGGTGGCGTCGGGGTCGAGGGTGGTGTTGGGCTCGCCCGGTTCGCCGGGCTGGAGCACGGTAGCCCGGTCGTCGACCTCCGCCGCGCCTCCGTCGGCGCTCGTCGGCCTCGTCGGCGGCCGTGCTCGCACCGGCCCGGCCTGCTCGCTGGGGTCGTCGCCGTCGGTCGACGAGCAGGCGGCGACCGACAGCGTCAGTGCCGCGACGACCGCGACGACAGCGGTCCGCGGCGTGCGGCCTGCGGACGTGCATCCGTCCGTTCTCCTCCGAATCGATGGCCCGTCCCTCTTGCGCCGTTTCACTACTCTAAGTGAGGATCGTGCACAACCGTACCTTTGCTCCGTCGCTCCGGAAGGGGACCGCTGCGATGTTCCACCGTCCAGGCCGCCGCACTCTGACCCTGATCGGCGCCGCCGCCGGCGCGCTGGTCGTTGCCACCTTCGCCGTGCCGGTGCTCGCCGGCCAGCCGGACGCGCCCGAGCCGGTGGTGACCGAGCAGGCCGCGCCGAAGTGCGCGCCGGGTCAACGCGACCTCGCGCAGGCCGACGACCGGTTCGACCAGGGCTGCATCGCCGGGCAGGACATCGCGCGGCTCGACGACAGCGACGCGACGCTGGGCGAGAACCGGGTCGCCAGCCGCCGGATGTCGCTGGTGGCCAACCTGCCGCAAGGAGGGCGCGTTCGCCGAGCGACGGCGCATTCAACTCCGACCTCGCCTTCCAGGGCAAGTACGCCTACGCCGGCAACTACAACGGCTTCGCGGTCTACGACCTGAGCCAAGCCGGGCGCAGATCGAGCAGCGTCACCCAGGTGGTCTGCCCGGGCTCGCAGAACGACGTCTCCGTGCTCGGCGACGTCCTGGTGCTGAGCACCGACTCGTCGCGCACCGACGACTCCTGCGCCAGCGGTCGAGCTGCCGGCGACGGAGGAGGAGGCGTGGGAGGGCATCAAGGTCTTCGACATCAGTGACCCCTCAGCGCCGCGCTACGTCGCGTCGGTCGAGACCGACTGCGGGTCGCACACCCACACGCTGGCGCCGAACGACAACGGCAAGCAGCTGTTCGTCTACGTCTCGTCGTACAGCCCGGACGCGTCGCTTCCCCGACTGCCAGCCGCCGCACGACTCGATCAGCATCGTGCGGATCCCGGCCGCCGACGCCCGAGCGCGCCGAGCTCGAGGGCACGCCGGTGCTGTTCCCGGACGGCGGCAACCCCAACGGCACCAGCGGCTGCCACGACATCACCGCCTACCCCAGCAAGGACATCGCCGCCGGCGCCTGCATGGGCGACGGCATCCTGATGGACATCACCGACCGCAGGCACCCCGAGGTGACCGAGCAGGTGCGCGACACGACCAACTTCGCGTTCTGGCACTCGGCCACGTTCAACAACGACGGCACCAAGGTCGTGTTCACCGACGAGCTCGGCGGTGGCGGCGCGCCCACCTGCAACCCGACCGTCGGCTCGGTCCGCGGCGCCAACGGCATCTACGACATCGTGGACGGCGAGCTGGTGCTGAAGAGCTACTACAAGATGCCGCGCACCCAGGCCAACACCGAGAACTGCGTGGCCCACAACGGCTCGCTGATCCCGGTCCCGGGTCGCGACATCATGGTCCAGGCGTGGTACCAGGGCGGCGTCTCGGTCTTCGACTTCACCAACTCCGCGCACCCCAAGGAGCTGGCGTGGTTCGACCGGGGACCGGTCAACGAGGAGGAGCTCGAGATCGGCGGCTCGTGGTCGGCGTACTGGTACAACGGCTACGTCTACTCCAACGAGATCGCACGCGGCTTCGACGTGCTGAAGATCGACCGCTCGGTGGTCGGCAAGGCAGCGCGCACGAAGCTGGCGTGTTCAACGCGCAGAGCCAGCCCGACTTCAACGGCTAGGTCGTGCTCGGCCGTCAGCTCGCAGAGGGCCGTCAGCGTCCGCCAGTTGCGGGCGGTGGCGTCGACCCCCAGCGGGTGCCGGCGCAGCACCCGGTCGGCCTTGCTGGCGTGCACGCCGTTGGCGTAGTGCACGACGATCTCCTCGCCCTTGGCGACGACGACGTCGGGCGCCGTGTCGGCGGCGAGCAACGCCTGCAGGGCGTCCGGGTCGGGCTGGCCCGGACAGGTGCCACACCTGAACCAGCTTCGGTTCGGCCGCGACGGCGTCGGGGAACGGGTTCCACGCGAGCACCGCGGCCAGCTGCACGGGGCTGCGGACGATGACCGGCGTGTCGACGTCGAACCGCTCGGCCACGAGCTCCCGCACCGCCTGCGCGACCTTGGCCGGGCTGCGGTGCGACGACCGCGTCACGATGTTGCCGCTCTGCACGTACGTGCGGACGTCGTCGAAACCGGCTTCGGCGAGCGCCTCGCGCAGCAGCGGCATCGACACCTTGTTGTGGGCGCCGAGATTGATTCCCCGCAGCAACGAGACCCAGACCGCCATGGGGCGACGCTAGTACGCGCGCACCGCGGCGGCGGTCGACGGTCAGGCGCCCTGGCGCCGCAGCCCGTAGGTCACGGCGTCGCTGAGCGCCTCCCAGGAGGCCTCCACGATGTTGTGCCCGACGCCGACGGTGACCCAGGAGTCCTCGCCGTCGGCGGTCTCGATCAGCACCCGGATCACGGCGTCGGTGCCGTGGCCCTGGTCGAGGATGCGCACCCGGTAGTCGATCAGCTCGAAGCCGGCGACCTGGGGGTAGGCCAACCCGATCGCCTGCCGCAGCGCCTCGTCCAGGGCGTTGACCGGCCCGTTGCCCTCGCCGGTGACGACGATCCGCTCACCACCGGCGCGCAGCTTGACCGTCGCCTCGGAGGCCGCCTCGGCGACCGGTGACGACTCGCTGATCACCCGCCACGACTCGACGTCGAAGTAGGCGGGACGCTCGCCCTCGACCTCCTCGGCCAGCATCAGCTCGAACGACGCGTCGGCCGCCTCGAAGGTGTAGCCGCGCTGCTCCATCTCCTTCACCCGCTCGGCGACCCGCGTCACCAGGTCGCGGTCGCCGGTCAGGTCGAACCCGAGCTCCTTGCCCTTGAGCTCGATGCTGGCCCGGCCGGCCATCTCCGAGACCAGCAGCCGCATGTCGTTGCCGACCCGCTCGGGATCGGTGTGCTGGTAGAGGTCCGGGTCGACCTTGATCGCGCTGGCGTGCAGGCCGGCCTTGTGCGCGAAGGCGGACAGCCCGACGTACGGCTGCCGCGACGAGGGCGGCACGTTGGTGACCTCGGCGATCGCGTGCGCGACCCGGGTCGCGTCGGCGAGCCCGCCGGGCGGCAGCACCGGGTGGCCGAGCTTGAGCTCGAGGTTGGCGACCACCGTGAGCAGCTCGGCGTTGCCGGTGCGCTCGCCGTAGCCGTTGACCGTGCCCTGCACATGGCTGGCGCCGGCGTCGACCGCGGCCAGCGTGTTGGCCACCGCGCAGCCGGTGTCGTTGTGGCAGTGGATGCCCAGCCGGGCGCCGGTGCTGTCCAGGACGTCGGTCACCGCGGCGCTCACCTGCGGCGGGAGCATGCCGCCGTTGGTGTCGCAGAGCACCACCACCTCCGCACCGGACTCCGCCGAGGCACGCACCACGTCCAGCGCGTACGCCCGGTCGTCGGCGTAGCCGTCGAAGAAGTGCTCGAGGTCGACGAACACCCGCTGTCCCTCCGCCCGCAGGTGCACGACGGTGTCGCGCACCATGGCGAGGTTCTCCTCGACGGACGTGCGCAGCGCCCGCTCGACGTGTCCGACGTGGCTCTTGGCCACCAGGCAGACGACCGAGGCGCCCGACTCGCGCAGCGCGGCGACCTGCGGGTCGTCGGCGGCGTCGACGCCGGGGCGACGGGTGCTGCCGAAGGCGGTCAGCGTGGCCTGCTTGAGATCCAGCTCGTCGCGGGCCCGGGCGAAGAACTCGGTGTCCTTCGGCACGGCGCCCGGCCAGC
The DNA here is from genome assembly GCA_963801045.1 of uncultured Actinomycetota bacterium. Taxonomy (GTDB): domain Bacteria; phylum Actinomycetota; class Actinomycetes; order Propionibacteriales; family Nocardioidaceae; genus JACCWP01. Next base: position 92,067 of record CAWDDC010000003.1, read on the forward strand.
CGCCCTCGACGTAGCCCACCCCGAGGTCGTCGAGGTGGCGGGCGATCGTGAGCTTGTCGGCGACCGACAGGCTGAGTCCCTCCTGCTGCGCGCCGTCGCGCAACGTGGTGTCGTACACGTGCAGTGCGTCGGACATCGGGACTCCTGGTCGAGGGCAACAAAAAACCTCTCGTGGGAACGAGAGGTCGGCGCGCCGGGCGGAGGGATCAGCCAGGCGCGCTAGGCAATGATGATGCGGTGCAGCGGTGTCACGTCGCCCAGCATGCCACGGATGTCCGCCGAACGGGACGGCAGTCCTGGCATCCGGTCACCTGCTCGGCGGAGCTCACCCGGGCGTCACGGCGAGCCGACCAGCAGGTCGCGCACCGGCTCCGGCTCTCCGACGCTCGTCGCCGACGTGCCGCGCCGGACGAACTCCGCGCCCGGCGGCCAGGTGGTGACGAACTGGTCGCCGGTGGCGTCGTCGTAGCGCAGGTAGGACACGTGCTCGACGTCGATGCCGAACAGGTGGAACCGCCCCGGCTCCGGCTCGCCAGCCGAGATGCTCGTGCACCGCCGCGGCGTAGCGACGCTGCACGTCGGGGTGCTGCTCGTCGCGGGCCTGCCCGCGGACCTTGAGCTCTCCGTCGCCGCCGTCGCGACCGGTCACGAGCCCGTGCAGCAGCACCCGCGGGTCACGGAGCAGGTCGGCTGCCTTGTGCGAGCCCCACAGCATCGACAGCCACAGGTCGCCCTCCATCAGGTAGGGCTCCACCGGGCTCAACCGGGGCGTGCCGTCCCGCCGGATGGTGGCGACCAGCAGCACGCCGGGGTCGATCAGGCGGACCCGGGCCACGGCTGCCAGCCGGGGCTGCCGGAGCTCGAGCTCGCACCAGCGCATGCTGCTGTCCTACCTGCCGGGACCGACACGGCCGCCGACACCGCCCGCCGACCGGGTCAGAGCGGCGGGCCGGTCGCGGGGAACCACACCGTGCCGACGCCCTGCACCAGGCCGATGGTGCCCGCCACCAGCGCGGCCAGCACCCAGAGCACGGCGATCGCCCAGACCCCGGCCGTGGCTCCGCTCTCGACCGCGCGGTGGACCGGCCGGTGCAGCACGTAGCCCCCCGGTCCGCGCCACAGCACCAGCACGAACGCGACCGCCCCCACCCACACCAGCGTGCGGGTGCTGATGCCGCCGAGGTTCATCAGCCCGTCCACGAGCCCGGCCGCGAGCAGCGCGGAGCCGACCAGCACGGTGGCGTGCGCGATGCCGGTCGACACGTGCCACGGCGCCTGCACGGTCGCGACGGCACGGTCGCCCCGGCGCACCCCGCGCAGGGACCTGCGGCGGCGCAGCGCCTCGACGGCGCGCTGCCAGGTCACCAGGGCGGCAACCCCCAGCCACGCCGCACCGGCGGTGACGTAGGGCGCGGCCGCGAACAGCGCGACCGCCCAGATCGCGCCGAGCCCCCACAGCGCGGCCGAGGCGAGGCGCTCGGTCAACGGGCGCGGCTCGGCCGGCGGGGCGGCGGGTCCGTACGCGGGGGCGGGCAGGGCGCCCGACCCGACCGGCGACCAGGGGGACGGTGGGTCCGGGTGCTCGCGCAGCAGCGCGGTGCCGGGGCGTGGCGCCGGCACGGGTGCGGCCATGGCGGCCGGCGGGGTGCGCTCCGGCGCCACCCGCGGCTGCTCCGGCGCGGCGGGCACGTGCACGGTGGCGGGGGCGCCACCTCCGGGCGCGCCGGCCAGCCAGCCGGCCAGCACCGGGGCCGGCGGGCGGGCCCGCGGGTCGGCGTCGAGGCACGGCACCAGCACCTCGCGCAGCTCGGCCGGCACGCCGTCGAGGTCGTAGTCGTTGCGCCGGACCCGGTCCAGCAGCACCGCCTGCGGACCCTTGCCGAACGGGCTGCTGCCCCGGCAGGCGTAGGCCACCGTGGTGGCCCAGGAGTGCACGTCGGTCGCCGGCCCGGGCTCGTGCCCGAGCGCGATCTCGGGGGTGAGGTAGGCGGGGGTGCCCATCATCCAGCCGGTCATCGTCACCGACGCGTCCTCGGCCGCGCGGGCCAGGCCGAAGTCGATGAGCACCGGGTCGTGGCCCTCCAGCAGCACGTTGGACGGCTTGACGTCGCGGTGCACGACGCCGACCGCGTGCACGGCGGCCAGCGCCTCGGCCAGCCCGCCCGCGAGCCGCAGCACCTGCTGCCCCTGCAGCGGGCCGTACTCGTCGACGTAGCCGGACAGGGACAGGCCCGGGACGAAGCGGGTCACGACGTAGGGCGTCGGGCCCCACGGGTCGGCGTCGAGGAACTCCGCGACCCGGTGGCTGCGCACCCGCTGCAGGGACGCGACCTCGCGGGCCAGCCGGGCCCGGCCCTCCTTGTCACCGACCACGTGCGGGCGCAGGACCTTGAGCGCCACCCGGGCGCCGTCGGGCGCGGTCGCGAGGTGCACCACCCCCATGCCGCCCTCGCCGATGGTGCGCAGCAGGCGGTAGCGGCCGAGCACGGCCGGTCCCTGCGCTGCGGAGCTCACCGGCAAAGGGTAAGCGGAGGCTCAGGCGACCCGGTGCATCCAGCCTCGGTCGTCGGCCGCGCGTCCGTACTGGACGTCGACCAGCGCCCTGCCGCACCGCCTTGGTCACGGGGCCGGCGTCGCCACCGTGCGCGGCGGCGCTGTCGACCTCGCCGCCCCGCCAGCGCAGCATCCCGACCGGGGTGACGACGGCCGCCGTGCCGCAGGCGAACACCTCGGTGACCTCGCCGGAGGCGACGCCGTCGCGCCACTCGTCGACGTCGACCCGCCGCTCCTCCACCTTGTGCCCGAGCTCGTCGAGCAGGGTGAGGACCGAGTCGCGGGTGACGCCCTCGAGGATCGAGTCGGTGAGCTCGGGGGTGACGATCGAGCCGTCGGCGCGCACGAAGAACAGGTTCATGCCGCCGAGCTCCTCGACCCATCGGCGCTCGGTCGCGTCCAGGAAGGCCACCTGGGCGCAGCCGTTCTGGGTCGCCTCCTGCTGCGCGGCCAGGCTCGCGGCGTAGTTGCCGCCGCACTTGGCCGCGCCGGTGCCACCGGGCGCGGCCCGGGTGTAGTCCTGCGACAGCCAGATCGACACCGGCTTGAGCCCGCCAGGGAAGTACGGGCCGGCCGGCGACGCGATCACGCAGAACGTCACGTGGGTGGCGGGACGCACGCCGAGGAACACCTCGGAGGCGAACATGAACGGGCGCAGGTAGAGGCTGGTCTCCGGCTCGCGCGGGACCCAGGCGGCGTCGGTGCGCACCAGCGTGTCGACCGCCTCGACGAACGCGTCGGTCGGCAGCTCGGGCAGCGCCATCCGCCGCGAGGAGCGCTGGAAGCGGGCGGCGTTGGACTCGGGCCGGAAGGTCCACACCGAGCCGTCGGCGTGCGGGTAGGCCTTCATCCCCTCGAAGATCTCCTGCGCGTAGTGCAGCACCGCCGTCGCGGGGTCGAGGCTGAGCGGGCCGTACGGCTGGACCCGCGCGTCGTGCCAGCCCTGCTCGGGCGTCCACTCCACCAGCACCATGTGGTCGGTGAAGTGCAGCCCGAATCCCGGCGCCGCGAGGATCTCGTCGCGACGGTCCACTGCGGTCGGCGAGCGCGTCGGCTCCACGCGCAGGGTGAGGGAAGCACTCATGCGCGCACGGTAGCCGACGCGACGCGCTCGGCCAGCGCGTCTCCGATGGCCCGGGTGCCCCGGGCGGCGGCGCCCCGCGCGGCCAGGTCGGCGGCGACGGCGTCCTCGATCCGTGCGGCCGCGTCGGCGAGGCCCAGGTGCTGCGCGAGCAGGCCCGGCGGAGAGCACGGCGGCCGTCGGGTCGGCGACGCCCTGCCCGGCGATGTCGGGCGCCGACCCGTGCACCGGCTCGAACATGCTCGGCGTCTCCCGGCCGGGGTTGATGTTGGCGCTGGCCGCCAGCCCGATGCCCCCGGTGATCGCCGCCGCGAGGTCGGTGATGATGTCGCCGAACAGGTTGTCGGTGACGATCACGTCGAAGCGGGCGGGGTCGGTGACCATGAAGATGGTCGCCGCGTCGATGTGCAGGTAGTCGACCTCGACGTCGGGGAACTCCGGCGCCACGTCCCGCACCGCCGCGGACCAGAGTCCGCCCGCGTGCACCAGCACGTTGGTCTTGTGCACCAGGGTGAGGTGCCGGCGGGGCCGCGCCGCCGCCCGGCGGAACGCGTCGCGCACGACCCGCTCGATCCCGTACGCGTGTTGACGCTGACCTCGGTGGCGATCGCGTGCGGGGTGTCCGGTCGCAGGACTCCCCCGTTGCCGGTGTACGGGCCCTCGGTGCCCTCGCGTACGACCACGAAGTCGACCTCGCCCGCGTCGCGCAGCGGCGAGGCGACTCCCGGCCACAGCCGCGACGGCCGGAGGTTGACGTGGTGGTCGAGGGCGAACCGCAGCCGGAGCAGCAGTCCGCGCTCGAGCAGCCCGGGCGGCAGGTTCGGGTCACCGGGCCGCCCGCCGACGGCGCCGAGCAGGATCGCGTCGTGCCCGCGGATCTCGTCGAGCACCGCGTCCGGGAGCACCTCGCCGGTCGCGAGGTAGTGCTCGGCGCCGAGGTCGTACGACACCGCCTCGATCTGCACGCCGTCGGCCTCGGTGGCGGCGCGCAGCACGCGCAGCGCCTCGGCGGTGACCTCGCGGCCGATGCCGTCGCCGGGGACCAGGGCGAGCGTGATCGTCGTCATGGGGACCAGTGTCGTCGGTGTCAGTTGTCGTCGGGTCGGGGGCCGCCGTTGTCGCGCAGGTCGAGGGCGGACTGGACGGCGGCGGTGCCGTCACGGCTGGCGCGCTCGTCCGGCGACGGCTCGCTGCGGTGCCGGCTCGGACCCCATTCGGCGGGGTACATCTCGTACACGGTGGATCGCCTCTCTCACGTCGGTGCTGGACTGCCGGAGTGCTGCTCGGGCGAGTCCCGACCGGAGAGGCCTGGGCGGACGGATCGCGTCTGCCGGGCTGATCTGCGGGGATGCGGGGCGAGCGGGGTGGTGCTGCACCGCTGCGGGACTCGGGGCCGGAAATGCCGAACGCCGCAGCGGGGATCGGCCTCTAGAGCAAGGCCCCGCTACGGCGGCGAAGAATGGCTACGAAGTTCCGCATGGTCTGGCGAGCGTACGTCCGGGCCCGGTCGGCGGTCGCTCGAATTGTCCGACCGTCTCATATCCTCGGGACGGTCATCTCGCCGCAGCGCCTGTGCCAGACTCGATGCGGTGAGCGCGCCGCCCGAGGTCCCGCCCCTCGTCACGCGCGCGCTGAACGTCTGTCGCAACCAGGGATTCGTCAGCTCCACGCGGAACGAGGCGGGTCGGCTGCTGGCCGCGCTGGCCGCGAGCCGCACCGGCACGCTCGGTGAGCTGGGCACCGGGTGCGGGGTCGGCGCCGCCTGGCTGCGCAGTGCCCTGCACGGCGACGCCCGGGTGGTCACCGCCGAGCTCGACCCGGTGCTGGCCAAGGCCGCCGACGCGCTGTTCGCCGACGACGACCGGGTCGAGGTGCACGCCGGCGACTGGACGACGCTGGAGGAGTTCGCGCCGTTCTCGCTGCTGTTCATCGACGTCCGCGAGGTCAAGCGCGACGGCGTCGACCTGATCGCCGACCTGGTCGAGCCGGGCGGCATGGTGGTGCTCGACGACTTCACCCCCTGCAACACCTGGCCCCCGCTGTACGAGGGGCGCGTCGACGTCATGCGCGAGCGCTGGCTCACCGACTCCCGCTTCACCGCGGTCGAGGTCGTCGTCGCCGACGACGCCTCCGTCGTCATCGCCACCCGCCGCTGACCCGGCCGGGACGTTTCCCAAGGGACCTTGGGAAAACGCCACCGCTCACGTGTGGCCACACGTGAGCGGTGGGTGTTTCCCGTGAGTGGTGCGACCCGGAAGTGCGTCGCGCGGGCTAGTCGGCGAGGTCGACCCGGCGGACCCAGCGGGCGTCCATGGCGGCCGCGACGTCGTCGGCGACGTCGGCGGGCACCGCGGAGTCGACGGCCATGGCGACCAGGGCGTGGCCGCCCTGGCGGTCGCGGCTCACCTGCATGCCGGCGATGTTGACGCCGGCGTCGCCGAGGATCCGGCCGACGGCGCCGATCATGCCGGGGCGGTCCTCGTAGTTGACCAGCACCAGGTGCTCGGTGGGCTCGATCTCCACGTCGTAGCCGTCGATCTCGACCAGCCGCTCCCGCTGCTGGATGCCGACCAGCGTGCCCGACACCGACACCTGGCTGCCGTCGCTGCGAGTGCCGCGCAACGTGACCAGGTTGCGGTGGTCGGGGCTCTCCGGGTCGGTGATCAGCCGCACCTCGAGGCCGCGCTCGGCGGCCAGCAGCGGCGCGTTGACGTACGAGACGTTCTCCTCCACCACGTCGGCGAAGGCGCCCTTGAGCGCCGCCAGCTCGAGCACCTTGACGTCGTGGCTGGTGATCTCGCCGCGGACCTCGACGTCGAGGTGCTGGGCGATGCCGTCGGCGAGCGCGGTGAAGATGCGGCCCAGCTTCTCGGTCAGCGGGATGCCGGGCCGTACGTCCTCGGCGATGACGCCGCCCTGCACGTTGACCGCGTCGGGCACCAGCTCGCCGGCGAGCGCCAGCCGTACGGAACGGGCGACCGCGATGCCGGCCTTCTCCTGCGCCTCGTCGGTGCTCGCACCGAGGTGCGGGGTGGCGACGACGTTCTCCAGCTCGAACAGCGGCGAGTCGGTGCACGGCTCGCTGGCGAAGACGTCCAGCCCGGCCGCGGCCACCCGGCCCTCCTTGACCGCGGAGTGCAGAGCCGGTCTCGTCGATGATGCCGCCGCGGGCGGCGTTGACGACGATGACCGTGGGCTTGACCTTGTGCAGCTGCTCGTCGCCGATCAGGCCGATCGTCTCGGGCGTCTTGGGCAGGTGCACCGAGATGGCGTCGGCCTCGGCCAGCAGCTCGTCGAGCCCGACGAGCCGCACCCCCATCTGGGCGGCCCGGCCGGCCTGCACGTAGGGGTCGTACGCGATCACGTTCATGCCGAACGCCGACAGCCGCTGCGCGACCAGCACGCCGATGCGGCCGAGGCCGACGATGCCGACCGTCTTCTCGTACAGCTCGACGCCGGTGTACTTCGAGCGCTTCCACTCGCCGCGGCGCAGCGCCTCGCTGGCGGGGGCGACGTGCCGGGCGGCGGCCAGCAGCAGGCCGACGGCGAGCTCGGCGGCGCTGACGATGTTGGAGGTCGGGGCGTTGACCACCATGACGCCGCTCTGGGTGGCGGCGCGGACGTCGACGTTGTCGAGGCCGACGCCGGCGCGGGCGACCACCTTGAGCCGGCCGGCCGCGGCGAGCGCCTCGGCGTCGACCTTGGTGGCGCTGCGCACCATCAGCGCGTCAGCCTCGCCGATCGCCGCCAGCAGCTCGGCGCGGTCGGCGCCGTTGCACTGCCGGATCTCGAAGTCGGGGCCGAGCGCGCCGACGGTGGCCGGCGACAGCTGTTCGGCGAGGAGGACGACGGGCTTGGTCACGTGCGGTCCTTACGGGGTCGTGTCGGCTGGCTGGCCGGTGCACGACGTTGTGCCCGCCGGCGAGTCTAGCCCGACCCGCCGACGGGCACGGAGGACGTCAGCGCCCGGGCGTGCCCGGGTGGCTGCGCAGCTCACGCGGCGGGTTCATCGCGTGCAGCGTCCACCGGTCGAACCGCCGGAGCAGCGACCGGGTGCGGGCGTGGGTACGGGCGGGGGGAAGCGTGCCTGCGAGGCTCATGGATGGCTCCTCGGGTGAAGGTGATGGTGGTGCGCACGCCGTTGTGCCACCCCTGCCACAACGGTGCCGGCCGCCCGCGCACTCCCCGTGTCGACGTGATGCCCCCCACGTGACTGTCCCCACGCCGTGCCAGGCTGCGGAGCACACCTCAGGAGGGAGCCCCCCATGGCCAGGAAGATCCAGATCGTCTTCGACTGCGCCGACCCGCGGCGGCTCGGCACGTTCTGGGCCGATGCGCTCGGCTACGTGGAGGATCCGCCGCCCGAGGGCTTCAGCACCTGGGAGGAGGCGCTGACCGCCTGGGGACTGCCCAAGGAGGAGTGGAACCGGGCCTACGCCGTCGTCGACCCCGAGGGCGCCGGCCCGCGGGTGTTCCTCCAGCGGGTCCCCGAGGGCAAGGTGGCCAAGAACCGCGTGCACCTCGACATCCGCATCAGCGACCCCAGCCTCGAGGTCGCCGACCAGGAGGCCCAGATCATGGCCGAGGTCGAGCGGCTCGAGGCGCTCGGCGCCCGCCGCTTCGCGTGGACCGAGGAGATCGGCAAGCACTTCATGGTGATGGTCGACATCGAGGACAACGAGTTCTGCCTGACCTGACTCGGCGTTGCCACTGGTCAGCCCGCCACGGCCACCGGCGTCCCGGTCTGCACCGACTCGATGCACGCCAGCGCGATCGCCAGCGCCGCCCGCGCGTCCGCACCGGTCGGCACCGCAAGCCCCGCGCCCTCGACGTTGGCGACGAAGACAGCCAGCTGTCGCGTGTACGCGTCGCGGAACAGGTCGGTGTTCAGCCGGGTGGTGCGGGTCGCGACCCCGGCCGCCCCGTGGAACGTCATGTCGGTCTCCCGGACGTCGCCGGCCGTGACCATGCCCTGCGAGCCGAACACCTCACCGCGCACGTCGTAGCCGTAGACCGCCTGGAAGCTCGCCTCCGCGGTGGCGATCGCGCCGTTGTCGAAGCGGACGACCACGACGGCGGTGTCGAGCAGTCCGCGGTCCTTCCAGTCCGGGCGCACCAGCGCGTCGGCGGTGGCGTAGACCTCGACGGCGCGCGCGCCGGGGTTGAGCCAGCGCAGGGTGTCGAAGTCGTGCACGAGGGTCTCGAGGAACACCGTCCAGGGCTTCACGGCGGCGGGGTCGGCGAGCTCCGGGTCGCGGGTGAGCGACCGCATCAGCTGCGGGGTGCCGAGCTCGCCAGCTGCCACGGCGTCGTACGCCGCCCGGAAGCCGGCGGCGAAGCGCCGGTTGAAGCCGACCTGGAGCAGCACCCCGGCGTCGGCGGCAGTCGCGATGGCCCGGTCGGCGTCGGCGAGCGTGAGCGCCATCGGCTTCTCGCAGAACACCGCCTTGCCGGCGCGGGCAGCGGCCTCCACCAGGTCGGCGTGCAGGCTCGGTGGTGCGGCCACCACGACCGCGTCGACCGCGGGGTCGGCAAGAACCTCGGCAGCATCGGTGCTCGCCCGGCCCGAGCCCACGGCGGCGACCACCCGCTCGGCCGCACCGGGCGCCGGGTCGGCGACGGCGACCAGCCGGGCACCGGGCACCCGGGTGGCGAGGCTCTCGGCGTGGAAGCTGCCGATGTGGCCCGCACCGATGACCGCGACGTCGATCATTCGCTCTCCTGCCGGACGTGCACGGTCATCATCGTCGGATCAGCGCTGCGCGGTGCCCTCGACGTAGTCGTCGTCGCCGGTGTTGACCCACGCCATCAGGTCGCGGAGGTCGCGGCCGACGGCCTCGATCGGGTGCGTCTCCCCTGCCTTGCGCAGCTCGGCGAACTCGGGACCCCCGGCGTCCTGGTCGGCGATGAACCGCCGGGCGAACGTGCCGTCCTGCACCTCGCGGAGGATCGTCTGCATGTTCGCCTTCACCTGCTCGTCGATCACCCGGGGGCCGGAGACGTAGTCGCCGTACTCCGCGGTGTCGGAGACCGACCAGCGCTGCTTGGCGATGCCGCCCTCGTACATCAGGTCGACGATCAGCTTGACCTCGTGCAGGCACTCGAAGTAGGCGACCTCGGGCTGGTAGCCCGGCCTCGGTGAGCGTCTCGAAGCCCTTCATGATCAGCTGCGAGATGCCGCCGCAGAGCACCGCCTGCTCACCGAACAGGTCGGTCTCGGTCTCCTCGGTGAAGGTCGTCTTGATGGCGCCCGCCCGCAGTCCGCCGATCGCCCTGGCGTACGCGAGCGTCAGCGGCCACGCCTGCCCGGACGGGTCCTGCTCGACGGCGACCAGCACCGGGACGCCACGCCCCTCGACGTACTCGCGCCGCACCAGGTGACCGGGTCCCTTGGGAGCGACCATGCAGACGTCGACGCCGGCGGGCGGCTGGACGTAGCCGTAGCGGATGTTGAACCCGTGCCCGAAGAACAACGCGTCGCCGTCGACGAGGTTGGGCTCGATCGCGTCGGCGTAGAGCCCGCGCTGGGCGGGGTCGGGGGCGAGCACCACGATGAGGTCGGCCTCCTCGCAGGCCTCGAACGGCGTGACGACGCGCAGCCCCTCGGCCTCGGCGCGCGGCCGGCTGCGCGAGCCCTCGGGCAGTCCCACCCGGACGTCGACGCCGGAGTCGCGCAGGCTCAGCGCGTGGGCGTGGCCCTGGCTGCCGTAGCCGAGCACGGCCACGTTGCGCTGCTGGATCATGCTGAGGTCGGCGTCGTCGTCGTAGAACATCTCGGCCACGGGGTCGTTCTCCTCAATCGGTTTCGGTTCCTGGGACGTCGCTGTCGGTCAGCCGGTGTGGCTGACCGGTCGCAACGCGCGGTCGGTGATCGAGCGACCACCTCGGCTGATCGCGACCATGCCGGACTGCACCAGCTCGCGGATGCCGAACGGTTCGAGCACCTGCAGCATCGCCGACAGCTTGTCGGGGTTGCCGGTCGCCTCGATCGTCACCGCGTCGGTCGCCACGTCGACCACCTTGGCACGGAAGAGCTGGACGGCCTCCAGCACCTGTCCGCGGGTGGACGCGTCGGCGCGGACCTTGACGAGCACCAGCTCGCGCTCGACACCCGTGCCCGGCTCGAGGGTGACGATCTTGATCACGTTGACGAGCTTGTTGAGCTGCTTGGTGACCTGCTCGAGCGGTGACTCCTCCACGTTGACCACGATGGTCATCCGGGAGATCTCCGGGTGCTCGGTCGGGCCGACCGCGAGCGAGTCGATGTTGAAGCCGCGGCGGGAGAACAGTCCGGAGATCCGGGCGAGCACACCGGGGGTGTTCTCCACCAGCACGGACAGCGTGTGCCGGGTCACTGGCCCTCCTCCTCACGGTCCCAGTCGGGCGCCATGTCGCGGGCCACCTTGATGTCGTCGTTGCTGGTGCCGGCGGCGACCATCGGCCACACCATCGCGTCCCGGTGCACGGCGAAGTCGACCACGACCGGCCGGTCGTCGACCGCCATCGCCTCTGCCACCACGGAGTCGACGTCGTCGGGCTTGTCGCAGCGCAGCCCCACGCAGCCGTACGCCTCCGCCAGCTTGGCGAAGTCGGGGATGCGGCTGGAGTGCAGGTCGGTGTGCGAGTAGCGACCCTCGTAGAACAGCGTCTGCCACTGGCGCACCATGCCGAGCGCCGAGTTGTTGATCACCGCGACCTTGATCGGGATGCCCTCGAGCGCGCAGGTGGCCAGCTCCTGGTTGGTCATCTGGAAGCAGCCGTCGCCGTCGATCGCCCACACCGTGCGGTGCGGCTCACCGACCTTGGCGCCCATCGCCGCCGGCACCGCGAAGCCCATGGTGCCGAGGCCGCCGGAGTTGACCCACGCCCGCGGCCGCTCGTAGGGCACGAACTGGCTGGCCCACATCTGGTGCTGGCCGACACCGGCGACGTAGGTGGCCTCGGTCCCGGCAGCGGCCGCGATCCGCTCGATCACGTACTGCGGCGACAGCGAGCCGTCGTCGGGTGACGTCGTAGCCGAGCGGGTAGCGCTCGGCGAGCCCGCGCGTCCACGCCTTCCAGGTCGCGGCGTCGCCGGTGGTGCCGGCGTCCCGGTCGGCGTGGATGGCGACCACCAGCTCGGCGATGATCTCCTTGCAGTCGCCCACGATGGGCACGTCGGCGCGCCGGTTCTTGGAGATCTCCGCCGGGTCGATGTCGGCGTGCACGACGGTCGCCTCGGGCGCGAACGTGTCCAGCTTGCCGGTCACGCGGTCGTCGAACCGCGCGCCGAGCGAGATGATCAGGTCGGCGCGCTGCAGGGCCGCGACGGCGGCGACCGAGCCGTGCATGCCGGGCATGCCCAGGTGCGAGGGGTGCGAGTCGGGCAGCGCCCCCCGGGCCATCAGCGTGGTCACGACCGGGATGTCGGTGAGGTCGACGAGCTCACGCAGCTCGGCGGCGGCGTTGGCCTTGACGACGCCGCCGCCGACGTAGAGCACCGGCCGCTCGGCGCCCGCGATCAGCCGGGCGGCCTCGCGCACCTGCTTGCCGTGCGGCTTGGTCACCGGCCGGTAGCCGGGCAGGGACAGCGACTCGGGGTAGTCGAACGTCGTCATCGCCTGCATCGCGTCCTTGGCGATGTCGACGAGCACCGGGCCGGGCCGGCCCGTCGCCGCGATGTGGAACGCCTCCGCGATCGTGCGCGGGATCTCCGCCGGGTCGGTCACCAGGTAGCTGTGCTTGGTGATCGGCATCGTGATGCCGCGGATGTCGGCCTCCTGGAAGGCGTCGGTCCCGATGGCGGCACTCGGCACCTGGCCGGTGACGGCGACGATCGGCACCGAGTCCATGTACGCGTCGGCGATCGGCGTGACCAGGTTGGTCGCCCCCGGGCCCGACGTCGCCATGCACACGCCCACCCGGCCGGTGACCTGCGCGTAGCCCTGCGCGGCGTGCCCCGCGCCCTGCTCGTGGCGTACCAGGATGTGCCGGATCTGCTCGGAGTCGAACAGCGGGTCGTAGGCCGGCAGGATCGCCCCGCCGGGGATGCCGAACACGGTGTCGACGCCGGCGTGCTCCAGGGCGCGGATGAGGCTCTGCGCTCCCGTCATCTGCTGGCTGACCTGCTGACTCATGGTGCCCTTTCCGCGGATGTCGCCCGTGATGTCGATCCTGGCATGAAAAAACCCTCGGCCCCTGGGGGCGGAGGGTGCGCGCAGACCGTGCTCGACGGGCCTAGTCGGCGCGCAAGCTGATTACGAGGTGGCGACGCATGCCACCAGCGTGACCCGGCGGTGCGGGGACCGTCAAGCATGCGAGACGCGCGTCTCGCCGGTTGGACGGTCGATCTCGGGGATCCCTCCTCCCCGGGCAACCCGAGGGTGCAGGCTCTCGGCACGCGCAGGGGGGACAGCCACCGGCTGTCCGGTTGCCGAACCGCCTCCCGGAGGTGCCCCATGTCCGTCCGCCCGTCCACGTCGTCCGACTCCGACCGCCGCTTCCCCCGCCGCTTCCTGCTGGCCGTCCCAGGTGCGGCGGCCGTCGCCGGCGTCACCCAGGCCGTCGCCGCTCCCGCCGAAGCCGCCCCGGCCACCGCTACCTGGAAGCTCGGTGGCAATCCGAACGTCAACACCGACGGCACCAACTACCTCGGCACCAACAGCATCGCTCCGCTGGTCTTCAAGACGATGCCCAGTGAGCGGACCGGGCCCCTCGAGCGGATGCGGATCGCCGCCGACGGCACGATCGGCATCGGCACGTCCGTACCGGGCGCCCGGGTGGACATCCGCGACAACCACGCGGTCGGTCTGCGCGCCGTGACGTCGTTCGCCGACAGCGCGGCCGTGGCGGTGTCCGGGCGCTCCACGGGGGGTGGCAACGGCGTACAGGGCTACGGACGGATCGGCGTGCAGGGCGAGGGGACCACTCGGGGGGTCTACGGCACCTCGACCGACGGCTCGGGCGTCCAGGGCAGCGGGGTCACCGGTCTGTACGGCACCGGCGACAACTACGGCGTCTACGCCACGGGCGGGACCGGGGTCCGGGGCGGCAGCAGCGAGGGGACCGGCGTCCTCGGCGTGACCACCGCCCAGGCGGGTGTCGGGGTCCTCGGCAGCGGCGGACAGTACGGCGTGCGGGGGACGGGCGCCGTCACGGCAGGCGTGCGCGGCGACTCGGCCAACGCCGGGCTCTGGGGCGAGGGCGGCCACTTCGGTGTGTACGCCCTCGCCACCAAGACCACCGGTCAGCACTTCGGCATCTACGCCCGATCCATGAGCCCGGCCGGCTTCGCCGGCTACTTCCTGGGCGACGTGCACGTCAACGGCACGCTGAGCAAGGCAGCCGGGTCGTTCCGGATCGACCACCCGCTCGACCCCCGGGAGCGCTGGCTGTCGCACTCGTTCGTCGAGTCACCGGACATGATGAACGTCTACAACGGCAACGTCGTCCTCGACGACGACGGCGAGGCGACGGTCGAGCTGCCGGCCTACTTCGCCGCACTCAACCGCGACTTCCGCTACCAGCTCACCTGCGTGGGTGCGCACGCACCGGTCTACGTCGCGGACGAGATCCACCGGAACGCGTTCCGTGTCGCCGGTGGCCATGCCGGGCTCACGGTCTCGTGGCAGGTCACGGGCATCCGTCAGGACGCGTACGCCACGGCGCGGCCGATCCCGGTCGAGCAGGACAAGACCGCCGACGAACGCGGGCGCTGCTTCGCCGACAGCGTCGCTGCGTGCGCTGCTGACGTCATCTCCGCCTCATGCCGTGACGTAACGGCGCACGATCTGCAGCCGACGCTTTTGCGAAACGACCGCACGCCCCGGCGGGAGGAGGCACTCTCGAGGACACCACCGGCACAGGGGGGTCGGTGTGCGCCCGCGCCAGACACCGACCGGAGGCACCGCGATGAGTCCCACCCGCCAGAACGAGGCCGAGCGACGCTTCCCGCGCCGGTTCCTGATCGCGGTGCCCGCCACCGCCGCCGCGGCAACGGTCGCCGTCGGCACGGCCCGAGCCGACGCCGCGCCGCCCAGGACCGCCTGGGCGCTCGGCGGCAACGCCAACGTCAGCACCGACGGCAGCAACTGGCTGGGCACCCGCAACGCCGCCCCGCTGATCGTCAAGACCAGCAACGGCGGCACCCCGGTCGAGCGGATGCGCGTGCAGGCCAACGGCCGGGTCGGCATCGGCACCAACGCCCCCGGCACCTCGCTCGACGTCAGGGGCGCGGTGGCCAACGAGGGGGTCGTGCGGGCCACCATGACCTCGACGGGGGGGACCAACGGCGGCGCCTTCCGTGGCGATCGCCAACCGGAACGGCGGCTTCGGCGGCTGGTTCAGCGGCCGCGGCGGCGGCGTCTGGGCCCAGGGCCTCGGGAACAGCACCCAGGGCGTGTTCGCCAGCGGCACGTACGGCGTGCGCGCCGTCGGCGACCAGGTGGGTGTCCAGGCGACAGCCAACGGCGAGGACGGGATCGGCCTGCGAGCCGTCGGGAGCAGCGACGGGGGCTGGGCGATCGATGCCTCCAACAGCGGCTACGGCGGCATCACGGTCGAGGCGTCGGGAGTGGGCGTCGACGCGGTGGCCCAGACCGGCGTGTACGCGATCGGGCTCGGCGAGAACGGGCGCGGCGTCTACGCCTGGAGCAACCAGGGCATAGCGGCCCACCTCGACGGTGACGTGCGCGTCTCCGGCACCCTCACCGAGGATCGTCGGCGCTCGCGCATCGACCACCCCGCCGACCCCGATCGCCGATGGCTCACCCACGCAGGGGTGGACGCACCCGAGGCAAGGGACGTCTACGACGGCAACGCGACCACGGATGCCGACGGACGCGCGAGCGTGCGCGTGCCCGCGTACGTGGAGGCACTGGGGCGCGACTTCCGCTACCAGCTCACCGTCATCGGTGACTTCGCCCATGCGGTGGTGTCCCGCGAGCTGCGGGACGGGCGCTTCGAGATCCGCACCGATCGGCCGCGGGTACGGGTGTCGTGGCAGGTCACCGCCCTGCGCGACGACGCGTACACACGGGACCACCCGCTGCGGAACGAGACCGCCAAGACCGGCGACGAGCTCGGCACCCGGCAGTACGTCCCACCCGGCTCCGGTGCCCGTCCGGTGCCGGGACCCCGACCCCCCGACCGGAACTGACCCGATGAGCTCCCGCCTCCGCCGCCGCGCGCTGCTCGCCGGTCCCACGCTCGCGGTCGCGGCCGTCGCCGGCAGCACGGCCACGGCGTCGGCCGCGCCGCCCGGCACCGCCTGGGCGCTCGGCGGCAACGCGAACGTCTCCACCAACGGCAGCAACTGGCTGGGTCCCAGGAACGCGGCTCCGCTGGTGATCAAGACCACCGCCGGTGCCGGCGGGACGCCGATCGAGCGGATGCGCGTGCAGCCGAACGGGCGCGTCGGCATCGGCACCACCGCACCGACCAGCGTCCTCGACGTGCGCGGACGGGTCCCGGACCGTGGTGTGGTCCAGGGGGTCAACAGCTCGCCCTTCGGCTACGGGGTGCAGGGCAGCGGCGGCGAGGGCACGGGCGGTCTGTTCCAAGGCTTCTTCGGCGTCTACGGAGACGGCCGCGGCACCAACTCGGTCGGCCTCTACGGCTCGGGCGACACCGGGGTCGAGGGCGCCGGCAGCACGGTCGGCGTGCTCGGCTCGAGCACGACCGGCGTCCTCGGGGCGGGGACGACCCAGGGGGTCGAGGGCCGGGGTCCGCTCGGCGTCCTCGGGACGGGCACGGGAGGCCAGGGAGTCGGCGTTCACGGATCCGGGACGGGAGCCCAGGGCACCGGCGTGCGGGCCACGGGCAGCTCCCGCGGGGTCGAGGCCACCGGGAGCATCGGCGTCGACGGGACCGGCACCAATTTCGGCGTAGACGGCTTCTCCGTGCAGGGCGTCGGCACGCGCGGGATCAGCAACAACGCGGACGGCGTCGTCGGACACAGCAACGGGGACGGCGCGGGGGTCTCCGGGACCGGACGCGTCGGGGTCGACGGCTTCGGCGGCCTCAACGGCGTGGGAGTCGCTGCCGAGGGGGGACTCCGTGGGCTGTACGCGCGATCGGAGCAGCAGGGTGAAGCCGGCTACTTCCAGGGCCAGGTGCGGGTGATCGGCCAGCTGACGAAGCAGTCGGGCTCGTTCCGGATCGACCACCCGCTCGACCCGGACAACCGCTGGCTCAGCCACTCGTTCGTCGAGTCACCGGACATGATGAACGTCTACAACGGCAACGTCACCACCGACGCCGACGGGCACGCGACCGTCGAGCTGCCCGACTACTTCCACGCCCTCAACCGCGACTTCCGCTACCAGCTCACGGTGCTCGGCGTCTTCGCCCAGGCGATCGTGGCCCGCAAGATCCGCGGCGGCTCGTTCGACATCCGCACCGACGCCCCCGACGTCGAGGTCTCGTGGCAGGTCACCGGGATCCGCAAGGACGACTGGGCGAAGGCGCACCCGATCGTCGTCGACGAGCCGAAGCCGGCCGAGCACCGCGGCACCCGCGCGTTCGTCCCCGCTGGCTCGCGCGCCCGCGCGATGGACCACGGCCCCGGTTCCGAGGCACGCCACCGTGACGTCGCACGCGTGGAGCGCTGACCGGCAGCGGAGAAGCGGCCGGCACCGCGGGACCTCTGAGCGGCAGGTCAGCCGCAGACCGCGCCCTGCGCTGCCGAGCCGACGAGCTTGCGGTACTTCGCGAGCACGCCGGTGCGGTAGCGCGACTCGGGCGGGACGAAGTCCTCGCCGCGTCGCTTCAGCTCGTCGTCGTCGATCAGCACGTCGAGCGTCTTGGAGCTCGACGTCGAGCCGGATCCGGTCGCCGTCGCGGACGAACGCGATCGGGCCGCCGTCCACGGCCTCGGGGGCGACGTGGCCGACGCAGAGCCCGGTGGTGCCGCCCGAGAACCGGCCGTCGGTCATCAGCAGCACGTCCTTGCCCAGCCCGGCACCCTTGATGGCGCCGGTGATGGCCAGCATCTCGCGCATCCCCGGGCCGCCCTTCGGGCCCTCGTAGCGGATGACGACCACGTCGCCGCCGGTGATGGTACCGTCGGCCAGGGCGTCCATCGCCGCCCGTTCGCCGTCGAAGACCCGGGCGGTGCCCTCGAACACCGCCTCGTCGAAGCCGGCGCTCTTGACGACCGCGCCCTCCGGCGCGAGCGAGCCGTGCAGGACCGTGATGCCGCCGGTCGCGTGGATCGGCCGGTCCATGCCGCGGATGATCGTGCCGTCGACGTCC
The DNA here is from genome assembly GCA_963801045.1 of uncultured Actinomycetota bacterium. Taxonomy (GTDB): domain Bacteria; phylum Actinomycetota; class Actinomycetes; order Propionibacteriales; family Nocardioidaceae; genus JACCWP01. The sequence goes on from CAWDDC010000003.1 coordinate 109,933, forward strand.
GGCGGGGCGATGTCGGCGAGGTTGTCGGCCATGGTGCGGCCGGTGACGGTCAGGCAGTCGCCGTCGAGCATGCCGGCCTCGAGCAGCGCCTTCATCACGACCGGGATCCCGCCGACCCGGTCGACGTCGTTCATCACGTAGCGGCCGAACGGCTTGAGGTCGCCGAGGTGCGGGACCCGGTCGCCGACCCGGCTGAAGTCGTCCAGCGTCAGCTCGACCTCGGCCTCGGCGGCGATCGCGAGCAGGTGCAGCACGGCGTTGGTGGAGCCGCCCAGGGCCATCACGACGGCGATGGCGTTGTCGAAGGCCGGCTTGGTCATCACCTGGCGAGCGGTGATGCCCTGCTGCAGCATGCCGACGACGGCCTCACCCGAGCGGTGCGCGAAGCCGTCGCGACGGCGGTCGACCGCCGGTGGGGCGGACGAGCCGGGCAGTGCCATGCCCAGCGCCTCGGAGACGGCGGCCATCGTGTTCGCGGTGTACATGCCGCCGCAGGCGCCCTCGCCCGGACAGATGGCCCGCTCGATCCTGTCGACCTCCTCGCGGGTGATCAGCCCGCGCAGGCACGCGCCCACGGCCTCGAACGCGTCGATGATCGTGACGTCCTTGCCGTCGACCTGTCCGGGCATGATCGAGCCGGCGTAGAGGAAGACGCTGGCCAGGTCGAGCCGCGCGGCCGCCATCAGCATGCCGGGCAGGGACTTGTCGCAGCCCGCGAGCAGCACCGAGCCGTCGAGCCGTTCGGCCATCATCACGGTCTCGACGGAGTCGGCGATGACCTCGCGCGAGACCAGCGAGAAGTGCATGCCCTCGTGGCCCATCGAGATCCCGTCGGACACCGAGATCGTGCCGAACTCCAACGGGTAGCCGCCGGCCGCGTGCACGCCGTTCTTGACCGCGTCGGCCAGCCGGTCGAGCGACAGGTTGCACGGGGTGATCTCGTTCCAGCTCGACGCGACCCCGATCTGCGGCTTGGCGAAGTCGGCGTCGTCCATGCCGACCGCGCGGAGCATGCCGCGGGCGGCCGTCTTCTCCAGGCCGTCGGTGACGTCGCGGCTGCGCGGCTTGAGGTCCCGGGTGCCGTTGCTCATGAGGCGGAGCCTACGACCGGGCAGCGCCCGGCACCGCAGTGCCCGTCACCGCAGTGCCCGTCATCGCAGGACGAGTGGGGTGCCGCCCTGGGCGACGACGACGTAGCCGCAGCCGGCGGCCCACAGCAGGCTCACCATCGTGCCGATGATGAACCGCTCGCCGAGGCTGGCGCGGTCGGAGCCGGTGGCCTCCCGGCGCTGCTGGTCGATCTTGAGCTCGGGGTAGCGACCCAGCGCCTTGACCGCGAGCACCACGGCCACGCCCTCGGGCAGCCCGGCCACCAGCGACAGGTAGAAGGCGAGCCGCTCGAGCGCGCCGATCCACGAACCGCCCGGCAGCAGCGACTCCGCGCCGAGCTCGCCGGACTCGTTGACCACGTCGAGCAGCGCCCGGGTGACGAGGTGTCCCCCGCACACCGCCAGCACCCCGGCGAACATGGTGAGCTGCGGCATCCAGTCGTCCGGCACCTCGTCGCCGAACAGCGTGGCCAGCACGGCGCTGGCGGTGCCCGCGAGGACCACCCCGCCCGCGCACAGCCGCAGCCCGGCGGACGCCTGCTTGCCCACGAACGCCATCCCGAGCGCGGAGGCGACCGCGAGCCCGATCGTCAGCACCAGCGTGGTCACGACGGCATCCTGCCCGGCCGAGCGGACAGCGGACCACCGTCGATAAGCGATAACCTTGTTTCCTGTTAGAATCAGACCATGGCTGATCAAGAAGCGGCAGAGCTCGGCGTCGTGCTCATCGGCGACGTGGTGGCCTCCCGGCGGCACGTCGACCGGGCCGCCCTGCAGCAGCGCCTGGTCGAGGCGCTGGCCCGGGCCAACGCGACCGAGCACGTGGTGCAGCCGCTGCAGCCGCTGCTCGGCGACGAGTTCCAGGGCGCGGCCCGCTCGCTGGCCGACGCGCTGCGGCTGGCGGTGCTGCTGCGCCTCGACCTGCTGCCCGACGTCGAGCTGCGCACCGGCATCGGCCTCGGCCCGTTCGCCGTGTTCGACCGCACCACGCACGCCCGGTCTCCCAGGACGGGCCCGCCTGGTGGGCCGCGCGGCGGGCGGTCGAGGAGGCAGCCGAGGAGGGCGCCCGGCCGGCCACCCGGCACGTACGGTCCCGGCTGGTCGCGCTCGGCGCCGACGGCGAGCCCCCCACCGACGACCGCGCGCAGCTGGCCACGGCGGTCAACGCCGCGCTCGGGCTGCAGGACTTCGTGCTCTGGTCGATGTCGCCGCGCCACCGCCGGCTGCTCGCCGGGGTGCTGCAGGGCGACCAGCAGCGCACGCTGGCCCGCCGGGAGCAGATCAGCCAGTCGGCGGTCTCGCAGGCGCTGCAGGCGTCCGGCGCGCAGGCGATCGTCCAGGCGCTGGCCACGCTCGCGGCGCTGGAATCAGTCCAGGGCTGATTTCTCCGTCGACGATAAGTCGTTATCTGATCCGCTGGTGCCGGGCGCTCGCACCGTCACGGCTGCACCCCGTCCGCCGCGCGCTGACCGAGACCGATCTCGTTGCCCTCGCTGTCCTTGATCTGCGCCCACCAGGAGCCCCACGCCTCGAGCTTGGGCTGCGCGGTCACCTGCGCCCCACGGGCCGCCAGCTCGGCGCAGGTGGCCACCACGTCGTCGGTGTCGAGCACGTACGGCGCGAAGCCGCCGGCCTGGTCGGGCGCGTGGAACAGCACCAGCCGGGTGCGCGCGCCGGGCGGCGACACCTCGATCCAGCGCGGGCCGTCGGGGTCTCCCATCGGCTCGTCGCGATGCAGCTCGAAGCCGAGCACGTCGGTGTAGAAGCGCTTCGCCCGCTCCTGGTCGCCGCAGCTGACGGTGGTGAAGGCGACGGCAGTGATCATGGTGCTCCCTGTTCGTTCGGGTGCCGGTTCGGGTGCCGGTTCCGGTGCCCCGAGGCATAGAGCGTGCCGGGCGCGCGGGTCAAGACCACCAGCTCGACGATTCTGGCCCCGGGTCCCTGGTCGCGGGTCCAGGATTGACGCGCGTACCCGTACCGCATCGCGCCGGCCGACGGTCGTGCGCTGTCGTCGCCACCTCGGTGCCGCAGGGCCACCGTCGCCGGTGCCTTGACGCGTCGCACCGCTCGCCGGTCGGTCGCACCCGGTGGACGGTCTCGTGTCGACGAGTCGGTGGTACGGGTACGCACCACGACGTCCGGAGGTGCGGCCCGGCGCCGCCTGAGCGAGGCTGGGGTGTGACCTCACCCCCGCTGCTCGAGGCCGTCCGCAGCCGACTCGGCGACGCGCTGATCGCCCGGGTCGCCGGCGACGACGACGGCAGCAAGCGCCACCGCATCCACCGCACCCCCGGCCCCCGCTGGTTCGACGAGGACGCCCCGATCCGGCGGGTGCACGGCGACGCGTCGATGTTCGTCGGCGGGCTGCGCGCCGTGCTGCTGCAGTCGATGCACCCGCTGGCGATGGCAGGCGTCGCCGAGCACTCGGGCTACCGCGGCGACCCGTGGGGACGGCTGCAGCGCACCTCGGAGTTCCTCGCGATGACCACGTTCGGCGCCGCGGCCGACGCCGAGCGGGCGATCGCGCGGGTGCGCGGGGTGCACCGTCGCGTCGTGGGCACCGCGGACGACGGCACGCCCTACGCCGCCTCCGACCCGCACCTGCTGGCGTGGGTGCACGTGGCGGAGGTCGACAGCTTCCTGCGCGCCCACCAGCGCTACGGCGCCCGACCGCTCGACGACGCCGGCTGCGACCGCTACGTCGCGGAGTCCGGCCGCGTGGCCGAGGCGCTCGGGGTCGTCGACGCGCCGCGCGACCGGGCCGAGCTGGACGCACAGCTGGCCGCGTTCCGACCGGAGCTGCGCGGCACCCCGGCGGCCCGGGCCGCTGCCCGGTTCCTGCTGCTGACGCCACCGCTGCCGGTGCCCGCCCGGCCCGGCTACGCGGTGCTGGCAGCGGCGTCGGTCGGCATGATGCCGTGGTGGAGCCGGTGGCCGCTGCGGCTGCCGTACCTCCCGGTCGCCGAGGCCACCGCTCGTCCGCGCCGCCGGCCAGGTCCTCACCCGCGGCATCCGCTGGGCCATGACCCCGGGCTGACGCTACGGTTTCCCAAGGTCACGTGGGAACCCGGGGCCCCGTGACATGCGCGTGGGAGCCTGGTCCCGGTGACCTGGGAACCCGTCAGCGTCAGCCGGCGCCGGGGCCGGCGACGACGTGCTCGAGCGGTGCGCCGGCGGCGTACCGGGTCAGCTGCGCGCGCAGCAGCGCCCGCACCCGCGGGAACATCGCCGTGGTCGCCCCGCCCACGTGCGGGCTGATCAGCACGCCGGGTGACTGCCAGAGCGGGTGATCGGACGGCAACGGCTCGGGGTCGGTGACGTCGAGCGCGGCCAGCAGCCGGCCGGAGGCGGTCTCCGCCAGCAGCGCGTGGGTGTCGACGATCGGCCCGCGGGCCACGTTGACGAGCACCGCGCCGTCCTTCATCCGGGCCAGGAACCGCGCGTCCACCAGGTGGTGCGTGGCCTCGGTCAGCGGCACCAGCAGCACGACGGCGTCCGCCTGGGGCAGCAGCTCGGGCAGGTCGTCGGGCCCGTGCACGACGCCGTCCGCGTCCTCGCGCGGGCGGCTGCCGACCCGCAGCACCTCGACCTCGAACGGGAGCAGCCGCTGCCGCAGGGCACCGGCGATGCTGCCCGCACCGAGGATCACCACGGTCGAGTCGGCCAGCGCCGGGCGCCGCCCGTACCCCCAGTGCCCGCTCTCCTGCGCGCGGACGAAGTCGGGGATGCCGCGCAGGCTGGCGATCAGCAGGCCCACGGCGAGCTCGGCGGTGGACGCGTCGTGCACCCCGCGGGCGTTGCAGAGCGTGACGCCATCGGGCAGGTGCGGCAGCACGTTGTCGACGCCCGCGGTCTGGGTCTGGATGACCTTGAGCGACGTCATCCGCGCCAACGTCTCCGACCAGTCGAAGCCGCCTTCGTAGTGCGGGACGAAGAACGACACCCGGTCGTAGCCCTCGAGGTCGGGCTGCCTGCCCGGATCGCCCTGCACCACCTCGATGCCGGCCGGCACGCCGTCGCCGAGCACGCCCGGGTCGAACGGCAGCCAGGCCAGCGGGCGCTCGGTGTCAGTCGTCATGCAGGTCCTTTCCTTGTCCGCTCAGGTGTCGTTCGGCCGCCCGCTGCCCGGTGTCCCACAGCTGCTGCTGCTGCGCGGGAGTGATGCCGAAGTCGGTGTTCGCGATCCCGGTCGTGTCGACGAACAGGCTGCGCGCCACCGTCGCCGGGTCACCGATGTGCTGGCTCTGGCACGCCTCCAGCGCGCTCTCGACGACCGCCAGCGCCATCGAGAGGGGACCACGCACCGGCTGCACCGGCGCATGGTGTCCCATCGTGGCGGTCAGCCGCACACCGAGGGTCGGCCAGCGGGCCGGTCGGCCGTCGGCACGGTCGAAGATGCTCACCGGGTACGTGCTCAACAGCCCGCCGTCGACCAGCGTCGACACGCCGTGGCCGGCGGGGCCGGTCCACCGCATCGTCACCGGCTCGAAGAAGAACGGGATCGACGCCGACGCGCGTACGGCGTCGGAGACCGCCATCTCGTCCGGGTCGAGCCCGTAGTCGGGGTAGTCCCAGGGCAGCCGGACCAGCCGACGCCGGGACAGGTCACTGGCCAGCACCACCAGCCGGTACGCGTGCGCCGGCGGCAGCGACGAGTCCGGGTCGTCCTCGCGCAGGTCGGCGAACGTGTGCACGCCGAGGTCGGCCAGGACGCCGTGCAGCCAGTCGTGCAGCCGGGCGCCTTCGTACATGCCGCCGTCGACCGCGAGGGACAGCCCGTCCACGACCCGGCCCAGCGGCCCGAGCGCGCGGCCGAGGCGACTGCGGTCGCGCAGCCGGTCGTAAGGCAGCGAACGGGTCAGCTCCTCGGCCCGTTCCAGCGGCTCGCCCGCCTGCTGCAGCGCCGCCAGCACCGCACCGGCGATGGCGCCCGCCGACGTGCCGGCGACACGCGGGAAGGACCAGCCGCGGCGGGCCAGCGTGACGGCGACCGCCGCCAGCGCGATGCCCTTGACGCCACCGCCCTCGAGCACCAGATCGGCGCGGGTGCCGGTCGGCTGCCCCGCGGACGCGCTGGTCATGGACGTGACCCTAACGGCGCGGCCGTCTGGCACCATCGCGGTCCATGGCCGTGCACGGGTTCGACGTCGAGAGCGCCGACGGCACCCGGCTGCGCGCCTGGACGAACCATCCCGAGGTGCTGCCGGACGACGAGGTCGGGCCGCATGCACCGGTCGTGCTGCTCTGCAACGGGCTCGGCACCAACCCGTACGCGTGGCCCGGGCTGCTCGCCGACGACTGCACGGTGCCGGTGGTGTCGTGGTACCACCGCGGCACCGGCGGCAGCGAGCGCCCGGCCGACGAGCACCACATCGGGGTGGAGTCGTTCGTCGAGGACGCCGTCGCCGTCATGGACGCGGTCGGGGCGGACCGGTGTGTGGTGGCCGGCTGGAGCATCGGGGTCAACACCGCGTTCGAGCTGGCCGTACGGCACCCCGAGCGGGTGAGCGGGTTGTTCGCGGTCGCGGGCACGCCCGGCAGCTCGTTCGCGACCATGCTCGGTCCGCTGCGGGTGCCCCGGCCGCTGCGGCACCCGCTGACGGTCGGGATCGCGTACACGCTGCGGGTGACCGGGCCGGTGCTGAGCCCGGTCACGACCCGCTTCCCGTGGCCGGCGCTCGCGGTCGACGCGCTGCGCTACAGCGGCTTCATGCTGCCCGCCGCCGACCGCGCCGACGTCCGCCGTGCGGTCGCGGAGTTCACCTCGACCGACGTCGACTGGTACATGCACCTGGCCGTGCACGCGAGCCGGCACCGCCGGGTGCCCTTGTCAGGCATCACCGTCCCGGTGACGTTCGTCGCCGGCTCCCTGGACGTGCTGTGCGGGCGGGACGCGATCGCCGGGGCGGCCGAACGGCTGGCCGACGCGGTGCTGGTGGAGGTGCGCGGCAGCCACTTCCTGTCGCTCGAGCAACCGGTGTTCGTCCGCGACGAGCTGGAGGCGCTCGCCGCGCGCGCCGCCGCCGCCGAGGCCCACGCCCCTGGCGCCGATGGCACCTCGGGCGCACGATGAGGTCGATGCGCCCGATGCCGCGACACCTTGCCGTCCTGCTGACCGGCTGTCTGCTCCTCGGCCTGGCCGCCTGCACGGGCGACGACGAGCCGGAGGCGGGGGCCGACGCGAGCGAGACCACCAGCGACGAACCGTCCACGACGACCGCGACCACGCCGTCGGACTCGGAGTCGGAGTCGGAGCCGGCGGCGGGTCCGCCGCCGGTCCCGCGGGTCGCGGGCACGATCGCGACCGGGCTGACCAGCCCGTGGGGGCTCGACTTCCTCCCCGACGGCGACGCCCTGGTGGCCGAACGCGATCCAGCCCTGATCCAGCGGGTCACCTCGGGCGGCCAGTTCTTCACGGTGGGCAAGGTGCCGGGTGTCGACTCGGTGAGCTCGGAGGAGGGCGGCCTGCTCGGGCTGGCGCTGCACCCCGACTTCGAGCAGCAGCCGTACGTCTACGTCTACTTCACGACCGCCGAGGACAACCGGGTGGCGCGGATGCGGTACGAGAAGGGGCAGCTCGGCCCGCTCGAGGTGGTGCTGGACGGGATCCCGGCCGGCGACTACCACAACGGCGGCCGGATCGCGTTCGGCCCGGACGGCATGCTCTACGTGACCACCGGCGACGCGACCGAGCTCGGCAACGCCCCCGATCCCGGCTCGCTCGGCGGCAAGATCCTGCGGGTCACCCCGGAGGGCAAGCCGGCGCCGGGCAACCCCGACCCTGGCTCCCCCGTGCTGAGCCTCGGTCACCGCAACCCGCAGGGGATTGCCTGGGACGACGACGATCGGCTGTGGGCGGCGGAGTTCGGCCAGGACACCTGGGACGAGCTCAACCTGATCGAGCCCGGCAGCAACTACGGCTGGCCGGACTGCGAAGGCCGCTGCGACGACGACGGCGTGGTCGACCCGAAGGCGCAGTGGGGCACCGACGAGGCGTCCCCGTCCGGCATCGCGTACGCCGACGGCGCGATCTGGATGGCGGGGCTCGGCGGCGACCGGTTGTGGCGGATCGCGGTCGACGGCGAGGACGTCGTCGGGGAGCCGAAGGCGTTCTTCACCGGCGAGTACGGCCGGCTCCGCACCATCGAGGTCGCCCCCGACGGCTCGCTGTGGCTCACCACCTCCAACACCGACGGCCGCGGCGACCCCGGCCCCGACGACGACCGCATCCTCCGCGTCACCCTCGACTGACCCCCCCGATCATCCGCGCACTACGCCCGTCCGCCCACCCCCCGGCGACCACGTGATCGCGTTGTGGCGGCAACACGCGGGGAACACGCCGGGCGGACCAACCGGATGCCGCCACAACCGGCCGGGTGGAGTCAGCGGTAACGGCGGCGTACTGCGCGGATGATCGGGTGGGAAGGGCTCAGGAGAGGCGTTCGAGCACCAGCTCGCGCACCCGGCCGGCGTCGGCCTGGCCGCGCATCTCCTTCATCACCGCGCCGATCAGCGCGCCGGCGGCAGCCACCTTGCCGTCCCGGATCTTGTCCGCCACGTCGGGGTTGGCGGCGATCGCGCGATCGACCGCGTCGCCCAGCGCCGCGTCGTCGCTCACCACCTCGAGCCCGCGAGCGGAGACCACCTCGGCGGGCGAACCCTCTCCCGCGAGCACCCCCTCCAGCACCTGCCGGGCGAGCTTGTCGTTGACCCGAGCCGGCGTCGACCAGTGCCTGAAGCTCGGCGACCTGCGTCGGCGTCACCGGCAGCTCGGCCAGCTCGACGCCGTCCTCGTGCGCGCGCCGGGCGAGCTCGGACAGCCACCACTTGCGCGCGGCCTGCGGCGCCGCCCCGGCCGCCACCGTCTGCTCCACCAGGTCGAACGCCCCGGCACCGACAACGTCGCGCATCTCCAGGTCGGAGTAGCCCCACGCCTCCTGCAGCCGCGCGCGGCGTACCCGAGGTGGCTCCGGCAACGTGCCGCGCAGCTGCTCGACCCACGCGTCCGATGGCGCCACCGGGACCAGGTCGGGCTCGGGGAAGTAGCGGTAGTCCTCGGCGTCGGACTTCTCCCGCCCCGACGTCGTGACGCCGGTGTCCTCGTGCCAGTGCCGGGTCTCCTGGACGACCTTGTCACCGGCCAGCAGCACGTCGGCCTGGCGGCGGATCTCGAACCGCACCGCGCGCTCGACCGACCGCAGCGAGTTGACGTTCTTGGTCTCGGTACGGGTGCCGAGCGCGGCCTGCCCGTGCGGCCGCAGCGACACGTTGGCGTCGCAGCGCAGGGATCCCTGCTCCATCCGCACGTCGGAGACCCCGAGCGCGAGCAGCAGCTCACGCAGCTGCCCGACGTACGCACGCGCCACCTCGGGCGCGCCCGCGGCGCCCGGCACCACCGGCTTGGTGACGATCTCGATCAGCGGGATGCCCGCGCGGTTGTAGTCGACCAGCGAGTGGCTGGCGCCGTGGATTCGCCCGGTGGCGCCGCCGACGTGCAGCGACTTGCCGGTGTCCTCCTCCATGTGCGCGCGCTCGATCGCGACCCGCACCGTGGCCCCGTCCACCTCCACGTCGACGCCGCCCTCGTACGCGATCGGCTCGTCGTACTGCGAGGTCTGGAAGTTCTTCGGCATGTCCGGGTAGAAGTAGTTCTTGCGGGCGAAGCGGCACCACTCGGCGATCGAGCAGTTCAGCGCCAGCCCGATCCGGATCGCGGACTCGACCGCCACCGCGTTGAGCACCGGCAGCGAGCCCGGCAGGCCGAGGCAGGTCGGGCACACCTGGGTGTTGGGCTCCGCGCCGAACACGGTCGAGCAGCCGCAGAACATCTTGGACGCGGTGCCGAGCTCGACGTGCACCTCGAGGCCGATCACCGGCTCGTACTGCGCGAGCGCGTCCTCGTACGAGATCACGCGGACACCCCCCCGAGCTCCGGAGCCCGGTCGAGCAGCGGCCCGCCCCAGCGTTCGAGCAGCATCGCCTCCAGCGCCGCCCCGACCCGGTAGAGCCGGTCGTCGTGCGTCGCCGGCGCCAGCACCTGGATGCCGGCGGGCAGCCCGTCCTCGTCGGCGAGGCCGCTGGGCAGCGAGAGCCCGGGGACGCCGGCCAGGTTGGCGGGGATGGTGGCGATGTCGTTGAGGTACATGGCCATCGGGTCGTCCAGCTTGTCGCCGAGCCGGAACGCGGTGGTCGGCGCCGTGGGCGACACCAGCACGTCGGCCTGCGCGAACGCCTGCTCGAAGTCCCGCGAGATCAGCGTGCGCACCTTCTGCGCCGAGCCGTAGTAGGCGTCGTAGTAGCCGCTGGACAGCGCGTAGGTGCCGAGGATGATCCGGCGCTTCGCCTCGTCGCCGAAGCCGGCCGCGCGGGTCGCGACCATGACCTCCTCCGCGCTCGCGTCCGGGTTGCCCTCGGGCCACACCCGCAGTCCGTAGCGCATCCCGTCGAAGCGGGCCAGGTTGCTGCTCGCCTCGCTCGGCAGGATCAGGTAGTACGCCGCGAGCGCGTAGTCGAACGACGGGCACGACACCTCGACCACCTCGGCGCCGGCCTCGGTCAGCAGCGTCACCGCCTCGTCGAAGCGGGTCCGCACGCCCGGCTGGTAGCCCTCGCCGCCGAGCTCCTTGACCACCGCGATCCGCATCCCGCGCACGTCGGCCCGCCTGGCGGCCTCGACGACGGCGGGCATCGGGGCGTCGATGCTGGTCGAGTCGAGCGGGTCGTGACCGCCGATGACCTCGTGCAGCAGCGCGGCGTCGAGCACCGTACGCGTCACCGGGCCCGCCTGGTCGAGGCTGCTGGCGAGCGCGACCAGGCCGTAGCGGCTGACGCCTCCGTACGTCGGCTTGACGCCGATCGTGCCGGTGACGGCACTGGGCTGCCGGATCGAGCCACCGGTGTCGGTGCCGATCGCGAACGGCGCCTCGAAGGCGGCGACCGCCGCGGACGACCCGCCGCCCGACCCGCCGGGAGTGCGCTCGAGGTCCCACGGGTTGTGGCTCGGACCGAAGGCCGAGTGCTCGGTGGACGAGCCCATCGCGAACTCGTCCATGTTGGTCTTGCCCAGCATCGGCAGTCCGACGGCGCGCAGCCGTGCAGCGACGGTGGCGTCGTAGGGCGGGATCCAGCCCTCCAGCAACCGCGAACCCGCGGTGGTGGGCAGACCGCGCGTCGCGACGATGTCCTTGACCGCGATCGGTACGCCGGCGAGCACGTGCAGGTCGTCACCGGCCGCGCGGCGGCGGTCGACGTCGGCGGCGGAGGCCAACGCACCCTCGGTGTCGACGTGCAGGAACGCATGCACCTCGCCGTCGACGGCCGCGATGCGGTCGAGGTGGGCCTGCGTCGCCTCGACCGAGGACACCGCGCCGGTCGCGAGCGCATCGGCCAGCTCGGTGGCGGTCATCCGTACGAGGTCGGCGCTCATGCCTCCTCCCCGAGGATCCTCGGCACGCTGAACCGCTGCTGGTCCACCGCGGGCGCGGCGGCCAGTGCCTCCTCGGCGGTGAGTCCGGGGGTCACCACGTCGTCGCGGAACGCGTTGGTCACCGGGAGCGGGTGCGACGTCGGGGGGATGTCGTCGTCGGCGACCTCGCTGACCTTGGCCACCGACTCGACGATCACGGCGAGCTGCGGCGCGAGATGGTCGAGCTCGGCGTCGGTGAGGCCGATGCGGGCCAGCCGCGCGAGGTGGGCGACGTCGTCGCGGGAGATGCCGGGCACGGCCCCGAGTCTAGGAGCCGCCCCGCGGCCCCTCCCCTCCCCCGATCATCCGCGCGTTACGCCCGCCCCTCCCCCGATCATCCGCGCGTTACGCCCGGGCCCGGCCTCCCCCCGATCATCCGCGCGTTACGCCCGGGCGGTGCCAGCGTTGGAGGCGGCGCAGTGCGCGGATGATCCCCAGGGAGGGGCGCAGTGCGCGGATGATCCCCAGGGAGGGGCGCAGTGCGCGGATGATCCCCAGGGAGGGGCGCAGTGCGCGGATGATCCCCAGCGAGGGGCGCAGTGCGCGGATGATCCCCAGCGAGGGGCGTAGTGCGCGGATGATCCCCAGGGAGGGGCGTAGTGCGCGGATGATCCCCAGGGAGGGGCGTCGTGCGCGGATGATCGGCGGGGTCAGGGGCGCGCGTCGAGCTCGCGGACCAGCCGGGCGGGGGCGACGGTGCGGTAGGCGTCCTCCACCAGCTCGGCGACCTCGTCCCAGTCGGGCTCGGCGCCGTCGGGCGTGACCAGCCGCACGCCGAGCCAGCCGCGGTGCCCGACATAGGGCGGCCGGAAGAACCTCCGGTCGTCGGAGCCGACCAGCGCCTCCTGCGCCCCCGGCGGCGCCGCGCACCACATGCCGGTGTTGCCGTCGCCGTGGTGGTCGTCGACCCAGGTCACGAACGTCTTCTTCACGAACCAGGTCGGCGACCCGTGGCTGAGCTTCTCCGTGACCTCCGGCAGCGCCGCGCAGAGCGACCGCAGCCGCTCCAGCACCGCGTCGTGCTCGCTCACCAGATCCGGACGCGCTCGTCCTCGGCCAGCCACATCTCGTCGTCCTCGCCGACCTCGAACGCCTGGTGGAACTCGTCCAGGTTGCGCACGACGTTGGCGCGGAACTCGGGCGGCGAGTGCGGGTCGATGGCGAGCAGCCGCTTGGCCTCCGCATCACGGACGGCAGTGCGCCAGACCTGCGCCCAGCCGAGGAACACCCGCTGGCTGCCGGTGTAGCCGTCGACCTCGGGCGCCTCGCCACCCTCCAGGCTCAGCTCGTAGGCCCGGTGGGCGATGGTGATGCCGCCGAGGTCGCCGATGTTCTCGCCGACGGTGAGCGCCCCGTTGACGTGGTGCCCCGGCAGCGCCGCGGGCTCCAACGCGTCGTACTGCTTGATCAGCGCCTTCGCCCGCTTGTCGAAGCCGCGGCGGTCGCTCTTGGTCCACCAGTCGGCCAGGTTGCCGTCGCCGTCGTAGCGGCTGCCCTGGTCGTCGAAGCCATGCCCGATCTCGTGCCCGATGACCGCACCGATGCCGCCGAAGTTGACCGCGTCGTCGGCGTCGGGGTCGAAGAACGGCGGGCGCAGGATCGACGCCGGGAAGACGATCTCGTTCATGCCCGGGTGGTAGTAGGCGTTGACTGTCTGCGGTGTCATCAGCCACTCGTCGCGGTCGATCTCCTGCCCGATCTTGGCCAGCTGCCGGTCGTGCTCGAACGCGTCGGCACGACGCACGCTGGCCAGCAGGTCGTCGCGCTCGATGAACAGCGCGCCGTAGTCGCGCCAGCTGTCGGGGTAGCCGATCTTGGGCGTGAACCGCTCCAGCTTGGCCAGCGCCTTGTCGCGGGTCTCCGGCGACATCCACTCCAGCTGCTCGATGTCCTCCCGGTAGGCCGCGACCAGCCAGCCGACCAGCCGCTCCATCTTCGCCTTGTGCTCGGGCGGGAAGTGCCGCTCGACGTAGAGCTGCCCGACGGCGAAGCCCAGCGCGCCCTCGACCACGCCGACCCCGCGCTTCCACCGCTCGCGCAGCTGGGGGATGCCCGACAGCCGCTGGCCGTAGAACGCGAAGTTGGCGTCGACGAACCGGCTCGAGAGGTACGGCGCCGACGCCCGCACGTGGTGGAACACGAGCCAGGCCCGCCAGTCGGCCAGCGGCACCTCGGTGAGCGCCTCGCCGGCCGCGGTGAACGCGTCGGGCTGCCGGGCGACCACCTCGTCGAAGGACCCCTCGGGCACGTGCAGGCCTTCGAGCCAGGCCGACCAGTCCAGGCCCGGCGCGAGCTGGTTGAGCCCCGAACGGTCCATCTTGTTGTACGTCTTGAGCGCGTCGCGGCTGTCGACGTTGGTCCAGTGCCCCTTGGCCAGCCGGGTCTCGAGCTCGAGGACGCGCCGGGCAGCCGACCGAGGGTCGGGCTCGTCGACCAGCCGGAGCAACGTGGCCACGTGCTTGACGTAGTCGTCGCGCAGGTCGGAGTGCTCGTCCTCGCGGTAGTAGGCCTCGTCGGGCAGCCCGAGCCCGGCCTGCACCAGCTGGACGATGTAGCGGCTGGCGTCGTCGCCGTCGTTGCTGACGTACCACTCGACCAGACCGGGGGTGCCGTGCCGCTGCAGCCGCCCGAGCAGCTGCAGCAGCTGTCCGACCGACGCGACGCCGCGGATGTCGGCGAGGTCGGCCGCGAGTGGCTTGGCGTCGAGCTCCTCGGCACGGTCGGCGTCCATGAACGCGGCGTAGAGGTCGCCGACCTTGCGCTCGTCGACGCCGGCCCCCTCGCCGGACTCGGCCGCCTCCTCGAGCAGGGTGCGCACGTCGGCCTCGGCCTGGTCGCGCAGCTGGTGGAACGCGCCGTGCGACGCGCGGTCGTCGGGGATCTCGGTCGTGGCGAGCCACCGGGCGTTGACGTGTCGGAACAGGTCGTCCTGGGGACGTACCTCGTCGGACAGCTCGTCGGTCGCGATCCCTGAGTTCATTCAGTCCTCCGTCGTGGGTTGCTCGGCCACCCCGCGGGCCGCCTCCGGCCCGTCGTCGAGCAGCGTACGGAAGCCGTCCTCGTCCAGCACGGGGACGCCGAGCTGCATGGCCTTGTCGTACTTCGAGCCCGGCGACTCGCCGGCCACGACGAAGTCGGTCTTCTTCGACACCGAGCCGGTCGCCTTGCCCCCACGCGCCGTGATCGCCTCCTTGGTCTCGTCGCGGCTGAACCCGGGCAGCGACCCGGTCACCACGATGGACAGGCCCTCCAGCGTGCGTGGCGTGGAGGCGTCGACCTCGTCCTCCATCCGGACGCCGGCAGCACGCCACTTTTCGATGACGCCGCGGTGCCAGTCGACCTCGAGCCAGGCCTTGACCGCCTCGGCGATCGTGGGCCCGACGCCGTCGACGTCGGCGAGCCGCTCGAGCGGCGCCTCCTCGATCGCCTGCATCGAGCCCATCGACCGGGCCAGCGCCTGCGCCGCGGTCGGCCCGACGTGGCGGATGGACAGCGCGACCAGCATCCGCCACAGCGGCTTGGTCTTGGCCTGCGCGAGGTTGTCGAACATCCGGTGGCCGTTGGCGCTGAGCACCCGCTCGCCGGCGCCCGCCTCGCGCTCGGCCTTCTTGGCCGCCCGGGTGAACAGCGGCACCTGCAGCAGCGTCTCCTCGTCGAGGCCGAACACGTCGCCCTCGTCGGTGACCACGCCGGCGTCGAGCAGGGCGACCGCGGCCTCGTAGCCCATCACCTCGATGTCGAACGCGCCGCGGCCGGCGACGTGGAACAGCCGCTCGCGCAGCTGCGCCGGGCAGGAGCGGGCGTTGGGGCAGCGGATGTCGGCGTCACCCTCGCGCTCGGGCTTGAGCGTGGTGCCGCACGCGGGGCACTCGGTCGGCATCACGAACGCGTGCTCGGACCCGTCCCGCAGGTCGACCACCGGGCCGACGATCTCGGGGATCACGTCGCCGGCCTTGCGCAGCACGACGGTGTCGCCGATGAGCACGCCCTTGCGCTCGACCTCGGACGCGTTGTGCAGCGTGGCCCGGTCGACGGTCGAGCCGGAGACCTTGATCGGCTCCATCACGCCGTAGGGCGTCACCCGCCCGGTGCGCCCGACGTTGACCCGGATGTCGAGCAGCTTGGTGTTGACCTCCTCGGGCGGGTACTTGTACGCGATCGCCCACCGCGGCGCCTTGGACGTCGAGCCCAGCAGCCGCTGCAGCACCACCTGGTCGACCTTGACGACCACGCCGTCGATCTCGTGCTCGACCGAGTGCCGGTGCTCGCCGTAGTGGTCGACGTAGGCCAGCACCTCGTCGAGGTCGTGGAAGACCCGCACCCGGTCGCTGACCGGCAGCCCCCACGCCGACAGCGCGGAGTAGGCCTCGGACTGCCGCTCCGGCTCGAACCCGACGCGCGCGCCCAGCCCGTGGCACACCAGCCGCAGCGGCCGGCTCGCCGTGATCCGCGGGTCCTTCTGCCGCAGCGACCCGGCCGCGGAGTTGCGCGGGTTGGCGAACGGCGCCTTGCCCGCGGCGACCAGCCCCGCGTTGAGCTCGAGGAACCCCTCGACCGGGAAGAAGATCTCGCCCCGCACCTCGACCAGCTCGGGCACCGGGTAGTCGTCGCTCGGCGCCAGCCGGGACGGCACGCCGTCGATGGCACGGACGTTGCCGGTGACGTCCTCGCCGGTGCGCCCGTCACCACGGGTGGCGCCGCGGGTGAGCCGCCCGCCCTCGTAGGTCAGGTTGACCGCGACCCCGTCGACCTTGAGCTCGCAGAGGAACTCCGCACCGGTGCCGCCCTCGCGCTCGACCCGCCGCAGCCAGGCGTCCATCTCGTCGCGGGAGAACGCGTTGTCGAGGCTCATCATCGGCTCGCGGTGCTCGACCGACGTGAACTCCGTCGACAGCGCGGCACCGACCTGCTGGGTCGGCGAGTCGGGCGTGCGCAGGTCGGGATAGGACTCCTCGAGCTGCTCGAGCTCGCGCATCAGCGCGTCGTAGGCACCGTCGGAGACCGTCGGCCGGTCGGCCGTGTGGTAGCGGAACCGGTGCTCGTTGATCTCCTCGGACAGGTCCCGGTGCCGCTCGCGGGCCTCGGGCGGGGCCGCGGGAGGTGCCTCGCTCATGCGTGCATCATTCACCCCTCCGCCGACAGCTGCCGCGCCGTGTCCCGGGCCAGTCCGAGCGCCGTACGCGCCCAGCGCGGTGCGGCGCCGGCCAGCCCGCAGGCAGGCGTCACCACGGTGCGGCCCAGCAGGTCGGCGGGGTCGTGGCCGAGCCGCGACCACAGCCGGTGCACGGTGGCGGCCAGCTGCTCGGCCGACGGCATGTCGTCGGGCTCGGTCGTGGGCACGACGCCGGGCCACAGGTCGAGGCCGGCGTCGATCGCCGCCGCCAGGTCGTCATAGGTGCCGGCGCCGAGCAGCGACGCGTCGACCAGCAGCGCAGTCGCTCCCGCCGCGGCCAACAGCCCGACGGGTACGTCCGCGGCGCAGCAGTGCACGACCGGACGCGCGCCGGCGGCCGCCGCAGCGGTCAGCACCCAGCCGAGCGCCTCGGTGGCCTCGTTGGGCGTCACCGTCCGGTGCCGGCCGAACCCGCTGGCGGTCGGGATCCCGCCGCCCAGCACCGCGGGCAGCGACGGCTCGTCGACCTGCAGCACCAGCTCGGCCGCCGGCACCCGGCGCGCGACGTCGGCGACGTGCCCGGCCACGCCCTCGGCCAGCGACTGGGCCAGCTCGCGACGGGCGCCGTGGTCGGCGAGCACCCGGTCGCCGCGGGGCCGCTCGACGGTGGCGGCGCACGTCCAGGGTCCGGCGACCTGCAGCTTGAGCCGGCCGGCGAAGCCGTCGAGGTGCTCCTCCAGGGCATCGAGGTCCTGGGCCAGCAGGGACCGGGCCCGGCGCTGGTCCACGCCGGCCGCGTCGGTGAGCCGCCACCCCGCGGGCTGCAGGTCGGCACCGAGGTCGACCAGCAGGCCGACGGCGCGGCCGGTCATCGCGGCGGGGGCGCCGCGCCCGGGCAGCTCCGGCAGGTACGGCGAGGTCGGGCAGCTCGTCGACCACGAACCGCAGCGCCTCGTGGACGTCGTCACCCGGCAACGACCCGACCCCGGTGCCCACCGCCCGACCTGGCCGGTCCTCGCGAGTTGTCACCGCGTCGTTGAGTCAGGAGTCGACGTCGCGGTGACAAGTCGGGGGCGGACGGTCACCGTGGCGCTCCCGACCACCCGGGTGCCGGCGTAGACGACCAGCGTCTGCCCCGCCGCCACCCCGTGCGCGGGCCGGGCCAGCCGGGCGGTCACCGCGGTCACCGTCGATCTCGACCCGGGCGGGCAACGGCTCGCCGTGCGCCCGCAGCTGCACGTGCGCGTCGAGCACCGGCGGAGGCGCGGTCGTGCACCACACCGGCCCCGACGCCCACCACGTGGTCGGTCGCCAGCGCCTCGTGCGGATCCGACCGTCACCGTGCCGGACACCGGCTCGATGTCGAGCACGTAGCGCGGCTGCCCGTCGGCCGCCGGCACCCCGAGCCGCAGTCCGCGGCGCTGTCCGACGGTGAAGCCGTACGCGCCGTCGTGGCTGCCCACGGTCGCCCCGGACTCGTCGACGAACACCCCCGGCCGCTCCCCGAGCTCGCGCCGCAGGAAACCCTGGGTGTCGCCGTCGGCGACGAAGCAGATGTCGTGGCTGTCCGGCTTGGCCGCCACCGCGAGCCCGCGCGTCGCCGCCTCGGCGCGTACGTCCGGCTTCGGCGTGTCGCCCAGCGGGAACAGCGAGTGCCGCAGCTGGTCGGGGCGCAGCACGCCGAGCACGTACGACTGGTCCTTGGCCGTGTCGACCGCACGGTGCAGCTCGGGACCGTCCGGACCGTCGACCCGCCGGGCGTAGTGGCCGGTCGCCACCGCGTCGAAGCCCAGCGCCAGCGCCTTGTCGAGCACCGCGGCGAACTTGACCCGCTCGTTGCAGCGCACGCACGGGTTGGGGGTGCGGCCCGGAGGAGTACTCCGCGACGAAGTCGTCGATCACGTCGGCACGGAACCGCTCGCTCACGTCCCATACGTAGAAGGGGATGCCGAGCACGTCGGCGGCCCGCTGCGCGTCGGCCGCGTCCTCGCGCGAGCAGCAGCCGCGGCTGCCGGAGCGCAGCGCCTGCGGCACCCGCGACAGCGCGAGGTGCACGCCGGTCACGTCATGACCGGCGTCGACGGCCCGGGCGGCCGCCACCGCCGAGTCGACGCCGCCGGACATCGCGGCCAGCACCCGCACGCTCAGACCTCCCGGACGGCGGGGCCGGCGACTCCGGCGGCGCGCGCCCGCTCGACGACCGGACCGATGGCGTCGACGAACGCGTCGACGTCGTCCTCGTCGGAGGTGTGGCCGAGGCTCACCCGCAGCGAACCCGACGCCGTGGCCGCGTCGCGGCCCATCGCGAGCAGCACGTGGCTGGGCTGCGGCACGCCGGACGCACACGCCGAGCCGGTGGAGCACTCGACCCCGGCCGCGTCGAGCAGCATCAGCAACGCGTCGCCGTCGCAGCCGGGGACGGTGAGGTGCGCGGTGCCGGGCAACCGGTCGGCTTCGTCCAGCGGGTCCGTTGACGACGACCTCGGGCAGCACCTGACGTACGCGCTCGACCAGGTCGGCACGCAGGCCGTGCAGCCGCTTCGCCAGCGGCTCCCGCTCGGCGACCGCCTGCTCCACGGCCACCGCGAACCCGCGCAGGGCGGGCACGTCCGGCGTGCCCGAGCGCACGTCGCGCTCCTGACCGCCTCCGTGCAGCAGCGGCACCAGGTCGAGGTCGCGTCGCACCAGCAGCGCACCGGCGCCGACCGGACCACCGAGCTTGTGCCCGGCGACGCTGAGCGCGTCGAGGCCCGAGGCGTCGAAGTCGACCGGTACGTGTCCCACCGCAGGCACCGCGTCGCTGTGCACCGGGATGCCGTGCGCGTGGGCGAGGCGCGACGACCTCGTCCAGCGGCTGCAGGGTGCCGACCTCGTTGTTGGCCCACATGCAGCTGACCAGCGCGACGTCGTCGGCTCCGCGGGCGAGGGCGTCGGCGAGCGCGTCCACCCGCAGCCGCCCGTCGGTGTCGACCGGGAGCACCTCGACCCGGGCTCCTGCCTGCGCCTCCAGCCAGGCCGCGGGGTCGAGCACGGCGTGGTGCTCGACCGCGCTCACCAGCACCCGGCGCCGGCGCGGGTCGGCAGCGTGCCGCGACCAGAACAGGCCCTTGAGCGCGAGGTTGTCCGACTCGGTGCCGCCCGCCGTGAGCACGATCTCGCCCGGCCGGGCGCCGAGGGCGGCCGCGAGCTGCTCGCGGGACTCCTCGACCCGTCGCCGCGCCCGCCGGCCGGACGTGTGCAACGAGGAGGCGTTGCCGACGTCGGTCATCGCCTCGCGGACGGCGTCGACCGCCGCGGGGACCATCGGGGTGGTCGCGGCGTGGTCGAGGTAGTGCGTAGGGGCCGGCATGGCGGACCAAGCCTAGGTCAGCCGGCGCGGGCGGCCACCTGCTCGTCCCACGCGTGCCCGTCCGGGTGCAGCGCACGCAGCCGGTCGCGCAGCCAGCCCGCCTCCGACGGGCTCAACGCCGGCAGCGCCGCTGCCAGGTCGGCCTCGTCCTTGGGCCGCATCAGGTGCGCCTTGAACGCGAGCGTCACCTCGGGCCGCTGGTAGCGCACACCGTCGGCATCCACCCAGGTCACCTCGTCGAGGTCCGCGATGCACGACGGGTCGCGCTTGAACACCCAGCGACCGTCCTCGTCGGGGGTGGCGACGAAGTCGATCTGCCACGGCGCCAGCGCGTGCTCGCGCAGCCACACCTGCCCGGACCACTCGGGCAGCACTGGCGTCGACGCGGCGGCCGTGGTCCCAGCCGAGCGGCTTCAGGGTGCCGCTGCCTGCCGCCCACAGGTCGAACCGCGGGGACAGCAGCGCGTGCAGCGAGGCGACATCGCGACGGAAGAACGCCACGTCGACGTCCTCGTGCTCGCGCACCACACCGGTGTACGCCTCGATCGACCGGCCGCCGGCGATCCACCAGGGACGGTCCCACCCGGCGAGCCAGCCGCGCACCTCGTCCAGGGTCGCAGGCTGCCAGGGTCCGTACAGGCGGAAGAACTGCTCGTCGGTCATCTCCTCCGGCAGCGGTCCGCCCGTCACCGCGCCAGCGTGCCACGGGCGTCCCCGATACGTTGACGCGCATGTCAGGAGCGGTCGAGGGCGCGGAGCTGGTGTTCCGTCTCGACGACCCCGACCACGACCTCGCGGGCGTGCGGCTGTGGCAGGAGCTCGGCATCCCCGGCGACCAGCTGGACTTCGCCGAGGTCGACGGGGGCTGGGAGCTGCGGCTGCCCCGGCCCACGGCGCACCGGCTGGAGTACCTGTTCGAGGTGCGCGACGGCGACGGCCAGGCGGCACTCCGCGTCGACCCCGCCAACCCGCTGGTCGTCGACGGCGCCTTCGGTGAGCACTCGGTGCTCGAGCTGCCGGGCTACACCGCACCGCCGTGGGCCGACGTCGACCCGGTGGCCTCGGTCAGTCGAGCCGCTGGTGGTGGCCGGAACCGTGCTCGGCGACGTGCAGGTGTCGGTGTGGTCACCGGCCGACGCCGACCCGGACGAGCCGCTGCCGCTGCTGGTCGCGCACGACGGTCCGGAGTTCGCCTCGTACGCAGGGCTCACCCAGTACGTCGGCGCGGGCGTCGCCGACAAGGAGCTGCCCCGGATGCGGGTCGCGCTGGTCGCGCCCGGCGAGCGGAACCGGCTGGTACTCCGCCGACCTCGACTACGCCGCCGCGCTGGTGCACCGGGTGCTCCCGGAGGTGCGCGCGGCGTACGCTGCGCGCCCGACACGGTGCTGATGGGCGCCAGCCTCGGCGCGCTGGCCGCGCTGCACGCCGAGTGGTCGCACCCGGGGACGTTCGCCGGGCTGTTCCTGCAGTCGGGCTCGTTCTTCACCCGCGACACCGACCCGCAGGAGGAGGACTTCTCCGGCTTCGGCGCCGTCACCTCGTTCGTTCGCCGGGTGCTCGCCGCAGCGAGCCGCGCCGAGCCGGCCGGCGGTGGGCATGACCGCGGGATCGG
This sequence comes from uncultured Actinomycetota bacterium, assembly GCA_963801045.1. Lineage (GTDB taxonomy): Bacteria > Actinomycetota > Actinomycetes > Propionibacteriales > Nocardioidaceae > JACCWP01. Next base: position 131,582 of record CAWDDC010000003.1, read on the forward strand.
CAGAGGAGAACGTGCACAACAACCGGGTGATGGCGGCGCAGCTCTCCGAGCTCGGCCTGGAGGTCTCGTTCGCCGAGAGCCCCGACGCGCACAACTTCACCGCGTGGCGGGACACCTTCGATCCCCACCTGACCGCACTGCTGCAGCGGGTCTGGGGCTGAGCCGAGGAGGCGGGCGTGGAGCGAGAGCAGGTCGAGCTGGCGGCGCCGGGGCTGGACCGACCCGGGCACGGTCATCCGCTACGGCCACTTCGGCCGGCCGGTGCTGGTCTTCCCCAGCGAGCAGGGCCGCGCCTGGGACTACGAGTCCAACGGCATGGTCGGCGCGGTCGCCGACCTGATCGAGGCGGGCCGGGTCAAGCTCTACTGCGTCGACTCCTTCGACCACCTCACCTGGTCGGACCGGGCCGCCCCGCTGGAGGAACGCGCCCGCCGGCACGAGGCGTACGAGGCGTGGATCATGCGACGCGGTGGTGCGGCGCGATCGGCGGCGACTCGCCGGGAGCCAGCCGACATCGTGGCGACCGGGTGCAGCCTCGGCGCCTTCCACGCGCTCAACCTGGCGCTCAAGCGGGCCGACCTGTTCCCGGTGGCGATCTGCCAGTCCGGCAGCTACGACCCCAACGCAGTGGCACGCGTGGGGCGAGCGCGGGCGACGCGGCGTACTTCAACAACCCGACCGACTACGTCCAGCACCTCGACGGCGACCACCTGGACTGGCTGCGCAGCCGGGTCTTCGTGCTGCTGCACGGTCGGCCAGGGCGCCTGGGAGGTCGACCCGACCGGGTCGCTGCCGTCGGCCCGGCACCTGGCGCACCTGCTGCACGAGCAAGGGGATCCCGTGCGAGCTGGACGAGTGGGGCCACGACTCCGCGCACGACTGGCCGTGGTGGCAGCGGCAGATCGCCCACCACCTGCCGAGGTTCTGCTGATGTGGTTCGTGGTCAGACCCGTGGCTGACATCGAACAGACACCTGATCGGGCTCCTCCTCGGCGCCGAGGAGGACTGGCCACGGGCCTTCGAGGCGATCCTGTCCCGGGTCGGCACCGTCGGTCGACGGCGGCCAACGGCACGAGGTACGCAGCGAGCGGCTCACGGTGGAGCCGTTCGGGCTCACCGACCCGGTGCGCACCGGGCTGGTGATCGACCGCCTCGCGTACTGGTACTACCACCCGCGCGAGTGGCTGAAGAAGGCCGCGCTGATGGACGGCACCTACCTGCTGAACTCGCCGTTCACGTTCCAGTCGATGGAGAAGCACAGCGCCTACTGCGCGATGCTCCGGCTCGGGCTGAAGATCCCGCAGACCGTGCTGGTGCCGTACAAGAACCCGGTCGACAACTCGCGCTGGGCGTACACGTCGGCGAAGTACAACCGGGAGTTCGACCTCGACCGCATCGCGGCCGAGCTCGGCTACCCGATGTACATGAAGCCGTTCGACGGCGGCGGCTGGCGCGGGGTGTCGCGGATCGAGGACCAGGCGGCGCTGCACCGGGCCTACGACGAGTCCGGCGAGATGCTCATGCACCTGCAGGCGACGGTCGACTACGACCACTTCGCCCGGGCGCTGTCGATCGGCGCCGAGACGATGGTGATGGACTTCCGTCCCGAGCAGCCGATGCACAACCGCTACGCGGTGTCGCACGACTTCCTCTCGCCCGAGGCAGGACAGCAGTGCGTCGCGGTGAGCCGGATCGTGAACGCGTTCTTCGGCTGGGAGTTCAACTCCGCGGAGATGCTGGTCAAGGGCGCCGACGTCTACCCGATCGACTACGCCAACGCGTGCCCGGACGTCGCCGTGACCTCGTTGCACTACTACTTCCCGTGGGCGATCAGCGCGCTGGTCAAGTGGTCGGTGTTCTGCCTCGTCACCGGGCGGCGCGCGTCGATCGACCTGCAGACCCGGCGCTACTTCGACATCGCCGACGACGAGTCGCTCGACTACGACGCCAAGCTGGCGGCGTACCTGCGGCTCGCCGACGAGCACTTCGACACCGAGCGCTACCACGAGTGGTGCGGCAAGCACCTGCCGCACCTGGACGAGCAGGTGCTCGAGTGGGTGCAGAGCGCGGAGTTCGACCGGCTGCTGCGCGACACCGTCGAGAGCACCTACCCCGCCCACGAGCACGACCAGTTCATGGCGCACTTCCGCGGCCTGCTCGGCCTCTGGGCCGACGACCGCGGCGCCGCCCTCGGCAAGTCCTGACCGCCCGGCCCGGTTCGCTGTCCCGGTCGGGTCGGGGGGACGGATCTCGAGACATTACGGCTGCCCCGACGACCCGGATGTCTCGACATCGGTCCATGCCGGGTCGAACCGTGACGGATCTCGAGACAATACGGACGCCCCGACGACCCCAATGTCTCGACATCCGTCGGCCGGCGCCGGAAAGGCGTTTGCGCGAGGCTCGCCCGCGAGGCACGCTTGTGCACGACATGAAGAACTGACCCCACCCCCGATCCGCGTCCGTGGCACTGGCCCGGCGGATCCCGTGCGTCGCCCCCGGTGGTGGTCCCCTTGCAGTCCTTGCACGCGCATGCCCTGGTACGTCGGTACGCCGACCGCACCGTCCTCGACGGCGTGGACCTGCTCGCCTCACCCGGCACCCGGCTCGGGCTGATCGGCGACAACGGCACCGGCAAGTCGACCCTGCTGCGGCTGCTGGCCGGTGTGGACGCACCCGACGCCGGCACGGTCAGCCGCCCGGCCGACCTCGCGTACCTGCCGCAGGAGCCCGCCTTCGACGCCGGCGCCACCGTCGGCGGCGTGCTCGACGACGCGCTGGCGCCGCTGCACGACGCGGTCACCCGGCTGGAGGAGCTCGCCGCGCAGCTGGACGACCCCGGGCACGCCGATGCCGACGCCTACGCGGACGCGCTCGCCTGGGCGCAGCTGCACGACGCCTGGGACGCGGACCGGCGGGCGGCGCTGGCCGGGCAGCGGCTCGGACTCGGCGCCGTCGACCGCGACCGGCCGGTCGCCGAGCTGTCCGGCGGCGAGCGGACCCGGCTGTCTCTGGCCGCGCTGGTCACCCGGCGGCCCGAGTGCGTCCTGCTGGACGAGCCGACCAACCACCTGGACGACGACGCGATGACGATGATCGAGGACTTCCTGCTCGACCTGCCGGGCGTGGTGGTGGCCGCCAGCCATGACCGGGTGTTCCTCGACCGGGTGTGCACCGACCTGATGGACCTCGACCCGTCCGCACTGGGCACCGACGGTCACGGTGGGCAGCGCTTCGGCGGCGGGTTCAGCGCCTACACCGCGCACCGTGCTGACGCGCGGCGACGCTGGGAGGAGACGTACGCCGACCAGCAGGAGCAGCTGCGCTCGCTCCGGCGGCAGGCCAGCACGACGGCGCGGCAGGTGGCCCATGGGCGAGGGCCGCGGGACAACGACAAGTTCATCCACCACTTCAAGGGCGCCAACGTGCAGCGCACGGTCGCCCGGCGGGTCCGCGACACCGAGCGCCGCATCGAGGTCGCCGAGCGCGACCAGGTACGCCGCCCGCCAGCGCCGTTGCAGCTCGACGCCGAGGCGGTGACCGGCACCCACCGCGCCGCGGACGGGCTCGCGGTCGCCGTACGCCACCTGCGGGTGCCCGGCCGGGTGTCGCTGGACAGCCTCGACCTCGCCGCCGGCGAGCACCTGCTGGTGAGCGGCGCCAACGGCAGCGGCAAGTCCAGCCTGCTGCAGGTGTTCGCCGGTGAGCTGGCGCCGGTCAGCGGCACCGTGCACGTGCGAGCCCGGCGGATCGGCCTGCTCGCGCAGGACTCGGAGTTCGCCGACGAGTCACGCACCGCGCGGGAGACGTACGAGACCGTGGCCGCCCCAGGCGCGTGGCGCCGGCCGCTCGCCGACCTCGGCCTGCTGCACCCGCGGGACCTGGACCGCCCGGTCGGAACGCTGAGCACCGGTCAGCGGCGCCGGCTGGCGCTCGCGCTGCTGCTGGCGCGCACCCCCGACCTGCTGCTGCTGGACGAGCCGACCAACCACCTGTCACCGACGTTGGTCGGCGAGCTCACCGACGCCGTCGCCGCCGCGTCGACCACGGTCGTGATCGCGAGCCACGACCGCTGGCTGCGGCGGGGCTGGGAGGGCCGCGAGGTGCAGCTCAGCCCTTGCGCTGCCTGACCGCCTCCGCGACCTGCGGCAGCACCACCTTGAGGTCGCCCACGACGCCGAAGTCGACGAGCTCGAAGATCGGCGCCTCCTCGTCCTTGTTGACGGCCACGATCGTCTTGGACGTCTGCATGCCGGCGCGGTGCTGGATGGCGCCGGAGATGCCGCACGCGACGTAGAGCTGCGGGGACACGGTCTTGCCGGTCTGGCCGATCTGGTAGCTGTGCGGGTACCAGCCGGAGTCGACCGCCGCCCGCGACGCCCCGACAGCACCCCCGAGCGCGTCGGCGAGCTCCTCGACCTGGGCGAAGTCGCCGCCGGTGCCACGCCCGCCGGAGACGACGATCGCGGCCTCGGTGAGCTCCGGCCGGCCGGACTTGGTCCGCGGCTCCCGGCCGGTGACCGCAGCGGTCCTGGCGGCGTCGGACACCGCGGCCTCGACGGTCTCCTCGGCGGCCGCGCCCTCGTGCCGCTCCGGAGTGGTCGAGTTGGGCTTGACCGTGATGATCGGGGTGCCGGTCGTCACCCGCGCCTGCACCGTGAAGTTGCCGGCGAACACCGACTGCGTCGTCACCGGACCGTCGTCGCCTGCCTGCACGTCGACGGCGTCGGTGATGAGCCCGGAACCGGTCTTGACCGCCAGCCGACCGGCGATCTCCTTGCCCTCCGGGCTGGACGGCACCAGCACGGCGGCCGGTGACACCTGCTCGACCAGCTGGGCCAGCGCCTCGGCCTTGGGCGCCACCAGGTAGTCGCCGAGGTCGGAGCCGTCGACGACGTAGACCTTCTCGGCGCCGTACGCCTGCAGCGACTCCCGCGCCGCGTCGACACCGGCACCGAGGAACACGGCCGAGGGCTCGCCGAGCCGGCGCGCGATGGTCAGCAGCTCGTGGGTGGTCTTGCGTACGGACCCGTCGACGTGGTCGACGAGCACCAGGATCTCGCTCATGGGTGGCTGCTCCCTGCTCAGACGAACTTCTGGCTGGCGAGGTAGTCGGCGAGCTGGGTGCCGCCGTCGCCCTCGTCGGTCACGATCGTGCCCGCGCTGCGTGGCGGACGCGCCTCGGTGGAGGCGACGACGCTCCACGCCGCCGTCAGGCCCACCTGCGCCGGCGTCGACCCCGAGGTCGGCCAGCGACCAGGTCTCGACCGGCTTCTTCTTGGCCGCCATGATCCCCTTGAACGACGGGTAGCGGGGCTCGTTGATCTGGTCGGTGACGCTCACCACGGCCGGCGCCTTCGCCTCGACCGTCTCGGTCGCCGTGTCGCTGTCGCGCCGCACCGTGACGGTGAGGTCACCTGCCGAACCCGCGACGGTGACCTCGGAGGCGTACGTCAGCGCGGGCAGGGTCGAGCCGTTCGGCGAGCATCGACGGCAGCACGCCCATCGTGCCGTCGGTCGACGCCATGCCGCACAGCACCAGGTCGACGCGGTCGCCCGCGGCGCCGATCTTGTCCACCGCGGCCGCGAGCACCTGCGAGGTGGCCAGCGCGTCGGAGCCGGCGATGCCGTCGTCGAGCACGTGCACGCCCGAGTCGGCGCCCATCTGCAGCGACTTGCGCACCGCGTCGGCCGCCTGCTCGGGGCCGATGGTCAGCACGACGACCTCACCGTCGCCGTCGGCGGCGTCCCGGATCGGTCAGCGCCTCCTCGACGGCGTACTCGTCCAGCTCGGACAGCAGGCCGTCGACGGAGGCCCGGTCGACGGTGTGGTCGGCGTCGTCGAACGAACGCGGGGCGGTGGCGTCGGGGACGTGCTTGACGCAGACGACGATCTTCATCGCGGTGCGGGCCTTCCTGGTCTGCCGGTCCTGGCTTGGCGTCGATGTTACCGACGAGTAGGTTCCGGAGGAACCGACGGCGCCGTCGGATGGGTCACATCCTGCGTCATGCCCGGATGATGCGGTCGGCCACCCGTCCGACGATGAGGTAGGCGAGTGCGGCCAGACCCCAGTTGACCAGGCGAGCCTTGGTCCGCGCATTCTCGCCCTCGAACTCGAAGACGTTGGCGAACGGGCCGTCCAGCCGCTTGGCGGCGTCGGTGACGAACTCGACCAGGGCGTTGTCCGGGTTGGCGTCCAGCGAGATCAGCAGCGCACCGAGCGCCAGCACGACGGCGCAGAGCACGGCGACGATCCACACGATCGACGCGATCCGGTTGCGCAGGGCGTCGGTGCCCTTCTTGACCGTCGAGCCGGCCGTACGCAGCCGCTCGCCGCGCGAGGCCTTGCGGTCGGCCTCGCTCGGCTTCGCGAACGTCGCGGGGGCGGTGCCGGTCGCCGACGTGGTCGGCGTGGCGGGAGGGCTCGCGTGGGCGGGCTCGGCCTTGCCGTTGGACGCGGCGCGGGAGCTCGCCGTGCTGTCCGGTGCGCTGTCCGGTGCTGTCCGACGAGCGAGCGGCGCTGGGTCGCCGGACTCACCGGCCTGGGGAGGCGCTCGAGGACGGCGGAGTGGCCGGATCCGGCGCTGTGGAGGGGCGCGGCTCGTCCGTGCTGCCCGCACGTTCGGGCCGGCCGCCGTTAGCGCCCTGCTCCGTCACGTTTGTCCGCCTCCGGGGTCCGCCTCCGTCTGCCGATCCCCGCAAATAGGGCTCGGTGGAGGATAACTGTACGGATCAGTAACGATCCACCTGCGCATCCGTCACGGGCGGGCTCACGCACCGTCTCGCCGGTCGCGCACCACCCGCGCCGGCACGCCGGCGACGACCGACCGGGCGGGCACCGTGCCGCGTACGACGGCGTGGGCGGCCAGCACGCTGCCGTGCCCGACGTGGGTGCCGCGGAGCACGGTCGCCTTGGTGCCGATCCAGCAGTCCGGACCGATGCGTACCGGCGCCTTGACCAGCCCCTGGTCCTTGATCGGCACGTCCAGCGCCTCGGTGCGGTGGTCGAAGTCGGTGACGTAGACACCGTCGGCGACCAGCGTGGCGGCGCCGATCTCGATGTCGAGGTAGCAGGTCAGCGTGACGCCGCTGCCGAGCACCACCTTGTCGCCGAGCCGCATCGTGCCCTCCTGGACCAGCAGCCGGCTGTCGTCGCCGAGGTGCACGTAGCGCCCGATCACCAGCCGGCCGTAGCCGCGCCGCACCCGTACCCGTACCCGCCGGCCGAGGAAGACCACGCCGTCGGTGCGCACGCCCGGGTGCCGCAGGCGGAACCAGAGGTACCGCCAGTAGCGGACCAGGTGGTACGGCGTCCACGCCCGGTGCCGGACGACCCAGCTCACCCGTGCGCCCAGGCTCACGGTGCGAGCGCGGTCACGGACACGTTGTAGTAGAGCCGGGCGGGGACGACGGGGCGCAGGGCGCGGTCGACGCGGGACAGCACCAGCCAGGAGCGGTAGGCGAACATCCGCCAGCCCCAGCCGAGCCGCTCCTCCGGCACCGCGCACTCGAAGGTCCGGACCGGCCAGCCCCACCAGGCGGCGGTCAGCTCCTCGGTCACCGTGCCGACCTCGCGGCCGCCCGCGCGACGCACCGTGGCGGCCAGCTCGCCGGGGTCGAAGGTGTGCAGGTCGACCACCGCCTCGAGCGCGGCGGCGCGCGACGACTCGTCCAGCTCCTCCTGCGGCCGCGCCCAGGTGTCCCGCAGCCGGGGCAGCCGGGTGATCCGGGTGGCCGCCCACCAGGTGGCGCGGGACAGCCGTCGCGCGACGTAGTCGCCCCACCGGGTCGGCTCCCCGCAGATCACCAGCCGCCCGCCCGGCCGCAGCACCCGCAGCATCTCGGCGAACGCCCGCTCGACGTCGGGCACGTGGTGGACCACCGCGTGGCCGACCACGAGGTCGAAGGTGTCGTCGTCGTAGGGCAACCGCTCGGCGTCGGCGGCGCGGCCCTCGCACCGGGATGCCCAGCCGTTCGCCGTTGCGGCGCGCGGCCTCCACCATCCCGGGGCTGATGTCGGTGACGTGCACCTGGTCGATCAGGCCGGCCAGGCGCAGGTTGAGGCTGAAGAAGCCGGTGCCGCAGCCGACCTCGAGCGCGTCGCCGTACGGTCGCCTGCGGCGTGCCGGCGACCGCGACGAAGCGCTCCCGGGCGTAGTCGATGCAGCGCTGGTCGAAGCTGATCGACCACTTCTCGTCGTAGGTCTGCGCCTCCCAGTCGTGGTAGAGCACCTGGGCCAGCTTGGTGTCGTGCCAGGCCGCCTCGACCTGCTCCGCGGTCGCCGGGAGCGGCGCCGACATCGTCACCGGCCCTCGAACCGGGCCTTGCCCGGCCCGTGCTCGACGAACGAGCGCATGCCGATGCCGCGGTCCTCGGTGGCGAACAGGCCGGCGAACGCCAGCCGCTCGATCTCGAGCCCGGTCTCCAGGTCGACCTCCAGGCCGCGGTCGACGGCCTGCTTGGCGGCGCGCAGCGCGTACGCCGGCCCGGCCACCAGCCGCTCCGCCCACTCGGTCGCCGCGGCCAGCACCTCGTCGGCCGGGCAGCACGCGGTCGACCAGGCCGATCCGCAGCGCCTCCTCGGCGTCGACGAACCGGCCGGTGAAGATGATGTCCTTGGCCCTGCTGGGGCCGACCAGCCGCGCCAGCCGCTGGGTGCCGCCCGCCCCGGGGATGATGCCGAGCAGGATCTCCGGCTGGCCGACCTTGGCGTCGTCGGCGCAGAAGCGCACGTCCGCGCAGAGGGCGAGCTCGAGCCCGCCACCGAGGGCGTAGCCGGTGATCGCCGCGACGACCGGCTTCGGGATGCGCCGCGACCGCGCCGAGCGACGACTGGAGCCCGGCCGAGCGGTCGACCATGTCGGTGTAGGACATGTCGGCCATCTGCTTGATGTCCGCGCCGGCCGCGAACACCCGCTCGCCGCCGTAGACGATGACCGCGCGCACGTCGTCGCGGCCCGCCGCCTCGTCGGCCGCGGCGCGGATCTCCTCCTGCATGACCGTGTCGAGGGCGTTCATCTTGGGCCGGTCGAGCCGGATCGTGCCCACCCCGTCGGCCACCTCGAGCCGCACGAACTCGCCCACGCCACACGCTCCTCGGTCGGAGTCCTCGTCGGACTGATGCCAGCCAGGGAGCCTAACGGCAGCAGGCGAGCGCCGGTCCGGAGCCCGTCGCGGCTCCAGCCACGCGCCACCGGCCGGTAACGGCTCGGCGACTCCCCCGGCCGGAACGAAGCCGGCCAGGCAGGATGGTCGATCGTGACGACGACGGTGTGGCCCGGCACGCACGAACGGCTGGGTGCCACCGTCACCGGTGCCGGCACCACGTTCGCGGTGTGGTCTCCCGAGGCGCGCGGCGTCGACGTCTGCCTGTTCGACGACGCCGGGCGCGAGACCCGGCTGGCGCTGCCGGAGCACACCCTCGGCGTGTGGCACGGGACGGTGCCGGGCGTGGGCGCCGGGCAGCGGTACGGGCTGCGGGTCGACGGGCCGTACGAGCCGGCCCACGGGCAGCGGTTCAACCCGCACCGGCTGCTGCTGGACCCGTACGCGCGCGCCGTCACCGGCAGGTTCGACCCGAGCGGCCCGGTCTACGACCGGCCGGGGCAGGGCTGGGACGGCGACTCCGCGCCGTACGTGCCGAAGGGGGTCGTGGTCGACGACGGGTTCGACTGGGGCGACGACGCGCCACCGCGCACGCCGTGGGCGGACAGCGTGGTCTACGAGGCGCACGTGCGGGGGCTCACCATGCGCCACCCCGCGGTGCCCGAGCACCTGCGCGGCACGTACGCCGGGCTGGCGCACCCCGCGGTCGTGGACGAGCTGGTGCGGCTGGGCGTGACCGCGGTCGAGCTGCTGCCGGTGCAGCAGTTCGTCACCGAGCCGATCGTGTCCCAGCGGGGGCTGGTCAACTACTGGGGCTACAACACGCTGGGCTTCTTCGCGCCGCACGGCGCGTACTCGTCGGCGGGCGACACCGGTGGGCAGGTCGCGGAGTTCAAGCACCTGGTCCGGACGCTGCACGCGGCCGGGATCGAGGTGCTGCTGGACGTCGTCTACAACCACACGGCCGAGGGGCCGCCGGGCGGGCCGACGCTCTCGCTGCGCGGGCTCGGCGACGGCGGCTACTACCTGCAGGGGCCGGGCGGCGTCTACGACGACGTGACCGGGTGCGGCAACACCGTGGCCGCCGCGCAGCCTGCCGCGCTGCGGCTGGTGATGGACTCGCTGCGCTACTGGGTCGGGGAGATGCACGTCGACGGGTTCCGGTTCGACCTGGCGTCCGCGCTGGCGCGTACCCGGCACGGGATCGACCTGCGCGCACCGCTGCTCACGGCGATCGGCCAGGACCCGTTGCTGCGCGACGTCAAGCTGGTCGCGGAGCCGTGGGACGCGACGCCGGAGGGCTACCTGGTCGGGCGGTTCCCGCCGCCGTGGTGCGAGTGGAACGACCGCTTCCGCGACACCGTCCGGGACTTCTGGCGGGGGCGGTCCGGTGGCGTGCGGGAGCTGGCCTCGCGGCTGTCCGGATCGAGCGACCTCTACGCCGACGACGGGCGCCTGCCGTTCAGCTCGGTCAACCTCGTCACCGCGCACGACGGCTTCACCCTGCGCGACGTCGTGTCGTACGACCACCGGCACAACGAGGCCAACGGCGAACGGGGCCTGGACGGTCACGCCGACAACCGCTCGTGGAACACCGGCGTCGAGGGAGACACCGACGATCCCGAGGTGCTCAGGCTGCGACAGCGGCAGGCGGCGAACCTGCTCGCGACCCTGCTGCTGTCGACCGGCGTCCCGATGATCACCGCGGGCGACGAGCGGGGACGGACCCAGCAGGGCAACAACAACGCCTACTGCCACGACTCCCCGCTCAGCTGGGTGGACTGGGACGCGGACCCGCGGTGGAGCCACCTCACCGCGCTGACCCGACAGCTGCTCGCCCTGCGGCGCGAGCACCCGGTGCTGCGGCAGCGGCACTTCTTCGCCGGGCGTCCGGTCGGCGAGGGCACCCGCAAGGACGTGGCGTGGTTCCGGCCGGACGGCTGGGAGATGGCCGAGGCGGACTGGTTCGACCGCACCCTGTCCACGCTCGGGATGCTGCTCAACGGCGAGCAGCTGCGCGGCTCGGGACCGCAGGGCGAGGCGATGGCCGACCGCTCGTTCCTGGTGTGGCTGCACGCCGGGGAGCAGCGGACCGCGCTGGCCACGCCCAGCGACGGCTGGCCGGACGGCTGGGAGGTCGTGCTGGACACCAGCGGCTCGCACCGCACCGGCGACACCGTCCGCTCCGGTGACCCGCTCGCCGTCCCCGGCCGCACGCTGGTGCTGCTCCGCTCCCTCCCCTGACCGCCATCCGAGGGTTCTGGTTGCGCGATCCGAGGGTTCTGGTTGCGCGGTCCGCGGGTTCTGGTTGCGCGATCCGCGGGTTCTGGTTGCGCGATCCGCGGGTTCTGGTGCTGCCTCAGGGGCGGTAGCTGAGGTCGGCAGCCGGACCGAGGACGCCGTACCAGCGCACGTTCCCGAGGATCACCGCCGCCGTCCCGCTCGCACCCACGGTCGCCGCGACCGCGGCGTTGCGCGCCTCGGCCCACGCCCGGGAGTTGTCGTCGTGGGGTCGGCGGGCACCAGCAGGGGCTGCCCACGCCGTGGCCGACGTCCCCGAGGCGTCCCGCGACACCCACGCCAGCACCGTGCTCCCGTCCGCGTCGACGGCGAGCGCGAGCCCGTAGCCCGCGCGAACGCCCGGGGTCGCCTCGCCGCGGCCGAGTCGAGTCGCGTGCACCGGTACGGGCGCGTCGGCCGGCCAGTGCGCACGCCAGGTGCTGGCCGGGCTGTCCGGGCGGCCCTGCTGCCAAGCGACGACCCCGACGCCCGCTCCAGTGATACCGGAGTCGACGGCGAACACGTCGCGGGTCAGTTCGGACACCGCGACGAGGGTCGGAGGCGTGCCCGCCCGCTTGCGCAGCAACCAGACCGAGGTGTCAGGGGCATCGGGCCATTGGCTCGCGGTGCTCCGGTAGCGCAGGAACGACGCGACCACGGCGCCGTCGGCCGCGACGTCGAGGTCCACGCCGCGGATGCCCTGGGTCTCGTACCGGCGGGTGATGCCATTGCTCCACTCCCCCGTCACCGGGTCGAGGCGCAGCAGCGCGAGCCGCCCGAAGCCCCAGTAACCGGGCTCGTCCTCGAACCCGGCGGTGCGCAGTACGGTCACCCGGCCGTCGTCGCCCACCCCGGCCACGTACTCGTCGCCCCACAGCCCGCGCTCCGTGCGCGGGTGGTCGACCAGGCCGTCGGCGGCCGACCAGGTCGTGAGGTGCTGCGGCGTGCCGGCGTACTGCAGCCGGGTGGCGAACACCGCGTGCTCACCGTTCGGGGAGACGTCCGCCGAGGAGATCTCGCACTTTCGGTACGTCGCCCGCGACCACCCGTCCGCCTCGGTCCACACCAGCTCCACGGCGATGCCGGGCGGGTCGTCCACTCCGGTGCGGATCAGGCACTCGACCCCGGCCGCGACCGTCGAGCGCTGGACGTCGACGTCGGCCACCTCGCACTGCTGTCCGCCGGGCAGCGTGGTGACCGCCGTACGCCGGCCGAGGTCACCGTCGGGAGCCCGCCGGCGCTCGTACACGATCTGCTCGCGCTGCCCACCGGTGGACAGCAGCATCGTGGTGCCGTCCTCGAGCACGGCAGCACGCTCGGTGCCGTTGACCGCCTCGCGGTCGCCCCACCCGTCCTCGGCGGCCGCGGGCAGCAGCGGGAAGGCGCCGGCGCTCCCGACGCTCACGAAGCCGACGGCGAGCACGGACACGAGCTTGGCTGGCAGGTGGCGCACGATGGACCCCCTCGATCGTGGACAGAGCGGCGGGTACGCAGCCCGCTGCGGCGCACGGTAGGCAGCGCATCGACACAGGCAGGAGCAGATGCTGTCTCGTTCCGGTCTCGCCGTAGTGGGTTCCCGAGGGGGTCAACCAGAACCCTCGGACGGCGCAACCAGAACCCTCGGACGGCGCAACCAGAACCCGCGGACGGCGCAACCAGAACCCTCGGATCGCGGGTCAGGCGACGCGGACGGAGGCGGCGACCTGCCGTACCAGCCGCTCGTAGACCGACCAGTGGGCGAGGTCGGGCGAGGCGAGGGCGAGCAGCGCGATCTGGCCGTGCCCGGCCAGCGGCACGGCGACGGTGACCTCGCGGTGACGCTCGGCGCCGCCCTGCGCGACCCGGTCGGCGGTGGCGACGACGACCGGGCGCCCGTCGATCCGCTCCACCCGCACCTCGGCGTAGTCGCCGTCGCGGCGCAGCGCCTCCGCCGTGCCGAGGACCAGCACGGTCGGGTCGGTGCTCTCGCCCGCCGGGTGCAGCGCCACCGTCAGCGTCGCGGTCGAGGGAGCGCCGTCGAGCTCCACCAGGCAGAAGGCGCAGGCGGCCACCCGGCTGCCGCGCACGTGCCGGGCCAGCGACTCGACGTAGAGGCCCAGGCCCTCCCGCTGCCGGGCGTCGGCGACGCCGAACGCCTCGACCAGCGCCCCCTGGGCGACGACCCGGTCCTCGATCGCGGCGTCGAGCGGCACCTGATGGAAGTCCGGCGGGACGTCGAGGACCAGTGCGCCGCTCACGCGTCTGCCCCGGTGTCGGCCCCGGACTCGTCGTCGCGTACGGCCGTGCGGCCCTGCACCCGGTCGGCGAGGACGTCGCCGGCGCTGCCACCCACCACCGCGAAGGTGGCGATCGGCAGCGAGGTCGGCGCCACGTCGGTCCAGGCCCGGCTCAGCGCGCCGAGCAGTCGGTGCGCTCCGGCTCCGTTGCTGGCCATCTCGGCAACGCCTGCCGTCTCGATCGGCGCCCGGTCGAGCCCGGTCACCCCGAGCAGCTCGGTGACGACCCGGGTCAGCCCCGCGACCTCCACCAGCGAGGTGGCGGTGGCCACCATCTCGACGGCCTGCTGCTGCACCCAGTCGTCCACCGCCGCGGTCAGCGCCGCAGCGGCTCGACCGAGGTCGTCGGCGAGGCCGAGCGCGTCGGCTCCTTCGAGCGTGCCCGCGGCCTCGTCGACCCGGTGCCGCAGCACGGCGGCCGCCGCCTCGTGGTCGCGGGACAGCTCGTCGACGGAGGCCCGGAGGGTGGCGCGCGCGGTGTCGGCGTCGTCCTCACCCGCGAGCCGGGACATCTGTTCGACCAGCTCGAGGGTGCGGTCGCTGCGCGCGGCGAGCCCCGCGCGCCACTCGTCGACCGCGCGGGCCAGGTCGGCCGCGGCGTCCTCGTAGACCAGCAGCCGGCGCGACAACGCGCCCAGCGCGTCGCTGAGCGGCGCGGCGATCGGGCCGGACCACACGCCGTCGACCGACAGCTGCGCGTCCACCCGGCCGCGGGACTCCACCAGCATCCGTACGACTTCCCGCAGCGCGCCCATCACCGCGTCGGTCTCGGCCAGGTCACCGGGAGTGGGATCGACGCCGAGGAACCGCTCGGGACGCATCAGCCGTCACCGACCTGGCGCTGCAACGCCCGTGCGCCGTCGCCGCACTCCTCGGAGGTCTCGCTGAGGCGGTCGGCCAGCGCGGACAGCGTGCCGGCCAGCGACTCGCCCGTCGCCGAGGGCGCAACCGCCTGCGGGGCGGGCTCGACCAGCAACCGCCGGGCGGCGAGCAACGCCTCGTCGACCCCGCGCAACGCGTCGGCGACGTGCGCGAGCTCGTCGGCGACAGTGTGGGGGCCGGGCATCGTCACAGTCTGCCAAATCCGGGGGTCATCGGCGCCCGACCCGCCCAGCTGTCCGGCCCAGGGTGTCAGCGCGCCGCCGGGGGCGTCGGCGGCTCCGGCCACACGACCAGCCCCATCTCGGAACAGCTGGCCAGCAGGTCGCGGCACGGCAGCACCCGGACGGTGTAGCCGAACGCACCGGTGGTGTCCAGCTTGACCTCGCCGGCGAACCGGTGCCGGCCACCCTCGTAGGCCTCGGTGTGCCCGAGCAGGCCCACCTGGACCCGTTGCAGCGCGTCGTCGTCGCGCACCGAGCCGTGCACCACCTCGACCTGGACGTCGGCGGGCGTCAGGCCGCCCAGGGTCACGAAGACCTGCACGGACAGCGTCGAGCCGACCTCCGGCGAGTCGCCCACGCCCGTGGCCTCGACGTGCTCGATCCGCACGCGCCCCCACGCGGCACGGATCTTGGCCTTCCACGCCGCCAGCTCCGCGGCGCGCTGGGGTTCCTGGTGCAGCACCCGGGCGGTGGCCGTCGCCGGCGCGTACAGCTGCAGGACGTAGTCGCGCACCATCCGGGTGGCCAGCACCTTGGGTCCGAGCGACTTCAGCGTGTGCCGGACCATCTCCAGCCAGCGCAGCGGCAGACCGTCGTCGTCGCGGTCGTAGAACCGGGCGGCGACCTCGTTCTCGATCAGGTCGTAGAGCGCGTGCGCCTCGATGTCGTCGCGCCGGTCGGGGTCGTCGACGCCGTCGGCGGACGGGATCGCCCAGCCGTTGTTGCCGTCGTACCACTCGTCCCACCAGCCGTCGAGGATCGAGAGGTTGAGCCCGCCGTTGAGCGCGGCCTTCATGCCGGACGTGCCGCACGCCTCGTACGGACGCAGCGGGTTGTTGAGCCACACGTCGCAGCCGGGGTAGAGCGGCTGCGCCATGCCGATGTCGTAGTCGGGCAGGAACACGATCCGGTGCCGCACGGCAGGGTCGTCGGCGAAGCGCACGATCTCCTGGATCAGCCGCTTGCCCCCGTCGTCGGCCGGGTGGGACTTGCCCGCGATCACCAGCTGCACCGGGCGCTCGGGGTGCAGCAGCAGCGACTTCAGCCGGTCGGGGTCGCGCAGCATCAGGGTCAGCCGCTTGTACGACGGGACCCGGCGGGCGAAGCCGATGGTGAGCACGTCGGGGTCGAGCACCCCGTGCACCCAACCCAGCTCGGCAGGAGTGTGGCCGCGCTGCAGCATCGAGGCGCGCAACCGGCGGCGCACGTCGGCGACCAGCCGGCCCCGCAGCACCCGCTTGGTCGACCAGACGGTGTCGCTCGGGATCTGGTCGACGACCTCGAAGGCGTCGCGGCCGTCGCCGTCGGCCAGCGCGAGGACCTCGCGGGCCATCCAGCTCGGCGCGTGCACCCCGTTGGTGATGGACGCGATCGGCACCTCGCCGGGGTCGAATCCCGGCCACAGCCCGGCGAACATCGAGCGGCTCACGTCGCCGTGCAGCACGCTCACGCCGTTGGCGCGCTGGGCGAGCCGCAGCCCCATGACCGCCATGTTGAACACGCCCGGGTCGCCGCCGGGGTAGTCCTCGGCACCCAGCCGGAGCACCTTGTCGACCGGCACCTCGGGCACGGCGTTGTCGCCGCCGAAGTGCTGGGCGATCAGGTCGACCGGGAAGCGGTCGATGCCGGCGGGCACCGGGGTGTGCGTGGTGAACACCGTCCCGGCGCGGGTGATCTCGAGCGCGGTGTCGAAGTCGACGTGGTCGCGCTGCGCCCGCTCGCGGATCCGCTCGAGGCTGAGGAAGCCCGCGTGGCCCTCGTTGCTGTGGAACACCTCCGGGTCCGGCGTGCCGGTGATCCGGCAGTAGATGCGCAGGGCGCGTACGCCCCCGATGCCGAGCAGCAGCTCCTGCAGCAGCCGGTGCTCCGCGCCCCCGCCGTAGAGCCGGTCGGTGACGTCGATGCCCAGCCCGTCGTTGAGCGCCGCGTCGGAGTCGAGCAGCAGCAGCGGCACCCGGCCGACCTGTGCGACCCAGATCCGGGCGGCCAGCCGCTTGCCGTCGGGCAGTCCCACCGTGACGTGCGGGGTGGTGCCGTCGGTGTCGCGCAGCAGCGTCAGCGGCAGCCCGTCGGGGTCGTTGACGGGGTAGGTCTCCTGCTGCCAGCCCTCGCGGGACAGCGACTGGCGGAAGTAGCCGTGCCGGTAGAACAGGCCCACCCCGATGATCGGCACGCCCATGTCGCTGGCGGCCTTGAGGTGGTCACCGGCCAGGATGCCGAGGCCACCGGAGTACTGCGGCAGCACCTCGGTGATGCCGAACTCCGGGGAGAAGTACGCGATCGACGCCGGCACCTCCGCCCGCGCGGCGGCCGCCTCCTGGTACCACCGCGGGTCGACCAGGTAGTGCTCCAGGTCCTCGTGGGCGGCGTGCAGCCGGCGCAGGAAGCCCTCGTCGGCGGCGAGCCGGTCGAGCCGTTCGATGGACAGCGCTCCCAGCAGCTGGACCGGGTCCTGGCCGGTCGACGCCCACAGGTCGGGGTCGATGGCCTCGAACAGGTCCTGGGTGTCGTGGTGCCACGACCACCGCAGGTTGGTGGCCAGGTCCCCGAGCGGGGCCAGCGCCGTGGGCAGCACGGGACGGACGGTGAAACGACGGATGGCGCGCACCCCATGACGCTACAGGCGTGCCCGGCACGACCGGCGCAGGGAGCGTCCAGCGGTCGGCCGAACGGACGATCAACCCCGGCACAACGGACGAATCCGCGCGACACGCGTCACGTTCCCGGTCCAAATTCAGTCAGAATGCCAACTCCAGTGAACTTTGCTGGTTCACTACTCTTACTCAAGTCGATAGTCCTGCACCCCCTAGGAGCAACTCGTGCGTCCCACCCCTGTCTCCCCTCGCCGGATCGCGACCGGCGTCGCGGTTCTCGCCCTCGCCGTGAGCGCCCTTGCGGCCTGCGGGTCCGACGACTCCTCCTCCGCCTCGGGCGGCGACGGGGGCGGCTCGGGCGAAGGCGTCGACGTCAAGCTCGGCTACTTCCCCAACCTGACCCACGCGCACGGCCATCGTCGGCGTCGACCAGGGCTACTACGAGGACGCGCTCGCCGAGGACGGCGCGACCGTCACCGAGCAGACCTTCAACTCCGGCACCGACACCATCGAGGCGATGCTCGCCGGCGGCCTCGACGCCACCTACATCGGCCCCTCGCCCACCGTGACCGGCCTTCGCGCAGTCCGGTGGCCAGGGCGTCCAGGTGATCGCGGGCGCCGCCTCCGGCGGTGCCGCGCTGGTCGTCCAGCCCGAGATCAAGGACCTGTCCGACCTCGAGGGTGAGGTCGTGGCGACGCCGTCCGTGGGCAACACGCAGGACATCGCCGCCCGCTACTACTTCAAGCAGGAGGGCTACACCACCGACGTCGACGGCGGGGGCGACATCTCCATCGTCGGCCAGGACAACAGCGTCACGACGCAGGCCTTCCAGCAGGGCGAGATCGCGGGCGCCTGGGTGCCTGAGCCCTACATCAGCATCCTGGAGAAGGAGGGCGGCAACGTCCTGGTGGACGAGGCCGAGCTGTGGCCGGACGGCCAGTTCGTCACCACCCAGCTGATCGTCCGCACCGCCTTCGCCCAGGAGCACCCCGACCTGGTCACCGACCTGCTCACCGCCCACGTCGAGGCGAACGCCTACATCAACGAGTCCCCGGACGAGGCCAAGACGCTGGTCGGCGACGCCCTGCTCGAGCTCACCCAGAGCGAGCTGCCGGCCGAGGTGCTCACCGCGGCCTGGGACAACCTGACCTTCACCAACGACCCGCTGCCGTCGACGCTGATCGAGAGCGCCGCGCACGCCGAGGACGTCGAGGTCATCGACCCGGTCGAGGCGGACCTGAACACGCTGTACGACCTCGACCCGCTCAACGAGGTGCTCGCCGAGGCCGGCGAGCCGGAGGTGGCAGGGCCATGAGCCTGATGTCCGGATTCAAGACCGGAACCCGGCGCGGTGCGGACACCCACCAGGTGTCCGCGCCCGCGGGCGCAACGGGTCGCGCCACGGCCATCGCCATCGAGGGCGTCACCAAGGAGTTCGGCCACGGGTCGCAGCACACCGTCGCCCTCCAGGACGTCGACCTCGAGGTCGCCGAGCACGAGTTCCTGTGCCTGGTCGGAGCCAGCGGCTGCGGCAAGAGCACCCTGCTCAACCTCATCGCCGGCCTCGACCAGCCCACGGCGGGCCGCATCGACACCGGTGGCCGCAAGGTCGCCTTCATGTTCCAGGAGGCGCTGCTGTTCCCGTGGCTCACCCTGGAGCAGAACATCGAGCTCGCGCTCAAGCTGCAGGGCACCCCGAAGGCGGTCCGCAAGGACCGGGTCGAGGAGCTGCTGGCGCTGGTGCACCTCAGCGGGCGGGGCAAGCGCCGCCCGCACGAGCTGTCCGGCGGCATGCGGCAGCGCGGCGCGCTGGCCCGGGTGCTCGCCCAGGAGGCGCAGATCGTCCTGATGGACGAGCCGTTCGCGGCCCTGGACGCGATGACCCGCGACTCCATGCACGACGAGCTGGAGCGGATCTGGACGCAGCTGGACCTCACCGTGGTGTTCGTCACGCACAACGTCCGCGAGGCGGTCCGGCTGGGTGACCGCACGATCCTGATGGAGTCCGGCCCCGGCCGGGTGAAGTCCGAGTTCGCCGTCGACATCCAGCGGCCACGTCACCAGGACGACATCCCGGTCGCCGAGATGTCCGGCGGCTCACCAACGAGCTGAAGGCGGAGGTGGCCCGCCATGTCCGTTGACACCTGACATGAGACGCACGTCGCCCCCCGAGGCTCGCGTCCGCGGGCGCCACGCGGCGCGAGCCCTGCCCGGAGAAGATCTGGGCGGCGCTCTGGCCGAAGCTGCTGGCGGTCGCGCATCGCGGTCGGCATCTGGCAGGCCGTCGTCTGGTCCGGCTGGAAGCCGGAGTACCTGCTGCCGCCCGCCGCAGCTGGCCTTCGAGGCGCTGTGGGACCTGCTCCAGGACGGCCGGTTCTGGGAGCTGCTCGAGCACGACCATGCGCCGCGGCGTCGTGGGCTTCGCGATCGCGCTGGTCGTCGGCTCGCTGCTGGGCATCGCCGTCTCGCAGTGGAAGGTGCTGCGCGCCGGGGTGGGCTCGATGATCACCGGGCTGCAGACGATGCCGTCGATCGCGTGGTTCCCGCTGGCCATCCTGCTGTTCGGGCTGACCGAGAACGCGATCTACTTCGTCATCATCCTGGGCGCGGCCCCGTCGATCGCCAACGGCATCATCAGCGGCATCGACGAGGTGCCGCCGAACCTGCTGCGGGCCGGGCACATGCTCGGTGCGCGGGGCATCGACCGCTACCGCTACGTCATCCTCCCGGCGGCGCTCCCTGCGTACATCTCAGGGCTCAAGCAGGGCTGGGCGTTCGCCTGGCGGAGCCTGCTGGCCGGCGAGCTGCTGGTCAACGTGCCGGGCGTGCCCTCTCTGGGTGGCGACATGACCAACGCCCGGAACACGCTGAACTCGGACGTGCTGATCGCGCTGATGATCGTGATCCTGGTCGTCGGCATGATCATCGACGTGATCTTCTCGGCGCTGGCCAAGCGGGTACGCACCCGGCGCGGCCTCACCGGGCTGCACGGCGCCTAGTCCACCAGGGACCTCCCCGGCCCGACACCCGTCGTGGTGCCGGGTCGGGGAGGTCTCGCTAGGTTGTCGGCGATGATCACCCGTATCCCGATCATGGACGTCCACCCCGTGGTCGAAGGCGGGGCCCACCCGGTCAAGACCGTCGTCGACGAGAGCTTCGGCGTCTACGCGACGGTCTTCCGCGAGGGCCACGACGCCCTCGGCGCCGAGGTGGTCCTCACCGACCCCAGCGGGCGGGACCGTCCCCCGGTCCGGATGCGTCCGGCCGGGCCGGTCGACCGCTGGGTGGCCGAGGTCGCCCCCGACGCGCGAGGGCGCCTGGAGCTTCCGGGTGCAGTCCTGGAGCGACCCCGTCGGCACCTGGCAGCACAACGCCGAGGTCAAGATCGCGGCCGGCGTCGACGTGGAGCTGATGCTCGCCGAGGGCGCCGTGGTGCTGGAGCGGGCCGCCAAGGCGCTCCCCCGCGGGTCCGCCGCGGGCCGGAAGGTGCTGCGCGACGCGGTCAAGGCGCTCAAGGACGCCCGGCGTCCGGTCGAGGCGCGACTGGCGGCCGGCACCGCGCCCGAGGTCGACGCGGTGCTGGCGCGTCAACCCGCTGCGCGACCTGGTCGGACAGCAGCCCGCGCTACCCGGTGTTCACCGACCGGCCCCGCGCGCTGGTCGGGTCCTGGTACGAGTTCTTCCCCCGCTCCGAGGGCGCCTACGTCGACGACACCGGCGCCGTGGTCCCGGGCACGCTGCGCACCGCCGCCGAGCGGCTGCCCGCGGTCGCCGACATGGGCTTCGACGTCATCTACCTGCCGCCGATCCACCCGATCGGCCGGGACAACCGCAAGGGCCCCAACAACACCCTCGAGCCCGCGCCGACCGATCCGGGCTCGCCGTGGGCGATCGGCTCCGCCGAGGGCGGGCACGACGCGATCCACCCCGACCTCGGCACGTTCGACGACCTGGACGCCTTCGTCGCGCGGGCCGGCCGAGCTCGGGCTCGAGGTGGCGCTCGACTTCGCCCTGCAGTGCGCCCCCGACCACCCGTGGGTCACGCAGCACCCGGAGTGGTTCACCACCCGCGTCGACGGGTCGGTCGCGTACGCCGAGAACCCGCCGAAGAAGTACCAGGACATCTACCCGCTGAACTTCGACAACGACCCCGCAGGGCCTCTACGCCGAGGTGCTGCGGGTGCTGCGGGTCTGGATGGACCACGGGGTGCGGATCTTCCGGGTCGACAACCCGCACACCAAGCCGGTGCCGTTCTGGGAGTGGCTGCTCGGCGAGGTGCGGCGCACCGACCCCGACGTGGTCTTCCTGTCCGAGGCGTTCACCCGGCCGGCGATGATGCGCGGGCTGGGCACCGTCGGGTTCCACCAGAGCTACACCTACTTCACCTGGCGCAACGAGGCCGGCGAGATCGCCGACTACCTGCACGAGCTGAGCCACGAGACCAGCCACGTGCTGCGGCCCAACTTCTTCGTCAACACCCCGGACATCCTCACCGCCTACCTGCAGTACGGCGGCCCGGCGGCCTTCAAGGTGCGGGCGGCGCTGGCGGCGACCGGCTCCCCCAGCTGGGGCGTCTACGCCGGCTTCGAGCTGTACGAGCACGTGGCGCTGCGACCGGGCAGCGAGGAGTACCTCGACTCCGAGAAGTACCAGGTGCGGGTGCGCGACTGGGCCGGCGCCGAGCGCGAGGGCCGCTCGCTGGCGCCGTACCTCACCCGGCTGAACGAGATCCGGCGCGCCCATCCCGCCCTGCAGCGGCTGCGCAACGTCACCGTGCACGCGAGCGACAACGGCGCAGATCCTGTGCTTCTCCCGCCGGACCGGGGGACGACGCCGGTGATCGTCGTCGTCAACGTCGACCCGCACCACACCCAGGAGACGACCGTGCACCTGGACATGCCCGCGCTCGGGCTGGAGTGGACCGACACCTTCAGCGCGCACGACGAGATCACCGGCGAGTCCTGGCACTGGGGCGAGCACGACTACGTGCGGCTCGACCCGGGCCACGAGCCGGCGCACGTCCTGCACGTGCGGAGGAACCACTGAGATGGCGCTCGAGCACGATCCCGGCTGGTTCAAGCGGGCCGTCTTCTACGAGGTGCTGGTCCGGTCGTTCAAGGACTCCAGCTCCGACGGCGTCGGCGACCTCGCCGGGCTGACCGAGAAGCTGGACTACATCGAGTGGCTCGGCGTCGACTGCCTGTGGCTGCCGCCGTTCTTCCCGTCCCCGCTGCGCGACGGCGGCTACGACGTCGCGCACTTCACCGACGTCGCCGACGACATCGGCGACATCGGCGACTTCCGCCGGTTCCTGGACGCGGCGCACGAGCGCGGCATCCGGGTGATCATCGACTTCGTCATGAACCACACGTCCGACCAGCACGCGTGGTTCCAGTCCTCGCGCAGCGACCCGGACGGGCCGTACGGCGACTTCTACGTGTGGTCCGACACCGACGAGCTCTACCAGGACGCGCGGATCATCTTCGTCGACACCGAGTCGTCGAACTGGACCTGGGACCCGGTGCGCGGGCAGTACTTCTGGCACCGCTTCTACAGCCACCAGCCCGACCTCAACTTCGACAACCCCGCGGTGCACGAGGCGATCACCGACGCGCTCGACTTCTGGCTCGACCTCGGCATCGACGGCTTCCGGCTGGACGCGGTGCCGTACCTGTACGAGCGCGAGGGCACCAACGGCGAGAACCTGCCGGAGACGCACGAGTTCCTGCGCAGGCTGCGCAAGCACGTCGACGACAACTACCCCGGCCGGGTGCTGCTCGCGGAGGCGAACCAGTGGCCGGCCGACGTGGTCGACTACTTCGGCACTTCGAGACCGGTGGCGACGAGTGCCACATGTGCTTCCACTTCCCGGTGATGCCCCGGCTGTTCATGGCCGTGCGCCGGGAGTCGCGGTGGCCGATCTCGGAGATCCTCGACCAGACGCCGCCGATCCCCAGCAACACCCAGTGGGGCATCTTCCTGCGCAACCACGACGAGCTGACCCTCGAGATGGTGACCGACGAGGACCGCGACTACATGTGGTCCGAGTACGCCAAGGACCCGCGGATGAAGGCCAACATCGGCATCCGCCGGCGGCTGGCCCCGCTGCTGGACAACGACATCAACCGGATGGAGCTGTTCACCGCCCTGCTGCTGAGCCTGCCCGGGTCGCCGGTGCTCTACTACGGCGACGAGATCGGGATGGGCGACAACATCTGGCTGGGCGACCGCGACGGCGTGCGCACGCCCATGCAGTGGACGCCCGACCGCAACGCGGGCTTCTCCAACGTCACGCCCGGGCGGCTGCACCTGCCGGCGATCATGGACCCGGTCTTCGGCTTCCAGGCGGTCAACGTCGAGGCAGAGCTGGAGAACAGCTCGTCGCTGCTGCACTGGAACCGGCGGATGATCCACATCCGCAAGGAGCACCCCACGTTCGGGCTGGGAGCGTTCACCGACCTCGGCGGCAGCAACCCGTCGGTGCTCAGCTACACCCGCGAGTTCGGCGACGACGTCGTGCTCTGCGTCAACAACCTGTCCCGGTTCCCCCAGCCGGTCGAGCTCGACCTCCGGCACTTCCGCGGCGCGCACCCCGTGGAGCTGCTCGGCGGCGTCCGCTTCCCTGCGGTCGGCGAGCTGCCCTACCTGCTCACGCTGAGCGGGCACGGCTTCTACTGGTTCCGGATCCCCGTCGACGAGATCGAGCACGACGACGAGGACGAGACCACGACGGTGCGCGAGGAGGGAACCAGCCCGTGACCGACGACGGACTCAGCACATCGCTCGCCCACTACCTGACGATCCAGCGGTGGTTCGCCGGCAAGGGCCGCGACCTGGCCGTCGACGGCGTCCGCACCGTTGCGTGGCTGGGTGAGCCCGCACGCCGACCCGCGGGTGGCGGTCTGCCTGGTCGACACCACCTCGGGCACCGGCGCCTCCGCGGTACGCGACGTCTACCAGGTGCCGCTGTCCTACCGCAGCGCGCGGCACGACCAGATCGACGGCGCCTACATCGGCGAGCACGAGGGCCCGGACGGGCCGGCGCACGTCTACGACGCCGTGCACGACAAGGAGGCGGTCTCGCTCCTGGTCGACGCGCTCGTACGCGGGGACGCGCCCGCGCCGCTGGCCGCCCAGGTCGTCACCGCAGCAGGAGGTCGACCTGCACGGTCCGACCGTCGTGCTGTCCGGCGAGCAGAGCAACACCAACGTCGTGGTCGGCGAGCACCTGCTGCTCAAGGTGTTCCGCCGGGTGGCGCCCGGGCGCAACCCGGACATCGAGGTGCTCGCGGCGCTGACCCGCGCCGGCTCCGAGGACGTCGTCCCGCTGCTCGGCTGGCTCGAGCTCGCCGACGGTGACGCCGGTGCCGACGGCGCGACCGACCTGGCGATGGTGTCGGAGTTCCTGGGCATGGCGACCGACGGGTGGGACCTCGCGCTCACCAGCGTGCGCGACCTGTTCGCCGAGCGTGACCTCTACCCCGAGGAGGTCGGCGGCGACTTCGCCTCGGAGTCGCACCGGCTCGGCGCCACCATCGCGCGGGTGCACGCCGAGCTGGCCGACCAGCCTGCCGACCGGCCACTGGGAGGCGCCGGACCTGCAGGCGCTCGCCGCCCGGATGCGGGCCCGGCTCGACGCGGCCGTCGACGAGGTCCCCGACCTCGCCGCGCACGCCGACGGCCTCGCCGCGCTGCTCGACCAGGTCGGCACCTCGCCCGGCCCGGTCCCGGTCCAGCGGGTGCACGGCGACCTGCACCTGGGGCAGACGCTGCGCACCTTCCAGGGCTGGCGGATCATCGACTTCGAGGGCGAGCCGGCCAAGCCGCTGGCCGAGCGCACCGCGCTCGACGCCACCGTGCGCGACGTGGCGGGGATGCTGCGCTCGTTCGACTACGCGGCCCAGTCGCAGTGGGCCGACCTGCTCGGCGACCACCAGCTCGCGACCCGCGCGATGGAGTGGGCGCACCGCAACCGGGACGCGTTCCTCGACGGCTACACCGAGGAGTCCGGCACCGACCCGCGCGAGCAGCAGACCCTGCTGGCGGCGTACGAGGCCGACAAGGCCGTCTACGAGGTCGTCTACGAGGCCCGCAACCGGCCGACCTGGCTGCCCATCCCGTTGCGCGCCGTCGCGCGGCTGGTGGGCGCCGACGCAACGACCGGAGGAGGCCACCGATGACTCCCACCGCCAAGCCCACCGCCCAGCCCGTCGACACCGACCTGCTGGACCAGATCGCCGCCGGCACCCATCACGACCCGCACAGCGTGCTCGGCGCGCACCCGCACGGTGGCGCCGTCACGGTACGGACCCTCCGGCCGATGGCGACGCAGCGTCGAGGTCGAGCACGAGGGCGGCGTCGTCCCGCTCGCGCACGAGCAGGCCGGGGTGTGGGTCGGCGTCCTCGACCAGCCCGACGTCGCCGACTACCGCGTCGTCGTCCGCTACGAGGACGGCGTCGCCCACGTGGTCGACGACCCGTACCGCTACCTGCCGTCGATCGGCGAGATCGACCTGCACCTGATCAGCGAGGGCCGGCACGAGCAGCTGTGGACCGTGCTCGGCGCCCACCAGCGCAGCTATGCCAGCGTCGCCGGCCCGGTGCAGGGCACGTCGTTCGCCGTCTGGGCGCCCAACGCCCGGGGCGTGCGGGTGGTCGGCGACTTCAACCACTGGGACGGTCGCGCGCACCCGATGCGGACGCTCGGCTCCAGCGGGGTCTGGGAGCTGTTCGTGCCGGACATCGGCGCGGGCACCCAGTACAAGTACGCGATCCTCGGCGCCGACGGGGAGTGGCGTACCAAGGCCGACCCGTTGGCCGCCGCCACCCAGAAGCCGCCGGAGACGGCGTCGGTCGTGCACCACTCGAGCCACGAGTGGCACGACGACGAGTGGATGACCGAACGCGCGCAGGGCACGCCGCACGACCGGCCGATGAGCACCTACGAGGTGCACCTCGGCTCGTGGCGCAAGGACCGCAGCTATCGCGAGCTCGCCGACGAGCTGGTCGCCTACGTCAACGACCTGGGGTTCACCCACGTCGAGATGCTGCCGGTGGCCGAGCACCCGTTCGGCGGGTCGTGGGGCTACCAGGTCACCGGCTACTACGCGCCCACCGCGCGCTTCGGCGACCCGGACGACTTCCGCTACCTCGTCGACCGGCTGCACCAGTCCGGCATCGGCGTGATCCTCGACTGGGTGCCCGCGCCACTTCCCCAAGGACGAGTGGGCGCTGGCCCGCTTCGACGGCACGCCGCTGTACGAGCACGCCGACCCGCGCCGGGGCGAGCAGCCCGACTGGGGCACGTACGTGTTCGACTTCGGCCGCCGCGAGGTGCGCAACTTCCTGGTGGCCAACGCGGTCTACTGGCTGGAGGAGTTCCACATCGACGCGCTGCGCGTCGACGCCGTCGCGTCCATGCTCTACCTCGACTACTCGCGCGAGGACGGCGAGTGGACGCCGAACCAGTACGGCGGCCGGGAGAACCTCGACGCGGTGGCGTTCCTGCAGGAGGTCAACGCCACCTGCTACCGGCGCTCGCCGGGAGCGACCATCATCGCCGAGGAGTCCACGTCGTGGCCGGGCGTCACCCGGCCGACGCACCTCGGCGGGCTGGGGTTCGGCTTCAAGTGGAACATGGGCTGGATGCACGACTCGCTGGGCTACATGGCCCAGGAGCCGATCTACCGGCAGTACCACCACCACCAGATGACGTTCGCGATGATGTACGCCTACTCGGAGAACTTCGTGCTGCCGATCTCGCACGACGAGGTGGTGCACGGCAAGGGGTCGCTGCTGCGCAAGATGCCCGGCGACCGGTGGCAGCAGCTGGCCAACGTGCGCGCCTACCTCGCGTACATGTGGGCGCACCCGGGCAAGCAGCTGCTGTTCATGGGCTCCGAGATCGCCCAGGACAACGAGTGGTCGGAGGAGCGCGAGCTCGACTGGTGGCTGCTCGACGACCCGTTCCACCGCGGCGTGCAGTCGTTGCTGCGCGACCTCAACCGCGCCTACCGGGAGTCGCCGGCGCTGTGGACGTCCGACTCCGACCCGGCCGGCTTCTCGTGGATCGACGCCAACGACTCGAGCAACAACGTGTTCAGCTTCGTCCGCGAGGGCGGTGAGACCGGCGAGGGACCGGGCGCGGCTCCGCTGGTGTGCGTGTCCAACTTCGCGGCGGTGCCGCACGAGGGCTACCGGCTCGGGCTGCCGCTGCCGGGCCGGTGGGTCGAGGTGGTCAACACCGACGCCGAGGCGTACCGCGGCTCTGGTGTGGGCAACCTCGGCGCGGTCGAGGCGGTCCCCGACGAGTGGCACGGCCGGCCGGCCTCGGCGACGCTGCGGCTGCCCCCGCTCGGCACCGTCTGGTTGCGGCACGACGAGTGAGCGAACCGGTCCCGGACCAGCCGACCCTCACCGACGGCACGGTGGTGCTGCGGCCCTGGCGCGACGACGACGTCGAGCCCGCCCGGGTCCAGCACGACGAGGAGATGGCGTACTGGTTCGACTTCCCGCGCGTCGTCCCGACCGCGGAGCGGATGCAGGGGGCGATCGACGAGTGGCGGCGGCGCTATGCCGACGACCGGCGGATCGTGAGCTTCGCGGTCGAGCGGGACGGTGCGATCGCCGGGTCCGCCGAGGTGCGGCAGACCGAGGAGGGCAACGGGTTCCTGTCCTGGGCGCTGTACCCCGACCACCGCGGACGCGGCACCGCCGTACGCGCCGTTCGGCTGCTGGTCGGCTATGCGTTCGAGCAGCTCGGGCTGTGGCGGGTCGAGGCGTACGTGCACCCGGACAACACCCGCTCGCTGCGGGTCGCGACCCGCGCCGGGCTGCGTCGCGAAGGGGTGCTGCGCGGGCGGGAGCCGTTCCACGGCGGCCGCGGTGACGCGGTGCTGCTCGGTCGGCTGCGCGACGACCCGGGACCGCACACGGCCGACGGGTTCCGCGCGATGCTCAACGCCGGGCTGCCGACCAAGCGGGTGATCGCCCAGGGCGTGCTGCGCGACCGCCGCGGCCGGGTGCTGCTGTGCGAGCTGGTCTACAAGCCCGACTGGGACCTGCCCGGCGGCGTCGTGGAGCCGGGTGAGTCGCCGCGCGACGGCATCGTCCGCGAGGTGCGCGAGGAGCTCGGCCTCGAGGTGGTCGCGGGACCGCTGCTGGCCGTCGACTGGCTGCCGCCGTGGGCGGGCTGGGACGACGCGTGCGTGCTGGTGTTCGACCTCGGGGTCCACGACGAGACGTGGGTCGACGCCGCGGTGCTCGAACCCCGCGAGATCGCCGCCGTGCACTGGTGCGACGCCGGCCGACGTCCGCGCGCAGGCCCGCCCCCCGACCGCCGCCCGGGTCGAGCAGGTGCTCGCCGTCCCGCCCGACGCCGCCACCCGGTTCCTGCACGGCGGCCACCCCACCTGACCGATCTTCCGGCCGTGCCGGGATCGCGCCGATCTTCCGGCCGTACGCACGCCCCGACGACCGCCTCGCCGGAAGATCGGCCCGCGGATCTTCCGGCCGTACGCGCGCCCCGACGACTCGCCTCGCCGGAAGATGCGGTCAGCTGCCGGTGGCGGAGACGACGCCGCCGTACTGACCGAGGGCGCGGACCTGGCCACCGCCCGCGGGCGGTACGTACAGCAGCACCTGGTGGCGGTAGTGCAGCACCGCGGAGGTGTAGACCCGGCCGGCCAGGAAGGCGGCCTGCTCCGAGCCCGGCTGCCAGTCGACAGCCGTGTCCGGGCTCGATCCGGTAGTTGTCGGAGCGCGCCATCGTGGCGAAGACCAGCGCCCCGCCGTCGGCGGTGCGGGCGGCCCACTCGCACGTCCTCGGCCTCCCACGACTGGCTGAACCGGACGCCGTCCAGCCCGGCCTGCGTCTCGGCGACCGCCCGCATCTGCTGCACGAACGAGTCGACGAGCACCAGGTCGTCGTCCTGCGCGTCCGGGTCGTCGAGCAGCGCGCCGTACGCGTCGGCGACGTCCTGCGGCGAGCCCACCAGGCCGCTGGCGTCGTCGGGTTCGACCGGCTGCAGCGCGCTGGAGTCGTCCAGGGACAGCTCGGGCAGCTGGGTCGACGGCAGCACCTCGGCGGTGGCGACCAGCTGCCACGGGCCGGCGGCGGTGTCCCGCTGGTGCACCTGCACCTTGGTCAGTCCGCGTTGGCCGTCGTCGACGACGGCCATGAACCACAGCGGGTACGACGACAGCCGCGGCGCGATGACCGTACGCAGCTCGAGCTGCTGGGTGAGGTCCTGCGACCCCTGCTCCAGCAGCCGGCGGGCGACCAGCAGCGCGCCCCGGTCGACCGCCAGGGTGTCGCCCGCCTCGACGGACTCCAGCGGCGCCGCGTCGAGCACCTGCAGCGACTCGGCCCGCTGCTCGGCCCAGCGGGCCAGCACCTCGTCGGCCTCCGACCGGGTGACTGCGGTCTTCACCGGGTCGTCGCCGACCGGCCGCGGCACCGCGCACCCACTGGTGACGCCGACCAGCGTCAGCGCGACCGCGAGGGACAGCGCCGTCCGTAGGCGCGCCGGATCGCGGCGTCACCGCCGGCCGGGCGG
Source organism: uncultured Actinomycetota bacterium (assembly GCA_963801045.1). Lineage (GTDB taxonomy): Bacteria > Actinomycetota > Actinomycetes > Propionibacteriales > Nocardioidaceae > JACCWP01. The sequence continues at coordinate 161,501 of CAWDDC010000003.1, forward strand.
GCGGTTCCTGCTCGTCCTCGCGGGGCTTCTCGTCCTCGCCGGGCTTCTCGTCGTCGCCAGGCCTCTCGTCGTCGCCGGGCTTCGTCGTCGTCGCTGCTCGTCCTCGGCCTCTCGTCGTCGCCAGTCTCGGCCGGCTCTCGTCGTCGCCGGCTGCTCGTCGTCACCGTCCGCCGTCTGTCCGTCGGCCGTCCGCGCGGTCGTCGTGCGCTCACTCGTCGGCGCTGTCGTCGCTCGTCGTGCTGCTCGTCGTCCCAGTGGTCCCAGTCGTCCAGGTCGGGCCGCCGGCGCAGCGTGATCCAGCCGAACAGCACGAGCCCGACCGACAGCCCGATCAGCCCGAGCCCGATGCCGAAGCCGCCGTCGAGCTCGTACGCCGCGGTGACCTCGAGTCCCTCGAGCGAACCACCGTCGGCTGCGGCGACGAGCAGCTGCGCGGGTGCCGTCGGCAGCTCCGCCGACATCGCGGCCTCGCCGTCGGTCTGGTCGCTGGCCAGCCACCAGTCCAGGTCGTACGGATCGGCCGGCAGGCGCAGGCTCACCCTCGACCTCCTCGCCGGTGAGGTCGAGCGGGACGTCGATCGTGTCGATCGACCAGGGCCTGCACACCGTCGGTGTAGTCGGTGACGTCGACGGCGTTGCCCAGGCCCACGAAGACCGGACGTTCGTCGGGCAGGGTCGCCTCGATCCGCACGGTGGGACCGGACAGCGCCAACGCGCCCGGCGCGGTGACCGCGACCGAGGCTTCGGTGCTCAGGTCCTGCGGGTCGGAGCGGGCGAGGTTGTCCGGACCGAGCAGCAGCGCCATCGCCGTGCCGACGAGCAGGCACAGCAGCGCGGCGACCACCAGGACCCAGCCCGCCACCCGTCGCACGCCTCACCCCCGCCCACAGACCTGTCCCGAATCGTCAGAACAGCGCGCTGGCCAGCCTACGGCGAGCGTCGGCGACCCGGGCGTCATCAGGGCCGACCGCGTCGAACAGACCCAGCAGGTGCTGCCGGGCCCGCTCCCGGTCGTCGCCGAAGACCCGCGGCACCAGCCCGATCACCCGGTCGAACGCGTCGCCGACGTGTCCACCGAGCACGTCGACGTCGGCGGCCAGCAGCTGGGCGTCGATGTCGTCGGGACGCTCGGCCGCGGCCGTGCGGGCGGCGGTCAGGTCGACGCCCTCGGTGCGCTGCAGCAGGCCGGCCTGCGCCAGCCGGGCCGCTGCCTCGGCGTCGCCGGGAGCAGCCTCGAGCACCTTGCGGTAGGCGGCGACCGCCGTGGCGTAGTCACCCGCCTCGAGCGCGGTGTCGCCGTCGGCGAACCGCGGGTCGTCGACCGGCTCGGCCTCCTCGCCCTCCGCGTCGGCGACGGCTGCGGGCGCGGCGCCGCGCGGCGGGGCCTGGCCGGTGACGCCGTTGCTGACCGCAGCCTGGATGACCTGGTCGAAGGCCTGGCGCGCCTGCTCCTCGTCGACGCTGCCCTCGAACAGCGGCACCGGCTGGCCGCGCAGCACCGCGAGGACGTACGGCACCGCCCGCACCTGCAGGGCCTGCGCGAGCTGCGGGCTGGAGTCGATGTCGAGCCGGGCCAGGCTGACCCGGCCCTCGTACGAGTCGGCGATCCGGCTCAGCGCGTCGACGGCCTCGCGGCTGGCCGGTGCCCGCGTCGACCACAGCGCCAGGACCACGGGGTAGGCCATCGACGGCTCGACGACGTCGGGCTGGAAGCCCTGCTCGGTGGTGTCGAAGGAGTAGACGCCCGGGCCACCCCCGCCGGTCGCCGCGGCACCGGCCTGACCGGCCGGACCACCTCCGGCGGGGGGCCGCAGGGCGGACAGGTCGATGGCCCCGGGACGGGAGAACTGCTCTGCGCTCATGGCCCTATCCTGACGTAGCCGCCGCCAGGGTCAGAACCGGGCGGGCTCGCGGTACTCGCCCCACTCGGCGCGCAGGGCGTCACAGATCTCCCCGAGCGTCGCCTCGGCGCGTACGGCGTCGAGCATCGGCGGCACCAGGTTGGCGTCGGTGCGCGACGCCGCCACCATCGCCGACAGCGCCGCCGACACCGCCGCGTCGTCGCGACCGGCCTTGCGGCGGGCCAGCTCGGCCACCTGGTCGGACTCGACCTCGTGCGAGACCCGCATGATCTCGAGCTCGCCGGTGACCGAGTCGTGGTGGGTGTTGACCCCCACGATCTTCTTGTCACCCTTCTCCACCGCCGTCTGGTACTGGAAGGCGGCCTCGGCGATCTCGGACATGAACCAGCCGTCCTCGATGCCGCGCAGGATGCCCGAGGTCATCGGCCCGATGGCGTGCTGGGCGTCGAGACCGCCACCCATCCCGAGGATGCGCTGGAAGATCTCCTCCGCCTCGGCCTCGATCTGGTCGGTGAGCGCCTCGACGTACCACGAACCGCCCAGCGGGTCGGCGACGTTGACGACGCCGGTCTCGTCCATCAGCACCTGCTGGGTGCGCATGGCGATCTCCGCGGCCCGCTCGCTCGGCAGGGCGAGCGTCTCGTCGAGGGCGTTGGTGTGCAGGGAGTTGGTGCCGCCGAGGATCGCGGACAGCGCCTCGACCGCGGTGCGCACGACGTTGTTGTACGGCTGCTGCGCGGTCAGCGACACTCCCGCGGTCTGGGTGTGGAAGCGCAGCCACTGGGCCCGTTCGCTGGTGGCGCCGTAGACGTCGCGCATCCAGCGGGCCCAGATCCGGCGGGCGGCGCGGAACTTCGCGATCTCCTCGAAGAAGTCGATGTGCGCGTCGAAGAAGAAGCTCAGCCCCGGTGCGAACTCGTTGACGTCGAGACCACGGGTCTGGCCCAGCTCGACGTAGGCGAAGCCGTCGGCCAGCGTGTACGCCAGCTCCTGCGCGGCGGTCGAGCCGGCCTCGCGGATGTGGTAGCCGGACACGCTCAACGGCTTGTAGCGCGGGATCTCGGCGGCGCACCAGGTCATCAGGTCGCCGATCAGGCGCAGGTGCGGCTCGGGACCGAACAGCCACTCCTTCTGCGCGATGTACTCCTTGAAGATGTCGGTCTGCAGGGTGCCGTCGAGCTTGGAGATGTCGGCGCCCTGCCGCTCGGCGGCCACGACGTACATGCAGAAGATCGGCACCGCCGGCCCGGAGATCGTCATCGAGGTGGTGACGTCCTGCAGCGGGATGGCGTCGAACAGCGCCTCCACGTCGGCGAGGCTGTCGACCGCGACGCCGCAGTGCCCGACCTCGCCCAGCGCCTTGGGGTCGTCGGAGTCGCGGCCCATCAGCGTCGGCATGTCGAAGGCCACCGACAGTCCGCCGCCGCCCGCGGCCGAGGATCATCCGGTAGCGCTCGTTGGTCTGCCGGGCGTTGCCGAAACCGGCGAACTGACGGATCGTCCAGGTGCGACCGCGGTAGCCGGTGGAGTAGAGACCGCGGGTGAAGGGGTACTCGCCCGGCCAGCCGATCCGCTCGAAGCCCGGGTAGTCGTCGTCGGGCCCGTACGCCGGCGCCACCTCGGCGCCGGACAGCGTGCTGAAGTCGGCGTCGCGCACCGCCCCCTGCTCGAGCGCCGTGTCGTAGCGGCGTTGCCAGCGGTCGCGCCCGGTCTCCGTCATGCCGCCAGACTACTAGGACGTCCTACTATCTCGGCAAACCGCGGATGATCGGGGCGCAATGCGCGGATGATCGTGGGCGTCAGGCGAAGTCGCCCGCGGCGCGGCGCAGCGGGGTGAGCAGCGCGGTGACCTGGTCGAGGTCGGCCTCGTCGAGGACGTCGAGGCCGAAGTCGCCGGCCACCAGGTCGGCGGTGGCCACCTCGACGACCGCCCGGCCGGCGTCGGTGATGGCCGCGAGCACGGTACGACCGTCGCGCGGGTGCGGCCGGCGCCGTACGTAGCCCGACGCCTCCAGCCGGTTGACGATGCTCGTCACCGACGTCGGGTGCACCTGCAGCCGGTCGCCCATCTTGCCCAGCGGCAGCTCGCCGGCACGGCTGAAGGTGAGCAGCACCAGTGCCTCGTAGCGGGCGAAGCTCAACCGGTGCGGACGCAGCACCTCGTCGAGCCGGGCGATGACCAGCTGCTGGGCGCGCATCAGCGAGGTGACGGCGCGCATCGCGTGCACACCCTCCCAGCGCCGGCGCCCAGTGCCGGGCGGCCTCCTCGATCGGGTCGAACGGCAAGGCGGCTGCGCCTTGGGCGACATGCGCGCAGGCTAGCGAGCGCCTTCCCGCTGGTCGGACGGCCGGAGACCGGACCGGTCAGCGGCGCGAGCTCCGCGGGTGGTGGCCGGCGTGCGGGCCGTGCACCTCGACCTGGATGGCGTGATCGACCGAGTCGGGGTACGGGACGTACCGGATCTCACGCAGTCCCTGGACCTGGGCGGCCGACTCGAAGGTCAGGTGGCCGTAGCCGCACAGCCGGCCCAGCGCGGGCTTGTGCACGGTGATGTCGAGGATCCGGCTGAGCGGCATCGTCGCGCGCTGCTGGTCGAGCAGACCGCGGATGCGCATCACCCGCTTGGAGGTGAGCACGAACCGGTCCCGGTGCTCCCGCGCCGCGAGCACCCAGGCGGTGGCCAGCAGTGCCGGCCCGACCAGCAACCACAGCCAGCCGGACTGCACCGAGCTGAGCGGGAAGATCACCAGCAGCACGAGCGCCGGCGACCAGCACCAGCCCCAGGGGCCGCAGGTAGGCCACCCAGTGGTGGCCGACGTCGAAGCGGATCTCCTCGCCGACCTCGATCAGCCGATGGGCCTCGACGTCCTGGTCCGGGAACAGCCGGAGCAGCCAGTGCGGCGCGGCGGGCACGGCGCCTGGTCAGTCGGAGAGCGCGTCGAAGAACCGGATGACCGCGTCGAAGGCGGAGACGACCGCGTCGAACGCGCCACGGACCGCGTCGGCCGCTCCCTCCGGCTGGCTGACCAGGTAGAACACGGCGAAACCGATCGCGAGCAGGATCACCGCCTTGCGGGCGACATCGACCACGGGTTCCTCCTCGCTGCTTCCGACCAGGGCGTGGCACACGGGTACACCGTCGTTTCTAGCGCACTCGTGCCAGCGGTCGACCGCGCCACGCCGTCCGGCCTCCGCACGAGCGCCCAAGATGCACACCCGGCCGATGTGGGGTCAGGTGGGCGCTGACAACGACCACGTCACGACGACACAGGAGGCCGGCCGATGGCAGGCAGCGGTGTGGAGACCGGTCGCATCACGACCGACATCCCGTCCCGGATGGACCGGCTGCCCTGGGCTCGCTGGCACTGGACGATCGTCATCGGGCTCGGCACGGTGTGGATCCTCGACGGGATCGAGGTCACGATCGTCGGGTCGATGTCCGACGCGCTCAAGCCGGAGGGCACCGGGCTGGGACTCTCGCAGCGCGCAGATCGGGCAGGCGGGTGCGATCTACGTGGCCGGCGCCTGCCTCGGTGCGCTGTTCTTCGGCCAGCTGACCGACCGCTTCGGGCGGAAGAAGCTGTTCCTCATCACGCTCGGCGTCTACCTCGTGGGCACCGTGCTCACGGCGTTCTCGATGAACCCGACCTGGTACTTCGCCTGCCGGGCCATCACCGGCGCCGGCATCGGTGGCGAGTACGCCGCGATCAACTCCGCCATCGACGAGCTGATCCCTGCGCAGTACCGCGGCCGGATCGACATCGCCATCAACGGATCCTTCTGGGTGGGAGCCGGCGCCGGTGCGCTGCTCACCATCCCGCTGCTCGACCCGACGATCGTCAACCCGGAGTACGGCTGGCGGATCGCCTTCGGCCTGGGCGCCGTGCTCGGCATCGGCATCTGGTTCGTCCGGCGGAACGTCCCCGAGAGCCCCCGCTGGCTGTTCATCCACGGCCGGGAGGACGAGGGCGAGGTGATCGTCCGGGACATCGAGCACGGAATCGAGGCCGAGACCGGCAAGACCCTGCCCTCGGTCTCGGAGACCATCACGATCCGGCAGCGCAAGACGATCAGCCTGGCGATGATCGCCAGGACCGTGTTCACCCTCTACCCGAAGCGCACCGTGCTCTGCCTGGCGTTGTTCATCGGCCAGGCGTTCTTGTACAACGCGTTCTTCTTCACCTACGGCGACAGCCTGTCGACGTTCCTCGGCGTCGAGTCAGACCGGCTACTACATCGCCGCGTTCGCGGCTCAGCAACTTCCTCGGGGCGCTGCTGCTCGGGTCGCTGTTCGACACCGTGGGCCGGGTGAAGATGATCGCGGGCACGTACATCCTGTCCGGGGTCCTGCTCGCGATCGCCGGCTTCGTGCTCGGGGACCTGACCGCCGTGACGCTGACGATCTTCGGCATGGTGATCTTCTTCTTCGCCTCGGCGGGAGCAAGCGCCGCCTACCTGACCGCCAGCGAGGTCTTCCCGATGGAGACCCGCGCGCTGTGCATCGCGTTCTTCTACGCGGTCGGCACCGCCGTCGGCGGCATCACCGGCCCGCTGTACTTCGGCTCGCTGATCGACAACGCCACCGCCTCCGGCGACATCACCGGGATCGCCCCCGGCTACTTCCTCGGGGCGGCGCTGATGGTGGCCGGAGGCGTCGTCGCGATCTTCCTGGGCGTGCACGCCGAGGGCGAGACGCTGGAGAACATCGCGAAGCCGCTGACCGCCGAGGACACGCCGAGCGAGAGCTCCGGTACGGACGCACCGGCGACCACCTGAACCGTCGCCCACGCCGGTGGACCACGCGAGGACAAGGAGTCAGCGCCATGCCGATGCCGCCCCCCAAGCCGAGCACCGAGCCCGCGCCGCGCCGGCGCCAGCGCCGGGAGATCGACCAGCTCGCCCGCGCCCTGCGGGCCGTGGGGCCCGCCGACCGGGACACCCTCGCGACCGAGGTGGGTGCGGCGTACTGGGAGCCGGGCCGCTTCGACGCCGCCCTGGAGGCGGCGCTGCGCACTCACCAGGTCGTCCGCGACGCCGAGGGCCGGCTGGCCGCCGCCTAGCCGGCAGCGCCGCCCCGGTGTCCGGTTCCTCGTCTTGCAAACTCAGTGAAGTCACCTGACACTGTTGACTATGAGCTCACGCTGGCCGGACTTCTTCATCCTGGGGGCGCCCAAGGCCGGCACGACCGCGCTGCACACCGCGCTGGCCCGGCACCCGGACCTCGCGCTGAGCCGGGTCAAGGAGCCGAAGTACTTCCTGTGCGGCGACGCCCCGCCCCCGCTCTACCTGGGTCCGGGCGACGCACACAGCCGCCGGGAGTGGGTGTGGCGCCGCGACCACTACCTGGCGCTGTTCGCCGACGCGCCGGACGACGTCCTGGTCGGCGAGAGCACGCCGCTCTACCTCGACGACCCCGCGGCGCTGCTGCGCATCCAGCGGGTCAAGCCGGACGCCAAGATGATCGCGGTGCTGCGCGACCCGGTCGACCGGGCGTACTCCAACTGGATGCACCTGTGGTCCGACGGGCTGGAGCCCGAGTACGACTTCGTCACCGCGGTCGCCATGGAGGACGCCCGCCGCCGGCGCGGCTGGGCGCCGTTCTGGCGCTACCGCTCGCTGGGTCTGTACGGGCACCAGCTCGAGCACCTGCACGGGCTGTTTCCCGCCCGGCAGATCCACGTGCTCCGCTACGGCGACCTGGTCGACGCGCCGGAGCAGACCCTCGGCCAGGTCTGGGACTTCCTCGGCGTGCCGAGCGGTCCGCTCCCGGAGGTGCCGCCGGACAACACGAGGCCGTTCGTGCCGGACTCGCTGCGCACCCGCACCCTCGCCCGTGCGGTCCGCGCCGGCGCCCGGCTCGGCGCGCTCGGGCCCCCCGAGATCTGGCGCGGGCTCGAGCGGCGGATGCTGGACGTGCTGCACCGCACGGGCGAACGGCGCCCGGCGCTCAACCCCGAGCAGCGCAAGCAGGTGCTCGGACTGTTCACCGAGGACCTCGACCTGCTGGAGTCGGTGACCGGTCGCGACTTCTCCGACTGGCGCGGCGGCGCCGGGCGGGGCGACTTCGTCAGCCGGCGGAAGGCGAGCTGACCAGCTCGGTGCGCAGGTCGTGCCCGCCGTCGGCGCGCGCCGCCTCGTAGTAGAAGCGGGTCCCGCCGTCGGGCTGCGGCACGGCCACGGCGTAGCGCAGTGCACCGTCGGTCTCCGGCGACCAGGCCACGGGCCCGCGCCGACCGGCACCAGGGACCCCGTGCCCGTTCTGCGCCGCCAGGCCGGTCTGCTCGTGCCAGTTCTGCGCGGCGCTGGACCGGCCGTCGTAGAGGAACTGACCGGGTCGGTGTCGAGCACCGCGGCGACCCGCGCGCCGCGCGAGTCCCACTCGCCCGGCCGGCCAGCCAGCACCTCACGCTCGAGCGTCCAGTCGAGCCCGTCGGTGCTGGTCGCGAGCCAGGTGGTCATCCGGTCCTCGTGCCCGACCAGGTCGAGCGGGTGGCGGCAGACCCACATCCGCCAGTCGGTGCCGGTGCCGTCGACCTGCACGACGGGGTCCTTGTAGGCGGCGGTGCTGTCGCCCGTCATCACCACCGTGCGGTCACCGGTGGGCAGCTGCTCGGGCGTCTCGGCGTCCCAGGCCTCGATCCACCAGCCCTTGGTGCCCGGCGTGGCGCAGGACAGGTAGACCCGCCAGCCGCCGCCGGGCAATGGCACCAGCGCGGGGCGCTCGAGGGACTCGGCGCCGCTGCGCTCGCGCGGGATCGAGGCGACGGTCTCGAAGGTGACCCCGTCGGTGGAGCGGGCGATCACCACGGCGACGCCACGCCCGGCATCGAGCGGGCGACGTACCCGGTAGGCGAGCCAGGTGATGCCGTCGACGAGCACCGCGCTCGGGGCACCGGACCAGTTGCCCGGCCCGCTTCCCGGCGCCTCCACCACGACGGTCGAGCGATCGAAGCGGGGCACCAGGGCAAGGGAGTCAGCACGCACGACCAAAGTCTAGCGAGAGAGTTTGATTTGCGGCGCAGCACCCCCGAAGTCGGCCCCGAAGTCGGCCCGGAGTCGGCTCAGAGCGTGTCCAGCAGGGTGTCGGCCGCCCGGTACGGGTCGGTACGCCCGCCGACCACCTCGTCGGCCAGCCGGTCGAGGTCGGCGTGCCCGGACAGGTCGGCGAACCGGGCGCGCAGGGCGGTGAGCGCGATGGCCTCGATCTCGTCCCGCGCCCGGCGCAGCCGGCGCCGCTCGAGCTCGCCGCTGTGCGCCAGCCACTCCCGGTGCGACTCGATCGCCTCGGCGACCTCGTCGGTGCCCTCGCCCTTCGACGGCCACCGTCTTGACGATCGGGGGGCGCCAGTCGTCGGCACCGCGCTCGGCCAGCGCCAGCATCGACCGCAGGTCGCGGGCGACCTGGGAGGCGCCGTCGCGGTCGGCCTTGTTGACGACGTAGACGTCGCCGACCTCGAGGATGCCCGCCTTGGCCGCCTGGATGCCGTCGCCCATGCCCGGCGCCAGCAGCACCAGGGTGGTGTCGGCCTGGCCGGCCACGTCGACCTCGGACTGCCCGACGCCGACGGTCTCGACCAGCACCACGTCGCAGCCGGCCGCGTCGAGCACCCGGATCGCCTGCGGCGTCGACCAGGCGAGCCCGCCGAGGTGACCGCGGGTGGCCATCGAGCGGATGTAGACGCCCGGGTCGGTGGCGTGGTCCTGCATCCGCACCCGGTCGCCCAGCAGGGCCCCTCCCGAGAACGGCGACGACGGGTCGACCGCCAGCACCCCGACCCGGCGACCGGCCGCGCGCAGCCGGGTGACCAGCGCCGTGGTGGAGGTGGACTTGCCCACGCCGGGTGACCCGGTGATGCCGATGACCTGGGCGTGCCCGGCGTACGGGACCAGGCCGGCGCTCACCTCCGGCAGCAGCGGTGAGGCGTCCTCGACCAGCGAGATCAGCCGGGCGACCGCGCGGGCGTCGCCCTCGCGGGCCCGCGCGACCAGGGTCGGGACGTCGGCGCCGCGACTCCCGGTCACCGGCCGCTCATCGAGCGGGCACGCGTACGACCAGCGCGTCGCCCTGCCCACCGCCACCGCACAGCGCGGCCGCGCCGGTGCCACCGCCGCGCCGGGCGAGCTCGAGCGCCAGGTGCAGCACGATCCTGGCGCCGCTCATGCCGATCGGGTGGCCGAGCGCGATCGCCCCGCCGTTGACGTTGACCTTGTCCTCGCCGATGCCGAGCTCGCGGCTGCTGGCGATGCCGACGGCGGCGAACGCCTCGTTGATCTCGACCAGGTCGAGGTCGGCCGGGGCCAGGCCCTCCTTGGCGCAGGCGGCGGCGATCGCCCGCGCCGGCTGCGACTGCAGGGTGGAGTCGGGTCCGGCGACCATGCCGTGCGCGCCGATCTCGGCGAGCCACGTGAGGCCCAGCGACTCGGCCTTGTCGCGGCTCATCACGACGACCGCGCAGGCACCGTCGGAGATCTGCGAGGCGGACCCGGCCGTGATGGTGCCGTCGGCGGCGAAGGCGGGCCGCAGCTTGCCGAGGCTCTCGGTCGTGGTGTCGCCGCGGATGCCCTCGTCGTCCTTGACGACGACCGGGTCGCCGCGTCGCTGCGGCACCTCGACGGGGACCACCTCGTCGTCGTAGATCCCGTTCTTCCACGCCTCCGCGGCCCGCTGGTGCGAGCGGGCGCTGAACGCGTCCTGCTCCTCGCGGGTCAGGCCCGAGCCCGTCGGCGTTGCAGGTCTCGGTGAGCGCGCCCATCGGCTGGTCGGTGAACGCGTCCCAGAGACCGTCGTGGGCCATCGAGTCGACCAGCGTGGCGTTGCCGTACTTGGTGCCCTCGCGGGACTTCGGCAGCAGGTGCGGGGCGTTGGTCATCGACTCCATGCCGCCGGCCACCACGACCTCGCACTCGCCGAGCCGCACCAGCTGGTCGGCGAGCGCGATGGCGTTGATCCCGGACAGGCACACCTTGTTGACCGTGAGCGCGGGCACCGACATCGGCACGCCCGCCCCGGCGGCCGCCTGGCGGGCGGAGATCTGACCGGTGCCGGCCTGCAGCACCTGGCCCATCACGACGTAGTCGACCTGCTCCGGTGCCACGCCGGCCCGGCCGAGCGCCCCGGAGATGGCGACGCTGCCGAGCTCGGCGCCGGAGAAGCCCTTGAGCCCGCCCAGCAGCCGGCCGATGGGCGTACGCGCCCCGGCGACGATGACCGACGGGCTGCCGGACGGGCTGCCGGACGACGGGACAGCGGACGACGCGGCAGACATGGGCGGCTCCTCAGCGGTGTGCGGTACGGAGCGAGCCTACCGAGCGGGACCCGTCAGCCCACCGGCACCGGGAAGGCTGCGGCTGTGGTTCCATCCTCGTCAGCGGCCAGGCGCTGCGCCGGGAGGATGCGGGCATGCCCGAGCCGGCGGCGGATCCGCCCGACGACCGGCAGCATGCGGGCATGACCCCACTCCCCGCCGACCTGCTGCTCGCGGTCGACCACGTCGGCATCGCCGTGGCCGACATGGACGAGGCGCTGGCGTTCTACGCCGCCACCTTCGGGCTGCACGCCGTGCACCAGGAGGTCAACGAGGACCAGGGGGTGCGCGAGGCGATGCTGGCGGTCGGCGACGGGGAGACCCAGCTGCAGCTGCTCGCCCCGCTGACACCGGAATCGCTCATCGCGCGGTTCCTCGAGCGGTCCGGCCCCGGGCTGCAGCAGCTGGCCTACCGGGTCACCGACGTCGTCGCCGCCGCGGCGCTGCTGCGCGAGCGCGGCTGCCGGCTGGTCTACGACGAGCCGCGACCGGGCACGGCCGGCAGCCGGGTCAACTTCGTGCACCCCAAGGACGCCGGCGGCGTCCTGGTCGAGCTCGTCGAGCCCGCACCCCGCTGAGCTGACGTCTCACTCGCGACACGCCGGGAGATCGCGGTGAGACGTCAGGATCAGCCGGTGGGGGCGACCTCGGTCACAGACGGGTGCCGGAGAGGGTGACTGGCCGGTAACCTCCGGCGGCACCACCCCGCCACGCGAGAGGTCCGCGGTGAAGCAGATCCTGGACGCGATCCTGGCCGGCAACGCCACCCGCGACGACATCGCGGCCCTGCCGGTGCCGGAGTCGTACCGGGCGGTCTGCGTCCGCAAGGACGAGGCGGGCATGTTCGAGGGCCGCGCGACCACCGACAAGGACCCGCGCGAGTCGCTGCACGTCGACGAGGTGCCGGTGCCGGAGCTCGGGCCGGGCGAGGCGCTGGTGGCGGTGATGGCCAGCGCGATCAACTACAACACGGTCTGGACCTCGATCTTCGAGCCGATGTCGACCTTCGGCTTCCTCGAGCGCTACGGCCGGCTGTCGCCGCTCGGCGCTCGCCACGACCTGCCCTACCACCAGGTGGGCTCCGACCTGGCCGGCGTGGTGCTCCGTACCGGGGCCGGGGTGCACGCCTGGCAGCCCGGGGACGAGGTCGTCGCGCACTGCCTGAGCGTGGAGCTGGAGCGCCCCGAGGGCCACGACGACACCATGCTCGACCCGGAGCAGCGGATCTGGGGCTTCGAGACGAACTTCGGCGGCCTCGCCGAGGTGGCGCTGGTCAAGGCCAACCAGCTGATGCCCAAGCCCGCCCACCTGACCTGGGAGGAGGCGGCCTGCCCCGGGCTGGTCAACTCCACCGCCTACCGGCAGCTGGTGTCGCGCAACGGCGCCGGCATGACGCAGGGCGACGTGGTGCTGGTCTGGGGCGCCTCCGGCGGTCTCGGTTCCTACGCCACCCAGCTCGCGCTCAACGGCGGGGCGATCCCGGTGTGCGTCGTCTCCTCGCCGGAGAAGGCCGAGCTCTGCCGGCGGATGGGCGCGGAGCTGATCATCGACCGGCGGGCGGAGGAGTTCGCGTTCTGGAAGGACGAGAACACCCAGGACCCCGACCGAGTGGCGGCGCCTCGGCGCGCGGATCCGCGAGCTGACCGGCGGCGAGGACCCCGACATCGTGCTCGAGCACCCCGGCCGGGAGACCTTCGGCGCCAGCGTCTTCGTCGCCCGCAAGGGCGGCACCATCGTCACCTGCGCCTCCACGTCCGGCTTCATGCACTCGTACGACAACCGCTACCTGTGGATGAACCTGAAGACGATCGTCGGGTCGCACTTCGCCAACTACCGCGAGGCGTGGCTGGCAAACCGATTGATCGCCCGCGGAGCGGTGCACCCGACGCTGTCCGAGACCTACCCGCTGGAGCAGACCGGCCAGGCGGCGTACGAGGTCCACCACAACCGCCACCAGGGCAAGGTCGGCGTGCTCTGCCTGGCCCCGGAGGAGGGGCTGGGCGTACGCGACCCCGAAGCTCGTGCGCGCCACGTGGAAGGGGTGAATCGCTTCCGGGGTCGGTAGGGGCATACTCGACACGGAGCAGACGCAGCACACCATGCGCCCAACCAGACAGAGGGATTCGGCAATGTCCGACCAGCAGGGACTGTCCATCTTCGACCAGCGCCGCGCCGGAGAGCCCCCGCAGCCGGGGTCCACGGCCGGCGGGGCCGCCTTCCCGGTCGTCCGCAAGGGCGGCTACGACCGCGACGCGGTCGACGCCCGGATGCGCGAGCTGGCCGACCGCCGAACAGACGGCGGATCAGACGCGCGCCCGCGTCGCCGAGCTGCAGCAGCAGGTCGCGGCGCTCGAGCAGCGGCTGGCCGAGACCGAGCAGCCGACCTACGCCGGCCTGGGTGGCCGTGCGGCGGCCCTGCTCTCGATGGCGGAGGACCAGGCCGACGAGGTGCTGTCCCGGGCCCGCGAGCAGGCCGACACCCTGCTGAACCAGGCTCAGCGCGACGCCGACGCCATGCGCGCCTCGGCGGCCAACGAGGCCGAGGACGCCCGCTCCGTGCAGCTGCGCGACCTCGAGGACCAGCGGAACCGGTTGCGCGCCGCCGCCGACGACGAGCGGGCCGCGGCGGCCGCCGAGGCCGCCGACCTGGTCGCCAGCGCCAAGCGGGAGGCCGACCAGGTCCGCCTCGCCGGCGAGCAGGAGACGACCAGCCTGCGCACCACGGCCCGGCGCGAGTCCGAGCAGCTGCGGGCCAGCGCCGACCGCGAGGTCGCGGAGGCCCGCCGGGTCCTGGCCGTCGAGCGCGAGCGGCTGACCAAGGAGGCGGCCGAGTCGCACCACCTGGCCACCGAGGAGACCCAGCGCCTGGTCACCGAGGCGGAGGAGCGCGCCGCCGCCGCCGAGGCACGCGCGGCAGCCGCCACCAGCCAGGCGGCCAAGCAGCGCGACGAGTCGACCGCCGAGGCCGAGCGGATCGTGGCCCGCGCCCGCCGCGAGGCCGAGCAGGTCGTGAGCGCCGCCCGCACCCAGGCGCACCAGATGACCGTCCAGGCCCAGGCCGACTTCGACCGCAACAGCGCCGCGGCACGGGCCGAGCTCGACACCGTGCAGCGCCGCCGCGACGGCATCGTCGGCCAGCTGTCCGCGCTGCGGGACATGATGGCCTCCTTCGCCGGCGCCGATGACCGCGCCGACGAGCCGGTGGCAGCGCCGGCCCGCGCCGGCCAGGACCGACAAGCCGTCCGGCGGGGCTGCCGGCAAAGGGTGCCGGCACGGGTTCCGGCAAAGCCGCGGGCACGGCGGGACCGATCGGCTCAGCAGAGCGGCGAGAAGCCTGCGGAGCAGACCGCCGAGCAGCCGGCTGCCAGCAAGCCGCAGCCACCGGCCGACGACGCGCCGACCCGCGAGACGCCGGCCGTCCGCGACGACGGCGACGGCCAGACCGAGGTGCTGTCGCCGGTCAAGCCGACCGACCAGCAGCCCGGCTGATCGAGGCCCGGCCGGCTCGAGCCCGACGCCGGCGGGTCGGCTCAGCTCTGCGGACGGCAGGGTCCGTCCGGCCGGACGCTGACGTGCGTGCCGCGGAGCCGGAACGCCCGCAGGCTGGTGTTGTCGTCGTCGTTCGTCTCCACCAGCTGGTTCTGCGGGTCGACGACCGTGCGGAAGCAGTACAACCCCGCACGCAGCCCGTCGGGCAGCCGGATCGCCTGCCCGGGCAGGAAGTTCTGGTAGATGTCGACCCAGCCGATGGAGATGCCCTGCGGGGTGCGCCGGGCGCAGTCGCCGTAGTACTCGGGGTAGTTCGCGGTCGGCCAGCGCTTCGGCGCCCGCTCGGAGTCGCGCAGGCAGAAGCTCATCTTGCGGCCCTGCACGACGACCGGCTGCCGCCGGGTCGGCTTGTAGAGCACGTACCGCGCGGCCGCCTCGAAGTGCCAGTGGTCGTGCCGCGGGTGGAAGACCATGCAGCCGGCCGAGTGGCGGGTGATCAACTTGTCGTGCCGGCGGGAGAAGTGCCCGCTGCGGTCCTGGTCGCGGTAGATGATCTGGCTGGCGTGCTGCTTGCCGGGCGGGCACGGCCGGTTGGCGTTGGGCCGCACCTCCAGCGGACCGCGGCCGACGTTGGCCAGCCCCGACTCGAACCGCAGCACCCGGTTGCCGCCGGAGTCGCGGGTCACGATCAGGTGGCTGGCCTTGAGCGCCCGGGCGTTGGGCCGCAGCGCCGGCGGCACCGGTGCGAGGGTGCTGGTGCCGGGCGGAGGGCCCTGGCGCCGCCGGGGCAGCAGCCGTCTCGGTCGCGGCGGGGGCAGGACCCGCGGCGGTCACCAGGACACTGGCAGTCACGACGCTGAGTGAGATCCCGAGCGCGGCACGTAGTCCGTTCACGGGCACTGACTGTGCCACAGGTCACACCTCGGGCGTGTCCGCAAACGCCCCTGTCGTCCGATCTGCGTACATCGACGAGTCCGCGGTCTCCATCGGGCCGGACCAGGCCTGCGGCAGCGGGGTCGACACGTCGGGCGCGACCCGGGCCACCACCTCGTCCAGCACCCGCTCGGTGTGCCCGACCCACAGGTGCTTCGCGCCCGTCGACGCCGACGACCTCCGCCTGCGGCACCCGGCCGAAGCGTCGGCGGGCCTCGTCGGGACGCAGGTAGTCGTCGTGCTCGGGCACCAGCGCCACCAGCGGCCTGCCGTCGGCGGCCCAGGCGTCGAGGTCGTCGTCGGACGCCGAGCGCAGCGGCGGTGAGAGCAGGACCGCCCCGACCACGGACTCCTCCAGCCCGTAGCGCAGGACCAGGTCGGTGCCGAACGACCAGCCGAGCAACCACACGTCCGGCAGCTCGTCGAACTCCGCCCGCTCGACGGCGGCCGCGATGTCGAAGCGCTCCGCCTCTCCCCCGTCGAACTGCCCCTCGCTGGTCCCCTGGGCGCTGGACGTGCCCCGGGTGTTGAAGCGCAGCACGGCGAGACCGGCCAGCGCGGGCAGCCGGTAGGACGCCTTGCGGATCACGTGGCTGTCCATCATGCCGCCGTGGGTGGGCAACGGGTGCAGGCAGACCAGCGTCGCCACCGGGTCGCGATCGGCCGGCAGCGCCAGCTCGCCGACCAGGCTCAGTCCGTCCGCGGTGTGCAGGGTCAGCGCCGTGCGCCGTGCGGGCAGCACCGAGGTGCCCCGGATGGGACGGGAGGACATGGGATTGAGCGTAGCCAGCCCGCGCTCGTAGGGTCCCCTGGTGTCCCTCCACCACCGGCCGACGTGCTCGCGGCGTTCGGCACCCCGGCCGAACCCACCCCGCTGCCGGGCGGGCGCGGCACCGCCTGGCGCGCCGGCGACCTCGTCCTCAAGCCGCTGGACATGCCCGCCGAGGCGTTGGAGTGGCAAGCAGCAGGTGCTGTCCCGCATCGACGGCGTCGCGGCGGTGCGGGTCGCCCCGCCGGTACGCGCCGAGGACGGTCGGCTGCTCGTCGACGGGTGGACGGCCTGGCGCTGGGTCGCGGGCACGCACCGGCAACGTCGCTGGGCCGAGACCCTGCGGACGGGCCGGCTGCTGCACGCCGCCCTGCGCGACGAGCCGCGTCCGGACTTCCTCGACGGGCGCACCGATCCCTGGTCGGTCGCCGACCGGGTGGCGTGGGGCGAGCACGTGCTGCCGGACGCCGACTCCGTGCCGCACCTGACCCGGCTGCTGGCGGCGATGCACCCGGTCAGCGATCCCGACCAGCTGGTGCACGGCGACCTGTCCCTCAACGTGCTGGAGGAACCGGGGCTGCCGGCGGCCGTGATCGACCTGTCGCCGTACTGGCGTCCGGTCGAGTACGCCTCGGCCGTCGTCGTCGCCGACGCGCTGGTCTGGGAGGGGGCCGACGAGCGGCTGTTCGCCGACGTCGACCGGGTGCCGCGCTTCGGCCAGCACCTGGTGCGGGCGCTGGTGTTCCGGCTGGCGACCGCCCACGTCGCGGGCGACCTCGGTGTGGACGACGCGGACCACTACGCCTACGCGGTCGACCTGGCGTGCGGTCTGGCAGCGGCCGGCCGCTGACGGCGGACCGAACGCGATCTAGCCGTGGTCGCGGAAGCCCCGGCCGGTCTTGCGCCCGAGGTATCCCGCGGTCACCAGGTGCTCCAGCAGCCGGGCCGGCGCGAAGCCGGGCTCGCGGAACTCCCGGTAGAGGGTGCGCTGGATGGCCAGCGACACGTCGTTGCCGACCACGTCGAGCAGCTCGAACGGGCCCATCGGCAGCGCGCACCCCTCCTTCATCGCGGTGTCGATGTCGTCGGCGGTGGCGTAGTGCGCCTCGAGCATCTTCACCGCGTCGTTGAGGTACGGGAACAGCAGCGCGTTGACGACGAAGCCGGCCCGGTCGCCGCAGGAGACGGCGTACTTGTCCAGCCGCGCGCAGACGGCACGGAGGGTCTCGGCGACCTCGTCGGACGTGGCGACCGTCGAGACCACCTCGACCAGCCGCATCTGCGGCGCGGGGTTGAAGAAGTGCATGCCGACGACCGAACCGGGGCGGCCGGTGACCGACGCGCACTCGATGACCGGCAGCGACGACGTGGTGGTCGCGAGGATGGCGTCGGGGCCGCAGATCTCGTCGAGGTTCTCGAACAGCGCCTGCTTGACCGACAGCTCCTCGACGACGGCCTCCACGACGAGGTCGCACCCGCCGAGGTCGTCGAGCCGGCTGCTGCCACGCACCCGGGCCACCGCAGCGTCGCGCTCGTCGCCGGTGAGCCGGTCGCGCTGCACCTGCTTGTCCAGCGACCGGGTGACCCGCTCCACCACCGCGTCGACCTTGGCGTCGCCCCGGGCGACCAGCAGCACGTCGAAGCCGGCCTTGGCGAACACCTCGACGATGCCGGTGGCCATCGTGCCGGAGCCCACGACCCCGACCGTGCTGATCGGCCGCCGCATCACCGGCTGGTCGTCGTCCGACGGAGTCTCGCGGTCGGCCACGACCTTGGACGAGTCCGGCCCGTCGTAGGTGTAGAAGCCGCGACCGGTCTTGCGGCCGAGCAGGCCGGCCGTGACCATCTGCTTGAGCACGGGCGACGGTGCGTGCAGCCGGTCGCGCCCCTGCAGGTACATCGTCTCGAGGATCTCGTAGGCCGTGTCCAGCCCGATCAGGTCGAGCAGCGCCAGCGGGCCCATCGGGTAGCCGCAGCCGTAGCGCATGGCGGCGTCGATGTCCTCGCGCGAGGCGTAGCGGGTCTCGTACATCGACGCGGCGTGGTTGAGGTAGCCGAACAGCAGCGCGTTGGCGATGAAGCCGGCCTTGTCGCCGGCCACGACCGGCTGCTTGTCGAGCCGGCGGGCCAGCCCGAGCACGTCGTCGACGACGTCGGGCGCGGTCACGACCGTGCGGATGACCTCGCAGAACGCCTGCACGGGCGCGGGGTTGAAGAAGTGCAGCCCGACGACCCGGTGCGGCTGGCCGGTGGCAGCGGCGATCTGGGTGACCGACAGCGAGGAGGTGTTGGTCGCGAGCACCGCGTCGTCGCGGACGATGCCGTCGAGGGCGGCGAAGACCTGCCGCTTGAGCTCCAGCCGCTCGACCACGGCCTCGACGACGAGGTCGCAGTCGGCGACCTCTGCCATCGAGGTGGTGAACGCGATCCGGTCGACCAGCGCGCGCTGCTCCTCCTCGGACAGCTTGCCCCGGGCCACCGCCCGGCCGGTGGAGTGCTCGACGTGGGCGCGCCCGCGCGCGAGCTGCTCGTCGTCGCGCTCGACGCCGACGACCTTGAAACCGTTGCGCGCGAACACCTCGGCGATGCCGGCACCCATGGTGCCGAGGCCGACGACGCCGACGCTGGAGAACTCACGGGGCATGAGGGGCAGTCTCCCACGCCCCTCCCCACCCGAAGGATCCGACGTGGTGAGGGCTACCGCCCGCAGGAGGTCGGATCGTTCGGGGTGGGCGGCGGGTCAGGCCAGCTCGTCCTGGGGACGGGACAGCTGCCACATGGCCAGCTCGTCGTCGTGGGCGCGCAGGCTGTCCACGGCCGCGTCCAGGCTGCGGCCCTCGGTGAGGTCGTAGAACAGCAGCGCGACGGCGATGACGCTGGCGTAGCCGAAAGGCGATCCGGTCGGCGCGACGTAGGCCTCGGCGCCGGCGTCGAGGAACGCGTCGGCCATCGCCTCCGTGCCGAGGTCGGCCCCGGCAGCGATCACCGTGGCGCCGCGCAGGTCGGCCACCCGGCGTACGTCGTCAGGACCCACCTGCGGCCCGAACGGCTGGTAGCGCTGCACCTCCTCGGCGAGCTCCTGCAGCAGGATCGACCCCTCGTCGCCGTCGCACTCCAGCACGACGTAGGGCACGTCCGGCGCCGACAGCGCGGCGACCAGGTGCCGGGCCTGTCCGACCCGGCAGAGCTCGACCTGGATGCCGAGCTGCTCCAGCAGCGGTCGCAGCGGCGCACCCAGCCCGTTGGCGTCGATCAGCCGCACCCGCGTCCACGCCAGCGCCCCGCCCTGGACCTCGCGCAGCCGCGACGGCCGCAGTGACGCCAGCCAGTGCGTCTCGGAGTGCACCACGGGGTGAGTCTGGCACTGAGGGGACTGACTACGCTCCCCCTCGTGCGCCTGCTGATCGCCCGTTGCCAGGTCGACTACGCCGGCCGGTTGAGCGCACACCTGCCGATGGCCACCCGGCTGGTGCTGGTCAAGGCCGACGGCTCGGTGTCGGTGCACGCCGACGACCGCGCGTACAAGCCGCTGAACTGGATGAGCCCGCCGTGCCACCTCGACGAGGGCACCGCCGAGGACGGCCGCGCGGAGTGGGTGGTGAGCGCGGACAAGAGCGAGGACACGTTGCGGATCCTCATCGACGAGGTGCTGCACGACTCCAGCCACGACCTCGGCATCGACCCGGGCCTGGTCAAGGACGGCGTCGAGAAGCACCTGCAGGAGCTGCTCGCCGACCACCCCGAGTCGCTCGGGGAGTCGCTCACGCTGGTACGCCGCGAGTACCCCACCGCGATCGGGCCGGTCGACCTGCTGTGCCGCGACCTCGGCGGCGCCACCGTCGCGGTCGAGGTCAAGCGCCGCGGCGACATCGACGGCGTCGAGCAGCTGGCCCGCTACCTCGAGCTGCTCGACCGCGACCCGCTGCTCGCGCCGGTGCGCGGGATCTTCGCCGCGCAGGAGATCCGGCCGCAGGCCAGGATGCTCGCAGGACACCGCGGCATCGGCTGCGTCACCGTCGACTACGACGCGCTGCGCGGCCTCGACGACCCCAGCCTGCGGCTGTTCTGAACCGACACACCCCTGGAGGAGGACGGCCGTGTCCCCGGACGAGGCGACGCGAGGGTCGGGGGACCCCGCCGACGTTTACCTGCACATCGGGCTGCCGAGGACCGGCACCTCGCACGTGCAGCACGTGCTCTGGCTGAGCCGCGACCAGCTCGCCGAGCGCGGGGTGCTGGTGCCCGGATCGACCCAGCACGCGCAGCGCTACGCGGTCTGGGACCTGACCGGGCGTCGGCTGCACGGCGCCGACCAGCCGGAGGTGGCCGGCGCCTGGAAGGAGCTGGCGACGGAGGCCACCGGCTGGTCGGGATCGCGGGTGGTGATCTCCGAGGAGTTCCTCACCGGTGCCGGCAAGCGCCAGGCCCGCCGCGCCGTGCAGTCCCTCGCGCCCGCGCAGGTGCACGTCGTGGTGACCGCCCGCGACCTGGGCCAGGTCGTCTGCTCCACCTGGCAGGGCGAGCTCGCCAAGGGGCAGACCTGGTCCTGGGCGGAGTTCATCGCTGCGGTACGCGAGCCCGGCGCCGGTCCTGCCAGCGCCGGCGCGGCGTTCTGGCTGCGCCAGGACCTGGTGCGCGTGCTGGACACCTGGGAGGCGGCGGTGCCCCGGGAACGCATCCACGTCGTGACCGTCCCGCCGCCCGGTGCACCGCGGCAGCAGCTGATGGAGCGGTTCGCCGCCGCCACCGGGCTCGATCCCGACGCGCTGGTGTCCAGCCTCTCGGCCGGCAACGTGTCGGTCGGGATCGCGGAGGCCGAGGTGCTCCGCCGGCTCAACGAGGGACTCGGCGGTCGCCTCAACGAGCGCCAGCGGACCTGGTCGGTCCAGCAGGGGGTCAAGCCCGCGCTGCGGGCGCGGACGCCGTCGGCCCGGATCCAGCTGCCGGCCGAGGAGCTCGGCTGGCTGACCGAACGCTGCGCCGCGATGGTCGCGGAGGTGCGCTCGCGCGGCTATCCCGTGCACGGCGACCTGGCCGACCTGATCCCCGCCGAGGACAGCGGAGGCGATCGCCGACCCGATGACGTCGACGAGGCGGAGCTCGCCGCGGCCGCGATGGACGCGCTGGTCGCGATGACGGAGAAGTACGCCACCTTGCGTGCGCGCACCCGGCAGCGCGACGGTGACGCCCGGACGACCGGTGCCGGCGGGCTGGCCAGCACGGCCCGCGCCCAGGGCTACCGCGCCCGCAGCGCCGTGCTGCGGCTGGCCGATCGCCAGTCGCCTGGTCAACAAGGCGCTGAACCGGTACCTGCGGTCGGCCCGGCGGTCCTGACGCCCGGTCCAGGCGGTGCGACCTAGCTGCCCTCGTCGCCGGCGATGGGCGGGGCGGTCGGGTCGTCCTGGGGGCCGCCCTGCTCGCGGGCGACGTAGTCCTCGATCGCCTCGACGTCGTGCGAGGCCCGGGTCACCACGGTGAGCAGGTCGCTCATGGTCGCGATCTCCTCGACCTGCTCCTTGATGAACCACTGCATGAACTGGTCGGAGGCGAAGTCGCTCTCCTCGCGCGCGATCGCGGTCAGCGCGTTGATCTGGTCGGCGACGCGGCGCTCCTGCTCGAGCGCGATCCGTACCGGCTCCACCACGTCGCCGAACTTCGACTGCGGGGCGGGCACTGCCGGGATGGTCACCGGCTCGTCGCAGTCGACGAGGTACTGCACCATCATCATCGCGTGGTCGCGCTCCTCGACGGCCTGGCGGTAGAAGAACGCAGCCATCTGCGGCATCGTCAGCAGGTCGTAGTGGACGGCACAGGCGACGTACTGCTGGTGGGCGCCGAACTCGTGCCCGATCTGGGCGTTCAGCTGCTCGACGAAGCGCGCGGCGGGCATGGGGCAGACCTCCGGGAAGGGGGTGAACGGCCGATCCCGGTCATCCTAGAGGGGACGCGGACGACCCGAACGGTCAGGTGAGGCTCGCCTAAATTTCTGCTAGCGTTCCGCCGGTGAGGCCGAAGAAGAAGTGCTGCGTGAGCCGGCCTCGCTGCCGCCGCTGCCCGATCCGGCTGATGGCCGCCGGGGACCTCCCGCCGGGCTACACGGTGAAGAAGCGCCGGCTGGTGAAGGTCAAGAAGTCCGCACCAGCCGGGCCTGGTCGTCGCGGTCGACGCGGCACCCGGCAAGAAGAAGAAGTCCAAGAAGAACAAGAAGAACAAGCGCGCCAAGGTCAGCCTGGCCGCCTGACCGCCGGCCGCCGGCTTACTTCGCCGGCCCGGCCCCCGGCCGCGACGCCCAGGGCAGGTCCTCACCCGAGCGCACGACGATCAGCTTGTCGCCGCGCTCGAGCTGGGTCACCGTCGGGTCGTAGAAGCGGTGCACCACGTCGCCGCGCACCACCGCGATCACCTGGTCGCCGCACTTCTGCGGGCCGTGGCCGACCTCGTGCGGCTGCACCTCGCGCTCGGCGACCTCGAGTCCCTCGCCGGTCGTGAGCAGGTCCTCGAGCACCGCACCGAGCGCCGGGCTCACCGACGACAGCCCGAGCAGCCGGCCGACCGACTCCGACGAGGTCACGACGGCGTCGGCACCGCTCTGGCGCACCAGCGGGACGTTCTCCTGCTCCCGCACCGCCACCACGACGAACGCGTCCGGGTTGACCGCCCGGGCGGTCAGCGTGATCAGGACGGCGGCGTCGTCGCGGTCGGCGGTGACGATGATCTGCTGCGCGCGGTCGGCGCCACCTCGCAGCAGCACCTCGCGCCGGGTGCCGTCGCCGACGATGCAGACCAGGCCGTCCTCCTGCGCCTGGCTGACGCCGGCGGGCGAGGGGTCGACCACCACGATCGCCTCTGCGTCCGTGCCGCTGTCGCGCAGGGTCTGGGCGGCGCTGCGGCCCTTGGTGCCGTAGCCGATCACGAGGACGTGCTCATGCATGCGTCGCCTCCACTGGATGACTCGCCACTGCTGGCGGCCCTGGCTGGCCAGCACCTCGAGGGTGGTGCCGACCAGCAGGATCAGGAACAGGACCCGCAGCGGCGTGACCACCACGATGTTGACCAGCCGGGCCCGGTCGCTGAACGGAACGATGTCGCCGTAGCCGGTCGTGGTCATCGTGACCGTGGCGTAGTAGACGCTGTCCAGCAGGTCGATGCTGCCGTCGTCGGTGTTGTCGACGTAGCCGCCCTTGTCGGCGTAGACGACCGCCACGATGACGAACAGCAGCCCGAGCCCGAGCAGCAGCCGGCCACCGAGCGCGCGCACGGGCGACGGGTCGCGCTCCGGGAGCCGTACGCGAGGTTGATCGGCCACGTCAGGACTCTAGGCGCCCGATCCGCCGTAACGGTGCCCTGCCCACGAACGACACACCCAGCCGTCGGAGTCGCCGGCCAGCTCGACCACCGCGCCGGTCGGGAGCGGGTGAGCGCCGCGTGGTCGGCGCGCAGGTTGCGGGCGAGCACCGGCAGCACCTGGGCCAGCACCGGAGCGTGCGTCACCAGCAGGGCGGTCTCCCCGCGGTGGGTGTCGGCGACCTCCTCGAGCACGGTGCGGACGCGGGCCACGGCGGTGGCGCGGTCGGCACCCGGATCGGCACGCAGCCCTGCCCGCTCGGTCAGCTGCACGCCCAGCCGTCAGCAGCCGTCCCCGCGGTCCCGACGGCGTCCTCCTCGTCGCTGCACCACACCGAGGCCACCCGCTGCTGGGCGACCGACGCCACCAGCGCCGGCGCCTGCTCAGGCGCTGCCGCGGCGACCAGCACGGTCACCGCGCACTGCAGGTCAGACATCGAGACGGTGGGCGGCGCGGATCACGTCGACGATCCGGTCCATGATCTCGGTCATCCCGAAGTCCTTGGGGGTGAAGACGGCGGCGACGCCCTGCGCCTTCAGGGTGCGCGCGTGGCTGCCGGGGATGATGCCGCCCACGACGACGGGGACGTCGGTGGCGCCGGCGTCGCGCAGCCCGGCCAGCACCGCAGGCACCAGGTCGAGGTGGGAGCCGGACAGGATCGACAGCCCGACGCAGTGCACGTCCTCGGCCACCGCGGCGGCGACGATCTCGGCCGGGGTCAGCCGGATGCCCTGGTAGACGACCTCGAAGCCGGCGTCGCGGGCGCGTACGGCGATCTGCTCGGCCCCGTTGGAGTGCCCGTCGAGCCCGGGCTTGCCGACCAGCAGCCGCAGCCGACGGCCGAGCTCGTCACCCGTCGCCCGCACCCGCTCGCGCACCGCGGCGAGCTGCCGGCCGGCGTCGCCCGACGCCTCGGCGACACCGACCGAGCCGGAGACGCCGGTGGGCCCGCGGTACTCGCCGAACACACCGCGCAGGGCGCCGGCCCACTCCCCCGTGGTGACCCCGGCCCGGGCGCACTCCAGGGTGGCCGCCATCAGGTTGGCCCCGGACTCCGCGTCGCCGACCAGCCGGACCAGCGCCTGCTTGGCGCCGTCGTCGTCGCGCTCCGCGCGCCAGCGGCCGATGGACTCGACCGCGGCCGCCTCCGCCTCCGGGTCCGAGGTCTGGACGACGGTGTCGAGGTCGGCGGTCAGCGGCGAGGGCTCGGTGCCGGTGAAGCAGTTGACGCCGACGACCTTCTCCTCGCCCGACTCGATCCGGGCGCGGTGCACGGCGTGCGAGCCGACCAGCTGCTGCTTCATGTACTCCACCGCCTCGACCGCACCGCCGAGCTCCTCGACCCGCGCCATCTCCTCGCGCGCGCCGGCGACGAGCTCGTCGACCTTCGCCTGCACGACGTGCGAACCCGCGAACAGGTCGTCGTGCTCGAGCAGGTCGGACTCGTACGCGAGCACCTGCTGCAGCCGCAGCGACCACTGCTGGTCCCACGGGCGGGGCAGGCCGAGCGCTTCGTTCCACGCGGGCAGCTGCACGGCACGCGCCCGGGCATCCTTGGACATCGTGACGCGCGAGCATCTCCAGCACGATCCGCTGCACGTTGTTCTCGGGCTGGGCCTCGGTGAGCCCGAGCGAGTTGACCTGGACGCCGTAGCGGAACCGGCGCATCCGCTCGTCGTCGACGCCGTAGCGCCGGCTGGTCAGCTCGTCCCACAGCTCGACGAAGGCGCGCATCTTGCACATCTCCTCGACGAATCGCACGCCTGCGTTGACGAAGAACGACATCCGACCGACCACGGCACCGAACTCGTCGGCGGGCACCTGACCGGAGTCGCGCACCGCGTCGAGGACGGCCACGGCCGTCGACAGCGCGTACGCGAGCTCCTGGACCGGCGTCGCGCCGGCCTCCTGCAGGTGGTAGCTGCAGATGTTGATCGGGTTCCACTGCGGGACCGCGTCGACGGTGTACGCGATCATGTCGGTGGTGAGGCGCAGCGAGTGCTCCGGCGGGAAGACGTAGGTGCCGCGGGAGAGGTACTCCTTGATGATGTCGTTCTGGGTGGTGCCGGTCAGCTGCTGCGGGCTCGCACCCTGCTCCTCGGCGACGACCTGGTAGAGCGCCAGCAGCCACATCGCCGGGGCGTTGATCGTCATCGACGTGTTCATCCTCGCCAGCGGGATGCCGTCGAAGAGGGCGCGCATGTCACCGAGGTGCGCGACCGGGACGCCGACCTTGCCCACCTCGCCGCGGGCCAGCTCGTCGTCGGGGTCGTAGCCGGTCTGGGTGGGCAGGTCGAAGGCGACCGACAGGCCGGTCTGGCCCTTGTCCAGGTTGCCGCGGTAGAGCGCGTTGGAGCTCACCGCCGAGCTGTGCCCGGCGTACGTGCGCATCACCCAGGGCTTGTCACGCCGTGGCGACGCCCCGGCGGGTGGGTCGGCCATGAGCGAAGCGTAGGCCGAAGTGACCCGCGGGTAACCGGGTCGTGAGCGGACTCACGCAGCGACGGTGAGGACCCGGCCCAGCCGGGTGACCGCGAGGGTGCGGCGCAGACCGGGGCTCGGGTGGTGCAGGACCAGCTGGTCGCCACGGCGGTGCAGCCGCTCGTGGGCGGCCGCCAGCAGGCCCAGGCCGGTCACGTCGATCCACTCGACGTCGCTCATGTCGACGACGACGTCACCGGGTGCCTCGTCGATGGCGCGGTGCAGGGCGGCCCGGGCGGCGGCGGCGGAGGAACCATCGAGGCGGTACGGCAGCCGCACGTCGACTGGCCTGGTCGAGCGTCATGTGAACCTCCCTGCCCATGGTCGCCGGTCGGGCCGCGAACGGCCTGTACCGGAAGAGACGCGGCAGCGAGCGGATCGGTTGCACCGGGCATGGCCCGAGGAGCAGTCCGACCCGCGTCTGATACGCGATGACGCATTCTGCACCTGGCCCCATTACCACGTCCCGGATTTGAGCGAACAGGGGGGCCGTTCGGTGGGTGCCGGTCCGGATCGACCCGATGTGCACCCGCCGTTCGGCGGAGCGCGGCGGGGCCGAGTCGGATCGGCTGTCGGATCAGGCGTCGGATCAGGCGTCGGGTCAGGTGTCGTACGAGAAGAAGCCGCGACCGCTCTTGCGCCCGAGATCCCCCGCGTCGACCATCCGGCTGAGCAGCTCCGGCGGGTAGAACTTCGGGTCGCCGGTCTCGGCGTGGATGTTCAAGGCGGCGTGCCGCAGGATGTCGACGCCGGTGAGGTCGGTGGTCGCGAGCGGTCCCATCGTGTGGCCGAACCCGAGCCGGCACGCCAGGTCGATGTCCTCGGCGCTGGCCACCCCGGACTCGTACAGCGCGATCGCCTCCATCGCGAGGGCACTGATCAACCGCGTCGTCACGAAGCCGGCCACGTCGCGCTCCACCACGATGCACGTCTTGCCGACGTCCTCGGCGAAGGCGCGGGCGGCGGCCAGCGTCTCGTCGCTGGTCTTGAGCCCGCGCACCAGCTCGCACAGCCGCATCATCGGCACCGGGGAGAAGAAGTGCGTCCCCACGACCCGGTCGGGGCGGGAGGTGGCCGCCGCGATCGTGGTGATCGGGATCGCCGAGGTGTTGGTGGCGAGCACCGTCTGCGCGCCGGCCAGGCGGTCGAGCTCGGCGAAGACCTCGCGCTTGACGTCGACCCGCTCGAACACCGCCTCGACCACGAGGTCCGCCTCCGCCGCGGCGCCGAGGTCGGTGGTGCTCGTGATCCGGCCGAGCGCGGCATCGCGGTCGTCGGCGGAGACCGTCTGCTTCTCGACCATCCGGGCGAGCGACCGCTCGACACCGGCCCGGCCGCGCGCGAGCGCCTCCTCGGTCACGTCCCGCAGCGTGACGTCCCAGCCCGCGACCGCTGCGACCTGGGCGATCCCCGAGCCCATCAGACCCGCGCCCACCACCAGCACCCTGCTCACTGACCTCAGCTCCTCGCTCGCCGTCGACGGCCGCGAGCGTAGCCAGGCGTGTGAACCGCGAGGCACACTGGTCCGGTGCTGGCGTCGGTGCCGTTGTCCCCCGGATCGGGGTCGGACTACGTCTACATCCCGCTGCTGTCCGGCCTCGCCGTCGCCCTGCTCGCGCTGGTGCTGCGCTGGATCATGCGGCCCGGGCGCCGGCGCGCCGCACGGGTCTCCGACCCGTCCCAGGGGCTGCTGATCGGGGTGGCCGCCACCACGCCGGACGAGGCCGAGCGACTGCGCCGGATGCTGCTGCAGGCGGGCGTACGCGCCACCTCCCGCGAGGTCGCGACCCGACGCCAGGTGCTGGTCTGGCCCGACGACGTCGACCGCGCGCTGACGCTGATCGCCGCGGCCCGCGAGCACCGCACCGACCGGGACGGACCCGACCGGTAGCGTCGCGGCCATGGTCAACCTCACCCGCATCTACACCCGCACCGGCGACGCCGGCACCACCCGGCTCGGTGACATGTCCGAGGTCGCGAAGACGGATCTGCGGGTGGCGGCCTACGGCGACGTCAACGAGGCCAATGCCCACCTCGGCCACGCCGTGGCGGCGGGCGCGCTCGACCCCGACGTCGTGGTGGTGCTCGCAGCGGGTGCAGAACGACCTGTTCGACGTCGGCGCCGACCTGGCCACCCCGGTCGTCGCCGACCCCGAGTTCCCCCCGCTGCGGATCCGCCAGGACGACATCGACCGGCTGGAGGGCTGGTGCGACGCCTACAACGAGCCGCTGGAGAAGCTGCGCTCGTTCATCCTGCCCGGCGGGACCATCGGCTCGGCCCTGCTGCACGTCGCGACCACCGCGGTCCGCCGGGCCGAGCGGTCCACCTGGGCGGCGCTCGACACCCACGGCGAGTCGATGAACCCGCTCACCGCCCGCTACCTCAACCGGGCCAGCGACCTGCTGTTCATCCTCGCCCGGCACGCCAACCGCGAGCTGGGCGACGTGCTGTGGACTCCCGGCGGCGACCGCTCCACCGAGCGCTGAAGCACCCCGCGGCGGACCCAGGTCAGCCCGGGTCAGCCCGCGTCAGCCCTGCCGCGGCGCCGGCGGGGCCGCTTCCAGCCAGGCCAGCAGCGCCGTCAGCGCATCCGGGCTGACCGCCACCTGCACCGGCGCACCGGCCGACCGGCCGTCGACGACCAGGTGCCCCGAGAACAACGCGTAGGCCTCCTGCTCGTCGGGCTCGCGGCTGGTGACGACCTCGAACCGACGCCGGTCGAACAGCCGCTTCGGCCGCAGCGCGAGCGAGAAGACCCGGAACCACTCCAGCCGGTCGCCGCGGTAGCGGGCGACGCCGAGCGTCCAGCCGCGGACGCCTTCGAACCCGCGCATCCGCACGCTCATCTCGAAGGTCGCCTCACCCCGGGTGAGCCAGCGGCGGCGGGCGACCAGGCTCACCAGCAGCAGCGCGCCGACCAGGACGACGGACGCGACGACGTCGAGCGCCCACTCCCAGATCGGCATGCCACCGGCCTCTCACCTCGAGCCGACCAGTCGGTCAGCCCTTCTCGGTCGCCGCGATCCGGGCCTCGGCCCAGCGCACCCGGTAGGCGGCCTCGTCGTCGTCATCGTCGCCCTGCGCCTGCTCGAGGTCGGAGCGGGCCGCGCTCTCGTCGATGTCCTCGGCCATCGCGGCCTGCTCGGCGAGGATCGACACCCGGTTGTCGGCGACCGACAGGAACCCGCCGTCGACGGCCGCCACCTTGGCGTCGGAGTCGTCGGACCGGATCACCACGACCCCCTCGACGAGCACCGACAGCACCGGGGCGTGGTGCGGCATGATGCCGAGCTCGCCGTCGGTCGTGCGGGTGAGCACGAACGTCGCCTCGCCCGACCAGACGCGCTGGTCGGCGGCGACCAGCTCGACCTGGAGCAGATCGTCGGCCATCAGTTCTCCTTCTGGATCTCGTCCCACCTGCGCTCGACGTCGTCCAGACCCCCGCACATGTAGAACGCCTGCTCGGCCACGTGGTCGTACTCGCCGTCGCAGATCTTGGTGAACGCCTCGATGGTCTGGTCGAGCGGCACCGTGGAGCCCTCGATGCCGGTGAACTGCTTGGCCACGTAGGTGTTCTGGGACAGGAAGCGCTGCAGCCGCCGGGCCCGGGCCACGACGACCTTGTCCTCCTCGGACAGCTCGTCGACGCCGAGGATCGCGATGATGTCCTGGAGCTCCTTGTTGCGCTGCAGGATCTGCTTGGTGCGGGTCGCGGTGTTGTAGTGGTCGGCGGAGATGTAGCGCGGGTCGAGGATCCGCGAGGTCGACGTCAGCGGGTCGACCGCCGGGTAGATGCCCAGCGAGGCGATGTCGCGGGACAGCTCGGTCGTGGCGTCCAGGTGCGCGAACGTCGTCGCCGGCGCGGGGTCGGTGTAGTCGTCGGCGGGCACGTAGATCGCCTGCATCGAGGTGATCGAGTGTCCGCGGGTCGACGTGATCCGCTCCTGCAGCACGCCCATCTCGTCGGCGAGGGTCGGCTGGTAGCCCACCGCGCTCGGCATCCGGCCGAGCAGCGTCGACACCTCCTGGCCCGCCTGGGTGAACCGGAAGATGTTGTCGATGAACAGCAGCACGTCCTGGCTCTGCTCGTCGCGGAAGTACTCGGCCATGGTGAGCGCCGACAGTCCCACCCGCAGCCGGGCGCCGGGCGGCTCGTCCATCTGGCCGAAGACGAGCGCGGTCTGGCCGATGACCTCGGACTCGGTCATCTCGGTGATGAGGTCGTTGCCCTCACGGGTGCGCTCCCCCACCCCGGCGAACACCGACACGCCGTCGTGGTCGCGGGCGACCCGGGCGATCATCTCCTGGATCAGCACGGTCTTGCCCACGCCGGCGCCGCCGAACAGGCCGATCTTGCCGCCCTGGACGTACGGCGTGAGCAGGTCGATGACCTTGATGCCGGTGTGGAACATCTCGGTCTTGGACTCGAGCTGGTCGAAGGCCGGCGCGTTGCGGTGGATCGACCAGCGCTCCTCGACCTCGAGCGGGCCGTCGCCCTCGAGGTTGAGGCAGTCGCCGATCACGTTGAACACGTGGCCCTTGGTGATGTCGCCGACCGGGACCGAGATGGGCTTGCCGGTGTCGGTCACCTTGGCGCTGCGGACCAGGCCGTCGGTGGGCTGCATGGAGATGGTGCGGACCATGCCCTCGCCGATGTGCTGCTCGACCTCGAGGGTCAGCATCCGCTCGGTGTCACCGACCTTCACGTCGACGTGCAGGGCGTTGTACATCTCCGGCATGTCGTCGACGGCGAACTCGACGTCGACCACGGGACCGATGACGCGCGCGACGCGGCCTACGGCACCGGTCTCCTCGGTGGCCTCGTTCTCGCTGACGGTGGCAGTCATGGTGATCCTCTATCTCTCGGCCGTCGCGTCGGAGAGCGCGTTCGCGCCCCCGACGATCTCGCTGATCTCTTGGGTGATGCCCGCCTGCCGGGCCTGGTTGGCGATCCGGGTGTACTGGTCGATCAGGTCGTCGGCGTTGTCGGTCGCCGACTTCATCGCCCGCTGCCGGGCAGCGAGCTCGGAGGCCGCCGCCTGCAGCAGGCAGAAGTAGATCCGCGCCTGCACGTAGCGCGGCAGCAGGGCGTCGAGCACCTCCTCGGCGGAGGGCTCGAACTCGTACAGCGGGAGCACCTCGTCGGCGTCGGGCTTCTCCTCGCCCTCGACCACCTGCAGCGGCAGCAGCCGGATCACGTCGGGCTGCTGGACCAGCATCGAGCGGAACCGGGTGAACACGATGTGCACCTCTTCGACGGCCGGGACGTCGTCGGCGTCCTGGTCGTCGTCGCCGGGCATCTCGCCGCTGGTGTCGCCCTCGGCGGCCGCCTGCCCGGCGAGCATCGCCTTGGTGAGGCGGGCGCCGATCTGGCGGGCGTCGTCGTAGCGGGGGCTGTCGGAGAAGCCGCTCCAGGTGTCGGCCAGCTCGCGCCGGCGGAAGGTGTAGTAGCCGATCCCCTTGCGCCCGGAGACGTAGAGGTCGACCTCCTTGCCCTCCTGGTGCAGCTTCTCGACCAGCCGCTCGGCCTCCTTGATGACCGACGACGAGTACGCACCGGCGAGACCGCGGTCGCTGGTGACCACGAGCACGGCGGCACGCTTCGGGTCCTCCGCCTCCGTGGTGAGCGGGTGGTCGACCTGCGAGTAGGTCGCCAGCGCGGACACGGCGCGGGTGAGCTCGCGCGCGTAGGGCTCCGCGGCCGTCGCGCGCCGCTTCGCCTTGATGATGCGCGAGGCCGCGATCAGCTCCATGGCCCGAGTGATCTTCTTGGTCGACTCGGTCGCACGGATCTTGGCGCGGTACTCGCGCAGTGACCCTGCCACTGTCAGCCCCGCTTCTGCTTGGTGATCTGCTCCTGCTCGACGTCCTCGTCCTCGAGGGCCTCGTGGTCCTCGCGACCGACCTGGATCGAGCCGCCCTCGCTGGTCTCGAACTGCTCGGCGAAGCTGTTGTAGGCGTCGTCGAGCGTCTCGCCGGTGTCGTCGGAGAACTCGCGCGACTCCCGGATGGTCTCGAGCAGCTCACCGTGCTCGCGGCGCAGGTACTCGAGGAACTCGGTCTCGAAGCGCCGGATGTCCTCGAGCGGGACGGGGTCGAGCTTGCCCTGCGTGCCGGCCCAGATCGACACCACCTGCTCCTCGACGGGGAACGGGGAGTACTGCGGCTGCTTGAGCAGCTCCATCAGCCGCTGGCCGCGGTCCAGCTGGCGACGGGATGCGGCGTCGAGGTCGGAGGCGAACATCGCGAACGCCTGCAGGTCGCGGAACTGCGCGAGGTCGATCTTGAGCGATCCGGTGACCTTGCGCATCGACTTCACCATCGCCGCGCCACCGACCCGGGACACCGACTGGCCGACGTCGATGGCCGGCCGCTGGTTGGAGTTGAACAGGTCGGACTGCAAGAAGATCTGTCCGTCGGTGATCGAGATGACGTTGGTCGGGATGTAGGCCGAGATGTCGTTGGCCTTGGTCTCCACCAGCGGCAGCCCGGTCATCGATCCGGCACCCAGCTCGTCGGACAGCTTGGCGCAGCGCTCGAGCAGCCGGCTGTGCAGGTAGAAGACGTCGCCGGGGTAGGCCTCACGGCCGGGCGGGCGCCGCAGCAGCAGCGACACGGCGCGGTAGGCCTCGGCCTGCTTGGACAGGTCGTCGAACACGATCAGCACGTGCTTGCCGTCGTACATCCAGTGCTGGCCGATGGCCGAGGCGGTGTAGGGGGCGAGGTACTTGAAGCCCGCCGCGTCGGAGGCGGGTGCGGCCACGATCGTCGTGTACTCGAGCGCGCCGGAGTCCTCGAGGGCGCCGCGCACGGCGGCGATGGTCGAGCCCTTCTGCCCGATGCCCACGTAGATGCAGCGCACCTGCTGGGACGGGTCGCCGGTGGCCCAGAAGTCCTTCTGGTTGATGATCGTGTCGATCGCGATCGCGGTCTTGCCGGTCTGGCGGTCGCCGATGATGAGCTGGCGCTGGCCGCGCCCGATCGGGGTGAGGGCGTCGATCGCCTTGAGCCCGGTCTGCATCGGCTCGTTGACGCTCTGCCGGTCCATCACGGTCGCGGCCTGCAGCTCGAGCGCGCGGCGCGCGTCGGTCTCGACGTCGCCGAGCCCGTCGATCGGCTTGCCCAGCGGGTCGACCACGCGGCCGAGGTAGCCGTCGCCGACCGGCACGGACAGGATCTCGCCGGTGCGGCGGACGCTCTGGCCCTCCTCGATGCCGGCGAAGTCGCCCAGGATGACGACGCCGATCTCGCGCTCGTCGAGGTTCAGGGCCAGGCCCAGGATGCCGCCCTCGAACTCGAGCAGCTCGTTGGCCATCGCCGACGGCAGCCCCTCGACGCGCGCGATCCCGTCGCCGGTCTCGGCGACGGTGCCGATCTCCTCGGTGCTGGCCGCCTCCGGCTTGTAGTCGGAGACGAAGCGCGTCAGGGCGCTGCGGATGTCCTCGGAACGGATGGTGAGCTCCGCCATGGTGGTCGTCCCTGCTCTCTGTTCGCTCTGCGTACGTGCGGGTGGTCTGGGGGGTCAGCCGGCCAGTCGCCGGTGTGCCTCGGCCAGTCGCGTGGCGACGGTGCCGTCGACGACCTGGTCGCCGACCGTGACGCGGACACCGCCGATCACGTCGGGGTCGACGATCACGTTCAGCTGCAGCTCGTGGCCGAACCGCTCGGTCAGTGCGGTGACCAGCCGCTTGTGCATCGCCTTGGTCAGCGGGCGGGCCACCCGGACGACGGCGACCAGGCGCTGACGCCGGGCCGCGGCCAGCCGCTGCATCTCGGACAGCGCACTCAGCACCGAGCGGTGCCGGCCGGCAACGGCCTGGCGCACCAGGTGCACGGCCGCGGCGCTGACCCGGTCGTCCAGCAGGGTGTCGACCAGCTGCTGGCGGGCCACGACCGGCGCGGTGCGGTCGTTGAGCGCGTCGCGCAGCTCCGGGTCGCCCTCGGTGATGCGGGCGAAGCGGAACAGCTCGTCGTCGAGCTCGTCGAGGTCGCCGGCCGACTCGGCCGCCGCGAGGAAGGCGCTGATGCCGCCCTGCTCGAGCGCGTCGGCCAGGTCGCGCGGACGCGACCAGCGATGCCGCACGGCCTCGGTGACGACGCCCACCGTCGGGGCGCTGAAGTCGGACAGCAGCCCCTCGGCGAGCTCGGCCTTGCGGTCGGCCTCGACCGTGGGGTCGGTGAGCACCCGGCGCAGCGTCGGCTCCGCGTCGAGCACGACGCACAGCGCGAACAGCTCCTCGCCCAGACCGGACGCGTCCGCGCCGGACTCGACCGCCTGGTCGACGGTCTCGACGACGGCGCCGGCCGCCCGCGTCGACGCTCCACGCATCAGCGGCCCCCGGAGGTGCTGGGCTCGGCCGCAGACTCCTCGGAGTCGGCAGCGCCGTCCGACCCGTCGGCGTCCTGGGACTCCAGGTCGGCGATGAAGCGCTCGACCGTGCGCTGCTGGCGCTTGTCGTCGTCGAGCGACTCCCCGACGATCAGCCCGGCGAGGCTCACCGCGAGGTCGCCGACCTCGGCGCGGAGCTCGGTGAGCACCCGCTGACGGTCGGCCTCCATCTGGGCGTGCGCAGCGGCGTTGATCCGGTTGGCCTCCGCCTGCGCCTGCACCCGCATCTCGGCGATGATGGCGGCGCCCTGCTCCCGCGCGTCCTCCCGGATGCGCGCCGCCTCGTGCCGAGCCTCGGACAGCTGCTCGCGGAACTCGCGCTCCGCGGCCTCGGCCGCAGCCTTGGCCTGCTCGCTCTCCTCGAACTGTCGCCGGATGCTCTCCTGCCGGTCGCTCATCGCCTTGTTGATCGGCGGGATGATGTAGCGGCCGATCACGAAGACGAGCAGCGCGAACGCGAAGAGCTCGACGAAGAACGTGGCATTGGGTACGAGGAAGTTGCTCGCGGCCTCGTTCGTCATGGGTGTGATCCCGTCAGTCGTGGTTCGTGACTTGTCGTCGGCGAACGGATCAGGGGGCGCCGGTGACGAAGACGAACAGCGCCATGAAGGCCAGGTTGATGAAGTACATCGCCTCGACCAGGCCGACCGTCAGGAAGAAGATCGTGAACAGGCGGCTCTGAGCCTCCGGCTGGCGGGCCACGCCCGAGATGGTCGCGGCACCGGCGAGACCGTCACCGATGGCGGCGCCGATGGCGCCACCGGCCAACGCCAGGCCACCACCGATCATCGCGCCGGCAATCTTGATCGCGTCTTCCATGTCTCTCCTTGGCTTGCGGTCCGGTCCTGGCCGGACCGATGTGGGGCTCGGTCGTTGTTCCTCGGTCCCGCCTAGTGCGCGGACTCCAGCTCGGGTTCGTTCTCGCGCCGCGCGTCTTCGTCGGCCGACTCCTCGCCCGTGTCCTTGTCCTTGTTCTTGTGCTCGTCGGCGTACGTGTCCTCGATCAGGTGGTCGTCGTGGCCCTCGCTCGCCATGCCGAAGTAGAGGATCGTGAGCAGGGCGAAGATGAACGCCTGGATGAGGCCGACGAACATGGCGAACAGCTTCCAGAGCGCGTTCGGCCCCCACAGCAGGTACAGCGGGATGATGCCGATCAGCGTCAGCATGATCGTGCTGGAGAAGATGTTGCCGAAGAGTCGCAGGGCCAGCGTGAACGGCTTGACGATCTCCTCGATCAGGTTGATCGGGAACAGCGCCGGGTAGGGCTCGAAGTAGTGCTTGGCGTAGGCCTTGAAGCCCTTCTTGCGGATGCTGAACGTGTGCACCCCGACGATCACCATCAGGCCGAGCGCGTACGTCAGGTTGACGTCGGCGGTCGGCGGGGGCAGGTAGTGGTCGCTCGGGATGAGCTCGAGCCAGTTCGCGATCAGGATGAACATGAACAGCGCGACCGCGAGCGGCACCACGAACGGGTTGACCTTGCCGAGACTCGACTCGACCTGGCTGGTGACGGCGCCGGTGACGGACTCCCAGATGATCTGGATCTTGCCCGGCACCTTGCTGGTGACCTTGCGCCGGACCAGAAGCCGAGGGCGAGCACGATCGCCCCGGCGACGACCGTGGACCAGATGGTGTCGGCGTTGAAGGTCATGCCGAAGGCCTCGACCTCCACGTGGTGGCCGATCTCCACCTCGGTGGACGCGAGCTGCACGTCGGTGGTCATGAGTTGCGCAGCTCCTTCAGCAGCGGGAAGCCGGTGATGACGACGGTCAGCAGCTGGAACAGGGCCAGGCCGACCAGCACGAAGCCTCCGACCGGCCAGAACACCAGGACCAGCGTGAACGCGACCAGCGAGATGGCCGACAGCCGCAGCAGCGCCGACATCGCGAACTGCTTGCGGGACAGGTCGTCACCGCTGGAGGTCATCCGGATCATCGACATCTCGGTCGCCACGGAGTTGAGCAGCGCCAGTCCGATGCCGACGGCCAGGAAGACCCCGGCCAGCACGTTCTCGAAGGCGACGCCGCCGAGCAGGCTGAGCACGGCCAGGCCGCCGGCGATGATGATCATGTTCCGCTGCCGGCGGGCGAGCTCGCCCATCGGGACCCGCGGGGCGGGCACCGCCTGATCGTCCATCGGTGCCGTCCTCTCGGTGCCGCTCACTGCAGTGACGTCCTCGCTCTGGTCAGCCATGGTCCGTGCCGATCGGGTCGTCTGCAACACCGTCGCGGAGCAACGGCCGGAGCCGCAGCCACGAACCCAGGACGCCCACCCCGACACCGATCGCCAGGCCCAGCAGCGTCAGCACCGGTGTCAGTCCCGTGGAAGCGTCCGCCCACCATCCAAGACCCATGCCGACGAGTACGCAGACCAGGTTGAACGTCCCGATGCCAAGGAAGTCCCGGAGCTCGAGCGTCGCTTCGGAATGGTCATGACCCATGCTGCAGGTGGCTCCCCGGGGGGCGTCACGGTACACAACGACCGGTCCCGTCCCCGACGGGCCGCGGCCGACGCTACCACAGCAAACCGGGGCTCCTGGCGGCCCGGTCCGGGCCCGGGAAGGGGCCAGGACGGAGGTTCCGGTCGTCATCATCGGCTCCCGTCGCCACGGCTGTGGTGCAGTGCTTGTGAAAATTAGCACAAGCGTCTGGCCGCGGTGGAACCGGGGTGCTCAGACCGTCGGCCGGTGCCACCGCGGCAGCCAGAAGACCGCCATCGCGGTGGCCGCGGTGAGCACGCTGAGCGCCGCCCACGACCGCCACCCGGCGAACAGGCTGAGCACCACGGCGCCGAACGCGACCAGCCCCGCGACCGCGTACATCAGCAGCACCGCGCGGCGGTGCGAGTGGCCGATCTCCAGCAGCCGGTGGTGCAGGTGCCGCTTGTCCGGGCTGAACGGCGAGCGGCCCGCACGGGTGCGGCGGACCACCGCGAGCAGCAGGTCGAGGAACGGCACCAGCAGCACCAGCATCGGCAGCAGCAGCGGGAGCAGCACCGGCTGGACGCCGGCCCTGGCGCCGAACAGCCCCTCGGTGAGGTCGCCCGGCGGGAACTGGCCGGCGAGCGTGACCGCGCCGCACGCGAGCACCAGCCCGATCAGCATCGAGCCGGAGTCGCCCATGAACATCCGGGCCGGGTAGAAGTTGTGCGGCAGGAAGCCGAAGCACGCACCCGCCAGCGCCGCCATCAGCAAGGTGGCGGTGATCGCCAGCGACAGGTTGTTCTCGGCGGCCAGCAGGTACGAGTACATGAAGAACGCCACCGCGCCGATGCCGACGACACCGGCCGCCAGCCCGTCCAGCCCGTCGACGAAGTTGACCGCGTTGACGGTGGCGACGATGACGAAGACGGTGAGCAGCGGACCCTGGGTCAGGTCCATGCTGAGGATGGTGCCGGGCAGGGGCAGGTAGAGCAGCTGCACCCCGAGCACCACGACCACCGCCGCGGCGGCGAGCTGGCCGCCGAACTTGGTCAGCGCGTCCAGCTCGAACACGTCGTCCAGCACGCCGACCAGGCAGATCACGCTGCCGCCGATCAGCACCGCGCGGGCGTCGTCGAACGCGACGCCGTCAGCCGTGGACAGGAACGGCAGCCGGATGGCCACCAGGTAGGCCGCCCACAACCCGGCGAGCATCGCCACGCCGCCGAAGTAGGGCACCGGGGTGGCGTGGACGTCGCGGTCGCGGACCTTGGCCACCGCGCCGATCCGTTCGGCGACCAGCCGGCTCACCGTCGACAGCAGGAAGGTCACCGTGGCGGCGACGGTGAAGACCACCAGGTACTCGCGCACCCGCCGTCACTTGTCCTCGGCGTCGACCACGGTCTCGTCGAACTCCCGCAGCCGCTCGATGCCGATGCCGCCCCGGCGCAGCACCCGGGGCTTCGACCCGGTGACGTCGACGATGGTCGAGGCGACGGCGGTCGGGCTCGGCCCGCCGTCGAGGTAGACCCACACCCGGTCGCCGAGCATGTCCTCGGCCTCCTCGACGGTGGTGGCGGCCGGCATGCCGGTGCGGTTCGCGCTGGTGACCGCGAGCGGGCCGGTGCGCTCCAGCAACGTGATCGCGAGCGGGTGGTCGGGCATCCGCACCGCCACGGTCGAGCGAGCGTCGCCGAGGTCCCAGCTCAGGCTGGGCTGCTGGGTGCACACCAGGGTCAGCGGCCCGGGCCACAGCTCGTTGATCATGTCTCGCGCGTACGACGGGACACCCGACGCGAGCGAGTCGAGGGTGGAGACGGCGGCGACCATCACCGGCGGCGGCATGTCCCGTCCCCGCCCCTTGGCCCGCATCAGCCGGCGCACGGCAGCGCCCTCGAACGCGTCGGCTGCGACGCCGTAGACGGTGTCGGTCGGCAGCACGACGAGCCGGTTGGTGCGGATCTCGTCGACCGCGGCGTCGAGGCCCTCCTCGCGGGCCTCGTCGTCGGCGCAGTCGAACCGTCGTCGCTCGCCGGTCACGGCGTCCTCACGGCCAACGTCACGCGCACCATCGTGCCATCGCGACCTGGCTCAACGGCGGCGGGCGGTGACGAACCGCGGCCGGTCGGCGAGGTCGCGGTGGTCCGACACGTCGGCCCAGCGCCCGGAGTCCGCGAACACGGCGGGGGCGGAGGCGCCCTGGGCGTCGGCGTGCTCACAGCCGACGACGCCGCCTGGGAGGAGCAGCCGCGCGGCGACCGCCTCGACGATCCGGACCACGTCCAGCCCGTCGGCACCGGACCAGAGGGCGACCGCCGGGTCGAACAGGCGGGCCTCCTCGGCCACCTCCTCGTAGGCCTCGAGCGGGATGTACGGCGGGTTGGCGACGACGACGTCGACGGTGCCGTCGAGGTCGTGGAACGCGTCGGCGACGTCGCCGAGCCGTACGTCGACGCCGGTGCCGGCGAGGTTGGCGACGGCGTACTCGTAGGCCGGCGGCGACAGCTCCACCGCGTGGACCCGCGCGTGCGGGGCCTCGTCGGCGAGGGCGGCGGCGACCGCGCCGGAGCCGGTGCACAGGTCGACGGCCACCGGTGCGTCGAGGTCGCGCAGCCGGTCGACCGCCCAGCCGGCGAGCAGCTCGGTCTCGGGGCGGGGCACGAACACACCGGGACCGACCGCCAGCTCGACCCGCCGGAACGCGGCCCGCCCGGTCAGGTGCTGCAGCGGTTCGCGGCGGGCCCGTCGCTCGAGCAGCTCGTCCAGCCGGGCCGCCTGGGCGGCGTCCGGCGGGTCGGCGAGCGGCAACCGGCTGCGCGGGACGTCGAGCACGTGCGCCAGCAGCAGCTCGGCATCGGCGTCGGGCGACGGGAGCCCGGCCGCGGCGAGCCGGCGGGCCGCCGCGGCGCGCACGTCACCGAGCCGGGCCGTCACTGTCCGACCGCGGCGAGCCGGGCCTCCTCCTCGGCCTCCACCGAGGCCCGCACCAGGCCGTCGAGGTCGCCGTCGAGGACGTCGTCGAGGGTGTAGGTCTTGTAGCCGGTGCGGTGGTCGGTCACCCGGCTCTCGGCGAAGTTGTAGGTGCGGATCCGCTCGCTGCGGTCGACGGTGCGCACCTGCGAGCGGCGGGTGTCGGACGCGTCGGAGCGGGCCTGCTCCTCGGCCAGCGCCAGCAGCCGGGAGCGCAGGATCCGCAGCGCCTGCTCACGGTTCTGCAGCTGGGACTTCTCGTTCTGGCAGGACACCACGATGCCGGTGGGCAGGTGCGTGATGCGTACGGCGGAGTCGGTGGTGTTGACGCTCTGCCCGCCCGGGCCCGACGAGCGGAACACGTCGACCCGCAGGTCGGCGTCGGACAGCTCCACGTCGACCGGCTCGGCCTCGGGCAGCACCACGACGCCGGCGGCGGACGTGTGGATGCGCCCTTGCGACTCGGTGACCGGCACCCGCTGGACCCGGTGCACCCCGGCCTCGTGCTTGAGCAGGGCGTAGGGCGCCTGGCCGGGATCGGGGGTGCCTCGCGCGGCGACGGCGAGCGTCACCGACTTGACGCCGCCGAGGTCGGAGTCGGTGGCGTCGAGCACCTCGGTGCGCCAGCCGCGGCGCTCGGCGTAGCGCAGGTACATCCGCAGCAGGTCGCCCGCGAACAGCGCCGACTCCGCGCCGCCCTCGCCGGCCTTGATCTCGACGATGGCGTCCTTGGAGTCGGACGGGTCGCGGGGCACCAGCAGCCGGCGCAGCCGTTCGGCGAGCTGGTCGCGACGCGCGGCGACCGACTCCGCCTCCGCGGCGAAGGCCGGGTCCTCGGCGGCCAGGTCGAGGCCCGCCGTCGCATCGCCCTCGGCCTGCTGCCAGTCGTGGTAGGTCGCGACCACGGCGCCGAGCTCGGCGTAGCGCCGGCCGAGCCGGCGGGCCAGCGAGGGGTCACCGTGCACGGACGGGTCGGCGAGGCGGGTGCCGAGCTGCTCGTGCTCGGTCACCAGTCGCTCGACCTGCTCGAACACGGCACCTCCCCGCGGTCCGAATCGGAGCCGGACATGGGACGGCACCGGCGCGATCGGGCCGTGGGGTCCGTCGTGCCGGTGCCGTCAGGTTGCTACTTCTTGTCCCCGCCCTTGGCTGCGTACCGCTTCTCGAAGCGGGCGACGCGGCCTCCGGTGTCGAGGATCTTCTGCTTGCCGGTGTAGAAGGGGTGGCACTGCGAGCACACGTCGGCGTGGATCGAGCCGCTCGGCGCGGTGCTGCGCGTGGTGAACGTGGCGCCGCAGGTGCAGGTCACCGTGGTCTCACCGTAGGCAGGGTGGATGTCAGGCTTCATGGGGTTCCTCTCGGTACGTGGCCGCCGGGTCGACGCCGGGAGGCGTCGTGAACCGGAACCGCCGATCAGTGTCTCATCGACACCTGTGTCAACGCGAACCGCCCGGGTGATGTTCCGTGTCACGATGGCCCGTGCGCACCGGACGCAGGGCCGTCGTCGCCCTGGCCGGGCTGGCGCTGGTCGCGGCGTGCACCTCGTCGTCCGACTCGTCGCCCGCGCCTGATCCCACGCCGTCCGACGACCCGGCACCGACGTCGGCGTCGGAGTCGTCGTCGGCGTCGGCGTCGGCGTCGGGATCGGAGCCGGCGACGCTGCGGGTGATGTCGTTCAACATCGAGTACGGCGGCACCGTGGTGGGCTTCGACCACATCGTCGAGGGGGCGCGGGCCAGCGAGGCGGACGTGATCCTCGTCAACGAGCCGGAGGGCCACGTCGAGCGGCTGGCCAAGGCGCTGGGCTGGGACTACTGGAACCGGCGGGTGTCGGTCGTCTCGCAGCTGCCCCTGCTCGACCCTCCGGACGGCGCCGACTACGTCTACGTGCAGACCTCGCCCGGACGGGTGGCGGCCGTCACGACGGTGCACCTGCCGTCGTCGCCGTACGGGCCCAACCGGATCAAGCACGAGATGACGCGCGACGAGGTGCTGGCGTTGGAGCGGGAGACGCGGTTGCCGGCGCTGCGACCGGTGATCGACACGATGGGCGCACTCGCCGACGCCGGGGTGCCGACGTTCGTGACCGGCGACTTCAACGCCCCCACCCACACCGACTGGACCCGCGAGACGGTGGTGGAACGCCCGCAGATCCACTTCCCGGTGCCGTGGCCCACCAGTGAGGCGATGGAGCACGCCGGCTTCACCGACTCGTACCGCTCGGTGCACCCCGACCCGGTCGCCGACCCGGGGATCACCTGGCCGTCCGGGCGGCCACGGGTGGACGGCTACAACCCGCCGCCCCGGTCACCTGCCGACCGCATCGACCTGGTGTGGGCCGCCGGGCCGGCCACCGTCGTCGACAGCGAGGTGGTCGGCGAGTCCGGCGGCGCCGACATCGAGGTCGACCCGTGGGGCTCCGACCACCGTGCCGTGGTGTCGACCTTCGAGATCGAGCCCGCCGCGCCGCCGGACCTGGTGTCGCCGGCCCAACCGCTGGTGCCCGCGGGCGCGCCGGTCGAGCTCGACGTGCACCGACCCGGCGATCCGGGCGAGCAGCTGACGGTCTCCTGCGCCGGCACGGACGTGCAGCCCGAGCTGGGCGACGAGCCGGACACCACCGTCACCGTGCCGACCGATGACCTTCCGCCCGGGCGCTGCCGGGCGACGCTGCTGGACGCCGACGGCACCCGGCTGGCAGGCACCGACTTCTGGGTGCGGGGCGAGGGGCAGCCGACGGAGGTGCGACCGGTGCACCCGGCGTACGAGGTGGGCGAGCCGCTCGAGGTGGAGTGGAGCCTGGCACCCGGCAACCGGTGGGACTGGATCGCGGTGGCCCCGCGCGGCAAGGGCGCGGACTCGTACCTCAACTACATCTACACCGGCGGCACCGTCGAGGGCCGCGGGGCGATCGACGCCGACGCCGCCGGCGAGGGCACCTGGCCGATCCCCCCGGGCCGCTACTCGCTGTACCTCTCGGTCGACGACGGCTACCAGCAGCTGGCGGAGTCGCACGTCACCGTGCTCCCCCGCTGACGCCGCGAGCTTTCCCAAGGTCCCCCGGGAAAACGTCACCACTCACGGGTGGCCACACGTGAGTGGTGACAGTTTCCCGGCATCCCTTGGGAAACCGACCGGGCGTCCCGAGGGGCGCGCGGGGCGGGTCAGGCGGCGAGGGTGGTGAGCTGCTGCTCGATGTCGCCGGCGATCTTGGCGGGTTCGGTGGTCGGCGCGTAGCGCTTGACGACCGAGCCGTCGCGGGCGACGAGGAACTTGGTGAAGTTCCACTTGATCGCGCCGCCGAGCAGGCCGGACTTCTGTCCCCGCAGCCAGCGGAACAGCGGGTGGGCGTCGTCGCCGTTGACGTCGACCTTGGCGAACATCGGGAACGTCACGTCGTAGGTGGTCGAGCAGAAGCTCGCGATCTCGGCGTCGGTGTCGAACTCCTGGCCGCCGAACTGGTCGCACGGGAAGCCGAGCACCGCGAAGCCGCTGGTCGCGGAAGGTGCGGTGCAGCTCCTCCAGCCCTTCGTACTGCGGGGTGAAGCCGCACGAGGAGGCGGTGTTGACCACCAGCAGCACGTCGCCGCGGTAGTGGTCGAGGGTCTCGGGCCGGCCGTCGAGGGTCGTCGGCCTCGAAGTCGAAGGCTGTCGTATCGGGCACGATTCGAGCCTACTGACACCCCGGTGAGCACCCCGGGCGGGCCAGCAGGGCTGGGGCCCACCCGGGTCGGACCTCAGCCGTCGTCTCGACGACCGTTGCCCTGCATCGGCATGGTGTCGCGTACCTGCGTGAGGAACTCGACGTTGGACTTGGTCTTCTTGAGCTTGTCGATGATCAGCTCGAGCGCCTGCTGACCGTCGAGCGCCGACAGCACCCGGCGCAGCTTCCAGACGATCTGCAGCTCCTCGCGGCTCATCAGCAGCTCCTCGCGGCGGGTGCCGGAGGAGTCGACGTCGATGGCCGGGAAGATCCGCTTGTCGGCGAACTCGCGCCGCAGCCGCAGCTCCATGTTCCCGGTGCCCTTGAACTCCTCGAAGATGACCTCGTCCATCTTCGAGCCGGTCTCGATCAGCGCGGTGGCGAGGATGGTCAGCGAGCCGCCGTCCTCGATGTTGCGCGCCGCGCCGAAGAACCGCTTGGGCGGGTACAGCGCCGACGAGTCGACACCACCGGACAGGATGCGACCGCTGGCAGGCGCCGCGAGGTTGTACGCGCGGCCCAGCCGGGTGATGGAGTCGAGCAGCACGACCACGTCGTGGCCGAGCTCCACCAGTCGCTTGGCCCGCTCGATGGCGAGCTCGGCGACCGTGG
The DNA here is from genome assembly GCA_963801045.1 of uncultured Actinomycetota bacterium. GTDB lineage: Bacteria > Actinomycetota > Actinomycetes > Propionibacteriales > Nocardioidaceae > JACCWP01. The sequence goes on from CAWDDC010000003.1 coordinate 205,780, forward strand.
TGTGGTCGTCGGCCGGGCGGTCGAACGTCGAGGCGATGACCTCGCCCTTGACCGCGCGCTGCATGTCGGTGACCTCTTCGGGCCGCTCGTCGACCAGCACCACCATGAGGTGGACCTCAGGGTTGTTGGTCGTGATGGCGTTGGCCATCGACTGCAGCACGAGGGTCTTGCCGGCCTTGGACGGCGAGACGATCAGGCCACGCTGGCCCTTGCCGATCGGCGCGACGATGTCGATGATCCGGGTCGTCAGGATCGACGCCTCGGTCTCGAGCCGCAGCCGCTCCTGCGCGTACAGCGGGGTCAGCTTGGAGAAGTCGAGCCGCTGCTTGGCGGCGTCGACGTCGGCACCGTTGACGGTGTCGATGCGCACCAGCGGGTTGAACTTCTCCTTGCGGTCACGGTCGGGCGCCTGCTTGACCTGGCCGGTGACGGCATCGCCCTTGCGCAGCCCGCACTTGCGGACCATGGACAGCGACACGTAGACGTCGTCGGGGCCGGGCAGGTAGCCCGAGGTGCGCACGAACGCGTAGTTGTCCAGCACGTCGAGGATGCCGGCCACCGGCAGCAGCACGTCGTCCTCGTGCACCTGCGGCTCGCTGTCGCGGCCACGGTCGTTGTCGCGGCCACCGCGGTCCCGGTCGCGCCCGCGGTCGCGGTTGCGGCTGCGGCGCCGGCGGCGGCTGCCGCCCTCGCCCTCCTCGTCGCGACGGCTGCTGCGCCGCGGTCGTTGCGGTTGTCGTTGCGCGAGTCGCTGCGGTTGTCGGTTGCGGGACTCGTTGCGGTTGTCGTTGCGGGACTCGTTGCGGTTGTCGTTGCGCGAGTCGTTGCGGTTGTCGTTGCGGCTGACTCGCCGCGGTTGTCACTGCGGTTGTCGGTGCGCGCTGTCGTCGCGCGATCGTCGCGATCGTTGCGCGATGTCGTTGCGGTTGTCGTTGCGGTCACGGTCTCGTGCGTCGGCACCCGCAGTCGTCCCCGGAGTCGTCTCGCGGACTCGGTACGGGACCGGTGCGGGACTCGGTACGGGCTCGGTACGGGACTCGGCGCTCGACTCGCTCGGCGCGTCGTCGCGCGGTGCGTCGGCACGGTCCTGCTGGGCCTGCCGGGCTGCTGGCCCGCTTCGAGCCAGCGGCCTTGGCCGCCGGGGCCTCGGTCGGCGCGGTCGCGGCAGCCGAAGCGCCGGTCGCACCGTTGGACGCCGCCGGAGGAGGTGTCCCCCTGGGCGGCGGTGATCGCCTCGATCAACGCGCTCTTGCGCATCTTGCCGGTGCCCTTGATACCCAGGCCGCCGGCGATCTGCTGCAGCTCGGCGAGAACCTTGCCGCTGAGCCCTCCGCCGGAACGACGTCGGGGCTGTGCCGGCGCAGTGGTCTGCTCGGCATCGCCCGGACCGCCGGTCGGCGTGGAGGCGGTGGAAATGTCTGTCACGTGAGGTCCTTCCCACGTCGGGCGGGTCCAGACAGACCCGCCGGAGGGCGGTCCTGGCACGTCCAGGATCCGCTGGAGCCGACCGCTCACGTCTGGTGAGCGGCCCCCATCAGGTGGTGGCTCCGGTTCCCCTCCTCCGTTGTCCACGAGAGGTGAACCCCCATGCACACTCAGGCGGCCGGGTTCGGATGTGAACCGTCGGTCTCGCCATCGCTGGAGGGAGAGGATGCGACTGCGAACGCTCGCTCACGGAGATCCGGGTCGGGCGTCGCTGCGCATGGCGAGAGTAGCACTCGAGCCGTGCGCTGTCGTAACACCCTGGAGAACACGCCGCACGGGGGTACGCATTCCCTGCGGTCGTCGGCCGGAGCAGGGCGACCGACGCTCAGCGCCGGGCCTGGGTGCCGCGTGAGCGACACGCCCAGCGGCTGCGCCCGCCACTCGGCGGCCACCAGGCCACCGAGGTCGGGCGTGAGCGTCCTCGGCGTGCAGCACCAGCACCGTCGGGCCGGCCCCGGACACCACCGCCGCGTGCCCGGCCGATCGCAGCGTCGTCACCAGCGCGAGGGTCTCCGGCATCGCCGTGCCGCGGTGCTGCTGGTGCAGCCGGTCCTCGGTGGCCGGCAGCAGCAGCTCGGGCCGACCGGTGAGCGCGGCGACCAGCAGGCCGGCCCGCCCGGCGGTGTGAGCGGCGTCGGTGTGGGCCACCTCGGTCGGCAGCAGACCCCTCGCGGTCGACGTCGGCACCGCGTGCCGCGGCACCAGGGCCACGACGCCGACGTGCGGTTCGAGCCGTACGGCGCGCGCGCCGTCGTCGTCGGTCCACGCCACCGTCAGCCCGCCGAGCAGCGCGGCGGCGACGTTGTCGGGATGGCCCTCGAGCCGGGACGCGAGCCGCAGGGCGGCCGCGTCGTCGAGTCCGTGCTCGCCGCCCGGCACCAGGGCGCGGGCCGCGACGATGCCGGCGGTGATGGCCGCGGCCGACGAGCCCAGTCCGCGCCCGTGCGGCACCCGGTCGCGGCAGCGCAGCCGCAGCCCGGGCGGCTGCACACCCAGCGCGGCGAACGCCGCCCGCGCCGCCCGGACCACCAGGTGCGACTCGTCCAGCGCGAGCTCGGACGCGCCCTCCCCGTCGACGTCGACGTGCAAGCCGCGTTCGCACACCTCGGCGGTGACCTCGTTGGCGAGGTCGAGCGCGAGCCCGAAGCTGTCGAAGCCCGGTCCGAGGTTGGCGCTGGTCGCCGGGGCGGTGACGGTGACCGGGTGGTCGCACCACCCGGTCACGGTGGCGCTCACAGCCCGGCGGCGCGCGCGACCGCGTCGACGTCGGCGTCGAGGACCCGGTCGGCCAGGGACCGACCGTCCAGCGCGGTGGCGACGTCCTTGAGTCCGTGGCCGGTCACGGTCACCACGATGGTGGCACCGGCGGGCACCTCGCCACGGCTGTGCAGGTCGACCAGGCCGGCCGCGCCGGCCGCCGACGCCGGCTCGACGAAGACGCCGTCGCGGGCCGCGAGGTCGCGCTGGGCCTGCATGATCTGCTCGTCGCTGACCGCGTCGATGCGGCCGCCGGACTCGTCGCGGGCACCGACGGCGAGGGTCCACGAGGCCGGGTTGCCCACCCGGATGGCGGTGGCGACCGTCTCGGGGTCGGGGACCCGCTCGTCCCGCACGATCGGCGCCGCGCCCGCGGCCTGGAAGCCCCACATCCGCGGGACCCGGTCGGTGACCCCGGCCTCGGCGTACTCGCGATAGCCCTGCCAGTACGCCGACACGTTGCCGGCGTTGCCGACCGGCAGCACGTGCAGGTCGGGCACCCGGCCGAGCGCGTCGACCACCTCGAACGCGGCGGTCTTCTGACCCTCGAGCCGCATCGGGTTGACCGAGTTGACCAGCGACACCGGGTAGGAGTCGGCGAGCTCGCGGGCCAGCCGCAGGCAGTCGTCGAAGTTGCCGCGCACCTGCAGCACCTCGGCGCCGTGCATGACGGCCTGCGCCATCTTGCCGGCGGCGATCCGTCCGTGCGGCACCAGCACGACCGGGCGGAGACCGCCGCGCGCGGCGTAGGCGGCCATCGACGCCGACGTGTTGCCGGTCGAGGCGCACACCACGGCCTTGGCGCCCTCGGACAGGGCCACCGAGATCGCGACCGTCATGCCGCGGTCCTTGAACGAGCCGGTCGGGTTGTCGCCCTCGACCTTGAGCCAGACCTCGGCGTCGAGCCGCTCGGACAGCCACCGCGAGCGCACCAGCGGAGTGCCGCCCTCGCCGAGGGTCACGACCGGCGTGTCCGCGTGCACCGGCAGGTGGGTGCGGTACTCCTCCACCACCCCCCGCCAGGCCCGCGTCGCCAGCATCAGCCGTGCCCTCCGTCGGACGACGCCTCGACCCGCATCACCGAGGACACCTCGCGCACCATCTCCATGCCGGCCAGCCCGGTGACGGTGGCGGCGAGGTCGGCGTCGCGGGCGGTGTGGGTGACGACGACGAGCTGCGCGTCGTCGCCACGCCCCTCCTGGCGCACCGTCTGGATCGAGACGCCGTGCCGGCTGAACTCCTGGGCGACCGCGGCGAGCACGCCCGTGCGGTCGTCGACGTCGACCCCGATGTGGTAGCGGGTCAGGGTGTCGCCCATCGGCAGCACCTCGCACTGCGCGTGCACCGACTGGCCCGCGCCGCGCACGTCGGACAGCCGGTTGCGGGCCGCGCTCACCAGGTCGCCGAGCACCGCGCTCGCGGTCGGCGCGCCACCCGCGCCGGGACCGTAGAACATCAGCTGCCCGGCCGCGTCGCTCTCCACGAAGACCGCGTTGTAGGCCTCGCGCACGCTGCCCAGCGGGTGGTCGGCGGGGATCATCGCCGGGTGCACCCGGGCGGAGACCGCCTCGTCGCCGTCGGGTGTCGTGCGGCGCTCGCAGATGGCCAGCAGCTTGACCACGCAGCCCATCTGCGCGGCGGACGCGACGTCGCCGGCCGAGACCTCGGCGATGCCCTCGCGGTAGACGTCGGCGGCGGTCACCCTGGTGTGGAAGGCGAGGGAGGCGAGGATCGCCGCCTTGGCCGCGGCGTCGAAGCCCTCGACGTCGGCCGTCGGGTCGGCCTCGGCGTAGCCGAGCGCCTGCGCCTCCTCCAGCGCCTCGGCGAAGCCCGGCGCCGCTGCGTGGTCATCCGGTCCAGGATGAAGTTGGTGGTGCCGTTGACGATGCCGAGCACCCGGTTGACCCGGTCGCCGGCCAGCGACTCGGCCAGCGGTCGCAGGATCGGGATCGCCCCGGCGACCGACGCCTCGAAGAACAGGTCCCGTCCGGCCTTCTGGGCGGCGGTCGACAAGGTGGCGCCGTCCTCGGCGAGCAGCGCCTTGTTGGCGGTGACGACCGACGCACCGTGCTCGAGCGCGTCCAGGATCAGCGAGCGGGCCGGCTCGATGCCGCCGATGACCTCCACCACCAGGTCCACGTCGTCGCGGCGTACGAGCTCCGCGGCGTCGGTGGTGAACAGCGCCGGGTCGACGTCGACTCCGCGGGTCCGACCGGCCCGGCGCACGGCGACACCGCGCAGCGGCAGCGGAGCGCCCACCCGGGCGGCCAGCTCGGTCTGCTGCTCGACCAGCAGCCGGGCCACCTGGGTGCCGACCACGCCGCAGCCCAGCAGGGCGACTCCCAGCGGGCGGCTCATCCGGGGACTCCCGCGCCCAGTCCGACGTCGAGGCGGTACATGTCGTCCTCGGTCTCCTGCCGGACCACGACGCGGCTGACGCCGTCGCGGACCGCCACCACCCCGGGCCGGGGCACGTGGTTGTAGTTGTTGGCCAGCGACCGGCAGTAGGCACCCGTGCCGGGGACGGCGAGCAGGTCACCCGGCCCGATGTCACCGGGCAGGAACTCGTCCTTGACCACGATGTCGCCGGACTCGCAGTGCTTGCCGACCACCCGCGCGAGCACCGGCACGCTGCGCGACGCCCGCGAGGCGATCGTGCAGGAGTAGTCGGCGTCGTACAGCGCCGGCCGGATGTTGTCGCTCATGCCGCCGTCGACCGAGACGTACATCCGCACCGCGTCGTGGCCGAGCGGCACCGACTTGACCGTGCCCACCCGGTAGAGGGTGCACGTCGCCGGTCCGGCGATCGCCCGGCCGGGCTCGATCGACAGCCGCGGCACGGCCAGTGCCAGTGCGCGGCACTCGTGCTCGACGATCGACCGCAGCCCCGAGCCGAGCTGCTCGGGCGGGTCGGGGTCGTCCTGGGTGGTGTAGGCGATGCCGAAGCCGCCGCCGAGGTCGAGCTCGGGCAGCTCGACGCCGAGCTCGTCGCGCACCTGCGCGTGCAGCGCCAGCACCCGCCGCGCGGCGACCTCGAAACCGGAGGTGTCCCAGATCTGCGAGCCGATGTGCGAGTGCAGGCCGGCCAGCCGCAGCCGCGGGTCGGCGAGCACCCGGCGCACCACCTCGAACGCCTCGCCGCCGGAGATCGAGAAGCCGAACTTCTGGTCCTCGTGCGCGGTCGCGATGTACTCGTGGGTGTGCGCCTCGACGCCCACGGTGACCCGCACCATGACCAGCGGCGAGACGTCGCGCTGCTCGGCCAGCCGCGCCAGCCGGTCGACCTCGACGTGCGAGTCGAGGATGATCCGGCCGACCCCGTGGTCGAGCGCGCGGGCGAGCTCGGCCTCGGACTTGTTGTTGCCGTGCAGCGCGATCCGGGCCGGGTCGAAGCCGGCCCGCAGCGCCAGGCCCAGCTCGCCGCCGGTGCAGACGTCGAGGTTGAGACCCTCCTCCGCGATCCAGTCGAGCACCGCGCCGCACATGAACGCCTTGCCGGCGTAGTAGACGTCGAAGCCGGCGAAGGCGTCGCGGAAGGTCCGGGCCCGGGCGCGGAAGTCGGCCTCGTCCAGCACGTAGATCGGCGTGCCGTGCTCGGCGGCCAGCTCGGTCAGCGGGACGCCGCCGATGCGCAGCACGCCGTCGGCGTCGCGCTCCGCGGTCGCCGGCCACAGCTCGGGCACCAGCGCGTTGACGTCGTGCGGCTGCTCCAGCCAGTGCGGGCCCCGGTGGCCCGCCTCGGCATGCAGCGCTCCCGCTTCGTGTGCTCGCACCATCGTCGTCCGTACCTCAGCCGCTCACATGCGCTCGGGCGCGGACACGCCGAGCAGCCGGAGACCGTTGGCCACCACGACCCGGGTGGCGGCCACGAGCACCAGCCGGGCGTGGTGCAGGTCGCCGACCTCCTCGTCGCCCATCGGCAGCACCCGGCAGTCGTCGTAGAACTTGTGGAAGACGGCCGCGGTGTCCTCGAGGTAGCGGGCGACCCGGTGCGGCTCCCGCAGCGTGGCGGCCAGCTCCACCACCCGCGGCATCTCGGCCAGCGCGCGCAGCAGGTCGCCCTCGCGCTCGTGGCCGAGCAGGGCGGGGTCGTACGCGCCGGGGTCGAGGGTGATGCCGAGCTCGGCCGCGTTGCGCAGGATCGACGACAGCCGGGCGTGGGCGTACTGCACGTAGTAGACCGGGTTGTCGCTGGTGCGGCGGGACCACAGCTCGAGGTCGATGTCGATCGGGGAGTCCGGCGAGTAGCGCACCAGCGCGTAGCGGCTGGCGTCGACCCCGATCGCGTCGACCAAGTCGTCCATCGTGACCCCGGTGCCGGCCCGCTTGGACATCCGCAGCGGCTCGCCGTCGCGCACCAGGTTGACCATCTGGCCGATGAAGATCTCGAGGTTCTCGCCCGGCACGTCGCCGAACGCGGCGCACATCGCCATCATCCGGCCGATGTAGCCGTGGTGGTCGGCCCCGAGCATGATGAAGACCCGGTCGAAGCCGCGCTCGCGCTTGTCCAGGTAGTAGGCCAGGTCGCCGGAGATGTAGGCCGGCTGCCCGTTGGACCGGACGACCACCCGGTCCTTGTCGTCGCCGAAGTCGCTGGACCGCAGCCACAGCGCGCCGTCGGACTCGTAGGTGCGGCCCAGCGCCGTCGATCCGGTCGATCGCCTTCTGCACCGCGCCCGACTCGTGCAGCGAGTTCTCGTGGAAGTAGACGTCGAAGTCGACGCCGAAGTCGTGCAGCGACTGCTTGATCTCGGTGAACATCAGGTCGACGCCCTCGCGCCGGAAGACCTCCTGCGCCTCGTCGTCGGGCAGCTCGAGGACGCCGGGCTCCCGCGCGACGACCGCCGCGGCGATCTCGTCGATGTAGGCGCCGGCGTAGCCGTCCTCGGGCACCTCGCGGCCCTGGGCGCGCGCCAGCAGCGACCGCGCGAACCGGTCGATCTGGGCGCCGTGGTCGTTGAAGTAGTACTCCCGCGCGACGGTGGCGCCGGTCGCGGCGAGGACCCGGGCCAGGCTGTCGCCCACGGCCGCCCACCGGACAGCGCCCAGGTGGATCGGCCCGGTCGGGTTGGCGGAGACGAACTCCAGGTTGATCCGCTGGCCCGCCAGCGAGTCGCCGCTGCCGTACGTCGTCCCCCGCCGCCAGGACCGCGCCGGCCACGACACCCTGGGCTCCGGCCTCGACCCGGAGGTTGAGGAAGCCGGGACCGGCCACCTCCACGTCGGAGATGCCGGGCGCACCGCTGAGCCGGTCGGCCAGCAGCTCGGCGACCTCACGCGGCGGGCGGCCGGCCTGCTTGGCGAGCTGCAGCGCCACGTTGGTGGCGTAGTCGCCGTGCTCGCGCACCTTGGGGCGCTCGATCCGTACCTCGGCGGGCACGCCGTCGCGCAGCGTCAGCGCACCCTCGTCCACCAGTGCGGCGAGGGCGTCGGAGACGACGCGGGACAGCTGCTCGGGAGTCACCCGTTCAGGGTATCTGCGCGCTGCTACCGGATTCCTCGCGGTCGCGGCCGCGAGACAGCAGGCCCTGCACGGTGTGCACCAGGTCGTCGGGGTCGAACGGCTTGGTGAGGTACGCGTCGACGCCGATGCTGCGGGCCCGGCTCAGGTGCGCGGGCAGCGTGCTGGTGGTGACCATGACGATCGGGAGGTCGGCGGTGTCCGGATCGGCGCGCAACGCGGCCGCCGCGGTCAGCCCGTCCATCCGCGGCATGACCAGGTCGAGGGTCACCAGATCGGGTCGGCAGCGCTGCACCGCCTCGAGCCCGTCGTGCCCGTCCGTCGCCTCCACGACCTCGATGCCCTCGAGCTCGAGGTTCATCCGGATCAGGCTGCGCAGGGACTCCTGGTCGTCCACGACCAGGACGCGCGGGCGGGCAGGGGATGTCACGTCCACAACGCTAGTCGGCCGCCCCCGCTCGCGTACGACACATCACCGGACTGTTGTAATGTCACTCGACCCAGGGCCCCCGTAGCTCAGGGGATAGAGCATCGGCCTCCGGAGCCGTGTGCGCAGGTTCGAATCCTGCCGGGGGCACCTCTCCGCTGCGGGGATGTCCGGTACGGCCGCCCGGTTCCGACGTCCCCGGCGAGAGGCACCGCACCGGTGCCGGTCGAGAGGAGAGGTCCCGTGAAGTACATGATCTTGCTGTACGGCTCCCAGCAGGACTACGACGTCCTCGGCGGCAGGCCCACCGACAAGCCGCCGATGTCACCGGAGGACGTCGCAGCCATGCACGCCTACATGGAGGCCTTCCACCAGAAGCTGATCGAGTCCGGTGAGCTCGTCGACGCCCAGGGGCTGACCGCGCCCGTGCACGCGCGGCGGGTCCAGCTGAGCAAGGGCACGCCGGTGGTGACCGACGGGCCCTACCCCGAGACGCAGGAGGTCCTCGCCGGCTTCACCGTCGTGGAGTGCGAGAGCTTCGAGCGGGCGACCGAGCTCGCCGCGCAGCTGGTCAACCCGGAGGCCGAGGGTGAGTACGTCGACATCCGGCCGATCGCCGGGTCCATCGAGGCGCTCGACCTCTGACCGGCGACCGCCGACCACCGCCAGTCGCCCACGAGCCGATGCCCGCCGAGGTCGAGGACCTGCTGCGCCGGCTGGCGCCGCTGGTCCTCGGCGCGGTGGTCCGGCGGTACGGGCACTTCGACACCGCCGAGGACGCGACGCAGGAGGCGCTGCTGTCGGCCGCCGTGCAGTGGCCGGCCGACGGCGTCCCGGACAACCCGCGGGGTTGGCTGATCACCGTCGCCTCGCGTCGGCTGACCGACCTGCTGCGCAGCGAGCAGGCGCGCCAGCGCCGGGAGGACACCGTCACCCGGTGGACGCCGCCCGACCGACGGCAGGCGCCGGCCGCCGACGACCCGCCGCTGGAGTCCGACGACACCCTGGTGCTGCTGTTCCTGTGCTGCCACCCCTCGCTGTCTCCGGCCTCGCAGATCGCGCTGACCCTGCGCGCTGTGGGCGGCCTGACCACGGCGGAGATCGCGCGGGCGTTCCTGGTGCCGGAGGCGACGATGACCCGGCGGATCAGTCGGGCCAAGCAGCGGGTGAAGGACAGCGGCATCCCGTTCGCCCTGCCGCCCGGCCCGGAACGCACCGAACGGCTGGGCGCGGTCCTGCACGTGCTGTACCTGATCTTCAACGAGGGCTACGCCAGCACGTCGGGAGCCAGCCTGCAGCGTGTCGAGCTTGCGGCCGAGGCCATCCGGCTGGCCCGCACCGTCCACCGGCTGGTGCCGGACGACGGTGAGGTGGCGGGGCTGCTGGCGCTGATGCTGCTCACCGACGCGCGGCGCCCCGCGCGGACCGGCGCGGACGGCGCTCTCGTGCCGATGGCGGAGCAGGACCGGAGCCGGTGGGACGCCGACGCCATCGCCGAGGGCGTCGCCCTCGTCTCCGCTGCGCTCCCCCGCGGCGCGACCGGCCCGTACCAGCTGCAGGCGGCGATCGCCGCCGTGCACGACGAGGCGCCGTCGGAGGTGGCGACCGACTGGCCCCAGATCCTGGCGCTGTACGACGTGTTGCTGCAGCTGTCCGACAACCCCGTGGTCGCGCTGAACCACGCCGTCGCGGTGGCCATGGTCCGCGGCGCCCCGGCTGGACTCGAGCGGCTCCGCACGCTCGACGCCGACGAACGGCTGGCCCGCGACCACCGGCTCCCCGCGGTGCGGGCCCATCTGCTGGAGATGACCGGCGACCGCGAGGCCGCGCGGAACGCCTACCGGGACGCCGCCGCCCGCACCACCAGCGTGCAGCAGCAGCGCTACCTCAACGGCCGGTCCGCCCGCCTCGCCGAGGCCTGAGGACTGGCCGTACGGCCAGACAAGTCGCCCCGCCATCGACATTCGCGATCGCGTGCGGCACTATCACTCTCGGTAATTAGTTCGTTGCAACCCGTAACTGTCGCTTCGGTCGAGCGTTGTTCCTGGCAGCGCGACCGGCGTCACGGCCCCTCGTGACGCCGCCCCTGAGGAGGCACCATGTCCAGCTCGTCCACCAGGATGCCCGGGCTCAGTCCCCGGCACAGTCCCCGGCTCACCCGCGGCGTCATCGCCGTCCTCGCCTGCGTCGGCACCGCCGGCGTCACGCTGGTCGCAGCCGGTGCCCCTGCCGGCGCCGCCGCCGATCCGGCAGCCACCACGACCACCGACTTCGCGCTGGAGGCCTCGGCCTTCGGCAGCCAGGTGACCGACGGCGTCCTGCACACCACCTCCGGCCGCTCCGGCCTGGTCGCGATCGGCTGCACCAAGCGGCCGGCATCGACCGGTCCCGCGGCGTCGACGCCGACCAGCTCGGTGAGACCGGCTCGGTCCACGGCATCACCACGCGGGTCTGGACCACATCGGCCGACGACGTCGTCACCAGCCACGCCCGTAGCCGGGTCAAGGCCTGAGCCTCGGCAACGAGCTCGGCTCGGTCGCGCTGACCGATCTGATCGTCAGCACCCGCACCTGGCACGACGGCAGCGGCTTCCACCGCGCGCACACGTTCAGCCTGCTCGGCCTGTCCGGCGGGCTGGGCGGCAACCCCGTACCGGGCTGCCCGGCGCCGACGAGATCGAGCCCGGCCAGACCATGGAGGTGCCCGGCGTCGTCGCGTTGACCTTCGACCGCCGCAAGGGCGGGACCGACGGTTCCGGCGCGAGCGCCACCTCGACCGGCCTGACCCTCGACATCGCCGACGGCACCCGCGCGGTGGTGGGCGTCGCCTCGTCCAGCATCGGCTCCGGCGTCGCCGGAGGGGTGCTCGGCGGCAAGGCCGAGTCCGCCTACAGCGCCGGTGGCCTGCTGACCTCGCGCAACGTCATCAAGAAGAGCGTCCCGTGTCGCGGCACCGGTGGGGAGTGGCGCAACGACAGTGGCGGCGCCGTGCAGCAGCCCGGTCTGTCCATCGGCGCGGCGACGGTCGGAGCGCTCGGCACGCAGGTCGCCCGCGGCCAGGCGGTCGCCCGGACCCGCGCCGAGACCGAGCGCGTCTCGCTCAGCGGCGGCGAGGTGATCGTCCAGGCGATCAAGTCGCAGGCCAACGTGGTGCGTGACGGCGACACCTACGCACGCACCGCCAAGGGCTCGAGCATCGGCCGGCTCGTCATCGGGGGCGAGCAGCAGCCGCTGCCCGACCCGGGCGAGTCGCTGCGGATCCCGGGCATCGCCGTCGTCACCCCGCAGGTGGTGAACCGGACGGCCCACAGCATCACCGTCGTCGGCCTGCGGATCGCCATGCTCGGCGGCAGCGACGCCGGCACCGTCGTCGACATCAGCAAGTCGGCGGCCCAGATCAAGGCCCGGTGACCGCGGGGGCGGTCCACCTGGTCTAGCGGGGGAACCACGGGGAACCACGGGGGAAGCAACGGGGGAACACGGGAGAACCACGGGGGAGACACAGAGCGGCACGGCGAGGCGGTCAAGGCCTCGCCGTGCCGCTCTTCTGACGGCTGGGCGACTGGACTGCGTCTCAGCAGCCGCCCTCGACCCGCGCGTCCGCACGGGCCCGGTCGGTCAGCGAGCGGGCCTGGCCGATGTCGGGGAAGACGACGCTGGCTCCGCCGGCCGAGCCGGTGCCGCCGCGTACCGGGCAGATCTGCACCTTGGAGGCGTCGACCTCGAGCACCGCGCGGGCGAGCCGGTAGAGCTCGGCCGGCGGCAGGTCGACGTCGACGTTCTTGAGGAACGACACCATCAGCCGCTCCAGCTGACCGGGCTTCGCGGTGAGCTGCTGCACCTTCTTCAGCGTCCCGCTCAGCAGGTAGCCCTGGTCGCGTGAACGGTCGAAGTCGCCGCCGGGCAGCGCGTGCCGCATCCGGGCGAACGCCACCGCCTCGACCCCGTTGATCTGGTTCATGCCCTTGTGCACCGAGGCGATCGGCAGCGACCAGGAGTACGGCGAGAAGACCTTGACGCCACCCACCGCCGAGATCATGTTCTGCAGCCCCCAGAAGCTGGTGGTGAACACGTAGTCGGGGGTCAGCCCCACCATGTCGGCCACCGACTGCGCCATCAGCTGGGGGCCGCCGTAGACCATCGCGGCGTTGATCTTGTCGGTGCCGTAGCCGGGGATCGGCACGTACGAGTCGCGCGGGATGCCGATGATCGTGGCGTGGCCGGTGCCGGAGTTGATGCCCACCAGCTGGATGGCGTCGGCCCGGCTGCCGGTCACCGGCTGCCCGGGCCGGGCGTCGGAGCCGAGCGCGAGGATCCACACCACGTCGTCGTCGGCGTCGACCGCGTGCGCGCCCTCGACCCGGACCAGCGACGCCTCGACCCGCGGCGTGGCGGCGTCGGGCAGCAGCAGCGCGGTCAGGGCCAGCACCACCACCAGCAGCAGGGTGCGGCGCACCCGGTGGCCGATCGTGGCGGTGATCTCGGCGCGGTTCATCGGCCGCTCCTCTCCCCCGCCGCGGGGCTTGCCGCCGGGCTTGTCCTCGGGCTTGCCGTGGCGTGCCGTTGCCGTCGCCCTTGCCGTCGCCCTTGCCGTCGCCCCGCCGTGACCCTTGCCGTGTTGTCGTCGCGGTGGGCGCGGGCGTACGAGCCCGGGGCCCCGGTCGACCGCTGCAGGTCGTAGCCGAAGACCCGCCAGCCCGCCTTCGCCCGGGTGAGGTAGAGGTCGCCGGTGACCGCCGTCTCGGTCTGCTTGCCGTCGTCGGTCGCGCCGACCAGCACCAGCTCGACGGCGGCGGTGGCACCGACGGCGGTGCCGCGGGGGGCGTAGCCGATCAGCCGCACCACCCGCCGGGTCGCGACCGCGTCGACGAGGTCGCGACCGGCCGGGATGTTGGTGGTGAGGTCCACCTGGCGCCGGGCCTGGTCGGCGGCGCCGGACGTGAACGTGGCGAACGCGGCCCCGACCTCCGCGTCACCCGCGCCGGCGGGGGTCGGGTAGTCGAGGTCGACGAAGGCCTTGTCCATCCACTGCGTGACCGCGCTGCCGGCCCGCTTGGCCAGCTGGTCGGACTGCTTGGTCCCCTTGTCGGGCCAGCGACCCCACACCGTCTTGACCCGTACCTGGACGGGGCCGGCCTGCGGGAGCTCTGGTCCCGCGTCGCGCCGGTCCGGACGGCAGCGGCGTGCTGGACTGCTCGTCGTCGCCGTCGCCGGTGCAGCCGGCGAGGCCGAGGGTGAGGGCGACCACGGCGCACACCGCCAGCCCAGTGGTCAGGCGGCGTGCGGCGCGGTCGGCGCGGGGCGCGGGGCGTCGGGCGCATCCGTCCAGCACACCACACGCTGCAGCTCGGCCTCGCACCCGGCGCGCCCGCCGTTCGGATAATGTTCATGAAGATCCTCGACATTCAGCTGCCCCAGACGACGGAATGCCGCGTCGGCGGTTAGCCTGGGACAGGCACGCACGCTGCGGTGCCGGTCGAGTCCGGTGCCGCCGACACCGACTGATGAGGCGATCCACGTCGTGGCTGACTCCCCCCAGGGCGACCCCCTTGCCGAGTTCGGCGCAAACGAATGGCTCGTGGACGAGATGTACGAGCGATATCGGCAGGACCCCGAGTCGGTGGACAAGGCCTGGTGGGACTTCTTCCGCTCCCGGGCGCTGCCGACAGCGGATCGTCGCGCGGCGCGGAGACGTCCGGCACGGCAGCCTCGGCGACGAGTTCCGGGCAGGCGCCGGCCGGCAAGCACAGCCAGCAGCCGGCCAAGCAGCAGACGCAGCAGCCGACCCAGCAGCAGACCCAGCAGCAGACCCAGCAGCCGACCCAGCGGACCGAGCAGATCGGCCACGCACCGACTCCGGCAGCGAGTCGACCGGCAGCAACGGGTCGCCACCGGGCCGGCGCAGGCGGCCACGGCGTCCGACTCGACCGCCGAGCAGCCACCCCGGCACGCCGCCGCGTACGACCTCCCCCGCCGAGCAGCGCACCGAGAGCCAGCGCGCCGAGCAGTCGCCGGCGCCGCGCGCCGAGGCCGACGGCGCCACGGTGGCCGCCCGCGGCACCGCGCCGGCGACCAGCCCGGCCCCGACCTCGCCGGTGACCAAGGAGGCGCCGAAGCCGGCCCAGCCGGAGATCTCCGAGGAGCCCGAGCACGCACCGCTGCGCGGCGCCGCAGCACGCACCGTCACGAACATGGACGCCAGCCTCGAGGTGCCGACCGCGACGAGCGTCCGCACGGTGCCGGTCAAGCTGCTCATCGACAACCGCATCGTCATCAACAACCACCTCGCCAGGGCCCGCGGCGGCAAGGTGTCCTACACGCACCTGATCGGCTTCGCGCTGGTCAAGGCGCTGCGCGACCTGCCGGAGATGAACCGCTCGTTCGAGGTCGTCGACGGCAAGCCCACACTGGTGACGCCGCCGCACGTCAACCTCGGCCTCGCGATCGACGTCGCCAAGCCCGACGGCAGCCGCCAGCTGCTGGTGCCCTCGATCAAGGCCGCCGAGTCGATGGACTTCGCGACGTTCTGGAGCGCGTACGAGGACGTCGTGCGCAAGGCGCGCAACGGCAAGCTCACCGTCGCCGACTTCACCGGCACCACGATCTCGCTGACCAACCCCGGCACGATCGGCACCAACCACTCGGTGCCGCGGCTGATGAAGGGCCAGGGCTGCATCGTCGGCGTCGGCTCGATGAACTACCCCGCCGAGTACCAGGGCGCGTCCGAGCGGACCCTCACCGACGTCGCGGTCAGCAAGGTCATGACGCTGACGTCGACCTACGACCACCGGATCGTGCAGGGCGCCCAGTCCGGGGAGTTCCTGCGCCGGATGCACAGCCTGCTGCTCGGCGAGGAGGGCTTCTACGACGAGATCTTCGCCGCGCTGCGGATCCCCTACGAGCCGATCCGCTGGAGCGCGGACATCTCGACCTCGCACGACGACGAGATCAACAAGCAGGCGCGGGTGCTGGAGCTCATCCACGCCTACCGCGTCCGCGGCCACATCATGGCCGACACCGACCCGCTCGAGTACCGCCAGCGCAGCCACCCCGACCTCGACGTCAGCACCCACGGCCTCACCCTGTGGGACCTCGACCGCGAGTTCGCCACCGGCTCGTTCGGCGGCACGTCGCGGCGGTTCATGAAGCTGCGGCACGTGCTCGGCATCCTGCGCGACTCCTACTGCCGCACCGTCGGCATCGAGTACATGCACATCCAGGACCCCGAGCAGCGGCGCTGGCTGCAGGAGCGGGTCGAGCGCGGCCACGAGAAGCCGCCCCGCGAGGAGCAGCTGCGGATCCTGCACAAGCTCAACCAGGCCGAGGCGTTCGAGACGTTCCTGCAGACGAAGTTCGTCGGGCAGAAGCGGTTCAGCCTCGAGGGCAGCGAGACCACCGTCCCGGTGCTCGACGAGCTCTGCGAGGCGGCGGCCGAGGCGGGGCTCGACGAGGTCTGCATCGGCATGGCGCACCGCGGCCGGCTCAACGTGCTGGTCAACATCGTCGGCAAGAGCCCGGCGCAGGTGTTCCGCGAGTTCGAGGGCAACATCGACCCGCGCACCGTGCAGGGCTCCGGCGACGTGAAGTACCACCTCGGCGCCGAGGGCCGGTTCACCGGCGGCACCGGCGAGACCATCAAGGTGTCGGTGGCCGCCAACCCGTCCCACCTCGAGACCGTCGACCCCGTGCTCGAGGGCATCGCGCGGGCCAAGCAGGACGTGCTCAACCGCGGTGCCGCCTACCCGGTGCTCCCGCTGCTGGTGCACGGCGACGCGGCCTTCGCCGGACAGGGCGTGGTCGCCGAGACGCTCAACCTCTCCCAGCTGCGCGGCTACCGCACCGGCGGCACGGTGCACGTGGTGGTCAACAACCAGGTCGGCTTCACCACCTCGCCGGCGTCGTCGCGGTCGTCGCTGTACTGCACCGACGTCGCGCGGATGGTGCAGGCGCCGATCTTCCACGTCAACGGCGACGACCCCGAGGCGTGCATCCGGGTGTCGCGGCTGGCCTTCGAGTACCGCCAGGCGTTCAACAAGGACGTCGTGATCGACCTCGTCTGCTACCGCAAGCGCGGCCACAACGAGGGTGACGACCCGAGCTTCACCCAGCCGCTGATGTACGACCTGATCGAGAACAAGCGGTCGGTGCGCAAGCTCTACACCGAGGCGCTGGTCGGCCGTGGCGACATCACGGTCGAGGAGGCCGAGCAGGCGCTGCGCGACTACCAGCAGCAGCTCGAGGGCATGTTCACCGAGGCGCGTGCGGCCAAGAACGCGTCGTACGAGACCACGCCGGAGTACCCCGAGAAGCCGGAGGCCGAGGGCCTGCGCACGGCGATCTCGCCCGAGGCGCTGAAGACGATGTCCAACGCCTACGCCAGCCCGCCCCAGGACTTCACCGTGCACCCCAAGGTGATGCCGCAGCTGCAGCGCCGGGCCACCGCGATCTCCGACGGGCCGATCGACTGGGCCACCAGCCGAGATCATCGCGTTCGGCGCGCTGCTGATGGACGGCCGGCCGGTGCGGCTGTCCGGCCAGGACTCGCGCCGCGGCACGTTCGCCCAGCGGTTCGCCACCATCATCGACCGTCGCAACGGCGCGGAGTGGACACCGCTGTCCCAGCTCAGCGACGACCAGGCGCACTTCTTCATCTACGACTCGCTGCTGTCCGAGTACGCCGTGATGGGCTTCGAGTACGGCTACTCGGTCGCCCGGCCGGAGGCGCTGGTGCTGTGGGAGGCGCAGTTCGGCGACTTCCTCAACGGCGCGCAGACGATCATCGACGAGTACATCTCGTCCGGCGAGGCCAAGTGGGGCCAGCGCTCCGGCGTGGTGCTGCTGCTGCCCCACGCCTACGACGGGCAGGGCCCCGACCACTCGTCGGCGCGGATCGAGCGCTTCCTCACGATGGCGACCGAGGACGCCATGCGGGTCGCGCAGCCGAGCACACCGGCCAACTACTTCCACCTGCTCCGGCTGCAGTCGCTCAGCGACAAGCACAAGCCGCTGGTCGTGTTCACGCCGAAGTCGATGCTGCGCAACAAGGCCGCGGTCTCCCAGCCCGCCGACTTCACCGACGGCACCTTCCAGCCGGTGATCGCCGACGCCACGGTCGACCCCGAGCGGGTCGACAGGCTGCTGCTGTGCTCCGGCAAGGTGGCCTGGGACCTGCGCGCCGAGCGGGCCAAGCGGCAGGGCGACGAGCCGACGACGGCGATCGCCACGGTCGAGCGGCTCTATCCCCGCCCGATCGCCGAGCTGGCCCGGGTGATCGACGCCTACCCGAACCTGCGCGACGTCCGCTGGGTGCAGGACGAGCCGGCGAACATGGGGCCGTGGCCGCACTTCGCGCTGCACCTGCCGGTCGAGCTGGCCGACGCGCTCGACGGCAAGCAGATCCGCCGGGTGTCCCGTCCGGAGTCGTCGTCGCCGGCCGTGGGGCAGGCGTCGCGGCACGCCGAGGAGCAGAAGGCGCTGCTCGACGAGGCGCTGTCCTGACCGGGCCGACCGTGTACGACACCGACCGCGGCATCGAGGAGCTCGCCACCCGACTGGCCGACGACGACGTCTCGGTGGCCTGGCTGACCGACCGGATGGTCGAGTTCGTCGACCTGCACCCGGAGTTCGAGACCGCCGTCGACCGCCTCGCCACCTGGCTCGCCCGCCTCGACGACGACTGACCCGCGATCCGAGGGTTCTGGTTGCGCCGATCCGAGGGTTCTGGTTGCGCGATCCGAGGGTTCTGGTTGCGCCATCCGAGGGTTCTGGTTGCCGTCAGCCGTCGCAGCGCGTCGCTCGGATGACCACGCCGGCCTGGGCGAGCTCGTCGGCGTTGACCGTGTGCGGCATGCCGGGATAGACCTGCGAGCCGGGCCTCGGCGCCCCGGCGGGTCGAGCACGTCGACGGTGTCCTGTACCCGCTGCAGCGGGACGTGCGGGTCGGGGTCGCTGGTGCCGGCGAAGACCGGGGTGCCGTCGAACGTCGCCGGCCCCTCCCACGCGGTGCCCTCGGGACCGATCGCGCCGCCGGTCAGCAGCACCAGCCCGCCGTAGCGGCCGGGGTTGCGCAGCGCGTACTCGCTGGCCAGGCACGCCGCCCTGGGAGAACCCCAGCAGCACGACCCGCGAACGGTCGACGCCGGCGTCGGCGGCCTCGCGCAGCAGTCCGTCGACGGTGTCGAGCGCCTGGTCCAGCCACGGCTGGTTGGCCTCGAGCGGCGCGAGGAACGACTGCGGGTACCAGGTGTTGCCGGGCGCGGCCGGTGCCAGCCAGCTGACCGGCAGGTCCGGCAGCTCGTCGGCCAGCGCGAGCATGGACTCGGCCGTGCCACCGCGACCGTGCAGCAGCACGACCGCGACCTCGGCCGAGCCGAGCGGCGCTCCCCGCCGGGACACCTCAGCCATCGCGCACCATCCTGATCTCGTCGGCACCGAACCGGGGCTCGGCCTTGAGCGACCCGTCCTCGACGAACCCCTGCTTGCGGTAGAACCTCCGCGCCCGGGCGTTGGCCTCGAAGACCCACAGCGACGCCGGCTGGTCGGCGATCGCCGCCTGCATCAGCCGCCGGCCGAGCCCGGTCCCCCAGTACGCCGCCCGGGCGTAGCAGGAGTACAGCTCGATCAGGTCCGGCAGGTCGTCGTCGCGGTTCGGTCCGGCCGACGCGAGCCCGACGATCTCGTCGCCGTCGACCGCGATCCAGCGCTCGTCACCCTGCGACAGCTGCCGGGTCCACGCCGCGATCCGGCCGTCCACGTCGGCGGTCAGTGCGGCCAGCAGCTCCGGCTCGACGAAGTCGGCGTAGCCCTCGCGCCAGCAGGCGGCGTGGCACCGCGCACCCGCCTCGGCGTCGGCGAGCACGGCGCGGCGTACCACCACCGGCTCAACCATCGTCGGCCTCCGTTCCCAGCCGGCCGCGCGACCACCACCGCTCGGGTCAGCGGGTGAGGACGATCTTGCCGAACACGTCGCCGTCGGCGATGGCTGCGATCCCGTCGCGCGCCTGGTCCATCGGCAGGGTGCGGTCGATCAGCGGCGCGGTGCCGGACAGGGCCAGGAAGTCGGCGAGCGCCCGCAGCTCCTCGCGGGTGCCCATCGTCGAGCCGTGCACCCGCAGCTGCAGGAAGAAGATCCGGTTGAGCTCACCGGCGTCGGGCGTGAACCCCGACGTGGCGCCGGCGATGACCAGCGTCCCGCCGGGCCGCAGCGACTTGATCGAGTGCGACCAGGTGGCGGCCCCGACCGTCTCCATCACCGCGTCGACCCGCTGCGGCAGCCGGGCCCCGGTCTCCACCGCCTGGTGCGCGCCGAGCTCCTCGGCGCGGGCGCGCTTCTTGTCGTCCCGGCTGGTGGCGAAGACCCGCAGCCCGGCCGCCCGCGCCAGCACGATGACGCGCCGTCGCCACGCCACCGCCGGCGCCCTGCACCAGCACGCTGTCGCCCGGCCGCAGGCCGGACTGGGTGAACAGCATCCGGTACGCCGTCAGCCACGCCGTCGGCAGACAGGCGGCCTGCTCGAACGACAGCGTCGTCCGGCTTCGGCACGACGTTGCGGGCCGGGACGCGTACCCGCTCGGCGAACGTGCCCTGCCACCGCTCGGACAGCAGCGACCGCTTCGGGTCGAGGGTCTCGTCGCCGGTCCACGAGGGGTCGCTGATGACCGAGTGCACCACCACCTCGGTGCCGTCCTCGGTCGTGCCGGCCGCGTCGCAGCCCAGGATCATCGGCAGCCGGTCGTCGGGGAGGCCGACCCCCTGCAGCGACCAGTAGTCGTGGTGGTTGATCGCGGCCGCGCGGACCTGCACCGTCACCCAGTCGTCCGGCGCCTCCGGCTCCGGGCCGTTCGCCCACCACCAGGCCGGACAGCGGGTCGTCGGTGCTGGTGGACTCGGCGTAGACAGCGAACATGCGCCCGACCCTATGCACCCCGCGCGGTCAGCGCCGGGCGAGCCCCTCGTCCCGCGCGGCAGCGGCGACGGCCGAGGCGACGGCCGGCACGACCCGTCGGGTCGAACGGCGACGGGACGATCCGCTCCCGGTCCTCCGAGTCCGCGACCAGGTCGGCGAGCGCGCCCGCGGCGGCGAGCTTCATCGGCTCGCTGATCGCCCGGGCGGCGACGTCGAGCGCGCCGCGGAAGACACCGGGGAACGCCAGCACGTTGTTGATCTGGTTCGGGTAGTCGGAGCGCCCGGTGGCGATGACGGCGGCGTGCCGGCGGGCGACCTCGGGTGCGACCTCGGGGTAGGGGTTGGCCAGCCCGAACACGATCGCGTCGTCGGCCATGGACGCGACCGCCTCCTCCGGCACGGTGCCGCCGGAGACGCCGATGAACACGTCGGCGCCCCGCAGCGCGCCGGCGAGATCACGCGCCTCGGTCCAGGGCTGTTGCGCCTCGGCGAGCCGCCGCTTCTCCGGCGTGAGGTCCTCGCGGTCGGCGTGCAGCACGCCGCGGCGGTCCAGCACCACGACCCCCTCCGCGCCGGCCGCACGGAGCATGTCGGTGACCGCGACGCCGGCAGCGCCCGCGCCGGCGACCACGATGCGGCTGCCGGCGAACGTACGCGCGGTCAGCCGCAACGCGTTGGTCAGCGCCGCGAGCACGACGATCGCCGTACCGTGCTGGTCGTCGTGGAACACCGGCACCGACAGCCGCTCGCGCAGCCGGCGCTCCACCTCGAAGCAGCGTGGCGCGGCGATGTCCTCGAGGTTGACGCCGCCGAAGCTCGGCGCGAGCCGGACGACGGTCTCCACGATCTCGTCCACGTCGGTGGTGTCCAGGCACAGCGGCACCGCGTCGATCTCGGCGAACTGCCGGAACAGCACCGCCTTGCCCTCCATCACCGGCATCGCCGCCTGCGGGCCGATGTCGCCGAGCCCGAGCACCGCGGTGCCGTCGGTCACGATCGCGACCGTGTTCGGCACCCAGGTGTAGGTGTCGGCCAGCGCCGGGTCGGCCGCGATCGCCTGGCACACCCGCGCCACCCCGGGGGTGTACGCGAGCGACAGGTCCTCGGTCCCGCGCAGCGGCGCGGTCGGGAGTGACGGTGATCTTGCCGCCGATGTGCAGCGCGAACACGGGATCGACGTTGCGATCGACGACGGCATCGAGGGCAGGGGCGGTCTCAGGTGTCATGGCTGCCTTCGGTCGAGAGGTGCATGCTCTTCGGTCGAGTGGGAGGTCGGCGCGGCTCCACCGCCGGGGCGGGAACCGCGTCCCGTGCGGCGCTCCGGTAAGGGGCCGCGGGACCATGTCTGCGGGGATCGCCCGCCGCTCAAGTCTCACACAGCGCGCCCGGACCGCCGCAATGCGGACACCTCGCCCGCGAATCATCGACCGGGGCCGGGTTCACGGGCCGTGGACGGGGATAGGGTGACCGGCACCGGCGTCCACGACGTCGGCTGTCTGTCGGGAGGGGACCCCAGCCGGTGATGGAGACCAGGTCGTCGCGGTCCACCCAGCGCGCCGAGGTCACGCTGACGGTGCCCGCGGACAGCGTCTACCTCTCCGTCGTCCGCACCGCGGCGGCCGGGCTCGCGGCCCGTCTCGACTTCACCCTCGACGACATCGAGGACCTCCGGATCGCGGTCGACGAGGCCTGCGCGCTGCTGCTCAAGCAGGCCCGCGCGGCGTCGCAGATGCGCTGCGAGTTCACCGTCCGCGACCACGCCCTCGGCGTACGCGCCAGCGCGCTGTGCGACCACCCGAGCGTGCCGTCGCGGGACGGCTTCTCGTGGACGGTCCTGACCGCGCTCACCAGCAGCCTGGACATGGAGGTCCAGGACAGCGAGCTGGTGATCAATCTCACCCGCGGCCGCGGCGGCGACGAGCAGCGGTGAGGTCGGTCCACACATGAGCGACGCGCACACCCAGGGGGTGGCGACACTGGACGGCGACGTGCGGGCGCTCACCCGCGACGCGTTCGGCCGGCTCGCCGCGCTGGACGAGGGTGATCCCGGCCGGTCCGCCGTCCGCGCGGACCTGGTCGCGGCTGCACCTCCCCCTGGTCGAGCACCTGGCCCGGCGCTTCCGCAACCGCGGGGAGCCGCTGGACGACCTCGTCCAGGTCGGCACCATCGGGCTGATCAAGGCCGTCGACCGCTTCGACCTCGCGCGCGGGGTCGAGTTCTCGACGTACGCGACCCCGACCATCGTCGGCGAGATCAAGCGCTGGTTCCGCGACAAGGGCTGGTCCATCCGGGTGCCGCGGCGGCTGCAGGAGCTGCGGCTGTCCCTGGTGACCGCCACCGGCGAGCTCACCCAGGAGCTCGGCCGCTCCCCGACCGTGGCCGAGCTCGCGGGCCGGCTCTCGATCAGCGAGGACGAGATCCTGGAGGGGCTCGAGTCGGCCAACGCCTACAGCACGGTCTCGCTGGACGCCCCCGAGTCGACGACCTGGGACGGCCCGAGCGTCGGCGAGGCGCTGGGCGAGGACGACGATGCCCTTGCCACGGTGGAGTTCCGCGAGTCGTTGCGCCCGCTGCTCGCCGCGCTGGCGCCGCGCGAACGCCGCATCGTCGTGCTGCGGTTCTTCCGGCAGATGACCCAGACCCAGATCGCCGCCGAGGTCGGGATGTCGCAGATGCACGTGTCCCGGCTGCTGGCCCGGTCGCTGGCGACCCTGCGCGAGGGCCTGACCGAGGACTGAGGCGCTGACGGGGTCAGTCGCCGAGGGTGCCGGGTGGCGCTCGGGCGCAGCACCAGCACGAGCACGGCCACCGAGCACCCGGCGAGCAGCACGGCGACCAGCGGCACCTCCGAGCGCGTCGACCAGGCCAGCCCGAGCCCGATCAGCTGGGCCACGACCGCCGGTCCGCGGGCCGAGCCGAGCCCCCGCCAGATCCCCCAGCCGGCCCAGCCGATGACCAGGCCGCAGAACGCGAAGAACACCGCGGTGCCCACCCCGAGGCCCAGCCGGTCGCCCGACAGCGACAACAGCTCGGCGCCGGCCACCGCCAGCAGCGCCACCGCCTCGGCCGCCGACCAGCAACCCGGCCACCCGCAGCCCCCGGTCGGGCGCCGGCGACGGATCGGCGGGTGCTGGTGCGTCCACCGGGGCAGGGTACGGGTGGCGCCTCGGACGGCTCCTGTGACCGACTCGACATCCCGGCGAGTGGGCCAGGGGTTGTGCACCCGGGGCAGGCTTGTCAGCATGAACGGGCGTCAACGGCATGGCCACGAGCCTGCCCGTCGTCGTCACGGGCGGACTTGCGGTTGACGCTGGCCCGTTCGTGAGCAATCGTGAATGTGTTCACAAACGTGGGACCGCCCGCCGTACGCCCCCCATCGCAGACAAGGAGTCACCTCGTGGACTGGCGTCACCGCTCCGCGTGCCTCGACGAGGACCCGGAGCTGTTCTTCCCGATCGGCAACACCGGTCCGGCCCTCCTCCAGATCGAGGAGGCCAAGGCCGTGTGCCGCCGATGTGACGTGCGCGAGCAGTGCCTGTCCTGGGCGTTGGAGTCCGGGCAGGACCACGGCGTCTGGGGCGGTCTGAGCGAGGACGAGCGGCGGGCGCTCAAGCGCCGCAACGCCCGCGCCCGGCTCCGCACCGCCTGAGGTCCGCCGCAGCTGATCTCCCGCACGAGCCCCGGCCGCACCGGCCGGGGCTCGCGCACGTCCCGGTCCGGCGGACAGGCCGGCATCGCGGGATCAGGGCACGGCGTCCGGGCTCCGCAGCGGCACCTCCAGCGTGACCACGGTCCCCGGCCGCCCGCCGTCCGGCCGCTCCGGGCCTGCCGCGAACCGGAGCCGCCCGCCGAGCTCGGACTCCACCAGCGTGCGGACGATCGCGATCCCGAGGCTCGCCGGTGTCGTAGGGGTCGAAGCCGGCCGGCAGCCCGCGCCCGTCGTCGTCCACCGCCACGTCCAACCGGCCGCGCGCTGCGGGTCACGGTGATCCCGACCCGGCCCGGCTCCTCCCCGAACCCGTGCTCGACCGCGTTCTGCAGCAGCTCGGTGAGCACCATCGACAGCGAGGTCGCGAGCTCGGCGGGCAGGCTGCCGAACGAGCCGGTGCGAGCAGGACGTGACGGGCGCGTCCGACGACGACACCTCGACCACCATCGCCCGCAGCCGGTCGGACACGTCGTCGAAGTCGACCGTCTCGTCGAACGACTGGCTCAGCGTCTCGTGCACCAGCGCGATCGCCCCCACCCGGCGGGTCGCCTCCTCCAGCGCGACCCGCGCCTCCGGCTCGCGCATCCGGCGCGACTGCAGCCGCAGCAGGGCGGCCACGGTCTGCAGGTTGTTCTTCACCCGGTGGTGGATCTCGCGGATGGTCGCCTCCTTGGTCACCAGCTCCCGCTCGCGGCGTCGCAGCTCGGTGACGTCGCGCAGCAGCAGCAGCGACCCGCTCCACACGCCGGCGCTGAGCAGCGGCATCGCGCGCACGATCAGCGACGCGTGCTCGTTCTCCATCTCGGTGGCGCTCGGCGAGCGTCCGGACACGACCGCGGTCACCGCCTCGTCGACCGGGCCGGTCGGGCGAGGGCACCAGGTCGCGGGTGGTCGCGGCCAGGTGCTGGCCCACCAGGTCGCCGATCAGGCCCAGCCGGCGGAACGCCGACAGCGCGTTCGGGCTGGCGTACGTCACCAGGCCGGCGGCGTCGGTGCGGACGAAGCCGTCGCCCACCCGCATCGAGTCGGCCAGCTCGGAGCGCTCCCCGAGGTAGGGGAAGTGCCCCTCGGAGATCATCCGGGCGAGGTCGGCCGCGGTCTGCAGGTACGACAGCTCCAGCCGGCTGGGGGTGCGGATGCCCGAGCAGGTTGGTCGAACGGGCGACCACCCCGATCAGCCGCTCGCCGCGGCGCACCGGGATCGCCTCGACCCGTACCGGCACCTCGTCGCGCCACTCGGGGTCGCCCTCGCGGGCGATCCGCCCGTCCGTCCACGCGCTGTCGAGCAGCGCCCGGCGCCCGCGCGGGACGAAGGCACCCACGACGTCGTCGAGGTGGGCGGTCGGGCCCGTCGTCGGGCGCATCTGGGCGCCGGCCCAGAAGCCGTGGTCCTCGGCGTCGGGCAGCCACAGGATGAGGTCGGCGAAGGACAGGTCCGCGATGATCTGCCAGTCGGCGACCAGCCGGTGCAGCCAGTCGACGTCGGCCGGCCCGAGCGTGGTGTGGTGGCGGACCACGTCGTCGAGCGAGGGCACGCACGCAGCGTAGGCGCGGCACCCGCGGGCCGGTCCGCCGCTCCAGGGATGAGAAAGCAGACAACCGGCGCTGACCGGGACGAGCCGGACATGCGACCATGTGCTCCGTGGTCGACGGTTACTGGCTCGCGGTGCTCGCCGGTGGCGCCGACGTGCCGGTCGACCGCCCGCTCGACGACCTGACCGCCGAGCTGGTGGGCATGCTCGGCGATCCGGAGCCCCGGCGCCGCGACCGGATCGCCTACACCGTGCTCTCCAGCTGGATCCGGCACGGCGTCTACGACGACCTGCTGCTCGGCATCGGCGACGGCGTGCTGCGGGGCCTCGGCCGCGGACTGGGCGAGGACGGCACCGACAGCGTGCTGCGGCGGTCGTTCTCCGCGCGGGTGCTGACCCAGGTGATCGCGCGGGACAACGAGGTGCACCTGCTCACCGACGACACGGTGCTGCGCTGGGGCGACCGGGGCAGCGGCTGGCTGCTGCGCGAGCGGGACCTGCGCGGGTTCGTGCCCGGACGCGGCTGGGCCCACGCGGCCGCCCACGGCGCCGACCTGGTCGGCATGCTGTCCCGCTCGCGGCACTTCCGGGCACCGGAGCTGAGCGTGCTGCTCGACGTGGTGGCCGAGCGGCTGCTGTCGTCCACGCACTACGTGCTGTGCCACGGCGAGGACGACCGGATGGCCTACGCCGTGATGGCGCTGCTGCACCGCAACCTGGTCGACGAGCAGACGCTCGAGCGCTGGCTGGTGCGGCTGGGCGACGGCATCCGCCGCGGCCGCGAGCCCGACCCGGACCTGACCGAGTGGCCGACCGCTGCGGCCTCCAACACCCGGGCCTTCCTGCGCGCGCTGCACCTGCAGCTGGCGATCGGCGTACGCGGCCGCGACGACATGGCCGGCGACGCCGCCCTGTTCGGCGAGCCTCCCCGCGACCGCGCCGACCTGCTGCTCGGCCTGATCGACCAGCAGCGGGCGGCCAGCCCGTGGCTGTTCGGCACCCCCGGACGCCGCGCGCTCGCCCCCCTGACGGGCTGACATCGCCCCTCGGGTTTCCCAAGGTCACGTGGGAAACCGAGGCTCCCCCTGTGTTGTGACACGGGGGAACCTTCGGTTTCCCGGGCTCCCTTGGGAAACCGGACCCCGTCTGGAACTGGTCGAAGCCGGGTCGTAGGCTCCGAGCCCATGACCACCACCCAGGAGGGCCACGGGGGCGACCTCGCGGTCAGCGTCGCGCGGGCGCACGGCGTCGAGACCATGTTCACGCTGTCGGGCGCGCACGTGTTCCCGATGTACGACGGGGCGGTCAAGGCGGACCCCCCGATGCGGCTGGTCGACGTCCGGCACGAGCAGACGGCCGTGTTCGCCGCCGAGGCCACCGGCAAGCTGACCCGCACGCCGGGTCTCGCGGTGCTGACCGCCGGTCCCGGGGTGACGAACGGCGTATCCGCGATCGCGCAGGCGTCGTTCTCGGGGTCTCCGCTGCTGGTCGTGGGCGGCAGGGCGCCGGCTTGGAGCTGGGGTCGGGGATCGCTGCAGGAGCTGGACCACCCGCCGCTGCTCGCCCCGGTCACCAAGCTGGCCGAGACCGTCCAGGCCGCCGACCAGGTCGCCGACCGGGTCGATGCCGGGCTGTCGCTCGCGTCGACGCCGCACCGGGGTCCGGTGTTCCTCGACGTGCCGATGGACCACTTCTTCAGCCGGGCCGAGGTGCCGATGCCGCCGGCGCCGACGCGTGCCCGGACCGAGCCCGACCCCGACCACGTCGCGGCGGCGGCCGCGCTGCTCGCGGCCGCCGAGCGGCCGGTGCTGGTGCTCGGCACCGACGTGTGGTCGGACGGGGCCGAGCAGGCCGCCCAGCGGCTGGCGCACGAGCTCGGGCTCCCGGTGGTCGCCAACGGCATGGGCCGCGGGACTGGTGCCCGCCGGCGACCCGCTGCTGGTCACCAAGGCGCGCGGCACGGCGTTCGGGCAGTGCGATCTCGCGGTCGTGGTCGGCGCCCCCCTCGACTTCCGTCTCGGCTACGGGTCGTTCGGCGGCAAGGAGGGCGCGCCCGCGGCGCAGGTCGTGCACGTGGCCGACTCCCCGGGCCAGGTGTCCGGGCACGCCGAGCTGGCGGCGTCGGTCGCCGGCGACCTCACCGCCGCCCTCGACGGCATCCTCGCCGGGGTCCAGCAGGCCCGGCAGCGCGCCGACACCTCCACCTGGCTCGAGCTGCTGCGGGCGGGGGTCGCCGCGACGATCGAGAAGGACGCCGAGCTGCTGCGGGCAGACACCGACCCGATCCACCCGGCCCGGATCTACGGCGAGCTGCTCCCCCGGCTGGCCGACGACTCCGTGGTGATCGGCGACGGCGGCGACTTCGTGTCGTTCGCCGGCAAGTACGTCGAGCCGGCCGCTCCCGGCGGGTGGCTCGACCCGGGTCCGTACGGATGTCTGGGCGCGGGTCTCGGCGCGGCCATCGGGGCCCGGATCGCCCGTCCGTCGGCGCAGGTGGTGCTGCTGCTCGGCGACGGCGCAGCCGGCATGTCGCTGATGGACGTCGACACCCTGGTCCGCCACGACCTGCCGGTGGTGATGATCGTCGGCAACAACTCCACCTGGGGACTGGAGAAGGGACCGATGCAGATGCTGTACGGCTATCACGTGGCCGCCGACCTCGCGCCGGGCACACGCTACGACGACGTGGCCAAGGCGCTCGGCGCCGACGGCGAGACGGTGACCGACCCCGGTGCCATCGGGGCGGCGCTGGACCGGGCGTTCGCCGCTTCCGGGCCGTACCTCGTCAACGTGCTCACCGACCCCGAGGCGGCCTACCCGCGCAAGACGACCGGGATCTGATCGTGGCGGACGGCGTGGGCACGGACCGGACGCGATTGATGGAGATCCGACGAGTGCGCCCGGACGAGCTGGCCGCGGTCGGTGAGCTGACGGTCGAGGCCTACGACGTCGACGGCTACGCCGAGCCCGCCTACGTCGATCGGCTGCGCGACACGGCGGTGCGCGACCGCGAGGCCGAGGTGTGGGTGGCGGTCGGCGATGACGGGGTCGTGCTCGGCTGCGTGACCTACTGCCCGCCCGGCTCACCGTGGCGCGAGATCGCGACGGACGACTCCGAGGGCGAGTTCCGGATGCTCGCGGTCTCGCCGACCGCCCGGCGGCGCGGCATCGCCCGGCAGCTGGTCCAGCTGTGCGTCGACCGCAGTCGCGCGCTCGGCCAACCCCGGCTGGTGCTCTGCAGCGAGAAGCGGATGGTCAACGCGCGGCAGCTGTACGCGGCCTTCGGGTTCGTCCGGCTGCCCGACCGCGACTGGAGCCCGCTTCCCGGAGTCGACCTGCTCGCGTACGCCCTCGACCTCTGAGGTCTGCCGCCCGCCCTCCCGGACGAATGTCGTGACATCCGGGTCGCCATGGCCACCGCAATGGCACGACATCGGTCCGCCGCACCGCGCGACCGCCCCGCGGGGGTCAGGGCAGGCGGGAGAGGAAGCGGTCCCGGCCGACGGCCACCCGGGTGATCTCACCGTGGGCGACCACCTTGCCGGCGTCGTCGTGCGCGACCACCTCGAAGCGCAGCAGCCGCCCGTCGGTGTGGGCCAGCACCGCGGTCACGTCGACCGAGGCGCCGACCGGGGTCGGGTGCAGGTGCTCCAGCGAGACCCGGGTGCCGACACTGGTGGTGCCGTCCGGGATGCCGTCGGAAAGGGCCGCGCAGGTCGCGGCCTCGCACCAGGCGAGCAGCCGCGGGGTCGCGAGCACGGGCACGTCACCGCTGCCCAATGCCGTCGCCGTGTCCTCGGCACCGACGACGTGGCGTGCCGACGCGCGGGTGCCAGGATCGGGCAGGGCCACCGGAGTCCTCCGATTCGTACCGTCGTGGGTCGACCTGCGACACTAGCGGGGCTGACCGCAGTACCGAGGAGGACGACCCGATGGGCAAGACCGGACGCAAGCGTCGCGCTCGCCGCAAGAACAAGGCCAACCACGGCAAGCGCCCCAACGCCTGACCTGGCCCGACCGGGCCCCAGCACGCCGAGAGCCCCGTACCGCACTGCGGTCCGGGGCTCTCGTGGGTCTGCTGGGATGCGCTAGAACGGGCGGACGGTGCCGTCGCCGCCGGGGCCCTCGCCCACGACGCGGGTCTCGGTCACCTCGAACCGGACCACCTCACGGATCGACAGCAGCACCCGCTGGCGCAGCGGCGCCGGCGCCGGCTCGTGGCAGGAGCGGGCGACCAGCTGACGGACGAGCAGGTCGAGCTCGTGCTGGTGCAGGCACGGCCCGCACTCGTCGAGGTGGTTGCCGATCTCCTCGTAGGAGGCGTCGTCGAGCTCGTGGTCGATGAACAGGTAGAGCTTGGCCAGCACGTCGCCGCAGCCGCCGGAGTGGGCGTGGTCGCCGGTCACGACGGCTCACCCGCCCCGGTCGCAGCTCCGGTGGGCTCCATCCCTCGGCCCGACGCGTAGTCGGACAGACGCTCTCGCAGCTGGCGGCGGCCTCGGTGCAGCCGCGACATGACGGTGCCGATCGGGGTGCCCATGATCTCGGCGATCTCCTTGTACGCGAAGCCTTCGACGTCGGCCAGGTAGACGGCGTACCGGAAGTCCTCGGGCAGCTGGGCGAGGGCGTCCTTGACGTCGGAGTCGGGCAGGTGCTCGAGGGCCTCGACCTCGGCCGACTTGAGCCCGGCCGGGGTGTGCCCCGCAACCGCAGCCATCTGCCAGTCCTCCAGCTCCTCGGTGGGCTGCTGGACCGGCTGGCGCTGACGCTTGCGGTAGGAGTTGATGTAGGTGTTGGTGAGGATGCGGTAGAGCCAGGCCTTGAGATTGGTGCCCTCGCGGAACTGGTGGAACGCGGCGAACGCCTTGGCGAAGGTCTCCTGGACCAGGTCCTCGGCGTCGGCGGGGTTACGGGTCATGCGCAGCGCCGCGGAGTAGAGCGGGTCGAGGAACGGCAGCGCGTCACGCTCGAAGCGTTCGGCTCGCTGCTCGTCGGTCTCGGGGCTCTGCGCGGCGCCGTCGGTCGCGACGGGCTCGTCGGGAGCGGTCGGCGCACTCTCTGAGGTCTCGGTCATCGCTTGCCAGCGTACTCGGGGGCTCCCCCCACGCGGCTGCGCGCCGTCGTGCAGCTCGCTCCAGGCGATGGCGGTCCCGGGACCTGTCGGTGGCGTCATCGTCAGCACGTGGGTTCCAACCAGGCCTCCGCGCGGGATGTTCCCCCCGCCGGCTCAGACGGTGAGACCCGCGTGCTGCAGTGTCCAGTCGCCGACCACGACCCGCGACCGCGTCGAGCGCGACGTCTGCGGCCTCCCGGCCGCCGTCACCGGCCCGGACGGCGAAGCCGTGGTCGGCCCCCGGCACCACGACCAGCCGGCGGCGCGGGGTACGGAACGGGGCCAGCTCGGCCGGGGTGGCGAACGGGTCCCGCGACCCCTGCACCACCAGCGTCGGCAGACCGACGGCGGTCAGCTCGCCGGCCCGCGAGCGCTCGGGACGACCGGGCGGGTGCAGCGGGAACGCGAGCGCCAGCACGCCGACGGCGCCCACCTGCTCGGCGGTGCGGCAGGCGACCCGGGCGCCGGCGCTGCGCCCACCGACCACCACCGGGTTGCGCGGACGCAGGTGGTCGGCCACCGCGCGGAAGCACACGTCGAGCACCGGCGGTGCGGACGCCACCCGCTTGCCGGCGACCCGCCACGGCTGCTCGACGAGCACGACAGAGATGCCGCGTCGGGGCAGCAGCTGGGCCAGCCGCTGCAGGTCCACTGCCCCCACTCCCCCGCCGGCGCCGTGCCCGAGCAGCAGGGTGGCCACCGGCAGCGAGGCCTGGTGGCGGTGCACGCGAGCCGGCCCGTGCGGCGTCTCGATGGTGGTCAGCCGCGCCTTCACCGCACCGCTCAGTCCTCGTCCACCGGCAGCGGGTCGACCAGCTGCGGGCCGTTGTTCTGCACGGAGTTGACCTCGCGGGACACCGGGTAGGCCTGGAGTCGCCCGGGCGCCGCGGGCACCAGCAGCCGAGCAGGGTGTCCCGCTCGGCACTGCCGTCGAGAGCGGGATCGAGCCAGGTGTCCCACCGGTCGGGCTCCACCAGCAGCGGCATCCGGTCGTGCAGGTGGCCGAGCTCGTCCTCCGCCGTCGTCGTGAGCACCGTGGACGTCCACCAGAACGCGTCGGGATCGGTCTTGTCCTTGTCGGGGTCGCGCCAGATCTCGTAGAGCCCGGCCATCGCCAGGACGCCCCCGTCGCGGGGATGGATGAAGAACGGCTGCTTGACCGGCTTGCCCTTGGCGGTGCGCTGGTCGGTCTCGTACCACTCGTAGTAGCCGTCGGCGGGCAGCAGGCACCGGCGGGCGGCGAACGCGCGCTTGAAGGCGGGCTTGTCGGCCACCGTCTCCGTGCGGGCGTTGATCATGCGGCTGCCGATCTTGGGGTCCTTGGCCCACGACGGCACCAGGCCCCAGCGCAGCACGGTCAGCTGCCGCACCGGGTCGGCGTCGCGCTCGCGGTGGGGACGGCGCGTCACGATCGCCGGCACCGGCTTGGTCGGCGCGACGTTGTAGTCGCGCTCGAGCCGCTGCAGGATGTCGCCGCCGGTCGCGGCGAGCCGGCGGTCGACGTGGTCGACCTCGAACTCCTCGACCAGGTCCTCCGGCGACCGGCTGGCCGCGTACCTCCCGCACATGGTCGTCAGCGTAGGCCCCGGCACCCACACGGCAGCGCCACGTATCCTGGCGTGCACAGGCGACGACGAGACCGAGTACGGCCCGACCACCGGAGCCCAGAGAGCCGCCCCTTCGGCTGCGAGGGCGGACTCCGGCCGGACCCGAAGACACCTCAGAGCCGTGGCAGGACAAGAGGTCGTCCCGGCACCAGCGGGGCGGCGAAGGTGTGGTGGCACCGCGAGTTCCCGCTCGCCCACACCTCCCGGGGCACGACGACCAGGAGGTGACCACCGTGGCACCCGCCCGCACATCGCCCGCAGCATCCGCCCGCACGCTCGCCGCCGACCTGCCCGCGCGACGTCGACGAGGACGTGCTGGTGCAGGGCTGGCTGCACCGCCGCCGGCGGCTGTCGGCCGTGGCCTTCGCCATCCTGCGCGACCGCAGCGGACTCGCCCAGGTCGTGGTCAAGGACGAGGCCGTACGCGCGTTGCTCGACGACCTGGGCGAGGAGACCGTGCTCGCAGGTCCGCGGCCGGTGCGTCGCCAACCCGCAGGCGCCAGGCGGGGTCGAGGTGGTCGACCCCGCGATCGAGCCGCTCGGCGAACCCTCCGCCACTCCGCCGGCCGAGCTGTGGCGACCCGAGCTGTCGGTGGCGCTGCCGACGCTGCTCGACCACGCGGCGGTCACCTGGCGGCACCCGCGGCGCCAGGCGGTGTGGCAGCTCGCGGCCGCGTCGCTGCGCGGCTTCCGCGACGCGCTCACCGCGGGCGGGTTCACCGAGGTGCAGTCGCCCAAGATCGTCGGCAGCTCCACCGAGTCGGGAGCGACCGTGTTCACCCTCGACTACTTCGGCCGCCCCGCCTACCTCGCGCAGTCGCCGCAGTTCTACAAGCAGACGCTGGTGGGGATCTTCGAGCGGGTCTTCGAGATCGGGCCGGTGTTCCGGGCCGAGCCGCACGACACCGTGCGGCACCTGGCCGAGTACGTCTCGATGGACGCCGAGCTGGGCTTCGTCCGCGACCACCGCGACGTGCTCGCCGTGCTGCGGGACGCGGTCGCCGGGATGGTCGCCGGCGTGCACGAGCACGCGGCGGGCGCCGTCGAGCTGCTCGGCGCCGACGTGCCCGTGGTGCCGGACGAGATCCCGGTCCTGCACTTCCGCGACGCGCTGGCGATGGTCGGCGCGGCGCCGGACGAGCCCGACCTGGCGCCGGAGCACGAGCGGCGGCTCGGCGCGTGGGCGCGGGAGACCCACGGCAGCGACTTCCTCGCGGTCGAGGGCTACCCGATGGTGAAGCGGCCGTTCTACACCCACGCCGACCCGGACGACCCGCGCTGGTCCCGCTCGTTCGACCTGCTGTTCCGCGGGCTCGAGCTGGTCACCGGCGGCCAGCGGCTGCACCGGCACTCCGACTACGTGGCCGCGCTGGAGGCGCGCGGGGAGCCGCTGGAGCCGTACGCCGCCTACGTCGACACCTTCCGCTACGGCGTCCCGCCGCACGGCGGCTTCGCGATCGGCCTGGAGCGGTGGACCGCCCGGCTGCTGGAGGTCGAGAACATCCGCGAGGTGACGCTCTTCCCCCGCGACCTGCACCGCCTCGCCCCCTGACGAGCCTGCACGTTTCACTGGGTACCCAGAGAAACGATCGCGAACCCAGAGAAACAACTCTGGGTTCGCGCACTCGTCACTGGGTACCCAGTGAAACGTGCGGGCCAGCACCCGGAGACGTGGGTGGGCCGTCGCGGCGGCGGTGGCGAGACGGTATGAATGACCCATGAGTCTCGTGCGCATGCTCGCCCGCCCCATGCTCGCCTCGATGTTCGTCACCGGGGGGATCGACGAGTTCCGCAACGCCAAGGCCCTCGCGCCGGCGGCGCAGCCGGTCACCGACAAGGTGACGCCGCTGATCGCGTCCAAGGTGCCGCCGTCGGTGCCGCTGCCGTCCGACGCCGCGGGTTGGGTACGGCTCAACGGAGCGGTCAAGGTGGGCGCCGGCCTGATGCTCGCCACCGGCCGATTCCCGCGACTGTCGGCCCTCGCGCTCGCCGCGAGCCTCGCCCCGACGACCTTCGCCGGACACCCGTTCTGGAAGGAGCAGGACCCGGAGAAGAAGTCGACGCAGAAGACCCAGTTCTTCAAGAACGTCTCGATGACCGGCGGGCTGCTGCTCGCCGCCGTCGACCTCGACCCGACCGCCCGCGAACGGGTCGAGCTGACGGCGCGCCGGGTCAAGCGCGCCGTCTCGTCCTGACCGCACCGATCTCGTGACCACCGCGTGACCGTCTCGACCACGTGGTGGCCGGCGCCCGTGCCCGCCGCCCCCGTCGACGCCACCGTGGCGCTGCCGGGAAGCAAGTCCCTCACCAACCGGCTGCTGGTGCTCGCCGCGCTGGCCGACGGCCCCTCGACGCTGGTGCGACCGCTGCACGCCCGTGACACCGAGCTGATGGCCGACGCGCTGCGCGCGCTCGGCGCAGGCATCGAGGCCGTCGGGCGACGGGTGGCGGGTCACACCCGCTCCGCCGCGCGGCCCGGCGACCGTCGACTGCGGCCTGGCCGGCACCGTGATGCGGTTCGTGCCGCCGGTCGCCGCGCTCGCGGACGGGCCGGTACGCCTCGACGGCGACCCGCAGGCGCGGCTGCGTCCGATGGACCAGACGGTGGCGACGCTGCGCGCGCTCGGGGTCCGTGGTCGACGACGACGGCGCGCGGCCGGTTGCCGTTGACCGTGCGCGGGCACCGGATCGGTGGCCGGCGGCGTGGTCGAGCTGGACGCGTCGTCGTCCAGCCAGTTCGTCTCCGCCCTGCTGCTTGCCGGCGCGCGCTACGACGCGCGGCGTCGACGTACGGCACCGCGGCAAGCCGGTGCCGTCGCTGCCGCACGTGCAGATGACCGTGTCCCAGCTGCGGCTGCGCGGCGTGTCCGTCGACGACACCGAACCCAACCGGTGGTCGGTCGCGCCCGGCCCGATCAGCGCGCTCGACGCCGTGGTCGAGCCCGACCTGTCCAACGCGGCGCCGTTCCTCGCCGCCGCCCTCGTCACCGGGGGTCGGGTCCGGGTACGCGACTGGCCCGCGCAGACCGACCAGCCCGGCGACCAGCTGCGGCACCTGCTGGTGGCGTTCGGCGCGGACGTCGTACGCGACGGCGACGACCTCGTCGTCACGGGCGGCGACCGCCTCGAGGGCGTGAGCCTCGACCTGCACGACGTCGGCGAGCTGACGCCGGTCGTCGCCGCGCTCGCGGCGCTGGCCACGTCCCCCTCGCAGCTGAGCGGCATCGCGCACCTGCGCGGCCACGAGACCGACCGGCTGGCCGCGATCGCGGCCGAGGTCAACGGGCTCGGCGGCCGGGTCGAGGAGCAGGCCGACGGACTGCGGATCGAGCCGCGGGCGCTGCGCGCCGGCCGCTGGCACACCTACGCCGACCACCGGATGGCACACGCCGGCGCGGTGATCGGGCTCGCGGTGCCCGGCGTCGAGGTCGAGGACGTCGCCACGACGGCCAAGACCTTCCCGGGGTTCGCCGAGGAGTGGGAGCGGCTGGCCGCATGAGCCGCTGGGACGAGGACGCGCAGTACGACCGGCCGCGCCGTCGCACCCGTCCCCGTACCAAGGACCGCCCCGCGCACGACGACGCGCTGCCGGCCCTCGTGACGACGCGCGACCGCGGTCGCTACACGCTGCTGGTCGGGGACGGCGACGACGCGCGCGTGGTCACGGCGATGAAGTCGCGGCCGCTCGGACGCAAGGGCGTGGTCGTCGGCGACCGGGTACGCGTCGTCGGCGACGTCACCGGCGACGAGGGCTCGCTGGCGCGCATCGTCTCGGTCGACGAGCGCCGCACGGTGCTGCGCCGCACCGCCGACGACGACGACCCGGTCGAGCGGGTGATCGTCGCCAACGCCGATCAGCTGGTCGTGGTGACGGCACTCGCCGACCCGCCGCCGCGCCAAGGGCTGATCGACCGCTGCCTGGTCGCGGCGTTCGCCGAGGGCATGGATGCCTTGCTGTGCTTGACGAAAGCCGACCTCGCCTCGCCCGACGAGCTGCTGGCCGCGTACCGGCCGCTCGGCGTCGAGGCGGTCGCGACGCAGCGCGGCGGCGACCTGTCGCCGCTGCTCGAGCGGCTGCAGGGACGGATGAGCGTGCTGGTCGGGCACTCGGGGGTCGGCAAGTCGACGCTGGTCAACGCGCTGGTGCCCGGCGCCGATGCGCAACACCTCGGTGGTCAACGCCGTCACCGGGCGCGGGCGGCACACGTCGACCTCGGCGATCGCGCTCGCGCTGCCCGGCGGCGGTGGGATCGTCGACACCCCGGGCATCCGGTCGTTCGGGCTGGCGCACGTCGACCCCGACGGCCTGCTGGACGCGTTCCCCGACCTGGCGGAGGCGTCGACGGCCTGCCCCCGCGGGTGCTCGCACCTGGCCGACGCCCCCGAGTGCGGGCTCGACCTCGCGGTCGCGGAGGGCCGGGTCGAGGAGGTCCGGGTGGCGTCGTTCCGCCGGCTGCTGGAGAGCAAGGAGGCGGAGCGGGACTGACCCCGCCCGCTCAGTCGCGGTGGAGTAGTCGACCTGGTTCTGCTCGTCGGGGTTCCAGACGGCCTTGGACCCGGCGTCCCCCACCCGAGCGACCTGCACGCCCACGGCCACCGCGCCGAGCACGAGCAGCACCGACATCGCGATCGCGAGCGGGCCACCGCTGCCGCTGCTCGACCGCTCGTCCGCGCGAGTCGTCGTAGGCGGCACGGTCGCCGCCTGCGGCGACCGGCTTGCGCGGCTTGACCAGGAAGACCGCGACCAGGGCGATGATCGCGTAGCCGTAGACCAGCCACTGCAGCTGCCCGGCCAGGTCCTCGTGGCGCTCGACCGCGCTCGGCGAAGCGCACCGCTCAGGGCGTCGCGGCTCGCCAGGTTGTCCTCCAGGTTGCTCGCCGCTCTGGATCGAGACCCAGGTCGACCCCGCAGCGGCCACGGCCAGCAGGCCCAGCGGCCAGCGGGCCCAGGCACGCATCCGCGGGACGGCGTACAGGATGCCGATCAGCGCCAGCAGCGGCACGAGCACCACCGTGGCGTGCACCGCCAGCGCGTGCAGGGGGAGTCCGTTCACGGTGTCGGGCAGCACAGGCCCAACCCAACTCCGGACACACCCTGCGGCGCAACCTGTCCGGCGGTACTAGCACCGACGGATAGCCTCAGGGCCATGGCCAGCTCGCACACCGACGACCTGCGGCTGGCGCACGTCCTCGCCGACGACGCCGACTCGCTCACGATGGAGCGCTTCCGCGCCGCCGACCTGCACGTCTCGACCAAGCCCGACACCACCCTCGTGACCGACGCCGACCGCGCCTGCGAGGAGATGGTGCGCCGCACGCTCGGGCGGGCACGCCCGCGCGACGCCGTGCTCGGCGAGGAGGAGGGCGCCACCGGCTGGGGCCCGCGGCGCTGGGTGGTCGACCCGATCGACGGCACCCACAACTTCGTCCGTGGCGTGCCGGTGTGGGCGACGCTGATCGCGCTGATGGAGGGTGACGACGTCGTGGTCGGCTGCGTGTCCGCGCCGGCGCTCGGCAAGCGCTGGTGGGCGTCGACGGGCGGCGGCGCGTGGTACGGGCGCTCGCTGATGTCGGCGAAACCGTGCCGGGTCTCCGACATCGCCGAGATCGGCGACGCGTCGTTCTCGTACGCCTCGTTGGCGGGCTGGGAGCGGATCGGCCGGCTCGACGACGTCCTCGCCCTGACCCGGCGGTGCTGGCGCAGCCGTGCCTACGGCGACTTCTGGTCGTACGTGCTGGTGGCCGAGGGCGCCGTCGACATCGCCGCCGAGCCGTCGCTGGCGCTGCACGACATGGCCGCGCTCGACGTGATCGTGCGGGAGGCCGGCGGGCGGTTCACCTCGCTCGCCGGACGGGACGGCCCGCTCGGCGGCAACGCGCTGGCGACCAACGCCGTGCTGCACGACGCCGCGATGGCGTTCCTCGGACACTTCCCCGACGACGACGGCTCTGGCGACACCGGCGGGGGCGGCAGCCTGCACGACCTCTCCGAGCACCGCCGCACGCCTCCCGACTAGTTCGCGGGAACCGTGGCCGGCAGCGCCGGTCGGGAGCACGATGGATCCAGACCCGCTCCCGCCGGAGGTGTCCGATGGACCCACGTCGCCGTGCCACCGTCCCCCGCCTGCTCCCGGTCACTGCGGCCGCCGTGGCCCTCGCCGCTCTCACGCTCAGCGGACCGGCGCTGCCGGTCGGAGCGGCAGCGGCACATCGTGTCAGCGCCTCCAGGCGACGATCGTGGGTACCCCAGGGGCCGACTGACTGCGTGGCACCCCACGATCTGACGTCATCTGGGCGGGGCTGGAGACGACAGCGTGCGACGCCTTGGCGGGCGACGACCGGATCTGCACGGACCGGGGAGACGACACGGTGCGCGGTGGCAACGGCCGCGACCAGCTCCGCGCGGGACCGGGTGCCGACCGGTTCGAGGCTGGCAGGGGCGCGGACAAGGTCAGCGCGGGACGCCGGCGCCGACCACCTGCTGCTCGGCGCGGGACACGACGTCGTCGGGTACTACGGCGAGCAGGGATGGCGGCCAGAAGCGGGTGACGACGTCATCTGGGGCGGCGCCGGGTGGGACGGGATCGCCCCCGGGCAGGGCGACGACATCGTCCACGGCGGCGGCGGGGGCGACTCGATCATCGATATCGAGCCGGACGGCAGCAGTGGTGGCCTGACGCTCAGCGTGCGGGGAGCCAACACGTACTACGGCGGGCGCGGCGACGACTGGATGGGCGGCGGCCGCGGTCCGGACCTGCTCAACGCCGGCCCCGGTCACGACATCCTCCTGGGCTACCAGTCCGACGATCTCCTCCGCGGCGGTCGTGGCCGCGACACGGCGGGCGGCGGGCGCGAGCACCTGGCCGACCGCTGCGTCCACACCGAGATCCGCCGCAAGTGCGAGCTGGTCGGCCGGAGCGGCTAACCGCCTCCGGCACCGGCAGGTTGCTGGTCCTGAGGAACCCGTTCGAGGTTGCGGACCGACGGCGACAACAACGTGGCGCTCACCAGCAGGGCGTAGAGGATGGCCCCGCCGATCGCGACCTCCTGGGCGCCGAACCAGGAGGCGAGCGGTCCGGCCAGCAGCTGACCGACCGGGATCGCGAGGAACGAGCCGAGCGCGTCGTAGGAGAACACCCGCGACAACACCTCCTCGGGGATGTGCTCCTGCAAGGCGGTCGACCAGCCGATCCCGAACACCTCCAGGCCGGCGCCTCCGGCGAACGACAACGCCATCAGCGGCAGCACCGAGGGGTCGACGCCCAGCACGAGGAACGGCGCGGTCATCATCAGCATGCCGAGCATCCCGGCGCGCAGCGGGTAGCGCAGCGTCACCCGCAGCAGCACGAGGGTCATCAGCAGCAGGCCGAGCGCCTCGGCGCTGAGCACCCAGCCCCAGGGCCCGGGCCCGAACGTGTCCTTGGCGATGACCGGTCCGAGGGTGAACCAGACGCCGACGTGGATGGCGTTCATCACGCCGAAGGCCGCGACGACGATCCACACCCAGCTGCGGGACGAGAACTCGCCCCAGCCGACCCGCAGGTCGTGCAGCATCGACGTCGACTCCGTCCGCTCGAACGCGGGCAGCCGGAGCCGGCCCATGCACCAGGCGGCGACCAGCCAGGTGAGCGCGTCGAAGGCCAGCGCCCATCCCGACCCGACGGTGACCACGAGCACGGTGGCGACGGTCGGGCCGATCACGTACAGGCCGTGCCTGGCGAACGACAGCAGCGCGTTGGCCTGCTGCAGGAAGCTGCGCTCGACGACCGCGGGCACGATGCTGTTCATCGCGGGGAAGGTGAACGCGGTGACCGTGCCGTTGGCCGCCTCCAGCAGCACCAGGGACCAGACCTCGGCGTGCCCGGTGATGCAGCAGCAGCTGCCACCGCACCCTGGGTGGCCGCGGACAGCAGGTGCGAGACCCGCAGGACGACGCTGCGGCTGAACCGGTCGGCGACGACGCCGCCGACCAGCATGAACGCAGCCATCGGGATGCTCCGCGCGGCCAGCACGATGCCGAGCACGGCCGCGGAGTCGCTCAGGTCGAGCACCGCGAACGCCAGCGCGACCGGCGCCATCGAGCTGCCGAGCATCGACACCGCCCGGCCGGCGAACAGCAGCCGGAAGCGCCGGTCCCGCAGCGGTGCCAGCGCCTGCGCGGTGGTCATGCCGGCTCCTCGCCCATGGTGAACAGCGCCGCGGTGAGGTTGACGTGCAGGGTGCCGTCGGTGCGCGGCGGCTGCGCGTGCTCGTGCACCAGCGTCGACGCGCGCTCGCACGAGGTCGCGGATCTCGGCCCACACCTCGGGCGTCACCCACATCTCCGCGTCGGTGATCAGGGCCTGCCCTCGGCGCGCAGCCGGAACCGGCGCTCGAGCTCGGCCGCGAGCGCGCGTACGTAGAGGGCGCGGTCCTCGGGGTCACCGCGGCGTGGTGCCGGGCCGCTCCTCCCACGGGTGCCGGTAGCGCTTGGCCACGCCGCCACGGATCCGCTCCTCCCCCGCCACGACCACCTCGCCGGCGGCGGCGAGCTGGCGCAGGTGGTACGACGCGTTGGCGTGCGTGACCCCGAGCTCGCGGGCGACCTCGGCAGCACTCAGCTCGGTGCCGGTGAGCAGGGACAGGATGCGCAGCCGCAACGGGTGCGCGAGCGCCCGCAGGCCAGTGACCTCCAAAGACATGTTGGGGAGTCTGACGGACGCGGCTACCGACTGTCAAACACTTCTTTGGTGGTCACCCGCCGCCCGGTCCACCAGCGCAGCAGCGGCGGGGTCAGCAGCAGCGCGGCGAGGTCGAACCAGCCGTAGCCGCCGGCCGCCCCCGAGGGCGGGTTGCCCATCGGCACCAGGTCGAAGGGCGAGCGCTCGGCCCACGCCCAGTTGCCCAGCCCGGTGCCCAGCAGCTCGAGGTAGGTCACGACGACGAACGCGCCGACGTACAGCGGCCGCGACGGCCCCCAGAGCAGGAAGCCGGCCAGGCAGCCGAACCAGAACAGGCCGAGCACGTCGACGCCGCTCGGCCAGCGTGACGCCGTACACCGCATAGCCGCCGCCCACCACGAGCACGGCGACCGCGCAGCCGGTGAGGTGCCGCTGGACGAACCGGGAGCGGCCCAGCCACAGCGCGGCGAGATAGACCAGCCCGTGCCCGGGCGGCACGTACGCGGGCACGTTGTCGAACCGGTAGGAGTAGGCCTCCAGCAGCGGCGAGAAGGTGTACTCGACCGCGGTCGCGAGGACGACCACGACGGCCGTCTGCACCCGCACCTCGACGGCCTCGCGGGACAGCGCGAAGACCAGCAGCGCCCACGTCGCGACCCCGAGCACCCGCTGCAGACCCAGGGACCCGTCGGCGTCGAGCGCGAGCACGACGGTGATCCAGGCCATGACCGCCAGCGCCCTGCCGGACGGCGGCAGGGACAGTGACGGCACCGCCTCATCCTCGCAGCCGGAGCCGAAGTGCTGGCCGAGCCGGGTCGGCCGCACTAGTCTGCGGTCTCCGACCAGCCGCAGGAGGTCAGCGTGCGGATCAAGGACGTGCTGGAGTCCAAGGGTGCTGCCGGAGTGGTGACCATCGGCCCCGACGCCACCTTGGCCGAGCTCATCGGCACACTCGCGGAGCACAACTTCGGCGCCCTGGTGGTCAGTGAGGACGGCGAGACGGTCGCGGGCATCGTGTCCGAGCGCGACGTCGTACGTCGGATGCGCGAGGGGGCCGAGGCCCTGACCGAGCGGGTCGGCGACGTCATGACCACCGAGGTGCACGTCTGCGAGCCCGGCGACAGCCTCGAGGACCTGATGCGGATGATGACGCTGCGGCGCGTACGCCACATCCCCGTGGTCACCGGCGGCAAGCTGGCCGGGCTGGTCAGCATCGGCGACGCGGTCAAGGCACGCATCGGCGAGCTGGAGTTCGAGCGCGACCAGCTCAACCAGTACGTCGCCGGCAGCCAGTAGCCGGTCCCCTTCACGCGTCGTTCATCCGCGCACTGCGCCCGGGCGTACTGCGCGGATGATCGTGAGGGGTCAGTTCGCCGCCGCGAGCATCCGGCGCAGCGTCTCGGCGTCGACCGGCGGCGCGTGCAGGAAGCCCTGGTAGGCCGCGATCCCCAGGTCGGCCAGCAGCGCGTGCTGCTCGACCCGCTCCACTCCCTCGGCCACGACCGACAGCTCGAGGCTGCGCCCGAGGCTCGCCACCGCCTGCACGATCGCGCGCGCCCGCGGGTCGCTCTCCAGCCGGGCGGTGAACGCGCGGTCGACCTTCACGATGTCCAGCGGGAGGTTGACCAGCTGGTCGAGGGTGGTGAAGCCGGTGCCGAAGTCGTCGGCGGCGAAGCGCACCCCGGTCTCGCGCAGCTGGTCGACGTCGTGGCGGCCGTCGTCGCGGTCGCCGCCGAGCAGGCGTCGACTCGGTCAGCTCGACCACGAGCCTCGCCGCGGTCAGCCCCGACTCGCGCAGGCAGTTCGCGACCAGGTCGGCCGCGTCGTGGTTGCCCAGGTGCCGGGCGGACAGGTTGAGGTGCAGGTCGATGTCGGCGCCGCGCTGCTGCGGCCAGCCGGCCGCGGCGCTGGTGGCCTGACCGGCAACCCACGCGTCGATGTCGCAGACCAGGTCGCTCTCCTCGGCGATGTCGAGGAACGAGCCGGCCGCGAGCAGACCGAGGTCGGGGTGCTGCCAGCGCACCAGCGCCTCGACCGCGACCACCCGACGGTCGGCGATGGAGAGGATCGGCTGGTAGTAGACCCGCAGCTGACCGTCGCTGAGGGCGTGGCGCAGCTCGGAGCCGACCGTGACCCGTCGGGTCGCCTCGACCTCCAGCCCGGGCTCGTACGCGCGGATGAGCCCGCGGCCGTCGTGCTTGGCGAGGTACATCGCGGTGTTGGCCTCGCGCAGCAGCGACTCGGGATCGCTGTCCGGCTGGGCGACCGCGATGCCGATGCTGATGTTGAGGGGCACGGTGCCGTCGTCCAGGTCGTAGGGCCTGCGCGCCGGCCTTCAGCAGCCGCTCGGCCACGATCTCCGCCTCGGCCGCGGAGTCGAGATCGGTGCAGAGCACGACGAACTCGTCGCCGGGCATCCGGGCCACCGCGTCGGAGAGCCGGACGGCATGGTGCAGCCGCCGGCCGAGGTCGGCCAGCACCCGGTCACCCACCGCGTGGCCGAAGGTCTCGTTGATCTGCTGGAACTCGTCGCAGTCGCAGTAGATCAGCGCCACCTCGCCACC
Source organism: uncultured Actinomycetota bacterium (assembly GCA_963801045.1). Taxonomy (GTDB): domain Bacteria; phylum Actinomycetota; class Actinomycetes; order Propionibacteriales; family Nocardioidaceae; genus JACCWP01. The sequence goes on from CAWDDC010000003.1 coordinate 249,501, forward strand.
CGAGCGTTCGCGCGCGGACAGCGCGTGCGCGATGTACTCCGACATCAGGGTGCGGTTCGGCAGCCCGGTGAGGGGGTCGTGCAGGGCCAGCCGCTTGAGCTCCTGCTCGGCGTGCTTGCGGTCGTGGACGTCGAGCACCTGCAGGCCGATCACCCGACCGCACACGGGAGTGGTGGTCACCGAGGCGACCACCATCGTCTGCACCAGCGAGCCGTCGGGCTGCAGGTGGCGCAGCTCGCCGCGCCAGGAGGTCGCGGCTGGGTCGTCGTCGGCGGCAGCGGCGAGCCGCTCCAGCGTCCGCTCCGCCTGGCCCCGGTCGGCCGGGAACAGCAGCTCGGTCCAGCTGCGGCCGATGGCGTCGTCCCCGAGCAGGTCACGGGCCGCGGGGTTGGCCGCGACGACCCGCCCGACGCGTGTCACCCTCGACACCGATCACGAGCATCCCGACCAGGGAGCTGTCGACGACGCTGCGCAGCAGCTGGTTGGCGTCGTCGATGACGACGGTGTCGCGGCGGAGCTCCCGCGCAAAGGTCGCGATCGTCAGGGCGAGCAGGACGACGGTCAGGCCCCACGCCCACGTCGTTGACTCGCCGGTGACCACCAGCTGGACGACCAGGCCGAGCGCGAGACACGCTGCCAGGACGATCGACGCACGGCCACCAGGCGCATGCCACGGTGACCGGTGGCGGATGCCTCCTGGTCGCTCATGGCCCGATGGTCGCTGGCGCCGGTAGCCACTGCCAACGGATTCGGGGAACTGATGGACGAACGGAGTAGCGTCATTAACACACCGCGCATGCGTGATTACACAGGGCCACTTTCTGCGGTCCGGTCCGAGGGGAGGACGGGGTGAGCGGGACTCCGGACACATCGCCCGAACCGGGCCGCGGCATCGACCCCGACGTCGACCTGTCCACGGCGGAGCAGCGGCGCGAGCTCCGCGCCGCACGCTGGCCGGTGCTCGGCGCGATCTCCGCCGGCGGCATGGTCGGGGCGCTCGCGCGCTACGGCGTCGACGAGGCCTGGCCGCACCGGCCGGGGGCGTTCGCCTGGTCGACCCTGACCGTCAACGTCACCGGGTGCCTGCTGATCGGGGCGCTGATGGTGCTGGTCGGGACCGTGCTGTCCGGCCACCCGCTGGCCCGGCCGTTCCTCGGGGTCGGGGTGCTGGGCGGCTACACCACCTTCTCGACGTACGCTCTCGACGCGCAGCAGAGCCTCGACGCCGGCGCCGCGGGGACGGCCGTGGCCGGGCTCGCGATCACCCTGGTGGCCGGGGTGTGCGCCGTGTGGGCGGGCCAGGCGATCGCCCTGCTGACGCTGCGACGCCGGCACCCGCCGGCCCTGGCCGGGGAGTCGCGCATGACGCCGCTGCTGGTCGCCCTGGGCGCTGCGGCGGGCGCACCGCTGCGCTACCTGACCGACCGCTGGGTGCAGACCTGGCGCGACTCGGTCTTCCCCTGGGGCACGCTCGCCGTCAACGTCGCCGGCTCACTGCTGCTCGGGCTGCTGGCCGGGCTCGCCGCCGACGGCGCGGTGCTGGCCCTCGCCGGCGTCGGCTTCTGCGGCACCTACACCACGTACTCGACGTTCGGGTACGAGACGCTGCGACTGCTGCAGACCCGGGCCCGGCTGCTGGCCCTCGCCAACGTGGTGCTGTCGGTCGGTGCCGCGCTGGGCGCCTGCGCGCTCGGTGTCCTGCTCGGCGGGGCGCTCGGGTCCTGACGGGCTGCGGGTCGGCGATGCCCGCCGGTACGGTGACGCAACCCGCCAGCGAGGAGGCACCAGCTGTGAGCACCGGTCCGCTGCACGACGTCCTGGTCGTCGACCTGTCCCGGGCCCTGGCCGGCCCGCACGGCACCCAGATGCTGGGTGACCTCGGTGCCCGGGTGATCAAGGTCGAGGTGCCCGACAAGGGGGACGACGCGCGCGGCTGGGGTCCGCCGTTCTGCTGGCCCGACGGCGTCGACGAGAGCGCCGACGTCGCAGGCGGTCGCGAGTCGACGTACTTCTTGTCGACCAACCGCAACAAGGAGTCGATCGCCCTCGATCTCAAGGACGAGGCCGACCGCGAGGTGCTGCTCGCGCTCACCGACCGCGCCGACGTGGTGGTCGAGAACTTCCGCAGCGGGGTGCTGGAGCGGCTCGGCCTCGGCATCGAGACGCTGCAGGCGCGCAACCCACGGCTGATCGCGTTGTCCATCACGGGTTTCGGCCACGACGGACCGGAGGCGGGGCGGGCCGGCTACGACCAGATCGCGCAGGGGGAGGCCGGCCTGATGTCGATCACCGGTCCCTCCGCCGACGAGCCGCAGAAGGTCGGGACGCCGATCGGCGACATGCTCTCGGGGATGTTCGGCGCCTACGGCGTGCTGGCCGCGATGCACGAGCGCGAGCGCACCGGCCGAGGCAGCACCGTCCGCACCTCGCTGCTGGCCGGGATCATCGGCGTCCACGCCTACCAGGGCACCCGGTGGACGGTGGCCGGCGAGGTGCCGCTGGCCCAGGGCAACCACCACCCGTCGATCTCGCCGTACGGGCTGTTCCACTGTGCCGACGGCGCGGTGCAGATCGCGCTGGGCAGCGAGGCGCTGTGGCGGCGGTTCTGCGCGGGGTTCGGGCTCGACCCCGAGGCCGAGGGTCTCTCGTCCAACCAGCTGCGCGTCGCCCGTCGCGACGAGGTGATCGCGCTGGTCGAGGAGGTCTTCGCCGACTGGGAGGCGGCGCCGCTGCTGGCCAAGCTGCAGGAGGTCGGCGTGCCCGCGGGCAAGGTCCGCACGATGGACGAGGTCTACTCCTGGGACCAGGTGCACGCGCAGGGGCTGATGGTCGAGGTCGACCACCCCACCCTCGGCCCGGTCCACCTGCCGGGCCCGCCGCTGCGATTCTTCGACACCGAGGGGATCGAGGTGACCCGCAGCGCGCACCGGGCGCCGCCCGTCCTCGACGGCGACGGCGAGGCGGTGCGCCGCTGGGTGGCCGAGGGCTGCCCCTGACCGCCCCTCCCCCGCACGATCCGACCTGACGCCGGACCGGGCCGTCACACCGTCGGATCGTTCGAGGGGGTGGCGGCCGGTGCGGGGCGCTCCCAGAGCAGCTCCAGCCCGTCCACCTCGTCGTACTGCTGGCCGACGTGCCGGAAGCCGGCCCGCTCGACCAGCGCGACCGACGGCGCGTTCGACGGGGCGATGCTGGCGCGCAGCACCCGGGCGCCGTGGTCGGCGGCCCACTGCCACATCGCGGCCGCCGCCTCGGAGGCGTAGCCGCGCCCGCGCAGGTGCGCGACCACCCGGTAGCCGATCTCGACCATGCCGCGCTCGTCGGGCGGTGCGTGGAAGTTCGCGTAGCCCACCGCCTCGCCGCGGCCACCGCGTGCGTCCGACCGCAGCACCATCATCCGCAGCAGCCACGGCTCCTGGGCCGGGTCGGCCGCGATCTGCTCGGCCCGCATCGCGACCAGCCCGAGCGAGGTGCCCAGCACGTCGTGCGGGTCGTCGAAACCCAGGTCCGCCGTCGGCCGCCCGGCGACGTAGGCCTGGAGCCAGTCGCAAGGCAGCAGCACCAGGTCGAGGCGCGCGCTGCGGATCGGTGCGGTGAGGTCGGGCACGCCGCATTCCTACCAGCCGGATCGCCGGGTGGGTCGGGTGCCGCTACTCGCCCTCGGGCCGGTTTGTGCTCCGTCGTGGTCGTGCTTCCCGTCGGCCGAAGTCGGTCGTGAGCCATTCGCCGATGGACACGTCGGGGAACTCGGGCAGCTCGTACGTGCCGGGCACGGGTTCGACGTCGCTCACCCGGTCGAAACGAAAGGTGCGCCAGTCGTCCTGGTCGATGTCGTAGCCGATGAGGTACCACCGCCCGCGATGATGAACGTGCCTGTGCGGCGCGAGCAGGCGGGTGGTTGTCCGGCCCTGCCCGTCGCGGTAGGTGAACCGGACGCGCAGTCCATCGGCGACCGCGTCGGCCACCGTCCCGACCGCGTTGGCATCGATACCAGGCTCGACGCTCTCGGTGACAGCGATCGCCAGCAAGGTCGAGGCGACCCGGCGCCGTAGCGCGCGTGGCAGCACCTGGTCGAGCTTGGCCAGGGCCCGGAGCGGCGTGTCGTCGCCGGGCATCTGGGCAGCCAGCAGCTGGAGACCGGCCACCACGACGCTGATCTCGTCGGGGTCGAACAGCAACGGCGGCACTGCGACGCCGGGGACCAGGCGGTAGGTGCTGCCCGGGCCCGGCCTGGCCTCGATCCCGTATCCGAGCCCGCGCAGGCGCTCGGCGTCGCGTCGCACCGTGCGACCGCTCACGCCGAGCCGGGCCGCGAGCTGCTCGACGCTCCACCCGCTGCGCGACTGCAGCAGTGAGAGCAGCAACAGGGTGCGCCCCGTCGGGTCCTGGGCCACGCCGGACAGCATCGCAGAAGTGGCGGACAGGATGCGGCCGCCACTGCTCCTACCGTTGGAGGTCGCCCGCCCGACCGACCGCACAGGGAGACTGCCGATGAGGATCGCCGTGACCACTCCGACGGGAAACGTGGGCAGGCAGGTGGTGGCCATGCTGGTCCGCGCCGGGATCCGCCCCACGGTGCTGGCCCGGGATCCCGCCCGTCTCGAGACCGGGATCCGCGCCCAGGTCGACGCCGTCGCGGTCGACCAGCACGACGTCGACGCCGTGGTGGCGGCCACCAGAGGAGTCGACGCCCTGTTCTGGGTGGACCCCCCGCCCGCAACTGACGAACCGCTCGCAGAGTACGCCCGCGCGACCGAGAGCGTCACCCACGCGGTGGCTGAGAACCGGATCGCTCGGGTGGTCTTCCAGAGCAGTGTCGGCGCCGAGAAGCGGCACGGCGTCGGGGAGATCGACGGTCTGGCCCGCACCGAGGAGGCGCTCGACGACGCCGCCGCGGCGGTGACCCACCTGCGCTGCGGCATGTTCTTCTCCAACCTCGAGCTCCAGATCGACACCATCCGCGGCGGCACCATCCCCGTGCTCCTGCCGGTGGACCTCGCCATTCCCTGGGTCGCACCCCGCGACGTCGCCGAGGTCGCAACCACCCGACTGCTCTCGACCGCTTGGTCGGGGCGATGCGTCCGAGCAGTGCACGGACCCGCCGACCTGACCTGGACCCAGGTCGCCGACATCGTCACCGCGGCGAGCGGCCACCCGCTCCGAGCCGAACGGATTTCGGACGATGCGATGCGCTCGATGCTGCGCACCGCCGGAATGAGCGACGCGCGCGCCGAGGCCATCCTCGGAATGTCCATGGGGATGCGCGACGGCTTCGCTCCCGAACAAGCGCGCACCGTGCACACGAGCACACCGACCACGCTCGCCTCCTGGGCCTACGACGTCCTCGCACCGCAGTTGACAGCGTGAGGCCGGGCCAGCGGCTCTTTCCAGGCGATCGTTGCTGACGCGAAGTCGGATCGGAGCGGAGGACGATCCTGGTACCCCGGACATCCAACTTCTCTATCGACGCAGCCGATCCCTAGGCACAGGTCACCTGGTGGGCACAGGTGCCGGATGACTCCCGCCTCCTCGACGAGGCGGAGATGGGGCCGGCCGAGGACGAGTGCTGGCTGGTCGGCCCCGACGACCGCCAGATGATCGTCGTACGGCTCCCCGAGCCGAGGACGGTGCAGAACCGCATGTGCATCTGCCTGCGTCCCACCGACCGAAGGCAACGAGTTCTGCGTCCTCACCCGCTACACCCTCCGGGCACCTGACACTCGCGGCCGGGCGGGCAACGCCTCCATCGCCTGGAGAGCCCGCCCTCCGGCCTCTGAGAGTCGCAGCAAGCAGCCTCGGCGCCTCGAGCTCCTCGTTCGAGTCTTCCCCGTCCCCCGAGCGTGGGCGCTCGGAGCGCCGGTCGACCTGATGGCTGGGCCCGGGCCCTGCCTTGCTGGGCCGGGCGTCCGGCTCAGCGGCGGTGAGCCGTGATCAGCCAGGCGGCGGAGCCGTACGCGACCCCGAGCTCGCTCCGGTGCTCGTGCAACGACCGGCGAAGGTCGGCGATTGCCTGCGCACGGTCGGCTTCGTCGAGGCCCTCCAGCATCCAGCCGAGGTTGCCGAGGATGAACGCACAGGCGCCGTCGACGTCGGCGCCGAACACCATGGGCTCGCTGACGGCGGTGCACCGCGGCGCCGCGAAGTCCGCCCCCTCGAGCAGGCCGCGGACGCGGTCGGGATCACTCATCGAGAACGGCCCCGGCGCCTCCGGCGGTGGCGCCGGGAGGTCGCGACCGGCGGCAAGTGCGGCGCCGATGGCGATGATCCACTCGTTGTCGGACGGCGGCTGCCAGACCACCATGGCCAGCCGGCCGCCGGGGACCAGAGCCCTGGCGAGGTTGGCGTAGGCCGCCGCCGGGTCGCCGAAGAACATCGTGCCGGTGCGGCTCACGGCCACGTCGACCGACGCCGCGGCAAACGGGTGGATCTGCGCGTCCGACTGCTCGAACACGACGTTGCCGATCCCGTCCCGCGCAGCCCGCTCGCGCGCCACCTCGATCATGCGCGCGGACAGGTCCACCCCGAGAACGGTGCCGGCAGCAGCCACCCGCGCGATGGCCCGCGTGGTGCTGCCGGTGCCGCAGCCCACGTCGAGCACGCGCGCGGTCGGCGCGATGCCGGCCGCGCTGAGCAGGTGCGGGTCGTAGCGGGCCACCGCCTGCTCGAACCCGTCGGCGTTGCGCGCCCAGTACGCGCCCTCGTTGCCGTCCCACGCACGCGCCTGCTCGGTGTTGGTGGGGTGCACCGGTGGCGTTGTCACCTCGGTCACCGCTCGTCTCCTCGTATACTCCCTATGGGAGTATCCTGAGTACTCCCTGAAGGAGGGCCATGTCAAGAGCCGCGCGCCTGACCACGACGTCGTACGCGATCCTGAGTCTGCTCGCGGTCCAGCCGTGGAGCAGCTACGAGCTGACCCAGCAGATGGATCGCAGCCTCGGCCGGATCTGGCCGCGGGCGGCCAGCAAGCTCTATGAGGAACCCAAGAAGCTGGTCGACCACGGCCTCGCCCGTGCCCGCACTGAGAGCGTCGGCGCCCGGGAGCGCACCGTCTACACCATCTCCGCCAAGGGACGCCGGGCGCTGTCGGGCTGGCTCGCCGAGCCGGGTGAGGGTCCGGTCCTCTCGTTCGAGCAGCTGCTGCAGGTCGGCTTCGCCGAGCACGGGACCCGGGCCGATGCGCTGGCCACGCTGGCCGCGACGCGCGCCTGGGCGGAGGAACGCAACGCGGGCAACCTCGCCGCCGCGCTCGCCTATCAAGCCGGCGAGGGACCCTTCCAGCAGCGGGCGGCGCAGAACGTGCTCACCGGCCGGTTCCTCACCGACTACTACCGGATGGTCGCCGAGTGGGCCGCCTGGGCGACGACTGTCGTGCAGCAGTGGCCCGACGACCCCCGGCAGGCGGCGCCGAACCAGGACGACGTCGACGAGACGGTACGGCGCGCGAGCTGGTGAGCGACCGCGCCGACCGCGCGCTCAGGTCGGGTCGGCCGGCCGAGGCACCGGCGCGGCCAGCGACGCCTGGATGCGTTCGGACAGGTCCGCGGCGATCTCGCGGGCGACCCGGGTCGCCTGCACCGCGAGCGGGGACTGCGTGCGGCCGGAACGCCAGTGCAGGTAGACCTCTCGCGCCGGCGCGGGTCGCAGCCGGTGCACCTCGAGCCGGTCGTCGGACCAGGCCTCGGCGAGGGCGAGCCACGGGAGGATCGCGCAACCCATGCCGGCCCGCACCATGGACAGCAGGGTCTCGTTGCTCGCGCTGCGGAACACGATCCGGACCCGCGCGTCTCGGAGCAGCGCCTGCTCCAGCCGGGGCTGGTCGCAGGTGGCCGGCCAGGCGACCATCGCGGCACCGTCGAGGTCGGTGAGCGGCACCGGGCCGGTCGGGGAAGTCGCCCGGTCGCGCCACCAGCAGGTAGGGGTCGTCGAGCAGCTTCACGCTGTCGACGTCGTCTCCGACCGGTCCGTCGTAGAACAGCAGGTCGAGGTCGCCGATCTGCGGATCCCCCGACTCGTCCTCGGACAGCCGGATCTCACAGCCGGGATGGTCCGCACGCAGCCGTCGCACCAGCGAGGGCAGGACGACGGCGGACAGGCTCTGGAACGTGCCGATGTCGATCCTGCCGTCCCCGGCCAGGAAACGCTCGATGGCGTCGCCGAGGTCGTCCGCGCCCGCCAGCAGCTCGCGTCCGCGCGCGAGGACCAGCTCGCCGAGCGGAGTGAGCCGCACCGGCTTGGGACCGCCGGGTCGGTCGAACACGGCGCCGCCCACGGCCCGCTCGAGTCCGGCGATCTGCTGGCTGACCGACGACTGGGTGTAGCCGAGCCGGGCGGCCGCCCGGCCGAACGTGCCCTCCTCGGCGATGGTCGCCATCGCCCTCAGGTGTCGCAGATCAACGTCGCCCATCCCCCCGTACGATAGTCGATCGCGATCACCCTGATCGCCAATGATCGCTTTTCACGAAGACGTCAGCCGCCTAGCGTCCCTCCTGTCCACCCGAGAGGAGCTCGCCCATGGCAGCCATCACCGCCACCCGCACCCCCGCTCGCACCCCCACCGGAGCGCCGGCGGGCCGCAGCACGCTGCTCGTGGTCGCCGCACTGGGCACCGTGTACGTGGTCTGGGGATCCACCTACCTCGGCCTGTGGATCATGGTCGAGGAGATGCCGCCGCTGCTGGCCTCCGGGCTGCGTGCCCTCACCGCCGCGGTCGTGCTCGCCGCGGTGCTGGCGATGCGCGGGGGCCTCGACCGCCTCCGGCTGACCCGGGCCCAGCTCGCCGGCTGCGCACTGCTGGGTCTGTTGCTTCCCGTGCTCGGCCAGGGCCTCGTGACCATCGCCGAGGACGGAGGTGCTCCCTCCGGCCTGACCGCGCTCCTGATCGCCGCCGTCCCCCTCTGGGTCGCCTGCTACCGCACGCTGGCGGGCGACCGGCCCGCCGGCCGGACAGTCGTCGGTGTGCTGGTGGGCTTCGCCGGTGCTGCCCTCCTCATCGCCGGCAACGGCATCGGCGGCGCCGTCCCCACGTGGACCTTGCTGACGGTGATCGCTGCCAGCGTGGCGTGGGCATTCGGATCCTGGCTCTCACCGTCCCTGCAGCTGCCGCGGGACCCGTTCGTCGTGGTGGTCTACGAGATGCTCGTCGGCGGCGCGGTTCTGACGGCTGTCGGGCTCGGGCGAGGCGAGCACTTCGATCCCGTCGCCTACTCCGCGCGGTCGTGGGCCGCGTGGACCTTCCTCGTGCTGGTCGGGTCCGTCCTCGCGTTCAGTGCCTACGCCTGGCTGCTCCAGACCACTGCCGTGTCCGTGGTCGTCACGTACGCCTACGTCAGCCCGGTGGTGGCTGTCTTCCTCGGCTGGCTCGTCCTCAGCGAGCCGGTGACGCCGGAGACGCTGCTCGGTGCCGCCATCGTGGTCAGCGGGGTGGCGTTGGTGGTGGGCGCCGAGCGTCCGCGTGCCACGAGCCCGACGCGAGCAGCCCGTGGAGGTCGGCCGATGACTGCGCTGACCGGACAGGAGCTCGAGCTCAGCGACTACCTGCCCCACCTCGTCGCGGCGGCCGACCTCCGGCCCGGGGAGACCGTCATCGACGTGGGCTGTGGCACCGGCGGGCCGACCGTGGCGGCGGCTGCCCTCGCGGCTCCGGGCGCAGTCATCGGCATCGACCTCTGGGCGTCATCAGTGGCGACCGCACGCGCCCGGGTGCCGGACGACCTGACCAACGTGTCCTACGTCGTCGCAGACGCCCAGACCCACCAGCCGGCCACCGCCCCGGTCGACGTGATCGTCAGCCGCTTCGGCCTGATGTTCTTCGACGAGCCGACTGCCGCCTTCGCCAACCTCGCGCGCTGGCTGCGTCCGGGCGGCCGACTCGTGGCGCTGGTGTGGCAGCCGCAGGCACTCAACCCCTGGATCCTCGAGACCAACCGCGCGCTCACCGGTGACCCCGCAACCGGTCTCAGCGACGGCAGCCCGTTCAGCCTCGGGGATCGCGAGCTCCTGTCCGGCCTGCTCGCCCGGGCAGGCTTCGCCGACGTCCACATCACTGCCGTGCACGAGGACGTGCACTTCGGTACCACGGTCTCCGACGCGGAGGACTTCGTCCTGAGCTTCGGCAGCGCGCAGGACGCCCTGGCCCGCCTGACGCCCCACGGCGCCGAGCAGGCGCGCCGCAGGCTGACCTGCCTGCTCACCCGGCACGTCCAGGCAGCGGGCATGGTCAGCCTTCCCTCGGCCGCCTGGCTGGTCCGAGCACACACCTAGACGTTGCACGCGCCGTCAGGTGCGCTCATCGCCGCCTGGTCGACGTACGGCGATGACCTGATCGGTCAGCTTCGCGCCGCCGGCCTCATCGATCGCGACCCGCCCGACCACCTGGCGGAACGTGATCGTCCGCTCCGCGCGGCCACCGAGCAGGAACGTGCTGCTCCAGTTGACCAGTGCGGAGAAGCGGTTCTTGAAGCCGGTCAGGAAGGTGATGTGCACCACCAGCCACATCAGCCAACCGAGGAAGCCGGACAGTCGGAGCCCCTTGAAGCTGACGACGGCATGGAACCGCGAGATCGTCGCCATGCTGCCGAGGTCGCGATAGGTGAAGACGGCCGCGTCCTTGTCGTGCAGCCGGCGCTTGATCGTGTTCGCCGCGTGGATGCCCGACTGCATGGCGACCTCCGCCACTCCCGGCAGGTCGCGGAGGGCCATCATGTCGCCGATCGCGAAGACCTCGGGATGACCGGGCAGCGTGCAGTCGTCGAGGACCTCGATCCGCCCGGAGCGGTCGCAGGTCGCTCCGCTCCCCTGGGCGAGCAGACCCGCCAACGGGGACGCCTGAACTCCTGCGGCCCAGATCTTGGTCCGCGCGGCCACCCGGTCACCCGACCCGTCCGGCGTCGTGAACTCGACCCCGAAGGCGTCCATGCCCGTGACGATGCTGCCGGTACGGATCGTGACGCCGAGCCGCTCCAGCTCCCGGGCACCCTTCTGGGAGAGCCGGTCACCGAACGTGGCCAGGATCTCCGGTCCGCCGTCGACCAGCACGACCTGCGCCGTGGTCGGATCGATGCGGCGGAAGTTGCCCTTGAGCCCGGAGCGCGACAGCTCGGCGATCTGCCCGGCGACCTCGACACCGGTGGGCCCACCGCCGACGACGACGAACGTGAGCCACTCCTGGCGCGACCGGGGGTCCTCCTCGTTCTCCGCCATCTCGAAGGCCCCGAAGATGCGACCCCGCAGCTCGAGCGCGTCGTCGATGGTCTTCATGCTGGTCGCGAACCGGGAGAACTCGTCGTGGCCGAAGAAGGTCTGGCTGGCACCTCCGGCGACGATCAGGCTGTCGTACTCATAGCTGCGCGCGGTCCCGTCCGGTCTCGTGGCCGCCACCGTCCGGGTCGAGAGGTCGAACCCGGTGACGGTGGCCATCTCGACGTCAACGTTGGGGTGACGGCGCAGGACGCCACGGATCGGTGGCGCCACCTCACCCTCCGACAGGATGCCCGTCGCCAGCTGGTAGAGCAGCGGCTGGAACAGGTGGTGGTTGACGCGGTCCACCAAGGTCACGTGGACCCGCGCCCGCTTGAGGAACTTCGCGGCGAAGAGCCCGCCGAAGCCGCCGCCGACGATGACGACCCGGTGAACCGCCGCGGCTGCCATTGATACTCCTGCCGTCGCTCGGCTCAGACCCGGGTTGCCTTCTCGGCGGCGGACCACGGGCGGAAGGACTCGGCAGACGACTGGTCCCAGAAGTTCTGGAACCGTGGGTCCGCCGTGCCGTCGAGGAACTGTCCCGGCGCCACGAAGTGGTAGATCTCCTCGAACGAGAGAGCCTGGAACTGAGTGACCCGGCGAACGCCGTGGTACGGGCGCAGCTCGGCGGTGTGGTCCAGCCCCATCGCCGCGATCATCTCGGCAAGCGCGTGCACCGTGTTGCGGTGGAAGTTGTGCACCCGCTCGAACTTGTCCGACACGATCAGGGCGCGCTGCAGCTTGGGGTCCTGCGTCGTGACTCCGACCGGGCAACGGTTGGTGTGGCAACGCTGCGACTGGATGCAGCCGACCGCGAACATGAACGCCCGCGCCGAGTTGCACCAGTCCGCACCGAGGGCCATCGTCCGGGCCATCGCCGACGCGGTGACCATCTTGCCGCTGGTGCCGATCTTGAACCGGTCTCGTATCCCGGCGCCGACGAGGGTGTTCTGCACCAGCAGCAGCCCCTCGTTGAGCGGAGCGCCCAAGGAGTCGGAGAACTCCAGTGGCGCCGCACCGGTGCCGCCCTCGCCGCCGTCCACGACGATGAAGTCGGCGTAGACGCCGGTCTGGATCATCGCCTTGACGATCGCCATGAACTCGCGAGGGTCGCCGATGCAGATCTTGAAGCCGACCGGCTTGCCGTCGCTGAGCTCGCGCAGCTGGGTGATGAACGCGGTCATCTCCAGCGGCGTGGAGAACGCCTTGTGGTAGGTCGGGGAGAACACGTCCTTGCCCTGCGGCACCATCCGGGCCTCGGCGATCTCCGCGGTCACCTTGGCCGCCGGGAGGATGCCGCCGTGCCCGGGCTTGGCGCCCTGGGAGACCTTGATCTCGATCATCTTGACCTGGGGCAGCGCGGCAGTCTTGCGGAAGGCCTCGGGGTCGAAGTCGCCGTTGGTGTCGCGGCAGCCGAAGTAGCCGGTGCCGATCTGCCAGATCAGGTCGCCGCCGGCCTCCTTGTGGTACTTCGACAAGCCGCCCTCTCCCGTGTCATGGGCGAACCCGCCGGCCTTCGCGCCCTGGTTCATCGCCCGGACGGCTGCCTCGCCGAGCGCCCCGAAGCTCATCGCCGAGATGTTCAGCACCGACGCCGAGTAGGGCTGCGTGCACTGCTCCCCGCCCACGGTGACCCGGAGGTCCTGCTCGGGGTTCGCGACCATCGGCCGGGGCGCGATGGAGTGGTTCATCCAGCTGTAGCCGGCGTCGTACACGTTCAGCTCGGTGCCGAACGGCTTCTTGTCGCCCACGCTCTTCGCGCGCTGGTAGATCACCGAGCGGGTGTCGCGGTCGAACGGCCGGCCGTCGGTGTCGTTCTCCACCAGGTACTGGTGCAGCTCAGGGCCCATACCCTCCAGGAGGAACCGCATCCGGCCGGCCAAAGGGTAGTTGCGCAAGATGCTGTGCCGGAGCTGGAAGTAGTCGTAGATGCCGAGCAGCACGAGCGGCACGAACAAGATCTCCAGCAGCCACCACCACGGACTCACCAGCACGGCAAGCGGGATCACCAGCAGGGCGAGGATGATGACCGCCCACAGTGCTTTGGTACGGATGCGTTCGATCATCGGGGTTCTCCTTGGTTGGACAGGCTGGGGGACGACGGCAGCGTGGCCGCGGTCGGATCAGTCGAAGACCTGACCGTGCTCGTAGCGCTCGTCGGCTCCTGCGGCGGCGGTGAGGGAAGCGACGTTGTCGCGGGTGAAGAAGCCTTGGAAGTTGTGGCATCGCTCGATGTACTCGGTGATGAGCAGCGAGTACGGCGAGCTCTTGGAGAAGATCTGCTTGAGGTTGGGGTCGTCCTTGCACTCGCCCACGACGTGGGCCAGGAACGGGGTGCCCATCTCGGCCAGCTGACGCACCACGAAGTCGACGTTCTTCTCGTCTGCCACGTGGCCGTCGATCACGGCCATCGCCATGTGGTGCATCCGGCGGCCGAAGTTGCGCACGAAGTCCTCGGTGGGCATCGGCAGGTTCTCGAAGGAGTTCACGATCGACGGCGTGTTGTTGGCGGTGAACACCCGCGCCGGCGATCTCTTGTCGTCGTCGATGTCGAGGTGCCGGGTCACGTTGGTGGACGAGTTCATCTCGTGGATGTTGTAGGCGCCCCAGAAGTAGTACGGGACCACCGTCAGGTATTCCAGGAGGGCGTGCTCCCGGTCGCCCGCGAGGATCCGGGTAGCGGCGTGGTCAACGCCCAGCACCAGCTTCTGGATGCCGTGCTCGGCCTGGAGCGCGTCGGCGCGGTCGAGCTTGCCGCGTTCCTCGGCGGTCAGGGTGATCCCCTCCCCGAGCCCGAGAGCGTCGAGGTCGTCGACGTCGACGTCGACGTAGCCGACCCGGTTGTAGGTGAAGTCGGACATGAAGGTGAAGGTCAGGTGGGTCATCGCGTAGAAGCCGTTGACCGTGTCCCCCGGGTAGGCGAAGCGGATGTTCTGCGGCTCGAGTGCTTCCCGGACGGCCTTCGTCGACTGCGCCTTGTAGACCTCTCCGATGTAGCGCGCGTTCGGCTTCTTCTTGGCCAGCGGGTAGAGGTTGTTCCATCGCGTCACGTTGTCCTCGTACGCCGCGGTGAGCGGCTCGAGGACGATCAGCCGCGGGAACTCCGGCTGCGACTGGAGCAGGTAGACCTTGTGGGTGTCGGTGAGCCGGGCCGCCTGGAACCGGTAGGGGCCCATCGCGGCGAGCTCGGCCATGTAGTCGACCGCATCGCCGTGCTCGACCTGGATGACCAGAGCCGCGGTCTCGCCAACGATCTCGTCGAGCCCGGACTTCTGGCGACGTTCGTACACCTTGGGCAGGTACTCCTCGAAGAAGTCGGAGTTCTTTTTGTCGCCCAACGGGGTGTACGTGGCGAGATCGATCATCATGCAGTCCCTTCGCTGACGGTGTGGGGGTGTCTACTCGTCGGACTCGGCAATGACCTCGGCTTCCTCGAGCTCGCCCACTCCGGACGACGGGAGTGATCGACGAAGCCCGGCAGGGGCGGTCACGCGATCAGCGGCGGCCGAACCCGGTCGGCGTCGGTGCTTGCGGGCGGGCCGCCTCGCTGCTGCTCGTACTGCCATGTCGCCCGGTTTCGTCGGTGTGGCTGGATGAGCGTGTCGCAGACCGGCGGAGCCGAGGTCCGTACGCGACAGGCACCTCCTGCATCGTCGAAGCGAAGCACCGAGCCGGTACGGCCGCCTCACCCCCGACGGATGAGGCTGTCCACCCGGGTGGGGTGTAGACCGGGCTTGCGTCCGTGCGAGCAGACGATCGGCACCTGGGCGCCTGCCCAGATGAGGGTCGACGCCGTCCGATCAGCGGTACCCATGAAGGGTCGAACAGAATGTCGCCTGAGCCGAACCTGACCATCGTCGAGGGTTCCGACGGGTCTCCCGCCATGCAGGTTCACGCCCGCGGGCTGGCCGTCCTCGATGACCCGCAGGTCAACCGCGGGACCGCCTTCACCATGGCCGAGCGCGACCACCTGGGTCTGCACGGGCTGCTTCCGTCCGGGCTGGAGACGATCACCGAGCAGGTCGCCCGCTGTTACGAGCAGTTCAACCAGCAGGACTCGGACGTCGGGAAGTGGGTGTTCCTCACCCAGCTCCACGACAGCAACGAGGTGCTCTTCTACCGGCTGGTGGGCGAGCACGTGACCGAGATGCTGCCGATCGTCTACACCCCCACGGTGGGAACGGCGATCCAGGAGTTCAGTCATCTCTTCCGCCGCCCGCGAGGCGTCTTCTTGAACATCGAGGACGTCGACGGCATCGACCGGGCGCTGGACTCCACCGGGCTCGGACCGGACGACATCGATCTGGTCGTCGCCTCTGATGCCGAGGCGATCCTCGGCATCGGCGACTGGGGAGTCGGCGGGATCGACATCTCGATCGGCAAGCTCGCGGTCTACACAGTCGCGGCCGGCATCGACCCCCGACGCGTCCTGGCCGTCGGGCTGGACGTCGGCACCAACCGCGAGTCACTCCTGAACGACTCCCGCTACCTGGGGCTGCGTCGATCGCGGGTCCGCGGGGAGGAGTACGACGCGTTCATCGACGCCTACGTCGCCAGCGCATCGGCCCGTTTTCCCAAGGCGATCCTGCACTGGGAGGACTTCTCAGGACCCCCGGCACGCGGGATCCTGGCGCGTCACGGGGACACCCTGTGCACGTTCGACGACGACATCCAGGGCACCGCAGCAGTGGGCCTGGCCTGCGTGCTCGCCGGTGTCCGCGTCTCCGGTGGTCGTCTCGTGGATCAGCAGATCGTGGTGTTCGGCGCGGGTTCTGCCGGCGTCGGGATCGCCGACCTGATCACCCTGGCCATGACCGAGGACGGGCTGAGCGCCGACGAGGCGGCCGACCGGATCTACCTGCTCGACCGTCCGGGTCTGCTCACCAGCGACATGACCGACCTCTACGACTACCAGCAGCCCTACGCCAAGGACCCGGCCACGGTCGCCGACTGGCGTGCCGCGGACGGAACCCTTGGTCTGCAGGAGGTGGTCGACCACCTGCATCCGACGATGCTCGTCGGCACCTCGGGCGTCACCGGTGCGTTCGGGGAGAAGGTGATCCGCTCGATGCACGCGAACTGCGAACGGCCGATCATCCTGCCGATGTCCAACCCGACCGTGCTGGCCGAGCAGACCCCGGCAAACCTGCTGGACTGGACCGACGGTGCCGCACTGGTCGCCACCGGCAGCCCCTTCGGGCCCGTCGAGCGCGACGGCACGACGTACCGCATCGGGCAGGCCAACAACGCGCTGATGTTCCCCGGTCTGGGGCTGGGGGTCATCGTGTGTCGCGCCGCGACCATGCCTCCGTCCCTGTTCATCGCAGCCGCCCGTGCCTTGGCGAAGCTGGCCAACCCGTCCGATCCGGCGCAGGGCCTGCTGCCCGACATCTCAACGCTCCGGGCGGTCTCCGCGACCGTGGCCGTGGACGTCGTCAACACCGCGACCGCACAGGGCATCGCCCAGATGCAGGTCGACGATCCGATCGAGGCCGTCCACGAAGCGATGTGGAACCCCGAGTACCTCCCGATCCAGCGCTAGCAACGGCGCCCGGGTACCCAACACAGGAGCAACGCATGGCGCAGACCGTGGCGGAGATCTTGATCGACCAGATGGTCGAGGCTGGTATCCGGAAGGTGTACGGCATCGTCGGCGACTCGGCGAACCCGATCGTCGACGCGCTGCGCCGGCACCAGGCGGACATCGAGTTCGTGCACGTACGCAACGAGGAGGCCGGGGCGTTCGCGGCCGGAGCCGACGCGCAGATCTCCGGACGCCCGACCGCCGTGCTCGGATCGTCCGGGCCGGGGAGCCTGCACCTGATCAACGGGCTGTTCGACTGCCAGCGCAACGCAGCGCCCGTCTTCGCGATCGCCACCCACGTCCCCAGCACCGAGATCGGGAGCGGCTACTTCCAGGAGACCAACCCGGAGGCGATCTTCTCTGGCTGTACGAACTACTGCGTGCTGATCTCTACCGCGGGCCAGATGCCCCGCGCCTCGGAACTGGCCCTGCAGGCAGCCATCCTCGAACGCGGCGTCGGCATGATCATCCTGCCCGGCGACATCGCGGCCCAGACGGTGGAGCACCCGATGCTCCCGCATCCGATCCTCACCGATCGGCCCGTCATCCGTCCCGACGACGAGGCGTTGGCGAAGGCGGTGCAGCTGATCGCCGGCGCGGACAAGATCGCGATCCACGGTGGCGAGGGCACGCGGAGCGCCCGCGCCGAGGTGCTCCGGCTGTCGGAGACCCTGAAGGCACCGGTCTCGTTCGCGTACCGGGGCAAGGACGTGCTCGAGGCCGACAACCCGTCCTCGGTCGGGATGACCGGGCTGCTGGGCTGGGGTGGCGCCACGGAGGCGCTGGCCGACTGCGACCTGCTCGTGATGCTCGGGACCGACTTCCCGTACCACGCGTTCCTCCCGGACGGGAAGACGATCATCCAGGTCGACGACAAGCCCCTGCACCTCGGCCGGCGGGCAGCGGTCGACCTCGGCCTGGTCGGAGACGTGGGCGCGACGCTCCGAGCGCTGATCCCCCTGCTGGAGGCCCGTTCGGACAGCGCTTTCCTCGACAAGATCGTCACGCACCACCACAAGATGGTGCAGGGCATCCAGACCTACGTCACCCACGAGGGCAGCGGCCAGGGACTCAGGCCCGAGATGGTGGCGACCGCCCTCAGCGACCTCGCCGCCGATGACGCGGTCTTCACCGTCGACACCGGGATGTGCAACGTCTGGGGCGCGCGCTACCTGACGATGAAGCCGGGTCGCCGGATCCTGGCGTCGTTCAGCCACGGGTCGATGGCAAACTCCATGCCGCAGGCGATCGGCGCCCAGGTCGGTTCACCCGACCGTCAGGTCGTCGCCCTGTGCGGCGACGGTGGCTTCTCGATGCTGATGGGCGAGCTGCTCACCGCCGCCGGCCTCGACCTCCCCGTGAAGCTGATGGTGTTCAACAACTCGACGCTGGGCATGGTCCGCGCCGAGATGATGGTGATGGGCTACCAGCCCTGGGGCACCGACGTGAGGAACCCGGACTTCGGCGCACTGGCCACCGCCGCCGGTCTGCACGGTGAACGGGTCGAGACCGCCGCCGAGATCCGCCCGGCCATCGAGCGCGCGTTCGCCCACCCCGGACCTGCGCTGATCGACTTCGTGACCGACCCACGAGCGCTCGCCGTGCCTCCGCACACCACGATCGAGGAGGTCAAGGGATTCGGTCTGACGACCGGACGTCTGGTCTTCAGTGGTGACTTCGCGGAGGCGTGGGGGCAGGCCAAGTCGAACATCCGCGACGTCGGGCAGGCGCTGTGAGGCGGCAACCGGCACGCGACGAAGGCCCCCGGAAGATCCCGGAGGGCCTTCGACACTGGCAGTCGGGCGGGATTGAACCTGCGGCTCTGGATCGCCCGGGCGACCCTGGGACGGGCTGCTGACTCAGCGTTCGAGGAACCGCTTGAGCCGGGCGAGGTCCTTGGTGGTGGCGCGACGCATCGCGCGTTCCATCAGCGGGGAGGTCATCTTCGAGAAGCCGCTGGGGTTGCCGCGGTTTCGCAAGGTCATGCGGGTCGCGTCTCCGGACGGTTCCCAGGTGTAGGTGGTCTCCATCGGGAACGGCCCGTCTTCGGTGCGCATGACCAGCCGCTCGCACGGTACGAGTTCGACGACCTCATAGGTGTAGGCGATCCGGCGTCCGAGGAACTGTGCCACGAATGCCATGCGCGACCCCACGGCGACCGGTGGCGGCGTCTCCCAGACCACGGACTTGATGTTGATGTACCACTCGGGCGCGTTCGTGGGATCGCCGGCGTAGGCCGCGACGTCGTCGACTTCGCGGTTGATGGTCGTCTCCACCCGCACATCGACCGACATCCCGGGCCTCCCTCACTCTGCCAACCCGCCCTGCCCGCTCCACGATGCCGTGACTGCGCTGTTCGGCCAATCCCTCGGCTGCGAAGTCGACGGCCTCCGAGCGCAGCGTCTGCCACAGTTCTCGGTCGCCAGTGCGAATCGCCACCCACTCCCGTCCACATCTTCCAGGTCGTCGAGGCTCAGTCCGAGCTCGACGAGACGACGAGCGTGGCTGGGTCGGACCAGGGCCCGAAGCCCGGAGGGGACGGCGGCTCGGGATCCGACGAGCAGGTCATCATCGCGTCTCCCCCACGTCGGCCACGAAGCGCTCGAGCTCCTCGGCCAGTTGCTGCGGCTGATCCTCGGGGACCAGGGTGTAGCTGTCGTCGATCTCGACCAGTCGGCCCTGTGGGAACAGGTTCGCGAGTCGTGGGCCGTGCTGACGAGGCATCAGCTTGTCCTCGCGGGCCCACACGACCAGCACCGGACGGTCGAACGCCGGCAGTGTCTCGGCAAGCCGGCGCAGCTCGGCTCGCGATGGCGTGGAGAGGGCGAAGGTTCGCAGGTCCCGACGTACCGCGGGGTTCCGCAACGCCGGCGTGAACCAGCCGTCCATCACCGACCGGGGGATCGGCCGCTTGCTCATCCAGCCCCACGCTCCAGGTGCGCGCCGAAACCATCGGAAGCGCTGCAGCTGCATCGACAGCCACAGCAGCCCCGGCACCCGGGCACTGACCGCAACCGCCTTGCCGGGACGTCCCGGAGGGAAGTTGTCGAACGCCTCGCACGCGACCAACGCCGCGGCGGCAAGTCGATCGTTGGGGCCATCGGCGAGGAGGAACTGGGCGCCTCCCCAGTCGTTGATGACAAGGGTCACTGCCTGGAGGTCCAGCGCCTCGACCAGTTCCCCCACCATGGCTGCGACGCCGCGGTGCGTGACCAGGTCGGGACGATCCATCGGCTGACGATGGCTGCCCAGCGGCAGCGTGGGCGCGACGCACCGAAAGTTCGGGCCGAGCTCAGCCACGACGTTGCGCCACAGGCTGGCATCCATGTTCACGCCGTGCAGCATGAGCAGCACCGGTCCTCCTCCTCCGGTGTCGATGTAGTCGACCTCGCCGGCCGAGAGGTTCACAGTGGGCATGGGCGTCCCTCCATTGCTGCGTCACGGTCAAGCCGAGCGACTGGTAGCCATCGCCAGAGCTGGGCGCGCAGCCGCTGCACGAAGTCCGGTGACTCGCGGCTACGCAGGGGTTTCCGGCTGCCGACCAGCGGGGACTCCGGGTCACCGACGCCGTCGGTCACGTAGTGATCGAGCAGGGCAAGCGGTGTCACCGGTGCGGGCAGCACAGCAAGCATGTCGCGCCCATCGAGCGGGAGCTCCCGCATCTCGCGCGCCGCAAGCTCCAGCTCGACTTCGCTCGACGGTTCAGCCAAGCGATTCGGTTGTGGTGACCACCTCGGCGAACTCGCCGTGCAGGTTGGTCGCGGTGACTCGGGCGAGCTCGTCGGCCGACAGCTCGAAGCCGGCCCCAGGTCATCGGACAGCACCGTCAGTTCACCCACCGTGAGGTCTCGACCGTCGTGAAGAACTCCTCGAGCCGCTCGGCGAGGCGTTGCGGGAACTCGCCGTGGAGTGCGTGGGAGGCGTCCGGCCACAGCTCGACCGTGCCGGTCGGGAGTGCCCCGGCGCGGATGGCTGCTGCGCGGGGGGCGTGCACTCGGCTCCGGCCCCCGATCAACGCGAGCACCGGGACGCTGACCCCGCGCAGCTGTTCCGTGCTCGGCATGGTCGGCCGCGGCTGGCGTACGCGGAACCCGCGGAGTGCAGCCATGCCCAGCCGGGCCTCGGGCCCATCGGCGCTGCTCGGCGAGGCTCCCGTGATCCAGCCGAGCAGCCGGCGGCGCAGCCACTCCGGCGTTACCGGGATCGCGCTGAGCATGCCACCCGCGATGAACACCGCACTCAGTCGCGCGAAGGTCGCCGGAGGGTCAAGCACGGTGAGCGACCGCAGCGACTCGGGATGGTGGATCGCCACATGCATGCCCAGCCAGCCACCCAGGCTCGAGCCCACCAGGTGCACCGGGCCTGCCGCGAGGACTCCCAGCGCCTCGCTGACCCATCCGGCCTGGTCGTCGGGACTGTTGAGTGGCCGGGTCTGGGTGCTGGCTCCCGCTTCGCCCAGGCTGTCGAGGCAGTAGACGGTGCGGGTACGCGCCAGCGACGGCAGGTTCTTCCCCCACACCGGCGTCGCGGCGTTGCGTCCCGGCAGCAGGACGAGCGGGGTCGCGGACCCGGCACCGAACCGATAGCACCGGACCCGGCCGAACGAGGTGTCCAGGTCCAGACGGTCGTACTGGCGAGGCAGCAGCGCGAAGGCGTCGTCGTACGCGGCGGCGAACCGTTCGAACCCGGCCTGGTTCTTGAAGTGGCCCAGGGTGCCGTGCCCGCGCTCCCCGAGGTTCGGGCGCGGCAGGCCGAGCGGTGACGGGACCGGACTCATGCCCGTGACGCCTGCTGGTCGGCCGGCAACGCCGCTGCGGCGGGCCGAGCCGCACGGTGAGCCCGCTCGTCGGCCGGGGAGAGCCAGAGGAAGACAGGCGGCAGGGCCAGCTCGAGCACCGTCAGGACCACCTGGAACCAGTGCGGTTGCCCGTGCGCCAGCAGCGACACGAGCCTGCCCAGCCCGCCGAGGAAGAAGATCCCGGTGAGCCACCGCACCACTCGCGCCGGGAGCGGCCGCTGCCGGGCAGCCCAGAGCCACGCGAGACCGTAGCCGAGGAAGATGGCGCCGTAGAACCGTTCCCGGCTGTCGACGGTGGCGCCGGACGAGCCCTCGCCCGGCACCGAGTCGATGCCCAGGGCGAAGTGGAGGAGGCCGATCGCCACGCAGGCGAGCGCCCATCGTCCATGAGAGGTACCTCAAGATCCTGGCCACGTGTCCATTCCCTTAGTAGACATTTGTCCAACAGTGCGTCACGGTACGACGCTGTTGGACATGCGTCAACTAGGATGCGCTGGTGACCACCCGCCGTCGGCTGACCCCGGATGCCCGCCGGGCGGAACTGGTCGAGATCGGCGCACGGCACTTCGCCCGGCACCCGTACGACGAGGTCCGGATGGACGAGGTCGCCGACGAGGCAGGCGTGTCGCGAGCGCTGCTCTACCGCTACTTCCCCGGCAAGCGCGCGCTCTTCGCGTCCGTCTACGCGGAGGCCGCCGACTCGCTCCTGAGCCAGGCGACGCTGGACGACCCGTCCCTCTCCTTGCTCGATCAGCTGGTGGCCGGACTGGACGCGCACATCGACTACTTCGTCGCGAACCGCAACACGGTGCTCGCGGCCAACCGGGCGCTGGCCGGGGACCCGACCATCCAGACCATCATCAGCGACGAGATGGCCGAGCTCCGGGACCGGCTGCTGCACGCCGCCGGGCTCCGCGGACCGGCCCGCGAGACCGTCTCGCCGGTGCTGATGAGCTGGCTGGTGTTCGTCCGGGTCCTGTGCGTGGAGTGGCTCGAGCGGCCGGCCTTCTCCCGCACCGTCCTGCGCGACATGTGCACCGGCGCGCTCGTCGGCGCGCTCGGACGGGTGCTGTCGCTGGACGAGTGATGTCTCAGCGCGGGCGGTCCGCGTCAGGTAGGCCTGCCCACGCGGCGAGACGGCCAGCCCACGTCGAAGCTCGCGGCCAGGCCGACGTTCTCAGCCCGGCGACCTGCTCCACGACCACTCCGGACATGGTCGTGGACTCCGATCCGGCTCGCACCACGGGCTGGCGCGTCGTCCACGCCAGGAGGTTTGCGACGACCGCGAGCGGCAGCGCGAGGGGGAGTTTCCTCGATGAGAAGAGTGCGGGGTCGTCGCCGGCGAGGTTTCGTGCAGGCGCGCTGAGTCGTCGGACAGTCCCGTGCGCGGCGAGCGACGATCATGGTCGCCGGCCGGCACGCCGCCAGAACGAGTGCGTCCCACCCTGGTCGGCAGCAGGCGGCCAGCAGCACCTCAGCGACGGTGCCGGCGATCCAGAACGCCGAATGCGGCATCGGCTGACACCATGAGCTTCATGACGCATCCGGTACCCCACCACCAATGATCGCCACCGAGGCACCACCCGCCGGTCCGGTCGTGGATCCGGGCATCGTCATGACCCACGACACGACGATTCCCGCTCAACCGAAGGACAACCCGGTCCGGCCACCACGTGTCTGCAGGCTCCTCGAGCCCGGAGGGCGAGCTCCTCAGCTTTCCTGATGGCGGTATGGGCGCTGGGCGGCGCCCTTCTGGGGCCCCGGGACCGCCCTCCCCGGCGCGGACTACGTGAACGACGAAGGAGCAGTTGTGGGTGACGACACCATGACCGACCTGGACGAGCCACGGCTGCGCACCCTCAGCCGCTGGAACCTCGGGCTCACCGTTCTGCACGCCGCGCAGGCGGTGGCAGTGCTGGTTCTGGCCTCCAGCTTCGCGATCCCCCTGACGACCGCCTACCCGGCCGGTCCTCCCGGCACCGACCTGCCTGCGCCGAGCAACGCCGTCGACATCAGCATCGGCGTAGCCGTCGCGGTCTTCCTGGCCCTGGCCGCCCTCGACCACGGACTCACCGCCACAGTGCTCCGCGGGCGTTACGAGAGCGATCTGCGGGCCGGCATCAACCGATTCAGGTGGATCGAGTACTCGCTCAGCGCCACCATCATGGTCCTGCTGATCGCGATGTACGCCGGCATCACCCAGGTCACCGCCGTCATCGCCATCGCGGGAGCCAACGTGGCCATGATCTTCTTCGGCTGGCTTCAGGAGGTCATGAACCCGCCAGGACGCACCGCGACCACGATGCTGCCGTTCTGGTTCGGCTGCATCGCCGGTGCCGCACCATGGGTGGCCATCACCGGCAACATCGTGGGTTCCGCCGACACCCCGACGTTCGTGTACGGCATCTTCGTCTCGCTCTTCGTCTTCTTCATGAGCTTTGCGCTCAACCAGTGGCTCCAGTACCGAGAGGTCGGGCCCTGGGCAAGCTACGCCTTCGGCGAGAAGACCTACCTGGTGCTCAGCCTCGGCGCCAAGACGGCCCTCGCGTGGCAGATCTTCAGCGCCTCGCTGGCGACATAGCTGCAACCTCAGGAGACATGGAGTCTCCGAGAGAACGGGGCCTGCGTCATGCCACTGCCATCCCGGTTCACAGTTGTGGGCTGACCAGTCCGGTCTGGTAGGCGATGACGACCAGTTGTGCGCGGTCGCGTGCACCCAGTTTCCCATCGCGTGGCTGACATGGGTGCGGGCCGTGGCCGGGCTGAGGTGCAGCTCGGCACCGACCTCGTCGTTGCTCATGCCTTGCCCGACCAGGGCAAGCACCTCCCGTTCGCGCTGTGTCAGCACGGCCAGTCGGTCCTCGCCGTCCCGGGTTGTGACCCGCGCGGCCGTGACCTGAGCGATCAGGCGTCGGGTGATCCGCGGCGCGAGGAGCGCTTCTCCGGCTGCGACCACCCGGATGGCATGCAGAAGCTCCGCCGGGCCGCAGTCCTTGAGGAGGAAGCCACTGGCGCCGGCCTCGAGTGCGTCGAAGACGTAGTCATCGGTCTCGTAGGTGGTCAGGATCAGGATTCGTACTTGCTGAAGCCCTGCTGTCGTGGCGATCTGGCGGGTGGCCTGGATCCCGTCGAGCACCGGCATCCGGATGTCCATGAGTACGACGTCGGGGCGGGTGGCCCGCGCCTGCTCGACGGCCTGGGCGCCGGTGGTGGCCTCGCCCACCACCTCGATGTCGTCCTCGACATCGATCAAGACTTTGAACCCGGACGCACGAGTCCCTCGTCGTCGGCAAGGAGCACCCGGATCGGAGCGGCCGGGGGTGACGCCGCGGTGGGTGTGCTCACAGGTAGCGCCGACCCCGTCGGCGCCAGCGGCAGTCGGGCCTTGACCTCGAACCCACCTTCGGGCCTCTGCCCTGCCAACAGGTCTCCGCCGAGCAGCTGGCAACGCTCGCGCATTCCGAGGATCCCGCGACCGGCCTCGGCCGGGCTGCCGAAGCCGTTGACGGCGGACGTGTGGCCGGCGTGGTGCCGGCCGGAGCGTCCGTCGCATGGCTCGGGGCGGCCACCATCGTCGGTCACCCGGAGCTCCACGGCATCGGCTGCCGTAGTTGAGGGCCACGGTGACCCGGGTCGGGCCAGCGTGTCGGATCACGTTGGTGATCGACTCCTGCAGGATGCGGTACACGGCGCTACCGACGGCGCTCGGTACCTGCACCGAGGGAGGGACAACCTCGAGCGTGACGTCAAGGCCGGCATCGCGAGCCTTGACGGTGAGTTCGTCGATCTGCCCGAGGCCGGGTTGTGGGACCGACTCATCGTTGCCGTCCCGGAGGACCCCGAGGATGGCTCGCATCTCCTGCAGCGCCTGGGAGCTGGTCTGCTCGATGGCCTCGAAGGCCTCGCGCGCCCGTTCGGGTCGCTTGTCGAGGACGTGCGCAGTGACACCGGCCTGGACGTTGATGATTGCGATGGCGTGGGCGACGGTGTCGTGGACCTCGCGGGCGATCCGGAGCCGTTCCTCGTCCACCCGCGCCCGGGCCTCTTGTCACGAGTCCGCTCCGCCAGGTCGGCCCGCTCCACCGCCTCGACCGCGATGAACCGCCGCGACCGGACACTCTCACCCAGGGCGGCGCTCATCACCGAGGCCCCGATCCGGAAGAAGACCCAGCCGATGGCCGCACGCGGCTCGACGTCCTTTCCGACGACCACCCAGCACGAAGCCAGGACCGCGATCCCGACGCCGGCGATCACGAGCGACCGGCGTCCGTCCCCGTGGGCGGTCACGGTGTAGAGAGCGACGAGGAGTGCCAGCCAGCCGGGCCCGTCTGGGAAGTCGAGGGTGAAGTACACCAAGCTGGCGACCGCGGTGATCACGAAGACAGCCACCGGCCAGCGGCGGCGAACCGCGAGGGCCAGTCCGCTTGCCATCAACAGGGCGGTATCCCAGATGTCCGAGGTCGCTGAGCGGTCGCGACGCGTCCTCGGAGTTGGCGGCGACTTCCGCGAACTCCCTGAACCTGCATCACGGTGACGAAGAGCGCGAGCAGCACGTCCTGCGCCCAGGCGGGCAGGCGAAGTGGCGCGGCGCGCGATCTGCACCTCGTGATCATAGGGTTCGCCGCGATGCCGCGCCTCGCCCCAGACGCGCGTCCGGGTACGTGCGAGGCAGCGCGGACGCCGCTGAGCGATCTACGTCGAGATGCGTAGACGATTGCCATCCCCTGACGGAAGACGCTCCGGCCTGCTCGCCGCGACGATCGGGTTGTTCCCGAATCCCGACCGAAGGCAGCCATGACCGACCCGTCCGCAGCCGGCAGGCATCGCCATGGCCGTCGCGGTACTCCCCGACGCCAGCGCGGGAACCCAGCAGCTGCGACTGCTCGAGGTGAAGGCATGTGGCTGCCCCGCCGGGCGCAGCGCTGGATCCCCGAAGCTCCATGTATCGAAGGCCGCCCGCGCTGCACGTGACATCCGGCCAACACCTGGAAGTACCCGCGGCTACGGGTCTCGTGTGAACGAACCCACGCCCACTCATCCGTTTCCACCCAGGACGGCGACGTCCACCGCCCGTCACTTCGACCGAGAGGATCCTCAATGTCCCCCCACTACATGCATACGGCGATAACCGCCGCGGACGTCACCGTAGCTGCCGGCGGCTACGGCCCGGATTCCGAGCGCTTCGGGGCGATCCTGGCCGCCGTTGTTGGCTTGACCAGCGTGGCCATCGGTGGCCTGGCCCTGGCCCGCTTCACCGATCGGATCGGCAGGGCCAACCGACGAGCCGGGGCAATCGCCGCCCTGGTGCTGGGGCTCGTCGGTGTGGTTCTCAGCGTGCGGCACCTGGCCAGTTCCACCGGCGGTTTCGGTACAGGCAACGGCCGCGCCGGAGCCATCGTGGCCTTGGTGGTGGGGCTGATCGGCATCAACCTGGGCGCCTTGGCTCTAGCCCGCTCCCGCCGCCCACGCGGCGATGTGGCCGCGGCGCCGTCCCTGGACGAACCCCCGCACGAGGAAACCCTTGCGAACCCGAGGGACAGCCGATGACACCCGGTCCGGCCCGAGCTCGATCACTTCACCGGCTCCCTGACCCGGCTCGGCGTCACTGACTCCCCGGCCTACCCCGCCGAGCGATGGATCAAGACACTCAAGGAGCAGTGCACAGAGGCCCCGGTCCACCGCAACGTCGACGACCTCCGCCAGGCCGTCGCCGCGTTCGTCGGGCTCTGCAGCACGCAGTGGGTGATGGAGCGCCTCGGCCACCGAACGCCACCCGACAGACCTACCAGCAGTGGCTGCCAAGGCGGCAGTCGTAGATCGTCGTGACCGGCACGCCGAGGTACTCGGCGAGGTTCGATGCTGAGCCGCGGGTGGAGTCCACTGGCAACTCCAGCGTCGGTCTAAAAGTTCGACAGGTGAGCCTTTGCGGCCCCGAGTCGATCCGTGACGTCCCGTCGACGCCCCATGCTCGGTCTGCAACCACGCTGCTCGGTCTGCAACCACGCCCGCTGGCGCGACTTGGTCGACCGAGTATCCGATGACCGTGTGCTGAGCGGTTCAGGTTGCACATGCTTCAGGCTCGGACCCCCGAGGGGATCCGAGCCTGAATCGTGTAGCGGGGGCAGGATTTGAACCTGCGACCTCTGGGTTATGAGCCCAGCGAGCTACCGAGCTGCTCCACCCCGCGTCGGTGACACCAGCATAGAGGGCGGCCCGCGGGGGGTTCAAATCAGGGTCGCGCCGCGCGTCTCAGCCGGACGTCCCCTCGTCGGCCGGGGCGTCGCCTCGTCGGACGGAGCCGAGCCACCGCCCTCGGCGGGTGCCTCCTGCCCCAGCAGGTCGAGGGCCCTGGCCACCAGCGCGTTCGACTTCTCCACCAGGCGCTGGTACTCCCCCAGGTCCTGCGCGTCGAGCGCCGCCGAGGCCTGCTCGTAGAGCCGGTCGGCCCGCTGCAGCAGCTCGGCGGCGTCGTCGGCCTCACGGCGGCTGGTTGTCGGTGGCTGGTTGTCGGGCGGCTGGTTGTCGGCGGCGGCGGCTCGTTGTCGCCCGGGTCCGAGGGCTCCTCCGTCGTGGTGCCCAGCGCGTCGTCGAGGGCCTCCTCCAGGGTCTGCCCGATCCCCACGTTGGTGCCGAAGGACGCGAGCACGAACTGCAGCTGCGGGTAGGTGCCGGTGCCGGACGCGCTCTCCCGCTGGGTGTAGATCGGCTGCACGTACAGCAGGCCGTTGCCGGCCGGCACCGTCAGCAGGTTGCCGTAGAGCTCGGTGACACCGGCCTGCCGGAACGCCAGCAGCGCGTCGGCCACCGACTCGTCGCTCTGGAACTCGGTGGCGATCTGCTCCGGCCCGGAGATCCGGCCGGACGGCGGCACCAGCAGGCTCAGCTCCCCGTAGGTGTCGCTGAGCGGGTCGGAGTCGACGGACACGAACGAGGCAAGGTTCTCCCGCTCGACCGGGACGTAGACACTGGTCAGGGCGAACGTCGGGTCGCTCGGCGGAGCGTCTGGGTCGATCTCGCCGTCGTCGGTCAGCGCGGGCATCTGCACCGACAGGTAGTACGGCGGCTGCAGGGTGTCCTCGGCCTGGTCGGCCGGGTCGGTCGGGACCTCCCACCGCTCCGAGCTGCCGAAGAACGTCAGCGGGTCGGTGACGTGGTAGGTCTGCAGCACCTCGCGCTGCACCTTGAACAGGTCCTCGGGGTAGCGCAGGTGCTCGAGCAGGTCGTCGGAGATCTCGTCCTTGTGCTGCACCGTGTCCGGGAAGGCGCCCATCCACGCGTTCAGGATCGGGTCCTCCTCGTCCCACTCGTACAGCGTGACCTCGCCGGTGTAGGCGTCGACGGTGGCCTTGACCGAGTTGCGCATGTAGTTGATCTGGTCGCTCGGCAGCGCGGCCGTCGACCCCACCTCGGTGTTGGTGTCGGCCGTCGCCGCGTCCAGGTCGATCCGGTCGGACATCGGGAAGCTGTTGGTCGTCGTGTAGCCGTCGACGATCCAGACCATCTGGTCGCCCACGACCGCCGGGTAGGCGTTGCCGTCGACGGTCAGCCACGGCGCGACCTTCTCCACCCGCTCGCGCGGGTCGCGGTCGTAGAGGATCTGCGACTCCTCGTTGACCCGGCCGGACAGCACCAGGTTGGGCTCGCCGAACTTCAGCGCGTACAGCGTCTGGTTGACGATGCCGCCGACCGGTACGCCGCCGTCGCCCTCGTAGGTGGTGAGCGTGGGCTCGGAGGAGCTGCTCTCCGAGGTCGGGAAGTCGACCTCGACCGGGTCGCTGCCCTCGGGCGCGCCGACGATGGAGTACTCCGGGGTGTTCTCGCCGAAGTAGATCCGCGGCTGGTACGGCTCGCCGTCGGACTGCTGCTTGGACAGGTCACTGATCGCGCCCTGCGGCGGGATCGACGACTCCGCCCACTCCGGCTGGCCCTCGGGCCCGCGACGGTCGCCGTAGGCGGCGATCACGCCGTAGCCGTGGGTGTAGACGGTGTGGTCGTTGGTCCAGTTGCGCTGCGTGTCGTCGAGCCCGTCCAGGTCGATCTCGCGGGCGGCGACGACGACGTCCTGCGGGCTGGAGTCGCCCTGGAACGCGTAGCGGTCGACGTCGAGCGTCTCCGGGACGGAGTAGAAGCCGCGCACCTGCTGCAGCTGGGTGAACGCCGGCGACACCAGCGTCGGGTCGAGCAGCCGGGTGTTGGGCAGGGCGGAGTTCTCCGTGTCGAGGTCCTCGGCAGTGACGGCCGTCGTCGCGTTGTACTCCGTCTCCGCCACGTCGGTCACGCCGTAGGCGTCCCGCGTCGCCTCGATGTTGAGGGCGATGAACGGGCTCTCCTTGTCGGCCTCGGACGGCTTCACCTGGAACGACTGCATGATCGCCGGCCACACCCCGGACAGCAGGATCGAGCTGAGCACGAGCAGCCCGAGCCCGAGGCCGGGCAGCAGCCAGTTGCGGCGGATGGCGTTGGCGAACAGCAGCATCGCGCAGATGATGGCGATGACGATCAGGATGTTCTTGGCCGGGATGCGCGCGTGGTCGGTCGGTGTACTGGATGCCGGTGAGCCGGCCGCCGTCGGAGATCGCGAACCCGAACCGGTCGAGCTAGTAGGCCCACGCCTTCAGCAGGACGAACAGCCCGATCAGGATGGACAGGTGCGTCTGGGCGGCGTCGGTGAGCCGGCCGCGGCGCTGCTGCAGGTCGATGCCGCCGTACAGGTAGTGCGTGATCGCCGCCGCGATGATGCATGACCGCGAGCGCGACGAACCCGAACGACGTGACGAACCGCAGCCACGGGTAGTCGAAGACGAAGAAGCCGATGTCGCTGGTGGAAGTAGACGTCGTCGGTGCCCCAGTCGCCGCCGTTGCGCCACAGCATGAACGTCTGCCACTGCCCGGAGGCGACGCTGCCGGCGAGCACGCCGAGCACGGCGCACAGCACGACGAGCACCCGGCCGCGCACCGGGTCGATGGACGAGCGCCAGCGGTCGAGCGCCTCGTTGCGGCTCGCCGCGGCGCGGACGAACGGGCGGGTCCGGTAGGCGATGACGACGTTGGCCGCCGCCGGTCCGGCCAGCAGCACGGCGCCGGCGATGAACAGCCCGGCCCGGGTGAGCAGGACGGTCGCGAAGACCTCCGAGTAGTCGACCGACTGGAACCACAGCCGGTCGGTCCAGACCCCGGTGAAGATGGCGAGCAGCAGCAGCAGGACGCCGAGGGTCACCAGCGTCGGCAGCAGCACCGACCGCCGGGCCGACGGCCCCGCTACGGGTGCGCCGGCCGTGCCCGGCTCCGGCCCCACCCGCTGATGTCGTCGCTCACGCTCCTCCTCCGTCGTCCACGTTCGGTCCCGTCAACCCTACGTCGAGCGTGTCGGCCAGCAGCCGCACCAGGCCGGGGACGAGGGCCGGTCCCTCGACCAGGTCCTGCGGCTCGTCGTGGCCGCGCACCCGCAGGGCACAGTGCGCCCGGCCGTCCCGCAGCACGGCGGCCACGATCCGTACCTCCTGCCGCTCGGGGTGCTCGGCGGCGTACGCACGCAGCTGCTCGGAGTCGTCCGGCAGCGCCTCCTCGGCCGACGGCGGCAGCACCAGCCGCTCGACCGCGGCGGCGCACCCGTCGACCTCGGGCGGCCACTCGATCCGGCCAGCACCTCCTCGAACGACTGGTCGGCCGTCAGCGGCTCCTGCTCGACGGCGGTGAAGTCGCCGCTCTCGTCGGACAGGCCGAGGCTGGCGGCCAGCGACGGCTCCTGCTCCGAGCAGCCGGGCGGTGTCGACCAGCGCGTACAGCCGGGCCGGCTGGTCCCAGCCCGATCCGGTGAGGGTGGCGTCGATCTCCAGCGTGGCGCGGCGCAGCCCGGACTCGCTCACCCGCACGTCGGCACGTCCGCGTCGGGGTCGTCGGCGAGGGCGGTCAGCGCGTCGACCGCGTCACTCGAGCGTCGTCGACCTCGACCAGCCGGATGCTGTCGTCGGGTGACGTCCGCACCGGCCGCCTCCTCGCAGTTGACCGTCGGGCACGAGGAAGACCGAGGCCCCCTCCGACTCGGCGCCGACGATCTTCTGCTGGATGCCGCCGATCGGCTCGATGACGCCGTCGGGCGTGATGGAGCCGGTGCCCGCGATCGAGTGGCCGCCGGTGAGGCTCTCCGGGCGTGAGCTTGTCGTAGATCGCGAGCGCGAAGACGGTGCCGGCGCTCGGGCCGCCGATGCCGCCGCCGAGGTTGATCGTCACCTCGAACGGCAGGTCGTAGTCGATCGTGATGCCGATGCCCACGACCGCCGCGTCGGGGTCGTCCTCGCTGGGCGGTGGTCGTCATCGTCACGTCGACCGGCTCCGTCGTCGCGCCGGACCGTGACCACGACGTCGTCGCCGGGCTCGCGCGTCACGGATCGCGCTGCTGGACCTCGCTCGAGCTGTCGCACCGGCTGTCCGTCGACGGCGACGATGACGTCGCCCTCCTCGAGCTCGCCGTCGGCCGGCGAGCCCGGGTCGACCGTCGCCCACCGTGTCGATCTCCCGGACGTCGGTCGCCGAGCAGCCGCAGCGCGGCCACCGCGGCGACCTCCTGCGAGTCGGCCATCTGGGTCGCCGACTCCTCCTCGGCCTCCTGCACGGTCTGCTCGGGGGGGTAGATGACGTCGCGCGGCACCAGCGCGTCCTCGGGCGAGAACCAGGCCCGGAACGCCTCCGCCAGCCCGATGTCCTGTCCGGCCGAGGTCACCGACACCGTGGTCAGCGCCAGCGACCCGTCGGTCGGGTACGTGCGGTGGCCGCTCGATCTCCACGATCGGCTTGCCGCCCTTGGTCGGCAGCACGTCCTGGGTGGGCCCGGGACGCATGGTCACGTAGGGCACGGGGAGCAGGAACGCCACGCAGACCAGGACCACCAGCACGACGGCAGACGTCGTCAGCGTGGCGGTGCGGCGGGTCACCCGGTCAGTTTCTCACCGCGCGGCGCGGGGTCCGGCACCGGAGTACGGCGCACCGCGACGCCGGTGGCCGGCTCGACCCGCTGCGAGGCGACGTGACCGGCCCGGCGCGGCAGCGGCTTGGCGAGGGCGACGCCGAGACGGGCCCGCGAGGCCGCGTCGTCGGCGGCCGACGGGCGCCGGTCGGCGCTGGCCTCGACCTGCTGCCGGTGTCCCGCCCAGCCGCCCACGCACAGGCCACGACGGTCGCAACGGCCGGTGGGCACGAGCCAGAGCAGGACGTCCACGCCGCCAGCGTAGGTGCGCGCGGCGCCGCTAGGGCGTACCGACCCACTCGTCGGTGCCGTCGGTGAACAGCTGGTGCTTCCAGATCGGCATGGTCGCCTTGAGCTCGTCGATCAGCTCGCGGCAGGCCTCGAACGCCTCGCCGCGGTGACCGGTGGCCACCGCGACGACCACCGCGATGTCCCCGACGGCCAGGTCACCGACCCGGTGCACGGCGGCCACGGCCCGCGCGTCGTGCCGCGCGGCGACCGCGGCGGCCAGCTCGCGCATCGTGGCCAGCGCCGTCGGGTGGGCGGAGTAGCCGAGCCCGCGCACCGGCCTGCCGCCGTCGTGGTCGCGCACGGTGCCGACGAACAGCGCCAGCCCTCCGGACGCCGGGTCGGCCACGGCGGCACGGACCTCCTCGACGTCGAGCGGCTCGTCGCGCAGCGCAACCAGCCGGACCACGTCGCCGGGTCCGGTGGGTACGGTCATGGCGCGCAGCGTACGAGTACGTTGGAAGACATGGCGACCGACCCCGACAAGCCCGACGAGCCGGCCGACGAGCCGGGCGACGACGCCGCCGGCGGACCGGCGCAGCCCCCGAACCCGTTCGCGGGCACGCCCGTTCGAGCAGATGCTCGGCGGGCAGGGCGGCGCGGGCGGACTCGACCTGTCCGCACTGCTCGGGCAGATGCAGCAGTGGCTCACGCCGCACGAGGGCGCGGTCAACTGGGACCTCACCATGCAGGTGGCGCGACAGGTCGTGGCGCAGCAGCCCGACCCGTCCCCCACGCCGTCGCAGCAGTCGGCGGTGGCCGACGCCGTCCGGCTGGCCGACCTCTGGCTGGACACCGCGACCGACCTGCCGAGCGGCGTCGGCGTCGCCGAGGCGTGGAGCCGCGCGCAGTGGGTCGAGGCGACCCGGCCGGTGTGGACCCGCGTCGTGGAGCCGGTCGCCGAGCACGTCGTCGCCGCCGTCGGCCAGGCCATGCCCGACGAGGTGCGGCAGATGGCCGGCCCGCTGGTCGGGCTGCTCGGCCAGGCCGGCAGCGCGATGTTCGGCCAGCAGCTCGGCCAGGGCCTGGGCGCGCTGGCCGGCGAGGTGCTGTCGGGCACCGACGTCGGGCTGCCGCTGGCCCCGAGCGGCACGGCGGCGCTGCTGCCGGCCAACATCGCTGCGTTCGGCGAGGGACTCGACCAGAGCCAGACCGACGTGCTGCTCTACTCCGCGCTGCGCGAGTGCGCGCACCAGCGGCTGTTCGTGCACGTCCCCTGGCTGGCCCCGCACCTGCTCGGTGCGGTCGAGGCCTACGCCCGCGGGACCAGCATCGACCTGTCCGCGATCGAGGAGGCCGTGCGCGGCCTCGACCCGAGCGACCCGGCGGCGCTGCAGGAGGCGCTGGCCGGCGGCATGTTCGAGCCGCGGAGCACCCCCGAGCAGCAGGCGGCGCTGGCCCGGCTGGAGACCGTGCTCGCCCTGGTGGAGGGCTGGGTCGACGAGGTCGTCGGTCAGGCCACCGGCGACCGGATGCCCAGCGCACCGGCGCTGCGCGAGGCCGTACGCCGCCGTCGTGCGGCCGGCGGCCCGGCCGAGCAGACGTTCGCGTCGCTGGTCGGCCTCGAGCTGCGGCCGCGGCGGCTCCGCGACGCCGCCACCTTGTGGGGCGCGCTGCGCGACCGGGAGGGTGCCGAGGCCCGCGACGCGGTGTGGGAGCACCCCGACCTGATGCCCACCGCGGCCGACCTCGACGACCCGCTCGGCTTCCGGCCCGGCGACGCCGCCGCCGCGAGCGGCGACGACGACATGGACGCGGCGCTGCGCGAGCTGCTGGACAGTGACGCTGCCGGCGAGCGAGGCAGCGACGAGGGCGACGCACGACCGGCGTACGACCGGCGACGACCGGCCGGCGTGACGCCTGAGCCCCGGCACCGACCCGCTGCACGCCGACGCGGTCCGGGTGCTGTCGGCCTGGACCGCACCCGACAGCGGGCAGGAACAGCTCCGCCTGGCCTACCTCGAGCACCTCGCCGCGCACCCGGACGCGATGTGGCGTACCTGCTCGCCCGACCACCTGACCGCGAGCGCGCTGGTGGTCGACGCCGACGGTGACCGGGTGCTGCTGACGCTGCACCGGCGGCACCGTCGCTGGCTGCAGATGGGCGGGCACTGCGAGCCGGGCGACGCGACGCTGCAGGACGCGTCCCGGCGGGAGGCGACCGAGGAGAGCGGCATCGCCGGCCTGCGCCTCGATCCCGAGCCGCTGCGCCTCGACCGCCACCAGGTGGCCCGCGGCCCGCGCCGGGCGGCGCACCACCTCGACGTGCAGTACCTCGCGCACGCACCCCGCGGCGCACGGGCGCGGATCAGCGCCGAGTCGGAGGCGCTGGAGTGGTTCCCCGTCGACGCGGCTGCCGGACGACACCGACGACAGCGTGCGCGCGCTGGTCGCCGCCGCGCTGCGCGCGTCAGGCGTCGTCGGTCCAGGGCAGCCCGGCGGCCTCGGAGACGCCCTCGAGGAAGCCGCGGGCCCGCTCGGTGCGCGGGTAGCGGTCGACCAGCGCCCAGAACTCCGGGCCGTGACCCGGCTCGATCAGGTGCGCGAGCTCGTGCAGCAGCACGTAGTCGATGACCCACTCGGGCATCCCCTGCAGCCGGTGGCTCAGCCGGATCGAGCCGTCATCGATCGTGCACGACCCCCAGCGGGCCTGCTGGTTCTCCACCCAGCGCACCGACTCCGGCACCGCCATGCCGTCGAGGTAGCGCCGGGACAGCTCCTGGGCCCGCCGGATCAGCAGGTCGTCGCTCGGCCGGCGGCGGCGTTCGCGTCGATCGAGGCGGTCCAGCATGGTTTCGACCCATTCGGCCTCTTCCCGCTTGGTGAACCGGGCCGGGATCAGCACCACCACGGTGTCGCCGTCACGGTAGGCCGAGACGGTGCGCCGTCGGTTCCGACTGCGCCGCACGTCCACCAGCGGACGGGTCGGGTCACTCGGGCCATGTGCCACCGGCTCAACCTAGCCCGACCGGGCCGGGTTGAGCGCGCGAAGCGCGTCACCAGGCCAACTTCCTTTCATCCACAAGCTGGGGACGACGTCGTCGCAGGTCAGCAGGGGTGTCGGGCGCGGTAATCCGGCAGAGTTGTCCCCAGGTGTCGTCCCCAGCCTGGCCGCGGATTCCCGGCGTGTCTGCCCGGCGATTTCCGGAACATTCCACAGCTCGGCGCTCCCTCCCACAGAGTTGTCCACAGGAGTGGACGGCGCTTACCCGATTCTCGTTGACCACCCCCGCGGCGCTCCCTAACCTGGCGCCGGCCGGCCTCCGGCCCGGTCGCCGCAGGGGAAGGCGCGCGATCCGGGCCCGGGGGCCGGTGGCCGTCCTGGTGCGTGTCAGCCGGGTTGCGGGCCCCGCCTGCCGTAGGGTTTGCGCTGCCCGGGTGACCTGCCCGGCGCCGCGTTCCGAGCCTCTCGGCGGGCGGTGCGAACGAAGGAGAGCGTCATGGCGGAGACGTACAGTGGCGAGTTCTACTGCGTGAAGTGCAAGGCCAAGCGCGAAGCGTCCGGAGAGGTCAGGGTCAACGACAAGGGCACCAGGATGGCGAAGGCCACCTGCCCGGTCTGCAGCACGAACCTCAACCGGATTCTCGGCAGGGCCTGAGTCACGCTCAACCCTTCCCCGTTCTCCCGAGGCCCCCGGCTCCCGCCGGGGGCCTTGGTCTGTCCGCGCCGTGCCGGTGCCGTCCCGTCGCCTGTGGACGGCGGACGCGCCGATGACGCTGCAGCGGGCAGGCTTCGGGCGTACGGGCCGCTGGCCGTCGGCCCGTCCACCGACCGTCGGGAGCCGCCATGCGTCCGGTGCTGCGTCCGGGCTGCACCCTGCTGCGCCGCGACCCGACCCACCTGCAGGTGGGCGTCGAGCCCGGGCGCGCGGTGGTGCTGCGCGACTCGCCGCGGCTGCGTCAGGTGGTGGCCAGGCTGGACGGCGTACGCGACGACCGCGACGTGGTGGCAGACGTCGCCGAGGCGATGGGCGAGCCCCGGGCGACCCGCCGGCTGCTCGAGGCGCTGACCGCGGCCGGTGTCGTCGTCGACGCCGAAGCCGGTGCGGACGGCGCCGGCGCCGGCCGAGGTGGCCCACCAGCTGGCCCGGGCCGAGCACCCCGCGACCGCCGCGGCGCGCGCCGACGACCGGGCACGGTCGCGGGTGGAGGTCGACGGCGCCGGGATCGCTGGCCGACACGGTGGCCACGCTGCTCACCGCGTCCGGCGTCGGCAGCGGTGCTGACGACGCCCGAGCCCGCGCTCCCGGGCAGCGGGGCGCCGCGCGGCCCGACGCCGTCGTGCTGGTGGGAGGGGCCGCGCCCGGTGCGCGGGCCGACCGGCTGGTGACCGCCGGGGTGCCGCACCTGCCGGTCGCCGTGGTCGACGGCACCGCTGTGCTCGGGCCGTTCGTGCTGCCCGGCCGCACCGGCTGCCTGCGCTGCGTCGACGCGGCCCGCACGGCGCGCGACCCGTCCTGGCCGGCCCTGGCGGCCCAGCTGTCCCCCGCGCCGCCGGACCCGCCCGGCATGCCGATCCCGCGCAGCCCGGTGCTGGAGAGCGCGCTCGGCGCCTGGTGCGTGCGCGAGGTGCTCGCGCACCTCTCGCCGAGGGCAGGTGCTGACCTACGGGGCCAGCCTGCGCTTCGACGACGACCTGGTGGAACAGGTCCGGCACAGCTGGCCGCTGCACCCCCGTTGCGGGTGCGCCCTGCTGAGCTGACCCGTCCGAGGGACAATGGGCAGGTGAGCGACGCGGAGGACGACCGGCCCAGCCGCCCGCTGCCGCGTCGAGCGGTGGCGCGGACGGCGCGGCTGGCCAGCCTCCCGCTGGGACTGGCCGGGCGCACGACGGTCGGCCTCGGCAAGCGGCTGGTCGGCCGGCCGGCCGAGACCGTGCTCACCGACGTCCAGGCCCGTACCGCGGAGCAGCTGTTCCGGGTGCTCGGTGACCTCAAGGGCGGGGCGATGAAGTTCGGCCAGGCCCTGTCGGTCTTCGAGGCGGCGCTGCCGGACGAGCTGGCGGGGCCGTACCGCGACACCCTCACCCGGCTGCAGGACTCCGCGCCCCCGATGGACCAGGCGACCGTGCACCAGGTGCTGGCCCGCGAGCTCGGACCCGCGCTGGCGCACCCTGTTCCGTCGCTTCGACGACGACCCCACGGCTGCCGCCTCGATCGGCCAGGTGCACCGGGCGGTCTGGAACGACGGCCGCGAGGTCGCCGTCAAGGTGCAGTACCCCGGCGCGCGCGAGGCGATCTTCTCCGACCTGCGGCAGATCTCCCGGGCCGCCCGGCTGCTCGGCGGGCTGTTCCCCGACATCGACGTGAAGCCGCTGCTGGACGAGCTGCGCGACCGGGTGGGCGAGGAGCTCGACTACCGGCTCGAGGCCGACGCGCAGCAGCAGTTCCACCTGGCCTTCGCCGACGACCCCGAGGTCGTCGTGCCTGCCGTGGTCGAGGGCACCGAGAAGGTGCTGGTCACCACCTGGATGGACAGCGAGGGGTCGCTGGCCCGGCTGATCGCCGAGGGCACCCAGGAGGAGCGCAACCACTTCGGGACGCTGTACGTACGCTTCCTGTTCTCCGGGCCCGCCCGGGCCGGCATCCTGCACGCCGACCCGCACCCGGGCAACTTCCGGATGCTGGCCGACGGCCGGCTCGGCGTCGTCGACTACGGCGCGGTCGCCCGGCTGCC
Organism: uncultured Actinomycetota bacterium; assembly: GCA_963801045.1. Lineage (GTDB taxonomy): Bacteria > Actinomycetota > Actinomycetes > Propionibacteriales > Nocardioidaceae > JACCWP01. The sequence continues at coordinate 288,048 of CAWDDC010000003.1, forward strand.
CGAGGGCGAGCTGCCGCCGGCGATCGGCCGGCTGCTGCGCGCCGCCGTCGACGACGACTGGCCCGAGGTGCTCAACGGGCTGCGCGCGGAGGGATTCCTCAAGCCCGGCGTCGATCTGGACGTCGACGTGCTGCGTGAGTACCTCACGCCGTTCGTGGAGCCGGCGATGGTGCCGACCTTCGCGTTCAACCGGGACTGGATGCGGGCGCAGGCCGAGCGGATCGCCAACCCGCGGCGGGAGGCGTTCGCCACCGCCACCCGGATCACCCTGCCGCCGAGCTACCTGTTGATCCACCGGGTCTGGATCGGCGGCATCGGGGTGCTGTGCCAGCTCGGCGCCGAGGCCGACTTCCGCAGCATCCTCGACCAGTCGCTGCCCGGCTTCGCCGACGGCGGCCCCGCCGCCTGACGCGGCTCACCACCAGGCGCTGTCGAGCTTGCTCTCGATCGCCCGGACGTTGTCGCGCGCACACCGCTCGCAGTGCACCAGCGCGCGGCCGGCCTCGACGCCGGTCGACCAGGTGAGCGGCAACGTGTCGGTCGGCGACACCGCGCCGCACATCGCGCACACCGGCCGCTGCTGCTGACCCGACTCGTCGGCCATGTCCCTGTCCTACCACCGGCGGCGGCCTCCCGGGTCCGGACACGACGACGCCCCGGCACCACGCGGGTGCCGGGGCGTCGTCCCCTGTCAGACCGTGCAGACCGGCTCAGCCGGTTGTGCGGTCAGACCAGGCGGGCGAGGTGCAGACGCGCACGCATGGCGTTGCGCTCCGCCCGACGCGCCAGCTTGCGGGCCAGCGCCAGCTCACGGCCCTGCCGCTGCAAGGCAGAGTCTGCGAGTTGCGCGCGACTATGGGCGCGCGCGAGATCTTCATGCAAGAGATTCATCTCGGTGCTCCTGACGGCGTGGGTTGCGTTCATGGTGTAGTCGGTCTGCTTTCGTCTGACGGGGATGGACGACGGCCTTCAGGCCGCGACCTCGTTCTTGCGCGGACGCCCACGGGGACGCTTGCGCGGGATCACGACACCCTGAAGGAACAGCTCGCCGCCCCAGACACCCCAGGGCTCGCGACGATCCAGTGCCCCGCTGAGGCACTCCGCGCGGACCGGGCAGTCCACGCACAGGGCCTTGGCGACCTCGACGTCTTGCGGGGTCTCCGCGAAGAACAGCTCGGGATCGTTACGACGGCAGGGCAGGGTGCTCTCGTCGACCTCGCCGGACGCGACGGGCGCGAACGGTTCGAGGACGTTGATACTCATCAGTCACCTCCTGTGACCTGTTGCTCTGAACGACCCGGGGTGGTCGACCCCGGGAAAACAAAAAGGCCGCGGAATCCGATGTGGGATTCCGCGGCCTGAAGGTCGCCGGTCTGGTGGTATCAAACCGGTGGACTCCAGGCTGGTGAACCCACGTGGGACCCGTAGATCGGTGCGTCTGCGCCGAGGCCTGGTCGTGCGGCCGGCAAAGGGCACACGGGTCCCGTCGATGCTCGCCTCGGCGGCGACCGTGAGGATGGTGGCGCGCATCCGAACGCACTCGACGGACGAGTCGAGCATCGAGAGGATCGGAGTGCTGATCACGGTGGCCACCTCCTTCGGCATGGACGGTCCGGCGTGCGGCCGGGTGTCGGTCGCTGTAGCGTACGCGCCCGCCCGCGGGCGGGTGCAATGGAATTAACCGGACGATTCTGCTGACCCGCCCATCAGTTCCAGCAAGTCGTCGCCGTAGCGGTCCAGCTTGACCCGGCCGACGCCAGGAATGCGTGCCAGGCCGGCGGTGTCGTGCGGACGTTCCTCCGCGATCGCCGTGAGCGTCGCGTCGGTGAGGACGCAGTAGGCCGGCACCTTCTGCTCGCCCGCACGCCCGCGCCGCCACTCGCGCAGCCGCTCGAACAGTGCCTCGTCGTAGGTCGGCGGGCAGTCGTCGCAGCGCCCGACCTTGACCTGGGCGCCGCCGCGCAGCGGCTGCCCGCAGGCGCGGCAGTGCGCCACCGTGCGCTTGCGCCGCCCGCCCGCGGCCGACGCTGCCCGGGGGGCGGGTGCGGTGCGCTCGAGCACCCCGTCGAGGAACCGGGTGGGCCCGCGGGAACCGCGACCACCGGGGGTGCGGGTCGCCGCCCACGAGACGATCAGCTCGCGCCGGGCCCGGGTGACGCCGACGTAGAACAGCCGGCGCTCCTCCTCGACCGCCGCGGGGGTGTCGGCGTGCACGATCGGCATCGCGCCCTCGTGCATGCCGACCAGCGCGACGACGTCCCACTCCAGCCCCTTGGCCGCGTGCAGGGTGGCCAGCGTGACGCCCTGCGCGACCGGGGCGTCCTGGACGTGCGCCCGCCGGTCGAGCTCGGCCACCAGGCCGGCGAGCCCGGCCCGGGGGTCGGTGGCCGCGAGCTCCTCGGCGGTGGTCACCAGGGCGTGCAGCGACTCCCACCGGTCGCGGACCTGTCCGGTGCCGGCCGGCGGCTCGGCGCTGTGGTTCATGGTCGCCAGCACGGCGAGCGTGGCGCTGACGAGCCCGCCGGGCTCGTCGTCGCCGGCCCGAGCGGCGCCGCGCAGCAGCGTCACCGCCTGGCGCACCTCGGGGCGGTCGAAGAAGCGGTCGGCACCGCGCAGCGTGTAGGCCAGCCCGCGGGCGCCGAGCGCCTCCTCGAGGGCACGCGTCTGGGCGTTGATCCGTACCAGGACGGCCATGTCGCGCAGCGCCGTGCCGGCGCGGTGGCGACGCTGCAGCTCGGCGGTCACCCACTCCGCCTCGGCGACCTCGTCGGGCTGGCCCTGCAGCACCACCGCCGGGCCGTCGGGCTGCTGGGCCCGCAGCACCACACCGTCGCGCGGGCGGCCACGGACGGTGGACACCGTGTTGGCCAGCGCGATCACCTGCGGCGTCGAGCGGTAGTTGCGTACGAGCTCGATCCGCGACGCCCCGCGGAACCGGCTGCCGAACTCGGCCAGGTGGGTCGTCGAGGCGCCGGCGAACGTGTAGATCGTCTGCCAGGGGTCGCCCACCACGCACACGTCGTCGCGGTCGCCCAGCCAGCGCGACAGCAGCCCGACCTGCACCGGGCTCACGTCCTGGTACTCGTCGACGGTGAACCAGCGGTACTGGCGGCGCACCTGCGCGGCCACCCGCTCGTCCTCGTCGAGCAGCGCCACGGCCGCCAGCAGCAGGTCCTCCATGTCGAAGCGGCCGCGCTCGCGCTTGACCTCCTCGTAGGCGGCGAAGACCCGCGCCACCGTCTCGGCGTCGAGGCCCGCGACCACCCGGCCTGCGGGGCCGGCGAGCCGCGGGTAGTCGTCGGGGCGGACGTTGCTGACCTTGGCCCACTCGATCTCGCCGGCGAGGTCGCGCAGCAGCGCCTGCTCCCCGCCGACCCGGGTGCGCCGGGCCGCCTCGCCGAGGAACGGCAGCTTGGACGCGGACAGCTCGGGCAGCTCGCCGCCGAAGACCTTCGGCCAGAAGTAGCGCGCCTGCCGCAGCGCCGCGGAGTGGAACGTGCGCGCCTGCACGCCCGGGGCGCCGAGCGCCGCCAGCCGCGAGCGCATCTCGCCGGCCGCGCGGGTGGTGAAGGTCACCGCGAGCACCTCGGCCGGGTCGTAGGCACCCGTGGCGACGCCGTGCGCTATCCGGTGCGTGATCGCCCGGGTCTTGCCGGTGCCGGCGCCGGCGACGACGCAGACCGGGCCGGTGAGGGTGGTGGCCACCTCGCGCTGCTCGGGGTCGAGCACGTCCAGCAGCTGGTCGGGCGAGGGAGTGCTGGGTCCCACACGTGCCTCTCTGCATCGGGCGGAATAGCGATAGCGGCGGAATAGCGACGATCCGGACCTGGTTGCCACTCTCGGCCACTGTAGATGCCTGAAGGGACACCCGGTGACGGCTCAGCTGACGATGTACTCCACGCCCTGGTGTGGCTACTGCCACCGACTGATGGGACAGCTGGAACGCGAAGGCATCGGCTTCGAGGTCGTGGACATCGAGGAGGAGCCGGCCGCGGCCGAGGTCGTCCGCACCGTCAACGGCGGCAACCAGACCGTGCCGACGCTGGTGTTCGCCGACGGCAGCGCGCTGACCAATCCCTCCCTGGCGCAGGTCAAGGCCAAGCTCGCCGCCTGAGCGGCGCCGCAGACCCACGCAGACCGCTCGGCCGACCCTGGCCGACCGCCGCTCACCAGGAGCCGCTGAGCTCCCCGCCGTGCCAGGTGTCGACCAGCCATCGCGAGATCGACACCCCACCGGGCACGATGACCTCGCCGGCCGCCGCGAGCGCGGTGAGCTCCTCCCGCGAGAACCAGCGCGCCGCCGTCATCTCGTCGCCGTCGACGTGGATGTCGGTCGTGGTCGCGCGACCGAAGAAGCCCAGCATCAGGCTGGACGGGAACGGCCACGGCTGGCTCGCCGCGTAGGTGACCTCCCCCACCCGCACCCCGCACTCCTCGGCCACCTCACGCCGGACGGCGTCCTCCAGCGACTCCCCCGGCTCGACGAAGCCGGCCAAGCGTCGAGTAGCGGTCGTCCGCCCAGGCCGGTGAGTGGCCCAGCAGGGCACGGTCGTCGTCGTCGGTGATCAGCATGATCACGGCCGGGTCCGTACGCGGGAAGTGCTCGGCCGCGCACACCGGGCAGACCCGGGTGTGGCCGGCCTGCGCCACCTCGGTCGCGGCGCCGCAGCGCGAGCAGCACGGATGCGTACGGTGCCAGTTCGCCAGCCCGAGCGCGTGCAGCACCAGCCCACCGTCGACCGGCCCGAAGCCGGGCATCAGCTCGCGCACCGGTCGCGGCTCGAGCTCGTCCGGCACCTCGGGCAGCCCGATCGCCGCCACCGGCCCGTCCGGCGCGGCCCCCAGCAGCATCCGGGTCGCACCGGGCTCGCGGACCACCCAGCCCGCGGCCTCGCCGGGCGCGACCATCCGCACCCTGCCGTCGGCCGACGCCACCCGGCCGTGGCCGACCACCAGCACCCGGGCAGCCGGGTCGGCGGCGACGCGGTCCCACCAGTCGTCGGCTCGGCGCCACTCGGCGTGCCGGTCGTGCCCGGCGACCGCGAACGAGGGCCCCGGCTGCTGGGCCGGCGGGGCGTCCGGCTGGTGGCGCTGCATGCGCCGACGCTATGCCAGCGCGCTCGCCGACCGGTCACCGACCTGCAGCGCACCACCGGTCGAGCAGCGCGGCGTAGATCGCCACCGCGGTCTCCACCTTCGCGGTGGAGCACCACTCGTCGACGACGTGGCACTGGTCGGGCTCCCCCGGCCCGAGCACGACGGTCGGCACCGCGCGTCGGTCGGTGCCGAGCAACGGGGCGAGCACCGACGCGTCGGTGAAGTAGCGCGCCGGTGGCTGCACCTCGTCCGGCGCGCCGACGGCGGCAAGCGCCTCGCGAACGGTTCCGACGAACGGGTCGTCGCGGTCGGTGTCCACCACCGGCAGCAGCACGTGGTCGGCGACGTCGACCCGCTCGCCCGCGAGGCCGGACACCAGCGCACGCAGGGCGGCTGGCTCCACGCCCGGCACCGTGCGTACGTCGAGCAGCAGCTCGGCCGTGTCCGGCACCACGTTGGCCTGCACGCCGCCGCGCAGCAGGCCGACGTTCGCCGTCACCGGGCCGAACACCTCGTCCGCCGGCCAGTCGTCCTTGTCATGCAGGGCGACCGCCGCGCGGGCTACCCGGACCGCCGCGTTGTCACCGAGCTCCGGCGCGGAGCCGTGGGCGGCCCGGCCGACGGAGGTCAGGCGCATCCAGTGCGCGCCCTTGTGCCCGGGCACCAGCAGGTTGGCCGTCGGCTCGGCCACGACCAGCGGGCCACCGGCGCCACGTCCCCGGGCGAGAGGGCCCGGGCGCCGGTGCACCCCGTCTCCTCGCCCGCCGTCAGGACGACCTGCACCCCTCGGCAGTCGTGCCCGTTCGCGGCGTGGTCGGCCGCCGCCACCAGCAGCGCGGCGACCCCCGACTTCATGTCGCTGGTCCCGCGGCCCACCAGCCGGTCGCCGTCCCGCTCGGCCGCCCACGGGTCGACCGACCACTGGGAGGCGTCGGCCGGCACCGTGTCGAGGTGGCCGGTGAACGTCAGCGGCGCGGCTGCCGAACCGTGCCGGGCCACCAGCTGCTCGCGGCCGTCGGCCCACGCCGGCAGCACCGTGTCGAACCCGGCCGCGTCGAGCAGACCGCCGCCCGCTTGGCGAGTGCGCCCTCACCGGCGGCGACCGAGTGGCCGCGTACGAGCTCGGCGAGCAGGTCGAGGACGGCCGTCACCGCAGCGGCTCGTGGGCAGGTTCGCGCAGGGTGAGCACGGTGCAGAACGCGATCACCGCGCCGACCGTGACGTACACGAAGAACAGGTCGGACTGTCCGGCACCGGCGAGCGCCGAGATCACCAGCGGCGCAGTGCCGCCGAAGGTCGCGACGGTGATGTTGTACCAGGCGCCGATGCCCACGCCGCGCAGCTCGGTCGGGAACAGCTCGCTCATGATCGCCGGGGCGATGGAGGCCATCAGCGCGTACAGGCCGAGCCCGGTGCAGAACACGACCAGCAGCGCCGGGAGGCTGGCCTCGGTCTCGATCAGCTTCGACAGCGGGATGACCAGGACCGCCAGCGCTGCCGACCACACCAGCAGCTGGGGCTTGCGGCCGAAGCGGTCCGACATCTTCCCGAACGGGTACAGCAGCGCGATGAACAGCGCGGTGCCGACCGACAACGCGATGAACACGTCGTTGTCGTCGGCTCCCTGGCTCTCCACCGCGTACGGCGTGAGCGCGCTGAAGAACACGTAGTAGTTCAGCGTGTTCAGCAAGGTGATGCCGACCAGCTGGGCCACGGCCTTCGGGTGCTCGGTGACGGTGGCGAGCAGCGGGCGCCGCACCCGCACGGCCTTGCCCTTGTTCTCCTCGAACAGCTCGGTCTCGGACAGGCTCCGACGCAGGTACAGGCCGACGACCGCGAGCACGCCGCCGATGAGGAACGGGATCCGCCAGCCGAACTCCTTCAGCTGGTCCTCGGTGAGGGTGTTCGTCAGCAGCACGCCCAGCAACGACGCGAGCAGCAGCGCGCTGCCGGTCGAGATGTAGAAGAACGCCGAGTAGCGACCGCGACGGCCCTGCGGGGCGATCTCGGCCAGGTAGGCCGAGGCGTTGGAGACCTCGCCGCCGAGCGACAGCCCCTGCGAGATCCGCGCGAGCAGCAGCAGGATCGGCGCCAGCCACCCCACCTGGTGGTACGTCGGCAGCAGGCCGATGACCAGCGCGCCACCGGCCATCAGCGTGATGGTGAGGATCATCGCCGCCTTGCGGCCGCGGACGTCAGCGAACCGGCCGAGCAGCCAGCCGCCCACCGGGCGGAAGAAGAACGCCACCGCGTAGGTCGCGGTGGTGTTCACCAGCGCGAGCTCGGGATTGCTCTCGGGGAAGAACTGGGTCGAGAAGTAGATGAGGAACGTCGCGAAGACGGTCCAGTCGTACCACTCGATCGCGTTCCCGATGCTGGCCGCGAACAGCGTCCGGACCGGGAGCCGGTGTCGCTCCGGGCCCGGGGGCTTCCGCCTGCGCGTTGCTGGTCGTCGTGCCGCTCACGTCGTCCTCCGCTGGGGCCAGGTCCCCCGAAACCGGACATTCCGGTCGACCGTAGCAGCGGAGCGGCGGCGGCGCAGTGCGCGGATGATCGCCGGGGCGGGGGGATGGACCGGCGTCCGGGCCGCTGAACGGCGCCACTAGCCTGCGTGCCCATGAGCATCCACATCGCCGCCCAGCCCGGCCAGATCGCGCCCCGTGTCCTGATGCCCGGCGACCCGCTGCGCGCGCGCTGGATCGCGGACAACTTCCTGGACGACGCGACCTGCTACTCCGAGGTCCGCAACATGCTCGGCTACACCGGCACGTTCCGCGGCGAGCCGGTCAGCGTCCAGGGCTCGGGCATGGGCCAGCCGTCGCTGGCGATCTACGCCAACGAGCTGTTCCGCGACTACGACGTGCAGCAGGTGGTGCGGGTGGGCTCGTGCGGGGCGCTCAGCCTCGACCTGCACGTACGCGACGTGGTGCTCGCGATCAGCGCGGCGACCGACTCGTCGATGAACAAGCACCGCTTCCACGGCTTCGACTACTCCGCGACCGCCCACTTCGGGCTGCTGCGCGCGGCCTACGACGCGACGGTCGCCAAGGGCGACAACGCGGTGGTCGGCCAGGTGTTCACGTCCGACTCCTTCTACCACCCGCGCCCGGAGCTGACCGACATCCTGATCGACCACGGGGTGATCGCGGTCGAGATGGAGGCCAGCGCGCTCTACACCCTGGCCGCGTCGTTCAAGCGGCAGGCGCTCGCCGTGTGCACGGTCTCCGACCACGTCAAGACCGGCGAGGAGACCACCGCCCAGGAGCGCGAGCAGACCTTCGGCGACATGGTGGAGATCGCCCTCGAGGCGATGCTCGCCACGCCGCTGGGCTGAGCCTCACCCGCCGGCCAGCGCCTCCTCGAGGGCGGCCCGGTCGGGGAGGTCGGCCGGCGCGACCACGGCACCGCTGCGTACGTAGTAGAAGACCCCGCGCACCTGCTCGAGCGGCACCCCGGTGAGCTCGGCCCACGCCAGCCGGTAGAGCGCGAGCTGGGTCGGGTCGGCGTCCTGACGACGGTTGGTCTTCCAGTCGACGACCTCGTAGCCGCCGTCGGCGTCGCGGTAGACCGCGTCGATCCGGCCGACCACGACCTGGCCGCGCAGCACCAGGTGGAACGGCGTCTCGACCGCCTCCGGCACCCGGTCGCCGTAGGGCCCGGCGCGGAACCGCTCGACCAGCTCGGCGAGCTCGGCGTCGTCGTCGATGTCGTCCTCGGCCCGGCCGGGGATCTCGGTCGGGTCGAGCAGCGCGGGCTGGCCGACGTGGCCCTCGACCCAGGCGTGGAAGCGCGACCCGAACCGCGCGGTCGGCGACGGGCGGCGCGGCATCGGCCGGGCCAGGTCGCGGGCGAGCCCGTCGGCGTCGTCGCGCAGCCGCATCAGGGTCGTCGCCGAGACGGTGCCGGGCAGCGGCACCTCGACCTCGCCGGTGTGCGCGGCGTGCGCCTCCTCGAGCAGGGCGTCGAGCTCGCCGTCGAGCTCGCGGAGCCGGTCGAGTCGCGCCTGCTCGTCCGCCGCCAGGGCCGCGCTGGCATCGGCGCGCTCGGGTGGGCGGCTCTCGCCGAGCGCGGAGCGCACGGCGGCAGCAGCCCGCCGGCGGCGGTCCAGCAGCGCGTCGTCGAGCCCGCCGGGGAACGGGCACCGGTGGCCGGCCGGCGACCAGCGGGTTGACGGCGTCGTCCTCGGGCGGGTCGGCGTGCCACGGCGCGGCACCGGTCGCGCCCAGCGCCACCAGGTGCTCGTGCGCCTCGGTGAGGAACGGCGACGGGCCGCGCGGCCGCTCCTGGGTGCGTCCCCACCAGTGCCCGCTCAGCACGACGTCGCGCGCGGCCCGGGTGACGGCGACGTAGACCAGCCGGCGCTCCTCGAGCAGGTCGGCCTCGCGGCAGCGCTCGGCGAAGTCCGTGAGCCCGGCGGGCGTCCAGCTCGTCACCGCGGGCAGCGCGTCGGCGTCGCCGCGCAACGGCCACGGCACCTGCGAGGACACCGTGGGCCAGCGGGACCGCCCCTGGGTCGAGGGGAAGGCTCCGCTCGCGACGAACGGCACCAGCACCGAACGCCACTCGAGGCCCTTGGCCGAGTGGACGGTCAGCAGCGTGACCGCGTTGGTGAGCGCCGGCTCCGCGACCGACATGCCGCGCTCGTAGCGCGCCTCGGCGTCGAGGTAGGCCAGCAGCCCGGGCAGCGAGGCCCCGGTGTCGGAGCCGGCGAAGTCGGCGACGGCGTCGACCAGCAGCGCGAGGTTGTCGCGGGCCTGCTCGGAGTCGGGCCCCGGCGCAGCGGCGAGCTCGACCTCGAGGCCGAGGACGTCGATGGTGCGCCGGACCAGGTCGACCAGCGGGTCACCGGCGTGGCGTCGCAACGTCTCCAGCTCCGCGGCCAGCTGGGCGAAGCGGGCCCGCGCGTCGGCGGAGTAGTCCTTGTCCCCCGGGTCGGCCAGCGCGTCGGCCAGCGCGACCACCTCGGTCGGGTCGGCGCCGCGTACGGCGTCGTCGAGCCGCGCGCGCAACCCGCCGGCGTCGCGCCGGTCGGCCGCGACCAGGTCGCTGGCCCGCTCGCCGAGCAGGGCGAGGTCGCGGACCCCGATGCGCCAGCGCGGGCCGGACAGCAGCCGCAGCAGCGCGGCGTTGGCGGTGAGCTCGTGCACCACCCGGAGGGTGGCGAGCACGTCGGCCACCTCGGGCTGGGACAGCAGGCCGGACAGGCCCACCACCTCGACCGGCACCCGGCGGTGCCGCAGCGCCCGGGCCAGCTCGGCCACCTCGTTCCGATCGCGTACGAGCACAGCGATCTGGGACCACGCGGGCTCGACCCCGTCGTCCTCGGCCGTGTGCCGCTCGTGCAGCCGCAGCACCTCGTCGGCGGCCCACTCGACCTCGTCGGCGACGGTGGGGTGCAGCACCGCGCGCACCGTGCCCGGCGGGCGCAGACGGCCGGCGCGACCAGCGGCGCACCGGACGGGTGCGCCGTCGTAGAGCGGCTGCGCCAGCAGGTTGGCCAGGTCGAGCACGCCGCTCGCGCAGCGCCGGTTGACGGTGAGGTGGTGCAGGGCGGCGTCGGTGCCGTCGGCCCGCGGGAAGTGCTGCGGGAACGCGTCGATGTTGTCGGCCGACGCGCCGCGCCACCCGTAGATCGCCTGGCACGGGTCGCCGACCGCCGTCACCGGGTGTCCGCGTCCGCGGTCGCCGGCGAACAGCCCCTGCAGCATCCGGCGCTGGGACACCGAGGTGTCCTGGTACTCGTCCAGCAGCACCACCCGGAACCGTTCGCGCTCGGCGTCGCCCACCTCGGGGCACTCGATCGCCAGCCGCGCGCCGCCGGCCATCTGGTCGGCGAACTCCGCGATGCCGGCCTCGTCCTTGGCCTGCCGGTAGGCAGCCACCAGTCCGAGCAGGTCGTCGCGTGCCCCGCTCACGTCGATCGCCCGGAGCACGCCGGCCGTCTGCTCCTCGGCCGCGAGCCGGGCCCGCAGCCTCCGGTCGTGCTGGTGGACCGCGTCGGGGCTGACCAGGTGGTCCTGCAGCTGGGAGTCGAGCTCGAGGACGTACTCGACCACCGTCGGCAGGTGGTGCGACAACGTGGTCGCCGACGCCGGTGCGCCGGCCACCACCCGGGCGGCCAGCTGGTAGCGGGTGGCATCGGCGACGACGCGCAGGTCGGGCTCGATGCCGAGCCGCAGGCCGTGCTCGCTGATCAGGCTGCCCGCGTAGGCGTGGTAGGTCGACACGGTCGGCTCGCCGACCTCGACGGCGGCCTCGAGCGGGCGATCCGCCGGGCCGTCGTGCACGGGACCCAGCCGGGCCAGCGCCACCCGGATCCGGGACGCCAGCTCGGCGGCGGCCTTGCGGCTGAACGTCAGCCCCAGCACCTGCTCGGGCGCGACCAGACCGCGGCCGACCAGCCACACCACCCGGGCGCACATCACGGTCGTCTTGCCCGACCCGGCGCCCGCCACGACGACCGAGGGCTCGAGCGGCGCCGTGACCGCGCGCAGCTGCTCGTCGCTGAGCGGGGTGCCGAGCACCTCGACCAGGTGCTGCTCGTCGCGCAGCCGCACCGGCGGCGCCGCCACGGCGGTCACGGCTGCGGGCTCCGGTGCCGACACGATGGTGCCGCCCTCGGGCTGCGCGGGGCAGCAGGCGCGGAACTCGCAGTAGTCGCAGGCACGTCCGACCGTGGCGACGAAGTCCTCGTCGCGCACCGTGCGCACCGCCTGCGCCAGCTGCTCGTCGGCGACCCACGCGTCGTCGTCGCTCGGGGCCGGCTGGTGCTGGATCTTGACCTTGCCCCGCACGTCGCGGCGCAGGTGCACCAGCTCCGCACCGCCGGGCGGTGCGTCCGGGCCGGCGAGCTCGGCGGCCGCCCCGGCGCGTACGGCGACCTGGTAGACGCCGAGCTGGGGGTGGGCGGCGACGTCCTTGTCGCGCGGAAGGCTCTTGCCGGTCTTGAAGTCGACGACCACGACCCGGCCCTCGGTGTCGCGCTCCACCCGGTCCATGTATCCCCGCAGCACCACCTCGTCGCCGGCGACGGTGAGCGCCACCGAGAACTCGTGCTCGACCGCGAGCACCTCGCGGCCGCGGTCGGCGGTGTGCCAGGCGACCAGCCGGGCGATCGCCTTCTCCGCCTCGCGGCGCTCGGCGACGCTGGCCCACGGCACCGCGAAGTCGAGCTGGTCCCAGACGTCGTCGAGGTGCGCGACCATCGCGTCGACGTCGGCCTCGACCTCGCCGCGCACGACCGCCTCGGCCAGTCCGTGCACCAGGCTGCCGAAGCCCTGCGCGACCGTGCTGGCCGTCTGACCGCCGGCCTCGCGGGCGAGGAACCAGCGCAGCGGGCAGGCCATCAGGGCGTCGACCGCGCTGCCGGACAGCGCCAGGGGTTCGGCGGCGGGGCGTACGGGCGTGTCGGCGGCGCTGGCGTCGTGCACGCCCCACCAGCGGTCGGGGTCGGCAGCGGGCACGGTGCCGACCAGCCGGGCGATCCGGCGCGCGGCCTCGCGGCGTACGGCGTCGTCGGTGGTCGTCTCGGCGATCTCGCGCAGCTCGCCGAGCAGGCCGCGCAGCGACAGCGGCCGGCGCGGCCGGCCCTCGGGAACCTCGGGCACCGGGACCCCGAGCTCGGAGACGAAGCGCGACGGCTGGTCGCCGCCCTCGCTGGGGCTGGCCACGGCGGTGACCACGAGCCGCTCGCGGGCGCGGGTGACGGCGACGTAGAACAACCGCCGCTCGTCGGCCAGCAGCGCGGACCGCGACGCGGGCTGGCCGATGCCCGCCGGGTCGATGCGGTCGGCGTGCAGCAGCGACCCGCGGCGGCGCAGGTCGGGCCAGGCGCCGTCCTGCACGCCCGCGACCACGACCAGCCGCCACTGCAGACCCTTGGCCCGGTGGGCGGTCAGCAGCCGCACCCCGTCGCCGCGCACCCCCCGCTCGGCCAGCGAGTCGGCCGGGATCTGCTGCTCGTCGATCTCGTCGAGGAAGGCCTGCAGGCCGAGCCCGCGCTGGCGCTCCTCGACCCGGGCGGCGAGGTCGAACAGCGCAACCACGGCGTCGAGGTCGCGGTGCGCGGAGCGGGCGTAGGTGCCCGACGCGCCGGCCGACTCGGCGGCGTCGCGCAGCCGGGCCGGCCAGCGGGTGCCGTCCCAGACGTGCCACAGCACCGTCTCGGCCGACGCGCCCTCCCCGAGCAGCCGGGCGCCCGCGGCCAGCAGGTCGCCGAGCTGGCGGGCGCGGGCGGCCTCCGGCCCGGGCACGGTCGCGAGCACCCGCGGGTCGGCGAGCGCGTCGGCCAGCAGCTGCGCGGACGGGCGTGGCAGCCGTACGTCGGCGTGGTCGTCGCGGTCACGTCGGCGCAGCCGCCGGGCGAGCCGGCGCACCGCGCCCGGGTCGAGCCCGCCGAGCGGAGACACCAGCAGCGCCTCGGCCTCGTCGGGACGTACGAGCGTCGGGCGGTCACCACCGAAGATGCCGTCGTCGTCGGTCTCGGTGCCCGGCTCGGCGCGGTGCAGGCGGTCGATCACCCGCAACGCCTGGAGCAGGACCTGCACGGCGGGCTCGGACCGCAACGGCACCTCGTCGCCGGCGACCTCGACGGGCACTCCGGCCGCGGCGAGCGCGCGGCGCAGCCGGGGGATGGACGCGCGGCCGGAGCGCACCAGCACGGCCATCTCGGACCAGGGCACGGTGTCCTCGAGGTGGGACCTGCGCAGCAGGTCGGCGATCTGCTCGGCCTCGGCCGCCGGCGAGCTGAACAGCCGCACCTGCACGCTGCCGTCGCCGTAGGGCGGGTCGACCGACCGCGGCGCGCGGAAGCGGGCGAACTCCTCGGCGTCGCCGACCGCCGGAACCGGCAGCGTGGCGCCGACGCTGCCGGGCGGCGTCGAGGATCCGCGGTCCGAACCGGCGGGTGGACTGCAACGCGCGTACCTCGGCGGGGCGTCCGTCGCGGCGCAGGAACTCGTGCGGGAACCGCAGCACCCCGCCGACGTCGGCGCCACGGAACCCGTAGATCGACTGGTCGGGGTCGCCCACGACCAGCAGGTCGCGCCCGTCGCCGGCCAGCGCCCGGAGCAGCGCCACCTGCGCGGGGTCGGTGTCCTGGTACTCGTCGACGACGACGTAGCGGAACTCGTCGCGCAGCACCGCCTGGTGCTCGGGGTCGCGGGCGACCAGCAGCGCGCGGTGCACCAGCTCGCCGTAGTCGAGCAGGTCCTGCGCGTCGAAGACCTCGAGGTAGCCCGCGAAGAACTCGGCCGCCGCGACCCACGCGGGCTGACCGTCGCGCCGGCCGATCGCCGCGAGCTGGTCGGGGTCGAGGCCCAGCACCCGGGCGCGGGCCAGCACGGCCTGCAGCTCGCGGGCCATGCCCCGGGTGCGCAGCGCGGGGAACAGTCCGCGTGGCCAGCCGACCGCGGTGCTGACGTCGCGCGACACCCGCACCTGCGGCGCCGAGCCCAGCAGCAGCTCCCGGATGCGCACGTCCTGCTCGGGCGCGGACACCAGGGTCGGCGGGCGCCAGGACAGCGACTCGGCCGGTCCGACGGCGCCGAGCCCGAGCGGCAGCGCGAGCTGGCCGTCGGGTGTCTCCGGGTCGTCCTGGCCGGGGTCGGCGAGCGAGAACCGGCGCACCAGCGCGTAGCAGAACGAGTGGAACGTCATCGCGACCGCGCCGTGCGTCGTGCGACCGAGCCGCGCGGTGATCCGCGTACGCAGCTCCTCGGCCGCCTTGCGGCTGAACGTCAGCACCAGCACCTGGTCGGGGCTCACCCCGCGGCGCTCGACCCGGTCGACGACGGACTCGACCAGCGTCGTGGTCTTGCCGGTGCCGGGGCCGGCGAGCACGAGGACGGGTCCGCCGTCGTGGTCGACCACCGCCTGCTGGTCGGGGTCGAGCTCCGGGGCGTCGGCCGCCGCACGCGAGGGGCGCTGCAGGGCGTACCGGATGCTCATCGGGACCATCAGAACAGATGCCGCTGACATGCCGACGGTCCCGTCCTCGTCAGGAGGCGGGACCGTCGGCGTCAGCGGCGGGGTAGCCGGTCAGCCGCGGTTCACAGCGGCGGTGCGAACGGCTCGGTGCCCGGCACCAGCGCCAGCCCGCCGACGCCGCCGACGGTGCGCGCGTAGGCGACCTCCTTGGCGAGGTCGCCCACGCCGTTGGACCCGGCGAGGGGTGCGATCGCCACGGTGGACAGCGTGCCGACCGCCTGGCCGTCCTGGCTCAGGAAGCCGCTGCCGGAGTCACCCGGGATGCCGGGGGTGACGGTGTAGGCGGTGTGGCTCCAGCCGTCGCCCTCGTCGCCGAGGCTGGCGCCGAGCTTGGGCGAGAGCGGGTCGAGGTCGCCGCGCAGCGACGAGTTGCCGTAGCTGTAGAGCTGGTCGCCGACCGCGGTGCCGTCGTGGTCCAGCCCGGTCGGGCCGCCGAAGAACGGCACGCTCGGGTTGACGTCGGCGATCGAGCCGGCGTCGACCTCGACCAGCGCGAGGTCGTTGTACGCGCAGGCGTTGGCGTTGCTCTCGCCGGACCGCTGCATGGTGATCCACGAGGAGTAGGCCAGCCTGCCGGTGCCGACGACCTCGCCGCCGCTGACCAGGCTGCCGCCCTCGACGAAGTCGACCTTGGTGCCGAGCGGGAGGGACGGGGTGTCACAGCCGTTGGTGTCGGTCGCGGCGCCCTTGCCGGCGCAGTGCGCGGCGTAGCCGACGTAGGTGGTGCCGCTGCCGTCGGTGTAGACGAAGTTGGCGGTGCACTGGGCGCCGGCGGTGTACATCATCGTGCCCGGGTGGATGGTCGCTGTCGCGGCGGGGCGTACGCGGCGGCAGGTGCTTGCGCGGCGGCGGGCGACTGCAGGCAGATCGCTGTCAGCGCGAGCAGGCCGATGACCACGCTGGCGACCCTCACGGGTGATGCTGCGGCGGCGAGGCATCGGTGCACCTTTCGTCGGGGTCGGCGTCCGACGTCACCAACGCGGCCGGGGCGGAAACGTCACGCCCGGCGCGGGAGGAACAGCGCGGCCCGCAGGTCCACCCGGACGTGGCTCCCGTCCCGTCGGCGCACCGGCGTGCCCTCGTCGTCCCAGTGCTCCGCCGCCTGCTCGACCAGGAAGTCGGGAGTCGACCCGTCCGCGCGGACCACCCGCCACCAGGGCACTCCGCCGCCGAGCTGCGACATCACCCGGCCGACCAGGCGCGGCCCGCCGATGCCCACGGCGTCGGCGAGCGCGCCGTACGTCGTGACCTGCCCCGGCGGCACCTGCTCGACCAGCCGCAGCACCTGCTCGACGTACGCGTCGTCCACGGTCGTCAGCCTGGCAGGTCGACCGTCACCCCGCGCAGGTCCCGAGCGCGGTCGGCCAGCTGCTACCGCGTACCCGAAGGTTCCCCCGTGTCACAACGCGAGGTGACCTTGGGTTTCCCAGTGACCTTGGGAAACGGAGACCTCAGTAGGCGGGCTGGGAGGGGTCGATCTGGTTGACCCAGGCAACGATGCCGCCGCCCACGTGCACGGCGTCGGCGAAGCCGGCGCCCTTGAGCACCGCGAGCGCCTCGGCGGAGCGCTGACCGGACTTGCAGTGCAGCACCACCTGCTGGTCCTGCGGCAGCTGCGACAGCGCCTCGCCGTTGAGGAAGTCGCCCTTGGGGATCAGCACCGAGCCGGGGATCTTGTTGATCTCGTACTCGTTCGGCTCCCGCACGTCGACCAGGGTGAACTGGCGGCTGCCCTCGTCGCGCTCCTTGAGCATCGCCTCGAGCTGGGTGACCGAGATGGTCGACCCGGCGGCGGCGTCGGCGGCCTCGTCGCTGATCGCGCCGCAGAACGCCTCGTAGTCGATCAGCTCGGTGATCGGCTCGGCGTTCGGGTCCTTCTGCACCTTCAGCGTGGTGTAGCGCATCTCCAGGGCGTCGTAGACCATCAGCCGCCCGATCAGCGGCTCGCCGATGCCGGTGATGAGCTTGATCGCCTCGGTGACCATGATCGAGCCGATCGACGCGCACAGGACGCCGAGCACGCCGCCCTCGGCGCACGACGGCACCATGCCGGGCGGCGGCGGCTCGGGGTAGAGGTCGCGGTAGTTCGGGCCGTGCGCGTCCCAGAACACCGACACCTGGCCGTCGAAGCGGAAGATCGAGCCCCACACGTACGGCTTGCCGAGCAGCACGGCGGCGTCGTTGACCAGGTAGCGGGTCGCGAAGTTGTCGGTGCCGTCGACGATCAGGTCGTAGTCGCGGAAGATGTCGAGGACGTTGTCGTTCTCGAGCCGCTCGTCGTGCAGCACGACGTTGACGTACGGGTTGATCTCGGCGACGGACTCCTTGGCCGACAGGGCCTTGGACTTCCCGATGTCGCTCTGCCCGTGGATGATCTGGCGCTGCAGGTTCGACTCGTCGACCTCGTCGAACTCGACGATGCCGAGCGTCCCGACCCCGGCGGCGGCCAGGTAGAGCAGCGCCGGGCTGCCGAGGCCGCCGGCCCCGATCACCAGCACCTTGGCGTTCTTGAGCCGCTTCTGACCGGTCATGCCGACGTCGGGGATGATCAGGTGCCGGCTGTAGCGCCGCACCTCGTCCATCGTCAGCTCGTCAGCGGGCTCGACCAGCGGGGGCAGTGTGGTCGCGGTCACGGCGTCACTCACCGGGAGGGCCTCCTCGTACGAAAATGCGTGCTCTGGTGTCAACCGGGCAGGCCCGGCCTGCTGTTCCCCGATCATGCCCCGCCCCGCCGGAAGGCGGATCCGCGTCCCACGCGTCGGTACCATCCCCCGGTGACCGACGCAGCGCCCGACGCCCGACGGCGTCGGGGGCGCATGCCCCGCGACGCCCGGCGCGCCCAGCTGCTGGACGCGGCGCTGGACGTGTTCGTCGCCCAGGGCTACCACGCGGCCGCGATGGACGACATCGCCGAACGCGCCGGGGTGTCCAAGCCGGTGCTCTACCAGCACTTCCCCGGCAAGCTCGAGCTCTACCTCGCGCTGCTGGACGCCTCCTGCGAGGCGGTCGTCGAGGCCGTACGCGTCGCGCTCGCCTCGACCGAGGACAACAAGGAGCGCGTGGCCGCGACCATGCAGGCCTTCTACACCTACGTCGCCAACGACAAGGCGGCGTTCCGGCTGGTCTTCGAGTCCGACCTGACCAGCGAGCCGGCCGTGCGGGAGCGGGTCGAGCGGGTCACCGCCCAGAACGCCGCCGCGATCGCCGCGGTCATCCGCGAGGACACCGGGCTGCCCGCGGCGCAGTCCGAGCTGCTGGCCGTGAGCCTGGTGGGCATGGCGCAGGTGAGCGCCCGCTACCTCATCTCCAGCGACCACCCGGTCGACGAGTCGGAGGCGGTGGCGCTGGTCTCGACGCTCGCCTGGCGCGGCATCAGCGGCTACCCGCGCACCGAGAACCCGACCGACTGAGCGGGCTGGCTACAGTCGACGGCAGCGGGGCGGCCGTCGCGGCGCCCCGTGCGACAACGAGACGGACATCGAGCGCAACGACATCGAGCAAGGAGTGGCCGTGGAGGTCAGGATCGGCGTGCAGCACGTCAACCGGGAGCTGGTGCTCGACTCGGACCAGTCCGGCGACGACGTGGCCGCAGCCGTCGCGGAGGCGCTGTCGGACAAGCCCGGCACGCTCGTGCTCAGCGACAAGAGCGGCCGGCGGGTGGTCGTGCCGACCGACACGCTGGCCTATGTGGACATCAGTGAGGGTTCGTCGCGGAAGGTCGGTTTCGGCGCCGTCGGCTGACGCCATTCGCCCCAGTACGGGCCGAGGATCAGGACGAGAGGCCGAGCGACGCCATCCGCTTGGCGTGGTTCTCGGTCAGCCGCGCGAACATCCGCCCGATCGCGGCGAGGTCCATGCCCGGCCGGTCGACCCCGCCTGCCAGCAGCGCGGTGAGCGCGTCCCGCTCGGCGGCGACCAGCTGCGCCTGGCTGAGCGCCTCGCCGACCAGCCGCCTGCCCCACAACGCGAGCCGCCCGCCCACCCGCGGGTCGGCCTCGATCGCCGCCCGGACCCGGTCGACGGCGAACGCGGAGTGGCCGGAGTCCTCGAGCACCTCGAGGATCAGCGACCGGGTCTGCTCGTCCAGGTAGGCCGCCACCTCGCGGTAGAAGTCGCTGGCCAGCCCGTCACCGACGTAGGCCTTGATCAGGCTCTCCAGCCAGTTGCGCGGCGTGGTCTTGGCGTGGAACCGGTCGAAGGTGCCCTTGAACGGCTCCATGGCGGCGTAGGGGTCGGCGCCCAGCTCGGCCAGCCGGTCGCGCAGCTGGGTGAAGTGGCCGAACTCGGCACACGCCATCGCGGCCAGCTCGGCCTTGTCCGCGGTGTTCGGGGCGGTCGTCGAGTCCTCGGCCAGCCGGTCGAATGCCGTCAGCTCGCCGTACGCGAGGGCGCCGAGCAGGTCGACCACGGCCTCCCGGTAGGCGGGGTCGTCGAAGGCAGCCGGCAGCCGCTCGTCGTGCCCCTGGTCGTCCCCCTGGTCGTCGCTCGGGTCAGGCATGCGCGCAGCGTACCGACGGCCGCCGGGCCGCTCGGCGTAGACTGCAGGCCGACACGCAGCGTGCGCCCTCCCTGACGGGCAGCCGTGGCGCCGCGCGTACGGACTCGAAACGAGGAACATCCTGACCAGCTTCTCCGACCTCGGCGTGAGCGCCGAGATCACCCGTGCCCTGGACGACGTCGGCATCACCTCGCCGTTCCCGATCCAGGAGATGACCCTCCCCATCGCGCTGCTCGGCACCGACATGATCGGACAGGCGCGGACCGGGACCGGCAAGACCCTGGCCTTCGGCATCCCCGTCATCCAGCGCACCGTCGCCGAGCACGACCCCGACTACGACGAGCTGGCCGCGCCCGGCAAGCCCCAGGCGCTGATCGTCGCGCCCACCCGTGAGCTGGCCCTGCAGGTCGCCAACGACCTGGTGGTGGCGGCGCGGCACCGCGGCACCCGCAGCGTGACCATCTACGGCGGCGTGCCGTACGAGCCCCAGCTCGAGGCGCTGGAGCGCGGCGTCGACGTCGTGGTCGGCACGCCCGGCCGGCTGCTCGACCTGGCCAACCGCGGCGCGCTCGACCTGAGCCACGTCAAGGTGCTGGTGCTCGACGAGGCCGACGAGATGCTCGACCTCGGCTTCCTGCCCGACGTCGAGAAGATCATCGCCAAGACGCCGGAGATGCGGCAGACGATGCTGTTCTCGGCGACGATGCCGGCCGCGATCGTCGGGCTGGCCCGCACCCACATGCGGCACCCGGTGAACATCCGGGCGGAGTCGTCGTCGGACAGCCAGATCGTGCCCGCGACCGCGCAGTTCGTCTACCGCGCGCACGACCTCGACAAGCCCGAGGTCGTGGCCCGGATCCTGCAGGCCGAGGACCGCGGCAAGGTGCTGATCTTCGCCCGGACCAAGCGGGCCGCCCAGCGGGTGGCCGACGACCTCACCGAGCGGGGCTTCCCCGCCTCGCCGCTGCACGGCGACATGGCGCAGGTCGCGCGGGAGAAGGCGATGGCCCGGTTCCGCGACGGCCGGGTCGAGATCGTGGTCGCGACCGACGTGGCGGCGCGCGGCATCGACGTCGAGGGCGTCTCGCACGTCATCAACTACCACTGCCCCGACGACCACAAGACCTACCTGCACCGGATCGGCCGCACCGGGCGGGCCGGTGCCAGCGGCATCG
Source organism: uncultured Actinomycetota bacterium (assembly GCA_963801045.1). Lineage (GTDB taxonomy): Bacteria > Actinomycetota > Actinomycetes > Propionibacteriales > Nocardioidaceae > JACCWP01. The sequence goes on from CAWDDC010000003.1 coordinate 308,805, forward strand.
CGGTGACGTTCGTCGACTGGGCCGACCTGACCCGGTGGAGCCTGATCAACCGCGAGCTCGACCTGCCGTTCCCCGAGCCGCAGGAGACCTACTCCACCTCCGAGCACCTCTACCACGACCTCGGCATCCCCACCGACGCCACCGGACGGCTGGTGCCGGCTGCTCCGACGCCTCCGCGCGAGCCGCGGGCGCGCTCGGGCGGCCGGTCCGAGGGCAGGTCCGAGGGGCGGTCCGAGGGCAGGTCCGAGGGGCGCTCCGGCTCCGGCGACCGGCCCCGCCGTTCACGGCAGCGGCAGCGCACCCGCGGCGGCCAGCCGGTCTCCGAGGCGACGACAGCGACCGCAACCGCCGGCACCGACACCGCGACGGCCGGCGACGAGGCCGGCAGCGGCCAGCGGCGTCGCCGGCGCAGGCGTCGCGGCGGCAGCAGCGGCGACGGCAGCCAGGGCAGCGGCGGCGACCAGCACCGACCAGCAGTCGTCGGGCACCGACGGCTGATCGGCTCAGGCAGCTCCCGCGCCGGCGAGCGCGCCCAGCGTGGTGCCGGTGAGCGCCCTCACGTCGCGGGCGAGGTGCGGCTGGTCGGCGTAGCCGCTGTCGGCGGCCGCCCGGGCCCCGGGCGTGCCCGCGCGCACCTGCGCGAGCGCCCGCTGCATCCGCAGGATCCTGGCCAGCACCTTGGGCCCGTAGCCGAACGCCGCGAGACAGCGCCGGTGCAGCTGGCGGGCGCTGAACCCGCTGCGGGCAGCTGCCTCGGCGACTGCGACGCCGGCGTCGAGGGCCTCGACGAGGTCACGCACCCCGCTGCTGCGCGGGTCGTCGGGCCCGGCCAGGTCGGCGACCAGCCGCTCCAGGCCGAGACCGGGAGCCGGGCTCGCGGCCAACCGCTGCTCCAGCGGCCGGACCCGGCGCGGCGACCAGATGTCGTCGAGCCGGACCCGCTGGTCGCGCAGCGCATCGGCTGGCACGCCGAGCAGCAGGGGCGCGGCACCGGGCGGGAGGCGCAGACCGGTGTAGGTCGCGGAGCCCTCGTGCACGTACGCACGGCTGTCCGGTCCGGCGACGAGCAGGCGCCCGCCGCGCCACATCAGGTCCATGCACCCGTCGGGCAGGATGCGCGAGCCCGGCCCGGACACACCGGTCCACACGACGGCGCCGGGGAGGGCGGACGGGCGCTCGCGGTACACACCGCCATTCTGACCCGCCGCGCCGACACCGGCAGCTGCGGTGGCCGATTCGTTCAAGCCACCTCGTCCCTGCCGCTCCTAGCCTCGTCCCCATGACCGCTCGATTCGCCGCCATCGGCCTCGTCGCCACCGACATGGGCCGCACCCTCGCCTTCTACCGCCAGCTCGGCCTCGACCTGCCGCCCGAGGCCGACGACCAGCCGCACGTCGAGGCCGCGCTCCCCGGTGGGCTGCGGCTGATGTTCGACACTCTCGCGACGGTGCAGTCGTTCGACCCGCAGTGGAGCCTGTCGCGGCAGGGTCAGCCCACCTCGCTGGCCTTCGGGTGCGACTCGCCCGCCGACGTCGACGCGACGTACGCCGCCCTCACCGGCGCGGGCTACGAGGGCCACCTCGAGCCGTGGGACGCCGAGTGGGGAATGCGCTACGCCGTGGTGCACGACCCCGAGGGCCGCGGCGTCGACCTGTTCGCCCTGCTCGCGACCGACTGAGTCAGGCGACGACGACGACGGGGGTGCCGATCGGCGCGAACTGCCACAGCGTGCGGGCGTCGCGCGGGCGCTGGCGGATGCAGCCGGCCGACTGGGGGGTGCCGAGGTCGGACCACGACTGCATCAGCTCGCCGGCGCCGTCGCGCGGGATGTCGTGGAAGCCGATCGCCGCGTTGTCGCCCTCGGTGAACCGCACCATCCACCGCATCGTGCTGTCGTAGTCGAACGCGGTCGCCGTCGCCGAGCGGGAGTAGACCGCGTAGTGACCGGGGTCGAGGTTGTCGTGGACGCTGCCGGAGACGAGGTAGGTGCTGCGCACCGAGCCGCCGTCGCGGACCAGCCACACCTGTTGCGCGGACAGGTCGAACACGACCCGGCGCCCGGCGCCGGACCGGTCCGGCGGGGCGGGGTCGATGGCGTCGCGGTCGGGCTCGGCGTCGCGGAGACGAGGGCCCCGGCCTCGGCGAGCCGGTCGGTGTAGAGCAGCAGCGGGTCGAGTCCCGGCCACACCAGGGCGTCGTCGGCGGCGGCATCGGCCTGCCCGCGGCCGGAGGAGCCGGCCGCGGCGACGGACTGGTCGGGCAGCACCCCGACCGCGGCCACGGCCGCCATCAGCGTGAGGGTCACCGACACGGCGAACGCCAAGGCGCGCAAAGGGCGCAGCCGAACGGCGTCGTCCCGGTGTCGGTGCGTCATCGCGGTCACTCTATCGGCGGCACCGCCCGCACACGGCCACCCGCCGCCGCGTTTCCGTACCAACGGCGTGGTATGTGCGCCGACCGGCGCGGCGTCAGCCCCGTCAGTCGGCGCAGCCGGTGTCGGCGTCGACCGACCAGGCCACGCGCCAGCGCGCGGTAGGCCTCGGCGCCCTTGTGCGTGCGCGACGTCGACAGGATGGAGCGGCCCAGGGCCGGCGCCTCCGCGAAGCGGATGGTCTTGGGCACCGGCGGCTCGAGCACGTCGAGGTCGTACGTGCTCGAGATCGCGTCCAGCACCGTCCGGGCGTGCTGGGTGCGGCCGTCGTACAGCGTCGGCAGCACCCCGAGGATCACCAGATCGGGGTTGGTGAAGCGGCGCACGTCGTGGATGGTGTCCAGCAGCTGGCCGACCCCCCGGTGCGACAACGTCTCGCACTGCAGCGGCACCAGCACCTGGTCGGCGGCCGACAGCGCCGCGACGGTGAGCACGCCCAGCGTCGGCGGACAGTCGACGATCACCCAGTCGTAGTCGTCGGCGACCTCCTCCAGGGCGACCCGGAGCAGGTGCTCGCGACCGGTGCGGGTCAGCAGCGCCGGCTCGGCCGCGGCCAGGTCGATCGTGGCGGGGAGCAGGTCGGGCCCCTCCTCGACGGTGACCAGCACGTTGCCGATCTTGTCCTCGCCGAGCAGCACCTGGTGCACCGAGCGCTCCAGGTCCTCGGGGTCGATGCCGAGCGAGAAGGTCAGGCACGCCTGCGGGTCGAGGTCGACGAGCAGCACCCGCTGCCCGAGCTCGACCAGCCCGGCGCCGAGCGAGGCCACGGTCGTGGTCTTGGCGACGCCGCCCTTCTGGTTGGCGACGGCCAGCACGGTTCCCACCCGGCCCATCATGCCTTGCCGAGACCAGTCCCTGTAGCGCGACCGCGGACCGGGCGCCGCCAGGAGCCGACCCCGGACCACCCTGTGGGTCGGCTGTGCGCCGACTGCGATGCTGAGCCGGTGCCGCCCCGGACCCGTACGTGCGTCGTCACCGGTGCGACCGCCGGCATCGGAGCCGCCTTCGCCCGTGCGCTGGCCGCGCGTGGCGACGACCTGGTGCTGGTCGCCCGGGACGAGCAGCGGCTGCGCGCGCAGGCCGACGAGCTCGCCGCCCGGCACCGCGGGCGCGTCCGGGTGCTGGCGGCCGACCTGGCGACCGACGCCGGCACTGCCGGCCGTCGCCGAGGTGCTCACCGACCACGAGACGCCGGTCGACCTGCTGGTCAACAACGCCGGCTTCGGGCTGCGGACGCGGTTCCCCGACACCCCGCTGGCCGACGAGGAGCGGTCCCTCGACGTCATGGTCCGCGCCCCGCTGCGGCTGTGCCACGCGGCGCTGCCCGGCATGGTCGAGCGCGGTCGCGGCGCGGTGGTCAACGTGGCCAGCGTCGCGGGGTTCATGCCGCGCGGCACCTACGGCGCGCACAAGGCCTGGCTGATCAGCCTCAGCCGCTGGCTCGACGTCACCTACCGCGGGCAGGGCGTGCGGGTGATGGCGCTGTGCCCCGGCTTCGTGCGCACCGAGTTCCACCAGCGGATGGACGCCGACATGCGCGGCGTGCCCGGCTGGATGTGGCTCGACGCCGACCGCCTCGTCCGCGACGCGCTGGCCGACCTCGCGAACGGGTGTCAGCGTCTCGGTGCCGTCACGGCGCTACCAGGTGCTGGCCCGGCTGGCCCGCATCGCCCCCGCCGGCCTCGCCGAGCGCGCCGGCCGCCGCGGCCGCTGACCGTCAGCCCAGGTCGACGATGGCGGCCACCGGGCCGCCGCCCTCGGGACCCTGGTGGGCCGCCGAGACCGACACGAACACGGCCGGGTCGCCGGTCACCGCGGCGCTGACCCCGCCGACGCAGGCCTTGATCTGCCGGTGCCAGTGCACGTCCGAGTCGTCCAGCATGGCGTTGCGGCGCCCGCGTACGGCGCCGTCCTGGCTGACCTCGCACTTGAGGAAGACGTTGACCAGCCGGCCCTCGAGGTCGGACGGGTGCGGCCGCTCCGGGAGGTCGAGCCCGGCATCGCGGATCGCGGCCCAGATGCCGTCGGCGTCGAGCGCGTCCTGCATCACCGAGTGCCCGATCCGGTAGCGGCCGCCGACGCCACGCGCGTTGCCCACCACGACGACCTGCGCCCGGTCGAGCTCGACGCCGGACGAGCACGAGGCCACCGCCGAGTAGAGCTCGCGGTCGTGCATGACGTCGGCGTCGGTCGGCATCTCGATCTCGCCCAGCGCGACACCGACGCCGAGCGCCGTGGTGCCGTTGGACAGGTCCATCGACTCGTGGGTCTGCTCGGTCCACACCGTCTCGCCGCGGCTCTTGGCGTCGCGGATGGTGTGGATCGTCAGCAGCGGCGTCTTGGTCTGCACGTAGTGCACGTCGGCGACGTCGGTGATGCCGGCGCGCTCCATCGCCACCTTGACCGCGTCGGCGACCTTGCGTGATCATCGCCACCCGGCCGATGTCCTCGGGCAGCAGCTGCTCGCTCATCGCGAAGCCCACGGTCAGCCGCAGGTCGTCGCTCGGCTCGACCGTGCCGTCGGGCACCGTGGCGAAGACCGTCGCGTGCGGGCTGATCACGCCGTCGGTGCCGCCCGACCACACGATCGGGATCTGCTTGACCTCGTCGGCGGAGCGGGTGCCCTTGGCGGCGATCACCTCGCGGAACGCGCGGTCGGCGATGATCCGGGTGTAGTCGTTGACCCCGCCGTTGCCCTCGGTCTTGCCGATGACCGCGATGACCCGGTCGGCCTCCAGCACGCCGTCGTCGATGAGCGTCGCCAGCTCGCTGGCGTCGGCGACGGAGTGGATCGGGATCTTGCGTACTTCGATGGCTGCGGGCACGACTGGCCTTGCCTTTCTGAGCGGATCGACGGTGGGTCAGACGATCGGTGCGGGGGGATGCACGCGGGTGCCGATGGTGCCGGAGACCGCCTCGGCGATCAGCGGCAGCGACGTGATGACCGCGATGTTGCGGGTACGTTCGGCGAAGCGTGTCACGGCCTCGATCTTGGGCCCCATCGACCCCGCCGCGAAGTGCCCCTCCGCCGCGAGGGCGCGCAGCTCGTCGCTGGTGACGTCGCCGATCGGACGAGCGTCGGGCGTGCCCCAGCCGACCACCGCGGCCTCCACGTCGGTGGCGATCACCAGCACGTCGGCGAGGACCTGCTCCGCGAGCAGCGCGGCGGTCAGGTCCTTGTCGATCACGGCCTCGACGCCGACGTAGCCCTCGCCCTCCCGGCGCACGGTGGGGATGCCGCCGCCGCCGCTGCACACCACCACGTAGCCGGCGGTGATCAGGGCCTTGGCGGCGGGGAAGTCCAGGCAGCGCAGCGGCTCCGGCGAGGCGACCACGCGGCGCCACCCGCGGTCGCCGATCCGCTTCCAGTGCTGTCCGAGCTCGATCATCAGCGCGGCCTCGTCCTCGTCCGCGTAGCGACCGATCGGCTTGGTCGGGTCGGAGAAGCCGGGGTCCGCCTCGTCGACCAGCGTGCGCGAGACCAGCGCGGCCACCGGCACCGGCAGGCCGCGGTCGACGAGCGCCTGGTCGAGCGTGTCCAGCACCAGCATGCCGATGGTCGCCTGGGTCTGCGCACCGCACCAGTCCAGCGGCACCGGCGGCACGACCTCGGCGGCGAGCTCGTTCTTGAGCAGCAGGTTGCCCACCTGCGGGCCGTTGCCGTGCGTGAGCACCACCTCGTGGCCCTCGCTCACCAGCTCGGCGACACTCTCCATCGCCTCGGCGATGGCGACGCGCTGGTCGATCGGTCCCGCGGTGCCGTCGGGGGCCGTCATGGCGTTGCCGCCCAGAGCCACCACGAGTCGCATGGACCCGAATCTAGACGGTGCCGGCCGTTCAGAGCCGGGTCGTCCTCGCCGATGTCCTCGTTCCACAGCGAGGGCTCGGCGGCGATGAACTCCTGCATCATCGCCACGCACTCCGCCGACTCGGCGTCGACGACCTCGACGCCGTACGAGCGCAGCAGGACCTCGGCGCCCATGAAGGTCCGGTTCTCGCCGAGCACCACCCGGCCGATCCCGTACAGCAGCACCGCCCCGCTGCACATGTGGCAGGGCGACAGCGTCGTGTACATCGTCGCCCGGCGGTAGGTCGACGCCGGCAGCCTGCCGACGTTCTCCAGCGCGTCGGTCTCGCCGTGCCGGATCGCGCTGCCCAGCTGCACCCGCTGGTTGCGTCCGACGCCGAGCACGACCCCGTCGGCGACGAGGGCGGCGCCGATCGGGATGCCGCCCTCGGCGCGTCCGGCGCGCGCCTGCTCGATCGCCAGCCCGAGGAAGCGGGTCGTCGTCGTCAGTGAGCACGTACGGGTCCCTTCTCGGTCCTCGACAGGACCGCGTAGATCACGGCGGCCGCCACCGCCCCGGCGAACCAGGACAGGTCGACGTTGCCGAGCGCCTTGGCGCCCGGGCCCTGCAGGTACGTCGGGATGCCGAACTCGAACGCCCAGGTGGCGGCCATCCCCAGCACGAACGCGACCAGCGCGCTCCACCGCACGTCGGCGAGCCGGCCGGCACCCGGCGGGTCGAGCAGCACGTCGGCGTCGACCCGACCGCCGCTCAGCCAGTAGTAGTGGACCAGCATGATCGCCGCCCACGGCGCCACCCAGGTGACCAGGCTCGCCAGCCAGCCGTCCAGCGCGTGCGCGAAGTCGGTCTGGTAGACGAGCACGACGGTGAACGCGGTGGCGAAGACCCCGACGGCGTAGACGACCGCGCGCCGGCTGACCCGCAGGTCGAGCGCCAGCGCGCACACGGCGCAGGAGTAGATGTTCAGGATGTTGGTGGCGATCGGGCCGTGCAGCACCAGCAGCAGCACGGGGATGGCCAGCGCCCCGTAGGACTCGACGATCAGCTCGCCGGGGTCGACCGCGCCGTTGACGCTGGCGAGGCTCGCGCCGAGCACGCCCAGCCACACGACCGGCAGGAACTGGCCGAGGGTCGAGGCCGCATAAAGCCGCCGCGGCGGCACCGCCCTCGGCACGAACCGCGAGTAGTCGCTGGCGTACGCGAACCAGGTGATGCCCCACCCGATGCCGATCGCCGTCATCACCGTCGACATGGCCGACAGCCGGTCGGTGCCGGTGAGGCCGGCGCCGGCGTAGGACCAGTCGATGTCGAGCCGGGACCAGGCCACCGCCGTCATCGCGACGAGCACGACCAGCGTGACCGGCACGGTGTACTTCTCGAAGGTCGCGATCCAGGTGTAGCCGTTGGCGGCGATCCACACCTGCAGCACCATGATCACCGCGACCACCAGCAGCTTGGTGCCGGTGCCGCCGGTGTAGCCGATCTCGCCGAGCAGCGCGATCACCAGGTCGAGCACGATCCAGGTGTTGATCGCGCACCACCCGGCCGACATCACGCCCTGGATGACGGTGGGCAGGTAGGCGCCGCGACGGCCGAACGCCGACCGGGTCAGCACCATCTGGGTGACGCCGGTGCGCTGGCCCATCAGCACGAACAGGCCGAACAGCGCCATGCCGACCAGGTTGCCGGCGACCAGGACGAGGACGGTGTCGCGCAGCCCGAGGCCGATGTTGATGCCGAGGGCGCCGAGCACCCAGTTGATCGGGGCGATGTTGGCGCCCGCCCAGATCCAGAACTGCTGCCCGGGGGTCGACACCCGGGCCGCCTCCGGGACGGGTGCGAGCCCGTGGTGCAGGTCGGTCGCGTCCGTGGTCATCGCCAGTCCACCTCCGCAGCAGTCGCACCGCCCGCCAGCCGGGCGTAGCCAGGTCCCCGGTCGAAGAACGGTTCGCGGTCGGCTCGCCCGGCGCGCAGCTCGTCCCGGCGCGCCCGGGTCAGGTCGGCGTCGTACGCCAGGTCGCCGGCGTCGGCCGTCCCGGTGACCACGACGCCGTAGTCGTCCAGTGCCGACCGCGGTGACACCTTGGCCCAGCGCAGGTCCCGCAGGACCGCGTCGGGGTCGCGGTCGAGCGGGTCGCCCCACCCGCCGCCACCGGTGGTGCGGATGCGGATCACCTCACCTGCGCGCACCGGCTCGTCGTCGGCCAGCGCGTCGACCTCGCGCTCGTGCGGGCCGCCGGGGTCGATGACGACCTGGAACGGCGTGCCGGCCTTGCCGCCTCTGACTCCCCAGCAGGCGAGGATCGACCGGTCGGCGATCGACATGAAGTGGGCGTCCTTGAGCATCCGGATGTGCTTCTCGTAACCCAGCCCGCCGCGGTACTCCCCCGCGCCGCCCGAGTCGAGCGCGAGGCCCAGACGCTCGACCACGAAGGGGAAACGCGACTCGGTGAACTCCGTCGGCAGGTTCCGCGAGTCGGGCACGACGTGGATGGTGTCCTCGCCGTCGGCGTAGTAGCGGCCGCCGGCCCCGCCGCCGAGCACCTCGCGCATCAGGTACGGCCGGCCGTCCATGTCGTCGCCGTAGACACCGGTGTAGCGGATGGTCTCCTGGTCGGCGGGCATCCGGCCGTCGACCGCCTTGGCCAGCACGCCGGCCAGGACCCCGAGCAGCCGCAGGATCACGAACGTGCGCGCGTTGGTGGGCGCCGGGAACACCGGGGTCAGCAGCGTGCCGGGTGGCGGGAACCGCATCTCGATCAGCGGCACGACGCCCTCGTTGACGTCGAGCTCGGCCATCCGTTCCGGCGTCTCCGCCAGGTTGCGCAGGATCGGCGCCAGCCACTTCTTGAGGAACACGCCGTCGGAGTAGTCACCGCAGTGGTTGATCGGGCCCTTGGCCTGCGGCGAGGTGCCGTCGAAGTCGATCACCAGCCGTTCGCCGTCGGGGTCGTCGGCGGGCGTACGGGTCAGCGTGATCCGCTGGGTGTGCAGCATCGGCTCGTCGACGCCGTCGTGCTCGGCGTAGTCCTCCCACACCCAGCTGCCGACCGGGATCCGGGACAGGATCTCGCGCCGGTACGTCTGCGTGGTGCGGTCGATGATCGCGTCGAAGCAGGACTCGACGACGTCGCGCCCGTACCGGTCGAACAGCTCGCCCAGGCGGCGGGCGCCCATCAGGCAGGCCGAGCACTCCGCGTCGAGGTCGGCGGCCAGCGACTCCGGCATCCGCGAGTTGCGGGTCATGATCGAGAGCGCCGCGCGGTTGGGCGCACCGGCGCTCCACAGCTTGATCGGGGGCACCATCAGCCCCTCCTCGAAGCACGAGGTCGCGTGGCTGGGCATCGATCCCGGCACCGCGCCGCCGATGTCGTCGTGGTGGCCGAAGGCCTGCACGAACGCGACGACGGCTCCGTCATGGAAGACCGGCACGGTCACGCACAGGTCGGGCAGGTGCCCGATGCCGCCCTCGGAGCGGTAGACGTCGTTGTGGAAGAACACGTCGCCGGGCACCATCTCGGCGAGCGGGAAGTCGCGGGCGACCGGGTGCACCAGCGCGGAGTAGGAACGGCCGGTGAGCTTGCGCAGCAACCGGTCGTGGATGCCCGCGCGGAAGTCGTGCGCGTCCCGGATCATCGGCGAGCGGGACGTGCGCGCGATCGCCGTCTCCACCTCCTGCTCCACGGACGCCAGACTGCCCTGCACGATCTCGACCAGGACCGGGTCGGCACTCGTGCCGGCGTCGGGTGTCAGGGACCCGAACGGGAACTGTGTCGGCACGGGCGCGCTCACGGTTGCTCTCCTTCCGCGACGTCCCGGGTGACGACGAGGTTGAGGTACGGGTCCACGCGGGCGGCGAAGCCGGGGTGCAGCGGCACCGTGGAGCCGAACTCCTCGATGATCGCGGGCCCGGCGACCCGGTGACCAGGGCGCAGGTCGGAGCGCTGGTGCACCGGGCGTCGGCACGTACCCGTCGGCGGCGTCGAAGCAGACCGGCCGGGTGGTCGCCGGCTCAGGCGGGCCGGAGGCGGACGCGTCGTGTCTGCGGATCTCGGGCCGTTGGATCGGTCCGATGCCCGACACCCGCAGGTTGACCCACTCGACCTGCTGGCTGTCGTCGCCGGCGAAGTCGTAGCCGTAGAGCCCGCGGTGCTCGGCGTGGAAGGTCGCAGCGACGCTGTCGAGCAGCGCGGCATCCAGGCTGCCGTCGGGTACCGGCACCCGGACCTCGTAGGCCTGGCCGAAGTAGCGCAGGTCGGCGGTGCGCACGAAGCGGTGCTCGGCGACAGGGAAGCCCTCGGTGTCGAGCGCGGCCGCGGCGCGTGCGGAGAGCTCGCCGAACATCCGGTCGACGTCGGTCGGGTCGAGCACGTCGTGCAGGGTGACGTGGGTCTGGACGTAGTCGTTCTTCACGTCGACGGTGAGCAACCCGAACGCGGAGACGTTGCCGGGGTCGGGGGGCACCAGCACCGCGGGCAGGTCGAGCACGTCGACCAGCCGGCACAGCAGCAGCGAGCCGGAGCCGCCGAACGTGGTGAGGGTGAAGTCGCGGACGTCGAGGCCGCGCTTGACGGTGATCTGGCGCAGCGCGTTGGCCTGGTTCCACGCGGAGATCTCCAGCACGCCGACCGCCGCCTGCTCGACGCCCATCCCGAGGTCACCCGCGAGGTCCGTCAGTCCCTTGCGGGCAGCCTCGACGTCCAGCGGGATCTCGCCGCCGAGCAGATGCGGCGGGATCCGGCCGAGCACGACGTGCGCGTCGGTGATGGTGACGTCGCCGCCACCCTTGGCGTAGCAGAGCGGACCGGGGTCGGCGCCCGCCGACGCGGGCCCGACCTTGAGCGTCCCCTCCGGCGACAGCCACGCGATCGAGCCACCACCGGCGCCCACGGTGACCACGTCGATCATCGGGATCTTGCTGGGATAGACGCCCACGGTGCCCTCGGTGGTCAGCGTCGGCTCGCCGTCGACGACGACGGACACGTCGGTCGACGTACCGCCGCCGTCACAGGTCAGCACCCGGTCGAAGCCCGCCTGCCGGGCGATCAGCGCGGCCCCGAGCGCACCGGCCGCCGGGCCGGAGAGCACGGTGGTGATCGGCTGGTGCACGACCTCGTCTGCCGACAGCACGCCACCGTTGGACTTCATCACGTAGAACGGCACCGCGCGCTCACCGGTGAAGGCGTCCAGCCGCTGCTTGATGGTCGACACGTAGCGCGAGACCCGCGGCTTCACCGCGGCGTCGATCAGGGTGGTCATCGACCGCTCGTACTCGCGGTACTCCCGCAGCACCTGGTGCGACACCGAGACGACGACGTCCGGGTGCTCCTGGACGAGGATGTCGCGCACCCGTTGCTCATGTGCGGGGTTGGCGTACGCATGCACGAGGCAGATGCCGACGGTCTGCACACCACGGTCACGGAACCAGCGGGCCGCCTCGCGCACGCCGTCCTCGTCGAGCGGGCGGATCTCGTCGCCGGTGTACGCGAGCCGGCCGCCCACCGTCCGCACCAGGTCGCGCGGGACGATCCGCTCCGGCTTCACCCAGAAGTACGAGTTCCCGTAGCCGTCGGGCACCGACTGCCTGGCGATCTCGAGGACGAACTCGTAGCCCTCGGTGGTGATGAACCCGACCGTGTCGATCTTGCCCTCGAGCAGCTGGTTGGTCGCGACGGTGGTGCCGTGGCTGACCGCGGCGATCGCGTCGCCGCTGCCGGGCGGCAGGTCGAGCAGCCCCAGGACCTTGTCGATGCCGGCCAGGAAGCCGTCGGCCGGGTTGCTCGGCGTCGACGGCGTCTTGGTGGTGACCAGCTCGCCCGTCGACTCGTCGAAGGCGACCACGTCGGTGAAGGTGCCACCCGTGTCGATCCCGATGCGCAGGCGCGGTGTGTCGGTCATGAGTGCGGTGCGAACAGGCAGAACGGGTGACCGGCCGGGTCGAGGCAGACCCGTACGTCGTCCTGCGGCTGGTAGTCGGCGACGACGGCGCCGGTCGCGACGGCGTGCGCCTCGGCCGCCGCCAGGTCGTCGACCCGGATGTCGAGGTGCACCATCATCTGCTGGTCTGCCGCGACCGGACGGCCACGTCGGACGGACGTATGCCCCCTCGGTCTGGAACGAGAGTCGCGGTCCCAGGTCGGGCACCCGCAGCACCACCCAGCCGGGCTGGTCCTGCACGATCTCGCCGCCCAGGAGCGCCTGGTAGAAGCGGGCGAGTGCGGGCGCGTCCGGGCTGTCGAGGACGACTCCCGCCAACGTCATCGAGGGGGTCCCTGTCGGGGTCGAGGTCATGACGTCTCCCGTCACACCGGCGGGCGCCGCCGGCCGGCGCCGCTGAGCTGCTCGTAGGCCGCCGCGATCTCGAGCAGCCGCCTCTCGCCACCGACCGGCGCGACCAGCTGGAGGCCGACCGGCAGCCCGCCGGGGGTGAACCCGGCCGGGACCGAGATCGCCGGGCACCCGGTGGCGGTGATCAGGAAGCAGGAGCGCATCCAGTCGAGGTAGTTCTCCTGTGCGCGGCCGTTGATCTCGGCGGGGAACTCCTGATCGGCCGGGAACGGCGGCGTCTGGCTGACCGGCAGCGCCAGCACGTCGTGGTCTGCGAAGAACAGGCGAATCCGGTCGCCGAGCACGGTGCGGCGCTCGATCGCCGCGGCGACGTCCTCGCCCGGTCAGAGGTTCGCCGGCGCGGATGTTGTCGGCCAGGGTGGCCTTGAAGCCGTCGGGGTGCTCGGCGAGCAGGTCGGCGAACGTGTGGTGGAACATCCAGGCGCGCAGCACCCGGAAGGTCTCCTCGGCACCGGAGAGGTCGGGCGACGCGGGGACGACCCGGGCGCCCGTCGACTCCAGTGCCATCGCCTGCGCCGCCACGACGGCCGCCACCTCGTGGTCGACCTCGATCGCGCCACCGAGGTCGGGCGCCCACGCCACCCGTACGCCACCGAGGCCGCCGTGCAGGGGCTCGGCGAAGACGGCACCGGGAGTGCCCAGCGCCGACGGCGAGCGGTCGTCGGGACCGGCGATCACCGACAGCAGCAGGGCCAGGTCGCCGACGTCGCGGGCGAGCGGGCCGTGCACCGACAGCGTCTCCCAGTAGTTCCAGGTGGGCCAGATCGGCACCCGCCCGACGCTGGGGCGCAGCCCGACGACGTTGCAGAACGACGCCGGGTTGCGCAGCGAGCCGCCCATGTCGCTGCCGTCGGCGAGCGGGACCATGCCGGTGGCCAGCGCCGCGGCGGCACCGCCGCTCGAGCCGCCCGCGGACCGGCTGCGGTCGTACGGGTTCAGCGTGGTGCCGAAGATCGGGTTGAAGGTGTGCGACCCGGCCGCCCACTCCGGCACGTTCGTCTTGCCGACCACGACCGCGCCGGCGCCGAGGACCCGCTCGACCAGCAGCTCGTCCCCGCGGAGATGTTGTCGGCCATCAGCGGCGAACCGGAGGTCGTCCGCCAGCCGCGCTACGTCGTGGGTGTCCTTGACCGCGAACGGGAGGCCGTGCAGCGGGCCGACGTCGTCGCCGCGCGCGAGCCGTTCGTCGGCAGCCCGTGCCTGGGCACGGGCCCGCTCGGGGTCCAGGCTCACCACGGCGTTGACCACCGGGTTGACCGCGTCGATCCGGTCGAGGTGCAGCTCGAGCAGCTCGCGTGCCGAGATCCGCCGGGCGCGTACGGCCGCCGCCATGTCGCGCGCGGAGCTGTGGTGGTCGATGTCCATCGCGCGCCGCCCTCAGCCGCGCCGACGTCCGAGCAGCACGCCGAACGCCACCAGGGCGGCGCCCACGGCCACGCCCTTGAGGAAGTCGTCGATGCCGCCGGCGCGGGCCGGGGCCGGCGGGCGCGGTGAAGACGCCCGTTGCGGCCGGTGGCCCGTGCCGAGCGCCCTGTGCCGGCGCGCCCTGGGCCGATGCGCCCTGGGCGGCCGCCGCTCTCGCCGGCCAGCACCCGGTCGACCGAGCCGAAGAACTCCCCCGCCATCCGTTTGCTGACGCTCGTGAGCATCCGCTGGCCGACTCCGCCGATCATGCCGCCGATCACGGCGTCGGCCTCGTACGCGAGCCCGGTGGTGCCGTCGCCGCGGTCGGTGAACCGCACGCGTACGTCCGCGCCCACCGTGCCGGGCGCACCGGAGCCCGACGCCTTGAGCAGCAGCGACTCGTGCGGGGTCAGGTCGCTCAGCTCGCAGGTGCCCGCGTAGGTGCCCTTGATGGTCGCGACGCCCGCGGTGACGGTCATGGCGTACGCGTTCTCCCCCGTCGCCTCCAGCCGCTCGCAGCCCGGAATGGTGGCGACCAGCACCGACGGGTCGAGCAGGGCGTCCCACACCTTGTCGACGGGCGCGTTGAGGACGGCGGCTCCTTCGACCTTCATGGGGTGACCCTACGACCCACGCCGTCCGGGTCGTCCGAACGGTTGCCGTTGCCCGTCAGGGGTCCGGGTCCGCGCCGCAGGGGTAGGTCCCACTCGCCATCCGTGCGATGGTCGCGAAGTCGGCAACCGTCGAGACTCGTCCACCCGGATGACCAGGTGAACGATCGAGGTGCCTCAACCGAAGGCATCCTTGATGACTCGAGCTCCACGCGCCCATTCGTTCGCCATCCGGACCGGGTCGGCACTCGTCGCCACCGGAGCATGCGCCGTCCTCGTGGCCGGCCAGCTCGCGACCGTGTCCACCGCCTCCGCAGCGGCGGCACCGGCGCCCGCGGCCGTCTTCATCGACCTGGGCACCGCCGCGACGTACTCGGTCCTCGGCGGCGCGGGGGTCTCGAACACCGGCACGGCCACCGTGCTCGACGGGAACCTCGGTCTCAGCCCCGCCGGCGTCATCGCGGGCTTCCCGCCCGGCACCACCAAGGCGACGATCCACGACAAGGACGCCGACGCTGAGCTGGCGCAGTCCGACCGGCAGGAGGCGTACGACGACGTGGTCGCGCTGGAGAGCACCGACACGTTCGCCGGTGACCAGGCCGGGCAGACCTACACGCCCGGCGTCTACACCAGCGCGGCTGCCATCACGAACACGGGAACCATGACCCTCGACGCTGAGGGCGACCCGAGCGCGGTCTTCGTCTTCCAGATCGGTGCGGCGTTCAGCCCCGCGGCCCTCAGCAAGATCGTGCTGACCGATGGCGCGCTGGCCAACAACGTCTACTGGCAGGTGGCGGGTGCGGTGTCGTTCGGCGCCGGCGCCAAGGCCGTCGGGACGTTCCTCGGCGCGGGTGCGATCGCCTTCGGTGAGGCCGCCTCGGTCAAGGGTCGCCTGCTCACCCCCAGCACGGTGGCGCTGGCCAACACCCCCGTCACCGAGCCCGTGGACGACTTCGTCGCACCGGTCGTCACCATCAGCGGCGGCGCGGCACGCTCCACCAAGGACACGACGCCGGCGATCGCCGGCACGACGGACGAGCCGGCCGGCACGGACGTGACCGTCACCGTGGGCGGGCAGACGCTCACCACCGAGGTCGGCGCCGGGGGCGGCTGGAACGTCAGCGCGGCTGCGCTGACCGAAGGACGACACCCGTGGAGGCGTCGGTCAGCGACGCGTCCCACAACATCGGCAGCGACAGCCAGATGCTCACCGTGGACCTCACGGCCCCCGTCGTGCGCATCGACGGCCGCCCGGCGGCAGCCACCAAGGACACCACCCCGTTGATCACGGGCAGGACGAACGCGCCGGCGACGTCGCAGGTGGCCGTCACCGTGGGCGGGCAGCACCTGAGCTCGCCGATCGGTGCTGACGGCACCTGGGGAGTCGAGGCGGCCGCCCTCAACGAACGTTCGTACGGCGTCACGGCGACGGTCGAGGACCGCGCGCAGAACAAGGGAACCGCGAACCAGATCCTCACCGTGGACGTGACGAAGCCGGTCGTGAGCATCAACGGCGGCAGCACCCGGTCGACTGACGACACGTCGCCCTGGATCTACGGGAAGTCGGCCGAGCAGGCCGGCACGACCGTGCACGTCACCATCGGCGACCAGGCCATGACCGCCACGGTGCGCGCCGGTGGCGCCTGGGGCGTCAGCGCGACCACGTTGCCGGTGGGAGTCCACCACGTGCGGGCGCGGATCACCGATGCCGCCCGGAACACCGGGATCGCGAAGCAGGACCTCACCATCACCGGCCACGGCGAGCCCGAGACGCGCTACCAGCCCGATGCGGCGATCCGTACCGTGCCCGGGCGTTTCGTCGGCGGCGGGATCTACGACGTCTCCGACCAGCAGGTGACCAAGCAGCTGCGCGGCAAGGCCCGGATCGCCACGTTCCAGGTCCGCGTCACCAACCGCGGCGACGCGGCCGAGCGGCATGCACGTCCGGGGTGCGCCGAAGAACCCCAAGTTCACCGTGAACTACCTGGCGGGCGGCACGGACGTCACCCGCGTGGTGACGGGCGGCACCTACCTCACCAAGCGGTGGCGCCCGGCGACCAGGCGCACCTGGTCCTGAAGGTCACCAGGACCAAGCGCGCCGTCGCCGGCGACACGCGGTCGCTCCAGGTGCGCGCGGTCTCCTCCCACACCGATGTCGCCCGCGACACCGTGGGCGCCGTCGTCCGGGTGGGCGGGGGTACGGAGAGGCCGCTGACCCTGGCGATCATCCGCGCACTACGCCCGCGCCCACGGGTACGTAGGGTCAGTCCTGTGGCCGTCGACTACTCCGCCCCGGGGATCTTCACCGACCTCTCAGCGGCTACATCGGTGCTGTTCGACGGGCTTGGCGGCTCACCGCTGGAGCTGTGCGCGGCCGTACCCGGGATCTTCATCCAGCCGGCAGAGGCGGAATCGCTGGGATGGCCGCCCGATCGGCTGGCCACCAAGCAGGTTCGTGCGGCCGCCGAACTGGTAGCGACGCTGTGGGAACTCGAGCCCCTTCCGCTGTCCAGGAAACGGGAGCCCGTGACCCGCGCAGTCGGCACCTGCCGACACTTCGCGGTGCTGAGCGTCGCGCTGCTCCGTCGGGCGGGCACTCCGGCGCGCGCGAGGTGCGGCTTCGCGACGTACTTCCAGCCAGGTCTGGCGCTCGACCACTGGATCGTCGAGCACCACGACGGGAGCAGGTGGGTCCGGATGGACAGCGAGGTCCTCGATCAGGATGTCGTGGTCAGCCCGCAGGACCTGCCGGACGGCGCGTTCCTGGCGGGACCAGAGGCCTGGCTGGCCTACCGACGGAATGCAGTCGATGCGACGACGTTCGGCGTCGACGGCACCGAGAACTTCGGACCTTCCGAGATTGACGAACTGCTCGATGAGGCGGCCTACGCACTCGTTGCTGACGATCCAGTAGCGATCGAGAAGTTCTCGGCGCATCCTGACCTCGCCGCCGCGCCTCCGATCATCCGCGCACTACGCCTGATTCGCCTTGTGGATAAGGGGAATCTCGGTCGGTTGAAGGTCGGGGGGTGTCGGTGGTGGGGTCTAGATTCGGGGTTGTGAGCGACCAGCCGAACACTCCGACCGGGCATCCGGTGGCGCAGCTGTGCGCCCGGTTCGGTGACCGGTTCGACGAGGTCGGCGACCCGGGTCTGTGGTCGGTGGGCGACGCTGAGCTGGCCGAGCTGGTGCGCGGGCTGGAGACCCAGAATGCGCCGGCTGCAGGCCATGCAGACCGAGGCGGTCGCCGAGGCGCCGCGCCGCGACCTGGCCAAGACGGTCGGTGCGACCTCGACCGCCGCCTGGCTGGGTGACCTGCTCACGGTCCGCCGCGCGGCCGCGGCCCGGGTCGACACCTTGGCCGGGCTGCTGGACCGCACCCACCCCTGCGGGCACCGGCTGGCCGGCACCGGCGCCGCGTTCGCTGCCGGGCGGATCGACGCCGACCAGGCCCGGGTGATCGCCGAGGCGGTGCACGCCCTGCCCGCCGCCCTCGGCGACCAGGTGATCGGTCAGGGTGAGGAGTTGATGCTGGACTGGGCCGGCCAACATGCCGCGCCGGTGCTGAACGGTTACGCCCAGCACCTGCTCGCCCACCTCGCCCCCGACATCGTCGAACAAGCCGAAGCCGAAGCACTCGCCCGCGCCGACGCGAGAGACACCAACCGGGCGAACACGTTCACCGCCAACCCCGACCACCGCGGCCGGATCCGGCTCCGCGGCGAGCTCGACCCCGAGGCCTGGGCACTGGTCTCGGCCGCCTTGGAACCGTTCGCCAAGCCGACGTCGGCGGTGCAGCCCGGACGGGCTCACCGAGCAGGACCACCGCACCGTCGGGCAGCGGCAGCGCCGACGCCCTGGTCGAGATCTGCCGCCGCACCCTCGCCTCCGACGAGACCCCGACCGCGTTCGGGTTCCCCGCCCACGTCGCGGTCACCATCGGGTTCGACCAGCTCAAGGCCGCCGTCGGCGCTCGGCACCCTGGACACCGGCACCCCCATCGCCGCCGAGGACATCCGCCGCTACGCCTGCGACGCCACCATCCTCCCCGTCCTGCTGAACTCCGCCGGGGTCCCGCTCGACGTCGGCCGCGCCATCCGGGTCTTCACCAAAGAACTCCGCCGCGCCGTCGAGCTCCGCGACCTCGGCTGCGCCTTCCCCGGCTGCGACCGGCCCCGCAGCCTGGACCAACGTTCACCACATCATCCACTGGGCCGACGGCGGACCCACCGCGCTGGACAACGGCGTCCTGCTCTGCGGCACCCACCACAAACTCATCCACCGCCACGAATGGCAGGTCCACCTCGGACCCGACCGCCACCCCCAGTTCACCCCACCCGACTGGATCGACCCCACCCGCCAACCCCGCCGCAACACCGCACACCTCCGCTGCTGAGCAGAACCAGGCTCAAGCGGACAATGTCAGGCGAGCATCACCTCATGCGCCAGTGACATGAGGATTCTCCAGTGCCGCGGATAGCCGCCGGTGACGGTGCGTTGACTAGCTGAAATACAGGGTGGGAACCTCGAACATGGGACGGGGCCATCGGACGGTTGTCAGCCTGCTTACCACGGTCGTGTCGTCGCTCGGCGTTGTTGTTGCCTTGCCGCACGGGGCCACCGCATCATCGGGGCTGCGTGGGGGTGACCCGGCCGCTGCCACGGTGTCTAGCCGGTGTTGGGGTGGGCCGGGTGTCATGGTGATGACGGTGCGTCCGGTGGCGACGACGGACGATGTCTACCGCATCCAGGTGACGGCGCGGCGGGTGGTCGACGGGTCGCGTTGGAGAGTCAAGATCGGTGATCTGGTGCCCATGGTGACCGTTCACCGCCGAGCGATCGTTGGCAGATGGTCGGCAACGACACGATTGGCGGCGAATGGGGAGCTGTTCTACGAGGGCGAAGCACATGAGCAGGGGCGCCGCCCCTACGGTTGTCAGTTGTCATCCAGCCAGATCCATTACCCGATAGCCAATACGAGGTGTCGGAGACCGCATCTTCATGTGGAGATGTCGGTCCGGCAACCTGAGCACGACGTCACCTTGGTGAAAAACGTCCTGTACTCGGATCGGCCGCTGGTGGGCCGGTGGCACGTCACCATGGCAGCGAGGCGCGCGGGGAGAATTCAGACGGTGACGTTTGACGGCGTCGGGCATCACGGCGTGGTGATCAGCCACGTCGACTTTCATGGCATCGGCAATCCACGACTG
Source organism: uncultured Actinomycetota bacterium (assembly GCA_963801045.1). Taxonomy (GTDB): domain Bacteria; phylum Actinomycetota; class Actinomycetes; order Propionibacteriales; family Nocardioidaceae; genus JACCWP01. The sequence goes on from CAWDDC010000003.1 coordinate 328,618, forward strand.
CGTGTCGATGCGACCCGCGAGGGCGGGGTGCACTGCACGCTGACCCTCAACCCGCCGGATGTGACTGACACCGGCTGATTCGGTGCCCGCTGCCCGAACAGACCTTGGCTGGGCCGTGGAGTCCCGGCACCCAGAGCCACTCAGCGGTCCTGGTCGGGGCGGCCGGTCGCCGACCGGCCTACCTCCGCACCGGTGGCGACGGAACGCGACCGCACCCAGACGGTGAACGCCTCGATCTCGTTCACGACGATCTCGAAGCGGATTGAGTGGACCAGGTCAAACCAGAGCTGGGTTCGGGGCAGCTCGGCGTAGACCACCGGGTTGGCCGAGACCCGGCGGGCACACGCTGGCGGCGCAGCGACATGCTGTGGTTCGCCGCCGAGCACGGGCTCTGGTCCGCGAGGGCGGGCTGAGCAACACCGGTGTCGTGGCGATAGCTCGATGTCAGCGGCAGCGGTTGAACCAGGCCGGGCCAGTGCGGAGCGGTACACGGGTCAGTTTGTTCCACGAGTCGGCGGTCGTGTTTCGCCACCATCCCTGCACACTCGTCCGGAAGCGAAGATCGGTGCGGCAACGGGTCTCCACCAAGGCTCCGATCCCTTTCACCGGCCGATCCGAGGTCGCGATGACAGACCGCCAAACCTCGAACGGACCTTCCGCCTCCCTCGGTTTCGCCAGCAGGCGAACCCTGAACCTCAGGTACCTGGTGTCATCGTCCAAACGTAGCTTTCCCTCGCCGATGACCAAGCGATGCTCCTTGCTACGTCGCGGCCAAACGGCCGTCAACGAGAAGTCGGGGCCTCCGCCGCCCCGGATGACACTCCGGTCACCTTCGACCGACAAGCCCGGCCGGGCTGCTGCGTGGCCAACGTTCAGGTCAGCCGCAGACACCGCCCGAAAATCAGTGGCGAGGAATGCGGCGGCGGCTAGCACACACACCGCGAGACCTGTAGATCGTCGTTGTCGAGTCACGGCTACTCCCCGTAGTCGATGTCAACTCCTGGCGGTATCAAACACCGACAGACGAAGCACCGTCCACACCACGCTCGCTCAAGGCTCGACGTAAGGACATGCCGCCCACCATGTTCGCGCGGGCGGCCACCGTGCAGACACGGAGACGGTGGGCCCACGCCAGAGCGAACTGACAGCGTGAACCTTATGACCGACAACGGCGAGGGTGAGCTGACCGGCTGGCGGGGCGTCGAGAGACGAACCCAACCGCCAATCGTCGGAATCCAACGCCGCGCGGCCAGATGCCCCTGCAGCACCGTTTGCGCAACCGACCGTATCGAGGTTCTGCCCCGCTAGCCCTGGACGGTTGGGTCATCCCGCACGTCGAGCCGGGAGAGCCTTGACAGAGTCGCAGGTTGCCGAGAACAGTCGCGCCTAGGCGCAGGCGATCGGGGGCCTGGCATGAGCCGTCCACACGCGAGCGGGTGGGAACGCTCAAGACGACGACGGGGAGCTCGGCTTGCCGCGTGCCTAGTAGGTGCCTGTCTGCTAGCGGGCTCGCCGGGTGGCTCCGCTACAGCCTCAGACCGTTCGCGATACGAGCCGGCGCGGGAGGCTGCGACTGCGGCCGTGACTAGTTCCATCCAGCGTGCCCAGACTCAACGTGGCCGGCAGCTCATGCGGTTCAGCACCAGCGAAGGGCGATTCGACCGGCGCATCGATAACCAGGGCAACTGGTCCAGCACAAAAATCGTGACCGACATGACCGGCAACTACTTCGCCGGCGAGTTGGATCGGGAAGGCAATGTTGTCTTCCGGAACTTCTTCACCTTCGACTTATCCCGCCTGAACCGTTGTGCCGAGGCCGCCAAGTTGGTCGTTCGAACGTACCGGGGACGCGGGGATCGCCAAGAGGTTCTGGGCCTGTTCCACGTAGCAACCCCGGCCCGGCGACTGGACAACAACGAAGGGCGTCGCAGCCGGATCATCGTCCGCGACCTCGGGACGGGCACCCGCTACGGGCGTCACTCGGTCGCGACCGAAGCCCCAGGAGTTTCGCTCGTACGGCTTCACCTGAATGCCGCCGCTGTCGCCGACATCAACGCCGCACGTGGCGAGTGCTTCTCGTTCGCCGGCAGCGTGCTCAGCCTTTCCACTGAGGGACCCGAGTCCCTGTTCGGTTGGAGCACGGGACGCAGCGTGCAACGCCTCGTCGTCCGTGTCCGCGCACAGTCGGTCCAGGTGAGGTCGGGGATCGATCGGGGGTCTGGCAACCGCTAGCGGCTGCGACCCAGCGAATAGGGAGGTGTGCCCATGAGCAGTCTCCGTCGGCTGCTGACCAAAGTGACGCCCACGCGGCAACTGATCGTCGGCGTGGCCGCGGTAGTAGCCGCGCTGCCACTGACTGCAGTGCCTGCATCCGGCGAAGCAGAGCCGCGACCTGCGCGTGGATGCGGGCCAAGCGCGTTTCAGCTGGGGGTGTTGGCCGGCGACACCTACAGCCGCGCAGTCGGGGTGAATCAAGATGGCTGGGTCGTGGGCGAGTCAGGCTCTGGACAATCAGCAACTCCGGGGTCTCGTGCCGTGCTGTGGCGTGACGGAGATGTGTACGAGGTCGACGTCTTCGGAGGCTGGGACCCGCCGGACACCGTGGAGAGATACGGCAGTAGCGCAATCGCGGTCAACAACGCGGGTGTGGTGGCGGTCCAGAGGTGGACCGCTGGTCAGGACCTATTTCTCATCCGGTCGTTTCTCTGGGATGCGGGTGCACTCACCCGACTTCGCGGCACGCTCACTGGGGGATACGCCCGCGTGAACGCCGTCAACCAGCGAGGGGTCGCGGTTGGCACAGCATTGAGTTCCGATGGGTACACCGGGTGGCCGGTACGGTGGCGCGATGGCACCGCCGAGGAGTTGAGCGTTCCCCCGCGGGGGGACCTACCCAGTCCTGCCACGCCGGCCGCCATAAGCTCGCGCGGCCTCATCGTGGGCCACGTGACCGGCGAAATGGCATTGCATCCGTGGATCTGGCGACCCGACGGGTCCGGACATCCGTTGTCCGGGCTGAGCGGGGAGCGGATCGCGTCGCTGGCCGCGCCACCGACGTCGATGACCGTGGACGCATAGTCGGGTGGTTGTACAAACCCAACGGCGCCCCCATCAGCGTGTTCTGGCCGGGTCGACGTCAACAGCCACATCGCCTGGATCGGGGTTACGGCACCACCGCGACGAGCGGACACCGCGACCTGGTCGGCTTCACGAGGGCGCGACCGTACCGCGGCTTCGTCAGGACGTTCGACGCCGAGGGCGTGCCGCGGTTGCTGCCACTTCCCAAGGCGGTCAAGCGGGGCCGCACCCTTACGTCTGACGTTGTTCGGGGGCCATCATGGCTCGCTCCCTGCGGAGGGGTCACTGCCGTCGGCGAGAGCGGCCTCGCCCGATCCCAAGCCACCGTGTGGACCCGGGCATACCTTCAGCCCCAGGTGTCCCTGACGTCGGATGCTCACTAGATGCTGTGCGGCCCCGGCACCCGATGTCGTGAAGGCACCACGGAGTCGATACCTGAGGAGGCGTTGTGAACTTCGGATCGAGTTTCACCTTGCGGGTTGGCGCCCTGATGATCGGCGCGGCGGCCGTTGTGATGCCCCCTGCTGCTGCCGACGTTACGCTCGCTCCATCGGTCCGCAGCGCCGTCGCGGGCGTTTCCCCGCCGCCCGCTTGCTTCCGCGCAACGGCCGACATTGTGGGGACTGAAGGAAACGACATACTGCGTGGGACCCCTAAGTCGGATGTGATCGCAGGGGGTGGCGGCAAGGACTTCGTATACGGGCTCGGGGGGAACGACCGCATATGTGGTGGTGACCGCGTAGACGTGCTGTTCGGCGGCAGCGGCGACGACCGACTGCTGGGCGGCGGCGACCTGGGCGCCGTCGTCTTCATCCGGTTGCGAACCGACCACCTCTGGGGTGGCCGCGGTGACGACCACCTCCAGGGCAGCAGACGTCGCGACGACGCGACATTCGGCGAAGCCATGTACAGCGAGCTCGACAGGCTCGTTGACGTCTGAGGTGTAGCGGGCATCGCTACCGGGCAGGGACGAGACCGGCTGGTTCGACTTTCAGCTGTCGTGGGCTCGCGCACCGGCGACCGGGTGCGACTGGGTAGATCGCTTACGTTCGCAACGGGAGGGAATGGCGACGATACGTTCTGGGTTCGTCGGGCGACGACACAGTCATCGCCGGTGCGGGCGACGACGACATGAGGGGTCGTGGCGGAGCGGACCTGCTGCACCAGGGTGGCCCGGGAGACGACGACTTCCGCGGTGGGCCGGTAGGGACGCAGCGGAAGGTGGCCAGGGCAACGACCGCATACTGCTTGGTCGTGGCGACGACCGTACTTCCAGCGCGGCGGCGGGCGAGGCAGAGATGTAGTTCGCGGCGGCCGAGGGGACGACTTCGTCGAAGGCGGTCCAGGAGGCGACGTCTGCGTGGAGATGCTGGCTCCGACCTGATCGCCGACATGCCTGACGAGGGCGCATGGAGTCCCACGCACGGCGCGGACGACGTCCACGGAGGACGAGGTGCGGACCGCATCTACGGAAGCCGTGGCGGCGATGTGCTGAGGGGGGCGGGCGGCGCGGACGACCTCTACGGCGGCCCGGATGACGACCGCTTGTACGGCGGTGACGGCCGTGACAGAGGCCAAGGAGGTGGGCACAGCGTCGGCGATCTCTGCAGGCGGGTCGAGCGAGAACGCGGCTGCGAACGATGACACGCCTGGCGTCGCGGTGCAACGTGGACCAACGAGCCGGCGGCTGGTGGTCTTGGCGCGTGCCGCGCGGAGCGCAGCGACGTTTGGCTGCGCGACAGGCAGCATCGAGTCCGCAAAGAGATGTCACACGCGGCCATCGCCGCGGTTGCCGCCATACCGGTAGGTCCGCTCATTGTTCCCCGGCTGCGACCGGCCGCCCAGCTGGACCAACGTGCACCACATCATCCACTGGGCCGACGGCGGACCCACCAGCACTCGACAACGGCGTCCTGCTCTGCGGCACCCACCACACCCTCATCCACCGCAAGCAGTGGACCGTCCACCTCGGACCCGACCGACGCCCCCAGTTCACCCCACCCCACTGGATCGACCCCACCCGACAACCCCGCCGCAACACCGCACACCTCCGCTGCTGAGGACAAACGGCTCGAAGGACCAGCGATCGGGGCAGCGGCTCAGCCTGCGAGCTGAAAGGGATGCCATCGGGCTATGGCTGAATCGGCGTCACCGGAGTAGTACGGAGAGGCGAAGCCGATGGACGTCGGCAGGTCGCGGCACTCCGTGGGGAGGGCGCGCTGGGCGGGGTGCACACACCAGCGCGCGTCGGGGAGGACGTGTCATGAGCCTCAGCAGGCGATCGTTCCTTCGCGGGTTGACGGTGGTGTCCGGGGCTGGAGCCTGGACCAGGATCGGTGGCGCGGCGGCGACGGCCGCGGCGGCTGTCCCGGTGACGAGGGCCGGCTCGTCCCGGCCGGTGTCGGTGGCACTGTTCGGGGTGAACGGGAACAACACCCAGCGGCGGATGCGGTGGGATCGTGACGATTTCGGTACGGCGCTGGGCCGGTTGGACCCCGGGACGATCCGCTACCCCGGCGGCACCATCGGGAACTACTGGGACTGGCATGCAGGCTGGTTCCAGCATGGCGGTCCATGGCCGGGGCAGACCAACGACCTGACCGGCGAGGTGATCGTCCCGTTCGACAACTCCCTTGCCCCCTTCGAGACGGCACTGGCCGATTGCGACGCGTCGCCGTTGTGGATGGTCAACATGCTGACCATCGACGGCCGGCTCGGCACCGCATCGGACAACGTGCGAATGGCTGGCGACCAGGTGCAGTTCCTGCGCGCCGCAGCCGACCGGGGGATGCCCGTTCGCCGCGTCGAGCTGGGCAACGAGTTCTACCTGGCAGGTGCCAGGCCCGGGCCCAACGAGAATGACTACGCGGTCCGGTTCCCCACCGCCGGTAGCTACGCCAGACAAGCCAACAGGTGGGTGACGGCCATCCGGGCGGCGTTCCCGTCGGCCTCGATCGCAGCCGTCGGCGCCGACGCCACCGGCACCCAGTCCCCACGCCGGGAGGGCTGGAACGGCGCGGTCCTCGCCGAGCTGTCAGGCGCGGACGCGCTCACGCTGCACCCCTACATCGTGCTCCGCGACGCCACGGCCACCCCTCAGTCCGTGCTCGCGCTGCCGCACAAGCGGGTGCAGAGCCTGATAGGTGGCGAGTTCGCGCAGCTGAACGCGAACGGCATGGGCGCCTGGATCACCGAGTTCAACATGGTCGACCGCACGCCGAACCTCACCTTCTCCGGCACGTGGACGCACGCACTGTTCATGGCCGCCTATGCGCTGCTGATGGCTCAGCGTGGCGTCGTCAAGCTCGTGGATCTGCACAACGTGGTGGGTGACGCCGTCGCCGGCGTCCTGTTCGACACGACCGAGGGCTTCCGATCACCCACCCCGGCGACCACCATCCTGGCGCGCTCGGCAATGGGCATTGCCTACGCCACGTGCATTCGTGCCACCCAAGGCGCGAGGACCGGGCAGGCGCTCTCGTTCCCCGGCGGCCCGGTGCTGGCGGGTGGCGCTGCCGGTCTGGTCGGCATGGAGTTCTCCGGGACCAACGCCCACCAGGCCATGATCGCCAACCTCGCACCGACCGCGGTATCGCTCGACCTCTCCACCCTCTTCGCCACCGGATACACCTGGACGCAGCTCACCGCCCCGTCGTTGACCACCCGCATCGCACACCCGAGCACCGTTGCGACAACCACCGGCACGAACGGCAGCGGCACACCGCTGACCGTCCCGGCCCACACGCTGCTGCGCCTCACCAAGCCGTGACGCCGGGCGAGTTGGCCCCAAGGCCCTAGCCCTCGTCGCGCCCGTGCGCCCGGCGCAGCTCGAACAGCTCGGACGGCGAGATCGGCATCGAGGTGATCGGGAAGCCCTCGGCGTCCTCGATCGCGGACGCGAACAGCGCCGCCGACGGGATCACCCCCGCCTCCCCCGCGCCCTTGATGCCCAGCGGGTTCAGCGGCGACGGCGTCTCCAGGTGGTCGATCTCGATCTCGTCGGGCACCTCGGTGACGTACGGCATCAGGAAGTCCATGAACGAGGCGTTCTGCAGCTGCCCGTGCTCGTCGTAGACCATCCGCTCGTACAGCGCTCCCCCGACCCCTGGGCCACCCCGCCCTGGATCTGGCCCTCGACGATGGCCGGGTTGATCAGCCGGCCGCAGTCGTGCACCACGCAGTAGCGCAGGATCCGGACCTCGGCGGTGTCCGGGTCGGTCTCCACGATCACCGCGTGCATGCCGTTGGCGAACGTCGAGCGCGGCGGTGAGTAGTAGTCGCGGCCCTCGAGGCCGGGTTCGTCGTCCTCGTCGACCGGCGGCTTGTCCGGGTCGCCGACCGCGAACTGGGTGGCCGCCTTCGACGCCTCGTCGAACGCGTAGCGCAGCGGGTTGGACAGCACCGCGAGCGTGCCCAGCGCGACGCTCGACTCGGGCGCACCCTTGACGCGCACGGTGCCGTCGACGATCTCGAGGTCGTCCTCGGCGGCCTCGAGCGCGTCGGCCGCGAGCCGCAGCGCCTTGGCCCGTACGTTGCGCGCCGCCAGCGCGATCGCCGAGCCGCTCATCACCGCCGCACGCGACGCGAACGTCCCGACGGCGTAGGGGAACCGCCGGGTGTCGCCGGTGACCACCTCGATGTCGTCGATCGCCACCCCGAGCTCGTCCGCCACGATCTGGGCGAACACGGTCGTGTGCCCCTGCCCCTGCGTGGTGAGTCCGGTCGCGACCTTGACCTTGCCGCTGGTCTCGATCTGCACGTGCCCGCCCTCGTACGGACCGACACCGGTGCCCTCGACGTAGCAGGCCAGGCCGATCCCGACCTGTCGCCCCTCCGCCCGCGCCTGCTCGCGGTAGGCCGCGAACTCGTCCCAGCCCACCAGCGCCTTGAGCTTGTCCATCGACGCGGGGAAGTCGCCGGAGTCGTAGATCAGCGGCTTGCCGTCCTGGAACGTCAGCCCGTGGTCGTAGGGGAAGTCGTCGACCTGGATGAAGTTGACCTCGCGCACCGCGGCCCGGTCCTTGCCCAGCGCGGCCGCGATGGCGTCCATCGTCCGCTCCATCGCGTAGACGCCCTGCGGCCGGCCGGCGCCGCGGTAGGGCGTCACCATCACGGTGTTGGTGTAGAGCGAGTCGAAGACCACCTTGTAGGCGCCCGGCTTGTACGGCCCCAGCAGCTGGGTCGAGGTGATGATCGGCACGATCAGCCCGTACGGCGTGTACGCGCCGTTGTCGTGCCAGAAGCGCACCGACATGCCGAGCACCCGGCCGTCGTCGTCGAAGCCCACGTCGATGTGCTGCAGCTGGGCACGCTCGTGCGCCGACGAGATGAAGTGCTCGCGCCGGTCCTCGATGAACTTCACCGGCCGCCCGAGCGCACGCGCGGCCATCGGCACCAGCACCTCCTCCGGCCACGGGTGGTTGATCTTGACGCCGAAGCGCGCCACCCACGTCGGGCGTGATCACGTCCACGTCCATCAGGTCGAGGCCGAGCTTGGCGGCCACCGCGGCGCGCACACCGGTGGACGTCTGCGTCGACGTCCAGACCCGCATCCGGCCCGAGTCGGTGTCCCACTGCGCGATCGTCGCCCGCCCCTCCAGCGGCATGCTCGCGCTGCGCTCGATCTGCAGGTCGAGGCTCAACGTGTGCGGGGCCGCGGCGATCGCCTTCTCGGCGTCGTCGGAGCCCTGCTCCATGTGCGCGGCCACGTTGCCGGGCACGTCGTCGTGCACGAGGAGGTCAGCCGCGTCGCGCCGCTTCGAGGCCGACGACGGGTGGCAGCGGCTCGTACGTCACCTGCACCCGCCCGGCGGCGTCCTCGGCCACGTAGCGGTCGACCGCCACGACCATCGCCACCGCCTCGCCGGTGTAGTTGACCTCGTCCCGCGCGAGCGCGTACTGCGTGCGCCCATGCGTCAACGTGGGATGGGGGATCAGCAACGGCAGTGGAGCCGCCATCGGCCCCTCGAGGTCGTCGTAGGTGTAGACGGCGAGCACGCCGTCGACGTCGAGCACGGCGTCGACCTCGATGTCGACCACCCGCGCGTGCGCGTGCGGGCTGCGCACCATCGCGACGTGCACGGCGTCGGCACCCAGGTCGTCGGTGTAGCGGCCGCCGCCGCGGAGCAACCGGTCGTCGTCGACCCGTGGCACCCGCTCGCCGAACAGCTTCGTGGTCACCCGGCCTCCCCGGACTCGGCCGTCGCGGCGTTGCGGAGCTCGGCGGCGCGGAGCACCGACTTCACGATGTTCTGGTAGCCGGTGCAGCGGCACAGGTTGCCGGCGATCATCTCCCGCGCCTCGTCCGGCGTGGGATCGGGGTTGGCGTCCAGACCGGCGGCGATCGTGGTGAGGAAGCCGGGGGTGCAGAAGCCGCACTGCAGGCCGTGCATGTCCTTGAACCCCTGCTGCACGTGGCCGAGCGTGCCGTCGGCGTCGGTCAGCCCCTCGACGGTCGTGATCTGCTGCCCGTGCACGGACACCGCGAACACCAGGCAGGACCGCACCGGCACACCGTCGAGCAGCACCGTGCACGCGCCGCAGACGCCGTGCTCGCAGCCGACGTGGGTGCCGGTCAGCCCGCAGTCGTGCCGCAGCGCGTCGCTGAGCAGCCGTCGCGCCGGGACCTCGAGGTCGTGGCTCGTGCCGTTGACGTGCAGCAGCACGTCGTGCAGCGGCTCGGTCATGCGGCGCCCTCGCGGGAGCGGCCCGCCGCCGCGTCGTACGCCTGGGCGAGCACTCGCGCAGTGAGCACGCCGGCGAGGTGCCGGCGGTAGTCGGCGCTGGCGTGGATGTCGGCCTCCGGGTCGACCTGGTGGCGGGCCAGGTCGGTTGCTGCACGGTACGCCGCGTCGACCCCGCCGCCCTCGCTGCCGTCGAACGCCTCGGTCAGGTCGAGCACCAGCGGGACGTCACCGACCGACAGGAACCCGACGCGCGCGCCGTGCACCCGCCCCTCGTCACCGAGCGAGACCACCGCGGCCGCACCGACCAGGGCGTAGTCACCGTGGCGGCGGGAGATCTCGTCGAAGCCGACCCCGGCGCCCGGCGCCAGCGCGGGGAAGAACGCCTCGGTGACGATCTCGCCGTGCTGCGAGCGACGTCTCCAGCGGTCCGACGAACAGGTCCGCCGCCGCGATCTCCCTGGTGCCGCTGCACCGAACGGGCCACCACGTGGCCGCCGAGCAGGCACAGCACGGCGGGCATCTCCGCGGCGGCGTCCGCGTGGACGATCGAGCCGACCGTCGTGCCCCGGTTGCGGATCGTCGCGTGCGCGACGTGCTGCAGCGCCTCGGCCACCAGCGGTTGCACCCGGCGCGCGTCCGGGTCGCGCGCGACGTCCGCGTGCCGGGCCAGCGCGCCGACGCGCACGCCGGCGTCGTCGGTGCGTACGTAGGCCAGCTCGTCCAGCCCGCCGAGGTCGACCAGCACGGCCGGCGCCGCCAGCCGCATCGACAGCAGCGGGATCAGGCTCTGGCCGCCGGCAAGCACCTTGGCGTCGGCGTGCGCGGCGTACATCTCGACCGCCTCGGCCAGGCGTGGCGGGGCGCAGGTAGTCGAAGGGCGCAGGCTTCACCCCGTCAGTCTCTCCTGTCCTGCTCGTCGGTGTGCTCGCCGACCGCGAGGATCGCGCCGTCGCGCAGGTTGGGCGGCGCCACCGCCCGGGCCAGGTGGTAGCCGACGAGGGTGACGATGGTGCCGAGCGCGATGCCGGACAGCAGGAAGTCGTCGGTGATCTCGAGCGACGTGTCGCCGATCGCGATGATGATGCCGGCGGCCACCGGCACCAGGTTGACGGGGTTGGCGAAGTCGACCCCGTTCTCCTTCCAGATCTTGGCTCCCAGCAGGCCGATCATCCCGTAGAGGACCACGGTGATCCCGCCGAGGACGCCGCCGGGCGTCGCGGACACCAGCGCGCCGAACTTCGGCGACAGACCGAACAGGATCGCCACCCCGGCGGCGACGAAGTAGGCCGCGGTGGAGTAGATCCGGGTCGCCGCCATCACCCCGATGTTCTCGGCGTACGTGGTCGTCGGCGATCCGCCGACCGACGACGCGATCACGGTGCCGACGCCGTCGGCGGCGATGGCCCGGCCCATCACCGGGTCGAGGTCGCGCTCGGTCATCTCGGCGACCGCCTTGACGTGCCCGGTGTTCTCGGCGACCAGCGCGATCACGGCGGGCAGCATCAGCAGGATGAAGGCCATGCTGAACGTCGGGCCGTGCCAACCCGACGACCCCGTTGGCGAGGTCGCTCTGCGGCGGCAGACCCAGCCAGTCCGCCGACTTGACGCCTGCCCAGCTCACCCGGTCGTGCGCGAACGCCGTGGCCACGCAGTAGGTGCCCTCCGGGCTGCACGGCTGTCCGTCGGCGTCGAGCAGGTTCTGCCCGGGCAGCACCGACGTGATCTGTCCGAACTGGTCGAAGACCCAGGACAGCACGTAGCCGAACACCAGCCCGAGGAAGACGGCGATCCGGCCGAAGAAGCCGCGCAGTCCCACCGCCATCAAGATCACGGCGGCCATCACGATCAGGGCGATCCACTGGTCCTGCGGCCAGTAGACGTCGGCGACGACCGGCGCGAGGTTGAAGCCGATCAGCATCACCACGGCGCCGGTGACGACCGGCGGCAGCACCGCGTGCAGCCCGCCCGAGCCCATGAAGTGGATCAGCACGCCGACGGCGGCGAGCACCACGCCGGCGATCGAGCACGGCACCGGTGACGTCGGCGGGGTCGCCGCCCTGGGCGTAGATCGCCGCGGCCCCACCGACGAACGCGGCCGACGTGCCGAGATAGCTGGGCACCTTGCCCTGCACGATGAGCAGGAACACGATCGTCGCGATCCCGCTCATCATGATCGCCAGCTGCGGGTTGAGCCCCATCAGCAGCGGGAAGACGAACGTCGCGCCGAACATGGCCACCACGTGCTGGGCGCCCAGCCCGGCGGTACGTCCCCAGGAGAGCCGCTCGTCCGGCGCTACCGCCTCACCCGGTGGCGGTGTCCTGCCCCCGTGCACGACCTTCCATCCGAACGTGGCCATCGCTCTCCCCTGACTGACGAACCGCGGTGATGGCCAGACCCTAGTGGCGCCGATCACACCTCCCGGTGAGCAACACGTGCGCACCGACGACCGGGTTCGGACGGCGGGTGCACCCTCGCCGGACGGACGGCCCGTGGATAGCCTCCGCATGACGATCCGCCCACCGCGGTACGAGGGAGGCCCTGGTGACCGCGTCCGCTGCCACCCCGTGGCTCGCCGACCGACTGTCCGGCCCGCCGCGTGCGGCCCGGGTGCTGGCGGCCGGCCCGCAGGCGGTCTACGTCGACGACGGCGGTGCGGCGGTGGGCGTCCTCGCCCGGGACGCGGTCGCGGTGCCGGTGGGGCTGCGCACCCGGCTCGACCGGCTGCCCGACGTCACCGGCGCGGTCGTGGGCGACGGCCGGATCCGCCTCGGCGACGTGGTCGTCGAGGTGACCCGGCTGAGCACCGCCGAGGTGCCGCCGGTTGCCGCGGCTGGCCGACCAGGCTCCGCTGCTCGCCGAGCTGCTCCGACCGGGCGCCGACCAGCGGCTGGACGACGTACGCGCGGCGCTGCCCGCTGCTGCGCTGCAGCTGGCTCGCCGGCAGCGACCCCGCCGCGGCCGAGGCGCTGCTCGGCCTCGGCGACGGGCTGACGCCGCTGGGCGACGACGTGCTGGCCGGCTGGCTGGTGACCCGCCGGGCAGCCGGGTCTCCCGCACGGCGACGTGGCGGCTGCCGTCCTGGCCGGCCTGGCCCGTACGACCACGCTGTCGGCGACGCTGCTGCAGCGGGCGGCCGCCGGTGAGTCCGTCCCGCAGCTGCGCAGGCTGCTGGTCGGCGTCGCCGGCGCTCTCCCGCTGGCCGGGTTGCGGCCACTGCTGCACGACCTGCTCGCCGTCGGCCACTCCTCGGGCGCGGGTCTCGCGACCGGGGCCGCGCTCGCCGTACCGATCCGGAGGACCCCGTGACGACCCACGTGGAGGTGCGCGCCGGCGCCTACGCCGACTCGGTGACGCTGCTCGCGGTGAGCCGCGACGTGGCCGCCCAGCCCGGCATCGCGGCCGCCCAGGTGGCCATGGCGACACCGCTCAACCTCGAGGTGCTCGGCTCGATGGGCTTCGAGGTGCCGGCGAGCACGACCAACGACATGGTCGTCGCCTTCCGGCTCGACGACGACGGCTCGGTGGAGGCGGCGCTCGCCGCGGTCGACGCGGCGCTCACGGCGGCGAACACGCGCGGCGACGGCGGTCCCGAGCAGCTGGCCCCGCCGCGTACGACGGCGAGCGCGCTGGCCCGCGGCGACGCCGGGCTGGCGCTGGTCTCGGTGCCCGGCGGCTCCGCGCTGGTCGAGGCGATGGACGCGGTCGACGCCGGGCGGGACGTGATGGTGTTCAGCGACAACGTGCCCGTCGAGCAGGAGGTGGCGCTCAAGCGCGCCGCCGAACGCGCGGGCGTGCTGGTGATGGGACCCGACTGCGGCACCGCGATGGTCGGCGGCGTCGGGCTGGGCTTCGCCAACGTCGTGCGACCGGGGCCCGTCGGCGTCGTGGCCGCCTCGGGCACCGGGTGCCAGCAGGTGATGTGCCTGCTGGACGCGGCCGGCGTCGGCATCAGCGCCGCGCTCGGGGTGGGCGGGCGCGACCTGTCCGAGGCGGTCGGCGGGATCTCCACCCGTACGGCGCTGGCGGCCCTCGACGCCGACCCCGCGACCGAGCAGATCGTGCTGGTGTCCAAGCCTCCCGCGGCACGCGTGGCCGACGAGCTGACGGCGTTCATCGACACCCTGGCGACGCCGGTCCAGCTCGCGCTGCTCGGACCGGGCCGCCCGGACCTCACCGCGGCGGTGGAGGAGCTGCTCGGCGCGCTCGGCCGGCCGGTCCCCGACTGGGCCAGCTGGGGCTCGCCGGCGACGCGGCAGACACGACGGGCTGCTGCGCGGGCTGTTCGTCGGCGGCACGATGTGCGACGAGGCGACGATCATCGCCGCCGACCTGCTCGGCGCGGACGCGGTGCGAGATGGTCGACTTCGGCGACGACGAGCTCACCGTCGGCCGCGCGCACCCGATGATCGACCCGACCCTCCGGCTGGAGCGGATCGCCAGCGTGGGCAGCGATCCCGGCACCGGCGTGCTGCTGCTCGACGTGGTGCTCGGGCACGGCGTGCAGGACGACCCCGCCGCCGACCTCACCCCCGTCATCCGCGCACTACGCCCGGACCTCCCGGTGGTGGTCGCGTGCGTCGGCACCGACGACGATCCGCAGCCGCTGTCCGCCCAGGCCGAGCAGCTGGCCGAGGCGGGCGCGCACGTGTTCGCGTCCAACGCCGCGGCCGTACGGCAGGCGGTCTCGCTGCTCACCGACGGAGGCACGGCATGAGCGCCACCGACCTGGTCAGCGGCGAGCCGGCGGTCGCGACGGTCGGCGCCGGACTGCTCGCGGACGCCCTTGCTGCGCAGGCGGTCGACGTCACGCGGGTCGACTGGCAGCCGCCGATGGACGGCACGGCCGACGACCTCGCGGTGCTGGCGGCCGACCCGTTGCGGCGCGACGCCAACGCCCGCGCGGTGGAGGCGGTGCTCGGCGTGCAGGCGATGCTCGTCGACGTCGCGCCCGCCTCCGAGCTGCTCGGGCTGTCCCGTGGCGACTTCCTGCACGCCGGCCCGCCGATCGGCTGGGACCAGGCGTCCGGTCCGCTGCGCGGGGCGCTGATGGGCGGCGCCGCGCTGGAGGGTCTGGTCGACGACCCGGACGACGCCGCGGCACTGTTCGAGTCGGGCTCCGGGGTGACCCTCGACCCCTGCCACCACCACAGCGCGGTCGGGCCGATGGCCGGCGTCGTGACGCCGTCGATGTGGATGTTCGTGCTCGAGGACGCGGCGAGCGGCCGGCGCACGTACTGCTCGCTGAACGAGGGGCTCGGCAAGGTGCTGCGCTACGGCGCGTACGGACCGGAGGTGCTGGAGCGGCTGCGCTGGATGTCCGCGGTGCTCGGCCCGCTGCTGGCCACGGCGGTGCGCGCGACCGGGCCGGTGGACGTCACCGGGATCCTCACCCAGATGCTGCAGATGGGCGACGAGGCGCACAACCGCAACCGGGCCGGCACGCTGATGCTGCTGCGCGACCTGGCCCCGGCCATGGTGGAGTCCGGCACGGCACCGGCCGACGTGGCCGCGGCGCTCGCGTTCATCGGCGGCAACGACCACTTCTTCCTCAACCTCGCGATGCCCGCCTGCAAGCTGGCGCTGGACGCCGGCCGCGGCATCGACGGGTCCACGATGGTCGTCGCGATGGCCCGCAACGGCACCGAGTTCGGCATCCAGGTGGCCGGGCACCGGCGACCAGTGGTTCACCGGACCGGCCCAGCAGATCGAAGGGCTGCTGCTCGGCGGCTTCACCCCCGACGACGCCAACCCCGACATCGGCGACTCCGCCATCACCGAGACCGCCGGCATCGGCGGCTTCTCGATGGCCACCGCGCCGGCGATCGTGCGGCTGGTGGGCGGCACCGTGCCGGACGCGCTGGCGACCACCCGGCGGATGGGCGAGATCACGCTGGCCGCCAACCCGCGCTGGACCATCCCGGTGCTGGAGTTCGCCGGGGCGCCGACCGGGATCGACGTGACCAAGGTCTGCCGCACCGGGATCCTGCCGCAGATCAACACCGGCATGGCCGGCCGGGTCGCCGGCGTCGGCCAGGTCGGCGCCGGCCTGGTCACCCCGCCCGCCGAGGTCTTCCCGGCCGCGCTCGCGGCGCTCGCCGAGCGGCGCCCGCCCCGCGCGTTGTGGCGGAGACACGCTGACGGAATCGCCCTCTGCTCAGCGTGTTGCCGCCACAACCGGGGCGGGGCGGCGGAGCCAGGTGCGAGGCTGACCCGGTGGACGACGCCGCGCTGCACGCCGAGGTCATCGAGCTGGCCCAGGACCTGATCCGGGTCGACACCACCAACGGCAACGAGACGGCGGCGGCCGCGGTGCTGCGCGAACGCCTCGCCGGTGCGGGCGTGGAGGCCGAGCTGGTCGCCCGCGACCCGGCCCGGGCCAACCTGGTCGCCCGGCTGCCGGGCACCGGCGACGGCCCGACGCTCGCGTTCGTCGGCCACCTCGACGTGGTGCCGGCCGACGCGAGGGACTGGACGCACCCACCGTTCGGCGGCACGGTCGACGACGACGGCTTCCTGTACGGCCGCGGCGCCGTCGACATGAAGAACGAGGTCGCGATCCGCACCGTCGCCATGGCCGCGCTGGCCCGGGAGGGCTTCCGCCCGCGCGGCGACCTGCTGCTGCTGATGGTCGCCGACGAGGAGGACGGGGCCGCCGAGGTCGGCATGGAGTGGCTGGTCGGCGCCCGCCCCGACCTGCGGGCCGACTTCGCGCTGAACGAGGGCGGCGGCGCGCGGTACGGCCTCGCCGACGGCCGGTCCGTCACCGAGATCTCCGTCGGCGAGAAGGGCACCTGCCCGGTGCTGGTCGAGGCGCTGGGCGAGGCGGGGCACGCGTCGACACCGTCGGTCGGTCGCAACGCGGTGCCGCTGCTCGGCGAGCTGCTCACCCGGATCGGCACCGGCATGCCCACGCCGGAGCCACACCCGGTCGTCGAGGCACTGCTGGACGTGCTGCTCGGACCCGACCGCCCGGACGACCTCGTCGCCGCCGTCGACCAGGCCCGGCGGCTCAGCCCGCTGCTCGAGCACACGCTGCCCGCGGTCTGCGGCACCACGATGGCGCCGACCCTGCTGACCGGGTCGGCGGCGCGCAACGTGCTGCCCGCCCGGGCCGGCGTGACGCTCGACTGCCGGATCCTGCCGGGCACCACCGACAGCCAGGTCGAGCAGGCCGTGCGGTCCCGGCTCGGCGACGACGTGCCGTACGCGCTGTCGTCGCCGGAGCCGATGATCCCCGGCAGCCACTCCGCTCCGGCCGGGCCGCTGTGGGACGCGTGCCGCGACTGGATGGCGGCCGACGCCCCGGACACCCAGCTGCTGCCCACGCTGTGCACCGGCTTCACCGACTCGGTCTACCTGCGCGAGGCGTTCGGCACGGTCGCCTACGGCTTCAGCCCGATGCGGTCCACGCCCGCCGGGGTGCTCGAGTCGGGCGTGCACAACAAGGACGAGCGGGTGCACGTCGACGACCTGTTGCTCGGGGTGCGCTTCCACCTCGACGTGGCCCGCCGGCTGCTCGGCTGAGCGCCGTCAGCCCTCGCCGGCGATGAACGCCCGCACCGAGTCGGCGATCAGCTGCACGGCGATCGCCGACAGCAGCAGACCGCTGATCCGCGTCACCAGCGTGACGCCGGAGTCGCCGAGCACGCGGAGGATGAGCACGGAGTAGCGCATCGAGAGCCACAGCACGATGTGCACGCCCACGACGCCGCCCGCGACCGCGGCCAGCGTGGGCGGGTCGTCGACCCGCTCCGCGAAGACCATGGTGGCGACGATCGCGCCGGGACCGGCGAGCAGCGGGGTGCCCAGCGGCACCATCGCGACGTTGACGTCCTGACCGGCCCGCGGCTCGGACTCCTGCCCGGTCAGCAGCTGCAGCGCGACCAGGAGCAGCAGCAGACCGCCGGCACCCTGCAGCGCGGGCAGCGAGATGTCCAGGTACGACAGCAGCTCCCGCCCGAACAGCGCGAACAGCACGATCACGGCGAACGACACCAGGACCGCCTGCCAGGCGGCGCGCCTGCGGGTCGTCGGCGACTGCCCGCTGGTCAGCGCCAGGAAGATCGGCACCGTGCCCGGCGGGTCCATGATCACGAACAGCGTGATGAAGCACTCCGCCAGCAGGGTGCCGTCGACGACGCTGCTCACGGGGTGCTCACCGGGCTGCTCACCGGGTGACCGCTGCCGCCGGCGACACCGCGGGGTCGTCGCGCCGGGCGCGTCCGCCGCGGTCCGCATGGCCGCGAGCAGGGTCTCGAGCTGCGCGGGGTCGGTGGTGAAGCAGCCCAGCTCGTGGTCGACCTTGCCGGTGCCGTGGTAGTCGCTGGACCCGGTCGCCACCAGCCCGAGCTCGGCGGCGAGCGCGCTCAGCCGCTGCGCGTCGTCGGCCGACTGGTCGCGGTGCCAGGCCTCCAGCCCGGTGAGTCCCTCGGCGGCGAGGTCGGCCACGGTCTCGGCGGTGAGCACCCGGCGGCTGCCGCGCGTCCACGGGTGGGCGAGCACGGAGACACCGCCCGCGGCGGTGACCAGGTGCAGCATCTCGTTCAGCGGCGCGGCGTGCCGCAGCACGTACGCCGGCCGGCCGGGCGACAGGTAGCGGTCGAACGCCTCCGTACGCCCGGCCACCTCGCCCGCGGCGACCAGCGCGTCGGCCACGTGCGGGCGACCCAGCGCGGCCGCGTGGTCCGGCCACCGCGCGGACGTCGTCCACGCCGATGTCGAGGCCGAGCGCCTGCAACCGGCCGAGGATCGCCGGCAGCCGATCGTTGCGGCCGTCGAGGACCAGGCGCAGCTCGTCGGCCAGCGCCGGGTGCGTCGGGTCGACGCCGTAGGCGAGCAGGTGCACGCCGCGGCCCTCGTGGATGCAGGAGATCTCGAGGCCGGGGACGAAGCCGATCCCGACCTCGCGGGCCGCCGCAGCCGCCTCGTCCCACCCGACGGCGGTGTCGTGGTCGGTGAGCGCGACGACGTCGAGCCCAGCCGCCGCGGCCGCGCGTACCAGCGCCGCCGGGCTGTCGGTGCCGTCGGAGCGGTCGGAGTGGGTGTGCAGGTCCGCGCGCACGTTGGCGAGGGTAGCGACGGGCGCGGTCCGCACGGCGGCCGTCAGCCCGAGGGCCGGCGCAACCGCGGCGACAGCCCGGTGAGCGGCACCACCTCGAGCTCGCCGACGAGCTCGCGCAGGTCGACCAGCGTGGAGGCGTCCAGCAGCACCGCGGCCCCGGCCAGCGGCGGCCAGAAGATCAGCCACAGCCAGCGCCCGGACGGCCTCGCCCACGAGCACCTGCCGCTCGTCGTCGGTGTCGTCCACGAACCACAGCGGCGTCGGGTGCCCGCCGACGACCACCCGCGCGTCGGCGGGGCGGTTGGCCACGATGGCGCCGGGGTCGGGGGAGGCGAGCCCGCCGTAGCGGGCACCGAGTCCGACCCCCGGCTCCTCGGCCACCAGCAGCAGGTCGCCGGGCCCGCCCAGCGGCGCCGGACCGGACAGCGCCAGCACCGTCGCCACCGTGGTGTGGTCGACCACCCGGCCGCACCCGCTGATCGACCACGACCGCGGCACCGGCCAGGGCAGCCAGGTCGGGAGCGGCGAGGCCGCGACGTGCTGCAGCAGCGCGTGCACCGTGGGCTCGGCGAACCCGTGCAGACCCGGTACGGGTCCGTGCCGCTCACACACCCACCCGGGCCGGTCGAGGTCGGGCTCGACGGGGTCCCCGCAGCGCGGGCACCAGACGGACTCGGCGGACGGCGACACCCCACCGACCGTGGCCGAGCCGCCCGCGTGCCGTCAAGATGGCGCCGTGGCAGAAGCGGTGCGGTGTGTCGGAGCCGTGATCCACGACGACGCCGGTCGGCTGCTGCTGGTGCTGCGGGGCCGGGCCCCGGCCGCCGGCACGTGGTCGCTGCCCGGCGGGAGGGTGGAGCCCGGCGAGTCCGACGCGGTGGCCGTGCGGCGCGAGCTGCGGGAGGAGACCGGGCTCGAGGTCGAGGTCGGTGCGGAGGTCGGCCGCGTCGACCGGCCGGGGCTCGCGGGCTGCCCGCTACGACATCCACGACTACGCGTGCACCGTCGCCGGCGGCGCGCTGGCCGCGGGCGACGACGCAGCCGCCGTCCGCTGGGTCAGCCGGGCAGAGCTCGCCGACCTGACCTGCTCCCCCGGCCTGGTCGAGACGCTGACCGGGTGGGGCGTGCTGCCGCGGTAGCGGGCTCAGCCGTTCCAGCACTGGATGACCGGCGCGCCGCGGTCGTCGCCGAGCGCGGAGACGGTCGCGGTGTCCAGCAGCAGGTGCCGCCCGAACTCGTACGGCTCGTCGACCCAGCGGGCGGACAGCACCCGGAGCAGGTGCCCGTGCGCGACCAGCAGGGTGCGGCCGCCGCGCTCCCGGCACCGGGCGATGACCCGGTCGCAGCGCGCCGCGACCTCCTCGCCCGACTCGCCGCCCGGCGACGGGTGCGTCCAGACCGTCCAGCCGGGCACCGTCTCGCGGATGTCCGGCGTGCTCACGCCCTCGTAGTCGCCGTAGCGCCACTCGTGCAGGTCGGCGTCGACCTCGGCGGACTCGATGCCCGCCAGCCGGGCCGTGACGACGGCCCGTTGCAACGGGCTGGTCACCACCCGGTCGAACGACAGGTCTGCCAGCCGGTCGCGCAGGGTGCGGGCCTGCTCCTCGCCCTTCGGGGTGAGCGGCAGGTCGGTCGTCGACGTGTGCCGGCCGTCGCGGCTCCACTCCGTCTCGCCGTGCCGTACCAGCCACACTTCCGCGTCGGTCATCGCCGCTCCTCGTCAGATCGTCTCGCGCAGCGGTTCCGGCCGGCCGGGCTGCTCGCCGCCGCGGGCCTCGAGGTAGGACTGCTTCGGCACCATCACCTTGCGGGTGAAGGTGCACACCACGGTGCCGTCCTGGTTGTTGCCGACGGTCTCGACGTGCACGATGCCGCGGTCGTCCTTGCTGGTCGACTCCCACTTGTCCAGCACGGTGGTCTGCGCGTACAGGGTGTCGCCGTGGAAGGTCGGCGCCACGTGCCGCAGCGACTCGACCTCGAGGTTGGCGATCGCCTTGCCGCTCACGTCGGGCACGCTCATGCCGAGCACCAGCGAGTACACGTAGTTGCCGACCACGACGTTGCGACCGAACTGGGTCGACGACTCGGCGTAGTGGGCGTCGAGGTGCAGCGGGTGGTGGTTCATCGTGATCAGGCAGAACAGGTGGTCGTCGTACTCGGTGACCGTCTTGCCCGGCCAGTGCTTGTACACGGCTCCGACCTCGAACTCCTCGTACGTGCGGCCGAACTGCATGGGCGAGTTCCTTCCGGTGTGCCGACGGACGCCTAACGCTCCCACGTCACGGGCACGCCGTGGCCCACCGAGGCGCCGAGGACGCCGGACGGCCCGGTCCGGAGCGGGCGGCCACTGCTCGGCGCGGACGAGGAACTCGTGCGCCGCCTGCGGCGTGCGCCGCACCGGCTCCAGCGAGAGGTGCACGAACGGTGCGTCGGCGTCGGCGGCCGCGGCCAGCCGCTCGACCTGCCGGCTCACTGCGGCCTGCTCGGCGGCGGCCAGGTACTGCCACATCACCGAGTGCCACAGCACCGTGCAGGTGCCCGGCACCAGCTCCAGGCCGCCGACCAGGTCCTCGGCCCGCTCTGCGCGCACCTCCGCCGGCACCGTCGCTGCCACGTCGAGCGCGCCGCGCAGCCGGTCCAGCCGGGCTCGCTGGTCCGGCCAGACGTACGCCGTCAGCAGGATCCGGCCCTCGGTCGTGGTCGGGTCGATCGGCGCGGGGTCGCAGCCGAACCGGGCCGCGATCCGCAGCGCCCGGTCGACGGGGGTCGGCCTGCCCTGCCACGCGCCGATCAGCTGCACCGGGCTGTCGGCAGGTCCCCAGGCACCGCCCACCCCGGTGCAGCGGTAGTGGTCGGCGCGCAGGTTGAGCCCGGCGCTGGCGCCGAGCTCGACCAGCCGCACCGGGAAGCGTGGTCGCGTCCAGCCGGAGCAGCGCGCCCACCAGCGCGGCCGACCGGCCGACCTCGTTGGTCTGCGGCGGACGCTCGAGGCCCGCCCGGACGGTGTCGGCGTGGGTGTCCAGCAGGTCGAGCAGCGCCGGCCAGGCCGCGTCGAGGTCCCAGCTGCCGCCGACGCTGGGGTAGTAGAGCGCGAGGTCGCCGGCGCGGCGCTCCAGCACCAGCCGGTGCACGGTGCCGAGCAGCCGCAGCGCGAGCGCCGACGGGCCGGGGTCGGCCTCGTGCCCGGCGAGCACCCGGTCGAGCGGTGGGGTCGTGCCGAGCCCGGCACCGATCCGCCGCAGCAGGCTCGCGTACATCGGCGACCCGAGCTCGGCGCACGCGTCGGCCTGTCCCTCGACGGCCGACCGCAGGTCGGTCACCGCTCAGCGCTGGGTGGCGAGCCTGTCCAGCAGCGCTCGTGCGGCGTCGGCGTGCGCGTACTTGCACAGCACTTCGTACGAGGTCGCGACGACCGAGCTCTGCGAGGTGAAGTCACGCTTCCCGCCGGTCAGCGCGTAGCCGATGATCCCGAACACCGCGCCGAACACCGCGCCGGAGATGAGCGTCAGCAACAGCAGCAGGAAGCCGTTCTCCTCCGAGTTGGAGAACAGCATCAGCACGACGCCGATGAACAGGCCCCACCACGCGCCCCCCGCGGCGCCGGCCGCGGCCGCCCGGCCCTGGGTGAGGCGCCCGGTGACCCGCTCGACCATCCGCAGGCCGTTGCCGACGATCGTCACGTGCTGCACCGGGAAGTGCTCGTCGGACAGGAAGTCGACGGCCCGCTGGGCCTGCTCGTAGGTCTCATAGGTCCCGACCGGCACCCCGGTCGGCGGGGTCGGCAGCTGCATCCTCGCCATCGCCTGGCTCCTCGTCTCGCGCTCACGACCAGTCTCGCACTGTCGGCTGAGCGCCGGCTGAACGACCGCACCCGCGGACGTACCGATCCCCCTCCCCCTGCCGCGCCCGGCCCCGGATATGTTGGCCCCCGCCCAGGAAGGGGGAGCCCATGAGCTCTGCTGACCAGACGAGTGCCCGCAGGAAGCGGCGAGCCGACAAGAAGGCCGTGCCCGGGTTCTTCGACGACTACCCGCGGTTCCTGGAGACCAGCCGCACCGCCTCCGGCCTGACCCGGCTCAACCTGCGCCACGAGGCCCAGATCGAGGCCAACAAGGACGTCCTCAAGGGTGCCCGGGTGCTCGACATCGCCAGCCACGACGGACGGTGGTCGCTGGCGGCGCTGAAGGCGGGCGCCACCCACGTGACCGGCATCGAGGGCCGGCCCGAGCTCGTGCAGTACTCCAACGAGACGATGAAGCTGTACGGGGTCCCCGAAGGCTCCTACCGCTTCGTCGCCGAGGACATCTTCACCGCGCTCGAGCACGAGGACCTCGACGTCGACGTCGTGATGTGCTTCGGCTTCCTCTACCACACGCTGCGCTACCCCGAGTTCTTCTCGAAGGT
This sequence comes from uncultured Actinomycetota bacterium, assembly GCA_963801045.1. Lineage (GTDB taxonomy): Bacteria > Actinomycetota > Actinomycetes > Propionibacteriales > Nocardioidaceae > JACCWP01. The sequence goes on from CAWDDC010000003.1 coordinate 351,848, forward strand.
GCGCAAGCTGGACGCCGACTACCTGCTCATCGACACCAAGGTGGCGCCCGGGCAGGGCCGCACCATCCGGGTGACCGCGGACGAGACCGCCCGCGAGGCGCACGCCGTGCAGGACGCCTACACCGAGGGCACCCGCACGCTGGTCGGAGCACCGACGCAGAAGGCGCTCCAGGTGATGCTGCGGGTCTACGGCTACGGCGTCGAGGACGCACACGACTGGGCGGCCATGATCAAGCGCATCGGCGGGACCGCCGAGGACATCGCGGCCTACACCAAGGGCCAGCGGGTGACCTGGCGCTGCCGCTTCGACCCCGCGGTGCTGCCCCCGTCGCTGGAGCCGACCCCGGAGCGCGAGGCCCCGGTCAGCTCGGTCGACCCCGACTGAGCCACCCGGACACCACCCGCTTGCCCTTCGCACCGGCCCGGCGGGCCGTGTGCGCCGCGCGCGCCGCGGCGGTCGACGGCTGCTGCGCGGGCTCCGGGTCGCCTGTCCTGGGCAGCGCTGTCCTTGGCCTCGCCGGACCTGCGCCCGGTGCTTGGCCTCGCGCACGGCCGCGTCCACGGTCGACAGCGTGGTGGCCTCGGCGGCGAGGTAGAGGTCGGCGTACGTCTCCGCCACCTGGTCCAGCGCGGCGCTCGACTCCGGCCGGTGACCCCCTGCCTCGACGATGCGCAGGATCTCCTGCCACACCTGCTCGGCGATGTCCTTGAGCGGCGTCGGCGCGTCGACGTCGTCCCACGTGACCTTGACCCGGTGCAGGCTCGGGTCGATGAACGCGTCGACCTCGGCGACGCCCGCGGGGTCCATGCCGTCGGCGCTGTCGCGCATCGACAGCCGCAGCGTCTCCGCCGCCCGGCCCAGCGTGGCGCGCCAGTCGGTCAGCAGGTCGGCGTAGTGGACGTACGCGCGGTCGGCGTCGCGGGTGTTCTGCTCGGTGACCAGCATCATCGCGATCCAGTTCGCGGTGAACGTGGCGCCGGTGTACTTCGCCTCGGCGTCGTGCTTGCCGGGGTGGGCGTAGTAGGTGCTCTTGCTGCCCGACCACCTCCGCCGGGTGCCGGAGCATGGTGAGGAAGCCGGGACGCACGCCCGCCGCGGTCGCGCACTGCGACCACAGCGGCAGGAACCAGGTGATCCGCGGGTCCTTGACCAGCAGCTCCGGCGCCTCGCCGAGCTGCCCGGACAGCCACTCGGTCAGCTCGGCCCGCGGACGCGGCGCGCAGGGTCACCTCGTCGACGCGGGCCGCAGCGTCGGGTCGCGCGTCGCGCAGCACCACGCCGGCGCGGGACAGGTGCCGCCGGTGGAACGCGATCACCCACTCCGGCTCGAAGAAGCCGCGCGGGTTGCTCTTGCTGGGCGGGATCTCCGGCTGCGGGATGTGCAGGCCGAGGTACTTGAGCGCACCCGAGACGGTGCTCGTGCCGCTGCGCCCGGACCCCGCGACCATGACCAGCCGAGACGCCGCACTCGGTCCCGACACCGGATCCACGACCACACTCCTCCTCGACGCACCCACGAGCCCAGCAACGATCCCGCGCCATCGTAGAGGCGGCACCGGGACGGGTCGCGCCGCGGTCAGCGCGCGGCGTAGTCCTCCAGCAGCCGGCGGCCGATGATCATCCGCTGGATGTCGGCCGTGCCCTCGCCGATCAGCAGCATCGGCGCCTCGCGGTAGAGCCGCTCGATCTCGTACTCCTTGGAGTAGCCGTAGGCACCGTGGATGCGGAACGAGTCCTCGACCACCTGGTGGCAGTACTCGCTGGCGAGGTACTTCGCCATGCCGGCCTCGAGGTCGTTGCGCTCACCCGAGTCCTTGGTACGCGCCGCCTTGACCATCATCTGGTGGGCCGCCTCGACCTTGGTGGCCATCTCGGCGAGCCGGAACAGCACCGCCTGGTGCTCGGCGATCTTCTTGCCGAACGTCTCCCGCTGCTGGGCGTAGGCGATGCCGAGCTCGAACGCGCGCAGGGCGACGCCGCACCCCCGCGCGGCGACGTTGACGCGGCCGACCTCGACCCCGTCCATCATCTGGTAGAAGCCCCTGCCCTCCTCGCCGCCGAGGACCTGGCCGGCCGGGAGCCGGTAGCCGTCGAGGACCAGCTCGGTCGAGTCGACGCCCTTGTAGCCCATCTTGTCGAGCTTGCCCGGGATGCTGAGCCCGGGCGCGACCTCGCCGAAGCCCGGCTCCTTGTCGATGAGCAGGCAGGACATGTTCTGGTGCGGCCGCTCCGAGCCGGTGTCGGTCTTGACCAGCACCGCGACCAGGTTCGACGTGCCCCCGTTGGTGATCCACATCTTCTGCCCGTTGACGACGTAGTCGCCGCCGTGCTGCCGCACCGCCTTGGTGGTGATCGCGCTGACGTCGGAGCCGCAACCAGGCTCCGACATCGAGAAGGCGCCGCGAACGTCACCGGTCGCCATCCGCGGCAGGTACTTCTCCTGCTGCTCGGCGGTGCCGTGCCGCTGCAGCATGTAGGCCACGATGAAGTGGGTGTTGACGATCCCGGACACGCTCATCCAGCCGCGGGAGAGCTCCTCGACGGCGAGCGCGTACGTCAGCAGCGACTCGCCGAGCCCGCCGTGCTCCTCGGGGATCATCAGCCCGAACAGGCCGAGCTCCTTCAACCCCTCGACGATCTCGGTGGGGTAGGCGTCCTCGTGCTCGAGGGCGGTCGCGTGCGGGAGGATCTCCCTGTCCACGAAGGTGCGGACCGTGCGGACGATCTCGTCCTGCACCTCCGTGAGGCCATCGGTCCGGCACAGGCGGGCCATGCGTGTCCCTTCGCTGTCAGAGGGCGCCCGGTGACGGGCACCGGCAGTATCGCCGAGTGGGTACGGACCGCCCATGACTGGGCTCACACCCGGTGCGGCGCGTCGCTCAGCCGGGCGGGTCGAGCCGGTCCAGGGCTGCGCGCACCCGCGCGTCGTCGCGGTCCATGGCGGGCACCAGCAGCTCGCTCACCACGTCGGCGAGCTCGGCAACGCGGCGCTGGAGCTGGCGCTCCTCGTGCAGGCTGTGCTCGAGCTCGGCCACCCTGGCATCGAGGCGGTCGATCCGCTTCAGCGCGCGGTTGAGCCGTTGCGGCGCTTCCACGGGGTCGGCCGCCGGTCCGGGGCGGCGCCGGCGGAGCGCCGCCTGTGCCTTCGAGATCGCTCCCACGTCAGTTCCTCCAGCCGATGCGCATCCGACAGATCTGCAGGTCGTTGTCGTCGTCTCCCGCTGCGAGCCCGGTCCCCTGCTCGCGGTGCTCGATCACGCCGCCGGCCTGTTCCACGTCGCGCGCGAAGTGCTCGGGCAGCCGGGGCCTGGAACCGTCCCGGCCCGCGGCGCGGAACTCGGCGAAGACCGAGCCGCCGTGCCGCTGGACCATCCGGCACATCAGCAGCAGGTCGCGACGTCCCTGGGTGCTCAGGCAGTCGACGAGGAAGCGGGTGTAGACGTCGCGCGGCACGCGCTCGAAGGCGAAGCGGGCCGCCTTGGCGAGGGTCCGCCGAGGGTCGTACAGGTTGAGGTAGTCCAGCCCCAGCGTGACCCCGGCGTGCTCGGCCACCCTCGCGGCGGCCTGCAGACCCGTGACCGAGTAGTCCAGGCCCACCACGTCCATGCCGTCGCCGGCGAACCAGACAGCATCCCGGCCGTTGCCGCACCCGACGTCGAGCAGCTGCCGCCCGGGGTCGAGCTGGGGGCGAACCCACTGCGCGAAGCCCGAGGGCGGCGGATTCGGGTCGGACCCACCGTCGCCGGAGAACCACTCGTCCCAGGCGAGCCGGTCCAACCGCTCACCGCGCAGCCACCCGCGGAGCCGGCGGATGGCCGGCCCCTGGTCCTTGAAGGCGAAGCTGAACGACGGGTCCGGCACCCGCCAGCCCGTGCCGTACGTCGCGGCGAGCAGCGCCTCCGGGTCGGCCGGGCCCGGCATCGGGCGACCCTCGAGGGTCACCGTCGACACCGGGACCAGCGCGCTGCGGGCCAGCTCGACCCGCTGGTTGGGCAGCACGTACATGACGTCACCGATGTACCAGCTCCCGAACACGTCGATGCCCATCCGGCCGCCGTCCTGCTTCGCCACCCACACCTTGAAGCTGCCGGAGGTCTGCCGTGCGGTGTGCCAGCCCCGGTCGCGCATGGTGCGCTCCAGCCGGAACGACTGCAGCGCCACGTCGGCGGGGTAGGAGGACGGGCTCAGCACGGTCACGTCGGCGTCGGTGTCGTGCCCGATCACGTGGCCGTCGCGGACGGCGCCGAGCAGGCAGCCGAAGCTGAGGAAGGCCTCTGCCGCACCCGGCCCGCGCAGGTCGGCGAGGATCGCCACCAAGGAGTCGGCGAGTGCCTCCCGGTCGTGCCGGCCGCTGTCGGCGAGCATCACCAGCAGGTTGCCGCCCTTGGCGACGGCCAGCGGCCGGCCGTCGGAGTCGGTGACGCGGACGGTCCCCTCGCCGCTGCCGAGCAGGGACTCGCCGCTGGCCAGCTCGCGCTCGGTCCCGTGCGCCCACAGGGACCAGGTGGCCAGGCCGTTGAGGTGCTCGCGCAGTGCCGGCGGCCAGGGCACCACACCGTCCTTGCGGCGGTCCCGGTCGGCGTTGAACGACCAGATCCGGCGCCCCTCCAGCAGCACGTCGACGACGGCATCGTCGGCGACGCCCGCGTCGGGGAGATGGACCCCCTCGTCGTCGACGCGGTAGTCGTTCGACGGTGTGCGGTCGGAGGTGGTCAGGACCACCGGACGACCACGCGGCAGACGTGTGGGTCCTCGTCCTTGTACGGCGCCAGGCCGTGGCCCTCCTCGTGGTGGACGACCTCGCCGTCCAGCGCCGCGATCTCGTCCAGCACGAGGGCCGGGTCGAGGAAGCGCCGGAAGTGCTCCCCGAAGACGTGCACGGCTGTCGCGTCCTTGCCGGTACGGAACTCGCAGCAGGTCCGCCCACCAGCCGCCTTGGCGAAGGCCCAGAAGTTGTGCCGGCCGGCGTCCTCCAGGGCGTGCAGCAGGAACCGCGCGTAGATCGATGGCTCGGGGCCGGTGGCCGCGATGCCGGCAGCCCGCTCGAGCACTGCCGACTCGTCGTAGAGGTCGAACTGCTCGAACCGGGCGCTGAGTCCGTGCTGCGCGGCCTTCCGAGCCGCGACCTCGACGGCCACGGGACTGAAGTCGAGGCCGAGCACGTGGAGGCCGCGACGAGCGAACCAGAGGCCGTCGCGGCCGGTGCCGGTGCCGACGTCGACCAGCAGCGTCCTCGTGTGGTCGGTGTGGTTGCCGTGGTCGTGCACCCAGCGGGCGAAGCCGGAGGGAAGGGCAGGAACCGCGCTGGCGCGCGCTGCGTAGAACTCGTCCCAGTACGCACGGTGCACGCGGATCCCCCCTTCCAGAAGCCGAACAACACGTGACCAAGAGGCTAACTCGGGCCATCGGCCAACGGGGGCTCACCGAGGTGTGTCGCGCCGTACGCCGGATCGGCGTCAGGTCAGGACGGTCAGCGGTTGCGGGCCCGACGGGCGAGCAGGCCGGCACGGCTACGCACCCGCGTCAGCAGCGGCCGGGCCGGGGCGCCCGCCGCGGCGACCGCGGCACCGCGGCTGCGCTTGCGCTCCTGCTTCTGCCGCGTCAGCTCGCGGTGCTGGTGGTCGGCCAGGGACGCGAGGGCCTGGGCGGCTGCCTCGACGACCTGCGCGTCGGTGACCTCGGGGGCACCGCGCCCGGCCTCGGGCCCGGCGTCGGCGGGGACGAGGTGCTCGAGCCGGCCGACGACGTCGTATCCCCGGGCCTCGATCTCGGCGACCCTGGCGCAGCGACTGCTCGCGGCACCAGCCCGCCAGCTCGGCAGGAAGCAGCAGGGCGGCACCCTGCTGGTGGGACAGCACCCCTTTGGCGAGCGTCCCCCGCACCACGTCGCGGTAGCCGCCCTTGACCCGGAGGTCGGTCAGCCGGTCCCCCAGCGCAAGGTTGACCCGGCGCAACAGCTCGGCCTGCTCGGCGCCGAGCGAGGGGTTGTAGCCGCCGGGAGTGGCCAGCGAAGCGGGGTCGCAGCCGATCAGACCGGTGAACATGCCGAGCAGCTGCTCCGGCGGCGAACCCGCGGGCGGCACGGCCACGACGTGCACCCGTTCGGGTGGCAGGTCGGTGGACCAGCGCCGGGCGATGTCGGCAACGTCCTGGCGCGCCCAGAACTCGTTCGCGGCGTGGGATCCGCCCTCGACCACCTCGCGACAGAAGACGGCGTAGGGCAGCACGGACCGGTCCTTGACGGTCTGCTGCCACTCGGACGGGATCTGCCGGGCGAGGTCCCGGGCGGTGATCACGACGTGCACCTCGCAGCCGTCCAGGGCGTCCATCAGCGTCCGCACCTGGGCGGGCGTCGCCGGGGCGAGCGCCTCGTGCGTCATGATCGCGCGGTCCAGGGCGATCACGCCGACCGTGCGCGCGAGGTCGTCGATGACCTGGCGCGAGTCCGGCGGCACCGGGTGACCGTCCACGACCTCGCGCAGCGCGGCGACGACCTGGTAGTGCTCGCCCCGGCCCGGCAGCGGGAGCGCGATCCCCTGCGCCGCCAGCGCGTCGGTGGAGCTGTAGATCGCCTTCTGCAGGAACGAGGTCCCCGTCTTGCGGCAGCCCACGTGCACGAAGACCGTGGGGCGGCTCACGCGGCGGCGCCCCGGCGCGCGACCAGCCGGTCGAACAGCTCGGCCCAACGGTCGACGATGTGCCCGACCTCGTACTGCTGGGCGTCCTCGTAGGCCGCGGCGCCCATCCGGGCGCGGGCCTCGTCGTCGTCCATCAGCTGGCGCAGTGCGGCGGTGAAGCCGGCGGCGTCTCCGTCGTCGACCAGCCGACCGTTGCGCCCGTCGGCGACCACCTCCGCCGGACCGCGGGGGCAGTCGTAGCTCACCATGGGCAGACCCTTGCTCATCGCCTCGAGCAGCACCATCGGGAAGCCCTCGAAGCGCGAGGTCATCGCATAGACCGATGCCCGGTGCAGCTCGCCGTCGAAGTCGTCGGAGTAGCCGGGCAGCAGCACCTGCTCCCCCACCCCCAGGTCGGCGATCTGCTGCTCCAGCCGCTGCTGGAGCCGGCCCATGCCGTAGATCATCAGCCGCCAGTCCGGGTGCGACTCGGCGATGGGGGCGTACGCGCTGATCAGCCGGTCGAACCCCTTCTGCTCCACCAGCCGGCCGCCGGCGATGACCGTGCGGCTGGTCAGCGCGGCCGGCTCGGCGGCGATCGGCCAGGTGAGGGCGTTGGGCACGTCGACGACGAGCGGACCGTTGCGCACGACCCGGGCGTAGTCGGCCGCGTCGGCAGCGGTGAGCAGCGCCAGGCAGTCGATCCGGTCGCCGACCTCCTTGAGCCAACGCATCCGGTTGGCGCCGCGGGTGCGCGCCTCGAAGTTCATGTGGTCCTGGGCGATCGTCAGCACGTGCGGCGGGGCGAGGTGGGCCATCGCGGCGTGCAGCGCCGGCCGGGTGGAGATGAGCACGCCCGGACGCAGCGAGGCGAGCTTCTCGCGCAGCACGTGGTCGGTCAGCGCGGAGACGGTGTGGTCCATCTCCGAGGAGAAGGTCGTGCTCGGCTGGCTGTCCAGCGCCTTGTGCCGGGGGTCGGCGACCTCGGAGTCGCGGGACAGGTGCAGGCGCCGGTGGCTGCGCTCCTTGGGAGTGCGCGGCCGCCCGTCCAGCAGGTACGAGACCTCGATCCGCGGGTCGATCGCGTACAGCGGCTCGTCGCGCCCGCGGTAGAGGCTGATGATCTCGACCTGGTAGCGCTCGGCGAACGCGTTGGCCAGGTTGAGCACGGTGCGCGGGACGCCACCTGCTCCGTCCGCACGGAACATCAGCAGGTGGAGACGATCGGTGGACGGCTGCATCGGTCGGCGAGCATATCGGGCGACCGGTCAGCGACGCTCCCCGCGTTCGGACTCTGCCCGCGCCCTGGCCAGCATGTCGGCAAGCAGGCGACCGGCCAGGTCCAGCATCTCCTCGGCAGTGACGTCGCCGGGGTGCCGACCGTCCGCGGGCGGCGCGGCCGGACGCAGGTCGGCCAGGTCGCCGACCAGGTCGTAGCCGGCATCGACCAGCTCCTGCGCGATCAGCTCGGAGCGCTTCGCGACGAGGTCGCGCTCCGCCGGCCGCATCGTGATCCGGCTCCCGGCGTACGCAGCCAGCATGTCGTGGCTGACGTAGTTGCGTACCCAGCGGAAGGGCTCGACCCAGCCTGCCTCGCCGCCGTCGGTCACAGCCTCCCGGAGACCGGGGCCGATCCGCCACATCAGCGCCGCCGCCTCGGCACTGAGCGACTCGTTGCTCCGCCTCCTGGTGGCGTCGTAGCCGGCAGGATCGTGCAGGCCGAGCAGGCTCCCCACCCGCTGCCACAGCAGCGCGGGATCCGCCCCGTGCGCGGGCACGGTCACGACGTGCAGCCGCTCGACGGGGACCAGTCCGGCCCAGGTCTCGAGCACCCTCGCCGGGTCCAGCGACGCCCAGGTCCAGCGTGCACTGCTGCTGTCGAGCTCGGCGATGAACTCCTCCAGCGAGGCCGAGTAGCCGACCTTGACCGACTCCTGCCACGCGGCAGGCGCCTGCGCGGAGAGGTCGCGGGCAGTGACGACGACGTGCACCTCGGCAGGGGCGAGCGCGTCGAGCGCACGGGCGGCCTGCTCCGGCGTCGTCCTGGTGAGCCACTCGTTGCTGATCACCGCGTCGCGCGGCCAGCCGCGCAGGTTGTCGACGAAGCGCTGCCAGGTGGCCGCCCGACGCCCCGGGACGGCCGCCGGGTCGAGGCGCAGCCCCTGCGCTGCCAGGTTCTGGTCGCGCAGCCGCCGGCCCGGGACCAGCAGGCCGTCGGCCCGCAGCTGCTCGCGGTTCTGCCACAGGACCGACTGCAGGTACGTGGTACCCGACTTGGGGGTGCCGACGTGGAGAAAGACCCGCTCAGCCATCAGGTCACTCCTCCGGCGGCGACCATCGGTCGCTCCGATCCATGCCCGCCGCGCGGCCCTTCGCGGCGACCACCAGTGCCATCTTGCGGCTGGCCTCGTCGATCATCTCGTCGCCGAGCATCGCCGAGCCCTTCGCTCCGCCGGCCTCGGAGGTGTGCCACTCGTACGCGTCCAGGATGTTCTCGGAGTGGTCGTAGTCCTCCTGGCGGGGCGAGAAGACCTCGTTGGCGGCCGCGACCTGGTCCGGGTGCAGCACCCACTTGCCGTCGAACCCGAGCGCGGCCGAGCGGCTCGCGACCCGGTGGAAGCCGTCGCTGTCGCGGATCTGCAGGTACGGGCCGTCGATGGCCTGCTTGTCGTACGCACGCGCCGCCATCAGGATCCGCATCAGGATGTAGTGGTAGGCGTCGCCCACGTCGTAGCCCGGCGGCTGCTCGCCCACGACCAGCGACTTCATGTTGATGCTGGCCATGAAGTCGGCCGGGCCGAAGATGATGGTCTCGACCCGGGCGCTCGCGGTCGCGATCGCGTCGACGTTGATGAGCCCGAGGGCGTTCTCGATCTGCGCCTCGATGCCGATCCGGCCCACCTCGAGGCCGTTGGCCTTCTCCACCTGCGTGAGCAGCAGGTCGAGGGCGACCACCTGCTCGGCCGTCTGCACCTTGGGCAGCATCAGGCAGTCCAGCTCGGCGCCCGCGCCCTCGACCACCTCGACGACGTCGCGGTAGGTCCACTCGGTGGTCCAGTCGTTGATCCGGACCACCCGCACCTTGTCGCCCCAGCCGCCCTCGTTGAGCGCGGACACGATGTTGCCGCGCGCGTCCGGTTTGGCGAGCGGTGCGACCGCGTCCTCGAGGTCGAGGAACACCTGGTCGGCGTCGAGCCCCTTGGCCTTCTCGAGGAACCGGGGGTTGGAGCCCGGTACCGCCAGGCAGGACCGTCGGGAACGCAGCGCCATGGACGGCACCCTAGAGGTTCAGTCGATGCCGACCTCAACCAACGGGTCGGGCGGTCGGCGCGACGTGACGACGATCGCGAGGCCCGCGAGGACGAGCAGCAGGCCGGCGTAGACACCCCAGGGCGGTGCCTGCTGGAGGAAGACGGCGGCGAGCAGCGATGCTCCGGGGACCTCCAGCAGCAGCACGAGCGACACCACGGTCGGGCTCATCGTCGCGAGCAGGTGGTTGAAGACCGAGTGCCCGAGCAGCTGCGCCGACACCGTCACCGCGATGATGCCGGCCCACGCCTCGGCGTCGAAGCCGATGGTGGACTGACCCGAGACCAGGCACGCCGCGAGCAGCAGCACAGCGCACAGGCCGTAGCAGAGCGACGTGTACGTCGAGGTCGACAGCGAGCGCCGCAGGTCCGAGCCGGACCAGGTGTAGATCGCGCCGAAGAACCCGCCGGACAGCGCGAGCAGGTCGCCGGTCACCGCGTCGGTCGACACCGTCACGTCGACGCCCGCCACCACGAGCACACCGGCGAACGCGAGGGCCAGCCCGGCGAGCACCGCTCGTGGCACCCGGAGTCCCCGCCAGCGGCCGATCAGCACCACGAAGCCGGCCTGCAGGCACACCAGCGCGGTCGCCGACGCCACCGACGTCAGCTTGAGCGCCGTGGTCCAGGTGCCGAAGTGGAGGGCCAGTGCCGCCCCGGCCACCACCAGCAGCCGGATCTCGCGCCGGCCGAGCCCGCGCAGCTCGTGCTGCCGGGTCGCGACCGCCACGGGCGCGAGCAGCCCGGTCGCGAGCGCGTTGCGCCAGAACGCGATCGCGAGGGCGGGGGCGGCGATCGCCGCCATCAGGGGTCCGGAGGCCGAGACGCCGAGCACGCCCACGACCGCCAGCGCCCACGTCACGGCTCCGGCGGCACGGCGATCGTGCCCGAGGCGACGTGGGAGACGCCGCCGCGCACGTGCACCCGGGTGGCCTCGCCGGCGCTCGCGTCGACCCGGGCGTACAGCGTCGACGGCCGGCCGGCCTCGGCGCCCTGCCCGATCACGTAGCCGGTGGTCCCGTCCGGAGCGGCCAGGCCGTCCGCCGCCAGCACCAGTCCGAGCGCGGCAGCGGCGGACCCGGTGGCCGGGTCCTCGGTGACCCTGCCGTGCTCGACGCTGAACACCCGCGAGTGCACGGCCAGGCTGTCCGCGTCGCCGGGTGCCGACGCCACCGAGTAGACGCACAGCCCGCCCATCAGGTCCGCGCCCGCCTGCGGGACGTCGAGCCCGGCGCGCGGCGCCGAGCGTCCCACAGCGGCGTCGGACACCCGGAGGAACGTCCATCCCAGACCGCAGCTCGCGACCCGGCTCCCGCCGTCGACGTCGTCGGCCGACAGCCCGACGCCCGTTGCCAGCGAGACGCCGTCGGTGCGGTCGAGCACGTAGTGCGGTGGAGCGGTCAGCTCGGCGCCGGCGTCGTCGACGGCGACGTCGATCGGCCCGGCACCGCAGTGCTGCACAGCCCGCGGACCGGCGAGCTCACCGCGGCGTCGCAGCAGCCACGCGGTGCCCACGGTGGGATGCCCGGCGAACGGGATCTCGAGCGCCGGCGTGAAGATCCGGACGTCGTACGCGCCGTCGTCGCGCGGAGCCGGGAACGTCGTCTCCGACAGGTTGAACTCGCGGGCCAGCGACTGCAGCCGCTCCGTCGGGAGGTCGATGGGCGCCGTGCACCACCGCGAGCGGGTTGCCGGCGAAGGGGCGGTCGCAGAAGACGTCGACGACGTCGTAGGAGAGTCCGGACATGCCGCGACGGTATCGGCGGGTTAGCGTGCCCCCGAACGGGGACTGACGGGCGTGCGGAGGTCGTGCATGGGGCGCAAGGCACCTCGCCGGGACATCGACGAGGACTCCATCGAGGCGCACGGCGCCAAGGACTGGGCAGCAGGGCCGACCGCGGTGGCGGTCAGCATCAAGCGCGCGGTCGAGCAGATGGGCGTCACCCGCGCGACGCGCACCCTGCTCCGGCTCAACCAGAAGAACGGCTTCGACTGCACCAGCTGCGCCTGGCCGGACCCGGCGCACCGGCACACGGCGGAGTTCTGCGAGAACGGCGCCAAGGCGGTCACCGACGAGGCGACGCTGCGCCGGGTGACGCCGGACTTCTTCGCCGAGCACTCGCTGGCCGACCTCGCCGAGCGCACCGGCTACTGGCTGGGCCAGCAGGGCCGGATCACCGAGCCGATGGTCAAGCGCCCGGGCGGCACGCACTACGAGCCGATCGGCTGGGACGACGCGTTCGCCCTGGTGGCCGAGCATCTGCAACGGCTCGACTCGCCGGACGAGGCGCTGTTCTACACGTCGGGTCGCACCTCCAACGAGGCGGCGTTCGCGTACCAGCTGTTCGTGCGCGCCTTCGGCACCAACAACCTGCCGGACTGCTCGAACATGTGCCACGAGTCGACCAGCATCGCCCTGGCCGAGAACATCGGGATCGGCAAGGCCACGGTCAGCATGGACGACGTCTACGACGCCGAGCTGATCGTGATCATGGGCCAGAACCCCGGCACCAACCACCCCCGCATGCTCACCGCGCTGGAGGAGGCCAAGCGCCGCGGCGCGAAGTTCCTCACCATCAACCCGTTGCGGGAGGCGGGGCTGCTCAGCTTCCGCAACCCGCAGAACGTCAAGGGCGTGCTGGGCAAGGGGACTGAGCTGTCCGACGTGCACCTGCCGGTGCGCATCAACGGCGACCTGGCGCTGTTCCAGGCCATCGGCCACCTGCTGGTGACGTGGGACGACGCGGCTCCCGGCACCGTGCTCGACCACGACTTCATCTCCCGGCACACGGCGCAGTTCGAGGAGTGGGCCGAGCACGTACGCGGCCTCGACTGGTCGCTGGTGGAGCGGTCGACCGGCTTGGGCCGCGACCAGATCGAGACGGCGGCCGCGATGTTCCGGGACTCGCGCGCCACCGTCATCTGCTGGGCGATGGGCATCACCCAGCACCGCAACGCGGTCGCGACCATCAAGGAGATCAGCAACGTCGCGTTCTGCCAGGGCAACATCGGCAAGCACGGCGCGGGCCTGTTCCCGGTGCGCGGGCACTCCAACGTGCAGGGCGACCGCACCATGGGCATCTGGGAGCGGGTGCCGGACTCGTTCCTCGACGCGCTCGAGGAGAGGTTCGGCTTCGACCCTCCCGCGCGAGCACGGCCACGACACCGTGGACAGCATCCGGGCGATGCGCGACGGCAAGGCCAAGGTCTTCATGGCCGTCGGCGGCAACTTCGTCAGCGCCGTGCCCGACACCGACGTGGCCGAGCAGGGGCTGTCCCGTACCTCCCTCACCGTGCAGATCTCGACCAAGCTGAACCGCTCGCACGTGGTCACCGGCGAGACGGCGCTGATCCTGCCCACGCTCGGTCGGACGGAGAAGGACGTGCAGGCGTCCGGGGAACAGGTCGTCACGGTCGAGGACAGCGTGTGCGCCGTGCACGCCTCGCGGGGGCCGTTGCGCCCCGCGAGCCCGCACCTGCGCTCGGAGATCTCGATCATCACCTCGGTCGCCGAGGCGACCCTGGGCGACCGGCACGGCATCGACTGGCAGGCGATGCGCGACGACTACGGGGTGATCCGCGACCACATCGCGGCGGTCGTGCCCGGCTGTGACGACTACGACGCCTTGTCCCGCCGGCCGGACGGCTTCGTGCTCCCGCACCCGCCTCGCGACTCACGCACGTTCCCCACCGACGAGGGCAAGGCGGTGTTCGCGGTCAGCCCGACCGAGGTGCTGCACGTGCCCCACGGCCACCTGCTGCTGCAGACGCTGCGCAGCCACGACCAGTTCAACACCACGATCTACGGGCTGTCCGACCGCTACCGCGGCGTCGAGAACGGTCGCCGGGTGGTCTTCTGCCACCGCGACGACATCGCCGCCCTCGGTCTGACCGAGGGCCAGCGGGTGGACCTGCTCACCCGCTGGGACGACGACGACATCGAGCGGCGGGCGGAGGGGTTCATGGTCGTCGCCTACGACACCCCGCGCGGGTGCGCGGCGGCGTACTACCCCGAGACCAACCCGCTGGTGCCGCTCGACTCGACCGCGACCGGCAGCAACTGCCCCACGTCGAAGTCGGTGGTGATCGAGCTGATCCCGGTCGAGGCCGAGGGCCACGCGGACGAGGCCGACGCCACGGTCGCCGGCGACCAGGACGTCGTCGGCGACGACGAGGGCCACAAGTCGCGCCCGGAGCCGGCCCACCTGTCCTGACGGGCACTGTCCGGGGCTCGTGACTCAGCTGGCGAACAGGTCGGCCACCTTGACGACGGTCTCGTACAGGCCGTAGGCCAGCGGGAGGCTCACCAGCGCCCAGCTGAACACCAGCCTGCGCGGTGCTGGTCGGCTCGAACGACTGCGCGGGCTGCGTCTGCTCGCTCATGACGCGGACACCCTCTCCCTGCTGGTGGACGGTTCGTGGAAGCGGGCGTCGACCGGGCGGATCGCCAGGTTGGCGAGGAAGCCGACCGCGAGCACGCCGACCATCGTGAAGAACGCCGGCTGGTAGGCCGCCGAGGTGAGCGTGCCCGGTGCGCCCTGCGCGTCCAGGAAGCTGTTGATGATGTACGGACCGGCGACGCCGGCGGCCGACCACGCGGTCAGCAGCCGCCCGTGGATGGCGCCGACCTCGTAGGTGCCGAACAGGTCACGCAGGTAGGCCGGGAACGGTGGCAAATCCCCCGCCGTAGAAGGAGATGATCAGCGCCGCCAGCAGCGCGAACAGGGCCGTCGACGTGTCCCCGATCGTGGCGACCAGGAAGTACAGCACCATGCCGCCACCGAGATAGAGCATGTAGATCGGCTTGCGGCCGATCACGTCCGACGTCGACGACCAGGCGAAGCGCCCGCCCATGTTGAACAGCGACAGCAGGCCGACGAACCCGCCCGCGGCCGCGGCGGCCACCGTCGAGGTGCCGCCCTCGCCGTCGCGGAAGAAGTCGGACACCATCGGCGCGGCCTGCTCGAGCAGGCCGATGCCCGCGGTGACGTTGCAGAACAGCACCACCCACAGCAGCCAGAACTGCGGCGTCCGCACCGCGTTGTTCGCCGAGACGCTGGCCGTGGTCACCAGCGGCTTCGACGCCACCGTCGCGGGGTCGAACCCCTCCGGGAGCCAGTCGTCGGCCGGCACCCGCACGGTGAACGCACCGAACAGCATGAAGGCCAGGTAGACGACTCCCAGGGTCACGAACAGCGACGCGACCGCGCTGCCGGCGGCCACCGAGGTCGGGATCGGTGGGGTCGAAGCCCGAGTCGAACTGCGCCAGCAGCTTGCCGGACAGCGGGCTGGCGATCAGCGCGCCGCCGCCGAAGCCCATGATCGCCAGGCCGGTCGCCAGCCCGGGCCGGTCGGGGAACCACTTGATCAGCGTGGAGACCGGCGAGATGTAGCCGATGCCGAGTCCGATGCCGCCGATGACGCCGTAGCCCAGGTAGACCAGCCAGAGCTGCTCGGTGCTGATCCCGGCCGCTCCGACCAGGAAGCCGGCGCTCCAGAAGCAGGCAGCGGTGAACATCGCGCGGCGCGGTCCGCCGTGGTCGACCCACTTGCCGGCCACCGCCGCGGACAGCCCGAGCATCACGATGGCGATCGAGAAGATGAACCCGACCTCGGTGGCTCCGGTGTCGAACCGCTCGATCAGCGACGTCTTGTAGACGCTGGTGGCGTACGCCTGCCCGATGCACAGGTGCACCGCCAGCGCGGCAGGCGGGATCAGCCAGCGGTTGAACCCTGGCTTGGCGATGGTGCGCTCACGGCTGAGCCAGGCCGGGGTACGGGACCGCGTCTGCTCAGACGACACATTTCCGGTCATAACCGGACATGGTCCTCCGTTCGGCGCCCGAGCGCATCCCGGAGCGGCAACCGTCCCGACCCTCCCCGTCCGACTACCCTGAGCGACCGTGAGCGGCACTCCGACCCGGGTCTATGTCGCCCGGCTCGCCGGGCTGCCCGTCTACGACCCCCAGGGCGACCAGGTCGCCAAGGTCCGCGACGTCGTGGTGTCGCTGCGCGGCACCACCGCCCGGCTGCGGGTGCTCGGGCTGGTGCTCGAGGTCTTCGGCCGGCGCAAGGTCTTCCTGCCGATCGGCCGGGTGACCTCGCTCGACTCCGGCCAGGTCATCACCACCGGCCTGGTCAACATGCGCCGCTTCGAGCAGCGGCCGGGCGAGACCCGGGTCCTCGGCGAGCTGCTGGACCGCACCGTGACCACGACCGGGACCGGGGGCTCCGGCGCCCCGGTGACCGGCACCGTCTACGACGTCGCGATGGAGCAGGACCGCAACCGGGACTGGTCGCTGGTCAAGGTGGCCGTACGCGAGCGGTCGAGCCGGCTGCGCCGCAAGGGCCAGGAGCACATCGTCGACATCGCCGAGGCCACCGGGCTGATCGGCGAGGAGGAGGGCCAGGCGGCCACCAACCTGCTGGCCACCCTCGACACCCTGCGCCCGGCCGACCTCGCCGACGTGCTGCACGACCTGTCCGCCAAGCGGCGGCACGAGATCGCGGCCGCGCTCGACGACGACCGGCTGGCCGACGTGCTCGAGGAGCTGCCCGAGGAGGACCAGGTCGAGATCCTCGGCCAGCTGGACACCGAGCGGGCGGCCGACGTGCTGGAGGAGATGTCGCCCGACGACGCCGCGGACCTGATCGCGGAGCTGCCGCCGGAGACCGCTGAGCACCTGCTCGAGCTGATGGAGCCCGACGACGCCGAGGACGTGCGCCGGCTGCTCAGCTACGAGGAGCGCACCGCAGGCGGCCTGATGACCACCGAGCCGGTGATCCTGCCGCCCGACGCCACCGGCGCCGACGCGCTGGCCCTGCTCCGCGACCCGGAGCTCACGCCCTCGCTGGCCGCCATGGTCTACGTGTGCCGGCCGCCGCTGGAGACGCCGACCGGCAAGTACCTCGGCGCCTGCCACTTCCAGCGGCTGCTGCGCGAGCCGCCGTCGACGCTGGTCAGCGCCGTTGCCGACAACGACATCGAGCCGCTGCGTCCGGGCGCCTCGCTGGAGGAGGTCGCCCGGCTGCTGGCGGCGTACAACCTGGTCGCGAGCCCGGTCACCGACGACAACGGCCACCTGGTCGGGGTCGTGTCGGTCGACGACGTCCTGGACCACATGCTGCCCGAGGGCTGGCGCGAGAACGGTGGCGCCGACCGCGGCCAGGACCAGAACACCGACGACGAGGAGGCCGCTCGTGGCGCGTGAGGACCGCCGCACCCGGCTCGACTCGCCGGTCGAGACCCGCCGGCCGCTGGTGCGCCGGCCCGAGTACGACCCGGAGCTGGTCGGCCGCGCGGCCGAGCGGATAGCGCGGTTCATCGGGACCGCGCGGTTCCTCGTCTACATGACGGTCTTCATCATCGTCTGGGTGCTGTGGAACCTGCCGTACGGGCCGGAGCGGCCGCAGTTCGACCCGTACCCGTTCATCTTCCTCACCCTCGTGCTGTCGCTGCAGGCGTCGTACGCGGCACCGCTGATCCTGCTGGCCCAGAACCGGCAGGAGGGCCGCGACCGCGTCAACCTCGAGCAGGACCGCGAGGCCAACGCCCGCGCGCACGCGGACATGGAGTTCCTGGCCCGCGAGGTCGCCGGTCTGCGGATGGGCCTCGGCGAGGTCGCCACCCGCGACTTCCTGCGCTCGGAGCTGCGCGCGCTGCTCGGTGAGCTGGACGAGCGCACGGACTCCGACGGCGAGCCCCCGCCACGCCGCGAGGGTTCTCCCCGCACGTAGCATCGAGGGCATGACCCCACCGTCCGCGACCGGCACCGCCGCTCCCTCGCACGAGCAGGTGCAGGCGGCGCTGGCGACCGTCCAGGACCCCGAGATCCACCGCCCGGTCACCGAGCTGGGCATGGTCGACGACGTCACCATCGGCGAAGACGGCACCGTGTCCGTACGGATCCTCCTGACCGTCGCCTCCTGCCCGCTCAAGGACACCCTCACCAAGGACGTGCGCGCCGCCGTGTCGGCCGTCGCCGGAGTCCGCGAGGTCGAGGTCACGCTCGGCGTGATGAGCGACGACCAGCGGCAGGGCCTGCGCGAGCAGCTGAAGGGTGCCGGCACGACCAAGGACATCCCGTTCGCCCGTCCGGGCTCGCTGACGCGGGTGCTCGCGGTGGCGTCCGGCAAGGGCGGCGTGGGCAAGTCGTCGGTGACGGTCAACCTGGCGGTCGCGATGGCGAAGCAGGGACTGTCGGTGGGCGTGGTCGACGCCGACGTCTACGGGCACTCGGTGCCCGACATGCTCGGCATCGGCGACCGTCGGCCGACCCAGGTCGACGACATGATCATGCCGGTCGAGGCGCACGGCGTACGGGTGATGAGCATCGGGATGCTCAAGCCCCGGCGCGACCAGGTGGTCGCCTGGCGCGGCCCGATGCTCGACCGGGCGCTGGTGCAGATGCTCGGGGACGTGTTCTGGGGCGACCTCGACGTGCTGCTGCTCGACCTGCCGCCCGGCACCGGCGATGTCGCCATCTCGCTGGGCCAGCACCTGGCCAACGCCGAGGTCGTCGTCGTCACCACCCCGCAGCAGGCCGCCGCCGAGGTGGCCGAGCGCGCCGGCACGATGGCCTCGATGATGCACCAGCGGGTGGTCGGGGTGGTCGAGAACATGTCCTACCTGCTGGTCCCCGGAAGCGACCCCGAGCAGCGGCTGGAGCCGTTCGGCTCCGGCGGCGGCGACCGGGTGGCGGCCACGCTGTCGCAGCGGTTCGGCTACGACGTGCCGGTGCTCGGCCGGGTGCCGCTCGACGAGCGGCTGCGGGCCGGCGGAGACTCCGGCACCCCGCTGGTGGAGAGCGAGCCGGAGGCGCCGGCGGCGGCCGAGCTGATCGGCGTGGCCCAGACCCTGGTGGGCCGTGGCCGCGGCCTGGCCGGCCTCCAGCTCGGGCTGAGCCCGGTGGGACGCTGACAGCCGTACGGTCGAGGTTTCTGCCGCAGGAGGCAGCCGGACCCGCGCCGAACCTAGACTGAGCACCGCGGTCGGTGCGGACCGGTGACCGGCGAGAGGACGTAGCCGATGTTGGGGATGGGCTGGCCCGAGCTGCTGGTCATCGGCATCGTGGCCGTCTTCGTCTTCGGCCCCGACCGGCTCCCCGAGCTCGCCAAGCAGGCCGGCGGCTTCCTGCGCACGATGCGGCGGATGGTCGACAACGCCAAGAGCGATCTCGCCGAGGAGCTCGGCCCGGAGTTCAAGGACCTCAACCTGCGCGACCTCGACCCGCGCGAGCTGGTCCGTCGCAACGTGATGGACGCGATGGACTCCGGGGAGCGCGAGGTGCCCAACGGCAAGCGGCCGCTGCGCTACGGCGAGCGTCCGCCGTTCGACCCCGACTCCACCTGAGCCTGGGCTGGCCTGGGCCGGGCGGGCGCTCAGCCCTCCTGCTCGCCGAGCACCACCTCGGTGCTGCGCTGCTCGCCCTCCCGCTCGTAGCCGATCTCGATGGTGTCGCCCGGCAGGTGCGAGCGGATGCTCACGATCAGCTCGATCCCGTCGCGCACCGGCTCGCCGTCGATGCTGCGCAGCACGTCGCCCTGCTGCAGCCCGGCATCCTCGGCGGGGCTGTTCGGGGTGATCTCCTTGACGACCGCGGGCTGCCCCTCGGCGGTGTCGATGGTGGCCCCGATGACGGGGTAGACCGCCTTGCCGGTCTCGATGATCTGCTCGGCGGTGAGCCGTACCTGGTCGATCGGGATCGCGAAGCCCACGCCGATGTTGCCGGCCTCCCCGCCGATGCCGCTGCTCACGGTGGCGATGGCCGAGTTGACGCCGATCACCCGGCCCTGCAGGTCGACCAGCGGGCCGCCCGAGTTGCCGGGGTTGATGGCGGCATCGGTCTGGATGGCGTTGATGAAGGACGACGTGTCGCCCGCCACCGGCCGTCACCGGCCGGTCCAGCGCGCTGACGATGCCCGACGTGACCGTGCTGGTGAGGCCGAGCGGCGACCCGAACGCGATCACCTGCTGCCCGACCAGCAGCCGGCCGGAGCTGCCCAGCCGCGCCGGTCGCAGGCCGTCGGTCGAGACCTGGACGACGGCGAGGTCGTAGGCCGGGGACCGGCCGATCAGCTCGGCCTCGTGCTCGCTGCCGTTGGGCAGGACGACCGAGATGCTTCCGTCGTCGCCGGCGGGCTCCACCACGTGCGCGTTGGTGACGATGCGGCCCTGGTCGTCGAGGACGAAGCCC
The DNA here is from genome assembly GCA_963801045.1 of uncultured Actinomycetota bacterium. GTDB lineage: Bacteria > Actinomycetota > Actinomycetes > Propionibacteriales > Nocardioidaceae > JACCWP01. The sequence continues at coordinate 371,970 of CAWDDC010000003.1, forward strand.
GAGCCGGTGGCGCCCGTCGCGCCCGAGCGCACCTGGATCTGCACCACGCTCGGCAGCACCGTGTCGGCCACCCTCGGCACGCTCGCGTTGTCGGACGGCAGCGGGGCGGCGTCCTCGCCCAGCGGCTCGACCTGTGAGGTCTCGGACCCGCTGCTGTCGATCCGGTCGGCCGCGACGACGCCGAGGGCGGCCAGCACGCCGCTCACCAGCCCCACGACGGCCGTCACGGCCACGATCGCGGCCCAGGGGGTCTGCCGGCGCGGCGGTTGCTGGGGATAGGGCGAGTGCGCGTACGGCGACGCGTAGCCGGGTGGCGGCTGGCCCGGCTGCGGAGCGGCCGTCGGCGGCGCGTGGCGTCCCGGCTGCGCAGCATGCTGCGGTCCGTACCACCCGGGCATGCCGTAGCCGGGGTAGGCCGGCGGCTCGGTCGGGTGCAGCACGTCGACGGTCGGGTCGGGTGGCGGCGGGTCCGCGGCGTGGCCGCCGGGTGGCGGGGCCGGGTCGTCGTCGGCGGAGGAGCGGTCAGCGGACCACTCCGACCGCACCGGAGCGGTGTCGTCGGTGTGATCGGTGGGCGCCGTGCCCCAGCTGCGGGTCGACTCGTCGTCGTCGGGACGGGAGTCGGGACGGTCGTCCTCGGTCACGCTGCGTGCTCCACGGGTGGGCTGGTCGTTGCCCCCAGCATGACGTACGTCGACAAACCCCGCGCTCTCCGGCCGCTCCCACCGGCCGACGGGCTCCAGCCGTCAGCGCGCGGAGATCTCCTGCTCGACGGCGACCGGCCGGACCGCGTCCCAGCGCCCCAGCGGCATGCCGGCCGGGGTGAACGAGCCGGCGGGGACGCCGGCCGAGGTGGGGGGCGCGCTGCCCGGCGTCGGGCTGGCCGGGGTCGGGGCGGTCCCCATCGGCGCTGACCAGGTGGCCGCCACCAGCCAGGCGGCGGCGCCGACCCCGGCGAGCAGCAGGCGGAAGCGTGCGGCGCTGGAGTCGGGGCTGGCCATCTCGCCGCACCGCTCGCGGTGGGCCTGGCGGGCGGCCCGGTCCTGCTCGGCCTGCGGCAGGCTCAGCAGGCTCGACAGCAGGGCGTCGTCGGGGTCGGGCCCGCCGAGCAGCGACGTCCGTCGCTTGACCTGACGCTGGGTGCGCTCGGCGGCCTGACAGCGCGCGCACCCGGCGAGGTGCTCGGTGACGCCGTCAGCGGCCGGGCCGACGACCTCGCCGTCGACCCAGGCCGCCAGGGCGGCGCCGTCGGGACACCTCACGTGCCGACGATAACCGGGTCGAGCGGTCCGGCGAAGCGGGTCCGCCCGGTCTGCGGGGCCCGGTGCGCGAGTGCGGTGCGCAGCAGCTTGCGCCCACGGTGGATCCGGGAGCGTACGGTGCCGAGCTTGATGTCGAGCGCCTCGGCGATCTCGTCGTAGGACAGTCCCTCGACGTCGCACAGCACCACCGCCGCACGGAACTCCTCCGGCAGGTCGGCCAGCGCCTGCTCGACGTCGGCGTCGAACATGTCGTCGGTGTAGGACCGGTCGGCCGAGCCGGCAGCCGTCGCCAGCCGCTCGACCGCCTCGTCGCCCAGCGCGTCGAAGCGCAGCCGGGCGCGGCGGCGGGCCTTGTCCAGGAACAGGTTGGTGGTGATCCGGTGCAGCCAGCCGGCGAAGTTGTCGGGCGTGTACGTGTGCAGCGAGCGGAAGACCCGGACGAAGACCTCCTGGGTGAGGTCCTCGGCGTCGTGCGGGTTGCCGGTCAGGCGGTAGGCGAGCCGGTAGACCCGGGCGGAGTGGTCGCGGACGATCTGCTCCCAGGAGCCGACGTCCGGGGGCAGGGGGGCGGGCTGCTCGGGTGACCCGGCGTCCGCGCGGTCGCGGCGACTGCCGCGGCGGGAGATGACGGACATGCCTGCTCCTCTCACCTGCTGACCGTCCCGGGTGGGTCGGCCGAGCGGCGACGGCACGGCCGTCGATGACCGCCACGATTCACCGCTCACCTGAGAAGACGGTGAGAGAGCGCTGACGGTTGCCGAAGAGGGCGACGAACACGCACTAGGCTGCCGTCACCGTTCGATCAGGGAGCTCGATCAGGGAGCGCGCCATCACGACACCGATCTCGCCCGACAGCTGGGCATACGCCGAAGAGTTCGTCCCCGAGGACGAGCCCCTGCACAACGCACGCGGCCGCGCCGAGGAGGTCGGAGTCGTCCCGATCGGCTCGGGCGGCGGCGCGACGCTGCGGTTCCTGGCCACGCTGACCCAGGCCCGCGCGGTCGTCGAGATCGGCACCGGCACCGGGGTCTCCGGGCTGTGGCTGCTGCGCGGCATGGCACCCGACGGGGTCCTCACCAGCGTCGACCTCGAGGCCGAGCACCAGCGGCTGGCCAAGGAGACGTTCACCGAGGCCGGCATCCCGTCCCAGCGCTACCGGCTGATCGCCGGTGCCGCGCTGGAGGTGCTGCCCCGGCTCACCGACGGCCACTACGACCTGGTGCTGTGCGACGCCGCCAAGGGTGAGTACGCCGACTACCTCCGCGAGTCCGTGCGGCTGCTGCGTCCCGGCGGCGTCGTGGCGATCGACAACATGCTGTGGCACGACCGCGTTGCCGACCCCGCGCAGCGCGACGAGGAGACCGTGACCATCCGCGAGCTCGGGCGCGAGATCCGCGAGGACGAGGGCCTCGTCCCGCTGCTGCTCCCGGTCGGCGACGGTCTGCTGCTCGCCCAGAAGCTCCCCTGAGGCGTGCCCGAGCTGATCGCGCCCGATCCCCGGGTGCAGGCGTCGTTCCTCGAGGCGCACACCGAGATCGGCAGCGACGCGGGGCACGGGTGGTCCGACGCCGACCGGTGGCTCGGGCCTGATGTCGGGGCGTGAGCCCGTGCAGCGGGTGGACGCGCTCGCTGCAGCCCGACGCGTTCGCCGCGTTCTGCGCCGACCAGCGGCTGCTGGCCGAGGAGGACGCCCCGCGGCCGGACGGCTACGTGGCGGACACCGTGTTGTGGTGGGTCGACGGCAACCAGTGGCTCGGGCGACTGTCGATCCGGCACCGAGTTGACCCGGTCGCTACGCGACATCGGTGGGCACATCGGCTACGTCGTACGCCCCTCGGCCCGCCGCAAGGGCCACGCCACGGCGATGCTGGTCGCTGCGCTGCCGGTGGCACGCGGGCTCGGGATCGACCAGGCGCTGGTCACGTGTGACCACGACAACCTGCCCTCGCGCCGGGTGATCGAGAAGGCCGGCGGGGTGCTCGAGGACCGCCGTGGCGTCAAGCTGCGCTTCTGGGTGCCGACCCGCTAGGCCCTCGCCTTGCCCACCGCGCGGACGCCGGCCAACGGGTCCGCACCGGTCAGCCAGGCGAGCAGCAGCCGGGCACCGAAGCCGGTGGGGCCGTCGGTCCAGACGTCGGCGTCCCTGGCGGCGTCGCCCACGCTGGCCACGTCGAGGTGGGCCCACGGGACGCCCCCGGCGAACGGGCGCAGGAACAGCGCGGCAGCGATCGAGCCGCCGCTGATGCCGCCCGCGCCACCACCCATGTTGCGCGCGTCGGCGACGTCGGAGGCGATGTCGGCCACGTAGTCGTCGACCAGCGGCAACCGCCACAGCGGCTCACCGGCCCGTCGCCCTGCAGCCAGCAGCGCGTCGGCCAGCGCGTCGTCGTCGGCGAACAGTCCTCCGAGGCTGCGTCCGAGCGCGACCTTGACCGCACCGGTCAGCGTCGCGACGTCGACCAGCACGTCGGGCTGCAGCTCGCGCCCGGCGTAGGCGAGCGCGTCGGCCAGCACCAGCCGGCCCTCGGCGTCGGTGTTGACGACCTCGCTGGTGCGCCCGCCGGGGTGGCGGACCACGTCGCCCGGGCGCTGGGCGTCGGCACCGATGGCGTTCTCGGCCGCGGCGACCAGCCCGGTGACCCGGAACGGCACGTCGAGCGCCCGCAGCGCAGACATCACCGCGAGCACGACGGCGCCACCGGTCACGTCCCGCTTCATGTTCATCATGCCGTCGCGGGGCTTGAGCCAGAGCCCGCCGGTGTCGAACGTGATGCCCTTGCCGACCAGCACCACGTGCGGGTGCGCCCGGGCACCGCGCGGCGCGTGCCGCAGCTGGATCAGCCGCGGCGGCCGGGCCGAGCCGCGACCCACGCCGAGGATGGCCTCGAAGCCGTCGGCGGCCAGCGCCTTCTCGTCCCAGACCCGGACCTCGAGCCCCGCCTCCGTCGGCGAGGGCGGTGGCCCGGTCGGCGAGCCACTGCGGTGACTTGTCGCGGGACGGCCAGGTGGCGACCTCGCGGGCGGCGCACCCGGCCCGGCCGACGACGTCGCCCCGCCGGATCGCCTCGCCGTGGGCGTCGACACCGCACAGCACGACCCGGCCGACCGGAGGTCTCTCCGGGCCCGCGGTGCGCCAGGTCAGCGTGAACGAGGCCAGCAGCAGCCCCTCGACGAACGCCTGCACGCACGCGCCGGCGTCGGCGCCGTCGGCCACGGCCGGGACGCTGGTGGCCACCGCGGTGCGCCCGCGGGCGAGCCGCGCGAGTGCGGCACCGGCACTGCGGAGGTCGCCAGGGGTCGCGTCGCCGACCCCCAGCAGCACCAGCTGGCGGACGCGGGCCGGTGAGCGGGTGCACGGCGGTCTCGCCGACCCGGCCGGTGAGCCGCTGGTCCTCGGCGATCCCGACCAGATCCACCCGGTGGGCGGCCGCGAGGTCGCCGGCGCCGGGCCCGAGCCGTACGCCCTCGCTGTCGGGCGCGGCCGGTCGTACCGCGACGGCAAGGATCTCGACGTCACCTATGGCGCTGAGCGGCTCCGGGCTCGCGACGACCTCAGGGGTCGCCGACAGCGGCCCGGCCACGGGCACTGGCCCTGTCATGGGCAACCGGGTCACACCTCCTCGAGCTGGTGACATGCGGGAGGTCCCGGGAGCCGCGCTCACCGGGACCTCCGCACGTGGGTCAGGAGACGACGGCCTTGAGTGCGTCCCCGAGCTCGCCCGCCTCCTGGGCGTTGAGCTCGACCACGAGCCGTCCACCGCCCTCGAGCGGGACACGCATCACGATGCCGCGGCCCTCCTTGGTCACCTCGAGGGGACCGTCGCCCGTCCTGGGCTTCATGGCCGCCATCCGCGTACCCCTTCTCTCGCGTCCGCCGCGCGCGCCCCAGGGCAGGGCACGAGCATCACGGCGCCGTCAGTGGGGACCATTATTCCGTACCCCGGGCACCCCGCGTACGGGTCCCGCCGGGCAGACTCGGCGCGTGCACGCACGCTCGGCCCTCTTCGACCTGCTGGGCGACCACGTGCGACCCCGTGGCGGGCAGGCTCCGGTGGCGGCTCTGGTCCGGATGCTCGCGGCGCTGGACGTCTCTGCACCGGCCGTGCGCACCGCCGTGTCCCGGATGGTGCGCCAGGGCTGGCTGCGCCCGGTACGGACCCCGGACGGGCCTGGATACGCCATCACCGACCGGGCCCGGATCCGGCTGGACGAGGCCGCCCGGCGGATCTACCGCACCAGCGACGACGGCGAGTGGGACGGCAGGTGGGACCTGCTGGTGCTCGCGCCAGTCCGTTCCCGCAGCGCCCGGGAGCGGCTGCGGGCGGCGCTGGGCTTCCTCGGCTACGCCCCGCTCGACGGCGACACCTGGGTCGCCGCCCGGCCGGCGCCCGACCTGGTGTCGGCGCTGGACGCCGAGAGCGCCACTGCCCGGCGGTTCCGCTCCGAGCCGGAGGGCGATCCGGTCGAGCTGGCCCGCACCGCGTGGGACCTCGACGACCTCGCCGCCGCCTACGACGGCTGGCGTGCGGAGGCCGAGCAGTGGGTCGCCGCCGCCGGCGAGGGCGCCGACGACGAGCAGCAGTTCGCGCTGCGCAGCCGGCTCGTGCACGAGTGGCGCAAGTTCCTGTTCCGCGATCCCGGCCTCCCCCCGCAGCTGTTGCCGGCCGGCTGGACCGGCCACGCAGCCGCGGCCTTCTTCGACCGTGAGGCGGAGCGGTTGGCACCGGCCGCCGGCCGCTTCGTCGACACTTGCCTGACCCCACGAGGAGACCCTTCATGACCGACACACCGTCCGCTGCGCCCTCGGTTGCGCCGTCCGACGCCGGGGCCGACCCGGTGGCGTACGTCGTCGACGACGGCCTCGCGACGATCACGCTGCAGCGGCCGGAGGCGATGAACTCGCTCGACCTGGCCACCAAGGAGCAGCTGCTCGCAGCGGTCCAGCAGGCAGCCGCCGACGACGCGGTGCGCGCGGTGCTGCTGGTCGGCACCGGGCGGGCGTTCTGCGTCGGACAGGACCTCAAGGAGCACATGACCGCCCTCGCCGAGCAGCCGGTCGAGGAGGTGTGGGCGACGGTGGAGCGGCACTTCGCGCCGATCGCGCTGGCGTTGGCGACGATGCCCAAGCCGGTCGTCGCCGGGGTCAACGGGGTGGCAGCCGGGGCAGGTGCCTCGCTGGCGTTCGCCTGCGACCTGCGGGTGCTGTCCGAGCGGGCCGGTTTCAACCTGGCCTTCGCCGGCATCGGCCTGTCCTGCGACACCGGCGCGTCCTGGACGCTCCCCCGGCTGATCGGGCAGGCCCGGGCGCTCGAGCTGCTCTACCGCCCCCGCACCGTGGACGCGGTCGAGGCCAAGAAGCTCGGGCTCGCGACCACCGTGGTCGCCGACGCCGACCTGCTGGCCGAGGCGACCTCGCTGGCCCGGCGGCTGGCCACCGGCCCGACGCTCGCCTACGGCGCCATCCGCCGCGCCCTGGCCTACTCCGCCGGCCACGACCTCGCCGACTCGCTCGCCCACGAGGGCGAGCTGATGGCGCTGACCGGCGGCTCGGAGGACCACCGCGACGCCGTGGCGGCGTTCGTCGACAAGAAGCGTCCGGTCTTCCGGGGGCGCTGAGTCATCCGGTGCGGGCTGGCGCCGCCGGGCGTCAGCCCCGGCGGCCGCCGACCGTGCGCAGCATCCCGTTCGGGCAGACCTTGTGGAGGTAGCGGGCCCGGGGGTGGGCGGCCAGCTCGGCGGTGATCGAGTCCCCCGGGCGGCGCTTGTTGAACCACTGCGTCATGGTGCCGTGGCACACGCCACCGCAGTCGATCCGCCGGATCGGCAGGTAGATGTTGTGGGCCAGCCGCCGGGCGAAGACCGGGTTCTTGGTGCGCGGGTCGACGCCGCGCAGCGGCTGGTGCAGGGAGACCATGTGGTCGGGGTCGACGCGGCGCAGGAACGTCAGCACCGACCTGGTCTCCGGCTCCGAGGCCGGGTGCGGGCCGGACTCGTACACGCCGTCCAGGTCGCGCCACCGCACCGGGAAGTTGCGGTTGAGGTCGACGCCGCGCGCGTTCTTGCGCGAGCCGCGGGCGTAGCCGTCCGGGTTCATCACCGGGATCACCCACAGGTTGACGCCGCGGATCGGCCGGTGGTCGCGCAGGTGCTTGAGCGGGGCGGACGACTGCTGCTCGTCGCCGTGCATGGCCCCGATGAACACCACCGTCTTGCGGGCGTCGGGGTCACCGAGGTGGAACGCGTAGATCGGGCGGTGTCGGACGCTGCGGCCGATGATCCGGGTGCCGATCACCGCGGGCCGGCCGCGGAGGGCGGGCGCGGCGGACGCTGCGGCACCGGCTCGGCACCGGGCGCGGTCGGCGCCGGGGCCGCGGGCGCGGGACCGGCCGGCAGGATGGTGGCCGTCAGGACCAGGGTGGCGCCGGCCACCAGGACGGAACGGGCTCTCATGGGGTTCCCCTCGTGGGTGCGGCGCCGGCAGCGCCACGGACCCAGCACTCTGCCAGGTGGTCGTCGACCAGCCCCACCGCCTGCATCAGCGCGTACGCCGTCGTCGGCCCGACGAACCGGAACCCGCGCCGCTTGAGGTCCTTGGCCATGGCGGTCGACTCCGGCGTCACCGCGGGGACGTCGCCGAGCCCGCGCGGCGCGGGACGGGCCGGGTCGGGGGCGAAGTCCCGCAACAGCTCGGGCAGCGGTCGGTCGAGCGCGAGCACGGCCCGCGCGTTGGCCACCGTGGCCTCGATCTTGGCCCGGTTGCGGACGATGCCGGCGTCGCCGAGCAGCCGGTCGACGTCGGCGGCACCGTAGCCCGCGACCACCTCCGGGTCGAAGCCCGCGAACGCCGCCCGGAACGCCTCTCGCTTGCGCAGGATGGTCAGCCACGACAGCCCGGACTGGAAGGCCTCGAGGCTGACCCGCTCGTACAGCCCGTCCCGGGTCGTCACCGGACGGCCCCACTCGGTGTCGTGGTAGTCGCGATAGACCGGCGGCGCGTCGCCCCACGGGCAGCGGGCGCGCCCGTCGTCCCCCACGATCGCGTCGCTCACGCGCCGCTCCCCGGAGCCTCTGACTCGGCGAGCCGCCGCAGCCGCCGCAGCGCGTGGCCGAACGCCAGGCGGGTCAGCGGGGCGCCGACCCGCCACAGCAGCGGCGCCAGCGGTCCCCCGGGCACCTCGACGCGTTCCCACCAGGTGAACCGCGTGCCCCGACCGTCCGGCTCGACGGCGAACGAGCCGACCCCCTTGACCACCCGGCCGGTGTGCACCACCTCGTAGCGGTGCGGCTCGTCCATCGCGGTCACCGTCATCGGGTCGACGAAGCCGAGCGGGCCGAGCCCGGTACGGGCGGCGATGCGGGTGCCGACGGCGAGCGCCGGCCCGTCGACGTAGCGGGTGCGGGTGAACGGGATCCAGTCGCCCTGCCGGTCCCAGTCGACCAGCAGCCGCCACACCTCGTCGGGCGGCGGCGTCCACCTCGGTCTGCACGACGACCTCAGCCTGCACGGTCGTCACCGGTCACGTCGGGGGCGTCGGCCGCCGGCTGCGTCCGGGGCAGCCCGTCGCGCGCGTCGAGCTCGGCGGCGAGCCGGGCCAGCAGCTCGTCCACCTCGGACATCCGGTAGCCGCGGAACGCCGTGGTGAAGCCCACGGCACGCAGGTCGTCGCCACCAGGCGGCGGTCGGCCGGCACCAGCACGTCGGGCCGGTCGTCGTACACGTCGCGCATCGCGCCGCCCCGGCCGGTGGCGAGCACGACGCACCCGCCGACCACCAGCACGATCAGCGCCCACAGCACCCAGGTCACGGGGCCGATGGTGTCACGACAGGAGCGGGGAGGATCCTGTGCAGGTGATCGTGCCGCCGGCGCCGCTGCGACTCGGACGCGCCACCTTCGAGCCGGGGCTCCCGGTCGTGATGGCGGTGGTCAACCGCACCCCGGACTCGTTCTTCGACCGCGGCGCGACGTACGGGGAGTCCGAGGCGCTGGAGCGGGTCGACCAGGTGCTGGCCGAAGGCGCGGACATCGTCGACATCGGCGGCGTCAAGGCCGGGGTGGGCGACGACGTCGACGCGGCCGAGGAGCTGCGACGCACCGCCGGGTTCGTCGCCACCGTGCGCGCGCGGCACCCGGACCTGGTGATCAGCATCGACACCTGGCGCGCCGAGGTGGCAGACGCGCTGTGCGAGCGGGGAGCCGACCTGGTCAACGACGCGTGGGCCGGCGCCGACCCGCGGCTGGCCGACGTCGCCGCCACGCACGACGCGGGGCTGGTGTGCAGCCACACCGGTGGGCTGGAGCCGCGCACCGACCCGCACCGGGTGCGCTACGACGACGTGGTGGCCGATGTGGTGGCCGGCACGGTCGCGCTGGCCGAGCGGGCGCTGGCGGTCGGGGTGCGGCGGGACGGGATCCTGCTCGACCCCACGCACGACTTCGGCAAGACCACGGCGCACTCGCTGGAGATCACCCGGCGACTCGACGAGCTGGTCGCGACCGGGTGGCCGGTGCTGGTCGCGCTGTCCAACAAGGACTTCGTCGGCGAGACGCTGGACCTGCCGGTCGAGCAGCGGCTCACCGGCACCCTCGGCGCGACCGCGGTCGCCGCCTGGCACGGCGCCCGGGTGTTCCGCGCCCACCAGGTCGCCGAGACCCGGCAGCTGGTCGACATGGTCGCCTCGATCCGCGGCGACCGCCCCCCGGCCGCCCCCCGCCGCGGCCTCTGACCCCCGCCCTCCCGGCCGGCCCCGGCTCGCCCCCCTCCGCCGCTGAGCCCGGAAGTGGCGGCAACACGCCGGCGACACGCCGTACGGGCGAGCACTTTGCCGCCATTTCGCGGGGGCCGGAGGCCGCGCGCCGTGCCCGCCTGCGCGGCTGCTCGGCTGCTCCGGCTACTCGGGACGGTCGCTGGTGCCGGCGGTGTCGTCCTCGCGCTCCTTCGCGGCCTGCACGATCAGCGCCACCGCCTCGTCGACGTCGTCGGTGATGTGCAGCATCGCGAAGTCGCCCGCGCTGACCTTGCCCTCGGCCTCGACCGTGTCGTGCATCCAGTCCAGCAGGCCCTGCCAGTACGACCGGCCCATCAGCACCACCGGGAACCGGGTCACCTTGCGGGTCTGGGCCAGCGTGATCGCCTCGAACAGCTCGTCCAGGGTGCCGAAGCCGCCGGGCAGCACGATGTAGCCCTGGGAGTACTTCACGAACATCGTCTTGCGGGCGAAGAAGTAGCGGAAGTCGATCCCCACGTCGACCCAGCGGTTCAGCCCCTGCTCGAACGGCAGCTCGATGCCGAGCCCGACCGACACCCCGCCGGCCTCGGACGCACCCTTGTTCGCCGCCTCCATGACGCCCGGGCCGCCGCCGGTGATGACGGCGTAGCCCGCGTCGACGAGGCTGCGCCCGAGCCGTTCGGCGGTCGCGTAGGCCGGGGCGTCGTTCGGCGTACGGGCGCTGCCGAACACGCAGATCGCCGGGCCGAGCTCGGCCAGCATGCCGAAGCCCTCGACGAACTCGGACTGGATCCGCAGCACCCGCCACGGGTCGGTGTGCACCCAGTCGCTCGGCCCGCGCGAGTTGAGCAGCCGCTCGTCGGTGGTCGACGTCGCCGCGCGCGAGCGCCGCTGCAGCACCGGACCGCGGGCCCGCTTGCGCGGCTTCCTGGGCTGACCAGGGGACTGCTCGGACGACATGGCGGTCAGGCTAGCCAGCGCCGCATCCGCTGCTCACAGTGCCGCAGGTGCGCGAGCGGCACCCGCTCGGCCTGGGTGTGCGCCAGCGACGGGTCGCCCGGCCCGAAGTTGACCGCCGGCACCCCCAGCGCGGAGAACTGCGCCACGTCGGTCCACCCGAACTTCGGCCGCACCTCGCCGCCCACCGCCTCGACGAACGCGGCAGCCGCCGGCACGGTCGAGACCGGGCAGCGCCCCCGGCGCCTGGTCGCGCAGCTCCAGGTCGAAGCCGGCGAACAGCTCGGTCAGGTGCGCGTACGCCTCGTCGAGGCTGCGGTCCGGCGCGAACCGGTAGTTGACCCCGACCCGGCACACGTCGGGCAGCACGTTGCCGGCGACACCGCCCTCGACCGAGACCGCGTTCAGGCCCTCCCGGTAGGTGAGCCCGTCGATCACCGGCTGCCTCGGCTCGTAGGCCACCAGCCGGTCCAGCACCGGCTTCGCCGCGTGGATGGCGTTGACGCCCATCCACGCCCGCGCGCTGTGCGCCCGCTCCCCCCGGGTGACCACATCGACCCGCATGGTGCCCTGGCAGCCGGCCTCGACCGCAGCGCTGCTCGGCTCCATCAGGATCGCGAAGTCGGCGGCCAGCAGCTCCGGCCGGGTCCGGGACAGCCGCCCGAGCCCGTTGTCGGCGGCCGCGACCTCCTCGCACTCGTAGAACACGTACGTCACGTCGCGGTTCGGCTCGGGCAGCCCGGCGGCCAGCAGCAGACCGACGGCGACGCCGCCCTTCATGTCGCAGGAGCCGAGGCCGTGCAGGTGCTCGTCGTCGACCCGCGAGGGCAGGTTGGCGTTGACCGGCACCGTGTCGAGGTGACCGGCGACCACGACGCGTTCGGCGCGGCCGAGGTCCGTACGGGCGACCAGGGTGTCGCCGTCGCGGACGACGTCGAGGTGCGGCAGCGGGCGCAGCACCTGCTCGACGGCGTCGGCGATCGCGCGTTCGTCGTGGCTGACCGACTCGATGTCGACCAGTGCGGCGGTGAGGGCGACGACGTCAGCGGTCAGGTCGAGGGAGGACACCGGCACGATTGTGCCCGGGCCCGTTGGGCCGTCGGTGCCCGGGCGTCAGTCGAGGAACACGCAGAACTCGTTGCCCTCCGGATCGGTCAGCACGTGCCAGGAGATCTCGTCGTCGCGGGCCCGCTGCAGCGTCGCCCCCGCGTCGAGCAACGGCTGCACCGCGGCGGCGCTGACGTCCCAGTGGATGCGGTTCTTGACCGTCTTGGGCTCGGGCACCGGGATGAAGTCCATCGACCCGAACGGCGCGCCCGGGATGTCCTCGACCCAGGCGAACCCGCGCTCGTCCTCGACCAGGCGGGCGCCGAACGCGTCGGCCCACCAGCGGGCGATCGGCACCGGGTCGACGCTGTCGACGATGACCTCGAAGAGCCGGTAGTCGGGCACCTGCTCGCGGACGAAGACGCACAGCTCGCCGCCCTCGGGGTCGGCCAGCACCGTCCACCGGAACTCGCCCTCCTCGGACAGCCGCCGCGCCCCGAGGGCCTCGACGTCGGCGACCGACAGGGTGTGCAGGTCGAGGTGCACCCGCTGCTTGACCGTGCGCGGCTCGGGCACCTGGTCGACCCAGATCCGCTGCTCGGGGGTCGCGCCGGACAGGACGCCGTCGCCGTTGTCCTGGTACGACGCCTCGAGCCCGATCGCCGCACCCCAGAACGGCGTCATCACCCGGGCGTCGGTGACGTTGATGCACAGGTCCTTGAACCGAGCGAGTGCCATGCGCGGCACCCTAGGGCGAGCCACCCCCACGAGTCGTTGGCGGAGCGGGATCGGCACTACGGTCGGGCGCATGACGACCGAACCGGACAGCGACGAGGCCCTGGAGACCGCTGCTGCGACCGCGTGGGGGGTCGGCCTGGCGACTGCCGGCGAGGACGGGGCCGTGCTCGACTGCTGGTACCCGGCACCCGTGCTCGGGACGCTGGTGGAGTCGGCCGCGGCCGCGGACGAGGGCTGGCTGGGCGAGCTCGCCGTCCCCGACGACGTCCGCCGGGTACGCCGCAGCGTGGTGCGTACCGAGATCGACCTGTCGGACCCGCCCGCGGACGCCGCCGACGCCTACCTGCGCCTGCACCTGCTCTCGCACCGCCTGATCGCGCCGCACGCGGCCAACCTGGACGGGCTGTTCGGCCTGCTCAGCAACGTGGTGTGGACCTCCATCGGCCCCTGCGCCGTCGAGGACTTCGAGCGGACCCGCGGGCGGGTCCGGGAGGCCGGGCAGCACCTGCAGGTGACCAGCGTGGACAAGTTCCCCCGGATGACCGACTACGTGCTGCCCAGCGGCGTCCGCATCGGCGACGCCGACCGGGTCCGCCTCGGCGCGCACCTGGCCGAGGGCACGACGGTCATGCACGAGGGCTTCGTCAACTTCAACGCCGGCACCCTCGGCTCGTCGATGATCGAGGGCCGGATCTCCGCGGGCGTCGTGGTGGGCGACGGCAGCGACGTGGGCGGCGGCGCGTCCATCATGGGCACGTTGTCCGGCGGCGGTTCCGAGGTGGTCTCCATCGGCCGCCGGTGCCTGCTGGGCGCCAACGCCGGGATCGGCATCTCGCTCGGCGACGACTGCGTGGTCGAGGCCGGCTGCTACGTCACGGCTGGGACCAAGGTCACACTGCCCGGCGGCGACGTGGTCAAGGCCCGCGACCTGTCGGGCCGCGACGGCCTGCTGTTCTGGCGCAACTCGGTCAGCGGCGCGATCGAGGTACGCGACCGCAGCGGCAGCGGCACCACGCTGAACGCCGACCTGCACGCCAACTGATCCCGCCCGCCCGGGCGCGTTGGCGTCCCCCCGTACCGTGGACGTTCCTATGACCGCCTCTTCCACGGCCTCGCGCTGGCGCCTGCTGCTGGCCGCAGGTCTCGCGATCGTCCTGCTGGTCGTGGGCGTCGCCGTCGTGCGCGGCCTCGACGGACCGCTGGACGATCTGCTGGGCGCCGAGACCCCGTGCACGGCCGAGGTCGACGGGCGCACCGTGGTGCTGGAGACCGACCAGGCCGAGCAGGCGGCGCTGATCAGCGCCGTGAGCGTACGGCGGCAGCTGCCGGCGCGGGCGGCGTCGATCGCGCTGGCGACCGCCTACCAGGAGTCCAAGATCCAGAACCTCGACTACGGCGACCGCGACTCGCTGGGCATCTTCCAGCAGCGGCCGAGCCAGGGGTGGGGCAAACCGGAGCAGATCATGGACCCGCACTACTCCACCAACCGGTTCTACGCCGCGCTGGAGCAGGTCGACGGCTACGACGCCCTGCCGATCGACGTGGCGGCGCAGGAGGTGCAGCGTTCCGCCGACGGCAGCGCCTACGCCCAGCACGAGCCGGACGCCCGGGCGCTCGCGTCGGCCCTCACCGGCTACAGCGAGGCGGCGTTCAGCTGCGAGGTGGACGAACCGGCCGACAGCGGACAGCAGCCGGGCCCGTCCGGGCTGACCGACAACGCCAGCGCCGTACGCGAGCGAGGTGCGGCAGGCGTTCGGCCCGTTGCCCGACGGCGGCTACGCGCCCGAGGGCATCAGCACCGGGCACATGGACGGCTCGGCGCACTACGACGGGCAGGCGGTGGACTTCTTCTTCCGGCCCGCCGACGCCACCAACCGCCGGGCCGGCTGGGCCCTGGCGCAGTTCCTCGTCGCCAACGCCGACCGGCTCGAGGTCGCGACGGTGATCTACGACGACCGGATCTGGACGGCGTCCCGCTCCTCCGAGGGGTGGCGCGACTACGAGGTCGACAGCGACGACCCGGTCGCGCGGCACCTCGACCACGTGCACGTCGACGTCGGCCTGACCCCGCCAGCTCGACGAGAAATTCTGGGGCGGGGTGTCGATCGAAGCCCGCCCGCTGCGTCGGTACAGGTGTCAGTCTCGTTCCGACCGAAGGAGCACACCGTGAAGTACGTCCTGATGTTCGTCGACCGTCCCGACCTGCAGACCTCGGTCCCGCCGGAGCACGCCGAGAAGGTCTACGCCCAGATGTACGAGTGGTTCGGCGAGCACCAGGCCGCCGGCCACATCGCCGACGGCGGCGCGGAGCTGCAGCCGCCCACCACCGCCACCACCGTCCGCAGCAGCGGCAACGGCAGCGAGCCGGTCGTCGTCGACGGGCCGTTCTCCGAGGCCAAGGAGGTCATCGGCGGATTCACCATCATCGAGGCCCCCGACCTCGACGGCGCCCTGGGCATCGCCCGCACCTGGCCCGGGCTCACCGGACCGGGCGTGAGCGTGGAGGTGCGCCCGATCGTCGACCACAGCAGTGACATGTGACCCGGTCCCCGACGCCGCGCTGGCCCGGGCCGTCCGGGAGGAGACCGCGGGGCTCGTCAGCTCGCTGTACCGCCGCCTCGGCGACCTCGACGTCGCCGAGGAGGCGGTCTCCGAGGCGGTCGTCGAGGCCCTGACCAGCTGGCGGCGCACCGGGGTGCCCGAGCGGCCGGGCGCCTGGCTGCAGGTGGCCGCCCGGCGCAACGCGCTCGACCTCGTACGCCGGCGCAGCACCCGGGACCGGGTGACCGGGCGGGTCGCCGACCGGCTCAGCGCGCGGCTGAGCGAGGAGCCGTACGACGAACCGGCGGCCGCAGGCACCGACGAGCGGGTCGCGCTGCTGTTCGGCTGCTGCCACCCCGCGCTGCGGCCCGAGGCGCGGCTCGCGCTGACCCTGCGCGCCGTGCTCGGCCTCACCACGCCGCAGATCGCCCGCGCGTTCCTGGTCCCGGAAGCCACTGCCGCCCAGCGGATCGTGCGGGCCAAGCGCAAGATCGTGGCCGCCGGGATCCCGCTGGTCGTGCCGGAGGCGGCGCGGATGCCCGAGCGCCTCGACGACGTGCTCACCGTGGTGCAGCTGCTGTTCAACGAGGGCTTCCTCGCCTCCGGCGGCGACGCACCGCACGACCGCGACCTGGCCGACGACGCGCTGTGGATCGCCGCCCTGGTGACCACCGCGCTGCCCGACGAGGCCGAGGCCTGGGGCCTGCTGGCGCTGCTGACCCTGCAGGCGGCCCGTACGCCGGCGCGCTTCGACGAGGCGGGCGGGCTGGTGCTGCTGGAGGACCAGGACCGCTCCCGCTGGGACCGGCAGGGCATCGCCGCCGGCCTGCGCCACCTCGACCGGGCCGCGCAGCTGCACCGCACCGGCCGGTTCCAGGTGTCCGCGGCGATCGCCGCCTGCCATGCCGAGGCGCCGACCTGGGCGAGCACCGACTGGCTGCAGATCCTCACCCTCTACGACGTGCTCGTGCGGCTGGACCCGTCACCGGTCACCCACCTCAACCGGGCCGTCGCACTGGCGCAGGTCGAGGGCGCCGACGCCGCGCTGGCCTCGGTCGACCGGCTGGCACCCGAGCTGGCGCGCTACCACCTGTTCCACGCCGTGCGGGGCGAGCTGCTGCGGCGACTCGGCCGCGCCGACGCCGCGCGTGCGGCGGACGCCCGGGCGCTCGAGCTGACCGGCAACGCCGCCGAGCGGCAGCTGCTCACCGACCGGGTGACCGGCACCCGGTGACTCAGCGGGCGAGGCGGTCGACCGCCGCGGCGACCCGCTCGTCGGTCGCGGTCAGCGCGATCCGTACGTGCCGGGCACCGCGTGGCCCGTAGAAGTCGCCCGGCGCGACCAGGATGCCCCGGTCGGCGAACCAGCCCACGGTCTCGTCGCACGGCTGGTCGCGGCTGGCCCAGAGGTAGAGGCCGGCCTCGGAGTGCTCGACGCTGAAACCCGGCCTGCGTCACCGCGGCCCGCAGCAGGTCGCGCCGGGCGGCGTAGCGGGCCCGCTGCTCGACCACGTGCTCCTCGTCGCCGAGGGCGACGGTCGCGGCGTGCTGGACCGGGGCCGGCACCATCAGGCCGAGGTTCTTGCGCACCGCGAGCAGCTCGGCGAGCACGGCGGGGTCACCCGCGACCAGGCCGGCCCGGTAGCCGGCGAGGTTGGAGCGCTTCGACAGCGAGTGCAGCGCGAGCACGCCGGTCGGGTCGCCGCCGCACACGTCGGGGTGCAGTACCGAGACCGGCTGCGCGCTGTCGTCCCAGCCGAGCGTGAGGTAGCACTCGTCGGAGACCAGCAGCGCGCCCTGCTCGCGGGTCCACGCCACCAGCTTGGCCAGGTGGGCGGCGGGCAGCACCCGGCCGGTCGGGTTCGCCGGCGAGTTGACCCACACCAGCGCGGGCCGCCGCGGCCCGAGCGCCACCACCGAGTCGGAGGCGATCACGTCGCAGCCGGCCAGCCGGGCGCCGACCTCGTACGTCGGGTAGGCCAGCTCGGGCACGACGACGAGGTCGCCGGGCCCGAGCCCGAGGTGCAGGGCGAGGCTCGCGACCAGCTCCTTGGAGCCGATCGACGGCAGCACGCCGTCCACCCCGACGTCGACGGTGCCGAAGCGCCGGCTCAGCCACGCGGCGGCGGCCTCGCGCAGCGCCGGGGTGCCGACGGTGGTCGGGTAGCCGGGGGCGTCGGAGGCGTCGGCCAGGGCGCGGCGCACCAGGTCGGGCACCGGGTCGACGGGGGTGCCGACCGACAGGTCGACGAGACCATCGGGGTGCGCGGCGGCGCGCGCCCGTTCAGCCGTCAGCCGGTCCCACGGGAAGTCGGGCAGCCGGGCCGAGACGGGCGAGTCCATGCCGGCCCCGCGGGTCACTCCTGGGGCTGCGGGGGCAGCTCGGCGATCAGCGGGTGGTCCTTGTCGATCTCACCGAGCTTGGCGGCGCCGCCGGGAGAGCCGAGGTCGTCGAAGAACTCGACGTTGGCCTTGTAGTAGTCCTTCCACTGCTCCGGGGTGTCGTCCTCGTAGAAGATCGCCTCCACCGGGCACACCGGCTCGCAGGCACCGCAGTCGACGCACTCGTCGGGGTGGATGTAGAGCATCCGCTTGCCCTCGTAGATGCAGTCCACGGGGCACTCGTCGACGCAGGCCCGGTCCTTCAGGTCCACGCAGGGCTGCGCGATGACGTATGTCACGTGGTTCCTCCTCCAACGATGTGGTCGCCGAGGGCGAGCCTAGTATCTCCGCGCCGGCGCATCTCACGGGCACGTCCGGTGAGACGAAACCCACCCGTCCGAGGGAGGCCACCGCGTGCCGCTGGGACCACGCCACGTCGGTCAGCGCGTCGTCGTGCGCTACCGGCTGCCCGACCCGGAGCCGGGCGGCCCGACGATGACCGACGTCCTCGGCGAGCTCGAGGCCTACGACGCCGACGGGCTGGTGGTGCGCACGGAGGCCGACGAGCGGGTACGGGTGCCCGCGGCCGCGGTGGTCACCGGCAAGCCGGTGCCGCCCCGCGCGTCCACCCTGCTGCGGGTGCGCAGCGACACCCTCGAGCGGGTCTGCGCCGACGGCTGGCCGGCCCGCACCGTCGAGCCGCTGGGCGAGTGGCAGCTGCGGGAGGCGGCCGGGTTCACCGGCCGGGCCAACTCGGTGCTGCCGGTGGGCGATCCCGGACTCCCGCTGCCGGAGGCGCTGGCCGCGGTGGAGGAGTTCTACGCCCGGTACGGGCTGCCGGCGCTGGCCCAGGCGGTGATCGGCGCGCCGGTCGAGCGGCAGCTGCTGGACGCGGGGTGGGACGTGGCCCGGCACAAGGAGGGCGCGCTGGTGCAGGTGGCCTCGGTCGCGCAGGCGCGGCGCACCAGCCGTACCGGCGGGGAGGGCGTCGACCTGCTGCCGGCACCCGACGACGCGTGGATGTCGGTCTACGGCCGCACCGCCGGCGTGCCCGCCGACGTGGTGGCCGGCGTCCTCGCCGGGCCCGCGGACGGTGGCGCTGGCCGCCGTCGGCGGCGACGCAGGTACCGGGACCGGTCGCGATCGGGAGGGGCGTCGTCACCGGCGACTGGCTCGGGCTGTCCGCCGTCGAGGTCGTCCCCGAACGCCGGCGCGAGGGGCTGGCCCGGCGGGTGGTCGACGCGCTGCTGACGTGGGGCGCGGAGCAGGGGGCGCGGTCGGCGTACCTGCAGACGATGCCGGGCAACGACGGGGCGCTGGCGCTCTACGCGCCGTACGGCTTCGTCACCCACCACCGCTATCGGTATCTGGCTCCAGCACCGGGCCGGGCAGGTCCGGGCCCCGCTCGCTGACCGGGCGGCGCACCAGCGAGCCGTAGTGCGAGCGGTAGTACATCAGCGGGTCGTCGCGCTCGTCGGTGGTCGCGGCCCATTCCACCGACCCCACCAGGATGGTGTGGTCGGCGCCGTCGTAGGCCTGCCAGGTCCGGCACTCGAGCCACGCCAGGGCGTCGTCGGCGAGCGCCGCGCCCGTACGCGGGCTGCGGTGGTGCGGCACGCGTTCGAGCTGGTGCGCCAGCGGACGGCCCCGGGTGGCGAGCCAGGTGGCCACGTCCTGCCCCTCGTCGGCCAGGATCGACACCGCCCAGGTGCCGGTCTGCAGCACCGGGTCGTGGAAGCGGTTGTGGGAGTCGACGCACAGCAGCACCAGCGGCGGGTCGAGCGAGACGCTGGTGAACGCGCTGGCGGTGATCGCGTAGTCGACCCCCTCGTACACGGTGCTCACCACGGTGACACCGCTGGCGAAGCGGCCGAGCGCAGCGCGGAACGCCGCGTCGTCCAGGGGGGCGGGCACGTCCCGAGCGTAGGTCGGCGGCGCCGAGACGCCCGGTCGGGGCCGATCCGGCACCCGGCTGGCTTCCCACCGCGAAACCGAAGGTTCCCGCGCGTCACGACGCGAGCGGAAGCTCGGGTTTCCCGAGGGACCTTGGGAAACCTCGAGGCCCGCGTCAGCGGCAGATGACGGTGTCGGCGGGGATGTAGGTGGTGTGGAACGACTCGGTGCGGAGCTTGTCGCCGTCGCGGTAGAAGTCGCGGTAGGTGTCGATGTCGAAGCCGGAGTAGCCGGTCGTGGGCACGCAGCCGGGGTCGTCCTTGATGATCTGGGTGCCCGGCGAGGTGTAGGCGTACGGGCCGGACGAACGCGCCTTGATCGTCCAGTGCTTGGTGCTCCACATCCGCACGTGCATCTCGCCGGTGCCACCCGGCGAGCTGGGCACGATCCACGCCTCGATCAGCACGCCGTAGGGCGTCGTGTTCTGGAACCGCAGGTCGACCGTCGGCCAGGCGACGGTCGCCTCGCGACCCATCGGGTAGCGGTCGATGTAGAAGCTGTGCGGCTTGTGCTCGACGTCCTTCATGCCGGCGAAGAACGCGGCGTTGTACGTCGTCGTCGCCACCTGCGAGACGCCGCCGCCGTAGTCGCGGGCGAAGATCCCGTTGGAGATGACGTAGCCGACGGTGAACCCGTTCTCGGCGGTGCGCTCCCCCACGGTCTCGTTGAGGCTGAACGTGTCACCGGGCTGCAGCACCGTGCCGTTGATCAGCTCGGCGGCCCGGCCGATGTTGGTGTTGCGGTAGTCCTCGTGCGGGTAGTACGTCGTGAACGCGCTGACCTGCTCGGTGATCTTCCACGACCGGACCTCGCGGGTGCCGACCTCGGGCGGCACCCGTTCGCCGGTGACCCGCGCGGTGCGGTTGTCGGCGGCGAGCGCCGCGACCAGCGCGTCGGCGAGGTCGGCAGGCTCGGCGCGTACGCCCGCGTGGGCGGGCACCACGACCGGCCTGTCGTCGCGGATGCGCACGGTCGCGTCGCGGGGCTGCTCGCCGGCAGCGTCGAGCAGCCGCGGGACCCGCTCGGCGAGGACGTCGCCGTCGACCACCGGGGCCAGCTCGCCGTCGACGGCCTCGATGGTGAGCGCGGGTGCGAACGCCTGCGGCGAGACCGTCCAGGTACGGGCGCCCTCCCGCAACCGCACGGGCGCGGACATCGCCGGCCGGGCCAGCTCCTTGACGGCCGCGTCGAGGTCGTCCTGGTCGAGCGCCGGCTCGTCGGTCTCCACCGGCAGCGCGATCGGGTCGCTCTCGACCAGCCAGGCGTCGAGGATCGCGACCACCGCCGCCGGGGTGTCGAGGGTGGTGCCGGTGCGTGCGGGGTGCGGCACCGGACCCGCCGCGGTGAGGTCCACCGACGGCTCCACCGCCGGCTCGTCGACGGCGTCGGCCAGCGCGCGCACCCGCTCGATCAGGCGGTCCTGGTCGACGTCGAGCACCGGTGCGATCGTCCTCGCCGCCGAACCACGAGTCCCACAGCACCCGCGGGTCGATCCGGGAGCCGCCGTGGGCGCGGTCGACGGTGGCGTCGACGTCGAGGGAGAGCCCGAGCTCGTCCGGGTCGAGGCGGTGCTCGGTGCCGTCGACCTCCACCGTGATCGGCTCGTCGGTCTGCGGCAGCAGGTCCGCGCTCAGCCGCTGCTCGGCCTCCGCGACGGTCAGACCGCCGATCGAGACGTCACCCACCCGGGTGCCGCGGGCGATCGCGTCACCGCTGAACGCCACCGCCACCGCGTAGCCCCCGACCAGCAGCACCACCACACCGGTCACCGCGAACCAGGTCCTGCGCCGGTCCCGCCGGGAGCGCGCCGGCTCGTCGTCGACGGGGTCGTCCTGGCTCATGGTCCGCGCAGTCTACGGACGCCGGGTGAGCAGGTCGTCAGGATCCTCCCGGACCCGGCGGCGGGACTTGTCGGGCAGCGTGCCGCGCACCGTCACGATGACGACGCCGAGCGTGCACAGGGCGAGGAACGTCCAGCCCAGCCAGTCGCCCGCGACCAGGTAGTCGCCCTCGCTGCGGCCGTTGATCGCCACCAGCACGACCAGGCACCAGCCGGCTCCGTAGCCCGCGACCGCGGCACTGCCGGCAACGCTGCGCAGCGCCAGGCTCGTCAGCACCGACGCGACCACCGCCAGCACCAGCCCGGCAGGCACCGCGCAGACCGAACAGCTCCACCTCGTCCCGGTGGGTCAGCAGCACGAGGACGGCCACCACGGCACCGAGCAGCGCGCCGGACACCACGCGCAGGCCGGTGCGCCAGCGGGTCACGACAGGCCGGCGAACAGATCGTCCTCGAGGCCGGTCGCCTCGTCACGGGGACCGGCAGTGCCCTTGACCAGCCGGTAGTGCTCGATGCCCCAGTCCCGGTTGCTCGGGCTGTCGACCAGGGCGAAGAACGCCCCCTCGGGGTCGACCTGGGTGGCGTGCGCCTTCAGCGCGTCCATCTTCTGCTCGGTGTGGTCGCGGGCGTCGATGCGTGCGGTGATGAGCTCGTCGGCGACCGCGAACGGTGGCATCGGGCCCTCGGGGTCCAGTCCCTCGAACGTCTTGGTGTCGCCCGAGGCGCGCAGCCCACGCAGCCAGTCACGCAGCTGGCTCTCGGGGGTCGCGCCCCAGTAGACCTTCGCGACGTCCCAGGCCGCCCCCAGGTCGGGCTTGTACGAGGGCGCGGCTGCCAGGGCCACGCCGTAGGTCGCGACCCGATGGGCCTGCACGTGGTCGGGGTGGCCGTAGCCTCCGCGCTCGTCGTAGGTCACCAGCACCTGCGGCCGCACCTCGCGGATGACCTCGACCAGGGAGTCGGCCGCCTCGGTGAGGTCGGCGAGCCAGAACGCTCCGTCGGGGACCTCCGGCCCGATGGTCGCGCCGCCGTGCTCGTCCCATGCCATGCCGGAGTCGTGGTAGCGCCCCTTCCCGCCGAGGAAGCGGTAGTCGGTGACGCCCAGGACCTTCATCGCCGCGTCCAGCTCCTGGACCCGGTGGTGACCGAGGCCGCCGGCCTGGCCGTAGGCCAGGTGCTCGAGGTCGGCCACCAGGACCTCGCCCATCTCACCCAGGGTGCACGTGACGAGCGTGACGTGCGCGCCGTCGGCGACGTACTTGGCCATCGAGGCGCCCTGGCCGATCGTCTCGTCGTCGGGGTGGGCGTGGACCAGCAGCAGCCGGCGGTCGGCGGTGATCACGTCAGGCACGACCGCAAGGCTACGGGCGGGCCCCGACAGGCACCGGCGGCGGGCTGGCAGGATCGCCGTCATGGCCGACGCACCGCACGAGACCACGTCGTTCCCCCGGCTCTTCGCCCGCACCCAGCGGTTCACCCTCGGGGTCCCGCGCGCCCTGTCGGTGACCGCCGACGGCGACCGGGTCCTGTTCATCCGTACGCCGTCCGGCACGTCCCGCACCGGCGCCCTGTGGGCCTACGACGTGTCCGACCGCGCCGAACGCCTGCTCGCCGAGCCCGACCAGCTGCTCGGCGGCGTCGAGGAGCTGTCGGCCGAGGAGCGGGCCCGCCGCGAGCGCAGCCGCGAGTCCGGCGCCGGCGTGGTCGCGTACGCCACCGACCGCTCCGGTGCGAGCGCGTCGTTCGCGCTGTCCGGCCGGCTGTGGCTCACCGACGTGGCCGCGGGCACGACACGCGAGCTGCCGGCGACCGGCACCGTGATCGACCCCCGCGTGGACCCGACGGGAGCGCACGTCGCCTACGCGTCCGGCGGCGCCCTGCGGGTGGTCGGCACCGACGGCGAGGGCGACCGCGCGCTGGTCGAGCCCGACGGCGACAACGTCGCGTGGGGACAGGCCGAGTTCGTCGCCGCCGAGGACATGGACCGCACCCGCGGCTACTGGTGGGCACCCGACGGGGGGTCGCTGCTGGTCGAGCGCTACGACGAGTCGCCGGTCCAGATCTGGTACGTCGCCGACCCGGCCAACCCGGGGCGCGAGCCGGTCGCCCACCGCTACCCGGCCGCCGGCACGCCCAACGCCGACGTCACGCTCTGGCTGGTCGGCCTGGACGGCAGCCGCACCGAGGTCGGCTGGGACCGGGAGGCGTTCCCCTACCTCACCCGGGCGTCCTGGTCCTCGTACGGCGACCCGCTGCTGCAGGTGATGACCCGGGACCAGGCGACGGCGCAGGTGCTGTCGGTCGATCCCGCGACCGGCGCCACCACGCTGGTGCACGAGCAGCGCGACGACGTCTGGGTCGACGCCGTGGTCGGGGTGCCGGCCCGCGGTCCGGACGGGCGCACGGTGTGGCACGCCGACGTCGACGACGTACGCCGGGTCGTGGTCGACGGAGAGCCGATCGGCGACGCGCACTGGTACGTGCGGTCGGTGCTCTCGGTCGACGGCGACGGCGTGCTGGTGTCGGCGACCCCCAGCGACGACGTCACGGCCGTGCACGTGGTGCGGTTCGGGTGGGACGGCACGACGACAGCCCTGACCGAGGGCGCGGCCTCCTGCGGCGGTGCCGCGAGCGACGGCACGGCGGTGCTGACCCGAGCGTCGCTGGAGACCGACGGCGTCCGGGTCAGCGTGCACCGCGACGGCGACGAGGTGGGCGAGCTGGTGAACCATCAGCTCCCGCCCCCGTTCCGCCCGGCCGTGACGCTGCTGCGCGCCGGCAAGCGCGGCATCCGCACGGCCGTGCTGTTCCCGCAGGACCACGAGCGCGGCTCCCGCCGGCTGCCGGTGCTGATGGACCCGTACGGCGGTCCGCACGGCCAGCGGGTGGCCGCGTCGTCGCGGATCTTCCTGGAGTCGCAGTGGCTCGCCGACCAGGGCTTCTGCGTCATCGTCGCCGACGGCCGCGGCACCCCCGGCATGGGCGCGGCGTGGGACCGCGCGGTGCGCGACGACCTGCTGCCGGTGACGCTGCAGGACCAGGTCGACGCCCTGGCCGCGGTGGCGGAGGCCTATCCCGACGACGTCGACACGGCGCGCGTGGGCATCACCGGCTGGTCGTTCGGCGGCGAGCTGGCGGCCTACGCCGTGCTGTCCCGCCCGGACGTCTTCGGTTGTGCCGTCGCAGGTGCCCCGGTGACCGACCAGGCGCTCTACGACACCTTCTACACCGAGCGCTACTTCGGTCTCCCCGCCGAGCAGCCGGAGGTCTACGAGCGCAACTCGCTGCTGCGCCTCGCACCGCAGCTCGAGCGGCCGCTGATGCTCATCCACGGCATGGTCGACGACAACGTCGTGGTGGCCCACACCCTGCAGCTGAGCGCGGCACTGCTCGCGGCCGGCAAGCCGCACACGGTGCTGCCGCTGACCGGGGTCACGCACATGTCGGGCTCGCAGGAGGCGGTGGCGGAGAACCTCGAGCTGCTGCGGGTGGACTTCCTGCGCACGCACCTGCCGGCGTGACGTACCGCCGCTACGTCGCGCTCGGCGACTCGTTCGCGGAGGGCGTCGGCGACACCGACCCGACGCTGCCGAACGCCGTGCGCGGCTGGGCCGACCGGGTCGCGGAGGTGCTCGCGCACCGCGCAGCACGGACGGACAGCGGCGGATTCGGCTACGCCAACCTGGCGGTGCGCGGTCGTACGCTGCGCCCGATCCTCGCCGAGCAGCTCGAGCCGGCGCTCGCGATGGAGCCCGACCTGGTGACCATCTACGCCGGCGCCAACGACATCATGCGCCCGAAGGTCGACCTGGACGCGCTGGTCGCCGACTACGCCGCCGCCGTGACGCAGCTCGCGGGCACCGGCGCGCGGGTGCTGATCTGGACCGCGTACGACCCTGGCGGCGCCCCGGTGCTCGGCACCATGCGC
Source organism: uncultured Actinomycetota bacterium (assembly GCA_963801045.1). GTDB lineage: Bacteria > Actinomycetota > Actinomycetes > Propionibacteriales > Nocardioidaceae > JACCWP01. The sequence goes on from CAWDDC010000003.1 coordinate 397,346, forward strand.
GGCCGGTTCGCGACCTACAACGAGCTGGTGCGCGAGCTGGCCGACGACACCGGCGCGAGCGTGGTCGACTTCTGGCGGATGCGGGAGTACCGCGACCCGCGGATGTGGGACACCGACCGGATCCACATGTCGCCCCGCGGCCACGTCCGGATGGCGATGCGCGTGCTCGACGTGCTCGGCGTCGACCACGAGCTCGTCCACGACGTGCTCGAGCCGCTGCCGTCGGCGCCCCGCCGCGCGCAGCGGGAGGCGACGATCGCGTGGGTACGCGGCTTCGCGCTGCCCTGGGTCGGCCGGCGGCTGCGCGGCGCCTCCTCCGGCGACGGCCTCTCCGCCCGCCGCCCCACCCTCGGCCCGCTCTGACTCCCCATCCAGTCAGACCAGCGGGGCCTGCATCCGCTCGGCGGCGACCCGGTGGCGGGCGAGGGCGTCGGGCAGGCCGGGGTGGACGGGGACGCCGTCGAGCACGACCGGCCTGCCGGCGACCACGGTGTGCCGGGCGGCACCGGGGCCGCAGCGCAACCACCCCTCGATCGGGTCGCTCAGCGCGCCGGCGTAGGCGGCGCCGGTCAGCGGCCACACGACCAGGTCGCCACAGGCCCCGACCGACAGCTCGCCGATCTCGCCGGTACGCCCGAGGCAGCCCGCCCCGCCGCGGGTGGCGACCTCGAGCGCGTCGCGGGCGGACATGGCGGCCGCTCCGTGGCGCAGCTTGCCCTGCAGCATCGCCGTCCGCGCCTCCAGCCAGAGCGACGCGGAGTCGGCCGACGCCGACCCGTCGCACCCGAGCCCGACCGGCGCCCCGGCCGCCCGCAGCTCGGCCACGGGAGCCAGTCCGCTGCCGAGGATCATGTTGCTGCTCGGGCAGTGCGCGACCCCGGTGCCCCACGCGCCCAGCCGGCGTACCTCGTCGGCGTCCGGCCAGACGCCGTGCGCGATCCACGACCTCGACGAGCCCCACCCGACCTCGTCGAAGTAGTCCACCGGACGCATCCCCAGCGTCTGCAGGCAGAAGTCGTTCTCGTCCTCGGTCTCGCACAGGTGCGTGTGCAGCCGCACGTCGAGCTCCTCGGCCAGCTCCGCGGTCGCCCGCATCAGCCCGGCGGACACCGAGAACGGCGAGCACGGCGCCAGCGCGACCCGCAGCATCGAGTGCCGGGGACGGGTCGTGGTGCTGCTGCACCAGCCGCTGGGAGTCGGCGAGGATCTCGTCGTCGGTCTGCACGACGGAGTCCGGCGGCAGCCCTCCGTCCTTGACCGACAGGGACATCGAGCCCCGGGTCGGGTGGAACCGCATCCCGAGCTCCTGCGGCGGCACGGATCTCGGCCGTGATCAGGTCGCCGGCGCCCGCGCGGGTGCACGTACAGGTGGTCGGCCGACGTCGTCGCACCGCCGAGCGCGAGCTCGGTGAGCCCGACGTACGCGCTGACGTACGCCGCCTCCTCGTCGAGTCGCGCCCACAGCGGGTACAGCGTCTCGAGCCAGTCGAACAGCCCACCGGTCAGCGCAGGCGCGAAGGCACGGGTGAGGTTCTGGTACAGGTGGTGGTGGCTGTTCACCAGCCCCGGCGTGACCAGGCAACCGGCGGCGTCGAGGACGCGTGCCGCCTCGGGCGCCGGGTCGCCAGGTCCGCCCACGGCGCTGACCACGCCGTCGGTGACCGCCACCCAGCCACCCGGGATCTCGCGTCGCCGCTCGTCGACGGTCGCCACCAGCTCGGCGTCGCGCACCAGCAGGTCGGCGGTACGTACGGGCTGCTCGGACACCCGGTGGATCATGCCGTTCCCGCGCGGCGAGGTCGAGCCGCCCTCCGGCGCGCCCACGGTCCTGTCGCCGCGACGGCCGTGCAGTCCGTATCGTCACGTTCATGGCCGTCCTGGCACCCCGCTCGCTCGCGGAGGTCCTCACGCACCTCCGGCGAGCACCCCGACGCGCTCGTCCTGTCCGGCGGCACCGACGTGATGGTCGAGATCAACATGGCCCACCGGCCGGCTCCGGACGACGTCGTGGCCCTGCGCCGGGTCGACGAGCTCCGCCGCTGGCGCCACGACCCGGACGCCGGCGACGGCAGGCGGCACGGTCACCATCGGGGCGGCGCTGCCGTTCGCCGCGATGGAGCGGGCGCCGCTGCGCGACCAGTTCCCCGCCCTCGCCGAGGCCGCCCGCACGGTCGGGTCGCCGCAGATCCGGGCCGCCGGGACGCTCGGCGGCAACCTGGGCACGGCCTCCCCCGCCGGCGACGGGCTGCCGGTGCTCTACGCGCTGGACGCGGTCGTGCACCTGCGCTCGACCGGCGGCGAGCGCGCCGTCGCGATCGGGGAGTTCATCACCGGGGTGAAGCAGAACGTGCTCGCCCCCGGCGAGCTGATCACCGGGGTCACGCTGCCGGTGCAGCGCGGCTGGCAGGGCTTCGCCAAGGTCGGGGTACGCAACGCGATGGTCATCGCCAACGCCTCGGCCTGCCTGGCGGTCGACCGCGACCGCGGCACCGTCGGCCTCGCGCTGGGCGCCGTCGGCCCCACCGTCGTCCGCTGCCGGGCCGCGGAGGACTGGCTCACCGGCCAGACCGATCTGACCGCGGAGCAGCCGTTGGTCAGCTGACACCCTGGCCCGGGAGTTCGGCCGGCGGGCGGCTGCCGAGGCCCGGCCGATCGACGACCACCGCTCGACGGCGGCCTACCGCGCGCACGCCGTGGGCGTCCTGTCGAGCCGACTGCTGAGGAGGGCCGCCGGATGAGCGCGCCGGAGCACTACCGCCTGACCGTGAACGGCGAGTCGCACGACGTGCAGGACGCCTGGCTCGGCGAGAGCCTGCTCTACGTCCTGCGCGAGCGGCTCGGGCTGCCGGGTTCCAAGGGCGCGTGCGAGCAGGGCGAGTGCGGCAGCTGCACGGTGCTGCTCGACGGGGCCGCGGTGTGCGCCTGCCTGGTGATGGCCGCCTCCGCCACCGACGCCGACATCGTCTCGGTCGAGGGACTCACGCCCGACGCCGCGCTCACCGACGTGCAGCAGGCCTTCCTCGACGAGGGTGCGGTGCAGTGCGGGTTCTGCACACCGGGCCTGGTCGTCGCCGTCCACCACCTGCTCGAGACCAACCCGGCGCCCACCGAGCTGGAGACCCGCGAGGCCCTGTCCGGCAACATCTGCCGCTGCACCGGCTACGGCCGCATCTTCGCCGCGGTGGACTCCGTCGTCGCCGGGCGTGCGCAGCGGGCCACCCCATGACGACGGCTGACGACCGGCGTGACCACCACGACGGCGACGGCGACGACGCTGCGCGCCGGCGGTCTCGGCACCAACGCCGCCCGCCCGGACGGCGTCCCCAAGGTGCAGGGCCGGTTCGCCTTCTCCAACGACCTGTGGGCCGAGAACATGCTCTGGGGCGCGACCCTGCGGTCGCCGCACCCGTACGCCCGGATCCGGTCCATCGACGTGAGCGCGGCCTGGAAGATCAGCGGCGTCGAGACGATCCTCACCGCCGAGGACGTGCCCGGCCAGCCGACGTACGGGCTGATCCACCAGGACCAGCACGTGTTCGCCACCGACTACGTGCGCTACTGCGGGGAGCCGGTCGCCGCGGTCGCCGCCGACCACCCGGAGACGTGCCGCCGCGCACTCGCGGCGATCGTCGTCGACTACGAGGTGCTCGGAGCCGCTGACCGACCCGGAGGAGGCGGTGGCCGGGACCCGCGAGCCGATCCACCCCGACGGCAACGTGATCCGCCACCAGCGCATCCTCCGCGGCGATCCCGACGCCACCGGTCCGGTCGTCGTCGAGGGGACGTACGCGCTCGGCATGCAGGACCAGGCGTTCCTCGGCCCGGAGGCCGCGCTCGCGGTGCCCGACGACGACGGCGGCGGGCTCGAGCTCTACATCGCGACCCAGTGGCTGCACGAGGACCGCAAGCAGGTGGCCGCGTGCCTCGGGCTGCCCGAGGACAGGGTCCGGCTGGTCCTCGGCGGCGTCGGTGGCGCGTTCGGCGCCCGCGAGGACATCAGCCTGCAGGTGCACTGCAGCCTGCTGGCGATGCGGTCCGGGCGCCCGATCAAGATGCAGTACGGCCGGGAGGAGAGCTTCTACGGCCACGTGCACCGGCACCCGGCCAGCATCTGGATGCGGCACCACGCGGCCGCCGACGGGACGATCGTCAAGATCGAGGCCCGGATGGTGTTCGACGGCGGCGCCTACGCGTCCACCTCGCCGGCCGTGCTGATCAACGGCGTCACGCACACCCAGGGCCCCTACCGCTGCGCCAACGCCGTCGTCGACGGCTGGGCGGTGCGCACGAACAACCCGCCGTGCGGTGCGATGCGCGGCTTCGGGGTCGTCCAGGCGTGCTTCGCGCACGAGGGCCAGATGGACAAGCTCGCCGCGGCTGCCGGGCTGAGTCCGGTGGAGGTACGGCTGCGCAACGCCATGCGCACCGGCGACCCGTTGATCACCGGCCAGCCGGTCGACAGCGTCGCGCCGGTCGAGCGCTGCATCCGCGAGACCGACGCGCTGCCGATGCCGCCCGACCTGCCCGCGGACGCCGACGCGCTGTCCCTGCCGGGCGGCTCGGGGCGTACGGCCGACCGGGGCGACGTCGTGCGCGGCGTCGGCTACGGGGTCTCGATCAAGAACCTGATGTACTCCGAGGGCTTCGACGACTACGCCACCGCGCGCTGCCGGCTCACCGACGGCGTGGTCACGCTGAAGATCGCCACCGTCGAGGTGGGGCAGGGCTTCGTGATGCTGGCCCAGCAGATCGCCCGGACGATCCTCGGCGTCGACGAGGTCGTGCTGGACACCGTCGACACCCAGATCGGCTCGGCGGGCAGCACGTCGGCGAGCCGGCAGACCTGGATGTCGGGCGGCGCGGTCGACGCCGCGTGCCGCAAGGTCCGCGAGCTGCTGTTCGAGGCGGTCGCGTCGCGGCACGGCCTCGACCCGCTCCGGCTGGTGATCGACGGCACCGACGTCGTCGACTCGATGGGCACGCTGCGGGTGCCGGTCGCGGAGGCATCGGCCGGGCTGCAGCTGGACGAGACGGTGGAGTACCGGCACCGCCCCACCGAGGACCTGGACGAGAACGGCCAGGGCAACTGCCACGTCGCCTTCGCGTTCGTCGCGCACCGCGCGGTCGTCGACGTCGACCCCGAGCTGGGCCTGGTCAAGGTCGTGCAGATCGCCACCGCGCAGGACGTCGGCCGCGCCCTCAACCCGTTGTCGGTCGCCGGTCAGATCGAGGGCGGCATCGCCCAGGGGCTCGGCCTCGCGGTGATGGAGGAGATCGTCGTGACCGACGGCAAGGTGCGCAACGCGAGCTTCACCGACTACCTGCTGCCCACCACCCTGGACGCACCCACGGTCGTGTTCAGCCTGGTCGAGGAGCCCGACCCGCAGGCCCCGCTGGGCGCCAAGGGGGTCGGCGAGCCGCCGTGCATCTCGGTGACGCCGGCCATCGTGGCCGCCATCCGCGACGCGACCGGGCGCGACATCAGCCGGGTGCCCGTACGCCCCCAGGACATCTGCCTGCCCTGACCCGCGGCCCGGCGTCACCGCCCGTCGAGCAGCCGCCCGACGGCCGCGGGCAGCGCGGCGCCGGACCCCAGCGTCGGCCGGGCGTCGGTGACGGCCCGCGCCTCGTCCGGGGCGGCACCGGCAGCCTCGAGCACCGCCACCGCCTGCTGCGGGCGGCAGCGCGTCGAACCAGCCCCGGCCCAGACCGCTGCGTCCGTCGGCGGTCGGCCGCCCCCACAGCCGCAGCCGGGCCATGCCTCCGTCGGGGTAGACGTCGAGGCGTACCTCCGACACCCCGGGACCGTCGGGGGCGAGCACGAAGCGGTGCGGGGTGTCGGGCTGCAACGGCGTGCGCGCCAGCAGCTCGACCCACGAGCCGGCGTCGGCCGGGTCGGCACCCTCGAGGCAGCCGGTCAGCCGCGCGGCGCCGGGCGCGTTGCCGACGAAGTACGAGGTGTCCAGCTCGACCAGGCCCACCACGCCCGCGCACGCCAGCCCGACGGTGACCCAGTCGTTGCCGTCGTCGCGGCGGCGGGCGGTCTCCCAGCCCTCCCCCATGTTCCGCGCCCTGCCCGGCCCGATGAGCTGGTGCGGCGTGCCGTAGAACGCGTTGCTGCAGCCGGTGATCCGGCCGCCGTTCGCCAACGCAGCAAGGTCGAACGGGCCGACGTCGAGCGGTCGGGGATCGGCGACCGGCAGCCCGTGCACGCGCAGCCGGGCCACCCCGCCGTCGGGGAAGATGTTGAGCCGCACGTGCGTCAGCCGGGTCGACGACTCGACCTCGAACGCGTTGGGCGCGCCTCCCTGCAGGTCGACCTGCGGCAGCAGCGGCACCCAGTCGGCCGACTCCAGGTCAGCCGCGGAGGGGTGTCCCTCGACCGCTGCTCCCTCGAGCGACGCCGACGACGGGAAGTTGCCGGTGAACCACGAGGTGTCGACCACCACGCCGTGCACGACACCGGGCGACGCCGAGGCGCACGATCGCCCAGTCGTGCCCGGGCGTACGGCGCCGCCGCGTCTCCCAGCCGTCGTAGACCTTGCCCTTGTGCCCGAAGTCGGCGACCGCGGCCGGCGGCTCCGGGAGCACGAGGTTCTCCTTCTCGGCGAAGAACTCGTCGTTGGCGGCGACCACCGCCCCGGACAGCGCCCGGGAGGCGAGGTCGGGCAGTCGCGCGAACGCGGGTGCTGCTCCTGTGCCGCTCATGCGTCCCCTCGGGTCAGGAGCCGGCCGACCGGCTCGGCGCCGGTCTCGCGTCCGCGTACCCAGCTCTGCCGAACGATGCCAGACAACGTCCTCCCGGCGTACGGCGTGACGGCGTGCCGGTGGTGCAGCCCGGCCGCGTCGACGACCCAGGTCTCGTCCGGGGCGAGCACCACCAGGTCGGCGTCGCAGCCGGTGGCGATGCGGCCCTTGCGGGTGAGACCGGCCAGCGCGGCGGGACGTTCGGCCATCCAGCCGACCACGTCGGCGAGGGCCAGCCCGCGCTGCCGCGCGCCGGTCCACACCGCGGGCAGGCTCAGCTGCAGCGAGCTGATGCCGCCCCAGGCGGCGCCGAAGTCGCCGCTGTCGGGCAGCTTGAGCGCCGGCGTCGACGGCGAGTGGTCGGACACGACGCAGTCGACGGCACCGGAGCGCAGACCCGCCCAGAGCCGCTCGCGTTGGTCGGCCTCCCGGATCGGCGGGCAGCACTTGAGCGCGGTCGTCGCCGTCGGCGATCTCCTCGGCGGCGAAGGTCAGGTAGTGCGGGCAGGTCTCCACCGTGACCCGGACGCCGTCGCGACGGGCAGGTGCCAGCACCGCGAGGGCGTCGGCGTCGGCCAGGTGCAGGACGTGGGCGCGCGCGCCGGTGTCGCGGGCCGCGGCGACGACCCGCGCGATCGCGGTCTCCTCCGCGGCCCGTGGCCGGGAGGCGAGGAAGGCGGCGTAGCTGCGGCCGTGCGGCTGCGGGGCGGCACCGATCACCTCGGCGTCCTCCGCGTGCACGATCAGCAGGCCGTCGAACGCCGCGACCTCGGCCATCGCCGCCCGCATCCCGCTCTCGTCGAGCGGCGCGAACTCGTCGACGCCCGAGTGCAGCAGGAAGCACTTGAAGCCGAAGACGCCCGCGTCGTGCAGCGGGCGCAGCGTGCCGAGGTTGCCGGGCACCGCACCGCCCCAGAAACCCGACGTCGACGTGGCACCGGCCCTCGGCCGCCGCACGCTTGGCCGCCAGCGCGTCGACGTCGACGGTCGGCGGGATGCTGTTGAGCGGCATGTCGATGATCGTGGTGACACCGCCGGCGGCCGCCGCCCGGGTCGCCGTCGCGAAGCCCTCCCACTCGGTGCGCCCGGGCTCGTTGACGTGCACGTGGGTGTCGACCATGCCCGGCAGCAGCACCTCGTCGGCGCCCAGCTCGACCACCCGGTCGGCGGTGAGGTCGTCGTCGTACGACGTGATCGCCGCGATCCGGCCGTCCTGCACCGCGACGCAGGCTGCCGCCTCGCCGCGGCGCGCCGGCGAGCACCGCCCGCGGGGCGCGGACCACCAGGTCGAGGCCGGACACGCCGGACCTCAGGTCGCCCGGCCGGCGAGCACGGACAGGGTCTCCCGGTCGACCGCGGCGGCCTCCAGCACCTCGTCGTCGTCGAGCGCGCCGCAGTCCACGCCGCGTACGAGGACCGCGGCCAGCGCCTTGGCGGTCGCGGGCTCGTCCAGCACGCTGCCGCCCGACCTGGCCGACGTAGTCGCGCAGCCGGCTCGCGGCCCGCGGCATCGCCTCGCGGAAGAACGCGTACGTCGCGACGTAGCGCGTGACCAGCTGCGCCGGGTGCAGGTCCCAGCCCTGGTAGAAGCCGCGACCCAGCGCGCGCCGCACCAGCCCGGCGTGCAGCCGCCAGCCGTCGTGCACCTGCGCCTGGGACCCGACCGGCAGCACGTTGGTCGACCCGTCCACGGCGTCGGCCGGGGTGCCGGCGACGGCGAGCTGCATGGTCTGCTTGGCGTGGTCGGCGGCCGGGTGGTCGGAGGACTGGTGCGCGGCCGCGATGCCGAGCGAGGCGCTGTAGTCGTAGGTGCCGTAGTGCAGCCCGCGACAGCGCGGACCGGCGGCGTGCACCATCGGGGCGAGGGTGGCCGCGCCGTCGGCGCCCAGCACCGCCTGCGGCGTCTCCACCTGCAGCTCGAGGCCGATCCGGCCGGCCGGGAGCCCGTTGGCCGCCTCCAGCGCGTCCAGCACGGTCGTCATCGCCTCGACCTGCGCGACCGCCGTGACCTTGGGCAGCGTGACCCGCAGCTCGGTCCCGTCCAGCCCGCTCGGACCGCCCGCCGCGTCGACCAGCGCGCCGAGGAACAGGTCGAGCGACCGCAGGCCGCGGGACGCGCACCGGGCGCCTCCAGGCACTTCGCCCGCACCCCGAGGAACGGCGGGGCGACCCCCGCCAGCACGTCCGCGGCGACGGCGCGGGCGGCAGCGACCACGTCGGCGTCCTCGGCGTCGGGCCCGCCCCGGTAGCCGTCCTCGACGTCGACCCGGAGGTCCTCGATCGGCTGCCGCTCCAGCTTGGCCAGCACCCGCGGCCAGACCGCGGCGACCACCACCGGGTCGGTGATCAGCACGTCGGCCATCCGGGCGGCGTCGGGGGCGTGCTCCTCGACGGCGGCCAGCGCCTCGCCGCCCCACCACCCCGCCATCTCCGACTGGACCCGGTCGGCCGGTACGTAGACGGTGTGCACCGGGCGGCGCCCGGTCGCGTCACCGGGGTAGGTGCGGCGCCGCAGCTCGTCGACGGGTCCGCAGCGCCTGCTCGACGGCGGCGAGGGTGCCGGCGGGCAGCCGTGGCGACCCCCGGCCGTGCCCCGGGCTGCTGTCTGCCGCCATGACCCACCGCCTTCCCCCGCGTCCTGCCGGCTGTGCTCGCCGTAGGGCTGGCATCCTCTCACCGTGGCCGCACACACCCTGGGCTGGTTCAACGCGCTCCCGGTCGACGACGCGCGCGAGCAGCTGCGCGCCTGCAACGCCGCCGAGCGGTTCGGCCGCGAGGTGGCCGCCGGCCGCCCGTACGCGAGCGCGGCCGAGGTCGCCGCGGCGGCCGAGGCGGTGAGCCTCGGCGCTGGACTGGGACGAGGTCGGGCAGGCGCTGCAGGCGCACCCCCGGATCGGGGACCGCGCCGACGGCGACGCAGCGGAGGCGCGCTCGTCGCGCAGCGAGCAGGCCTCGATGGAGTCGGCCGACGACGCCGTCCGGGCCGCGTTGCTGGCGGGCAACCGGGCCTACGAGGCACGCTTCGGCCACGTGTACCTGATCCGGGCGGCCGGCCGGAGCCCGGCGGAGATGCTGGCCGCCCTGCAGCGGCGGCTGGGCAACGATCCCGACACCGAGCGCGGCGAGGTCACCCGCCAGCTCGCCGAGATCACCCGGCTGCGGGTGGAGAGACTGGTGGGGTCATGAGCGTTTCCACCCACGTCCTGGACACCGCGCGCGGCGCTCCCGCCGAGGGGGTCGGCGTGCTGCTGGTCGACGTGGCCGGCGACGCCACCGCGGCGACGACCGACCGGGACGGGCGGGCCACGCTGGCCGACGGGCCACTGGCGGCCGGGCCTTACCAGCTCGTCTTCGCCACCGGCGACTACTTCGCGCGCACCGGCACGCCGACCTTCCACCCCCAGGTGACGGTCGCCTTCACCGTGACCGACGGCGATGCGCACCACCACGTGCCGCTGCTGGTCTCGCCGTACTCCTACACCACCTACCGCGGGAGCTGAGCACCGATGGGGATCGCCCTCGGACCCAACCAGTTCGGCAAGGCGGAGGTGCGCGTCGTCACCGTGGACCGCTCCACGGCCCGGCACGTGCTGCGGGACCTCAACGTGACCACGGCCCTGCGCGGCGACTTCGACGCCGTGCACCGCGACGGCGACAACGCGCACGTGGTGGCCACCGACACGCAGAAGAACACCGTGCACGCGATGGCCCGCGACGGCGTCGGCGAGATCGAGGAGCTTCGGGCTGCGGCTGGCCCGGCACTTCACCGGCTCGTTCGACTGGCTGACCAGTGCCCGGGTGGAGATCGAGGAGTACGGCTGGGACCGGATCGCCGTCGACGGCTCCGGGCACGACCACGCGTTCTCGCGGGCCGGCGGTGAGGTGCGCACCACCGTCGTCACGGTCGACGGCGGCGACGCCCACGTCGTCTCCGGGCTGACCGGGCTGGTGGTGCTGAAGACGACCGAGTCCGGGTTCGCCGGGTTCCCGCGGGACCGGTTCACGACGCTGGCCGAGACCGACGACCGCATCCTGGCCACCGCCGTCACCGCCCGGTGGCGCTACGCCCCCTCGACGCCGCCCGACTACGCCGCGACCCACGCCGGCATCCGCGAGACGCTGCTCGCCGGGTTCGCCACCGGCTACAGCAGTGCCCTCCAGCAGACGCTGTACGCCATGGGCCACGCCGTGCTCGAGGCGCATCCGGACGTCGCCGAGATCAGGCTGTCGATGCCCAACCGGCACCACTTCCTGGTCGACCTGGAGCCGTTCGGGCTGGACAACCCCGACGTCGTCTACCACGCGGCCGACCGGCCCGTACGGGCTGATCGAGGGCAGCGTGCTGCGCGACGACGTCCCGGCCGCGGACGTGGCCTGGCGCGCGATCCCCGGGTTCTGCTGACTGCTGCACCCGGCGAGGTCAGGCCAGCGCTGCCTCGACGCGCCGGCAGCCGGGCGCGCAGCGCGTTCACCCGCGCCCGGGTCCGCTCCGGCTCCCCGATCCGGGTCAGCGCGACCATGCCCGGGTCGCCCGCCGTCTGCCCGGCGGCGATCCGGTCGGTGGCGGCCGTCATCCGGGTCACCGCGTGCCGGGCGACGTCGACCGGGTCGACGTCGCCGTACGCGTCGGCGGCCAGGCGCAGCCGGCGGGCGACCTCGGCAGGGTCGAGGTCGCGGTAGAGCGGCACCCCGGACCAGGCCAGGAAGGCCAGGTCGTCGAGCGGCGTGCCCGGGGCCGGCGAGGTCCCAGTCGAGCATCCCGGCGAAGCGACCGTCGTCGACCACCCAGTTGTAGGACCCGCAGTCGTTGTGGCACACGATCTCGTCCGGACCGAGCGGCCGCGTGACACCCCGCCAGTGCACGGCGCCCTCCGGCCGGTAGGCCTCGACCTGGCGGTGGTAGGCCCGCAGCCAGGCCGCGGCCTCGGCGAGCACCAGGTCCGACGGCGTCACCTCGTCCGGGTCGTGCACCTCGCCGGGCAGGTACGTCAGCACCTCCCGGCCGCGCTCGTCGCTGCCGAGCACCCGCGGCACGCCCGGCAGCGCGGTGCCCGCCAGGTGCCGCAGCAGGTCGTGCACGGCGCCGGTCCACGGGCCGGTGGGCCGGCGCACGGTCGACCCGATGCGTACGGCGCCGCCGACGTTGCCTCCTGGCAGCCGCTCGCCGTCGAGCAGCCGCGGCCTGAGCGCCTGCACGAAGCCGACCTCGCCGGGCAGCCAGTCGACGTCGCCGAGCTCCTCCGGTGCCAGCCAGCGCACCGCGTCGTGCTCGGTCGGCACCGGCTCGCCCTCGACCAGCCGGCAGACGTACGCGCGCAGCAGCCACCCCTCGGCGACCGGGACCGGGTCGGGCAGCTGCTCGCCGACCTCGACGGTGCAGCCCAGCTCCTCGGCCACCTCTCGCGCCAGCGCCTGCTCGGGCGTCTCCCCCGGCTCCACCTTGCCGCCGGGCAGCTCCCACCCGCCGGCGAGCCGTTCCGGCGTCACCCGGCGCGCGGCCAGCAGTCGCCCGTGCCGGACGACGGCGGCCCCCACGACGGTGCGCACCCGCGACACCGTAGTGCGCCCCGTCACAGCGTTACCCCGGTGCTGCGGGCACCCTGTACCTCGGGCAAGGTAGGCGCTGCACAGAGGCGTGCACGTGGTGCAAACCTCGCGAAGGGCCCGGACGCGAAGGAGCGTGGATGATGCCCAGCGGTCACCCGGTGGTCCGAGGTTCCGGCGGCACGCACCGGCGAGCCCGCTGATGGCCACCTCGACGGGACCGCAGTCCGGCCCCGGGGTCGACGCCGCCGGCCGCGCGCAGATCTCGGCCAGGACGCTTCGGCAGGACCGGTGGTGGCAGTACCCGCTCACGACCGGCGCGATCCTGCTGTTCTTCATCGCGTACGCGACCGTGCGCATCTTCATGCGCGACTACTACTGGGCCGCCGAGGAGCACTACCTCACGCCGCTGTACTCCCCGTGCATCAGCGAGTCGTGCGTGCCGGGGTCCAGCCACTTCGGCACCCCGTTGCCGGAGATGCCGATCTTCATCCCGATCGGGATCCTCACGTTCGTGATCCTCGCCGGGCTTCCGCGGCACCTGCTACTACTACCGCAAGGCGGGCTACCGGTCGCTGTTCCTGTCCCCCGCCGCGTGCGCGGTGCCGGAGCCGCACAAGTCCTACTCCGGTGAGACGCGCTTCCCGCTGGTGGCGCTCAACTACCACCGCTACTTCTTCTACGGCGCGATCCTGTTCGGGCTGATCAACGTCTACGACGGTGTGCTCGCGTTCCACGGCACCGACGGCGGCATCGGCATGGGTCTCGGCACCGTGATCATCTGGATCAACCTGGTGCTGCTCTGGTTCTACACGCTGTCCTGTCACGCGTGCCGCCACGTCGTCGGCGGACGGCTGCGGAACTTCTCCAAGCACCCGATGCGCTATCGCTACTGGACCTGGGTGTCGAAGCTGAACGAGAAGCACGGCACGTACGCGATGACCTCGCTGTTCACCGTGATCTTCACCGATGCCTACATCATGGCGATCTCGGCCGGCTGGTTCGACGACCCGAGGTTCTTCTGATGACCACTCCCGAGGACTACGAGACCCACCGCTACGACGTCGTCGTGATCGGCGCGGGCGGTGCCGGACTGCGCGCCGCGATCGCCGCCCACGACGCCGGCGCGCGGGTCGCGATCGTGTGCAAGTCCCTGCTGGGCAAGGCGCACACCGTGATGGCCGAGGGCGGCATCGCTGCCGCGATGGGCAACGTGTGGCCCGACGACGGCTGGCAGGTGCACTTCCGCGACACGATGCGCGGCGGCAAGATGCTCAACCACTGGCGGATGGCGCAGCTGCACGCGCAGGAGGCACCCGACCGCGTCCTCGAGCTCGAGGAGTGGGGCGCGCTGTTCGACCGCACCGCCGAGGGCCTGATCAGCCAGCGCGACTTCGGCGGTCACCGCTACGCGCGGCTGGCCCACGTCGGTGACCGCACCGGGCTGGAGATGATCCGCACCCTGCAGCAGCGCGCGGTCGCCCTGGGCATCGACGTGTTCATGGAGTGCACGGTCACCGAGCTGCTCAAGGACGGCGACCGGGTCTCGGGAGCGTTCGCCTACTGGCGCGAGACCGGCCGGTTCCTGGTCTTCGAGGCGCCGTCCGTGGTGCTCGGCACCGGCGGCATCGGCAAGTCGTTCGAGGTGACGTCGAACTCGTGGGAGTACACCGGCGACGGTCACGCGATGGCGCTGCGCGCCGGCGCCACCTTGGTGAACATGGAGTTCGTGCAGTTCCACCCGACCGGGATGGTCTGGCCGCCGAGCGTGCGCGGGATCCTCGTCACCGAGTCGGTGCGCGGCGACGGCGGGGTGCTGCGCAACTCCGAGGGCAAGCGGTTCATGTTCGACTACATCCCGGAGTTCTTCAAGGCGGAGACGGCCGACTCCGAGGAGGAGGGCGACCGCTGGTACGACGACAAGAAGAACAACCGCCGCCCACCGGAGCTGCTGCCGCGCGACGAGGTCGCCCGGGCGATCAACTCCGAGATCAAGGCGGGTCGGGGCTCACCGCACGGCGGCATCTTCCTCGACATCGCGTCCCGTCGCGACGCCGACTACATCAAGCGCCGGCTGCCGAGCATGTACCACCAGTTCAAGGAGCTCGCCGACGTCGACATCACCGCGGAGCCGATGGAGATCGGGCCGACCTGCCACTACGTGATGGGCGGTGTCGAGGTCGACCCCGACACCGGCGCCTCCATCGTCCCCGGCCTCTACGCCGCCGGTGAGGTGGCCGGCGGCATGCACGGGGCCAACCGGCTCGGCGGCAACAGCCTCTCCGACCTGCTGGTCTTCGGCCGGCGCGCGGGTGAGCACGCCGCGGAGTACGCGACCAAGAGCGAGCAGGGCCGACCCGAGGTGCAGACGGCCGACGTCGAGGCCGCGCAGGTCGCTGCGCTCGCTCCGTTCTCCATCGAGGGCGGTGGCGAGAACGCGTACACGCTGCAGAAGCACCTGCAGGAACAGATGCACAAGCTGGTCGGCATCATCCGCACCGACGAGGAGCTCGCCGAAGCCCACGAGATGCTCAAGGGGCTGGTGGACCGGGCGACCCGGCTCAAGGTCGGCGGCGCGCGGGAGTACAACCCCGGCTGGCACCTGGCGCTCGACCTCAACAACATGCTGCTGGTCGCCGAGTGCATCGCGATCGCCGCCCGCGAGCGCACCGAGTCGCGCGGCGGTCACACCCGCGACGACTTCCCCGCGACCGATGACTCGTGGGGCGACGTCAACCTGATCCTGACCCTGGCCGACGACGGCCATGCCGAGCTCAAGCGGCAGCCGCTGCCCCAGATGCCCGGTGAACTCCGTGAGATCTTCGAAGGGAACTGACCCATGGGCTATGACCTTTCGATGCGGCTGTGGCGCGGTGACGCCACCGGCGGCGATCTCGTGGACTTCACCGTCGAGGTGTCCGAGGGCGAGGTCGTCCTGGACGCGATCCACCGGGTGCAGGCGACCCAGGCCGGCGACCTCGCGGTCCGGTGGAACTGCAAGGCCGGCAAGTGCGGCTCGTGCTCGGCCGAGATCAACGGACGGCCGCGGCTGCTGTGCATGACCCGGCTGTCGGACTTCGACGAGTCCGAGACCATCACCGTCACACCGCTGCGTACCTTCCCCGTCATCCGCGACCTGGTCACCGATGTCTCGTACAACTACGAGAAGGCCCGCGAGCTGCCCGCGTTCTCCCCCACCCCGCCGGACGCCGACGGCAAGCGCCGGATGATGCAGGTCGACGTCGAGCGCGGCCAGGAGTTCCGCAAGTGCATCGAGTGCTTCCTGTGCCAGGACACCTGCCACGTCATCCGTGACCACGAGGACAACAAGCCGGCCTTCGCCGGGCCGCGGTTCTTCCTGCGCTACGCCGAGCTGGACATGCATCCGCTGGACACCAACGACCGCCGCGAGCTGGCGCAGGACGCGGCCGGCATCGGCCTGTGCAACATCACCAAGTGCTGCACCGAGGTGTGCCCCGAGGGCATCCACATCACCGACAACGCGATCATCCCGATGAAGGAACGCGTCATCGACAAGAAGTTCGACCCGCTGGTGTGGCTCGGCAACAAGATCGGCCGCCGCACCGACAGCCGCACCGAGCTCTAGGCGCCGCCGGCCTCCCGCGCTCGGGGGCCGACCAATCTCGTGCCATGGGGGTTGCCCCGCCCACCGCAATGGCACGACATCCGTCCCGCCCGTGGGCCGGACGGGAACTCGACCCCGGCTGCGGACATAGACAGGGCGTACGCAGACGAGGGGAGCCACGATGGGGGCCGGTCCCGGTGGGGGGACGCACGGCGATGCCGATCTCGGCGCCGCCGTGCGCGCCGGCGACCCGGACGCCTTCGCGCTGCTGTTCGCCCGGCACGGCACGGCCATCTACAACTACTGTTTCCGCCGCTGCGCGTCCTGGGACACCGCCGAGGACCTCACGTCGGTCGTGTTCCTCGAGGCGTGGCGGAGCAGGGCGCGGGTCGTGCAGCACGACGACGCCGGCGGGACCACGGTGCTGCCGTGGCTGTACGGCATCGCCACCAACGTGTGCCGCAACCAGCGGCGATCAGCGGCGCGCTACCGTCGGGCGACCGCCCGGATGCCGTTGATCGACCGGGAGCCGGACCACGCCGACGACGTGTCGGGCCGGGTCGACGACGAGCGGCGGATGGCGCACGTGCTGCACGAGGTCGGCCGACTGTCGGCCGGCGAGCGCGACGTGGTTGCCCTGGTCGCATGGGAAGGCCTCGACTACGCCTCGGCGGCGGCCGCCCTCGGCGTACCCGTGGGCACCGTCCGGTCCCGGCTGTCCCGGGCCCGCGTCCGGCTGTCCAGCGCGCTCGCCACCCCGCACATCCAGGAGCAGCCGTGAACGACCTGATGCCACCGCCCCGCCGGGACGTACCCGACCGCGTCGGCGCGCACGTCACGCAACTC
The DNA here is from genome assembly GCA_963801045.1 of uncultured Actinomycetota bacterium. Lineage (GTDB taxonomy): Bacteria > Actinomycetota > Actinomycetes > Propionibacteriales > Nocardioidaceae > JACCWP01. Next base: position 414,069 of record CAWDDC010000003.1, read on the forward strand.
GTCGCCGAGGCATCCGACAGGGGGAGCACCCTGACCAGATCGACCGCCGGTGGGCCGTACCCGCGCTCGTGACCGCAGCCGTCGTCTGCTCGTGGCCGGAGGCACCTACGCCCTCGCGGGCGGCAGCGGTGGCGACGAGGGCGGCGGCAGTTCCGACGACGGGGGCCAGCCGGCGGGCACCGAGTCCAACGTGGCGACCACCTCACCGCCCGAGCCCACCCGGGAGGGGCAGACCACCGGGCCGCCCACGCAGGGACAGACCACACCGCCCAGCCGCAGCGTGCGACGACTGGCAGGTGCCCGAGGACGAGGCATACACGCGCTGCGCGCAGGCGGTCCGAGCAGTCCGGGGCCGTACGCGGCGACGGGCCGTCCGGAGACCTCGAGGGCGTCGCCTGGACCGCGACGGCGCAGGGGACCACCGTCGTGATGGCCGGCGGCGACCAGGCAGTCGCCTGCAACGTCGCCCCCGACCTCGCGGTCTCCCACCCGGTCGCCCTCCGGCCACCGGCACAGCCCGCCGCTCAGAACTTCGACTTCGCCAACGGCGCAGCGTCCAACGTCCAGGCGGGCCAGGGCGACCACACCTGGGCCGGCGGCGTCCTCCCGCAGGGCGTCACGTCCGTGACGTACGGCTTCCCCGACGGCCACGAGCAGCAGGCGGTCGTCCAGGACGGCTACTGGGTGATGCAGTACCTGTCGGACACCCCCTGGTCGCGCGACCTCGCGTCGTCGGTCGAGGTACGCCTCGACGGCCCGGCAGGTCCGCAGACGCTGGAGCTGCCGCTGATGCCCGAGGGCGGCGACCTGCCGTTCGGCTGCAACCAGGTCTCGCACGGCTGCTGAGCGACGCCGGCCATGCCCCGGGGGTACGTTCGGGGCATGGCCGAGATCCTGGACGAGCACGCCCTGCACGAAGCGATGGCGGACCACCCGCACTGGTCGGTCGAGGACGGGTCGCTGCAGCGGTCGGTGCAGGCACCGAGCTTCCTCGACGGCATCAATCTGGTGGTGCAGGTGGCGCGGGTGGCCGAGCAGCGCGACCACCACCCCGACATCGACGTCCGCTGGACGACGGTGACCTTCCGCTGCTCCACCCACTCCGCGGGCGGCATCACCGGCGCCGACGTCGAGCTCGCCGCGGCCATCGACGAGCTGGTGGATCGGCAGACACCCGCCACGTGAGCGACCCGGCGGCGGGGTTCGTGCTCGCGCCGACGCTCGACCAGCAAGGCGCTTGGTCGTTGGCCGACCGGTTGGGCGAGCGGGTGGGGCTCGACGGGGTGCTCGACGACCTCGGGCACACCGGACGCGCCGCCCGGCTCACGGGGGTCACCGACGGGCGGGGCTTCGGGTGGGACCGCCACGACGGCCGCACCCACGAGTGGTGGCCGCAGGGCGTCACCACCACCGCCGACACCGGCGCCCGCCCGCTGGTGGGCTCCCGCCGGGTGCTGCTGGCCGCCTGGTACCGCCGGCACGGTGACCACAACGACGCCGCCGTACGGCTCAGCGTGGTCGACCTCGGCACCACCGGGCACCCGCCCGCGGTGCCCGCGTACGAGCACGTGCTGCTGGTCGAGACCGAGCGCGACCCGGTGAGCCACGGCGTGCACCACCGTCAGCTCCGGCTGCACGCCGGCGGGCTGGTCTGGTGCGACGACCATCGCCTCCTGGTCGCCGACACCCGCGGCGGGCTACGGGTCTTCGACCTGCGCGACGTCGTCCGGGTGCCGCCGGCCACCCCGGACACGCTCGGCTGCCGCTACCTGCTCCCGCAGTGCGGCCGGCTGGTCGCCGGTGCCGACGAGGGGGTGAAGGCACTGCGCTGGTCGTTCCTCTCGATCGACCGCACCGATCCCGACGGGCTCGGCGCTGGTCGCCGGCGAGTACTCCCGGGCCGGCACCGGCACCCGGCTGGCCCGCTTCCCGCTGCCGGCCGTCGAGGACTGGACCGGGCCGATCCGGTCCGCCGAGGTGGTCGAGGCCGGCATCGCGAGCATGCAGGGCGCCTGCCGGGTGCACGGTGACGTACGTGGTCTCGGCCAGCCACGGCAGTCACCGCCCCGGCCACCTGTGGGTCGGCTCCGCGGCGAGCCGGCTTCGTCCAGCACAAGGGCGTGCTGCCGGTGGGACCGGAGGACCTCTCCCACGACGACGCACACCAACCGGCTCTGGACGCTCACCGAGTACCCGGGACGCCGGTTCGTGCTGTCGGTGCCGCTGCCGCGGTCGGGCTAGCCTCGCGGGGTGTCCTGGGCGTACGAGCAGCACGCGACGGTCCGGCTGCACCCCGGCGGTGATCCACGGGCCGTCGGCGCCGCCGTGACGGCGGCGCTGTGCGGACACCACGAGCACCCGCCGCCCTGCCGGTGGCCGCACCACACCGCGACGACGCCGGTGGGCGACCTGCTGCGGGTCGCCGTCAGGTTCGACGCCACCGCAGCCGAGGAGCCGCAGGTGCGCGCGCTGGTCGACGCGGCGCTGGCCGGTGGCCGGTTCGACGACGGCCCGGACGGACCGACCTCGTGGGACGTGGTCGAGGAGGAGCCGCCGCTCGACGGGCCCGGCACTCAAGGTCGCCGATGCCTCGCGAGCTGCTGCTCGGCTACCTCGACTGGTACCGCGAGGCGCTGCTGCGCAAGATCGACGGGCTGTCCGACTCCGAGCTGCGCGCCCCGGTGGCGCCGATGGGCTGGTCACCGCTGGGGCTGGTCCAGCACCTCGGATGGGTCGAGCGGCGCTGGCTGCAGTGGGGACTCGCGGCCGAGGACGTCGTGCCGTACCCGCCCGGCGGTGACGCCGGCGAGTGGGGCGTGCCCGCCGACCGGCCGAGCGCACAGGTGCTGGCGACCTACGCCGCCGAGGTGGAGCGGTCGCGCGCGCTGGTGGCCGTCGTCGGGCTCGACCAGGAGGCGCTGACCGGCGGACGCTTCGTCACCGCCGAGCGCGCACCGACGCTGGTCCGGATCCTGTTCCACCTGCTGCAGGAGTACGCCCGCCACCTCGGCCACCTCGACATCGCCCGCGAGATCATCGACGGCAGCACCGGCGAGTGAACCGGGTGACCCGCCCGGGGATCAGCCGAGGGCGTCGTCGACGAAGCACCAGCGCCAGGCCTCGCCGGGCTCGAAGCTGCGGACCACCGGGTGCTCGCACTCGGCGAAGTGCGCACTCGCGTGGCGGCCGACCGAGGAGTCGCAGCAGCCGACGTGCCCGCAGGTCAGGCACAGCCGCAGGTGCACCCACTGGGTGCCGTCCCGCAGGCACTCCTCGCACCCCTCGGGGGTCTTCGGCTTCGTGGCGGCGTCGGCCGTCTCGAGGTGCTCGCACGCGGCGACCGCCCGGCGCGGGACGAGCACCTGGTCGCGCTCGCCGGAGTCCGGCCCCTCGATCCGGTCCAGCAGGCTCTCCTCGATGTCCAGCACGTTCATGACCTCGCGCAGCACGTCGTGGTCGACCGTGCCGTTGTCGCGGATCCGTACCACCTCGGCCCGCTCGGCGGTCAGCATGTCCCGCCGCAGCCGGGCGTAGACCAGGCTCGGCGGCTCGGTGGTGTTGCCCAGCCGCTCCCACGCCGCCTCGGCCCGTTCGAGCGTGCGGCGCCGGAGCCGTTCGACGATCTGCTCGGGCTCGTCACCGCGCAGCTCGTCGTCCAGCGCCTGCATGCCGGCGGTCGAGGCGCGCTGCAGCACGCCGGCCTCCTGCAGGTGGTCCTCGGCCGGGTCGGGACCGGACAGGCCCAGCGCCCGCATCATCCACGGCAGCGTGGTGCCCTGGATCAGCAGCGTGCCGGCCGTGACCACGAACGCCATCACCACCAGCAGCTCGCGTTCCGGCGTGTCCGGCGGCAGCAGGAAGACGGCGGCCAGCGTCACCACGCCCCGCATCCCCGCCCACGACACCAGCATCGGGATCTGCCAGGGCGGGTACGGGTTCGCGGGCCCGGATCCCGGGGACAGCATCCGCGGCAGGTAGGTCGCCGGGAAGACCCACACGATCCGCAGCACGCACCACCCCGACCAGCACCGCCAACGAGGCTCCCGCGACCTCGAGCCAGCTCAGGCTGCTCTCCTGGACACCGTCGAGGATCGATCGCAGCTGCAGCCCGATCAGCAGGAAGACCGCGCCCTCCAGCAGCAGCTGCACGGCGGCCCACACGGTGCGCTCGAAGATCCGGGACCGGCCGTCCTGCACCATCGGCGACTTGTGCCCGAGCAGCAGCCCGGTCACGACCACGGCGAGCACCCCGGACGCTCCCGCCTCCTCCGCCGGCAGGTACGCCAGCCAGGGGGTCAGCAGCGAGACGACGCCGTCGGCGACCGGGTCGTCGATGCGCGAGCGGACCTTCGCCACGAGCCAGCCGACGACCAGCCCGATCAGCAGCCCGCCGAGGGCCGCCACGACGAACTCCCACGCGATGTCGAACGCCGAGACCGACCCGCCGATGGCGGCGACCGCCACCCGCAGCAGCACCAGCGCGGTGGCGTCGTTGAGCAGGCTCTCGCCCTCGAGGATGGTGACCACCCGGCGGGGCATGCCGACCCGGCGCGCGATCGAGGTCGCCGCGACGGCGTCCGGGGGTGCGACGACGGCCCCGAGCGCGAACGCGACGGCGGGGTCGACCGGCGTCAGCCACCAGGTGATCAGCCCGATGCCGAAGCGCGGTGAAGATGACCAGCCCGACCGACAGCAGCGCGATCGGGCGCCGGTTGCGGTGGAAGTCGACCAGCGAGGTGCGGATCGCCGCCGAGTAGAGCAGCGGCGGGAGGAAGCCGAAGAGCACGACCTCCGGGTCGAGCTCGATGTCCAGCACGTGCGGGATGTACGAGATGCCGAAGCCCACGACCACCAGCAGCAGCGGCGCGGACATCTCGTAGCGACCGGCGAGCACGCTGAAGACGACCACCACGGCCGCGAGCAGCACGATGTCGAAGGCCGGGTCCACAGCAGCCGATTGTGACAGCCGCAGCAAAGCCCGGACGCGCTGTCCAGCGCCGCGTCAGGTTGCCGCGTCAGTTCAGTTGTCGGCGGTGGCCGGCTCGGCGAGCGAGCGGGTGCGCCGCCACCAGCCACCGGTGCTGCGTGCGCGGCGGCGGGCGCGGCGCGAGGACCGGTGGGTCTGTCCCCGCTTCACCGCGGCGTCCAGTCCGTCCTCCAGGACCGACATACCCAGCACCAGGGCCAGCACCGCGAGGGGGAACAGGACGACCACGATGACCATGCTGCGCCTCCCCTCGGGGACGAATCGGACATCTTCACCATGTCGTAGCCGGCGCCGGCGCGCATCTGCGGCGGTGTGTCGTCGCTCCCTGCTGTGAAGACGCAGCCGCGGCCCGAACGGTTGCACGGCGCGGCGCCGCATCCCCCGAAAGTTCTCGGCGCGGACCCTGGGAGCGGCTCAGAGCGGGGCGCGCGAGGTGACCGTCGGCCAGTCCAGCTGTCCACCGATGCCGCCGGCGGCGCGGGTGGACGCGGTCCCGTTGGTCACCCCGAGCACCAACGCGTCGCCGAGCGGGAGACCGCGCAGCCGGGCTGCGAGGTAGCCGGCCGCCAGGCTGTCGCCCGCACCCACCGTGTCGATCAGCATGCCCGGCACCGGCGGCGCCAGCGCGTCGTCGCGCAGGGTGTCGCCACCGCTGCGGTGGAAGGCGGCGGCTCCCCGCGGGCCCAGCTTGAGCACGACCACGGCACCTTCCGGCATCCGGTCGAGCAGCCAGCGCACGGCCCACTGCGGCGTCGCCGCACCGGCCACCTCCATCGCCTCGTGCTGGTTGCAGAACAGGACGTCGGTGGCGGTGAGGACATCGGCGATGCCGCTGTCCCAGGTGCCGGCCGGGTCGAAGTTCGGGTCGATCGAGGTGGAGATGCCCCGCTCGCGCAGGGAGGCGAACCATTTCGGGAGGTCGGGGTGCAGGCCGTACTGCACGAAGAACGCGCCCACGTGCACGTGCCCGGCCACGGCAACGGCGTCGTTCGCGACGTGCTCGACGCGAACGGTCCCGATCGACCCGGTGGCGGTGAGGATGCTGCGGTCGCCGCTGGGCAGGGTCAGGATCGTGGACGACCCGGTCGGCGTCGTGCCGTCGACCAGGCACCCCGAGACATCCACGCCGCGGCGGACGAGCTCGCTGCGGACGAAGGTGCCGAGCAGGTCGTTGCCGACGACGCCCACCAGCGCGGTCGGCACGCCGAGCCGGGCAGCGCCACAGGCGGTGATCGCCGACGAGCTGCCCATCGTCACCGTGGTCCGCCGCACCAAGGTCTCGACCTGGTCGAACTGGGGCGGCTCGTCCAGCTCGACGACGATGTCGGCGCACAGCTCCCCGACCACCAGCAACCGTCCGGTGTCGCCCGTTGCGGGTTCGGTCACGCAGGCACCTCCACCGACTTCAACCCCGAACGTCGATACTGCTGCAGCACCACGCCCCCCGTCCACGAACGCGCCGACCACGTGCACCCCGCGTTGCGCGGTTGCCCGCACCGGCGGCGCCCGGCTTGACCGACGCAGGGCGGGGCTGGTGACGTGGCCGCGTGCTCATCCCCACCGCGCAGATCGTCGCCGATGCGGCAGCCCGCAGAGGCGGCGCCCCCGCCTTCAACGGCATCACCCTCGAGCACGGCGAGGCGGTGGTCCGGGCGGCCGAACGGGCCGGGCGCCCGGTGATCCTCGCGCTGAGCCACAACGCGGTGCGCTTCCACGGCTGCGCTGCGGCCGGTCGCGGCGGCCTACCGCGCCCTGGCGGAGGACGCCGCCGTCCCGGTGGGTCTGCACCTCGACCACGTCGAGGACCTCGCGCTGGTCGAGGAGGCGGCGGGTCTGGGGTTCGGCTCGGTCATGTTCGACGCGGCCACGCTCCCGTACGCCGACAACGTCCGCGCCACCCGGGAGGCGGCCCGGCTGCTGCACGACGCCGGCCTGTGGCTGGAGTCGGAGCTCGGTGAGATCGGCGGAAAGGACGGCGCCCACGCGCCGCACGTGCGCACCGACCCGGACGAGGCCGCCCGCTACGTCGCCGAGACCGGCGTGGACGCGCTGGCGGTCGCCGTCGGCTCGTCGCACGCCATGACCGACCGGACGGCGAGTCTCGACCTCGACCTGGTCGCCCGGTTGCGCCGGGCGGTGCCCGTGCCGCTGGTCCTGCACGGCTCCTCCGGGGTGCCGGACGAGGGCCTGCGGGCCGCCGTCGCGGCGGGCCTGGTCAAGGTCAACGTCGGGACCCAGCTCAACATCGCCTACACGGCCGCCGTGCGCGCGGGGCTCGACGGCACCACCAACCCCGACCCCAGGCCCTGGCTGGCCGATGCCCGGGAGGCGATGACCGACACCGTGGCCCGGCTCATCGAGGTCATCTCGACGCCGTCCGGAGGCACCGCTCACCCGTAGCTCACGAGCTCAGGCTCGCTCATCGGCGGGGCGCTGTCCGTCGTTCGCCCGAGCCCGTCACGCCAGCAGGGCGACGATGCCGACCAGCACGACCGCCGACCCGACCAGTCGGCGGGCCGGATGCGGCTCGTGCAGCACCAGCCAGGCCAGCAGGCTGCCGATCACGATGCTGGTCTCGCGGGCCGGCGCCACCAGTGCGACCGGGGCCATCCGCATCGCCTGCAGCACCAGGATGTACGCGAGCGGCGAGAGCACCGCGACGGCCAGCACCTCCCGCCAGTGGTCGGCCCACATCGGCCGCACCTGGTCGCGACCCCGCCACGTGTTCGGCGCCAGCAGCACGCACTGGACCACGCACCCGAACGCGAAGTAGGGCAGCGGCGGCACCGCCAGCGCGTTGACGGCGTGGTCGTCCCACAACGTGTACGCCGCGATCGCCGCGCCGGTCGCGACACCGTAGATCAGGCCCGCCCGGCGGTCCCCACCGTGCGACGGCATCCGCCCGCTCGCGATGACGACCACCCCGGCGATGATGAGCAGCGCGCCGGCCAGCGCGAGCGCCCCCGGCCGCTCGTCCAGCAGCAGCACCGCCACCGCGACCGTCAGCAGTGGGCCGGTCCCCCGGGCCAGCGGGTACACGACGTTCATGTCGGCCGTGTCATAGCCGTGCTGCAAGGTCACCGAGTAGACGACGTGCAGGATGCCGCTCACCACGACGGCCAGGGCCCAGTTCCAGTCCGGGGTGGCCGGGTAGACGGCCAGCCAGATCAGCGCGAGCGGCACCCAGAGCACCGCGGCTGCCGCGAAGTAGAGCTGGACGAAGACGGCCCCGCCGTTGGGGACCCGCTTCGCCGCGAAGTTCCACACCGCGTGCGCCAGTGCCGCGGTCAGCACCAGTGCGAGCGCCTCCGGTCCCATCGGGCGACGAGGCTAGGTGACCGCACGAATGGCCCGGCCGGTTGGTCCCCTATCAGCCGTTCGCGCATCCCGGCGGCCAGGACGCGCCCTGGAGGGACCTGATCGGCGACTCTGGTGGAGTGACCGATGCTGCGACCCGTTCGTCTGCGCCCCGATGGCTGGGCGCGGGTATCGCGATATGGGCGCTTTTCGCGGTCTGGTTGCTGGTGGCCGACCCGGACTCCCGCAGCACGATCGCGATCGTGGACATCGTCGAGACGGTCGTGACGCTCGCCGCCGGGCTGATCTGCCTGTCCGCGGCCCGCCGGTCGGTCAACGGGCCCACGTCCTGGCTGCTCGGTGGCGCCGGAATCATCGCCTGGTCCCTCGGGCAGGCGGTGTGGACCTGGTACGAGGTCGTGCTGGGCGTCGAGGTGCCCTTCCCGTCACTGGCCGACATCGGCTACCTGACCTTCCCGGTGCTCGCCTCGATCGGCGTCGCGCTCTACCACGCCAGCCACCGCTCCCAGCGCTCGTCGCTCGGGGCCGCCCTCGAGGGGGTGCTGCTGGCCGCCTCGCTGTTCGCGATCTCCTGGTTCACCCTGCTGCAGGGGCTGATCGAGTCCGGGCAGTCCCAGCGCCTACGGCTTCTGGCTGTCGCTCGCGTACCCGATCGGCGACGTCATCCTGCTCGCGATGGTGCTGCACGCGGTGTCGCAGCTGCGGAGCGCACCGGCCTCGCTGTGGCTGCTGTGCACCGGCCTGATGGTGATGGCGGTCGCGGACAGCGCCTTCGTCTGGATGGTCGAGCAGGGCAGCTTCGCCACCGGCGGCTGGGTCGACCTGGCCTGGATCACCGCCTTCTCCGTCATCGCCGTCGGCGGCTGGCGCGCCCACGTCGAGACCGACCTCGAGGAGACGCGGCTGCACGCGCCCCGGATCGGGCTGCTGCTCCCGTACGTCCCGTTCGCGCTCGGCATGGGCGTCATCGCGGCCCGCGGCTGGACCGGCGAGCTGGGGCGAGTCGACCTGGTCGTGGCCGGGATCCTGATCGCGCTGGTGCTCGCCCGGCAGTTCGTCGCCCTGGTCGACAACCAGGCCCTGCTCAGCTCGCTGCGGGCCCGGGAGGCAGAGCTGCAGCACCTGGCCCTGCACGACCCGCTCACCGGCCTGGCCAACCGGGTGCTGCTCGGCGACCGGCTGCAGCACGCCATCGAGCTCAGCGCGCGCTCGGAGGTCTCCATCGGCCTGCTGCTGATCGACCTCGACGACTTCAAGGAGGTCAACGACTTCCACGGCCACGCCGCCGGCGACGCCTTGCTGGTCACCGTCGCCGACCGGCTGCGCGAGTGCGTACGCGGGCACGACACGGTGGCGCGACTCGGCGGCGACGAGTTCGCCATCCTGCTCGACCCCGACTCGGACAGCGCGGAGACCGTCGCTCAGCGGGTGCTCGGCGCGCTCACCGCCCCGGTGCTGATGCACGAGCCGGCGCTGCAGGTCTCGGCCAGCGTCGGCATCGGCGAGGTGCGGACCGGCGACGCCGACGACGTCGGCGGCCGCGCCGCCCAGGCCATGCGCGAGGCGGACATCGCGATGTACGCCGCCAAGGCGGCCGGCAAGAACCGGTGGCGCCACTACGGCCCCGAGCTCGCGGTGCTGGGGCTCCCGCAGGCGCAGGACGCGGAGAGCACGCTCCCGGGGCAGGGCTCGCGCTACGTCGCCGAGACCGAGGCGAAGCGTAGCCCGATCGCCCCGGGGACTCAGTCGCGCGGTGCCCGGTCGCGCAGGATCTGCTGGCTGGCGAGCTTGCCCGGGGCGCCCATCACGCAGCCGCCCGGGTGGGTGCCGGAGCCGCACTGGTAGTAGCCGTCGATCGGGGTGCGGTACTGGCTCCAGCCGGGCGCCGGCCGGAAGAAGTACATCTGCGGCGCGAGGAACTCGCCGGCGAAGATGTTGCCCTCGCTCAGGCCCACCACCCGCTCGATGTCGAGCGGCGTCACGACCTCGCGGTGCAGCACCAGGTCGCCGAAGCCCGGGGAAGAACGACTCCAGGGTGGCCTGCACGGTGTCGCCGAACCGGTCCCGCTCGCTGTCCCAGTCGCTGCCCTTGAGGTGGTAGGGCGCGTACTGGACGAAGCAGCTCATCACGTGCTTGCCGGGCGGCGCCATGTCCGGGTCGACGACCGACTGGATCGCCCCGTCGATGAACGGGCGCTTGCTGTACCAGCCGTACTTCGCGTCGTCGAAGGCCCGCTCGAGGTACTCCATCGACGGACCCATGTTGACGAAGCCGCGGTACTGGTCGGACCGGTCGCCGAGCGCCGGGTAGCGCGGCAGGCCGTCCAGGGCGAAGTTGACCTTGGCCGACGTGCCCTGGAACTTGAACCGGTTGATGGTCTCCACCAGCTCGCCCGGCAGCTCGCGCGGCTCGACCAGCTCGAGGAACGTGCGCCGCGGGTCGAGCGCGCTCACCACGACCGGGGCGTTGAGCTCGGTGCCGTCGGCGAGCGCGACGCCGGTGACCCGGCCGTTGTCGGTGATGACGGTGTCGACGGCCGAGTCCAGCAGGATCTCGGCGCCGTACGCCTCCGCCGCCCGGGCCAGCACCTGGGTGAAGCCGCCGTTGCCGCCCTTGTGGAACGCCCACGCGCCGAAGTCGCCGTCGTGCTCACCCATCGAGTGGAACAGCAGCACCAGCCCGGAGCCCTGCGACATCGGGCCGACCTTGGTGCCGATGATCCCGGACGAGGCGAGGTAGCCCTTGAGGATGTCGCTCTCGAAGTAGTCGTCGAGGAAGTCGGCGGCGCTGCCGGTGAGCAGCCGCACCAGGTCGTGGATGACCTTGGGGTCGGCGCCGCTGAGGTGCTTGAGCAGCCAGCCCACGTCGGCCTGGTCCTCCGGCGACGTGCCGAACACGTTGGGCGGCGGCGCGTCGAGCAGCGGCTTGACCACCTGACGGACCCGGTCGAGGTCGTGGTGGTAGCGGTCCATCGCGTCCGCGTCGTGCCGGGAGTGCCGCGCGATCTCCACGACGTTCTCGTCGTGGTCGGGCCCCATCAGCAGGTAGTCGCCGTTCTCCATCGGCGCGAACGACGACGGCATCAGCAGCGGCATGAAGCCGTGCTTGACCAGGTCGAGCTCGTGGATGATGTCCGGGCGCAGCAGGCTGAGCGCGTACGAGAACGTGGTGAAGTGGAAGCCGGGGACGAGCTCCTCGGTGATCGCCGCGCCGCCGACCAGGTCGCGCCGCTCGATGATCAGCGTGCGCAGGCCCGCCTTGGCCAGGTAGGCGCCGTTGGTGAGGCCGTTGTGGCCGCCGCCGACGACGATCGCGTCGTAGTCCGTGGTCTGGGGCGCCATGGGTCAGGCCGTCTTTCGCTCGGGGTTGAACAGGGGCTTGCGGGCCACCTCGGCGCCGACCGTGCGGTACTGGTGGTTGATGGTGAGCTCGACGTTGACGTGCGAGCCGCGGGCGCCGAGGTCGGGACGCACCCGGGCCATCGCGATGTGCCGCTGCAGGGCCGGTGAGTACATCAGGCTGGTGGCGTAGCCGACCCGGGTGCCCTCGTCGTCGTAGAGCATCGACTCGTAGGGGACCGGCGCGGAGTCCTTGGGCGGGATCAGTCCCGCGTCGCGGTAGAGCCGGTCGTAGTGCTGCCAGTCGACGACCAGGCCGACGCTGGCCCACCGCGAGGTCTTGTCGGCGAGCTCGCGGCGGATGGCGTCGCGGCCGATGAACGGCCGGTCGTCGGCGTCGATGCCGCGCAGCATCCAGTTGAACCCGAGCTCCTTGGGCGTCACCCGTTCGTGGTCGGTGAACGCCAGCCGGCTGGAGGAGAACTCGACCCCGATCAGCACCAGGCCGGCCTCGATCCGGGTCATCAGCAGGGCCTCCTCGCCGAAGGCGCGCAGGCCGTGGCCCGCGCCCGCCGCGATGATCGCGTCCAGCACCGCGACCGCGTCGTCCGCCGGCACGAACACCTCGAACCCGAGGTCGCCGGTGTAGCCGGTGCGGGAGACGGTGACCGGCGTGCTGCCGATCTTGGCGTGGGTGAGGTCGAAGAAGCGCAGGTCGGCGACCTCGGGGGCGACGCTGGTGAGGATCTCGCGCGAGCGCGGGCCCTGGACGGCCAGGATGCCGAACTGCTCGCTGACCTCCTCGATGCTCACGTCGAGCCGGCCGACCAGGTCGCTGAAGTAGCCGAGGTTGGGCCGCGCGGTGGTCATGAAGTACTCGTTGTCGGCGTGCCGGAACACCACGCCGTCCTCGAGCACGAAGCCGCGGTCGTCGCACCACACGGTGTACTGCGCCTGCCCGGGCTTGCACTGCCGGATGTCGCGGGTCATGACGCCGGCCAGGAAGCGCTCGGCGTCGCGGCCGCGGATCCAGTACTTGTACAGCGGCGAGGTGTCGAAGTAGCCGGCGCTGTTGCGGACCGCGAAGTACTCGTGCTTGGCGGACAGGTCGTAGCGCAACGCGGACAGGTAGCCCGACCAGTGCGTCCACAGCCCGGTCTCGTTCATCGGGGCCAGCCGCTCGTGGAAGGGGGTGGTCCTCACCATGCCGGTTCCTTCCGTCGCGCGCGGGTGTCCCCTGTCGTGGCGACCGTACCGCGTTGTTGGACAGGTGCGCAATAAGGTCTACCCTGCCTGCGTGGCCCGCCTGCCGCCCGCCGAGCGCCGCGACGCCATCGTCGACGCCGCGCTGAGCGTGATGCTGCGCAAGGGCATGGCCGCCACCACCGTGCGCGACGTCGCCGACCAGATGGGCACGTCCAGCGGGCTGGTGCACCACTACTTCGCCTCGATGGACGACCTGCTGGCGGCGGCGTTCGAGCGGGCCGCCAGCCGCGAGCTGGTCGCCACCCGGGAGGCGATGGCCCGGTGCGACGACGCGGTGCAGCGGCTGCGCACGTTCTTCGCCACGTACGTGCGGGCCGAGCAGGACTGGGCGTTCCAGCTGTGGCTCGACGCCTGGTCCGAGGCGGCGCGCCGGCCGGCGGTGCAGGAGACCTCGCAGCGGCTCAACGTCGCCTGGCAGCGGCTGCTGCGCGACACCGTGCGAGAGGGGACCACGGCCGGTCTGCTGTCGCTCGGACGACCCGACGGCGCCGCCTGGCGGATCCTCTCGATGCTGGACGGCCTGGCGCTGCAGACGGTCGCCCACCCCGGGGCCGTCGACCGCGGCGCGGTGCTGCGCTGGTCGGTGCAGCTGGCCGAGAACGAGCTCGGCCTGCGCCCCGGCACGCTGCGGACCGCCGCCTCCCGGCCGAACGTTCCGACGCCCTGACGCGGGTCAGAGGACGGCGTCGAGGAACGTCCGGGTCTCGGCCTGCTGGGTGGCGCCGAAGATCTGGGCCGGCGGGCCCTCCTCGAGGATCACGCCCTCGTGGAAGAACACCATCCGGTCGGCGACCTCGCGGGCGAAGCCCATCTCGTGGGTGACCACCATCATCGGCATGTGCAGCTCGGTCGCCAGCGTCTTCATCACCGACAGCACCTCGCCGGTCAGCTCGGGGTCGAGCGCCGAGGTCGGCTCGTCGAAGAGCATGACCTCGGGCTTCATCGCCAGCGCCCGCGCGATCGCCACCCGCTGCTGCTGGCCGCCGGACAGCCGGATCGGGTGCTCCGCCGGCCTTGTCGGCCAGCCCGACCTGGTCGAGCAGCTCGAGCGCCTGCTTGCGGCACGCGTCCTCGTCCCTGCTCTTCACGCACATCGGCGCGCACATGACGTTCTGCAGCACGGTCATGTGCGGGAACAGGTTGAACTGCTGGAACACCATGCCCACGTGCACCCGGAGCCGGCGGATCTGCTCGCGCTTGCGCCGGGTGCGGTGGCCGCCGGCCAGCTTGAAGCCGGCCACCTCGATGGTGCCCTCGGTCGGGTCCTCGAGGAAGTTCACGCAGCGCAGCAGGGTCGACTTGCCGGAGCCGGAGCGGCCGAAGATGACCACGACCTCGCCCTTGTGCAGCTCCATGTCGATGCCCTTGAGCACCTCGAGGTTCCCGAAGCTCTTGTGCAGCCCCTGACGCGGACGATGACCTCGCGCTCGTCGACCGGCTCGCTCATCAGCCGCCATCCCCGCCGTGCGGCTGCACCGGACCGAGTCCGGGAGCCGCACGTACCCGCGCGACACCCGGCGCTCCAGCCGGGCCTGGAAGAACGTGAACAGCGCGGTCAGCGCCCAGTAGAGGCCGGCCGCGACGACGAGGCCTCGAGGTTCTTGAAGTCGGCCTTGCCGGCCAGCTGCGCCCGCCGGAAGATCTCGGCGCTGGCCGCGGTCGACGCCGAGGAACGACACCAGCGCGGTGTCCTTCATCATCGCGATGAACTCGTTGCCCGTCGGCGGGATGATCACCCGGAACGCCTGCGGCAGCACGACCTTGCGCATCTTCTGCCGGTGCGTCATGCCGAGCGCGTCGGCGGCCTCGCCCTGACCGCCGGCGACCGACTGGATGCCGGCCCGGAAGATCTCGGTCATGTACGCGCCGTAGTTGAGGCCGAGCGCGAGCGTGCCGGCCACGCGCGGCGTCGAGGACGAACACCGCGTTCGTGAACTCGACCGGCGAAGGTCGGGAAGCGGTCGACCAGGTTGTCGCCGACCTGGGGCAGCGCCAGGTAGATCAGGAACATCTGCACGATCAGCGGCGTGCCGCGGAAGAACGAGACGTAGAAGCCGGAGATCCCGTAGGCGATCGGGTTGCTCGAGAACCGCGCCAGGGCACCGAGCGTGGCCAGCACGATCGCGAGCACGATGCCGCCGATCGCGATCGCGATCGTGTACCTCAGCCCGCCGGCGATGAAGCTCCAGGTTGTCCAGCATCCAGTCGACGTCGAACTCGGCCAGCCAGAAGAAGGACCCCGAGGACGACGAAGATGCCCAGCCAGACGACGCGCGACCTTCAGCCGGAACGGGATGCGGGCGCTGGCGAGCGCCAGCCGCTCCCGGCGGTCGCCGGGCGTGTCGGGCAGGCGGCGTCGGTCACTGCTGGACCGTCAGGTCCGTCCCGTCGTACCACTTCTTCGAGAGCTCGGTGAGCGTGCCGTCGTCGTGCATCTCGCCGACGATCGCGTCGACGGCCTCGGTGAACGACGCCGGGTCGGCCGGCGGAGCTCTTGTCGATCGCCACCGCCAGCGGCTCGTAGAACACCGGGTCGCCGACGATCTTGACCGGCGTTGCCGGCGTCGATGTAGCCCTGCGCCGTCGTCAGCGAGGTGATGACCGCGTCGAGGCGGGCGCCGTCGCCGAGCGCCAGGTCCTGCAGCGCCGTGGTGTCGGTGTCGTAGCCCGAGATCTCGGCGTCGTCGATGACGAAGTCGAACGTCGAAGCCCTCGATGGCCAGGGTCTTGTCGAGGAACTGCTCGTAGGTGCAGCCGGCTGCAGACGCCGATGTTCTTGCCGTCGAGGTCGGTGCTGAGGTCGGTGACGCTGTCGTTGTCCTCGTGCACCACGACGACGGCCGGCGTGTAGTAGTAGGGCTGGGTGAAGTTCAGCACCTCCTGGCGGTCGTTGGTCGGCGTCATCGAGCCGACGCTCATGTCCCAGCGGCCGTTCCAGCCGCCGGCGGTGATGGCGTCCCAGGACGGCGCCTCCCAGGCGACGTCGAGGCCGAGCCGGTCGGCGATCTCGGTGGCGACGTCGATGTCGAAGCCCTCGTACTCGCCGGTCTCCTCGTTCAGCGACGACTGCGGCGGGTATGCCGGGTCGGTCGAGACGGTGAGCGTGCCCTTGTCGCAGACCTCGGCCAGCAGGGTGCCGTCCTCGGCGTCGGCGCACACGCCCTCGTCGGACGCCGCGTGACCGCCCGGCCGCCGTCGTCGCCCCCGCACGCCGCCAGCGGCAGGGCCAGCAGGCCGATCAGGGACAACAGGGCGCGGCGCCTCCGCATTTCGTCCTCCAAGAGAGCCGGGGTGCGGCTGCCTGCAGGATCGCACGTGGCTCGCAATGCGCCTTTCCGCGGCGGGTTACCACGGTTACCGTGGGTCAGTCGGTATACCCGGTCCCGGTCGGCCCGCCATGGCGGCCGGCGTTGCGCTGGCCAGCAGCGTGACCAGGCGGGAAACCACCATCGCGATGTAGCCGACCCCGGCGACCTGCTCGAGCATCACCAGTGCCCGCGCGAACGGGCGGACCGGGATGACGTCGCCCAGCCCGGTGCTGGACAGCGTGGTGAAGCTGAGGAACAGCAGCTCCATCCACGAGCGCGGTCACCCGGGTCGACGGCCGCGATGAAGCTGCCCGGGGAGACCGCCTGGCACCAGCTGTAGAGGTGCGCGAAGCCCCAGGCCACCACGGTGAACGTCGCGCCGACGGCGAACAGCTCGTCCCGGGTGATCACGTCGTCGGCCAGCATGTACGCCAGCAGCGCACCCGCCGTGTAGAAGTAGAGCACCGCGAGCAGCGCCTCCGACCACGCCTGCAGGCCGGGCACGTCGGTGAACGCCTCGATCATCAGGATGCCGGTGGCCGGGACCGCGAGCACGACGCTCACCCACGTCCAGGCCGGTGAGTCGGCGGTCGACCAGACCGCGAGCGCGAGCACGATGATGCCCACCGCGCTGAACACTGCCCGCCCGCGCGGTGTCCTCGGTGAACGGGAAGACCAGCAGGCTGGCGAGCTGCACGGCGAGCAGCACCGCCGACGGCTGCCGCCTGGCGAAACGGACCAGAGTCACCACGCGGGGAATCTAGGCCAGGTGCCGCTTCGGCACTGGCTCCCGAGGCACAGCGGTAGTGCTCCCAGAGGACCCGCATCCGTTCGAGGATCCCCGCGTACTCCTCGTCACCAGCGACGTTTGAGCGCTGGTAACGGTCGTTGCGCCGGTCGTAGAGCTCCTCGAAGTCCCACCTCGGGAAGTACAGGTAGGTGAACCGTTCGGTGGCGAGGCCGTGGTGGATCCATTCGCCGGGTTCGGTGGGGGTCGCCGGGGAGTGCCCTCCAACAGGATGGGCCGCCCGGGCACGTCACCCTGCAGCGAGGGCATCAGATTCCTGCCGTCGACGACCCGCCCGAGGTCGTACGGGGCAACCGACAGGCGCGCCAGCTTGAGCAACGTCGGGGCGATGTCGGGCTGGGCGGTCAGGGCGGAGACCGTGCTGCCCGGCGGACCCGCGGTCCGCGCATCAGCAACGGCACCCGGGCAGTGGGGTCGTAGAGGTGTGGCTTGCCCGCGGGCAGCCGGTGCTCACCGAGCACGAAGCCGTTGTCCGACGTGAGCAGCAGGTAGGTGTTGTCCAGCTCGCCGGTGGCGGCCAGCTCGCCGACCAGGCGGGCGATCTGGTCGTCGACGGAGCGCAGCGACTCGCGACGCTGCGCCAGCAGCTCGGAGCCCCTGGCCTTCTGCTCGTCGCTGAGCCGATGGCGCCGGCGGACCTCCGGGTTCTTGTCCGACACGTTCGCCTCGTCATAGCTCGGGTCCTCGGGGATCGGGGGACCGGCGTAGGTGTCGCGGTAGGTCCCTTCCACGAACGGACTGGAGATCGCGCTGGTGTCGTCGCTGTGCGGGCGCCCGGTGTGCGGTGCCACGAAGGACAGCTGGAGGAAGAACGGTTCGTCACCGGTGGCGGCGTCTCGGACGAACGACACGGCCTGGTCGCCGTTGTAGAACGTGCTGTATTGCTCCACGTGCCGGACCGCGCCGTCCTCGTTGACGTCGAAGCGCGCGTAGTTGTACTCGCTGTGCCCCACCGGCACCCGCAGGTGTCCCACCCGGGGGGCACGTAGCAGTGAGGACCCGCCCGTAGCCGTTGAGGTACTTGCCGATCATGCCGGTCCGGTACGTGGGGTCCAGCCACGTCCCGAGCGTGTGCTCGTCGTCGAAGGCGTCGAAACCCTGGGGAGCCCGGTTCCACACCACGCCGTGGTTGTGCGCGTACTGACCCGTGAGCAGCGTCGCTCGGGCGGGGCAGCACAGCGGGAACGGCGCGTAGAAGCGGGTGAACCGCGCCCCCTGGTCGCCGATGAGGGCGTTGGCCTGCGGCATGAAGGCCGGGGCCAGGTCGTCCACCCGGGCGTCGTCGACCAGGATCACGACCAGGTTGGGCGGGCCAGCGGCGGCGGGAGCGGCCGCCTCGACGGAGCGGCTCGCACCGGCGGCACCGACCCCGGCCGAGACCGTGGCAGCGACCACCAGCGCGGTCAGGACCCCCCGTGGGCCGATCCCCGTCCCCATCGCCACGACCCTAGCCGCGGGGCAGGCCGCTGTCGGGAGCCTCGGCCTACCGGCGCGGCGGCCCGTCCGCGCGCCGCTCGGCGAGCTCGGCCACAAGTCAGCCGCGTAGCCGGCCGTCATAGCTGCGCCGGCGGTTGGCCCCGCTCGGGCTGGGCAGCACGAAGACCCCGGCCGGGCCGATGCGCCACGTCACCGGGCCGAGCGGTGGAGGGCGCTGCCCGAGGCCGCGGGCGACGACCGCGGCGGCACCCTTGCCGGTCATGGCGATCCATCGCGGCCGCAACCGCTCCGCCTTGGCCACCAGCCCGGGCACCTCGTAGCGCGTCCCGGTGTCGGCCGGCAGCGTGGGCGGCACGTCGGTCAGGCCGAGTCCGTACGCCGGCAGGGTGTCGTCCTCGTCCGCCTCCAGTCGCCGAGGCGTGAGGCCGGACTCGTGCAGCAGCTGCCAGAACGAGTCCGCGGCCCGGCGTGGTGGTGGCCCCGCAGGGCGGCACACTCCCCCACCGCGAGACCACAGAAGACGATGTCGAGGTCCCGGGCGAGGACGTCGGGGAGCAGTCGGAACACGGTCAAGGAGTGCGATCCGCCGTCGTCCCTTCCGCGCGGCGGCCCTCCACCAGCATCGCCAGCCGGCGAAGGCCCTCGCGGTTGCGCATGTGCAGCAACGGGTGCCGTGCGGGGCCGGGCACCAAGCGACCCGGTCCGCCGATCGCGTCCTCGTGCAGCGTCACCCTGGTCTGCGACCCGATCGGCTCGAGCCGGATCCGGACCTCGGCTTCACCAGAGGGCCACGCGCGCGCCCGGAGCACCAGCAGCAGCGGCTCCCGCTCGATCACCTCGGTGTCGTCGTCGATCAGCAGCGGCCACGCACCGACCGAGTGGTGCAGCCGGCTGCCTGGTGCCGGCCAGTCCTCGTCGACCGCACGCATCCGGGAGGCGCCGACCACCCACAGCGGGTAGAGCCAGCCGTCGGCGAGCACGGCGAAGACCTCATCGGGGGTGGCGTCGATCGTGCGGGAGTTCGTACTCATGCAGCCAGCCGATCACATCGGACGCCAGCGCGCCTGTTCGGCGATCAGACCGGCCCCGACGTCCTGCACTCGACGTGCGTGACCGGGACCCGGGCCCGCCGCCTGACCAGGGCGACCAGATCCAGCCGCAGCCAACCGGAGACGCCTCGCGGCAGGGTCGAGACGATGATCTCGTCGAAGACCCGCCGCTCCAGCACCTCGCGGACGGCACGGACGGGATCGCTGCCCGCGACGACGCCTTGTGCCCGCAACCCGGACGCGCGCAGCCGCAGCAGCTCCGTGTCCAGCCGGCGCTGGACCAGCTCCTCGACGGGCTCGTCCGCCGGCGGCGCGAGCGGCGAGTATCGGTCGTGGGTCACCGTCAGGGTGGCGGGCACCAGGAAGTGGAAGTCGGTGGGGCTCTCCGCCTGCCGCCGGTGCAGCTCGTCGAGCAGCTCGACGCTGCCGAGGGTCTGGTTGGCGACCACCAGGAACCGACGCATGGCTGCACCTCCCCGAGCCGGACCGGATCCGCGTCCAGCCCAGCACGCTTGCGGTCAGGCGTCGACCCCGCTGGTCCGGCGCTGCCCGGGGTCGATGATGGACAGGCGGGTCCTCCTGCCCGTCCGGGACCCACGCGCCACCACCGAGGGAGTCAGCCATGCCACAGCCGTACATCGGCTACGTGCCGCTCGAGCAGATGGACGAGCGGATGCAGACCGAGATGCACCGGTGCGCTCGCGAGGGGACGCCCGACCCGAGAGCTCCGCCGTGCGCGCCCATGCCCCGAACGCGTTCTGGGCGTTCGCCGACTCCTGGCAGGCGTTGTTCCACAGTGGGGTCTGCGACCACGCGATCAAGGACCTCTGCCGGATCTACATCTCGCGCACCGTGAAGTGCGAGTTCTGCGGCAACCAGCGCTCGGCCAAGGCGACGGCGGCCGGGTTGCAGGAGCAGCAGTACGACGAGCTGTTGAACTTCGAGTCGTCCAGCGCGTACGACGACCGCCAGAAGGCCGCGCTGGCCTACGCGCAGGCGATCGCCTGGGGCGAGCAGGAGCTCGACAAGCTCTGGCAGCGGCTGCGCGAGCACTTCTCCGAGCCGGAGCTGGTCGAGCTCGGCTGCTTCATCGGGCTCACCTTCGGGCAGCAGAGCTGGATCCGGCTGCTGGGGATCGACCACCACCAGTACATGGCCGGCACCGACGCCTCGATGGCACCCGGCTTCACGACCGCCGAGGAGCTGGCAGCCTCCAAGGCGCGGGACGACTACTGGGCCAGCCGCTAGCTCAGTCCAGCACCGCAGCGACCGCCTCGACCTCGACCAGCTGGTCCGGGTAGCCGAGGACCGTGACGCCGGACAGCGTGCTGGGGACGTCGTGGTCGCCGAACACCGCTCGCACGATCCGCCACACCCGTACGAGGTCGTCCCGGACGTCGGACGCGACCATGACCCGCGTGTACAGCACGTCCCGAGGCCGGCCCCGGCATCCCGCAGCGCCTGCACGAGGTTGTCGACGACCTGCTGCGCCTGCACCTCGTGGTCGCCGACTCCCACGGTGCGTCCGTCGGCGTCCAGCGGACAGGCTCCCGCGAGGAAGACGAGGCGGGCACCGGCCGGGGCGGTGGCGGCGTACGCGTAGTCGGTCGCTGCGAGCGAGGTCGAGCGGATCAGCCGGACAGCACCGGGCATCGGGGCCTCAGTCCCCGTCGTCACGGCACAGGCAGAACGGGTGCCCGGCCGGGTCGAGCAGCACCCGCACGTTGTCCTGCGGCTGGTCGTCGGCGAGCGTGGCCCCGAGCGCGACGGCGTCGGCCACGCCGGAGTCGAGGTCACCCACCTGGAAGTCGAAGTGCATCATCGTGCGCTGCTGCCCGTCGGCGGGCGGCCACACCGGCGGCACGTATCCGTCCGCCTGCTGGAAGACGATGTAGGTGCCCCCTGGGGGCGCGACGAGGATGGCGGTGCCCGGCTCCTCGTGGCCGATCTGCCAGCCCAGCAGCTGGGAGTAGAACCGGGCCAGGGCGCCGGGGTCGGGTGCCTCGATCGCCGTGCCCCACCACATGTTCTCGGTACGAGAGCGCATGGGGGTGAACGTACGGGACGATCTGCCCCCGTGCAGCGACGCCTTCAGGCGTTGAGTCCCACACAGCGCGCCTCGGCACTCCTCTCGCCCGGTGTAGCGTGCAAATCCTGGCGTCCGTCGCATGACCGAGGAGCCACGATGTCGCACCACTACTCCGGTCCCGACTTCTCATTTCCACACGGCGATGCCCGGCTTGATCTCTGCGACCTCTTCGCCTTTCCCAAGCCTGGTGACGCAAACACGTCCGTGCTGATCATGGACGCGCGCCCCTCGATGGGCATCAACCCACCCGGGCCGACCAGCCCGGAACCGTTCGCGCCGCAGGCGATCTACGAGCTGAAGATCGACACCGACGGGGATCACGTGGGCAGACGTCGCCTACCGGGTCCGGTTCTCCTCGGTGGGCGGCAACAACCAGACGGCGACGGTGCGCCGGGTCACCGGGACTGACGCCGTCGGCATCGACGGAAACGGTGACTTCGTGGTCGAGAACGCCCCCGTCTCCCTGGGCTCCGACCCCAGCATCGTCGCGTCCGACGGTTACCGGTTCTTCGCAGGCTGGCGCAGTGATCCGTTCTTCTTCGACGTCGGCGGTGCACGCAACGACCTGACGTTCACCGGCGACGACTACTTCGCCGACAAGGACGTCTGCAGCATCGTCCTGGAGATCCCGAACAACACACTGGGCGTCCCGCGCCGGGGTCAACCTGTGGCACCGCTCGCTGGTGCCGCAAGACGGCCCCGGGTCGGGCTGGGTCCAGGCCGACCGTGGCGCGCGTACGCAGCAAGCGGTGTTCCTCCCCGGGGATGCGTGGGCGGCCTATCTCGACGGCGAGCCGGCTGACGACGCGCGCTTCGTAGACGCGTTCGCACACACGTTGGAGCACACCGGTGGCTACTCGTCCGATCAGGCCCGCCAGGTCGCGGCCGGCATGTTGCCCGACGTCATCCGGTACGACCACCAGCGGCCGGCGCGGTACCCCGACAACGGCCGGACCCTGACCGACGACGTACCCGACTACTTCCTGCCGCTGCTCACCAACGGCAGGCTGACCAGCGACGGTGTCGACGCGCACACCGATCTGCTGGACGAGTTCCCCTACGTCGGCCTACCGCACGGCCGCTACGAGGGCTGAGGACTGCGGGTCGCGGCGGACCCTGCTGCGCCCCGTCGGGCGACGACGTCGAGGAGCCGATCGACCAGGCGCGAGGCGTCCGCTGCCGGCATCGGCTCGGTGAAGAGGGCGTAGAAGTACAGCGGGGCCACGACCAGCTCGAGCAGCTCCTCGAGGGTGGGCGTCGGCTCCCCTCGGGCCTTCGCCCGGTCCAGCATGGTCTGCAGCTGACGCTCGCGTTCGGTGAAGGCCGCCGAGGCCTGGCGCCGCGCACCCGGACGGATCTCCTGGACCACGGCCCGCAGGATCAACGGCACCAGCCTGCCCTCCAGCGGCGTGGCCACCGCGCCGGCGTAGATCTGCAGGTCGTCGCGGAGCGAACCGGTGTCGGGGAGGGCGGCGGTGGTGGCCGACCACTCGTCGACCACGTCGGTCAGCAGGGCGGACATGCTGCCCCAGCGGCGGTAGATCGTGGCCTGGTGCACTCCCGACGCCTCGGCCACCATCGGGACGCTGAGCGCCTCCCACTGGTGCGTCTCCAGCAGCCGCAGCGCCGCTGCATGCACCGCTGTGCGCACCCGGGCGGACCGTCCCCCGGGCCGTTGCATGGTCCGCCCCTCGTCCACTCCGCGACCATAACGCGAATCTCCTTGCATTAGCCCGACGACCCTGGGTAGCGTCACTGACGCGAGAAGTCTCGCGTTTGCGAGTGGGATGGCCAGCGCCGTGTCACGTCAGGCAAGAGGAGAACCCGCCATGTCCACATCCGTGCTCGACATGTCGATGTCCCTCGACGGGTACATCGCCGACGACAACGACTACCTCGGTGGCGACGACGGCGAGCGGCTGCACGCGTGGGCGGACGTGGAGGCCGGCCCGGTCCGGCAGTTCAACGCCGAGTGGAGCGCGGCCGGTGCAGTCGTCGCGGGTCGGCGGACCGCCGAGCTGATGGACCACTGGGGTGGTGACCACGCCGGTGCCCCGATCTTCGTGCCCAGCCACCGGCCGCCGAGCCCGGCCGCTCGGTGGGGTTATCCGTTGGTGACGTACGTGTCCGACGGGATCGAGAGCACGATGGCGCAGGCGAAGGCGGCCGCCGGCGAACGGGACGTGCAGGTGCGCGGCGCGTACACGGGGCAGCGGGCGCTCGAGGCCGGTGTGCTGGACGAGGTGCAGATCCATCAGATCCCGGTGCTGCTCGGTCGTGGCCACCGGATGTTCGACGTCCTCCCGGCCGAGATCGAGCTGGAGATCGTCCAGGTGATCGACACCCCGCAGGCCACCCACATCCGCTACCGCGTCCGTCGCTGAGGAGACTGCCTGCCGTCGGGCGACGACTGACGTTGAGGCCGAATGCGGTCGCGTGAGACGTTGGGGCGATGGCTGCTCACGACGTTCCGAGCGACGACTGGTTGCTCCAAGGCACGGCCGACCCGCGCGAGGTCGCCGACCGCTACGACGAGTGGGCCGAGAACTACGACGACGACCTCGTCGCGTGGTCCTACCGGGCGCCCGCGGTCGTCGCCGAGACCGTCGTCAGCCGTCAACCGAAGGCGGGCTCGGTGCTCGACGTCGGGTGCGGCACCGGACTGGTCGGCAGGGCGCTCCGGGCAGGTGGCTATGCCGGCCGGATCACGGGGCTCGACATCTCGCAGACGTCGCTGCGGGTCGCGCAGCAGAGCGGCGCGTACGACACGGTCGAGCCGGCAGACCTCCAACAGCCACTGCCGGTCGACGACGACGGTGTCGACGCGCTCGTCTGTGTCGGCGTGATGACCTACCTCCCCGACGTCGAAGCGGTGTGGCGTGAGTTCGCGCGGGTCGTGCGGTCGGGGGGACTCGTGGTCGTGACGCAGCGCGAGGACCTGTGGGAGCCCCGCGACTGCCAGGGCGTGATCGACCGGCTGGCGGCCGACGGCGTGTGGACGCCGCTCGACGTCAACGGCCCTGCCCCCTACCTCCCGGAGGCGGACGGCGGCCTGGCGTCGCTCGGCTGCTACTACGTGACCGCCGCGATCAGCTGACCGTCAGTCCGTCGTCGTCCGGTAGGGGCGGAAGAACGCGCGCAGCTCCTCCGCGTAGAGCTCGGGCTCCTCGAACGGCGCGAAGTGTCCGCCACGCGGCGGCTCGGCCACGCGCACGACGTTCGCCACCCGGTCGAGCCACGCCCGAGGCGGGCGGACGACGTCGCCGGCGAAGAGCGCGAAGCCCGAGGGCACCTCGACGCGGCGGGCGTGCTGCGCAGGCGGAATCGCGGCGTTCGCGTGGTACATCCGCATGGCCGAGCCGATCGTCCCGGTGAGCCAGTAGATCGTGACGTTCGTGAGGATCTCGTCCTTGCTGAAGCTCTGCTCGACGTCGCCGTCGCAGTCGCTCCACGACCGGAGCTTCTCGACGATCCACGCGGCGAGCCCGGCCGGCGAGTCGGTGAGCCCGAAGGCGGCGGTCTGCGGCTTGGTGCGGTGGACGGCGGCGTACGCGCCCTCGGTCGCGCCCCACGCCGCGGCCTCCGCGAGCCAGGCGCGCTCCTCGGACGAGAGGTCAGCCGGGTCGAAGACGTTGACCGGCAGGCCCGCGTCCGTGCGGTGCACGGCGACGACCCGGTCGGGATGGTCGAGGGCGAGGTAGCGGCTCACGGCACTGCCGAGATCCCCGCCGGCCGCGCCGTACCGCGGGTAGCCGAGCACGCCCATGAGCTCGGCCCACAGGCCGGCGACGGCGACGGAGTCGAGGGGCGGACCGGCGGGACGGTCGGAGTAGCCGTAGCCCGGGTAGGTCCGGGACGACCACGTCGAACGCGTCGTCGGGGTCGGCGCCGTGCGCGCCTGGGTCGGTGAGCAGCGGGATGACCTTCGCGTAGCGCCAGAACGAGTCCGGCCAGCCGTGGCTGAGAATCAGCGGGAGGGCCGGCGCGGCCGACGCGGCGGCCCGGGCGTGCACGAAGTGGATGCCGAGCCCGCCCACCGGGACGCGGAAGCGCGGGAGCCTCGCGAGCGCCGCCTCCTGAGCCGGCCAGTCGAAGCCATCCGCCCAGTACGCCACCAGCTCGCGCAGGTAGCCGAGGTCGGTCCCGAGCGACCATCCCGCGTCCTCAGGGGCGTCCGGCCAACGCGTCGCGCGAAGCCGCGTACGGAGGTCCTCGAGCGCCGCGGAGGACGTCCGCGCGGTGAACGGCTCGGGGCGGAGCTGGACGTGCCGCCATGGGGCAGCCTCCTATCGGGGGGTCAGCACGCAGAACTCGTTGCCGTCGGGGTCGGCCAGCACGACCCAGCTGACGTCGCCCTGGCCGATGTCGACTGCGCGTCGCCCCGAGGGAGACGAGCCGCTCGACCTCCGCCTCCTGATCACCGTCGGCGGGTGGAGCGAGGTCGAAGTGCAGCCGGTTCTTGCCGGTCTTCGGCTGCACCGGCGGACCGCCCCAGGTGATCTTCGGACCGCCGTGCGGAGAGCGGATCGCGGTCTCCTGGTCCTGGTCCCAGACCAGCGGCCAGTCCAGCGCCTTGCTCCAGAAGTAGCCGACCTCCTGCGATCCGTCGCTCGACAGCGCTCCGATGAACCCGCAGTCGGCCAGGAAGTCGTTGCCCGGCTCGATCACGCAGAACTCGTTGCCCTCCGGGTCGGCGAGCACCACGTGATCCGCGTCCGGGCCCTGGCCGATGTCGAGGTGCCGGCCGCCGAGCTCGAGCGCCCTCGCCACCGTCTGCTGCTGGGCCTCGAGGGACGTGCTCGTCAGGTCGAAGTGCATCTGGTTGGGGCCGGTCCTCGGGTCTTGCGTCGGGAAGAACTCGATCCGGAACCCGGTGTCGTCGTTGGGCAGCAGCGCGATGCCGCCGTCGGGGTCGTCGACCATCTCCCAGCCGAGGACGCCGGCCCAGAAGGGCGCGAGCCGGGCCGGGTCGTTGGCGTCGAACGCGAGCGCAACGAGGTGGGAGGTCACGGGGAGGAACGTAGGCACCCGGGGAACGGGCACGCAACGCGAATTGCGTCGATCTCGTCGAGGCGACGATGCCGCTGCTGGGCGTACTCCTCGGCGGTGATCAGGCCGCTGTCGTGCAGCGCCGTGAGCTGGGCGAGCCGGGCCTCCGGCGCCGGGGACGGCGAGCCCGCGGGTTGCTGCTGGACCTTCTCGAAGGCCTGTTTCTTGGCCGCCTCGTAGGCCTTCACGCTCATCCGCTCGTCGTCCTTGTCGAACTTGACCTTGCCGTCCTTGGACTTGACGAGCACCGAGACCACGTCGCGGATGCCCGGCGCCCAGAAGTCGGTGTGGCGATCGCGGCTCGCGCACGGTGGCGCGGAACGTCTCCCCGGTCGGCAGCCGCACGTCGGCCACGTACGTGTACGTCGCGGTCGATCCGTCGCCGGTGAACTTCGCATCGCGGGCGACGATCGTCGCCTCGGCCTTGTCCCAGTGCGTTCCGAACATGCGGCGCCCATCATCGTTCGACGACTCGAGTGCCGAACGCGGTGTGCCGACAGCGAGGCTTCTCACGGTACTGCAGCAGCCGTCAGGCCGTCTCGCCGAGCGCTTTCTCGACGCCGTCCAGGACGCACCGCAGAGCCGAAGCCCCGCGACTGCCGTGGGCTCCGGGTCCGGTCGGTGGCGAGCTCGTACAGCGCGGGGAACTGGTCGGGGCTCAGCCGTAGCAGGTCGCCGTAGTTGCGGTCGTGCCACGGTTGGGTGCCGGCGACCTCGCGCGCCTGGGTGTTGCGGATGTGCCCGCTGATCAAGGTGACGACGTCCATCCGCTCGTCGGGTGACAGCCGTGTGCCGTCGAGCGCCGCGACGGCGGCCTCGACCCACCCGGTCTCCCTCGGGCCCATCACCCGGTCCCCGACCGTGACCCCAGGAAGCCACGGGTGCTCCTCCCAGGTCGTGGACAGTGCGCGGGCCCAGCGTTCGAGTCGCGGCCGCCAGCCACCCTTGACCCGGTGGAGGTCGGGAGGGTCTCCGACGGCCTGCTCGACCATCACGGCGATGAGGTCGGCCTTGCCGGAGACGTGCCGGTACAGCGACATCTTGGTGAAGTCGAGGCTTTCCGCGACCCGCTGCATGGAGACCGCTTCGATGCCGTCGGCGTCGGCCACGGAGACCGCGGCGGCCGCGATGTTCTCGACGGTCAGCGTGGCCTTGGGACCGCGGCTCGGGGCGGCCCGCATCCCCCAGAGCAACTCGATCGTCCGTTGGGGCGATTCCTGCTCCGCCATCGAACCTCCTCGGCACCGACCTTGGTCATGACCCTTGACAACTGTAGGCGGTGGATACAGTATCCTAGGGAAACAGTATCTACCAGACACTGTCCTCGAAGTTCCCGCGATGGAAGGAGCGTCATGACCAGCACCCAGACCCCTCCCCCCGCCGTAGCCGCGCCTGAGCGCAGGCGCGGCCTGTTCGTCACCGGCCTGCTCGCCGCCACCGCCGCCGCCGGGTGCGCGACCCTCGTCGGCGCCGTCGCGATGGCGGTCGGTGTCGACTTCGAGCTGCCCGACGGTGGGGAGTCCATCCCGGTGTGGGCGTTCGCGCAGCTCACGTTCATCTTCTCGATGATCGGCGTTGCCCTGGCCGCCGGCCTGCGACGGTGGAGCAGGCACCCCAGCACCCTGTTCGTCCGGGTGACGGTGACGCTCACCGCCGCCTCGCTGGTCCCGCCGTTCTTCACGGACGCGAACCTCGCGACCGTCGCCTCGCTGGTGCTGATCCACGTCGTCGCCGCAGCGATCTTCATCCCCGTGCTCGCCCGCAGGCTCACCACCTGACGGTCGACACGATCACGCAGTGAGGAGGAGCACGATGACCGCAGAGAGCTTGGACAGATTCATCACCGACGTGGCCTCGTTTGTCAGGGCCACCCAGGACGAGCATCAGGTCACCAAGCTCGTCGCCGAGCGGCTGTCCGCTTGCTGGCGAGCAGCTACCGGCTTCCCGAGGACGTCACCCGACCATCGAGTGAGCGGCACCTGACGTACCCGCTCCACATCGCTCCCGACGACAGCTGGTCGCTGGCCTGCGTGGTCTGGAGCCCCGGTCAACGCACGCCCGTGCACTCCCACGAGACCTGGGGTGTTGCCGGCATCTACTCGGGAGCCGAGCGCGAGCTCCGCTACCTCAAGCCCGCAGCGACTGAGTCGGGCACGGCCCTGACCCCGGCCGGTGAGCAGGAGTGGAGACCCGGGCAGGTCACGGTGTGCTGCACCACCGACGACGACGTCCACGCCGTCACGGCCGTCGGCGACGTGCCCACCGTCGGGATCCACGTCTACGGGGGCAACATCGGCACCATCAGCCGGCGCTCGTACGACCCGGCCACGGGATCAGTCGAGTGGTTCACCTCGGGTTGGGACGCCTAGGCGGCCGACACCGGTTCACGCCCGGGGCCCGGCCTCGATCGCGTCGAGGTCGCGGACGGCGAAGCGGTGGTGCTCCCACTCCTCCTCGAGGATCACGTGCAGGCACGATCGGGTGGTCTCCGGGTGCTCGGGCGCGTGCGGGTTCGAGCGCGGCGCGGCCAGCTCGTCTGCGGTGACGGTCGCGAGGAAGTCGCGCACCATCGCCACGCGACCAGCCCGGACGTCGAGCACCTCCGCGTACGGCGGTGTGTCCGTCGTGAGGCTCGACGTGTCGAAGCCGCCGCCGTCCCCGGCGCCCGCGTCCGTCTGTCCGATGGGGTGCAAGGGCTGCTCGATCTCCAGGACCGCCCCGCCCAGCCAGATGTCCGTGGCCAGGACCAGGTGGCGCAACGTCTGCGCGAACGACCACTCGCCGCCCACCGACACGTCGACGGTGCCTGCGGGCATCGCCGCGGCCCGCTCGAGAGTGGCCGACCAGGTGCGCTCGAGCGCGTCCCAGGCCGCGCGCAGGCCGGCTGGGTCCTCGGCACGTCTGCCGGCGCGGCCAGGAAAACGACGGTTGAGCTCGGCCTCGACCAGCGGGATCACATCGACGCCGTTGACGAGGAAGGGCTGGCCGTGCGGGAGCCACGGTGCGTCGATGTCCGCCCCCGCGACCTCGACCGCGCGCATCACGACGCCGGAGAGGTCCGACTCGACGAACCGGGCGCCGCGCAGGTCCGCGCCGACGAACTCCGCCCTCTGCAGATCGTCTGATCGGGTGAAGGTTGCCATGACGTGACCTTTCGGCTTGGACGATCTCGTAGACTGGCAGAGCCAGGCAGCATCGGCCGAGCGACGTATCGCGTTCCGGTAAGGAACGGCGTCGGCGGTGGGCATCCTGCCGACGGCACGACGAGTCCGCTGCGGCGGGCTCCCGCCGGATCAGGCCTGCCGACAGCGCAGGCGGCGGCGGACGCGCATGAGGAAGAGGGCTGCCGCTTGGCGAAGCAGCGTAGGAACCGGTCCGGGGACGGCCCGTCGACCCGGCGTGCGCGCACCCGCCGCCAGGACACCGAGGGCATCTTTCCGGTCCTCGCGAAAGCCGTCCGGGCGGTCGAGACGGCCGTCGACCGTGGGCAGGTGACCGCGGAGCAGCGCTCCCGGTTCCAGGCCATCGCGCTGCTCGCCCGGGTGGAGCGCGCCCGGATCCGGGCCGACGCGGCCCGCCCGGAGGCCCAGCGGAACACCGAGCTCAGGCGCCTGGAGGGCGTGGCCACGATCCTGGCGCGCATCGCGACCCGCGAGCCGTCCCTGTGGCACCTGCTCGAGGAGGACGCCGAGGTCAGCGACGCCACCCGCCGGATGCAGCGTGAGATGCGGGTGGCCGCTGGTGTCGAACCGGCGCCGGACGCGGATGTCCCCAGCGCTCCGAGCCGGCGACCCCGGTCCGTACCGGACGGAAGCCGGCGCCCCGGTCGGTGGTCGCGGCCCAGATGGCCAACCCGTTCCTCGCGCCCGACTTCAGCCAGGTGACGCCCAAGGCGGAGGGCCGCCTTGCGGGCTGGGAGCTGATCGGGCCGCTGCTCAACTCCTTCGAGCATCCCTCCCCCGGCGCCTCGGCCTGCATGGTGCTCCCGGACCCCCGGGCGGCGATGGTGATGCCCAAGGGGCTGGATCTCATGCCGCACCAGGCCCGGCTGCTGGCCGCCGCGTCAGCGGGTCACCGCACCTTCCTGCTGGCCGACGAGCCCGGGCTGGGCAAGACCGCGCAGGCACTCCTGGCCGCCCAGGTGGCCGGGGCGTACCCGCTGCTGGCCGTGGTCCCCAACGTGGTCAAGACGAACTGGGCGCGTGAGGCCGAGCTGTGGACGCCCTCCCGGTCCGTGACGGTGATCCACGGGGACGGGGAGACGATCGACGGGTTCGCCGACATCGTCGTGGTCAACTACGAGGTGCTCGACCGGCACGTGGACTGGATCGGCGAACACGGCTTCCGCGGCATGGTGGTCGACGAGGCGCACTACATCAAGAACAAGAAGTCGCAGCGGTCCCAGCACGTCATCGAGGTCTCCGAACGGATCCGGAGACGCCACCCGCGTCCGCTGCTGATGGCGCTGACCGGCACCCCGCTGATCAACGACATCGAGGACTTCCGGGCGATCTGGCAGTTCCTCGGCTGGATCGACGAGCGCAAGCCGGGCGATGCGCTGATGGCGGCCCTGGAACGTACGGATCTGACGCCTGCCGACCACGCGTTCTACCCCGCCGCACGCACCGCGGTCGTCGACCTGGGCATCGTCCGCCGGCGCAAGGTCGACGTGGCGGCCGACATCCCCGCCCGTCGGATCGCGGACCTGCCGGTCGACCTCGAGGGCGCGGCCGGCAGGTCGGTCCGCGAGGCGGAGGAGCAGCTCGCCAAGCGCCTGGTCGGCCGCTACCAGGCGGCCTTGGAGCACCGGCGCGGAGGCTCGGAGGCCGAGGGCATCGACCACGCCCTCGTACGCCGCGTGGCCGAGCGCGAGGTCGCCGAGTCCACCGATGCGAGCACCGGCGACAACGTGTTCACGATGGTGCGCAAGATCGGCCAGGCCAAGGCAGAGCTCGCCGCCGACTACGCCGCGCAGCTGGCCCGCAGCGCCGGCAAGGTCGTGTTCTTCGCCAAGCACCTCGACGTGATGGACACCGCCGAGGACGCCCTCGCCAGACGCGACATCAGCTACCGGTCGATCCGGGGCGGCCAGTCCTCGACGGCGCGCCAGGAGGCCATCGACGCATTCGCCAACGACCCCGAGGTCGCGGTCATCATCTGCTCACTGACCGCCGCCGGCGTCGGGATCAACCTCCAGGTCGCCTCGAACGTCGTGCTCGCCGAGCTCTCCTGGACCAACGCCGAGCAGACCCAGGCGATCGACCGGGTGCACCGCATCGGCCAGCGCGAGCCCGTCACCGCCTGGCGGATCATCGCCGCCCAGACCATCGACACCAAGATCGCCGAGCTGGTCGACGCCAAGGCCGGGCTCGCCGCTCGGGCGCTCGACGGGTCGAGCGAGGAGCCGGCTGACTCCGCCGACGTCCAGGTCGGGGCGCTGATCGCGCTGCTCACCGGCGTCCTGTCCGAGCGCGCCGAGCACGGGTGACACGCGCCCGAGGCGTTCTCGCACCGCGCGAGATTGGCGCGGGCCCGGGCCGCTTCCCCCATCGCCGCTCCGAAGAACGTGGCCCCCCGACCGACGGAGGGGCGTTGAGGGTGAGCACACCGGGCCCGCGACGCACCACACTGTCGCCGGTCGGCGTATGGCGCCATCGTCCGAACGGACAAAATCTCGTCGCGCGAGGTTTCGACCGTTCCTAGGATGCGCGGCATGCGAGTGACCTTCACGAAGGTCGACGCCAAGCGGTACGCCATCGCGATCGAGCGTGAGCACGGCCCACCGTTGGTGCCGCGCTTCGCGCCCGGTTTCGATGACCTGATGCCGCACGACCTCGCGCACTTCCTCGTCGAGGAGCACTTCCGGATCGAGCTGGGGGTGTGGGGCCAGCTCGCCTCGGGAGGCGCTGGTGTCTTCACGCCGGCTCCGGCGGACAACACATTGGGCCAGCAACGACGCGCCCAGCGGATTGCGGTGACGGGCCGCGCGGACATGGGCCGCTCCGAGCAGCTGGTGGCCATCACCGTGACGGCGTGGGAACGCAGCATCGGTCGGGTCAAGCACCAGGTCCGGCCGTTCGCGGTGCCCGTCGATCCCGCGACGCTTGCCGCAGCGGTGCGTCGGCTGGACGAGGTGGCGCGGAGCTGGGAGGCACTCCAGTACGGCGCCTGGCTCACCCTCGACTGGCCGACGAGCCTGGTGCTCGATCTGTCGAAGTCGCATCGAGGGCGGGAGCGGGAACGAACCGGCCGCAGGGCGGCCGGGCGGAGAGTCGCTGCAGCGCGGCGTCGGTGATCGGTTGCCCGGCTACGGGACGACGATGTCGAAGTCGGGGTCCCCCCGGTCGAGCACGCCGATGAGGGACTCCAGGACTGCGAGGTCGCCGTTGATGTCCAGGCCGTCGGATGACGCGTCTCCGGTCAGGAGTGCGAGCAGCCGGGGCTTGGTCAGCGTCAGGTGCAGCGGTGCGGAGCCGTCCGGGTCGCGTTCGAGATACACCAGGACGCCGTTGGACAGGGTGATGTGGAAGCTGCGCCCCAGGTCACTGAACGAGACGTCGAAGGCGAGGTCGAGATCCCAGGCTCGGGGTCCGTCCACGGTGATGGCGATCGAGTCAAAGACCTGTTCCGGAGTCAGCTGCACCATGATGGTCGGCGAGTTCGCGGACAGGGGAGTCCCGAAGTTGCCTTCGCGCAGCTCGGTGGCGCCGGAGAGGAAGAAGTTGCGCCAGGTGCCGTTCTCGGCACCGTAGCCCAGCTGTTCGAGGGTGTCGGCGTACAGCGTCCGGGCCCCCGCGTGGTCGCTGTCGGTGAACACTGCGTAGTCCAGCAGCGTCGCGGCCCAGCGGAAGTCCCCCGCGTCGTACGCCTCCTGCGCGATCTCCACGGTCCGGTCGATCCCGCCGAGGGCAGCGACGTGACGCTCGGCCAGGGCCTGCGGCGGGTGCGCCCACAGCCGGGCCGGGTTCCCGTCGAACCAGCCCATGTAGCGCTGGTAGACCGCCTTGACGTTGTGGGAGACCGAGCCGTAGTAGCCGCGGGTGCTCCACGTGTCGGCGATCGCCGGTGGCAGCTCGATGACCTCCGCGATCTCCGCTCCGGTCATGCCCTTGTTGATCATCCGCAGGGTCTGGTCGTGCAAGTAGCCGTACAGGTCGCGCTGGATGGCCAGGTGCGCCAGCACGTTCTCGTTGCCCCAGGTGGGCCAGTGGTGCGGGGCGAACAGGACGTCGCTCCTGGCACCGAACCGCACGATGGCCTCGGTGAGGTACTGCGACCACACGTGCGGGTCACGCACCAAGGCGCCGCGCAGGGTGAGCAGGTTGTGCAAGGTGTGGGTGGCGTTCTCGGCCATGCACAACGCCCGGTATCCGGGGAAGTAGAGGTGCATCTCGCTCGGCGCCTCGGTCCCCGGGGCCATCTGGAACTCGATCTCGACGCCGTCGAAGGTGTGGGTCTCCCCTGTCGTGGCGACGAGCTGGGTCGGGACGATGATCCCCGGCTCGCCGGTCGAGGTGCTCTGACCCAGACCCGCACCGACCTGTCCCTTCGGGCCGCGGGCCAGGGACGCGCCGTACATGTAGGCGGAACGACGCGACATCGCGGTGCCGGCGTAGACGTTCTCGGCGATCGCGTGCTCGAGGAAGCCGTCCGGGGCGATGACGGGCACCTGGCCGGAGTCGACCTCCTCCTGGTTCACCATCCCGAAGACGCCGCCGAAGTGGTCGATGTGGGAGTGGGTGTAGACCACCGCCACGATCGGCCGGTCTCCGCGGTGCTGGCGGTAGAGGGCCAGGGCGGCGGCCGCTGGCTCCGCCGTCAGCAGCGGGTCGACCACGACGACCCCGGTGTCGCCTTCGATGAAGGAGACCACGGACAGGTCGAAGCCCCGGACCTGGTACAGCCCCTCGACGACCTCGAACAGGCCGTGCTTCGCGACCAGTTGTCCCTGCCGCCACAGGCTGGGGTTCACCGAGGTCGGCGCGGCACCGGACACGAAGTCGTACGTCGATGCGTCCCACACGACGTCACCCGCAGCGTTGCGGATCTGCGGGTCCTCCAGCGTTGCGATGAAGCCCCGGGTGGCATCGTCGAGGTCGTCGGCGTCTGCCAACGGGAGGGACTCCATCAGCGCCGCATGCGCTGCCTCGATCGACGGGCTCGGTTCGTTCTGATCCACCGCTCAGCTCCGTTCGCCAGATCGGACAAACCAAAACGGACGCTAGAGCGCCACCACCACCTGCCCATCACCCACGGCGGGTGGTTTGCGTGCGCCGACTCACACGTTGAAGCGGAACTCCACCACGTCACCGTCGGCCATGACGTAGTCCTTGCCCTCCATGCGCACCTTGCCGGCGGACTTCGCAGCCGCCATCGAGCCGGCGTCGACCAGGTCCTCGTACGAGACGATCTCGGCCTTGATGAAGCCGCGCTGGAAGTCGGTGTGGATCACGCCGGCCGCCTCCGGCGCGGTCGAGCCGCGGCGGATCGTCCAGGCGCGGGACTCCTTGGGCCCGGCGGTGAGGTAGGTCTGCAGGCCGAGGGTGTCGAACCCGACCCGGGCGAGCACGTCGAGTCCGGGCTCGTCGACGCCGGTCTCGGCGAGCATCTCCCGGGCCTCCTCCTCGTCGTCGAGCTCGACCAGTTCGGCCTCGAACTTCGCGTCCAGGAAGATCGCCTCGGCCGGCGCGACCAGCTGGCGCAGCTCACCGATCAGGGTCTCGTCGACCAGCTCGTCGGCGTCGCAGTTGAAGACGTAGAGGAACGGCTTGGCGCTCATCAGCTGCAGCTCGCGCAACGGGGCGGGGTCGAGCCCGGCCTCGAAGACCGTCCGCCCCGCGTCCAGCACCTCCTGCGCGTGCCGCACCGCCTCGACCACGGCCTGGACGGACTTGTCCTTCTTGGCGTCCTTCTCCAACCGGGGCAGCGCGCTGTCGATGGTCTGCATGTCCGCGAGGATCAGCTCGGTACGGATCGTCTCGATGTCGTCGGGCGGCGAGACCTTGCCGTCGACGTGGGTGACGTCGTCGTCGCGGAAGACCCGCGTCACCTGGCAGATCGCGTCCGACTCGCGGATGTGCGACAGGAACTTGTTGCCCAGCCCCTCGCCCTCGCTGGCCCCGCGCACGATGCCCGCGATGTCGACGAACTGCACGGTCGCCGGCACCGTACGCGCCGACGCGAACATCTCCGCGAGCACGGGCAGCCGCGGGTCGGGCACCCCGACGACGCCGACGTTGGGCTCGATGGTCGCGAACGGGTAGTTCGCCGCGAGGACGTCGTTCTTGGTCAGCGCGTTGAAGAGGGTCGACTTGCCCGCATTGGGCAGGCCGACGATGCCGATGGTGAGTGCCACGTCGGATCAGCGTACGGGCGTCTGCCCGGCGCCCGTGCCGGGCCTCCCGATCCGGTACGCCTCGAACGTCACGCCGTACCACCGGTCGGTCGGCCCGATCGCGGTCATGCCGAGGCGGTCGCACACCCGCTGGGAGGCGGTGTTCCCCGGGTACGTCACCGCGTAGATCTCGTCGTGCCCGTCGGCCCACGCCTTGTCCAGCACCGCCTGCGCCGACTCGGTCGCGAGGCCGCGCCCCCACGCGTCGGGGTGGAAGTGCCAGCCGATCTCGACGTCGTCGCTGATGCCCTCCGCTGGACAGCGGGAGCGGGACGAGCAGCACGCTGCCCGCCACCCGGTGCTCGGCGTCGGCCGCCTTCTCCTCGACCGCCCACAGGCCGTAGCGCGGGTCGCGGGAGGCGTACTCCTGCCACCGCGTGATCGACGCCTCGGCCTGCTCGAGATCGGCCATCGGCTTGGGGTCGGAGCCCAGCCAGCGCGCGACCTCCCAGCGGCGCATCGTGTCGTACATCCGCGGCGCCTCGTCGGGCTGCCACAGCCGCACCACCGTGCGTTCGGTCTCTGCCACGCTCGCCGCGACGCTCATGCCGACATGGTGCCGCCTCCCACGCTCTGTCGGTGCGGGATGCGACCGTCTCGGTATGGACACCTTCACGCTGCTGGTGGTCGCGGTGCTCGCGCTGCTCGCCGGCCTCGCCCTGGGCTCGCTGCTCGGTGCCGGGCTGCTGCGCCGCGACCACGCCACGGCCGCCGACCACGTGGGGGCGAGCGTCCAGGCGACCGCGCAGGTGGTGGCACCGGTGCGGGACAGCCTCGACCGCTTCGACACCCGGCTGCGCGAGCTGGAGTCGTCCGGCATCGCCTGGCAGACCCGGCTGCAGGCGCAGGTCGAGTCCGTGCGGCTGACCGGCGAGTCGTTGCGTCGCGAGACGCAGGGTCTGGCGACAGCGCTGCGCCGACCGCAGGTGCGCGGTCAGTGGGGCGAGATGCACCTGCGTCGCGCGGTCGAGCTGGCCGGCATGGTCGAGCGCTGCGACTTCGTGCTGCAGCCGAGCGTGCGCACCGACGACGGCACGCTCCGGCCCGACCTGGTCGTGCGCCTGGCCGGCGGCCGGCACGTCGTGGTCGACTCCAAGGTGCCGCTCGACGCGTTCCTGCAGGCGACACAGGCCTCCGCCGACGGCGACGACGACGCGGCCGACGACCACCTGCGCCGGCACGCGCAGCAGGTGCGACGCCACGTCGACGCCCTTGCCGGCAAGGCCTACTGGCGCCAGTTCGCCCCCGCGCCCGAGTTCGTCGTGATGTTCGTGCCCGGCGAGGCGTTCCTGTCCCACGCGCTCGAGGCCGACCCGACCCTGCTCGAGTACGCCGCGACGAAGCAGGTCGTGCCGGCGACGCCCACCACGCTGATCGCGTTGCTGCGCACCGTGTCCTACGCGTGGTCGCAGGAGTCGCTCGCCGACGGCGCCCGCGAGGTGCAGCAGGTGGGCCGCGAGCTCTACGACCGGCTGGCCACCATGGGTGCGCACCTCGACAAGCTCGGCCGCTCGCTGACCGGCGCGGTGCGGTCCTACAACGAGACGGTCGGCTCGCTGGAGAGCCGGGTGCTGGTGTCGGCGCGGCGCATGCACGATCTCGAGATCGGTGGCGAGCCGCTGACCACCCAGCCGGTGGACGAGGCGGTGCGCCCGCTGGGCGCGCCCGAGCTGGTCACCCGGCCGCGCGGCCGCGACGACGGCGGTGCGGCGCGTCGCGCCGGCTGATCCGGCGCGCGCGCCTAACGTGATTGCCGTGCACGCGCACGGCACGGCGTCCGAGCGGCCCTCCGCGGCCGCTGCCGTGCGCCCTGCGCGGCCCGACCAGCAGCCGGTCCGCCGCGCCCCCTGGGTCGGGGCAGAGCCGCCGCGCGGCCAGGTGGTGCTCGCCGCGGCGGCCGCACTCGGCGCCGCCGCCGTGCTGGAGATCGCCCTGCGCGGCCACCTCGGCGTGCTGACCGGCGTCGCCCTGGTGCTGGTCTCGGCCGGCGCGGCACTGACCGTGCGCACGTCCGACCTGTTCACGGCCGGCGTGCTGCCGCCGCTGCTGACGTTCGTGC
Source organism: uncultured Actinomycetota bacterium (assembly GCA_963801045.1). GTDB lineage: Bacteria > Actinomycetota > Actinomycetes > Propionibacteriales > Nocardioidaceae > JACCWP01. The sequence goes on from CAWDDC010000003.1 coordinate 452,172, forward strand.
TGGTGCTGGCGGTCGCCGTGGTGCACCCGTCGGCGGTCAGCGTGGCCCAGCTCGACCCCGGAGCGGGCACCGTGCAGGTGATGGTCGCCGGCTTCGTCGACGTGGCCGGCGCGCTGGTGGTCGGTCACATGCTCGCGCTGGTGCTGGTGGGTCTGCGGGCGCGCACCACCCGGCGGCGCACCGCGTGACCCCCGGAAAGTGATTCCGCGGAATCACTTTTCGGCCGCGCGCCTCGCGATCCCGCAGCGTCAGGTGGGCAGCCCGGCGGCCTTCATGTCGTGGCGCAGCTCCTTGGGCAGCGAGAAGATCAGGCTCTCCTCGGCCGTGCGCACCGCCCGCGCGTCGGGGAAGCCGCGCTCACGCAGCCAGCCGAGGACGCCGTCGACCAGGTCCTCGGGCACCGACGCGCCGCTGGTGACGCCGACGGAGTCGACGCCGTCGAGCCACGCCTCGTCCAGCTCGCTGGCGTCGTCGACGCGGTAGGCCGCCGCCGCGCCCGCCTCCAGCGCCACCTCGACGAGGCGGACGGAGTTGGACGAGTTCGCCGAGCCCGACGACGATCACCAGATCGGCGTCGTGGGCGATCTCCTTGACCGCCACCTGCCGGTTCTGGGTGGCGTAGCAGATGTCGTCGCTGGGCGGGTCGAGCAGCGCCGGGAACCGTTCCCGCAGCTTGTCGACCGTCGCCATCGTCTCGTCGACCGACAGCGTGGTCTGCGACAGCCAGGCGACCCGGTCGGGGTCGCGTACCTGCACGTGCTCGGCGTCGGCGGGGCTCTGCACCAGGATGGTGCGCTCCGGCGCCTCGCCGGCGGTGCCCTCGACCTCCTCGTGGCCCTCGTGGCCGATCAGCAGGATGTCGTAGTCGTCCTTGTCGAAGCGCCGCGCCTCGTGGTGCACCTTGGTCACCAGCGGGCAGGTGGCGTCGATGGTCTTGAGCCCGCGGTCGGCAGCCTGCACGTGCACGGCCGGCGAGACACCGTGCGCGGAGAACACCACCGTCGAGCCCTCAGGCACCTCGTCGAGCTCCTCGACGAAGACCGCGCCCCGGTCCTCCAGCGTGTGCACGACGTGCTTGTTGTGCACGATCTGCTTGCGGACGTAGACGGGCGGGCCGTACAGGTCGAGCGCCTTCTCCACCGTGATGACCGCCCGGTCGACGCCGGCGCAGTAGCCGCGGGGCGCCGCCAGCATCACCTGACGGGTCGTCGGCGCCGGGCAGCACGGGGTCGGGGAGGGACGTGGACACGGCCCCCATCGTAGGTGCCGGGCGGGGACGACTGCCCGCACCGTCGCCGTCCCCGCCTACGCTGCAGGCCGTGGCCCTCGACACGTCCCCCGACTCCCCCGCGCCGCTGCGCACGGTGTCGGCGGCGATCGGCGGGTGGATCGGCCGGCTCGGCGCGGTGTGGGTCGAGGCCCAGATCGCGCAGCTCACGCGTCCGCCAGGACCGGGTCTGGCTCGTGCTGCGCGACACCCACGTGGACATGTCCGTGCCGGCGTCGTGCTCGCGGCGGCTGCTCGACGCGCTCGCCGCCCCGGTCACCGAGGGCGCGCAGGTGATCGTGCACGCCCGGCCCAGCTGGTACGACCGCCGCGGCTCGCTGAGCCTCTACGTCGACCAGATCCGCCCGGTCGGGCTCGGCGAGCTGCTGGCCCGGCTGGAGCAGCGGCGGCGGCTGCTCGCGGCCGAGGGGTTGTTCGGGCCCGAGCGCAAGCGGCCGCTGCCGTTCCTGCCCGCGCTGCGTCGGACTGGTGACCGGCAGGGACTCCGCGGCCGAGCGCGACGTCCTCGAGGTGGCCCGGCGGCGCTGGCCGGGGGTGCAGTTCCGGGTCGAGCACACCCTGGTCCAGGGGACCGGCGCCGCCCTCCAGGTGATCGAGGCGCTGCGGCGCCTCGACGACGACCCCGAGGTCGAGGTGATCGTGGTCGCCCGCGGCGGCGGGTCGGTCGAGGACCTGCTGCCGTTCAGCGACGAGGGCCTGGTGCGGGTCGTCGCCGCCGTACGCACCCCGCTGGTCAGCGCGATCGGGCACGAGCCCGACTCCCCCATCCTCGACCTGGTCGCCGACGTACGTGCCGCGACGCCGACCGACGCCGCCAAGCTGGTGGTGCCCGACGTGGCCGAGGAGACCGCGCGCGTACGACAGGCCCGCGAGCGGGTGCGACGCGCGGTCCGGCAGCGGGTGGCGCACGAGACACAGACCCTGGCCACGCTGCGATCGCGACCGGCTCTCGGCGCGCCCACGCGACGGCCTGGCCGAGCGGGGTCAGGCGGTCGAGGCGTTGCGCGAGCGCGCCCGCCGCACCCTCACCCACCGGCTCGACCGGGCCGCCGACGACATCGGCCACCAGGTCGCCCGGGCCCGCGCGCTGTCGCCGCTGGCCACGCTGCGGCGCGGCTACGCGGTCGTCCAGGACGCCGGCGGGCACGTGCTGACCGACACCGCGTCCGCCGCGGCCGGCGACCCGCTGACCGTGCGGCTGCACGACGGGCGGCTGTCGGTGCGCACCGAGACCGTGACCCCCGACCCCGCACCCGGAGACGACGCATGAGCGAGCAGAGCCCCGAGCTGTCCTACGAGCAGGCCCGCGACGAGCTGGTCGACGTCGTGCGCCGGCTGGAGGAGGGCGGCACCACGCTGGAGGAGTCCCTCACGCTGTGGGAGCGCGGCGAGGAGCTGGCCCGCGATCTGCGAGCGCTGGCTCGAGGGTGCCCGGGCGCAGGCTCGACGCCGCCCGGCCGGACGCGGCCGACGGGGCGGATGGCGCCGAGGGTGCCGATGGCGCCGGCGCGGGTCGGGATGCCGAATAGCACAGGTGCCAGACGAGCAGCAACGCGGTCGAGCCAGTGACTCAGCGCAGGTTCCGGTCGAGGAACGCCACCGTGCGCTGCATCGACTGCTCCCACAGCGGGATGAACGCGTGCTCCTCGCCGGGCCAGCGGATCAGCCGGGCGTGCGACGCCGGCACGCTGCATCGCCCGCAGCGTCTGCTCCGACCACACCGGCGGGCAGGTGCGTGTCCGCCGTGCCGTGGTGGATCAGCACCGGCTCGGTGATCCGGTCGAAGTACGGCCGCGGCGACACCTGCCGCCAGAACTGCGGGTTGGCGCGCGGCGAGCCGTAGCGCTCGAGGATGCGCTCGGCCAGCCCGGTGTCCTCGGGGTCGTCGCGGATCCAGCGGTCGAAGTTGTCCACCGCGTCCGAGCTGACCGGCGCGAACACGACCGCGGCGTCGACCAGCCCCGGCTGGGCCACCAGCACGTTGTACGTCACGCCGCCGCCCATCGATCGGCCGAGCAGGCCGATCCGGTCGTCGTCGACCGGCAGCCCCGACCGGCGCAGCGCGAGCACCGCGTTGATCACGTCCTCGGTGTAGCCGAGCCGCATCCGCAGGTCGTTGCGCGGGTCGGCGTCGGAGCCCGCGTGGTTGCGGTAGTCGGTGTGCAGCACCACGTACCCGCGGCGGGCGAGGTAGTCCTGCTCGCGGGACAGGCCCTGCCCGTTCACGTAGTCGGCGGGGTCGATGTAGCCGTGGTTGAGCACCAGCGCCGGGAACGGGCCGGGCCCGGCGGGCACGTTGAGCACGCCGGAGATCCGCAGGTCGCCGCTGACGGTACGTCACGTAGTGGCGGGTGTACGCGCCGAAGTCGCCGAGCGAGCGTCCCACCCGCAGGCCGCGCCCGTCGTAGTCGTGCTGGGCGAGCGCCTCGATGGACACCGGGTGCGGCGGCTCCGGCTCGGCTCCGGCTCCGGCTCCGGCTCCTGCTCGGGCGTCGCCTCGTCGGACGGCTCCTGCGCCGGGCTCGGTGGACGCGGAGCTCGGCTCGCTCGGACCGGCGGAGTCGGCGTCGTCGCTCGTGCACCCGGCCAGCAGCGCCAGCACCGCGACGGCGACGACGGCGAACCGGCTGGGTCCCATCGCACCGATCATTCCTCCCGTCACCGCTGCCGGGAAAGAGGCACCACTCACGTGTGGCCACCCGTGACTGGTGACGTTTTCCCGGGGGACCTTGGGAAAGACGCAGGGGCGTCAGCGGGAGCAGGTGGGGCAGCGGAAGCCGGCGCCGGTCGGCTCGAGGCTCTCCACGAACGTCGCCAGCTCGTCCTGCGGGATGCTGCCGGTCACCAGCACGGCGACGCCGGCGTCGCTGCGTACCAGCGTGGTGCGGTCGTCGCCCTCGTCGGTGTACAGCTGCCAGCGGCGGGAGCCGACCTCGACCTGGCCGCCGGGCTGGGCGTCCTCGGCGTAGGTCGCCAGCAGCTCGTCCTCGTCCAGCCCGGTCGCCTGCTCGACGCCGACGTACGCGTCGTCGCCGGTCAGGATCCCCAGGTGCCAGTGCTCGGTGCCCGGGTCCCAGGTCGGCCTGGGTCGCGCGCCACCCGTCCGGGAGCTCGGCGGGCGCCAGCGGCCGGTACGACGCCCCGTCGGCCGCCTGCGCCGCGACCTCGAGGTAGTCGACGGGCTCCTGCTCCAGCTCGGCGTCGGAGCCGAACCAACCGCCGATCCAGCCGACCAGGACCAGGACGACCGCGAGCAGCAGCACCGAGCGCATGATGTCGCCCAGCGCCGGGTTGCCACGCTTCGACGGCACCGGCGGGGCGGCGGGCTGCGGATCCTCGCTCACCGACCGATTCTCACACCGGGCAGGCGCCGACCCGTTCCCGGTGCGGTGGCATGCTCGCCCGGGTGGAGCACGAAGCCGACGGGATCGAGGTCCACCGCGCCATCGACCTCGCCCTGCGGATCGGCGAGGTGGTGCTGTCCAGCGGAGCCGGCGCGGCCGACGTCGCCGCCACCACGCTCGCGGTGACCAACGCCTGCGGTCTGCGCGGCTGCTCCATCGACGTCAACTTCACGACCATCACCATCTCGTACCAGCCGGACCCGAACACGTGGGCCGAGACGATGATGCGCACGGTCACCTACCGCGGCCTGGACTACGGGCTGCTCACCGAGGTCGACCACCTCGTCCGCTCGCTGTCCACCGGAGCCATCACGCGGGCCGATGCCAGCCGGCGGCTGAACGAGATCCGCTCCGCGCCGCATCCGTACCCGCGCTGGGTGGTGTCGGTCGGCACCGGCCTGATGGCCGTGGGCGTCGGGCTGCTGCTGCAGGGCGACCTGCTGCTGGTCGCGGTGGCCTTCGCCACCGCCGTCGTGCTCGACCTCACCGGCCGGCAGCTGGCCCGCCGGCGCATCCCGGCGTTCTACCAACAGGTGTTCCTCGCGACCATCGCCACCTCGGTCGCGATCGTCCTCTACCACCTGGACGTGCCGGTCAGTCCGTCGCTGCTCGTCGCCGCCGGGATCATCGTGCTGCTGGCCGGCATCACCCTGGTCGGCGCCGTGCAGGACGCGCTCACCGGCTACTTCGTCACCGCCTCCGCCCGGACGTTCGAGGCGCTGCTGCTCACCGGCGGCATCATCGCCGGGGTCAGCCTCAGCCTCACCGCGGGTCTGCGGTTCGGCGTCGACCTCCCGCTGCAGGCACGGGCACCGAGCGAGCTGTCCGACCTGCCGCTCGCGCTGACCGGCGGCACGCTGGTCGCGGTGGCGTTCGCGGTCACCTGCTACGCACCCGTTGCGCGCGCTGCTGCCCGTCGCCGCGGTCGGCCTGGCCGGCCAGGCCGTGTACGTGCCGCTGCTCACCGCCGACGTGGGGGTGGCCTGGGCCTCGACGGTGGCCGCGATCGTCATCGGTGGCGGCAGCTACTCCCTCGCCGGGCGGATGCGGGTGCCCCCGCTGGTCGTGGTGGTCAGCGGCATCGTCGGCCTGCTGCCCGGGCTGACCATCTACCGCGGCCTGTTCCAGCTGCTCACCCAGGACGACCTGACCGGCCTGTTCTCCCTGCTCGCCGCGATCAGCGTCGGGGTGGGACTGGCGTCGGGCGTGATCCTCGGCGAGTACATCGCCCAGCCGCTCAAGCGCGAGGCCCGCCGGCTGGAGAACCGGCTCGCCGGACCCCGCCTGGTCGGGCCGCTGCAGCCGCGCCGGCGTCGCAAGCGGCGTCGGCCGCCCTCCGCGGATGCGGACGGAGACTAGGCCGACGCGCCGCAGCCGCCACCCGTCCCGGGTCGACAGGTGCCGCAGTCCTGCCTACGCTCCCCGCCATGCCCGTCTACCGGCTCTCCGAGGCCGCCGCCCTGCTCGGCGTCAGCGACGACACCGTGCGCCGGTGGGCCGAGCAGGGCCGGGTGACCACGACGAGCACGTCCACCGGCACGCTCGGCATCGAGGGGACCACGCTGGCCGCACTGGCCGCCGAGCGCGCCCACCTCGACCAGCAGGCCGGGGGGCCGCACCACACCAGCGCCCGCAACCGGCTGCGCGGCATCGTCACCGACGTCACCCGCGACACCGTGATGGCCAAGGTGGAGATGTGCTGCGGTCCCTACCGGGTCGTGTCCCTGATGAGCCGGGAGGCCGCCGACGCCCTCGACCTCAAGCCCGGCGTGCTGGCCGACGCGGTCGTGAAGGCCACGACCGTCGTCGTCGAGACCCCGTCCTGAGCCGACCCGGCGCCGGGCACGGGTCATGTCTCGCGACCCGGTGCACTAACCTGCTGCGGTGCAGCCCGCGGGGAAGGCAGCGGCCGCGCCCACGCTGGTGGGCCTGCGGGCCGGTCTGCTCGGTGGCGCCGTCACCGCGTTCGCAGCGATCGCCCACGTCAGCGCCGGTGGCCTGTTGCCGCCCTGGCCGCTGGCGCTGCTGATCGCCACCGGCGCGATGATCGGGATCGCGCCCCTCGCCCAGCAGGAGATGTCGACCCGCCGGGTGCTGCTGGTGATGTGCGGCGGCCAGCTGGTGCTGCACGCCGCGTTCACGCTGGTCGCCGGCCACCAGCACGCCGACAGCATCCCGGCGGAGGCTGGCGATGACCGGCGCCCACCTGGTCGCCGCCGCGTCGCTGGCCCTGCTGCTCGCCCGTGGTGAGCGCGGGCTGTGGTCCCTGCTCGCGCTGCTGGCCGCTCTCGCCGCCCCCGTGCGCCGCGCCGTCCGGCTGCTCGCCCTGGTGCCGGCCCCGTCCGGGTCGGCCGGCCCGCTGACGGTCGCCCCGGTCGCCGGGTGCGGCGCCGGTCCCCGCGACCTCGTACGCGCCGTCGCGCCACGTCGCGGACCACCCGCGCGCTCCTGAGCCGCCCGTCGGCTCACGTCCGCACCGTGCCCCACCACCCGGGGCACGTCCGCACGCGCCGCTGCTGACGCCTGCCCGCACTCTCGGCCCGTCCGGCCGGCGCGTCCCCCGACAGGAGCACGCGCATGACCCTCACCACTGCCCCGCCCGAGCACGCCCCGCCCACTCCGTCCCGCCGCACCGCCGCCGGCTGGTTCCGCGCCTTCTGGCGCTGGCACTTCTACGCCAGCCTGGTGGTCGTACCGGTGCTCGCCGTGCTGGCGGTCACCGGGCTGGTCTACCTGCTGCGGTTCGAGATCGAGCCCCGGCTGCACGCCGACCTGATGCGGGTCGAGCAGCCCGCCGGCGCCGACTTCGCCCAGCCGTACGCCGCCCAGCTGACCGCGGTCGAGCGCGCCTACCCGGACGCGACGATCGCCTCGGTCACCGAGCCCGCCGGCTCCGACGAGAGCACCCGGTTCTCGGTGACCACCGCCGACGGCGCGCTGCGCGACGTCTTCGTCGACCCGTGGACCGCCCAGGTCCTCGGCTCGCTCGACCCCGACCGGACGCTGTCGGGCTACGCCGTCCGGGTGCACGCGAACCTGATGGCCGGCCGGCTCGGCGACCTGGTCATCGAGCTGGCCGTCTGCTGGGCGGTGGTGATGGCACTCACCGGCTACGTGCTCGCCGTCAAGGGCCGCCGGGCCCGCCGGATCGCGGGGCGTGCCACCCGTCCGACCGGGCGGCACCGGGTCCGCCGCTGGCACGTCGCCATCGGTGCGGTCACCGGCATCGGGCTGCTGGCGATGGTCGTCACCGGGCTGCCCTGGACCGGCCTGTGGGGTGCCAAGGTGCAGCAGCTCGCGACCGAGCGCGGCACCTCGCTGTGGTCCACCGACCCGGGGGCGGCGTCGGAGCCGACGTCGCGGCTGGACGAGTCGTTGCCGCACGGCCACGAGGTGCCGTGGGCGCAGGGCGCGACCGAGGTCCCCCGGTCCGGCGGTGGATCCAGATCGGTCGCCACCGTCGACACCGCGGTCGCCGTCGCCGACCGCGAGGGGTTGCCGCACCCGTACACGGTGGCGCTGCCGGCCGACGAGCAGGGCGTGTTCTCCGTCATCGGGTACGCCTTCCACGACCCGACGGCGGAACGGACCGTGCACGTGGACCGGTTCGGCGGCGACGTGGTCTCGACGTACGGCTACGACGACTACCCGCTGCTCGCCAAGGCGGTGGCGCAGGGCATCGGCGTGCACGAGGGCCGCAGCTTCGGCACGGTCAACTTCTGGGCCAGCCTGGCGTTCTGCCTCGCGGTGCTGGCGATGTGCGTGACCGGCCCGCTGATGTGGTGGCGCCGTCGGCCAGCCGCCCGCGCGGCGGGCGTCCGGGCTCCCCGGGGCCGGATGCCGCTGCTGGCGACGCCCTGGCTCGCCGGGCTGCTGGTGGTCCTCGGGGTGCTGCTGCCGGTGTTCGGCGTGTCGCTGGTGGTCGTCCTGGTGCTCGACCAGCTGGTGCTGCGGCGGGTACCGGCGCTGGGTCGGTGGTTCGGGGTCACGCCCTAGACGCGCTCGCGACCCGGCCCGGGTCGGTACGCTCACCTCCAAGCCCCGACCAGACCAGAGGTGAGCGATGGCATCGCCGCAGGACGCCACGGCCGGCCCGGGCAGTACCGACACGACCGAGGACGGCCGGCCACCCGGACACCTGGACACGCCCTCGCAGGCACCGGACCGCAACCTCGCCCTCGACCTGGTCCGCGTCACCGAGGCCGCCGCGATGGCGGCCGGACGCTGGGTGGGGCGCGGCGACAAGAACGGCGCCGACGGGGTGGCGGTCAACGCCATGCGGGTGCTGATCAGCACCGTGGGCATGGACGGCGTGGTGGTCATCGGGGAGGGCGAGAAGGACCAGGCGCCGATGCTGTTCAACGGCGAGCGGGTCGGCGACGGCACCGGCCCCGCCGTGGACGTCGCGGTCGACCCGATCGACGGCACGACGCTGGCCGCCAAGGCGATGAGCAACGCCCTGTCCGTGCTCGCGGTCTCGCCGCGCGGATCGATGTACGACCCGTCCGCGGTGTTCTACATGGAGAAGCTCGCGACCGGGCCGGACGCCGCCGAGGCGGTCGACATCCGGCTGCCGATCGCCGAGAACATCCACCTCGTGGCCAAGGCCAAGGGCGGGGCACCCGAGGACGTCACCGTGTGCATCCTCGACCGCGACCGGCACGCGGGCATGGTCGAGGAGATCCGGGCCACCGGGGCGCGGATCAAGTTCATCACCGACGGCGACGTCGGCGGCGCCATCATGGCGGCCCGCCCGGGCACGGGCGTCGACCTGCTGCTCGGCGTCGGGGGCACGCCGGAGGGCATCATCGCCGCCTGCGCGCTCAAGGCGATGGGCGGCGTGCTGCAGGCCCGGCTGTACCCCACCGACGACGCCGAGCGCCAGCGGGCCGTCGATGCCGGCCTCGACCTCGACGCGGTGCTGTCCACCGACGACCTGGTCGCGGGCGACGACTCGTTCTTCGTCGCGACCGGCATCACCGACGGCGAGCTGCTGCGCGGCGTGCGCTACCGCGCCGGCGGCTGCAGCACGCACTCGCTGGTGATGCGCTCGCGCAGCGGCACGATCCGCGAGATCAGCAGCGAGCACCGGCTGTCCAAGCTGCGCGCGTACGCGTCCATCGACTTCGACCACTGAATCCCGCGCGATGGCGGGCGACCGGGTGCTGGTCGTGGGCGAGGCGCTCGTCGACGTACGGGTGGAGGGCGGGCGCACCTCGGAGCACCCCGGCGGGTCACCGTTGAACGTCGCGGTCGGCCTGGCCCGGCTCGGCGTGCCGACCACGCTGGCCGCCCAGCTGGGTGACGACCCGCACGGCCGCATGGTCGCGGCCCACGTCGAGGCGTCCGGGGTCGACCTCGTCCGGCTGCCGCCGCACGGCCGCACGGCCACGGCGACCGCGCGGCTCGAGGCGGGCGGCGGCGCGACGTACGACTTCGACATCCGCTGGGACCCGGTGCAGCTGCCCGACGCCGGCGGCTTCCGGCTCGTGCACGTCGGCTCGATCGGCGCCACCCTGGCGCCAGGAGCCAACGCGGTGCTGGCCCTGACGCGGGAGGCGTCGTCGGCCGGCGTGCCGGTGTCGGTCGACCCCAACCTGCGGCCGAGCATCACGCCCGACATCGAGCAGGCCCGCGGCTACGTGCAGCCGATGGTGACGCTGGCGTCGATCGTGAAGCTGAGCGACGAGGACGCGGACGTGCTGTGGCCGGGCCAGGGCCCGGACGCGGTGCTGGACATGCTGGCCGCCGCACCCGGGGCGCCGCTGGTCGCGATGACCCGGGGTGGCGCGGGCGCCTCGCTCGGCGCCGGCGGGCCCGGCGCGGGCGAGCCGCCGGCCGCGAGGTCGACGTCGCCGACACCATCGGCGCCGGGGACAGCTTCATGGCCGCGCTGCTCGCGGGGGCGCTGCTGCACGACCTCGCGGGCGCGGACAGCGTGGACGGCGCCCGTGCTCGACTGGCTGGGCGGTGTGGCCGTGGAGGCGGCCTCGATCACCTGCTCGCGGCCGGGCGCCGACCCGCCGTGGGCATCCGAGCTGCCGGCCCTGGCCGCCGGCCCCTGACCTGGGGATCATCCGCGCACTACGCCCGCCCTCTAGGGATCATCCGCGCAGTACGCCCGCCCTCCTGGGGATCATCCGCGCGTTACGCCCGCCCTCCTGGGGATCATCCGCGCACTACGCCCGCTCTCCTGGAGATCATCCGCGCAGTACGCCCGCCCTCCTGGGGATCATCCGCGCAGTACGCCTGCTGACCCGCTGCGGGAGGTCGTTGGTGGCGCCGCCGGGGCGTAACGCGCGGATGATCGCGGGAGGGTGACCGGCGCCGGTGCGGGGCGTAACGCGCGGATGATCGGGGGTGGGGGGGGATACCGCTGGGTAGCCTGTCCGGGTGAGCGAAGCGACGGCCGAGCTGCCCACCGGCATCACGCTTGCGTACGAGACGTTCGGCGACCCCGGCGACGACGCGCTGCTGCTGGTGATGGGCCTCGGCGGGCCGATGAACTGGTGGCACCGCGACCTGTGCGCCCAGCTCGCCGCGCGCGGGTTCTTCGTGATCAGGTTCGACAACCGGGACGTGGGCCGCTCGTCGCGGATGCGCGGCACCGGCCGGCTGACCCGGCGCTCGCTGGTCCGGGCCTACCTCGGCGACCGCACGGCCACCCCGTACACGTTGGCGGACATGGCCGACGACGGCGTTCGACCTGCTGGACGCGCTCGACATCCACGCCGCGCACGTCACCGGCGTCTCGATGGGCGGCATGATCGCGCAGACGATGGCGCTGGCCCGACCCGAACGCGTGCGCTCGCTGGTGTCGATCATGTCGACCACCGGCAGCCGCCGGGTCGGCTGGGCCGACCCCCGGCTGCTGCGCCTGCTGCTCGCCCCGCCGGCGAGGACCCGGGACGACTACATCGCGCGGGCACCCGCTGCCTGGACGGTGATCGGGTCGCCCGACTACCCCGCACCCGCCGACGAGATCCGCGAACGGGCCGGCGAGACGTGGGACCGCGGTGCCGACCGGGTCGGCGCGACCCGGCAGATGCTGGCGATCCTGGGCCAGCCCGACCGCACGGCCGGACTGCGCAGGCTGCGGATCCCTGCGTGCGTGGTGCACGGCATCGCCGACAAGCTCGTGCACCGCTCAGGCGGGCTCGCCACCGCCAGGGCGATCCCCGGCGCCGAGCTGGTGCTCGTGCCCGGCATGGCGCACGACCTGCCGCGCGAGCTGTGGCCGGTCTTCGTCGACGCGATCGTGCGTACGGCCGGCCGCGCCCGCGCGGCGACCGCCGTCGGCTGACCCGCCGCGCGCTCGACTGCGGGCGGCACTCAGCTCGCCGGCGCGACGATCCCGTACTCGTGGATCTTGCGGTAGATGGTGGCGCGCGACATACCCAGCGACCGGGCCGCCCGCGCCTTGTTGCCCTGTGCGTCCATCAGGCTGTTGACGATCGCGTCCCGCTCCATCGACTCCAGCGGGCTCAGCGAGCGGCGGCTGACGGTACGCAGCTCGGCGGGCAGGTCGGCCGGCAGGATGAGGCCGGCCCGCCGGTGCTGCGCGACATAGCGCAGCACCTGGTAGACCTGCTCGGCGTTGCCCGGCCAGGACGCGCGCATCAGCAGCTGCATCGCCTCGGGTGAGCAGCCGAGCTGGCCGCCATGGCCCAGCCGGGCGAGGAAGAACGCCACCAGCCGCGGCAGGTCCTCGAGGTGCATCCGCAGCGGCGGCACCTCGACGGTGCTCGGGAACAGCTGCAGCAGCCGGTCGAGCTCCGGGCCGGACGCGGGGTAGCGCAGGGTCACGGCGACCCAGAGGTCGCGGTCGCGGCTGCCGCTGCGCGCATCCTGCAGCGCGGTCGACAGCGCCCGCAGCTGTGGCCCGTCGAGGCTGTCCACGTGCTGCACGACGACGCTGTCGGCCTGCAGCAGCGTCTTGCCGATGTCGGCCAGCCAGCTCCGGCCGGCGCCGCTGCCGGTGCCGCGGTCGGTCTGCGCTCCGTCGAGCACGAGGAAACGCCCCACCGGCTGCCGGCGCAGCTGTGCGGCGCGCAGCAGCGCCAGCTTGCCGACGCCGGCCTCGCCCTGCACGGCCAGCCACTCCCCCGACCGGAAGATCCGCTCCACCTCGTGGCACGCACGCAGCCACAGCGGCGCCGACCCCACCAGGCCCGGCAGCAGCATCGGCGCCGCGACGTCGCGGCGCTCGGACTGCCGGCCGAGGGCCTCGCCCATCTTGACGTGCACGACCACGCCGGCCGGCTCGCCGGCACCGCGCACGGGGCGGCAGTACATCCGCGCGGACACGCCGGTGGGCAGCTCGACCAGGATCGAACCCCGCTGCCCGGCGGCCACCGCCTCGGACGCCTGCCGGAGCAGCGTCGCCTGGTCGGCGGGGTCGAGCTGGGTGCGGGCGTGGTCGTTGAGCATCACCACGTCGCTGTTCAGCGCGAAGACCACGCCGGTCATCCGTCGACAGGTGCGCAGGTACTCCTGGAACAGCTCGAGCTGCTGGGCACCGGCGTCGGCGAGCAGCGCCTGCCGGATCTGCTCGGCGGTGGTCTTGGCGAGGGTGAGCAGCAGGGACCCGGCGTCCTTGCGCCAGCAGGTGAGGTCGAGCGCTCCCACCGTCCGGCCGGTGATCGGGTGCTGGATCGGGACGCCCGCGCAGGCCAGCTGCTCGAGGTGCTCGGCGTAGTGCTCGTGGCCGAACACGTGCGTCGGGCCGCCGACCTCGAGCGCCGTGCCGATGCCGTTGGTGCCGATGAACTCCTCGCCGTAGCTGAAGCCCGGCGCCAGCAGGACCCGGTCGAGGTGCCGCTCGAGGTCGTGGTCTGCGGTCTGCCGGCTGAGCACGAGCCCGGTCGGGTCGGTGAGGATGATGCTGATCGACTGACCGTCGAGCTGCTGGCCGAGGCTGCGCAGCACCGGTTCGGACGCCCGGGCGAGCGGGCTGTCGAGGTCGGGGTCGCGGACGTACGGGAGCTCGACCTGGTCGGCCGGCACCTGCAGGTCGCGGGACCGCTCCCACGACGCGAGGATCGGCCCCCGGACCCGACCGGGCTGGACAGCGTCAGCGGTGAGGAAGTGCACGCGGCTGGCAGCGACGCCCTCGCCGTCGGGCGGCAGCGGCCTGGTTGCGGGCATCCGTCCCACCGACGCTCACCTACCTCGTCGCCGCACCTCGTTGTCGGCTCGGCCCACCCGGTTGCGACCGCACTCCGCAGACGCTCCGGGGCGGGCATAGCCACGATAAGCCGCAACCTGCGCGCAGGCTCCGACTGTCTCAAATTGAGACTCACCTCGCCAAGGTCCGCCGGGTAGACCGGGAACGAGAACGTCCGCGACCGGTCACCGCGACCCGTCAGGAGGGCAGTGGCCCATGAGCACGGCCGACGCCGCAGAACCCGAGACGTACAACCCGTGGACCGTGGTCAACCTGGTCTTCACCCACCTCGCCGAGCAGGGGCTGCACCCGGTGCTGGGCGAGAGCGGGGACCCGGGCCCGCCGGCGACGGCGCTGCTCGAGGCGCTGGGGATCGAGCCGGCCGCGGAGGGCAACCGCGAGGTCATGCGCGACGTGCACGAACACCTGGCAGAGATCCGCGCCGTGATGCTCGGCGAGCGCTGACGAGGGAGAGGTGGACGGCCGGCAGACGACCGACGGCGGCCAGCGTCTCATTGTGAGACCGCCGAAAGGCTTCCGTGCACGTCTCATGGCCCTTGGCTGAGTCAGTAACGGCAACCAGCAGACAGCAAGGAGTGGTGATGAGTCGCCAGAGCGTGGCCAAGGCCCACGAGAAGATCCAGGAGCTGGCGTGGGAGCCGCTCTACCACGAGCCCGTCTCCCAGTACGGCACTGACTACACGTTCCAGAAGGCGAAGAAGAAGGACCCGCTCAAGCAGGTCCTCCGGTCCTACTTCCCCATGCAGGAGGAGAAGGACCACCGCGTCTACGGAGCAGCCGACGGCGCGATCCGCGGCAACATGTTCCGCCAGGTGCAGGAGCGCTGGCTGGAGTGGCAGAAGCTCTTCCTGAGCATCATCCCGCTGCCGGAGATCTCGGCGGCCCGCGCGATGCCGCTGTTGTTCCGCACCGTGCCCAACCCGGAGCTGCACAACGGCCAGGCCATCCAGATGATCGACGAGGTCCGGCACTCGACGATCCAGCAGAACCTCAAGCGCCTGTACATGAACAACTACATCGACCCGGCCGGCTTCAACAGCAGCCTGCGCAACTTCCAGAACGACTACTGCGGCACGATCGGCCGGCAGTTCGCCGAGGGCTTCATCACCGGTGACGCCATCACGGCGGCGAGCATCTACCTGACGATCGTGGCGGAGACGGCGTTCACCAACACGCTGTTCGTCGCGATGCCGGCAGAGGCGGCCGCCAACGGCGACTACCTGCTGCCCACGGTGTTCCACTCGGTGCAGTCGGACGAGTCGCGGCACATCAGCAACGGCTACGCGACCCTGCTGATGGCACTGGCCGACGAGGGCAACCACCAGCTGCTCGAGCGCGACCTGCGCTACGCGTGGTGGAACAACCACCGCGTGGTCGACGCCGCGATCGGCACGTTCATCGAGTACGGCACCAAGGACCGCCGCAAGGACCGCGAGAGCTACGCCGAGATGTGGCGTCGGTGGATCTACGACGACTACTACCGCAGCTACCTCGTGCCGCTCGAGAAGTACGGCCTGGTCATCCCGCACGACCTCATCGAGGAGTCCTGGAACCAGATCTGGAACAAGGGCTACGTGCACGAGGTCGCGCAGTTCTTCTGCACCGGGTGGCTCGCCAACTACTGGCGGATGGACCCGATGACGGACAAGGACTTCGAGTGGTTCGAGTACAAGTACCCGGGCTGGTACGACAAGTACGGCGCCTGGTGGGAGAACTACGCCCGGCTGTCGGAGCCGAACGGGCACCACCCGATCGTCGCCGAAGCCGTCGACTACGACTACCCGCACCGGTGCTGGACCTGCATGGTGCCGTGCCTGGTCCGTGAGGACATGGTGATGGCGGAGGTCGACGGGCAGACGCGCACGTACTGCCACGAGGCCTGCCGCTGGACCGACGTCGAGGCGTTCCGCCCGACCTACCAGGGCCGGGAGACCCCGAACATGGGTCAGCTGATCGGCAAGCGTGAGTGGGAGACCCTCTACCACGGCTGGAACTGGGCCGACGTGGTCTCCGACATGGGCTACGTCCGTGACGACGGCAAGACCATGGTGGCCCAGCCGCACCTGAACCTGGACCCGAAGAAGATGTGGACGCTCGACCACCTGCGCCGGATGCCACCGCTGCAGAGCCCGAACGTCCTGCTCAACGAGATGTCGGACGACGAGAAGAAGGCCTTCCACGCGAACTACATCCGTGGCGGCCCCGCTGGCCGGCCGGCACCCGCCGAGGCCTGAGCGAGCATCAGGTGACGACGGGAAGGGGGCCGGCTGCGAGGTCGAGCCCCCTTTCCGTCCCCGGCACAGTCGGCAGAGAGGGGGTCCGTGGGCATGGGTGACAAGCACACCGTGCGGTTCGAGCCGGTCGGCATCGAGATCGAGGTCGACGAGGACCAGACCGTGCTGCGCGCTGCGGCCGAACAGGGCGTCACGCTGATGCACGGCTGCAAGGAGGGCCAGTGCGCCTCCTGCAAGTCGTTCGTGCTCGACGGCGAGGACCCCGAGCTGGACAAGTACTCCACCTTCGCGCTGCCCGACTTCGAGCTCGAGGAGGGCTACACCCTGCTCTGCCGGGCGCACGTCTACGAGGACGTGACGATCGAGCTGCTCAACTACGACGAGGAGATGATGCGGTCGGGCCACCCGATCGTCGAGGTCACCGCCGAGGTCGTGGCCAACGACCCGGTGACGCACGACATGCGGCACCTCGTCCTCAAGCTGGTCGAGCCGTCGGAGTTCGCGTACTGGCCCGGCCAGTACATGGACATCACGATTCCCGACACCGACACCAGCCGGTCGTTCTCCATGGCCAACACGACCTGCAAGGAGAGCGGGCAGCTCGAGTTCGTCATCAAGATCTACGAGGACGGCCAGTTCTCGAAGTTCCTCGACCTCAAGCTGGGCGTCGGCGACCACCTGCGCCTGGCCGGGCCGTTCGGGGTCTTCACCCTCCGCGACCGCGACTCCGACATCGTCTTCGTCGGCGGCGGCGCCGGGATGGCCCCGATCCTGTGCCTGCTGCGAGTGCTGGCCGAGCGGGACAGCAACCGCAAGGCGACCTACTACTACGGCGCCCGGACCAAGCACGACCTGTGCTTCGAGGACGAGCTCCGCGCCCTCGAGGAGAAGCTGCCGAACTTCACGTACGTGCCGGCGCTGTCCGAGCCGACCGATGACGACGCCTGGGACGGCGAGGTCGGCATGATCACCGACGTGGTGAAGAAGCACGAGACCGACCTGTCGGAGGTCGACTCCTACGTCTGCGGACCACCCCCGATGGTCGAGGCGGCGATGGCGGTCCTGGACGGGCTCGGGGCGGACGAGAAGCACATCTACTACGACAAGTTCACGACGACCGGCACAGCACAGTGACGAGGCGAACCACCGTGACCGACCACCCGAACAGTGAAGGCGAGGCGGACCTGACATGACCACCGACCAGGCCGAGAAGGCCACCGAGGAGCGCAGCGTCCCCAAGCCGGTCTTCACCGACGCGGAGGCCGGGGCCAAGGTCTTCCCCGACTCGACGGCCCGCAGGTACAGCTACTTCACCCCGAAGAAGCGCAAGCAGTCGCACTACGAGGACGTCACCGTCGAGGTGCAGCCCGACCCACGGCACTACCTCAGCCAGGGCTGGCTGTACGGCTTCTCCGACGGCCGCGGCGGCTACCCGCTGGACTGGACCGCACTCAAGGCCTGGGGCTCGGACCGCCCCGAGCCGGAGCGCTACCCCGGCTCCGGCGGCAAGGGCTACGACTGGCCGGCGCACGGTTGGCACGAGTTCCGCGACCCGAACGAGGAGTGGGAGCTCACCCTCTACCGCTACAACGCCAACGTGGTGCGCCAGATCAACCAGAACATCGACACCGCCCGCCAGGCCAAGGCCTTCGAGCAGTGGAACCCCAACTGGGTGCGCTTCGTCGAGCGCAACGTCGGCGCCTGGATGCACGTGGAGCACGGGCTCGGGCTGTACCTGTTCGCCAACGCCAACCGGCGGGCACCGACGAACATGCACAACAACGCGATCTCGGTGAACAGCATGCACAAGATCCGGTTCGCGCAGGACCTCGCGCTGTACAACCTCACGCTGAGCGAGGAGATCGACGACTTCGACGGCGCGGCGCACGTGGAGACCTGGAACGAGGACGAGGCCTGGCAGGGCGTGCGGCGGGTCGCCGAGCAGCTGACCGGGATCGACGACTGGTGCGAGGCGATCTTCGCCGCCAACGTCGTCTTCGAGCCGCTGGTCGGCGAGCTGTTCCGCAGCAACCTCGTGCAGCAGGCGTCGCCGGGCAACGGCGACTTCGTCACCCCCACCGTGGTGGGCGCCGGCGAGCTCGACTACGCCGCCCGCGACCTCAGATACACCAAGGCGATGTTCGAGCTGCTGGTCGAGGACAAGGAGTTCGCCGACCACAACACGAAGATCATCAACCAGTGGCTGTCGACGTGGGTCCCGCGCAGCATCGAGGCAGCCCGTCAGCTGCAGCCGCTGTGGTCGCAGCCCGACTCCAAGCCGCCGCGCTTCGAGGACGGCCTGGACCGGGCCAAGAGCCGCTTCAGCGGCATTCTGTCCGAGCTGAACCTGCAGGAGCCGAAGGAGCTGACCCAGTGACTGCCTACGAGTCGACAGCGACCAGGTACGCGACCACCGAGAGCGCGTTCAAGTCCGACAACACCGCCTCCAACAAGTGCGGCTTCACGCTGATGAACAACCAGGTCGGGGTCGTCGTGGCCGAGGTGATGCGGGGAGCACCCGGGGTGACGGTCACCGAGCTGCCCTCGATGATCCGGGTCGACGCCGACAACAAGATGGAGGTCGTCTACGACGAGGTCTCCGAGGCGCTCGGCGAGGAGGAGGGCTACTTCGACGCCGCGGAGTTCGAGGAGAACATGTCCACGCACTACGGCCGGATGATCCACGAGGACGACCGCACGATCATGTTCGCCAACCCGGAGGACGCCGCGGAGTACATCGGGTTCGACCTCAAGGACCTGCAGAAGTCCTAGCGCTCGACGACCGACCGCGCTTAGTTTGACCAGCGCGAACAGACCCCACCGAGGAGGACCCGTGTACGAGAAGGACGGCGAGAAGTACTTCGTGGTCGACAGCCACATGCACTACTGGGACGCCAGCCCGGCGAACTGGGTGGCCGGTCATGAGCAGTACGCCAAGGGCTGGATCGAGTGCTTCCACGCGTACCAGGGGCTGGGTCCGCCGGACACGCACTGGTCGATCGAGCACTTCCAGAAGTACTCGGAGCAGGACCTGATGAAGGACGTCTTCGAGGACGGGTACGTCGACGTCGCGGTCTTCCAGCCGACGTACCTGAAGGAGTGGTACACCGAGGGCTTCAACACCACCGAGCGCAACGGTGACCTCGGCGAGAAGCACCCCGGCAAGTTCATCACCAACACCCGCTGGGACCCGCGCGAGGGTGACAAGGGGCTCGAGCAGCTCGAGGCGGACGTGGCCCGGTGGGGGTCCAAGGGCGTCAAGCTCTACACCGCCGAGTGGAAGGACGAGTCTCGCGGGTGGACGCTCAAGGACCCGGAGGCGTACCGGTTCCTGGCCAAGAGCCAGGAGCTGGGCATCAAGAACATCCACGTCCACAAGGGCCCGACGATCTGGCCGCTGGACAAGGACGCGTTCGACGTCTCCGACGTCGACCACGCGGCGACCGACTTCCCCGAGCTCAACTTCATCGTCGAGCACGTCGGGCTGCCGCGGATCGAGGACTTCTGCTTCATGGCGACGCAGGAGCCGAACGTCTACGCCGGGCTGTCGGTCGTCATCGGCGGCCTGATGCACGCCCGTCCCAAGTTCTTCGCCAAGGTGATGGGTGAGCTGCTGTTCTGGGTCGGCGAGGACAAGATGACCTTCGGCAGCGACTACGGCATCTGGGAGCCGAAGTGGCAGATCGAGGGCTTCGTCGACTGGGACTACCCCAGCGACGAGTTCTCGGACTACCCGCGGGTCAACGCCGCCACCAAGAAGAAGATCCTCGGCCTCAACGCCGCCAAGCTGTACGACATCGAGGTCCCCGCAGAGTACCAGCTGGCGCGCGGACGACGGCACGCCGGCGGCACAGGACGACGCCGAGCTGGTCGACGACAACACCGGGGCCAGGGTGTGACCGACGCGGCACAGCTGCTGGCCGCACTGGACGAGGTGCGCGATCCGGAGCTCGACGAACCCGTGACCGACCTGGGCTTCGTGTCGTCGTGCACGGTCTCGGCCGACGGGGTCGCCGACGTGCACCTGCGGCTGCCGACGTACTTCTGCGCGCCGAACTTCGCGTTCCTGATGGTGGCCGACGCCTACGACGCGGTCAGCCGGGTCGAGGGCGTGCTCCGCACCGAGGTGGTGCTGGACGACCACTTCGCCTCCGACACCATCAACGGCGGCGTGGCGGCCCGGTCCGGCTTCGTCCAGTC
Source organism: uncultured Actinomycetota bacterium (assembly GCA_963801045.1). GTDB lineage: Bacteria > Actinomycetota > Actinomycetes > Propionibacteriales > Nocardioidaceae > JACCWP01. The sequence goes on from CAWDDC010000003.1 coordinate 472,485, forward strand.
CTTCGACGGGGAGGCGGTCAGCGAGCTGGACGAGCTGCGGGCCGACTTCCTGCGCAAGGCGGTGCTGGCCGGCACGGACCGGGTGTGCCGCCCGTTGCTGGGTGCGGGGTACGACAGCGACGACCTGGCCCGGCTGCGGCTCGGCGACGTGCCGCCGTCGATCGATCTCGACCGGTTGCGGTCGCGGCGGGCGGAGCTCGGGCTGCCCGCCGGCGACGACTCGCCGCTGCTGGTCGACGCCGTCACCGGGGAGGCGGTGGGAGCCGATGCCCTCCCGCTGCACCTGCGCAAGGCGCGGCTGACCCGGGTCGGGGTCGACGCCAACACCGGCATCTGCCGCGGCATGCTGCGCGAGCGCTACGGAACCACCGGGCACGGAGAGAAGGAGGACGCATGAGGGCCGTTCGGTTGCACGCGTACCACGAGGACCCGGTGGTGGAGGAGGTGCCCGAGCCGACCGTGCAAGGTCCGCTCGACGTGGTGGTCAAGATCGGTGGGGCCGGCGTGTGCCGCACCGACCTGCACATCATGGAGGGACAGTGGGCCGAGGCGATGGACCCGGCACTGCCGTACACGATCGGCCACGAGAACGCCGGCTGGGTGCACGAGGTCGGCTCCGCCGTGACCAACGTGGCGGTCGGCGACACCGTGATCCTGCACCCGACGCCGACCTGCGGTCTGTGCCGCGCGTGCCGGGCCGGGCAGGACATGCACTGCAGCGACAGCTCGTTCCCCGGGCTGAGCCACGACGGCGGCATGGCCGACCTGCTGCTCACCTCGGCGCGGGCCTGCATCAAGCTCGATCCGTCGACCCGTCCCCAGGACGTGGCCGCGCTGGCCGACGCCGGCATCACGGCCTACCACGCCGTGCGCAAGGCACTCCCGCTGCTCTACCCGGGCACCACCTGCGTGCTCATCGGCGCCGGCGGGCTAGGCCACATCGGCGTCCAGTGCCTGAGTGCGCTGACCGCCACGAACATCATCGTGGTGGACCGCAACCCCGACGCCCTCAAGCTCGCCGAGCAGCTCGGCGCGGACCACACCGTGGTGGCCGACGGCTCGCACGTCGACGCCGTCAAGGACCTGACCGGTGGGGACGGCGCCGAGGTGGTGCTCGACTTCGTGGCCGAGCAGGGCGCAGAGAACGACGCGTTCGCGATGACCCGCCCGGCCGGCTCCTGCTTCGTCATCGGCTACGGCGGCACGCTGGACGGTGCCGACCCTCGACGTGATCTCCACCGAGCGCAACATCGTCGGCAACATCGTCGGCACCTACAACGAGCTGGCCGAGCTGATGGTGCTCGCCGAGGCCGGCAAGGTCTCCCTGCACACCAAGACGTACCCGCTCGACGACGCGGTGGAGGCACTGCACGACCTCGACGCCGGGCAGGTACGCGGCCGGGCGATCCTCGTGCCGTGACCCTCGTGCGGTGAACCCGTGCGCTGAACAGCGACGCCACCCACCCCTAGACCCAGGAGTTCCGATGGCCAAGGACCTGCGATTCGGCGCCGACGCTCGAAGCCTGCTGCTGTCCGGAGTCGACCAGCTCGCCGAGGCAGTCAAGTCCACGTTGGGTCCCAAGGGCCGCAACGTCATCCTGGAGAAGATCACCGGCACTCCCGTGGTCACCAACGACGGCGTGACGATCGCTCGCGAGATCCACCTGCGCGACCAGTTCGAGAACATGGGTGCGCAGCTGGTCAAGGAAGCCGCGATCAAGACCAACGACATCGTCGGCGACGGCACCACCACGGCGACCGTCATCGCCCAGGCGATCATCCACGAGGGCATGAAGGCGATCGCCGACGGCGGCAACCCGGTGCTCGTCAAGCGGGGTGTCGACCTCGCGGTCGCCACCCTGGTCGAGCGGCTGCGCACGGTCGCCCACCCGGTGACCACCGCGGAGGACTACGCCCGGGTCGCGGCCATCTCGGCCAACGACGACGACACCGTCGGCGGCGTGCTCGCCGAGGCGCTGCACACCGTCGGCGACGCCGGCATCGTGACGGTGGAGGAGTCGGTCGCGCACGGCATGAGCGTCGACTTCGTCGAGGGCTTCGAGTACGACAACGGCTACGTCTCGCCCTACCTGGTGACCCACCCGGCCAGCCTCGAGGCGGTCCTCGACGACCCGTACATCCTGCTGTGCAGCGAGAAGATCACCAAGGTGCAGCAGCTGATGCCGCTGCTGGACAAGGTGATGCGTGCCCCGCGGCCGCTGGTGGTCGTCGCCGAGAACGTCGAGGGCTCGGCGCTGAGCATGCTGGTCCACAACCACGTCAACGGGATCTTCCAGTGCGTGGCGACCAAGGCGCCCGGCTTCGGTGACCGGCGACTGCGCAAGCTCGAGGACATCGCCACCATCACCGGCGGCCAGGTCGTCAGCAAGCACTCCGGGTTCAGCCTGGAGACGATGACCGTCGAGCAGCTCGGCCGCGCCCGGCAGGTCCGGGTCACCGCCGACAGCACAGCCATCATCGACGGGGCCGGGTCCGCCGAGCAGATCGAGTTCCGCCTTGCCCAGCTGCGTTCCGAGCTCACCCGCGCGACGTACGGCATCGACGAGGACGTGCTGTCGGAGCGCATCGGCGCGCTGTCCGGCAAGGTGGCGGTGATCCGGGTGGGTGCGCCGACCAACGCTGAGCTCGCCGAGCTGCAGCACCGGGTCGAGGACGCCCTCTCTGCCACCCGGGCCGCGATGGCCGAGGGCATCGTCGCCGGCGGCGGCGCGGCGCTGATGCACGCTGCACCGGTGCTCGACGAGCTGCAGGTCAAGGACGACTACGCGATCGGGGTCGAGATCGTGCGCCGGGCTCTGACCGAGCCCACGTTCCTGATCGCGAGCAATGCCGGCTTCCCCGGCGCCGAGGTCGTGGCCGAGGTCGCCCAGATGGGTGTCGACGAAGGCTTCGACGCCCTCGAGGGCCGCTACGGGAACATGATCGACATGGGCATCATCGACCCGCTGCGGGTCTGCCGGTCGGCCCTGCAGAACGGCGCGTCGGTGGCCGGACTGCTCCTCACCACGAACACGTTGATCGCGGAGGAGCAGACCGCCTGGGGCGGCAGCCGGGCGCTGATGACCGAGTTCGGGCAGCTGGACGAGGGCCTGCACCAGCCGTCGCCCGACTCGAGCACGCCACAGTCCCTCGGCCTCGGGCCGTCGGTGGGTTGAGTGACGAGCACCCGCTCATGACCGACGGTGCACCGACCAGCCCGCCGGCCGAGGTACGGCTCCTGGACACGCCGGGAGCCGCGACCCTTGCCGACCTGGCCGCGATGTTCGAGGACCTGCAGACGGTGCTGCGCAGCTGCGAGCACCTGGTGTCCGCGCTCGCGGCCGAGGGGACACCCGACGACCTCGTGATCGAGGGCGTCTGGACGGTGGCGCTGCTCTCGTACGCGCGCTGCTTCACCGGGGCCAACGCCCTCGGCGAGGACGACCTCACCGACGGCCGTGGCGAGCAAGGAGGCCGTGGAGTGGCACCGGGTGCTGCTGGAGCTGCGCGCGCACCACGCCGACCCGGAGACCAATCCGCGCGAGCAGTTCTCGGTGGGCGTCGCCCTCGACCCCGACGGCGCGGCCGACGGCATCGCGATCACGTCGGCGCGCCAGCCGCTGGTGGACGACCTGACCGTGCGCCAGACCGGCGCCATCGCCTACGGGCTGAGCGCGCTGGTCAACGACCGCATCGTCGCCCAGCAGCAGCGCGTCCTGGACGAGCTGAAGGACACTCCCAAGGCCACGCTCGAGGCACTGCCGCGGCTCGAGGTCATCCAGCCGGACTAGGCCGGGGGCGGCCGCCACTCACGCCTGAGCAGCCCGTACACCCAGGAGTCCGACACGTCGCCGTTGACGACGCAGTCCTCACGCAGCGTCCCTTCACGGACGAATCCGAGCTTCTCCAGGACGCGGGCAGAAGCGCCGTTGCGCGTGTCGGTCTCGGCCTGGATGCGATTCAGGTCCAGCGTGTCGAAGGCCCACCGCAGCAAGGCGCGCGCGGCCTCCGTCGCGTAGCCGTGACCCCACGCCGCCTCGTCGAGGCAGTAGCCCATCGAGGCGCTGCGGTAGTCAGGGTTCCACCCGGTCAGACCACACCAGCCGACGAACGCATCGTCGGAGACACGGTCCAGGGCCACGCGTGCCCCGCTGCCTTCCTCCGCCATGCGCCCGCAGGCCGCGATGAACCGCTCGGCCCGCACAGGTTCGCTCCACGGCGGTGAGTCCCAGTAGCGCAGCACGTAGGCGTTGCTGTGCAGCGCGAAGAGGGCGTCCGCGTCCGTGCCGGTGAACGGGCGCAGCCGCAGGCGAGCGGTCTCCAGTGTCGGGGCGGGCAAGGACATGCTGGTCACCCGTGCAGCGCCAGCAGAGCTGTCCAGCTCGTCGCGCAGGTAGCCCGCCATCCGCCACACGTCGGGGACCATCTCGCGGCAGGCGATGAAGCCGACGTCGAGCGACCCGTCGTAGCTGAACAGGGTGATGTTGAGGCCGCCGCTGACGTCGCTCACGGCCGAGACCGGGTAGATGCCCTCGACCCGCCCGCCCGCGATGTAGAGCGGCAGCTGCGGGCCGGGGATGTTGGACACGAACAGGTTGAACAACGCGCCCGGCGCCGTCACCAGCCGGAACAGCGCCCGCGACGCCTGCCCGGACAGCGACGTCGGCAGCACCGCGGACAGGTCCTGCAGGATCGAGGCCGGCAGCGTGTCGAACTCCGCCTTCGCGATCGCCACCTCCTCGCTCACCGCTTCCAGCCGGTCCGCCGGGTCGCCGAGGTGGGTCGGCAGCGACACCACCATCACCGACACCTGGTTGCCGCCGGTCTCGGCGTCGTCGTCGCGTACGGAGACCGGCACGGCGGCGACCAGCGGAGCGGACGGCAGCGCGTCGCGGTCGAGCAGCCAGCGCCGCAGCACACCGGCGGTCATCGCCAGCACCACGTCGTTGACCGTCATGCCGAAGGCGTTCTTGACCGTCTTGACCTCGTCCAGCGGCACCGAGGCGAAGGCGAACCGTCGGTGCGCGGTGATCGGTCCGTTGAACGGGGTACGCGGCGCGATCAGCTCGCGCCGGGCCGGACTGCGCCTGGCCGGCCGGCCGACGAATGCGCGGACCGCGGTGGTGGCCTCGCCGATCGCACGCACCCCGGGCACCTGGTGGGCGCCGGGCAGCGAGCCCAGGTGCGGCAGCGACCGCGGGAGGCCGGTCACCAGGTCGACGGTGCGGTCGGCGACCGAGGTGAGCGCTCGCGGCAGCACCTGCCAGGACGAGGGCACCTCGTCGGGGTCCCAGTCCTCCGGGTCGACCTCGCGCGGCTCCGGCGTCACGTCCATGATCGCGGCGAGGATCTCGGCCCCGGAGATGCCGTCGATCGCCGCGTGGTGCACCTTCGAGTACAAGCGCCAGCCGGCCGTCGGCCAGGCCGTGCACGAGGTACATCTCCCACAGCGGCCGGGACCGGTCGAGCGGGCGGGAGTGGATGCGCGCGACCTGCTCGCCCAGCTGCTCGCGGGTGCCCGGCTGCGGCAGCCCGACCTCGCGCAGGTGGTACTCGAGGTCGAAGTCGGGGTCGTCGACCCAGTACGGGTAGCCGAGCCCGAGCGGCACCTCGACCAGTCGCTGCCGGAACGGCGAGGCCAGGTGCAGCCGCGGCTCCAGCACGGCCCGGACGGCGTCGAGGTCGAGCTCGCCGTGCGGCGTGGTCGACGGGTCGAGCACCACCACGGCGCCGACGTGGCCGGTGGTGGTGCGGTCCTCGATGTTGAGGAACTGCGCGTCGAGCGAGGTCAGGCGCCTCACGGCTCGAGCTCGCGGCGCCGGCTGCTGCCGACCTCGCGCCCGTCGTCGCGCGCGATGGCGGACCGGCGCAGCTTGCGCGATCACGTCGATGCCGCCCATCACCGCCAGGCCGCGCACGCGGACGACCGGGGCGCCGGGCGGCGCGACCGGCGCGTTGTCGGACTCGTCGAAGCCGCCCATCAGGCCGAGGCCGCTCGCGTCCACGGCGCAGTCGTCGGGCACGACGACCTCGATGCCCCCCATCAGCGTGAACGCCCAGATGGTGACCTCGCGGCTCTCCAGCTCGGCGTCGCGCAGGTCGAGGTCGACACCGCCCATCACGGCGATCGCGGTGTGCTTCGACGCCGATCGCCCATCGCCCGCGCCGGGTGCTGCCGCTCATCAGCGCGAACGACCAGGTGCGGCCCTCCCGGCCGGTCACCCGGGCCGGCGAGGTGGCCGGTCGCGCCGCCGCGGCACGCGCGGCCCCGGGTGCGGGTGGTCGGGCAGGTCGTGGGTCAGCGGCTCGAGCTCGGCGTACGTCCGCGCCGCGAACGTGGCCTCCAGCCGCTCCTCGAGCTCGGGGATGGTCAGCCGGCCGTCACCGGCGGCGTCGCGCAGCCGCTCGGCGACGTGCTCCCGGTCGGCGTCGGACGCGCGCCGCTGCTCGGCGGGAAGAGGCTCGGACACGGTCAAACCCTAGTCCCGCGGAGCCCGCGCCACGACCCCGCACGGATGCCGCGGTCCCGTGCCAAGGTGTGCGGATGGCATCCACCGCAGCAGCCCGCCACGTCCCCCAGGCACTGCCACGCGGCCTGCTCATCGTGCTCGGGCTCGCCGCCACGGTGATCGCGATCGGCGGCATGCGTACGGCCGCCGGGATCATCGGCGCCGACCGTCCTGGCCCTGGTGCTCACGATCGCCGTGCACCCCATGCGCGGCTACGCCGCCCGGCTGGGCGTCCCGCCGTGGGCCGGGACCCTGGTCGGCATCGTCACCGTCTACGTCGTGCTGCTGCTGCTGGCCGCGTCCCTGGTGATCGCGGTCGCGCGCTTCGCGACCCTGATGCCCTCCTACCAGGACAAGTTCGACGAGCTGCTGCAGAGCGGGCTGGACACGCTCGCCGGCTACGGCGTCAGCCGCGACCAGATCAACGACATCACCAGCTCGTTCGACGTGGGCCAGGCGGTGAGCGTGGCGGGCAGCGCGCTCAACGGTGCCCTGTCCCTCACGTCCAACCTGCTGTTCATCATCACCCTGCTGCTGTTCATGGGCATCGACGCGGCCCACCTGCCGGGCAAGCTGGAGGCGGCGCGCGGCGAGCGGCCGGCGGTGGTCGCGGCGCTCGACGCGTTCGCGGACGGCACCCGTCGCTACCTGGTGGTCTCCACGGTGTTCGGCCTCATCGTCGCGGTGCTGGACACCGCGTTCCTGGCGTTCACCCCGGTGCCGGTGCCACTGCTGTGGGGGCTGCTGGCGTTCATCACCAACTACATCCCCAACATCGGCTTCGTCATCGGCCTGGTGCCCCCGGCGATCCTCGGCCTGCTCGAGGGCGGCCCGTGGCTGATGCTGCTGATCATCGCGGTCTACAGCGTGCTCAACTTCGTCATCCAGTCGGTGATCCAGCCGAAGTTCGTCGGCGACTCCGTCGGCATCTCCGGCACCCTGACGTTCCTGTCCCTGGTCTTCTGGGCCTGGGTGCTCGGCGCCGCTCGGGGCGCTGCTCGCGGTGCCGCTGACGCTGCTGGTCAAGGCGCTGCTGGTCGACGTCGACCCCGACTCGCGCTGGCTCAGCCGGCTGTTGTCCGGGAGCAAGGACGACGGCGAACCGGGGGCGACACGAGCCGGGGGCGGTGTGATCGAGCCGGAGACGTCGTCGACCGTCGCACGGGCGGACTCCGAGCGGGGCGAGCTGGTGCTGGCCCGGCGCGCCGACGGGCCGCTGGAGCTGCGGGCCAACGGGGTCTTCGTCATGGACACCGACGAGATCAGCAGCGAGCGGCGGCTGGCGGAGGCCAGCCTGGCCGCAGCGGCGGACCCGCGCCGGGTGCTGGTCGGTGGCCTCGGCCTCGGCTGCACGCTGGCCGCGGTGCTCGAGGACCCGCGGGTCGAGCGGGTGACCGTCGCCGAGCTGGAGCCCGTGCTGGTCGACTGGCTGCGAGCCGATGTCGTGCCGGGCGGCACGGCAGCTGCTGTCCGACCCGCGGGTGGCGGTGCGGGTCGACGACGTCGCCGCGGTCGTGACCGAGGCCGCCGATGCGGCGTACGACATCGTGCTGCTCGACGTGGACAACGGCCCCGACTTCCTGGTGCACGACGCCAACGCCGACCTCTACCGCGAGCCCTTCCTGCGCCGGTGCGCCCGGATCCTCTCGGCCGGCGGAGTGCTGGTGGTCTGGTCGATGAACGAGTCGGCCGCGCTGGTGTCGGCGCTTGGTGCGGCCTTCCCCCGGGTCTGGACCGAACGCTGCCGGGTCCGGCTGGGTGAGCGCGACGCCGCGTACTGGCTCCACCTCGCCCGCGCGGCGTCCGAGGACGGCCACTAATCTCGCGCTCATGACGACCCCGGACGCCGGCCACGATCACCGCATCGAGCGCGACACGATGGGCGAGGTACGCGTACCGCGGGACGCGCTGTGGCGGGCCCAGACCCAGCGCGCGGTCGAGAACTTCCCGATCTCGGGCACCCCGCTGGAGTCCGCGCACATCCGGGCGCTCGCGCAGGTCAAGGGCGCGTGCGCCCGGGCCAACGCCGAGCTGGGGGTGCTCGACCAGGGCGTGGCCGACGCGATCAGCGACGCTGCGGCGCTGGTCGCCAGCGGGCGGCACGACGACGCCTTCCCGGTGGACGTCTTCCAGACCGGCTCGGGCACGTCCAGCAACATGAACATGAACGAGGTGCTGGCCACCCTGGCCACCCGGGTGCTGGGCAGCTGACGTCCACCCCAACGACCACGTCAACGCCAGCCAGTCGAGCAACGACGTCTTCCCGACGTCGATCCACGTGGCTGCCACCGAGGCCACCAGCCAGGACCTGCTGCCCGCGCTCGACCATCTGGCGGGCGCCCTGGAGGCCAAGGCGGCCGAGTTCGCCGAGGTGGTGAAGTCGGGGCGTACCCACCTGATGGACGCCACCCCGGTCACCCTGGGCCAGGAGTTCGGCGGCTACGCAGCGCAGGTGCGCCGGGGGATCGAGCGGATCGAGTCGTCACTGCCCCGTGTCGCCGAGGTGCCGCTCGGCGGCACCGCGGTGGGCACCGGCATCAACACGCCGGAGGGGTTCCCGCAGCGGGTGATCGAGCTGCTGGCCGCCGACACCGGGCTGCCGCTCACCGAGGCGGCCAACCACTTCGAGGCGCACGGGGCACGCGACGGCCTGGTCGAGTTCTCCGGGCAGCTGCGCACCGTCGCCGTCAGCCTCACCAAGATCTGCAACGACCTGCGCTGGATGGGATCCGGGCCGCGCACCGGCCTCGCCGAGATCGCGCTGCCCGACCTCCAGCCGGGGTCGAGCATCATGCCCGGCAAGGTCAACCCGGTGCTGCCGGAGGCCACCTTGATGGTGTGTGCCCAGGTCATCGGCAACGACCAGACGATCACCCTCGCCGGCGCCTCGGGCATGTTCGAGCTGAACGTGATGCTGCCGGTGATCGCCCGCAACCTGCTGGAGTCGATCCGCCTGCTGGGCAACGCGTCCCGGGTGCTCGCCGACCGGTGCATCAGCGGCATCACCGCCGACGTCGAGCGCTGCCGTGAGTACGCCGAGTCGTCGCCCTCGGTCGTCACCCCGCTCAACCGGCACATCGGCTACGAGAACGCCGCCAAGGTGGCCAAGCAGGCGGTCGCGGAGCGGCGGACGATCCGGGAGGTCGTCCTCGAGCACGGCTACGTGCAGCGCGGCGACATCACCGAGGCCGAGCTGGACGAGGCGCTCGACGTGCTGTCGATGACGCACCCGTGAGCCGCTGACACCGGGGTGGCGGTCCACTGGCGGCCAGGCGAGCAGATCTGGTGGCACTACCGACGTCCCGGGTGGCGGCCGGGCACGCCGGAGTACGTGCACCCGATGACGGTCGTGCGCGACGACGCCGAGGCCCTGGTGGCCTGGCTCGCGCCCGGCACGCCGGTGCTGCAGTCCGAGCCCGCCGACGGCCGCGCCGTGCGCGACGTGCCGCTCGCCGAGCGGTTGTCGTGTCCGCGCCGTCAGGGCCGCAGCACCTGGTACGGCCAGGGCAGCCTGCGGGTGCTGCAGCCCGGTGAGCCGTGGGCGGTCTGCCTGTTCTGGCGTCCGGACTGGTCGCTGGACTGCTGGTACGTCAACCTCGAGCAGCCGCACGTGCGCGAGGGCCGGCACACCTGCTCGCGGGACCACCTGCTGGACGTCATCGTCGAGCCCGACCGGACGACCCGTCGCAAGGACGCCGACGAGCTCGCTGCCGCCGTGCAGCAGGGGTACTTCTCCGCCGCCGAGGCGGCGCAGATCGAGGCCGACGCCGCGCGGGCCGAGCAGGCCGTCACTGACTGGCAGCGACCGTTCCGCGACGGCTGGGAGCACTGGCGGCCCGACCCCGGCTGGCCGCTGCCCGGCCTGCCGCCGGGCTGAGCCATCGTCAGCCGACCCGCTCGGCGAGCAGGTAGCCGCCCCCGACGGGGACGTCCTCCCACCGGGTGCCGGGGTAGTGGCCCTGCGCCCACCGCGCGATGCCGCCGGCCTGCCAGCCCAGCCGGGTGTCGACCACGACCCAGTCGGGTGTGACCATGTCGGGACCGGTGTTGGTGCCGACGAACGTGACGTCGTGGTCAGGCACCAGCTGGGCGATCAGCCCGATGTCGGTGTCGACGCTGTCGCCGTCGGGGATCCGGTCGAGCACCGTCTCGGCCGCCTGCTCGCGGGCAGTGTCGGCGTACGTGCTCGGTTCGACGAGGTCGCGCAACGGGTACTGGAACGCGAGCACCAGGGCTGCCGTCAGCGCGACTGCGGCACCCTGCTCGGCGTAGCGGGCCAGCCACCGTGGCCGGGACGCCCGGGCCCGCAGGATGCCGTCGATCATCGCCACGAAGACGATCGGCATCAGCGTCAGCGAGTAGTGCCACTCGGTGCCCCAGTAGGCGTCGTAGTCGCTGAGGAAGCGCCACCCCAGCGTCGGCAGCGCGACGAGCACCCAGGGCGAGCGCAGTGCCAGGAAGCCGGTGATGCCGAACGTGAGCAGCAGCGTCTCGAGCTTCTCGGCCGGCCAGAACGCCCGGAGCAGCCAGGGCACCGGGTTGCCCTCGCCGTCGGCGCCGCTGAGCCGGCTCCAGTAGTCGTAGCCGCCGGCGTTCAGCAGCGGGATCACCACCAGCAGCACCAGCAGGGTGGCGACCAGCCCGAAGGCGATCAGCCCGATCCCCCAGCGTCGGGCGCCGACCAGCACCAGCACCAGACCGACCGCGATCACGGTCACCCCTTGGTCCTCCTTCACGAGCACCAGGGCGCCCGACCACAGCGCCACCCACCGCCAGTCCCGGCGCAGGTACGCCGCGCCCGCCAGCGCCAGCAGCGGCGCGGCGAAGGCCACCTCGTGCACGTCGAAGTCGGCGGCCTGCACGAGGCCGAACGACAGTCCGTACGCGAGGCCGACGGCGGTCCCGGGGAACGGGCCGAGGTGCCGCACGGCGGTGGCGAGCACCACGGCCACCGAGAACGCCAGCAGCACGGCCTGGACGACGAGCAGCGTCACCGGTGAGGGCGCCAGCGCCCACAGCGGCCCGAACAGGGCGATCACCGGGCTGAAGTGGTCGCCGAGCAGGTTGACCCCCGGTCCCTTGATGTCGACCACCGGGTAGCCGCGCTCGGCGTAGCTGCGTGCGGCCTGGGAGAAGATCGCGAGGTCCCAGGAACGCACGTCGACCCGGTCGTAGCGGGCCACCGACAGCACCGTGTAGACCGCGGCGAACAGCGCGTAGGCGCCCACGGGCGCCCACCGGGACCAGCGCGGCACGCGGTTCAGTCGACCGAGACGAGGGTGCGGCCGACGAGCTCGTCGTCGGCGCGGTTGTCGCGGTACCAGCCGATCCAGCCCAGGTACGGCTTCGGCTCGCGCAACCGGCCGGTCTCCAGCTGCCAGCGGTCGTCCTGGGCGGAGACGGCCTCCTGCCGGCGCGGGGACACCGTGAGCGTGCCGGACGGGCTCCGCGGCACCTGGAAGGTCCGGACCGTGAACGTCGCCTCACCGGCAGGGTCGGCGACGAACCACGGCTGGACGTAGACGGTGTAGGTGCCCGCGGCGAGCCCGCGGACCGTGACCTCCTCCGTGGGCTTGCCGGACGCCGACTCGGCGACGACCTCGCCTGCCTCGTCGAGCACGAACAGGTCGAGGTCGTCGGCAGGCTCGTCGGGCAGCGTCTGGACCCGTACCAGCTCGGCCGGCCCGGCGACCTCGATGGTCTGCGACCACAGGCCCTCCAGGCCGGGGGCGAAGTCGGCACCGCTGGTGTCGGACCCGTTGCCCGTGGTGTCGACGCCGGGCACCAGCCCCCGGACCTTCCCCACCATCGTGGCGTCCACGCCGGCCCGGGTACGGATCCGGGTGTCTCGGTCCAGGGTCACCTCCGCCGGCGCCTGCACGCCGACCGGCCGCACCACCATCGGCAGCCGGACCCGGTGGCCCCCTGTGCTGTCCCCGAGCCGCACGACCCCCGCCTGGTAGGCACCGAGGTCGGCGCTGTCGCGCACCACCCGCAGGGTGATCGTCTCGGACCGGCCGGGTGCCAGCGTGAACACCGACGGCACCGCGGTGACGCTGATGCCCTCGAAGCCGTGCACCGCCACCGAGTAGGTCGACGTCGAGTCGCCGACGTTGGTCACCGTGCGCCGCACCCGTTCGCGGCCGGCCAGGTCGTTGACCGCGACCGACGGCAGGTTGAGGTTGGAGGCCCGCAGCGGGCGGACGGGGAACGCCCCGCGCTGGCCCTGTCCGGCGAGCAAGCGGGACCAGTCGCGGAGACCGGAGTCGACGACCAGGCCCGGGTCGAGCATCCGCCCCGGCTGCACGAACCCAGCGCCCTGGTCGAACGGGTCGGTCGTGTTGGTCAGGTTGCTGGTCGTCGTCATCATCGCCGACTTGACCGCCATCGGGGACCAGCGCGGATGGGCCTGCATCAGCAGCGCGGCCAGGCCGGCGACGTTGGCCGCCGACATCGACGTGCCCGAGGAGAAGTCGTAGCCACGTCCCCCGTTGCCCTCCGGGGCGACGGCACCGAGCACGTCGATGCCCGGTGCGGCGAGGTCGGGCTTGAGCAGGTCGCCGTCGCCGGCCACCGACGGCCCGCGGCTCGAGCCGGCGCCGAGCGCCGGCGGGGGCGGCGACTGCCGGCCGGTGTGGGCCAGCAGCTTCGCCGTGGGGTTGTCGGAACCCTCGACATAGGCGTAGATGCCGTCGTAGCCGGTGTCGGCGATGTGCACCGTCGGGACGGCGTGCAGGTCGGCGTCGAGGCTGTTCGGGCTGGAGTTGACCAGCAGCACGCCGACCCCACCCGCGTTGGCCACGACCGAGCTCTTCTCCACCCGGTCGCTGGTGCCGCGGTCGCAGACGACGATCGCTCCGGCGACGGCAGCCGGGTCGAGCGTGTCGGGGAAGCACAGCTGTGCCTCGGCGGGGTCGGCCCCTTCGGCCGCGACGTCACGGCCGAGCACCAGCGGCGCCTCGCTCACGTCGTCAGGGGTGGCGGACGCGCCGACGTAGCGCTCGCCGTTGCCCAGCTCGACGGTGGCCGGGAAGGTGTAGTGGGTGGCCGCGGCCACCGTGGTCACCCACGGGCTGGGGTGGGCGACGGTGGACGCGGCTGGTCCGCGGTTGCCGGCGGATGCCGCCACGAACACGCCCGAGTCGGCGGCGTGCAGGAAGGCCAGCTCCACCGGGTCGAGGACGTCGCCGATCGTGCCGCTGACCGAGTAGTCGATGACGTCGACGCCGTCGGCGACGGCACGGTCGATGGCCGCGACCGCGTCCGACGTCATGCAGCCGGCGGTGAGGTCCGCGGCGGTCCAGCAGGCCTTGTACGACGCGACCTTGGCCGCAGGCGCCGTGCCGGAGAGCCGGCCGAGGTCGGTGCCCCCGGCGGTGGCCCGTACGCCGTGGTTGCCGGCGGCGGTCGAGGCGGTGTGCGACCCGTGCCCGTTGTAGTCCTCGGGGGACAGGAACTCCTGCTCCCAGACCGCGCCCGCCCCTCCCTGGCCCTTGAGGAAGTAGCGTCCGCCGACGAGCTTGTCGTTGCAGGTGAACCGGCCGGCCCGGTCGTCGTCGTCGCCGTGCTGGCAGGCACCGGAGTAGCCCGGCGGCACGCCGGAGCCGACGGAGGCGAACGACGCGCTGTCGGAGTCGATGCCGGAGTCGACGACGCCGATGACGGTGCCGCGACCGGCGCCGTCAGCCGAACCCGGTCCGCCGAGGCGCCGCCACAGGCCGGTGGGAGCGCCGAGCCCGAGCGGCTGGGAGGAGTGCCCGGTGTCGAGATGGCGGACCCGGTCGGGCACGACCGCGACGACGCCCTGCTGGCGGGACAGCGTGCGCGCCTGCTGGGCGCTCAGGTCGGCAGCGAAGCCGTTCAGGCTGACGGTGTAGTGGTAGAACGCGTCGGAGCCCACGGACCGGGCCAGCCGGTCCTGGCGGGCCCGCAGCACGGCGGTGTAGGCGCGGGCTGCCGGTGTCGTCGCGTCATAGCGGGCGCCGGCCGGAGGGGCGGTGCGGGCGAGCCCCGGCGCTCCCCCTCGGTAGGACGCCGCCGGTGTGCGGCCGAGCAGGACGACGTACCTGCCGTTGCTGGCCGTCGACACGGCCGTCGGGTTGCCGGCCCACGGGGTCGCGACCGCGCCGGCGACCGGCACGACGACAGTGGCCGCGAGCACGGCGGCGACGGCCACCAGGGTGACCGGCCGGACCAGCCAGGTCCGGACGCGACGCACACCGCGAGGTGCGTACGACAAGACTCGGCCCTTCACGAGGATGCCACCAGGGTAGGCCGCATCGATGCGCAGTCGGGCGGCCTCCTGGCTGGGCTCCGGTCAGGCGGTCCGCCGGCTGGTCTGAGGGTCAGTACCAGCCGTTGGACATCTTGAACGAATTTGCCGCGCAAGGCGAGCCGTAGCGGTCCTCGATGTAGGACAAACCCCACTCGATCTGGGTCGCCGGGTTGGTCCGCCAGTCGGGCCCCGCGGCGGCCATCTTCTCCGCCGGCAGTGACTGCGGGATGCCGTAGGCACCCGAGGTGGGGTTGGTCGCCGTGTGGTCCCAGTTGCTCTCGCCGATCCACAGCGAGTCCAGGCAGCCGAACTCCGAGCTCGACCAGCCGTAGTCGCCGAGCATCGCGAGCGCGATGTCGCGCGGGTCGGAGGGTGCCTCCACGGTGGCGGCGCCGGACACCCCCGCCTCGGCGCCCTGGCGGTCGAGGGAGACCTCGGCGTCGTCCTCGTCGACCAGCTGGGGCCGGGCACCGGAGCGGCTGACGCCGAACTCCTCCCCCGCGGCGCTGCGCTCGTCCAGCAGGGCGGAGTCGGCCGCGCCGCTCGCGAGGTCGCTGCCCTCGCCGGCGGGTGTGTCGCTCGCCGAGGTGCTGGTGGCCGACGTCGAGTCGTCGGCGGTCGCCAGGCTGGCGGCGGCGGCGCCGCTGACGACGATCCCGGTCACGGCGACCGCGGCCAGGGCCGGCCGGCTGATGGGCCGGACCGACGGCAGGACGGCCGTGACGCGGAGTCGGGCACGTTCGGTGACGGTGGGCGCGCGGTGGCGCGGCCGCACGTGGCGGCCGGAGGGCGCGTCAGACACGGGGCGGGTACTCCAAAGGGACTCGGGGGGATCCCGGGCAGGATGCCAAAGACCCAAGCCGTTATCAAATCGGGACCAAGCGGATCGGCAGATCGGGCGAATGACGCGAACTGCCCCACCGATCCGCCGAGGATGCACCCCGAGCGGCGCTCCCGGCATGCCTGGGGGCCCCGCGCAGTGCGCGGGGCCCCAGCCGGCGTCTGTCCGGGTGGCCGGCGCGCCTCAGGCGCTGAGCCGCTCCCCCGTCTCCACCGAGAACAGGTGGATCTTGTCCGGGTCGACCGCGAACCGCACGGTCGATGTCGGCTGGATCATCCGGCGGGCGTCGTGCCGGGCGACCAGCAGGTTGCCGGCCGAGTCGTCGTCCTTCATGTGCGCGTAGACGAACGCGTCGGCACCGAGCTCCTCGACGACGTCGACGATCGCCGGCACGCCCTGCTCGTTCTCGCCGAGCACCTTGAACGACTCGGGCCGCACCCCCAGGGTCACGGTCTTGGCGCCGCCGATCCGCTCCTTCACGTCCCGTGGCACCGGGACCGCCAGGTTGTCGAGCCGCACGTTGTCGCCCTCGACCGGGACCTCGAACAGATTCATGGCAGGCGAGCCGATGAAGCCCGCGACGAACGCGTTCTGCGGCTTGTCGTAGAGGTTCAGCGGGGTGTCGACCTGCTGCAGCAGGCCGTCCTTGAGCACGGCCACCCGGTCACCCATGGTCATGGCCTCGACCTGGTCGTGGGTCACGTAGACGGTGGTGACGCCGAGGCGGCGCTGCAGGGCCGCGATCTGCGCCCGGGTGGAGACCCGCAGCTTGGCGTCCAGGTTGGACAGCGGCTCGTCCATCAGGAACACCTGCGGCTCGCGCACGATCGCGCGCCCCATCGCCACCCGCTGCCGCTGCCCGCCGGACAGCGCCTTGGGCTTGCGCTCGAGGTACTCCTCGAGGTCGAGCAGCTTGGCCGCCTCGCGTACGCGCTTGGCCCGCTCCTCCTTGCCGATGCCGGCCATCTTGAGCGCGAAGCCCATGTTGTCGGCGACGGACATGTGCGGGTAGAGGGCGTAGTTCTGGAAGACCATCGCGATGTCGCGGTCCTTGGGCGGCATGTGCGTGACGTCTCGCTCGCCGATGTGGATGCTGCCGTCGGAGACCTCTTCGAGGCCGGCGAGCATCCGCAGCGAGGTGGACTTGCCGCAGCCCGAGGGGCCGACGAGCACCATGAACTCGCCGTCCTTGATCTCGAGGTCGAGCTTGTCGACGGCGGGGTGGTCGGAGCCGGGATAGATCCGCGACGCCTGGGAGTAGGTGACCTGTGCCATGAGAGGTGCTTCCCTTCACCGGCAGGTACGTGCCGGACGATCCGTAGTGAGGGTGGAGCAGTCGGACAAAAGGCTTATCCCTTCACCGACCCCGCAGTCAAGCCGCGGACGAAGAAACGCTGCAGCGAGAAGAACACCAGCAGCGGGACGGTCATGGTGATGAACGCACCCGCGGTGAGCAGCTGCCAGCCCTCACCGAGGCGAGCCGAGCAGCTGGGACAGGTTGACCGTCACGACGGCGTTGTCGCCGGTGCCGAGGAACAGCAGCGCGATCAGCAGGTCGTTCCAGACCCACAGGAACTGGAAGATCGCGAACGACGCGAGCGCGGGCACCGACATCGGCACGATCAGGCGCCAGAAGGTCTGGTAGTGGCGACGCGCCGTCGATCATCGCCGACTCGATGATGGTGCGGGGCAGCGTCGCCATGTAGTTGCGCAGGATGTAGATCGCGAGCGGCATGCCGAAGCCGGTGTGCAGGATCCAGACGGCGACGAACTGGCCGACGATGTCGAGACCGTCACCACCCATCAGCTCCAGCATCGGCACGAACGCGACCTGGATCGGGATCACGATCAGCGCCACGACGATGATGAAGAAGAAGTCGCGACCCTTGAACTCCATGAACGTGAACGCGTACGCCGCGAACGCGGCGAACATGATCGGGATGACGGTGGCCGGGATGGACACGGTCATCGAGTTGATGAAGGCCGCGCCCATGTCGTTGCCGACCAGGACCTGGTCGTAGTTGTCCAACGTCCACGTGGACGAGAACGGGTTGACCAGCGTCGTCCACCACACCGGAGTCGGTGACGTCGTCCTTGGGCCGTAGCGAGGTGATCAGCAGGCCGATGGTGGGGATGGTCCACACCAGGACGACCAGCGTCAGGCCCAGCCGCACCGGCCAGCCGCCCCGCTTGGTCGGGTCGCCCCCCGGCTGTGCCGTCTTGGCAGCCTTGCGCTCGCCGCCGACCGGGACTTCCGCCGCCGTGGCGCTCATCGCGTTGCCTCCTCGTGGCGGAACTGGCGCACCTGGTAGTAGAGGACCGGGATCACGGCCAGCAGCAGCAGCACGACGATCGCCGACGCGACGCCGTTGTTGCCGAACTGGAAGATCTGCTTGAAGAACTCGAGGCCGATCACGTTGGTGCCGAACTGGCCGTTGGTCATGACGTAGACGACGTCGAAGACCTTCATCACCAGGATGAACACGGTGATGAACACCGTGATGAGCGTCCCCCGGATCTGCGGCACCACGACGTGGAAGAAGGTCTGGAGCTCGGTGGCGCCGTCGATCCGCGCCGCCTCGAGGGTCTCCTCCGGCACGCCCTTGATCGCCGCGGACAGCAGCACCATGGCGAAGCCCGTCTGCAGCCAGATCAGGATCACCATGAGGAGGAAGTCGTTGACGTTGAACTCGCTCAGCTGCAGCCACGCCACGGCGTCGAGACCGACCGCCTCGAGGATGGCGTTGAGGATGCCGATCTGGGTGTCACCGCCGGAGGCGTAGTCGTAGACGAAGCGCCAGATGGCCGCTGCGCCCACGAACGAGATCGCCATCGGCAGGAAGATCAGCGACTTCGACGACCTTCTCCCAGCTCGCCGACAGCTTGTCGGCCAGCACGGCCACCAGGAGTCCGGTCAGCACCGTGAAGGCCGGCACCACCAGCAGCCACAGGAGGTTGTTGATGATGGTCTCGCGGAAGGCCTCGTTGCCGAGGATCTCGGTGTAGTTGTCGACACCGACCCACTGCTCGCTGCGGTCGTCGGCGAAGCTGTAGACGATGGTCTGGATGGCGGGGTACAGCAGCAGGCCGCCGACGAGCGCGGCGGCGGGGAGCAGGAACACGTACGGCTTGAGCCGGTCCTCCCAGATCCTCGACAGCCCCTCGACGGTCATGTTGAGGAAGTAGAAGAGCGCGGCGGCGCCACCGACCCCGCCGATGACGGCGAACAGGCCCTGCCCCACGCGTGGCAGGTCGAAGATGACGATGGCCTGGAACACCGTGACCATCACGTAGATGGTGATGGCGAGGCCGACGGCACCCACCGCCATCTTGCGGAAGTTCGTGCCGCCGGGGTTGCCCGGTGCGGGCGCCGACGGCTCGGGCGGAGCCACCGGCGGCTGAACGGTCGTGGTCACGGCATCTCCTCGAGACGGATGGTGGCCGGCACGTGGTGAGTGCCTCCGGGGAGGCACCCACCACGCTCGCTCAGCTCGAAGGCCAGGAGGCCTCGATCTCCTCGGTGACCTGCGCGGTGTCCTTCTGACCGCCGGTCCACTCGGTCATGCCGGTCCAGAACGTGCCTGCCCCCACCTCGCCGGGCATCAGGTCCGACCCGTCGAAGCGGAAGACGTCAGCGTCGGCGGCGATCTTCGCCATCGACTTGGTGGTCTCGTCCGGGTAGTTGCTGGCGTCGAACGTGGCGTGCGGCGACAGCCAGCCACCAGTCGCGGCCCAGGAGGCGCCGAACTCGTCGCCGGTGAGGTACTCCATGACCTCGACGGCCTCTTCGTCCTCACCGTTGAACAGGCCGGCCAGGTCACCACCGCCGAGCACCGGGGTGCCGTCGTAGCCGCCCTCGTAGGGCGGGAAGCCGAAGACGCTGACCTCGTCGTCGAGGTTCTTGCGCACGTCGTCGGAGAAGAAGTCGACGACGAAGTTGCCCTGCCGCTGCATCATGCAGCCGGGCGGGTCGTCGAACTGCGGGTTGTCGGCGTCCTCGGTGTTGGTGTTGAGGATGCCCTCAGGGCCGCCGCGCACGAGCCCGTCGGTGAACACGATCTCGCCGTACGCGTCGAACGCCTCCTGCACGACCTCGTCGTCGAACGGGATCTCGTGCGAGACCCACTGGTCGTAGACGTCCGGACCGCCGATCCGCAGCACCATCTCCTCGATCCAGTCGGTGCCGAGCCAGCCGGTCGCCGTGCCGGCCTCCATGCCGATGCACCACGGCGAGATGCCGTCGGCCTCGATCTGCTCGGACAGGTCGAGCAGCTCCTGGTAGGTCGCCGGCACCTCGTAGCCGCCGTCCTCCCAAGCCTGCTTCGGCACCCAGACCAGACTCTTGACCGCCATCCTCATCGGCGCGCCGTAGGTGATGCCCTCGCCGTCGGTGGCCGCGTCCAGGAACCCGGGGATCAGCGTCTCGTCGAGCGCGTCGACGTCCAGGTACTCGTCGATCGGCACCAGGTCGCCGCCGGACGCGATGTCGAGCAGCAGCCCTGGCTGGGGGAACAGTCCGATGTCCGGTGGGTTGCCGGACTGGACGTTGGACTGGATCAGGGTGGTGAAGTCGGCGTTGCCGGTGTACTCGATGTCGATCCCGGACTCGTCCTCGAAACCCTTGATCTCCTCCTCGAAGGCGTCCTGCTCCGAGCCGGTGAAGGCGCCGAAGATCTCCACCGTGCCGTCCCCGGCGTCGCTGCCTCCCCCACCCCCGCTGTCGTCGCCGTCATCGGACTGCAGGCAGCCCGTCATCAACAAGGTGCTGACGGCCAGCGCCGCGCTGAGGCGGATCGTGGATCGCATGCCTGACTCCCGTGTGGTTGATGGGACTCGCCTGACGGGCACTATGCCACCGTGTGACGCACGACGCACCAGCCCACAGCGCCGGGGTGCCACACCGTGTTCATTCCGAGACCCGGTGCCCCGCACGGGTGGCACTCCGGGTGGTCAACCGGGCAGACCCGGGTCACACCACGGTGTTCTCCAACATCTCCGTCACCAGAGCGGCGATCGGCGAGCGCTCGGATCGCGTCAGCGTCACGTGCGCGAACAACGGGTGTCCCTTGAGCTTCTCCACCACCGCGGCCACGCCGTCGTGCCGGCCGACCCGGAGGTTGTCGCGCTGCGCGACGTCGTGGGTGAGCACGACCCGGGAGTTGGCCCCGATGCGGGACAGCACGGTGAGCAGCACGTTGCGCTCGAGCGACTGTGCCTCGTCGACGACCACGAAGGCGTCGTGCAGCGACCGGCCGCGGATGTGCGTCAGCGGCAGCACCTCGAGCATGCCCCGGTCCAGCACCTCGTCGACGACGTCACCACTGACGAGCGCACCGAGGGTGTCGAACACCGCCTGGGCCCAGGGGTTCATCTTCTCCGACTCGTTGCCGGGCAGGTAGCCCAGGTCCTGGCCGCCCACCGCGTACAGCGGCCGGAACACGACGACCTTCTTGTGCTGGCGCCGTTCGAGCACCGCCTCGAGGCCGGCGCACAGCGCCAGGGCCGACTTGCCGGTGCCGGCGCGGCCGCCGAGCGAGATGATGCCGACGTCGGGGTCGAGCAGCAGGTCGAGGGCGACCCGCTGCTCCGCCGAGCGGCCACGCAGCCCGAACGCCTCGCGGTCGCCGCGTACCAGCCGCACCCGTTTGTCCGGGCCGACCCGCCCCAGCGCGCTGCCCCGTTCGGACAGCATCACCACTCCGGCGTGGCAGGGCAGCTCGGCGGCCGGCTCCACGTCGACGACGCCCTCGTCGTACAGCTGGTCGACCAGCGTGCCCGCGACCTCGACCTCGGCGACGCCCGTCCACCCCGACTGGGGCACCAGCTCGGCGCGGTACTCCTCCGCCGGCAGGCCGACGGCGGACGCCTTGACCCGCATCGGCAGGTCCTTGGACACGAGGGTGACGGCGCGGCCCTCCTGGGCCAGGTTGAGCGCCACGGCGAGGATGCGGCTGTCGTTGTCGCCGAGCCGGAAGCCGGCCGGCAGGACCGCGGGATCGGTGTGGTTCAGCTCGACCCGCAGGGTGCCTCCCGCGTCACCGACCGGGACCGGCGCGTCCAGCCGGCCGTGCCGGATCCGCATCTCGTCCAGCATGCGCAGCGCCGAGCGCGCGAAGTACCCCAGCTCCGGATGGTGGCGCTTGCCCTCCAGCTCGGAGATGACCACGACCGGGAGCACGACCTCGTGCTCGTCGAAGCGGGTGAGCGCGGTCGGGTCGGCGAGCAGCACACTGGTGTCGAGCACGTACGTGTGCGCGGGCCGGTCGGTGCGGACGTCGGTCGAGTCGGGCACGTGGTGGTCCCCTCCGGACCGCGCGCGACTGCGGCGCCCGGTCCCTGTGTCGATAGGACCGGGACTCGGCACACGCGCAACGTCACGGAGCCTCCCGGGACGGCTGGCTTCCCCACCAGCCGTCCTGTCCGACGCTACGACCGGGCAGCCAGGTTCCGGGTACGACACGCCCGACCGCGAGGGTGAACGTCCGGTGTCGGGTCGGCGACCCGGCTCAGACGCCGAAGCGACGTTCGCGGGCGGCGTAGGCCCGCAGCGCGCGCAGGAAGTCGATCCGCCGGAAGTCGGGCCACAGCGCGTCGCAGAACCAGAACTCCGAGTGCGCGCTCTGCCAGAGCAGGAAGCCACCCAGCCGCTGCTCGCCGGACGTACGGATCACCAGGTCGGGGTCCGGCTGCCCCTTGGTGTAGAGGTGCTCGGCGATGTGCTCGACGTCGAGGATCTCGGCCAGCTCCTCGATCGTCGTGCCCAGCGACGCGTGCTCCGCGAGCAGGGACCGGACCGCGTCGGCGAGCTCGCGCCGGCCGCCGTAGCCCACCGCCACGTTGACCGACATGCCCTGCACGTGCTCGGTCGCGGTCGCCGCCTCCTTCAGCACCTCCGCCGTCGCGGCCGGCAGCAGGTCGAGGGCGCCCAGCGGCTGCAGTCGGAAGCGGCCGGTGGCGGCGAGCCGGCCCACGAGGTCCTCGATGACGACCAGCAGCTCGTCGAGCTGGGCCGTGTCGCGGTTGAGGTTGTCGGTGGAGAGCAGCCACAACGTGACGACCTCGACCTGCTCCTCCTCGCACCAGCCGAGAAACTCGGTGATCTTGTCGGCCCCGGCCTGGTAGCCGGCGCGGTAGCCGTGCGGCCCCTCGGAGCCACGGGCCCATCGCCGGTTGCCGTCGGCGATCACCCCGACGTGCTTGGGCAACCGGGTGCGGTCGAGTCGGCGCTGCAGCCTGCGGGTGTAGACCGCGTAGGCGGCGTCGCGCGCCGTGCGCCTGGCCCGGCCCATGGGCTGCCACCCTCCCTGCGATCACCGCGTCGTGCGTCTCTCAGTGTGACCGATCCGGGTCCGCGTTGTCCCCGCGACCGGCCCTCAGGCTATCGCTGGCTGCGTCTCAGGTTCGGGACCTACGCTTTGGGACATGACGCGCAGCGAGCGGTTCCAGGCTGTGGGCCAGGAGATGGGCGACCGACTCCGGGAGACCGTCCACGACCTCTCCGCGGAGATCAAACCCCGGTTGCGCGGGTGGTTGCACGTCGGCACGGTGCCGCTGTCGCTGGCCGCCGGCATCGTGCTGGTCGTCCTCGCCCCGGGCACGGAGGCGCGGGTGGGCGCGGTCGTGTTCACCGTCACGTCGGTGCTGCTGTTCACGGTCAGCGCGGTCTACCACACCCCGACCTGGGGTCATCGCGCCCACGACGTGCTGCGTCGCTTCGACCACGCCAACATCTTCTTGCTGATCGCCGGCACCTACACGCCGTTCGCACTGCTGCTGCTCGACGACCGCAACGCCGAGGTGCTGCTGACGCTCGTGTGGGTCGGTGCGCTGCTGGGCGTGGTGTTCCGGGTGTGCTGGGTGGGCGCTCCACGCTGGCTGTACGTCCCGGTCTACGTCGCGCTGGGCTGGGCCGCGGCCTTCTGGGCGGGCGACTTCATGGCAGCCGCCGACGTCTCGGTGCTCACGCTGATGCTCGTCGGCGGACTGCTCTACTCCGCCGGCGGCCTGGTCTACGCCCTCAAGCGGCCCGACCCGCTGCCCCGGTGGTTCGGCTTCCACGAGGTGTTCCACACGCTGACCGTCGCCGCGTTCGCGGTGCACTACATCGGCATCTCGATCGCCACGTACACCGTCTGACCCCCCACCCGGGAGGGTCAGGCGGTCGGGGCGGGCTCGTCGGTCTCGGTGCGGTGCGGCCCCTGGGCGCGTACCTCCTCGACCTTCTCCATCGCGGTGCGCAGGTCGGACAGCCAGGTGTCGGTGTTCTTGGCCACCAGCCGCACGCACCAGCCGAGGGCGTCGGCGCGGGAACGGGCGACGCCGGCCTCGACCAGGGTGTCGAGCACCTGGCGCTCGGGCTGCCGCAGCCTGGTCATCACCGGGCGAGGCGAGCTGGCTGAACACGCGGCTGGTGTCGCCGCAGTCGGCACCCCACGCGACCTTGCGGCCGCTGCGGTGCTCGAGCTCGCGGGCGATGGCGATCCGCTGCTCGCGGGTGTCCTCGCGGAAGGCCTTGATCCGGCCCTTCTCCGCGGCAGCGCGTTCGGCGTCGGAGGCACCCTCGGCGGTACGCGGCGGGGTGAGCCGGCCGACGACGAGGATCTCGTCGCGGTCGACGGAGACGGTGGGCTCGGACTCGAACCAGTCGGTGGGAAGGCGGCCGGTCAACCAGCCGCGAAGGGTTTCACTGTTGCTCATGCACTGATGATTACACCGTTGCAGATGCAATTCAACCGCTCGCCGGCTCCGCGTCCCGCACTGCCTCGACCAGCCACTGGCCGGCCCACCCCATGTCCGCACCGGGACCGACCACCGCGTTGCACGCGCCGGTGTCCAGGCCGAACGACCGACGGGAGCCGGTGCGGTCGGTCAGCACGACGGCGTACAGCGACAGGGCCCGGTTGCGTACGCAGGTCGCCCCGGGACACCACGCTGCACGGGCCGGCGAGCACGCTGCCGGCGTCGGCAGCCGGGCGAGGTAGGCGGCCCGGATCTGCGCTGCGCGCGCAGGACCCACCGGGAACATCTCGACCAGCCGCGGGCCGGCCGGGGCGCCCCGCTGGTAGCGGCAGACCAGCCCGCCCACCGTGGGCAGCGGCAGCTCGGTACCCACGATCCGCGGGTAGTCGGGCACCGTGGTCCGGTCGGCCGAGGCCGGTGCCATCGGGTCGCTCGGGCAGCGCGCGCGGGAACGACGCGGGTGCGGGTCGACCTGTCTCGCGAGCTGCCGGCCCAGTGCGCCCACCGCCTGGGCGAACACCATCCGCCCGTCCCGCGAGACCAGCGCGCCGTCGACGCTGACCTCGCCGCACGGCCCGACGACGAGGTCGAGGACGTGCAGGGCCCCGTCGGCGGTGCCCAGCTGCATCCGCACGGTTCCGTCGCTGCCCGGCCGCTGGTACGGGCAGCTGACCCGCTGCGGCGACTGCACCCAGCCGGCGACCAGGTCGTCGACGCCGCTGATCACCGTCACCGCCGGGGCGAAGCCGAGCGATGCCGGCTCGCCGGCCGTGCCGACAGCCGGGCAGAACCGCAGCCAGACCGCGGATGCCAGATCGAGATCGAGCGGGAAGTCGGGACGGCCGGTGACGTCGGACGGAGCAAGGCACCGGGCCGGGACGGGCACATCGACGAGCACCCGCTCCGGCGCGTCCCCGGCGAGGTCACCGTCGGACGGGCCGTCCTGGCCGGTGAGCACTGTCCCGCCTACCATCACCGCGAGTACCAGGGCCACTGCGGCGCCCGCGAGCACGAACCGGCGGCCGCGGCGCCGGCCCCGGCGTTCGGCGTCGGCGGCCCGGTCCGGCACGTACGGCGGCTCGGGCACGTCGTCGGCCAGCCGCGCGCGCAACCAGTACGTCTCGTTGGCATCCGGCACGCGGACGCCGGAGTCCGCGGACTGCGCGGACCCCGGCTCCGGGCCGGCGCGGTCGGGGTCGGGGTCGACGAGCAGCCGGCTACGCCGCCGCAGCACGGTGGCCGCCTCGACGTGCTCGGCCTCGACGGCGGCGACCGCCCACCCGAGCAGCGCAGCCGCCTCGGACGCCACCCGTCGCTCGGCGTGCAGCAGCACGATCACCGCCCGCTGGCGCGGGGTGAGCAGCGCCAGCCCGGCCAGCAGCTCGTCGCGCCGCTCGACGGCCCGCTCGTCGTCGGCCGGCCACCCCGGTCCGGCGGTCGCCGGTCCGGGCGTCGACCCGGGTGCCGCCGCGGGACCGCGCCCGGACAGGAACGCCCGGACCAGCTCGGTCAGCGCATGCTCCTCCGGGCCGCCGCCGGACTCGGCGTCGCGGCCGGCCGACCAGGTGCGGGCCAGCGCGGTCGCCAGCAGCCGCTCGGCGCGATCGGGGTCACCGGTCAGCAGCCACGCGGCGCGCCACAGCACACCGCCCCGGGCGGCGACGAAGTCGGCGAACCACTCGCGCACCACCCCGCTATCGTCGCGCAGCGGCCGACCCCGCGCCGACGTCTGCCGGATCGGTGACCGGCCGCTGGCAGACGAACCGCCGGCACACGTACGCCGCGGCGCGGCCGTCGACGAGCCCCCTGCCCTCGAGCAGCGGCACGTCCTCGGTGCCCGGCGCGGCCGCCACCACCACGGCCCCGGGTGCATCCAGCCGCAGTGCCGCCCGGTGCAGCCCGGCGAAACCGGCCTCGCCAGGGTCGCCCACCACGGCGACCTCGAGCGGACCGTCCAGCAGTGCTTCCGCGACCGCGAGTGACCAGCCGGCGAAGCGCGGCGCCTGCCGGGCCAGTCCGGCCGCCTGGCCCACCGCCCGCTCCGCCGCCTCGCGGTGCGAGGCAGAGCCGGTCACCGCGGTGAGGGCGAGCAGCGCCGCGGCGGTCGACGAGACACCGGCCGGACTGGCGTTGTCGCTCGCGTCCGCCGGCCGCAGCACCAGCGCCTCGGCGTCCGAGGCGGTGTCGTGGAACACGCCGTCGGAGTCGACGAAGACCTCGAGCACCCGGTCGAGCAGCGCCTCCGCGCGGTGCAGCCAGACCGGGTCACCGGTCACGCCCAGCAGGGCGATGTACGCCTCCGCGACGCAGCCGTAGTCGTCCAGCACGCCGGCGTGCGGACCGACCGCACCGCCGCGCGACGTGCGGCGCAGGACGGCTCCGTCGGTGTGCAGCCCCGCGAGCAGCTCGCCGGCCGCGACCGCCGCGTCGCGGTAGGCCGGCACGTCCAGCAGCACACCCGCCTCGGCCAGGGCCACGACCGCCAGTCCGTTCCACGCCGCGACGATCTTGTCGTCCCGGGCCGGTCGCGGTCGCCGGGCGCGCACGGCCAGCAGCGCGGCACGTACCCGCTGCCAGCGCTCTCCGTCGTCAGGGTCGGCCTTCAGCTGCAGCGTCGACTCGCCCCGCTCGAAGGTCCCGGCACCGGTGACGGCGAGCAGGTCGGCGGCCCAGGCACCGTCGTCGGGGCCGAGCGCGTCGACCAGCTGGTCCGGCGTCCAGACGTAGAAGGCGCCCTCGCGCCCCTCGCTGTCGGCGTCCAGCGCCGAGGCGAACCCACCCTGCTCGGTGCGCAGCTCGGCCAGCAGGAAGTCGGCGGTCTCCCGGGCCACCCGCTCGCCGAGCGGGTCGCCGGTCTGCCGCCACCAGTGCAGGTATCCGCGTAGCAGCAACGCGTTGTCGTACAGCATCTTCTCGAAGTGCGGCACCACCCAGGACGCGTCGACGGAGTAGCGCGCAAAGCCACCGGCCAGCTGGTCGTACATGCCGCCGCGAGCCATCGCCGTGAACGTGTTGCCGGCCATGTCCAGCGCGACGTCCGACCCGGTGCGGGCGGCGTGGCGCAGCAGCCACTCGAGCACCATCGAGGGCGGGAACTTCGGCGCCGACCCGAACCCGGCGTGCCGCTCGTCCCACTGCCCGGACAGGGTCTCGAGGGCCGCGGTCAGAGCGCCCTCGTCCAGCGGAGCACCGGCACCCGCACTGGCCTGCGTCGCCGTGCGCAGCCGGGACACGACGTCGGCGCCGACCTGGCTCACCTTGTCCCGCTTGGTGTCCCAGGCATCGACCAGTGCAGCCAGCACCTGGCGGAACGCCGGCATGCCCTGCCGGTTGTCCGGGGGGAAGTACGTGCCGCAGAAGAACGGCTCCCCGTCGGGGGTCAGCGCGCAGGTCATCGGCCAGCCGCCCTGGCCGGTCATCGCCTGGGTCGCCGTCATGTAGACCGCGTCGACGTCCGGTCGCTCCTCCCGGTCGACCTTGACGCACACGAAGTGCTCGTTGAGGTACGCGGCCGTCTCGTCGTCCTCGAAGGACTCGTGCGCCATCACGTGGCACCAGTGGCAGGCGGCGTAGCCCACGCTGAGCAGGACCGGCACGTCGCGCTCCCGGGCCTCGGCGAACGCCTCCGGGCACCACGGCCACCAGTCGACCGGGTTGTCGGCGTGCTGGAGCAGGTACGGGCTGGTCGCGTCGGTGAGCCGGTTCACCTGCCCAGGCTAGGTCGGTCGCGGGCCGTCCGGGGGCGTGGGCGGGGTCTCGGCCGGCGGGGACGCGGCCGGTGGCGGCGCAGGCGGCCGGGCGTCGTCGGGGGATTCCTCGAAGTCGACCTTCTTCAGCTGCCGGGTGAAGCTGTACAGCAGCAGCGCCGTCGCGGCGACCAGGGCGAGCACCACGACCAGCCCGAGCACGCCGGGACGCACCTCGTTCGGGTCGATGGCGGCATACAGCCCGGCACGGTCCATGTCCCCATCATGACAACCGGCCGGACGTGCCGGCACCGCGGCCGCTGCTGCGACCGCGGTGCCGGCAGATCAGGAACTACTGGGGAGTGGTCAGAACCGCAGCCGCCAGATCGCCCCGCTGGCGTTCGGGTCGCCGCCGAACCCGGTCGCGGGTGCGACCGACCACGCGGCGACCTGGACCCGGTGGCCGCGCGCGACGACTCCGGCCGGGAAGGGCACCCGCATGTAGCTGCGGCCGTGACCGGTGTTCGCCTTGACCACGCGACCCGGCAGGCACTGCGGCCCGGCGCACCCGCCGAACAGCTCGGACACGTAGATCGTGCCGTTGGCCTTCGCCGCGACACCGGTGATGGTGGTGAAGCCCTTGTAGACGTCGAGCATCTTGCCCCGACGGTTGTACTCGAACACCCGGGCCTTGCCCGCACGCTCGGACCACAGGGTGCCGACGTAGATGTGGCCGTCGCCGCCGCGGCTGATGCTGGTCGGCACCGGGTCGACCCGCGGGCCGGGGTCGGGCAGCGTGGCCCACAGCCTCTTGTGCCCGTTCTTCACCCGGATGATCGAGTCACCCGCGGCGTCGGCCACCAGGACCTGGCGCTTCAGCGCCAGCAGCGAGTACGGGTTGCTGTCGCGGATCTCGCCGTCGGGGTTGTGGTTGAACTCGAACGCGCTGATGTCGGCCATGATCCGCTTCGGGCCACCCGGGCGGGCGACCAGCAGCTTGCCCAGCTGACGACCGCTCACGCCGGGAGGCAGTGCCTGCGGCGGCGCGTACGTCATGACGGCCAGGTACGAGCCGTTGCCAGGACGGCGGCCGGCGCCGTCCGCCCCGGTCGCGAACGAGCCGTCTTCGCCGGCACCGGAGATCAGCCCGGTCATGACCTCGCGGCGGTGACCGTCGCGATAGACGCTGACCGTGCCGGTGAACCCGATGCACGTCGCGTCCTGGCCGGAGCCGACGCAGTGCCGTCCGCCGTGACCGGCCTCGGCGACGACCAGGCCGCCGTTGACGGTGAGCGAGATCTGGCGCGGGTTGTCCAGGCCGCTGGCGATCGGCCGGTACGAGGTCGGCACCCGGGTGCCCGGGTTGCCGGTGTCGGTGCCCGTGGGCGCCGACAGGGTCTTGTCGATCACCGAACGGAAGCTGTCGCCGTCCGCGGACTGGGCAGCACCGGCCTGCGGCGCCGCCAGGGCGGCCGTGGCCACCAGTGGGATCGTCGCGAGGGCGGCACCGAGTGCGCGCCTGCGACCAATTGAGCCTGACATGGGGGGTCCTCCTCCACAGGGATGTCCTGAGGGCCTTGTCTAGTGGGCTAGGAGGGTTCCGTCAGCCGAACGGATCAATTGCGCCCGCGCAGGCCCGCGAACAGGTCGTCCTCGGGTGTGCTGGTCGGCACCCGGCTGTCCACCAGCTCGAAGTCCTCGGTCGGCCAGGCCGCCTGGTGGACCTCCAGCGGGCAGGCGAACCACGCGCCCTCGGGGTCGATCTGGGTGGCGTGCGCCAGCAGCGCCCGGTCGCGGACCGGGAAGTACGCCGCGCACGGCACCTTGGTGGTGATCCGCGCGTCGTGCGCCGGGTCGGGCTCCCACTCGGCGAGCCGTTCGCCGTACGGGGACTCGAGTCCCCGGCGCAGCATCTCGTCGTGCAGAGCCTGGGTGCGGGTGCGGTGGAAGCTGTGGTGGTAGTACAGCTTCAGCGGTGACCAGGGCGGACCGGCCTCGGGGTAGCGGTCGGGGTCGCCGGCCGCCTCGTAGGCCAGCACGCTGACGGCGTGGCAGCGCACGTGGTCCGGGTGCGGGTAGCCGCCGTTCTCGTCGTAGGTCGTCACGACGTGCGGGCGGAACGAGCGCATCAGCCGCACCAGCGGCGCCGCGGCGTCGTCCACCGGGATCGCGGCGAAGCACCCGTCCGGCAGCGGGGGCGGCGGGTCCCCTTCCGGGTAGCCGGAGTCGACGAACCCGAGCCAGTCCTGCCGCACCCCGAGGATCTCGCGGGCCCGGTCCATCTCCTGGCGTCGCACCTCGGCGATGTTGGCCAGCACGTCGGGGCGGTCCATGTTCGGGTTGAGGATCGAGCCGCGCTCGCCGCCCGTACAGGTGACGACGTGCACGTCGACCCCCTCGGCGACGTAGCGGGCGGTGGTGGCCGCGCCCTTGCTGGACTCGTCGTCGGGGTGCGCGTGCACGTTCATCAGGCGCAGCGGCTCCGGCGGCGTCTGCTGTGGGGTCACGACTGAAAGAATGCAGCATGCCCCGTGCCACCCCTGCGGCTGCCGCCCGCGCCGCGATGCCGGAGCGCTACGGGCGACCCGGCAGAGGTCGTCGGATCGCGGTCGTGGTGGCGGCGGCGGTGGTCGCGCTCGCCGGCCTGACCTGGTTGCTCTGGGCGGCCCTGGGCCACTCGACACCGGACGTCTCCGGCGGGGTGTCCGGCTTCGAGGTCGTCTCCGACGCGCGTACGGACGTGACGCTGGAGGTGCACCGCCGGGTGGAGGCGGCCGTGCGCTGCGACGTCTACGCGCAGGCCGAGGACAAGTCCGTGGTCGGCGAGCGCAGCGTCGAGCTGGAGTCGGCCCCGCCGGGTGAGGTCAACGTCACGGTGGCGATCGCCACCGAGCGCCGGGCGACCACCGCGGTCCTGCGGACCTGCGTTCTGATCTGACTCCTCCCCGAGCCTTGCTACGCTGTCTCGCTTGCCCCCGTGTGTGCAGTCCTGCACACGCACCCCGTGATCGAGGAGCAGTCAGCCGTGTCCCAGCCGACCGACGAGAACGTCATCTGGCTCACCCAGGAGGCCCACGACCGCCTCCAAGGGCAGCTGGATCACCTCCGGGGTCCCGGCCGCGCTGAGCTCTCTGCTCGGATCGGCGAGGCCCGCGACGAGGGCGACCTGCGCGAGAACGGCGGCTACCACGCCGCCAAGGAGGAGCAGGGCAAGGCCGAGGCCCGGATCCGGCAGCTCGAGGACATGCTGCGCCGCGCCGAGGTGGGCGAGCTGCCCTCCGCCGGCGACCCGATGGGCCCCGGCATGGTCGTGACGATCCGCTTCGCCGGCGACTCCGACACCGAGACCTTCCTGCTCGGCTCCCGCGAGCTGGCCGGCGACGTCGAGGTCGACGTCTACTCGCCGCAGAGCCCGCTCGGCCGCGAGATCGTGGGCAAGGAGATCGGCGACTCGGCCAAGTACGAAGCGCCCAACGGCCGCGTCGTCGAGGTCGAGATCGTCGCCGCCGAGCCGTTCAAGAGCTGACCGGCATGGCGACGACCGAGCTCACCGGCGAGACCTTCGAGACGGCCATCGCTGCCGACGGCATCGTGCTGGTCGACTTCTGGGCGTCCTGGTGCGGACCGTGCGTGCAGTTCGCGCCCGGTGTTCGAGGCGGCGTCCGAGCAGCACGCCGACATCGCCTTCGCCAAGGTGGACACCGAGGCCGAGCAGGCGCTGGCCGGCGGGCTGGGCATCTCGTCCATCCCGACCCTGATGGCCTTCCGCGACGGCATCCTGCTGCACGCCCAGGCGGGCGCCCTGCCGCCGCCGGCGCTCGAGCAGCTGATCAGCGCGGTCCGCGAGGTGGACATGGACGAGGTCCGCCGCCAGCTCGACGAGCGGGACGATCAGGCGAACGCCACCGGGTAGCCCGCCTCCCGCAGCCGGGCGACCACCCGCTCGCGGTGCTCGCCACCGCGGGTCTCCACCTGCAGCGCCACGGCGACCTCGTCGACGTGCAGCTGCGCCGACACCCGGTGGTGCCCGACCTCGAGCACGTTGGCCTGGGCGTCGGCCAGCAGCGCCAGCAGCCGGACCAGCTCGCCGGGCCGGTCGGGCACCCGGACCGTGAACGACAGGTAGCGCCCGGCGGCCGCCAGCCCGTGCCGCACCACCTGCAGCAGCAGCAACGGGTCGACGTTGCCGCCGGACAGCACCGCGACCACCGGTCCCGGCCAGCGGCGCGGCTGGTCCAGCAACGCGGCCACGGCGGCCGCGCCGGCGGGCTCGACCAGCTGCTTGGCCCGCTCCAGCAGCAGCAGCAGCGCCTGGCGACAGCGACTCCTCGCCGACGGTGACCATCTCGTCGACCTCGCGGCGGACGGCGGCCAGCGGCACCTCGCCGGGCAGCCCCACCGCGATGCCGTCGGCCATCGTCGACATCCGCCCCACCTGCACCGGCTCCCCCGCCGCCAGGCTCGCGGGGTAGGCCGCGGCACCGGCGGCCTGCACGCCGACGACGCGCACGTCGGGCCGCAGCGCGCGTACGGCGATGGCGACACCCGCCAGCAGGCCGCCACCGCCGCAGGGCACCAGCACGGTCGCCGCGGCCGGCACCTGCGCGACCAGCTCGAGCCCGAGCGTCCCCTGCCCGGCGACGACGTCCGGGTGGTCGTAGGGGTGGATGAACACCGCGCCCGTCTCGGCGGGCGAACTCGCGGGCGGCGATCAGCGCGCCGTCGACGTCGGTCCCGGCGAACCGCACGTGGGCGCCGTAGCCGCGGGTGGCCTGCTCCTTGGGGATCGGGGCGCCCTCGGGCATGAACACCGTGGCCTCGGCGCCGAGCATCGAGGCCGCGAGCGCGACTCCCTGCGCGTGGTTGCCGGCGCTGGCCGCGACCACCCCGCGGGCGCGTTCGTCGTCGGTCAGGCCGGCGATGCGCACGTAGGCGCCACGGATCTTGAACGAGCCGGTGCGCTGCAGGTGCTCGCACTTGAGGAACACGTCGGCCCCGACCAGCTCGCCGAGCGAGCGGGACCGCTCGACCGGCGTGGTCACGGCGACGCCCTTCAGCAGGTCGCGGGCCCGCTCGACGTCGGCGAGGGTGACCTGCTGCGGTTCGGGCACGGCGGCCAGCGTACGGGCGGGGTCAGGACAGCCGGGTGCGGTGCACCGTCCGCCAGCGCAGCGTGTCGCCGGTGGGCCCCTCGGTGGCGGTGTTCCACGTGATCGTCGCGCGGCGGCCGTCGATGTCGAGGGTGGCGAGGGCGTTGTCGAACCACGGGCCGTCGGCCACCGACCACGCGAACGGCGGGTCGGGCACCTTGGCGCTGCGGGCCACCGCCGCGCCGACCGCGTTGGCCACGCCGTAGGCCAGCCCGGCCAGCACGAAGCGCATCGAGCGCGGCAGCGGGTTGCGGATCGGCGAGCAGACCGCCTGGACCAGCCGGCCCGGCGTGCCGGCGCGGGAGCCGCGCCTCGGCCAGGTAGGAGTGGTGCACGTCGCCGGCCAGCCACAGCACGGTCGCCGGTGCGGCACCGTGCTCGCCGCTGTGCCACCTCGGCGCTGCGGGTGGCCAGCCGGTCGAACGACTTGGTGAACGCGCCCCAGTGCTCGAGGTCGAAGTCCTGCCGCAGCCGCTCCCCCCACGCCTTGTGCTTGTCGCCCCAGGCGCCCGCCGTGACCGCCTCGTCCCAGGCCTCCATGTGGTGCAGGCCCATCGGCAGCAGGAACGGCAGCGACGTGCCGAGCAGCAGGTGGTCGACGTCGCCGGTCATCAGGTCCTCGACCCAGGCCATCTCGCCCTCGTCGAGCATCGACCGCTGCTCCGGCGCCAGCACCCGGCCGGCCCGCGAGTCGAGGACGACGAGCCGGGTGCCGCCGAGCTCGCGGGAGTAGCTCCAGCGGTAGGACTCCGGGTCGGCGTCGGCACGCTCGGCGAACGCGTCCAGGGCGCCGCCCACGTCGGTGCCGCTCGTGCGCGTCGCGGCAGGCCTCCTGCACCGCCTGCCAGGTCTCGTCGGCCTCGCGCTTCGGACGGGCTGAGGTTGCCCAGGTGCTGGTAGACCCAGTACGACGCGAGTCCGCCGACGATGCGCTGGTGCCACCACGGGATCGCGTTCATCTCGTCCCGCCAGGCGTCCGAGGTGTTCCAGTCGTCGCGGATGTCGTGGTCGTCGAAGATCATGCTGCTCGAGCAGGTGGACAGCAGCCAGCGGATGGACGGCTCGGTCCACGCCAGCCGGTAGAGGTGCGCGTACTCCTCGAAGTCGGCGAGCTCCTCGCCCGGCGGGGTCTCGAGGTCGCGGCGGGACGCGATGAAGTCGCGCATCGCGTCCGACGTCTCGTCGGCGTAGACCTGGTCGCCGAGGAACAGCAGCATCGACGGCCAGGCCTCACCGCTCCGCCGCCGGCGCCGGCTCGTGGGCGAGCCTGAGCGCGTACGCCCGCAACGTGTCGACGCCGTAGCGGCGGTTGGTGGCCGGGTCGTGCGGGAGGCTCTCGCGACAGGTGCCGAAGACGACCCGCAGCGGACGGGACAGGTCGAGGGTGCGCAGGGCGCTGGGCGGGAACGGCGATCCGGGCGCCGGCCACGCGAGCCGGTCGCCGTCGCCGTCGTCGATCCAGACCTCGTACGGCTCCGCCGAGCCGGCCGCGAGACCGGTCACGTCGACGACGGCGTAGTGGTGCCCGTGCGCGGAGAACGTCCTGGCCTCGCCGGACCGCTCGGCCGTACGCACCGACACCCGCGCCGGCCGGCCGGTCTCCACCCAGACGGTGGCGGTCGTCTCCCCGACGTGCCGCAGGACCGGCCCCAGCACGAGCAGGGGTGGGCGCGCGGCGCTGTCAGTCACAAGGCGCATGTCTACCCTGACCGGTTCATGAGCACACCCGCAGGGCCGATCCGTCAGCGACAGCCGCGACCGGCGCAGTCGCGGACCAGCGAGAGCCGCACCGCCAGCCGGTGCTGCAGGCCGGCGTGCTGCGGGCGGCCGGCGAGGTTGTTGGTCTGGGACGGGTCCTTGGCCAGGTCGTAGAGCTCGACCCCGCGGCCGGCGTACTCGACGTAGACATAGCCAGAGCTGGTGCGGATGGCGTCGTAGGAGCGCCAGGACGAGTCCTTGTCCAGCGACTCGATCAGCAGGTCGCGGCCGGTCGGCCGTGCCGGAGCCGTCGCGCATCAGCGGCACCAGGTTGCGGCCGTCGATGGTGAACCGCCGCGGGGCCTCGGCGCGGGTCTGGGCCAGCAGCGTCGGAGCGAGGTCGTGCAGACCGACGACGTGGTGGCGGACGACGCCGGTCGGCAGGCCGGGTCCGCGTATCAGCAGCGGCACCCGCGACGACGGCTCGTACACGAGCTTCTTCTCGGTGGGGTAGCGGTGCTCGCCGAGCATCAGCCCGTTGTCGGAGGTGAAGACGATCGTGGTGTTGGCGAGGACGCCCTGGGTGCGCAGCGATCGCACGATCTGCGCGACGCCCTCGTCGACGGACAGCAGTGACTCGAGCCGGTTCTCGGCGAAGCGCTGGGTGCGCTCGAGCTGCTGCGGCGCTCATCCGCGGGAGCCGCACCGCGGGTGGCTTGTCGGACACGTCGGGCTCGTCGTAGCCCGGGTCGTCCACCGGCGGCGGCTCGCCGTCGAAGGCGTGCTCGTACTGCCGCGCCGGCACCGGCGCGTGTCCGAGGCGGCCGTTGACGGTCGCCTCGTGCGGGGCGGCGTAGCTCACGTGCAGGAACATCGGGCGGTCGGCGTTGGCGCGGATGAAGGTCGTGGCCAGCGAGGTCACGGTGTCGGTCTGGTAGCCGGGCAGCTGCTGGAGCTCGCCGTTGACGTTGTAGATCGCCGGGTCGCGGTAGGCGTAGACCCCGCGCACGGTCGCCTTCCAGACGTCCCAGCCGGGCGGGACGTAGCGCCGGGCCGTCTTGCCGTACTGGTTGAGGTACTTGCCGATGAAGCCGGTCCGGTAGCCGTCGTCGTCGAGCCAGGTGCCGAGACTGGACGAGTCGTCGAACGCCGCGAACCCGCCGCGCGGGAAGACGTTGTCGACGACACCGGAGTTGTGCGGGTACTGCCCGGTCAGGATGCTCACCCGGGACGGGCAGCAGACCGGGTCCACGGCGTAGGCGTGGTCGAAGGTCACCCCGCGATCGCCGATCAGCCGGCGTACGTGCGGCAGCGCGCGCAGCTCGTCGGCGCGCATGTCGTCGGTCAGCACGATGACGACGTTGCGCGCGCCGGGTGGTCGTGTCCGCCGTGCTGTCCGGCTGCTGGCTGGTGGCAGGCGCGGGCACGAGGACGCCGGTGAGGGCGACGAGTCCGGTCAGGGCCAGCGCGGCAACGGCTGCCCTCACGTCTCGACTGCCGGGGCCCGCTGACCGGACCAGTACTTGCGGACGGCGTTGGCGCAGGCGGCGAG
Organism: uncultured Actinomycetota bacterium; assembly: GCA_963801045.1. Lineage (GTDB taxonomy): Bacteria > Actinomycetota > Actinomycetes > Propionibacteriales > Nocardioidaceae > JACCWP01. The sequence continues at coordinate 508,935 of CAWDDC010000003.1, forward strand.
CGGCACCGCGATCAGGGCCCCGACGATGCCGCCGGCGACGAGGCCGACCGCGATGGCCAGGATGATGCCGAGGGGGTGGACGGCGACCAGCCGGCCCATCAGGAACGGCTGCAGCACGTGCGACTCCAGCTGCTGCACGACCACCACCGCCGCCAGCATGATCAGCGCGATGACCGGGCCCTGCGCGACCAGCGCGACCAGCACGGCGACCGAACCGGAGACCGCGGCGCCCACGATCGGGACGAACGCCCCCAGGAAGACCAGCACCCCGAGCGGCAGGGCCAGCGGCACCCCGAGGATCAGCGCGGCGACGGCGATGCCGAGCGCGTCGGTGAACGCCACCAGCACGGTGGCACGGACGAACGCGGTGAGCGACACCCAGGCGACCTGGCCGGACACGTCGAGGCCGTCCTGCGCGCGTCGGGGGAACAGGCTGACCACCCAGCGCCAGATCCCGGCGCCCTGCGCGCAGAAGAAGAAGGTGGCGAACAGCACGATGAACAGGCCGGTGAAGACGTGCGTGACCGCGGTGCCGACCTCGGCCGCCCGGGTCACGACCTCACTGCCACCCGCCCCCTGCACGGTCTCCTTGGCGTTGTCGATCAGCTCGGTGAGCTGGGCGTCGCTGAGGCCGAGCGGACCGTCGCGCAGCCAGTCCTGCACCTGCTCGATGCCGGCGACCACGTCGTCGCTGAGCTGCTTGGCCTGACCGGCCACCTGCGTGCCCACCAGGGTGAGCAGGCCGAACACGAGCACCAGCCCGGCCAGCACCACCAGCAGCGAGGCGAGCTTGCGTGGCATGCCGATGCGCTGCAGCACGTCGACCGCGGGCGCGGCCAGCGCGGTGGTGAGCATCGCGATCGCCAGCGGGATGGTGACCTCGCTGAAGAACACCAGCAGCACCAGCACCTGCTTGGCGGCGAGCAGCACGACGACCACGCACAGCGCCCAGGCGGTGGTCGTGATGACTCCGCGGCGGGACACCCAGCCCGTGCAGCCCCATCGGGCCGGCCGGTGCGGGTGTGGCGCTGCGGCGTCGGCGGGCGGTGCGGCGGCGGTGTCGGCGGTGACGCCCTGGCCGTCGTCCCGGCCGGCCTCCGACCTGCGGGCGCGCTTACGCATCCGCTCGATCGGCCGCCATCTGCTCACCGGAGCATCCTGCCTTGATTCCGGGACGAGCGTCAGCCCGGGTCGATCAGGTGCCCGGCGAGCAGGCCCCGCGCGACGTCCGGATGCGCGGCCGCGAGCAGCCCCGCGGCCACCAGCACGTAGGTCCGGTCGACGACGATGCGCGGGTCCCGGGGCAGCAGCCAGCCGCCGGGGACGTCGGCGCCGGTCGACGCCCGGAGCACCCGCTCGGCGTCGCCGGCACCGGCGTGTCGCAGGACGCCGCCCGACCCCACCAGCAGCCCGACCTCGCGCAGGTCCTTGCCGGTGCGCTCGACCACCCGCCCGTCCGGGCCGAGCACCACCCGCTGCCTGCCGGCGTGGCGACGCAGCGCGACCGCGGTGGCCACCTCGGCGAGCCGGGCGTCGAGCCGCCGCGCCCGGTCGGTGTCGGGGACGAGCCCGGGATCGTCGCGGCGGGCCTGTGCGGCGGCTTCGAGCCCGGCCTGCTCGTCGGGGTCGACCAGGTCGGCGTCGAGGCCCTGCTGCACGGTCGGCACCGCGCTCCACCGCATGCCCAGGTCGCCCTCGACGGTGCGGGTGACCCGGGTCGGGGCGACGACCTGGCGGGCCAGCCCGACGTCCTCCGGGTCGAGCTCGACCACGGAGTGCACGTCGGTGGTGGCCCCGCCGACGTCGACGACGGCCACGTCGCCGGTCACCTCGGCCAGCAGCTCGACCCCGGTGAGCACCACGTCGGGGGTCGGGCCGGTGACCATCCGGGTGAACGCGTCCGACGCCGACAGGTGCTTGCCGCCGATCACGTGCCGCAGGAACGCCTCGCGGATCGCCGCCGCGGGCCTGCTCCGGAGCCAGCTCGCCGATCCGTGGGCACCACGTTCGCCGCCACGCTGTACGGCACCCCGCCTCGGCGAGCACGCGCGCCCGCGTCGGCTGCCGCGTCGGCGTTGCCGGCCACCACGACCGGCCCGGCCCAGCCCGCGGTGGCGAGCGCGCGTGCGGCGGTCGTGATGACCTCGGTGTTGCCGCCGTCGGTGCCGCCGACGAGCAGCACCAGGTCGGGGCGGCTGTCCCGCAGCGCGGCCAGCCGGTCGCGCGTCCAGACCGCCGTCGCCGACGTGCACGACCCGGCCGCCGCTGGACAGCGCCACCCGGCGGCCGGCCTCGGCGGTGACCAGCTCCTCGTTGCCCACGACCGCGATCCGCAGCCCGCCGCCGGCCGACGAGCAGCCGAGCACCGGCGCGTCCGCCGGCCGCCGGCCAGGTGCCGGCGAGCTCGTCCCGGCAGGCCGCCCACCCGTCCAGCACGTCGGTGCCGACCGTGGTCCGCGCCGAGGCGGCGGCGACGACCCGCGCGTCGTCGAGGTCGACCAGCAGCGCCTTGGTGAAGGTCGAGCCGAAGTCGACGCAGACGACGAGGGTCATCGGTCGTGAGGTGTGCGAAGGAGGCAGGTGGGGCGGTGCCAGGCCCGGCCGCGGACCCAGACCGGCTGACGCGTACCCGATCTCGAGAGGCAGCCGTCGGGCGACGCAGCGGGGGGCGGGGGCGGTCACCGGGAGCCGCACGCGGGCTCTCAGCCCAGCGCCTGGGCGAGGTCGGCGACCAGGTCGTCGGCCGACTCGATGCCGACGCTGAGCCGTACCAGGTCGGCCGGCACCTCGAGGTCGGAGCCGGCGACCGAGGCGTGCGTCATCCGGCCGGGGTGCTCGACCAGCGACTCCACCCCGCCCAGCGACTCGGCGAGCAGGAACAGCCGGCAGCGCTCGGCGACGTCCACCGCCGCCTGCTCGCCCGCGGCCATCCGGAACGACACCATGCCGCCGAAGCGCCGCATCTGCCGTGCCGCCGTGCTCGTGCCCCGGGTGGTCGGGGAGCCCGGGTAGAGCACCTCGGCGACCTCGCCGCGGGTGCCGAGGTAGTCGGCGATCCGCTCGGCGTTGTCGCAGTGCCGCTCCATCCGCACCGCCAGGGTGCGCAGCCCGCGCAGCACCAGCCAGGCGTCGAACGGGCCGGACACGGCACCGACGGCGTTCTGCAGGAACGTCACCTGGTCGGCGAGCTCGTCGGTGCGGGTGACCAGCGCGCCGCCCACCACGTCGGAGTGGCCGCCGCAGTACTTCGTCGTGGAGTGCACGACCACGTCGGCGCCGAGCGCGATCGGCTGCTGCAGGTAGGGCGACGCGAACGTGTTGTCGACGACCAGCAGCGCGCCGGCCTCGTGCGCCAACGCGGCCAGCGCCTCGATGTCGGCGATGCCGAGCAGCGGGTTGGTGGGCGTCTCGACCCAGACCACCTTCGTGCTGCCCGGGCGGATCGCCTGCCGGACGGCGTCGAGGTCGGAGACGGCGACCGCGGTCTGGGCGAGACCCCACGGCTCGAGCACCCGGGTGAACAGCCGGGAGCTGCCGCCGTACGCGTCGTCGGGGACGACGACGTGGTCGCCCGGCCGGCAGACGGCGCGCAGCAGGGTGTCCTCCGCGGCCATCCCGCTGGCGAACGCGAGCCCGCGGGCGCCGCCCTCCAGCGAGGCCAGGCACTCCTCGAGGGCGGTGCGGGTCGGGTTGGCCGAACGGGAGTACTCGTAGCCCTCGCGCAGCCCGCCGACGCCGTCCTGGGCGTACGTGCTGGTCGCGTAGATCGGGCGGGACCACCGCGCCGGTGCGCGGGTCCGGGTCCTGCCCGGCGTGGATCGCACGCGTCTCGAAGCCGGTGCCGTCGGGCGTCGTTGCCATGCCGCCGAGGCTAACGCCGCCCCCACCCCCGCGATCCGAGGGTTCTGGTTGCGCCATCCGAGGGTTCTGGTTGCGCGGTCCGAGGGTTCTGGTTGCGCGATCCGAGACTTACGGTTGCGCCGGACCCTCCGCGTCGAGGTGCGCGAGCACCGCCCGCCCGCGCGGCGACAGCTCGTACCCGACCCGCAGGCTGTAGGTCAGGCCGAGGTTCTTCAGCTTCCGTACGTCGATCTTGAACGGCTGCGTCTCGCGCCCGAACGACTCCGCGAGGTCCGGCGCGCGCACCGCGGGCCGCTCGGCGATGCACCGCAGCACCGCATGCGTCCAGGCGCCGTGGCTGCTGGCCCGGTCGAGCCGCCCGAGCCGTTGCAGGACCTCGTCCAGCCCGGCGGCGTCCAGCCGGTCGTCGGCCGCGAGCTCGGCCCGCGGGTCGGGCCCGGTCTCCTGGTGGAACGCGATCCGGAACACCGGGTCGTCCGGCGACCCCCGCAGCCCGGCCCGGATCGAGTCGGCGTCGTCGCGGCCGGCCGCGCGCGCGTCCTTCCGGGTGATCCGCGCCGGGTTGATCGGCTCGATGCTCTCCACCCGCAGCCGCCCCGCGTTGGTCCGGTAGACCCGCCCGGCGATCACCCGCGGCCGCGCCCAGCGCCGGAACGCGACCGTGATCCGGCCGTCCGCCGCGCCCCTCATGTCGTCGCCCGCGAATCGCACGGCGTCAGCATGCCGCCAGCGCACCACCGGCTGCCAGCGCCGGCCCACATCGAGGTACGGGGTCGCGCGCCGCCGGGAAGCAACGCCCGGCCCGATGCGTTGACGTCAATACCCGCACCCCTCCAGGAGGACTGCATGTTCGGCCGTACGAAGACCGACCTCCCCACCGCCGAGACCGCCCTGCCGGGTCGCGACCAGCGCCCGTTCCCCGTCGGCGACAAGCACCTCGTCCTCGGCACCCCGATCGAGTCGGACGTGCCCGAGGGCTTCGAGGAGGTCGTCGTCGGCCTCGGCTGCTTCTGGGGCGAGGAGAAGACGTTCTGGGAGATCGACGGCGTGTGGTCCACGTCGGTCGGCTACGCCGGCGGCGTCACGCCGAACCCCACGTACGAGGAGGTCTGCACCGGTCGCACCGGCCACGCCGAGGTGGTGCGGATCGTGTACGACCCGAAGAAGGTGTCGTTCGAGCAGCTGCTCAAGGTGTTCTGGGAGAACCACGACCCGACCCAGGGCATGCGCCAGGGCAACGACCGCGGCACGCAGTACCGCTCGGTGCTCTACACCACCACGCCGGAGCAGCAGACCGCCGCCGAGCGCTCGCGCGAGACCTACCAGCAGGCGATGACGGCGCGCGGCTACGGCGAGATCACGACCGTGATCGCGCCGCTCGACCACTACTGGTACGCCGAGGACTACCACCAGCAGTACCTGGTGAAGAACCCGTTCGGCTACTGCCCGCTGCACGCCACGGGCGTCGCGTACGCCGACGCCTGACGGCATTCACCGCTCGCGCTGACGCGGCACGCGACGATCCTGACCCGCGCTGTCGTATCGAGCGGTCGCCGTTCGTGGAGTAGACGTAGCGGCGGACACCGGGTCCGCGACTGACACGAGGAGCAGACATGGCCGAGTACCTCATCTACTTCAACCAGCAGTGGGTGGGCGACCACACCGAGGAGTGGTTCCGCGCGCGCGGGCCGCTCGCCATGGCGGTCGTCAACGAGATCGAGGCCGCCGGCGAGTACGTGTTCGCCGGGGGGCTGGAGGAGGACGGCCCGGTCTTCAGCGCGGACGCGACCAGCGGCACGGTGATGTTCACCGACGGGCCCTTCGTCGAGACCAAGGAGTGGCTGGGCGGGCTCACCGTGGTGGACGTGCCCGACGAGGACACCGCCAGGATGTGGGCCGGCAAGATCGCGGAGGCCTGCGGCTGGCCCCAGGAGGTTCGCCGCTTCGGGCGGATGCCCGACGCCGGGTGACGGGTTCGCAAAGCGTTAACAGCGGTGTGGCGTACGCGAACGCCTGACTACCCTCACCCGGTGATCGACATCAACGCCGCAGCGGCGGGTACCTGGCAGCTCGGCGACCTCACCGTCAACCGGATCGGATTCGGGACCAAGCGCCTCGCCGGCAGCGGGGCGCACGACATCGACTCCCCCGGCGACCGGGACCGGACGATCGCGTTGCTCCGACGCGTCGTCGAGCTCGGCGTCAACCACATCGACACGTCCGACTTCTACCCCAGCCACGGAGAGCCCGGCGAGACCGAGCTTCACCTCGTTGGGGTGGGCCAACACGATGCTCCGCGAGGCGCTCGCGCCGTATCCCGACGACCTGGTGATCGCCACCAAGGTGGGGCCGACTCCCACCGGCCTGGCCCGTCCGGACCAGCTCCGCGGGTTGGTCGAGAAGGACCTGCGGGACCTCGGTCGTGACCACCTCGACCTGGTCTACCTGCGCCAGCAGGGGCTGGACTCGATCGCGGACCACTTCGGTGCGCTGGCCGACCTGCGCGACGGGGGGCTGATCCGGCACCTGGGGGTGTCCAACGTCCGCGCGCCGCTGCTCGCCGAGGCCCGGGCGATCGCGCCGGTCGTGGCGGTCTCACAACCGGTACGGCGTCGACTTCGGCCGGGTCAACGACGACATGCTCCGTACCTGCGGTGCCGAGGGCATCGCGTTCGTGCCGTTCTTCGCCCTGGCCGCCGCCGGCCGCGAGGGTGGCGGCGTGGCCGCCAACGCGACCGTCGAGGCGGTCGCCGAGGAGCACGGAGCCACCCCCGCTCAGGTACGGATCGCCTGGACGTTGAGCCAGGGCCCGCACGTGCTCGCCATCCCCGGGACCGGCGACCCCGACCACCTGGCCGAGAACGTCGCGGCCGGAGCCCTTGCACTGTCCGCCGAACAGCTGGCCCGGCTCAGGGCTGAGCCCGGCTGAGCATCAGCCATGATGGCGCGATGACTGGGACCCAGCGCGCGGACATGTTCGTCGACTCCGAGGACGACCCCCGAGAAGGTGGCACCGCCCTGGGCGACGAGCGCGCCACGCTGCTCGAGTTCCTGCGCTGCCAGCGGCTGACGCTCGAGATCAAGTGCCGCGGCCTCGACGACGCCGACCTGGCCCGTCGCTCGGTCGAGCCCTCGACGATGTCGCTGCTGGGACTCGTGCGCCACATGGCCAAGGTCGAGCACAGCTGGTTCCGGCGGGTGATGGCCGGGCAGGACATCCCGCGGATCTACAGCACCGCGGCCGAGCCCGACGCGGACTTCGACGGCGCGGTGCCTGACCCCGAGGTCGTCGAGGAGGCGTGGCGGGCCTGGCACCGCGAGATCGCGTTCGCCGACCAGCTGGTGGCCGAGACGCCCGACCTCGGCACCATCGGCGACCCACCACCACGCGGCGGGGGCAGATCTCGCTGCGCGAGGTGCTGGTCCACATGATCGAGGAGTACGCCCGCCACAACGGCCACGCGGACCTGATCCGCGAGCGGATCGACGGCAGGGTCGGGGAGTAGTCGGGGTCACGCAGGACCGATGAAAGCCGGGTGAAAGAAGCCGGTCCCACGATGGCGCAGCCGATTTCGCGCGCCACAGGGGGCCGTCATGCCAGACACCGATCACGCACCGTTGCCGGACGCGAGGCTGACCTCGTCCCAGGGGATGAGCAGGTTCCGGATGACGGTGATCTGCCTGGCGCTGCTGCTCGAGGGGATGAGCTCGTCGAGCATCAACGTGCAGGTCGACGCCATCCGCGTCGACCTCGGCCCCACCGGTGCGGAGCTCCAGCTGGTCGCCGGCGCCTTCCTGGTCGCGTACGCGGGGTTGCTGCCGGCTGCGGGCCGCCTCGTCGACTCGTGGAACCGCCGGACCGTGTTCCTGGCCGGCATCGCGCTGTTCGGCGTCGGCTGCCTGGCGTGTGCCGGCGCCGGCTCGGCCTGGGTCCTCGCGGCCGGCCGGTTCGTGCAGGGCGCCGGCGCCGCGCTCAGCGCACCAGCGGCGCTCGCGCTGATCACGGCCGGCCTGCCCGAGGGCAGCGCCCGCAACCGCGCGGTCGCCCTGTACGGCGCCATGGGGGCCGTCGGCTTCTCGCTCGGTCTGGTTCTTCCTGGGGCCGTCGTCACGTTCCTGGGCTGGCGGGCGAGCTTCCTGCTGTTCGTGCCCGTCGTCGTCCTCGTGCTGGCGGTGACCTGGTCGGTGCGCGTGCCCAGGACCCCTTCCTGGCAACGGATCGACCTGCTCGGCGCCCTGCTGCTGACGGCGACGCTCGTCGTCACCATGCACGGGATCGGCGGCGTCGCCACGCTGAGCGTCCCCGTGCTGGTCGGGCACGCCGTCGTCGTGGGCGTCCTCATGGTGAGCCTGGTGCTGCGCGGTGGCGTCGCGGGGTTTCCCTCCACCGTCGTCCGCGCGCCCCGCGTCGCGGCCGCCTGCGTGGGAATGGCCGGTGTCTTCGGCGGAGTCGTCGCGTCGATGTACGTGCTGAGCCTCGGGCTGGCGGCCCGGCTCGGCGCCGATGCGTTCGTGGTCGGTCTCGCGATATTGCCGCAGCCGGTCGCGTTCAGCCTGCTCGCCGGCACCGGCGCACGTCTCGTGACCCGCTACGGGCCCGGCCGTACGTTCGCCGGCGGCGTCGTCCTGCTGACCGTGAGCATTGGCTATCTCGGCCTCGCGGGCGCCAGCGCGCCGACCGCGGTGGCCGTGCTGCCGGCGATGGCCGGCGTCGGGGCCGCACTCGCACTCTGCTTCCCCTCCGCGTCCATCGCGGCGATCGACGCGGCGCCGGTCGAGTTCAGGGGCACCACGGCCGGGCTGCTCACCACCGCCCAGAACGTCGGCGGGGCTGCCGGCCTGGCTCTGGTGACAGCGCTCGCCGTCGTACCAGGGCACGCGAACCAGACCGGGCTGCGCGCCGGGATGCTCGTCTCCGCGGCCATGGTGCTGGTCGGCGGACTCGCCGCTGCGGCCGTCGCCCGGTCGTCGAGCAGCCGCCGGCACGCCGCATGACCCCCGGCCTCGTCGTCGTGACCGACCTCGACGGCACGATCGCGTTCGGCGGACGCCCGCCGTGCCGTGCCATCACGGCAGTGCTGGAGGCGATGGCCGCCGCTCGCGAGGTGCGGCTGGTGCTCGCCACCTCCCGGTCACCGAGGTCGCTGCGGACCTGGTTCGGGGCACTGGCCGACCAGGTCGACCTGCTGTGCTGCAACGGTGCGCTCGTCGTCGGCCCGGGTCGAGCTGTCGAGCGACGTCCACTGCCGGCCGAGCTGGTGGGCGCCGTGGTCGGGCAGCTCCGCGCCGCCGGGGAGCCGTTCTGCCTCGAGTACGGCGACCGATTCGTGGCGAGCGCGGCCGATGCGCTGCCGTGGATGGGCCGCCAGGACCGCTGGGTGCTGCAGCCGGCCGGGCTGCCACGCCTGGACGGCGTGCTCAAGCTCAGCGTCGCCCACGCCGACCCGTGGGCACCCCGGCTGCACGCGCTGGCCGGCGCCGGCGCCGAGGTCTACCCGCACCTGACCGGCGACGCCGACGTCGTCGCCGCGGGAGTCACCAAGGCGCGGGAGCTGCGCCGGCTGCTGGGAGCGGCGGACGCCTCAGCGGGGACAGTCGCCGCATTCGGCAACGACACCAACGACCTGGAGCTGCTGCGCGCAGCCGACCGGGCCGTACTCGTCGGTCCGGGACTGCCCGGACTCGAGCGGCTCGCGCACGTGCGTCGGATCCCCGCGAACGAGGAGCTCATCGCGTCGGCGCTGCGCAACGAGCTCGCGTCGGCCGGCGAGGCTCACCCGCTGCCGACGATCGTCAGCCAGGCCGGCTGATCCGTGCGCGCACCTCGTCGGCGCGCGGGTCGGCCAGGTCATCGAACAGCTGCGCGGTCCGCTCGAGGTGCGGCTGGGCGGCCGCAGGGTCGCCGAGTCGCTCGTGCACATCGGCGAGCCCGAGTCGCACCCGCGCCTCGCGGGTGCGCAGCTCGTGGCGCGTCGCGACCTCGACGGCCTCGTCGAAGTAGTCGAGCGCAGCCTGCGGGTCGTCGGGCGCGTGGGTCCGGGCGAGTCCCTCCAGTGCCGCAGCCGTCAGCTGGCACTCACCGGTGGAGCGGCCGATGCTGAGTGCCGCCTCGTAGTGCGACAGCGCCTGGCCGACCTCGCCCCGGCGTCGGTGGATCGTGCCGACGGCTTCGTACGCCTCCCCCTCGGTGACCCGGTTGCCGCTCGACCGCGCCACCTCGGCTGCCTCGAGCCCGCACGTGAGCGCGGTGCCGAACTCGTCGATCGACTCGTAGAGCTCGGTCAGGCAGCAGAGGCTGAATCCCAGCGTCTTGTGGAAGCCGTGCGTACGTGCGAGCTCGATCGCCTCCTGGAGGTGGTCGACGGCCTCGTCGTAGCGCCCGAGCTCGCGCAGGTTCTCGCCGATGTTGCTCAACGCGACGGCGGTACGTCCCTGGTCGCCCTCGGCACGCAGCAGCTCGAGGGCCTCGCGAAGCAGCCGGATGCACTCGAGGTACTCACCCCGCATGCTCGCGACCAGGGCGATGTTGTTCAGCGCCGCCGCTTCGCCGGTGCGACTGCCGACCGAACGGCTGAGTGCGAGCGAACGCGTCAGGTGCGTCTTCGCACCCTCGAGGTCGCCGAGCCGTGAGCTCACGCCACCGACCGCCAGCTCCGCCCGGGCCTCCGCCTCGACGTCGCCGAGGTGCTGTGCCACGACCACAGCCGTGCCGTGCAGCTCGAGCGCGTCCGGGATGTGTCCCTGGATTCCGAGAAATGCGCGCAGGGTCTGGGAGAGCTCGATCACCCGATGACCGTCGTCACGTCCTACCGCTCGGGTCGAGGCGATGATGGCTGCACGCTCGATGTTCAACCAGCGCACGGCCGCAGCGAGGTCGACGAAGACCGGCTCCGCGGCGCCGACGGGCGCGACGTCGGGCCGGTCGTAGGTGTCGCTCGGCTGGACCATCTGCATCGCGACCGACGACATCCGGCTGTAGTAGCCGAGCAGCCGGGACCGCACCGACGAACGCACCGCCTCCGTCTCCTGCGTGGCCGCGAGCTCGGCGGCGTACGCGCGCAGCAGGTCGTGCTGGCCGTAGCGGGCGCCGGGACGTTCCTCGACGAGGTGCGCCCGGACCAGGATCCGCAGCTGCCGACGCGCCTCCCGCAGCTCGAGGTCACACAGGGCCGCGACGGTCTCCGCGTCGGCGTCCCGGCCCGGCAGCAGCCCGAGCAGGCGAAAGACCCGGGCGGCGTCAGCGGGCAGACGACTCGTAGGACCACGAGAAGACCGCCCGTACGTCCGTGGCGGGACCGTCGCCGGCGTCGAGCAGGTCGAGGCGTTCCCGCTCGTCGGCGATCTCGGCCACGAGTGCCGCGACCGGCCGCGCCGGTCGCGCCCGTACGTGCTCGGCCGTGATGCGCAGCGCCAGCGGGAGCTGCGCGCAGTGCGCGACCAGCTGCGCGCTGCCCTCGACGTCGTCGCGCACCCGGTCGCCGGCGAGCTCGGCGAGCAGCTGGAGCGAGTCCGCCGGGGTCCAGCCGGCCGAGGTCCACCGACTCCGCGCCGTCGCGCACGGCGAGGCCCGCCAGCGTCTCGCGACTGGTGACCAGCACGACGCAGCCGGAGGTACCCGGGACCAGGTCGCGGACCTGCTCGGCCGAGCGCGCGTTGTCCAGGAGCGATCAGCAGCCGGCGTCCGTCGGCCAGGCTCCGGAACAGGCCGACCCGTTCCTCCAGACCTGGCGCGAGCGCATTGGCGTCGCCTCCGACGGCTCGGATGAACGCCGCGAGGACCTCGGCCGGTGCCGCCGGCTCGTCGGTGCTGGAACCCCCGCAGGTCGACGAAGAGCTGACCGTCGGGGAACTCCGCCCGGTGCCGGTGCGCCCAGTGCGCGGCCAGCGCGGTCTTCCCGACGCCTGCCGTGCCGGTGACGACGAGCAGCCGGGAGGCATCGCTCGGCGACCCCTCGAAGGCCGCGTCCATCCGGGCCAGGTCGCGGTTGCGCCCGGTCAGGTGCGGCGGGTCCGGTGGCAGCTGGGCCGGCACCGGCACGCGTACGCCGGGCTCGAGCAGCTCGCCGGCCAGCACCTGCTCGTGCAGCGCACGCAGGGCGGGCCCCGGGTCGATGCCGAGCTCGTCGACCAGCACCTGCCGGGTGCGGCGATAGACCTCGAGCGCCTCGCCCTGGCGTCCTGCGCGGTACAGCGCCGTCATCAGCAGTGCCTGCAGCTGCTCGTCCAGGGGTTCGTCGCGCGCCGCCTGGTCCAGCTCGACGAGCACCGCGCCGTGTCGGCCGAGCGCGAGCTCGGCCTCGAAGTACCGCTCGAGCGCCAGCCGTCTGCGTTCGTCCCAGCGTCGCCGGTGCGGCTCGAGCGCAACCGCGTCGACGTCCTGGAACGGCGGGCCCTGCCACAGCGCGAGCGCCGCCCGGGCACGGGCGGCGGTGGTCGCCGCGTCGAGCCCGTCGGCGACCGCCTCGTCGACCAGCGCGTCGAACCGCTGCGCGTCCAGCTCGCCTGGATCGATCCGCAGGCAGTAGCCCAGCGGCCCGTACGACAGCCTGTCCGGGTGGTCGAGCAGCCGGCGCAGCCGGTGCACCAGCAGCTGCAGCCGGGCTGCCGATCGATCGGCGGGGGCACCGTCCCAGAGCGCCCCCGCCAAGGTGCCCGCGGAGACCGCCTCGTTGGCGTGCACGAGCAGCAGCGACAGCAACGTGCGCTGCAGCCGTCCGCTCGGCGTGACCTGCCGCGACCCGTCGTGCACCCGCAGCGGGCCCAGGACGTGGAACCGCGTCGCCGCTTCCCCCACAGTTCGCACCCTATGTCCCGGATGGGCTGCTCGGGATCGGCTGTTCGCCGGGGTACCGTTGACGGTCCATCACCGGCACCGGACGGCAACGTCTCTCGAGGGAGCAGCACCCATGATCGGCTTCATCGTCTTCGGACTCGTCGTCGGCGCGCTCGCCCGACTGATCAAGCCCGGCAAGCAGAACCTCAGCGTGCTCGCGACCCTGGGTCTCGGCCTGGTCGGCTCGGTCATCGGCGGCACCATCGCGTGGTTGATCGGCACCGGCTCCATCTGGGAGCTCGACTTCATCGGCTCCGTGATCGCCATCGCCGCCGCCGTCGCGCTGGTGGGCACCGCCGAGGCGCTGACCAGCAAGTCGTCGTCGCGCGTCTGACCCGCCCGCAGGGGTGACCACGGCCACGTCGACGCCACCTGCAACTCGCAGTTACGGTCGCCGGATGGCTGCGCGCACCGACCACCGGGTGATCGTGATCGGCTCCGGGTTCGCCGGCATCGCGATGGGCATCAAGCTCAAGCAGGCCGGCATCGACGACTTCGTGATCCTGGAGAAGGACGACGACCTCGGCGGCACCTGGCGGGACAACACCTACCCCGGCTGCGCGTGCGACATCCCCAGCTACCTGTACTCGTACTCGTTCGAGCCCAACCCCGGCTGGAGCCGGATGTTCTCGCCGCAGCAGGAGATCTGGGACTACCTGCGGCACTGCGTCGACGCGTACGGGCTGACGCCGCACCTGCGCTACGGCACCGAGGTCACCAGCGCGACGTACGCCGCCGACAGCGCCACTCTGGACGGTGCAGACCGGCGCCGGTGACGTGCTCACCGCGCAGGTGATCACCGCCGGCGTGGGGGCGCTGCACCAGCCGAGCTATCCCGACCTGCCGGGCCTCGACCGGTTCGAGGGCACGACCTTCCACTCCGCGCACTGGGACCACGAACACGACCTGGCCGGCGAGCGGGTCGCGGTCGTCGGCACCGGCGCCAGCGCGATCCAGTTCGTGCCGCAGATCGCGCCGGTGGCCGCGCACCTCGACGTCTACCAGCGCTCGGCGCCGTGGATCACGGGGAAGCCCGACCGCGCGATCGGCGCCACCGAGCGCGCCCTGCACACCAAGTTCCCGATCGGCCAGCGGGTGATCCGGGCACTGATCTACTGGGCGCTCGAGCTGCGCGGCATCGGCTTCGCCATCAGCCCGCGGCTGATGAAGGGCCTGGAGGGCCAGGCGCGCAGGCAGCTGGCGCGGCAGGTGCGCGACCCCGCGCTGCGGGAGCGGCTGACCCCCGACTACCAGATCGGCTGCAAGCGCATCCTGGTCAGCAACGACTACTACCCCACCCTCGGCCGCGACGACGTCGAGCTGGTCACCGACGGCATCCGGGAGGTGACGCGCCACCGGCATCGTCACGACGGACGGCACCGAGCGGGCCGCCGACACCATCGTCTTCGGCACCGGCTTCGAGGTCAGCGGCAACCTCACCCGGATGAAGATCGTCGGCCGCGACGGCGTCGAGCTGAACGACCGCTGGCAGCGCGACGGCATCGGCGCCCACCTCGGCATCACCATCGCGGGCTTCCCCAACCTGTTCCTGCTGGTCGGGCCCAACACCGGTCTCGGCCACAACTCGATGATCTTCATGATCGAGCAGCAGGTCGCGTACGTGATCCAGGCGCTGGCCGACGATGGACCGCCGCGACGCCGACTGGGTCGAGGTCGGCGAGCAGCCGCAGCGGCGGTTCGTCGACCGGGTCCAGACCCGGCTGTCCGACAGCGTGTGGAGCGGCTGCCAGAGCTGGTACCTCGACGACAACGGCCGCAACTTCACCATCTGGCCGCACTTCGCCTGGAAGTACTGGCAGGAGACCCGGCGGCTGCGCACCCGGGACTTCACCTTCGGCCGCGCCGCTCGCCGCTGACCCCCACGCGATCTTCCGGCCGTACGCGCGCCCGGGCGACCGGGTCGCCGGAAGATCGGGGGAGGGGGCGGCGGGTCAGGCGGGGGTCGGCGGCGACGTGGCCGAGCAGGTCGTGTCGGGTCAGCACGCCGACCGGGCGGCCGTCCTCCTGCACCAGCAGCGCATCCGCGGTCTGCAGCGCCGCAACCGCCTCGACGACCGGCCGCCCCGACCCGATGGTCGGCAGCGGCGGGTCCATGTGCTGCTCGACCCGGTCGGCCAGCTGCGCGTGCCCGGCGAACAGCGCCTCCAGCAGCGCCCGCTCGCTGACCGCACCGGCCACCTCGGCCGCCATCACCGGCGGCTCGGCCCGCACCACCGGCATCTGCGAGACGCTGTACTCGCGCAGGATCTCGACCGCCTCGGCGATGGTCTCGCTCGGGTGCGTGTGCACCAGGTCGGGCAGCCGGCCGACGCCGCCGTCGCCCTTGGCCCGCAGCACGTCGCCGACGGTCTGCTCCTCCTGCTGCGGTCCGAAGCCGTAGCGACCGAGCCAGCCGTCGTCGAACACCTTCGTCAGGTAGCCGCGGCCGCCGTCCGGCAGCAGCACGACCACGACGGCGTCGTCCGGGAGCTCGGCGGCCAGCTGCACCGCCGCCACCGCCGCCATCCCGCACGAGCCGCCGACCAGCAGGCCCTCCTCGCGGGCCAGCCGGCGGGTCATCGCGAAGGCGTCGCCGTCGGAGACCGCGATGATGCGGTCGCAGACGTCGGCGTCGTACGTGCGTCGGCCAGAAGTCCTCGCCGACGCCCTCGACCAGGTACGGCCGCCCGCTGCCGCCGGAGTAGACCGAGCCCACCGGGTCGGCGCCGACCACCTGCACCCGGCCCTCGCTGACCTCCTTGAGGTAGCGGCCGGCGCCGCTGATCGTGCCGCCGGTGCCGATGCCGGCGACGAAGTGGGTGATCCGGCCGTCGGTCTGGCTCCACAGCTCCGGGCCGGTGGTCTCGTAGTGGCTGAGCGGGTTGTTCGGGTTGGAGTACTGGTCCGGCTTCCAGCCGCCGTCGATGTCCCGGGCGAGCCGGTCGGAGACCGAGTAGTAGGAGTCCGGATGGTCCGGTTCGACCGCGGTCGGGCAGACCACCACCTCGGCGCCGTACGCCATCAGCACGTTGCGCTTGTCCTCGCTGACCTTGTCCGGGCAGACGAACACGCAGTGGTAGCCGCGCTGCTGGGCCACCAGCGCCAGGCCCACACCGGTGTTGCCCGAGGTCGGCTCGACGATGGTGCCGCCGGGTCGCAGCAGCCCCTCGGCCTCGGCGGCGTCGACCATGCGCACCGCGATGCGGTCCTTGACGCTGCCGCCGGGGTTGAAGTACTCGATCTTGGCGAGCACCCGGGCGCCGGTGTCGGGCGCGGTGACGCGGCCGAGCCGGACCAGGGGGGTGTCGCCGATGAGGTCGATCACGGAGTCGACGTAGTCCACCGGGTCACACGTAGACGGACGCCTACAGTGGAAGGACCATGAGCCGCGCAGCCGCCGCCCGCCGACTCGCCACCGCCGCTGCGTACGGCGGAGGCGGTCTCGGCCTGCTCGGCGGCACCTTGTACGGCGTGATGAGGCTGCAGGCGGCCTGGGCGCGCCGCGTGATCGGGCCGGCCGACACCCGGCCGCCTCCCCCGGACCCCGTCTACGGCGTCTCGCTGCCGGGCGAGCCGCTGTCGGTGCTCGTGCTCGGCGACTCGGCCGCCGTCGGCTACGGCATGGAGTCGGCCGACGACACCCCGCCCGGCATGATCGGCGCCGGGCTGTCGCACATCGCCGGACGGCCGGTACGGATCACCAGCCTGGCCAAGGTGGGCGCGCAGACGTCCGCGCTCGACGAGCAGATCAGCGAGGGCCTGCTGGCGGACCCGGTGGTCGCGGTCATCGTCATCGGCACCAACGACGTCACCCACACCGTGCTGCCGTCGGAGTCGGTGCGGCTGCTCGACGCGGCCGTGCGCCGGCTGCGGGCCGCGGGCTGCGAGGTCGTCGTGGGCACCTGCCCCGACCTGGGCACCATCAAGCCGGTGCCGCACCCGCTGCGGCTGGTGGCCCGGGAGTGGAGCCGCCGGCTCGCCGCGGCGCAGACGATCGCCGTGGTCGAGGCCGGTGGGCGCTCGGTCTCGCTCGCCACCCTGCTCGGCCCGAGCTTCACCGCGGCGCCGGGCGAGCTGTTCGGGCCCGACCAGTTCCACCCGTCGGCAGCGGGCTACGCGAGCATGGTGGCCGCCCTGCTGCCGTCGCTGGCCGCCGCGGCAGGCGTCTGGGACGACGACGAGGAGCCGCAGGTGCCGACGGGCGACACCGTGCTGCCGGTCTCGTTCGCGGCCGCCGAGGCCGTTCGCCTGCCCGGCACCGAGGTGGCCCCGGTCGAGGTCGGCGGCCGCGACCAGGGCCCGCGCGGGCGGTGGGCGCAGCATCCGGCACCGGGTGCGCCGGCCCCGGCTGCCCGGACCCGCGGCGCCGATGCAGCCCTGACCACACAGACCACCGGACCACCCGGATGGACCCTTGTGCCGGCGGGAGCGATGGGGCACGCTCGACAGACCAGATCTGTCGAGGAGGCACGATGGCCCTGCACCACTCCGAAGAGACACATCAGCTCCTGGTCGCCAAGGTTCCCGCGGTGACCGGACGGCAGCTTCCCGAGTGGTTCCAGTGCCTGGATGACGGCCCCACCCTGCTCCGGTTCGACGACCGGGTGAACTGGCTGCGCGACGAGTACGGCCTGTCGCACGGCCACGCCACCGCGATCGTGCACGAGCGCGACCTGCGGCGCTCGCGGCGCTCCTTCGCCTGAGCGCGACCCCAGCCGACGACAACGGCCCTCCCCCACCTGTGCGGCGGGGAAGGGCCGTTCGTGCCTGGTGGGCGGGTGGCGCCGGTCAGTCGCCGCGCAGAATGGCGAGGATGCGCAGCAGCTCGATGTAGATCCACACGATCGTCACGGTGAGCCCGAAGGCGGCCCGCCACGACTCGCGCTCCGGCGCGCCGGCCGCGATCGCCCGCTCGACGAAGTCGAAGTCGAGGATCAGCATCAGCACGCCGAGGACGACGCCGACGATGCTGGTGATCAGGCCGAAGGTGCCGAACCCGTTGAAGCCGAAGTCGGCGCCGAAGAAGCTCGAGCACCAGGTCGAGCAGCGCCAACCCGACGAACCCGAACATCGCCGCGACCACGCCGCGGCGGAACTTGCTCGTGACCTTGATGTTCAGCACCTTGTAGGCGGTCAGGGTGCCGGCGAAGGCGGCGACGGTGCCGAGCACGGCGCCCATCACCACGCCCGGGTAGATGGTCTCGAAGATCAGCGAGATGGCGCCGATCGCCATGCCCTGGAGCACCGCGTAGGCGAGCACCAGCGGCGGGCTGATGATCCGCTTGAAGCTGTTGACCATGGACAGCGCGAAGCCGCCGAACACGCCGATCAGCGCGAGACGTCTGCGCCTTGCCCATCGCGGCCTCGGCCTCGGCGTCGTTGGGCGCCGTGATGTCGCCGATCAGGAACCAGGTGACCGCTGCGGACAGGACCAGCAGGCCGAGCGTGAAGGCGGTCTTCTGCACGACCGAGTCGATGGTGATGCGGCCGCTGGACGGCGCCAGGGTGCTCGGCCCACCGGGCTGACCCGGCTGGCCCGGGCTGCCGACCGCCCAGGTCGAGGGGTCGGTGCGGGTGCCCGACCCGTAGCCGGCCGGGGCGGCGGCACCGCGGCCGTTGAAGGTGCTGCTGCGGGCGAACACCGGGTTGGAGCTCTGCATCCTGTTCCTCCGGGGGGTGGGGCCCCCACGTGGGGCCTCACGCCAAGGATACCGGCCCGACGATCCGGCGACGCGGCCGCGGACGGTACGGGCCCGGTCGGCGGAATGTCCAGGTCGCACCGGTGAGCACTGCTTCCTTGTACGCGGCCGCCACCCGCCCGGTCAGCACGGCTCCGGTCGGCGTCTCGTCGGCCCGCAGGAACTGGATGACGCCGTCGCGCCGACCGAGGCTGATGCACTCGTGCAGGTAGCGGAACCGGAAGGGCGCCGGGGTGCGGCCCGAGAGCGCGTCGGCGATCCGGTCGGCCACCTGCGGACCGGTGAAACCTCCCGACCGGCAGCCCATCGCGAGGCTGTCGCCCCACGGGCCGGGGACCGCCGCTGCGTCGCCGATCGCGTAGACGTCGGGGTGCGACAGCGAGCGCAGCGTCCGGTCGACCCGCACCCGGCCCCGCCCGTCCACCGCCAGGCCGGCCTGCCGCGCGAGCGCTGGCACCGTGAACCCGCCGGCCCAGACGCAGGCGTCGACGGGAAGGATCCCGTCGCTCAGCAGCACGGAGTCGGCGCGTACCTCCTCGACCCGGGCACCGGTGCGCACCCGCACCCCGAGCCGGTCGAAGGCCCGCTCGAGGTGCCGGCGGGCCCGGGCCGACAGCCACTGCCCGGGTGCCGACGGCGAGAGCAGCGTGACCTGCAGGCCGGGGTACGACTCCGCCAGCTCGGTGGCGACCTCGATGCCGGTGAGACCGCCGCCGCAGACCAGCAACGACCCGCCGCGGCGGGAGATCTCGCCCGCGCGGGCGTGCAACCGGCCTGCGGCGTCGGGCGACGAGAGCGAGTAGGCGTGCTCGGCGACGCCCGGGACGGCGCCGGTGTCGATGGTGCTGCCCAGGGCGTACACCAGGGTGTCGTAGCCGACCCGGCGTCCGTCGGGACCGTCGAGCACCAGCTCGCGCCGGTTCAGGTCGATGTCGTGCGCCGTGCCCACGACGAGGTCGGCGCCCACCGGGTCGAGGAAGCCGCGCAGGGGCAGCGACCGCAGCGACTGGCCGGTGGCGAGCTGGTGCAGCCGCGGGCGCTCGACGAAGTCGGGGGCCGCGTTGACCAGTGTCACCCGTGCTTCGTCAGCACGGACCCGGCGCGCGAGGCGGCCGGCAGCAGGAACGCCGGCATATCCGGCGCCGAGGATGAGAAGTCGATGTGTCATGCCGGGGAGACGCAGCGCAGCGCGCGTTCGTGACATCAGCGTGCACATCGGGCTGGTGAGACCACCCTCGATGTCACGGAACGCGTCTGGTTAACGTCCTCTGGTCATGGCAGCTCACGACGATGCCGAGATCTTCACCGAGCACCGCTCCTCCCTGGTCGGGCTGGCGTACCGCCAGCTGGGCAGCGTGGCCGACGCCGAGGACGTCGTGCAGGAGGCGTGGTTGCGCTGGTCGGCGGCGGACCGCAGCGACGTCAGCGACCCGAAGGCGTACCTGGTCCGGGTAGTCACCCGGCTGGCGATCGATCGGACCCGACGGGTGCAGGCGCGGCGGGAGACGTACGTCGGCCAGTGGCTGCCCGAGCCGTTGCTGACCAGCCCCGACGTCGCCGCCGACGTGGAGCGCGCGGACACCCTCTCGTGGGGGCTGCTGGTGGTGCTGGAGACGCTGTCGCCGCTGGAGCGCGCGGTGTTCGTGCTGCGTGAGGCGTTCGCCTTCCCCTACTCGGAGATCGCCGTCGCGCTCGACCGCAGCGAGGCGTCCGTCCGCCAGGTGGCTCGCCGCGCCCGTACGCACGTGCAGGAGCGCCAACCACGCTTCGACACCGACGACGACACCCGACGACGCGCGACCGAGCAGTTCCTGACCGCCTGCGAGAACGCCGACTTCGAGGCCCTGATGGCCCAGCTGGCGCCGGACGTGACCATGGTCAACGACACCGGTGGCAAGCAGCCGGCGCCCGACCTCCCGGTCGAGGGCGCCAAGAAGGTGGCCCAGCTGCTGCTGCTCGGGGGCAAGATCGTGCCGGCGGTGGCCTACCGGATGGCCGAGCTCAACGGTGGTCCGGCGGTGGTCGTGACGTCCGACGGCGTCCCCGTGGCGGCGCTGCTCCCGCAGCTGCGCGACGGCCTCGTGCAGTCGCTGTACGTGGTGGCGAACCCGGACAAGCTGGCCGGCCTGACCGGCTGACCCCGGTGACTCCCCGGTGACTCCCGGGTGACTGCCCGGTGAGCCCACAGTGCCCCCGGTGGGACTCGAACCCACACTGTGACGGGTTTAAGCCGTCTGCCTCTGCCGGTTGGGCTACGGGGGCGGGCCGCGTCCGTACGGTCAGGCCAGCATGCCGGACCGGCCGTCGGCGTGCGGCCGCACCACGACCATCTGGTGCACGCCGATCCGGTCCCGCTCGAAACCCACCGTGGACAGCGCCAGCGACAGCCGCCACACCCGGAGCCGGTTGGCGCCCACCACCTCGACGGCGGTGTCATGCCGCGCGTCGACCCGGTGCAGCCACGACTGCAGGGTGGGCGGGTAGTGCTCCCGCCAGGACTCGACCAGGCGCACCTCCAGCCCGGCGTCCTCGACCGCCGAGACCAGCACGCCGATCGGCGGCAGCGGGCCGGCGGGCATGACGTAGGCACTCATGAACGTCGGTCCCGGCTGCTCGGGGCCCGGCCTGCGGGTCAGTGCCTGCAGCACCAGCCGTCCGCCGGGCCGGAGCAGCTGCTGCAGCTGGGCCATCTGCTCCACCAGCTCGCCGCCCGCGACGTGCTCGAGCGACTCGATCACGGCGACGGCGTCGTAGGGGCCGTCGTCGACCGCGTCGACGTCGCCGAGCCGCACCTCGGCGCGGTCGCCCAGGCCGAGGTCGTCGAGCCGGCGGCGCACCACCTCGGCCCGCTCGGCCGAGCGCACCAGGCCGACCGCCTCCACCCCGCGGTTCCGCACGGCGTGCACCAGCAGGGCACCCCAGCCGCAGCCGAGGTCGAGCAGCCGCATGCCCTGGGTGAGCCCGAGCCGGTCGCAGACCAGGTCGAGCTTGGCGCGCTGGGCGGCGTCGATCTCGGCGGCGGGGCCGTCGGGGCCGTCGGCCCAGTAGCCGCACGAGTAGGCCAGCGACCCGCCCAGCACGGCCGTCATCAGCTCCAGGCCGCCGTCGTCGGGCACCTCCGCCGCGGCCAGCTCGCGGGCGCCGCGGTGTCCGCGGGACCCGATCACCCGGCCCTCCGACAGCAGCCGCTCCTCGGGCGGCGGCTTCGGCGCGGGGCCGACCGCGCCGAGCAGCACCGCGGTGCGCAGCACCTCCCGCCGCCCGGCCGGGGTCAGCGTGGGCTTGCCGCCCACCAGCGCGCCGTAGTCGGCCAGCGCCCGCAGTCCCTCGGTCAGGTCGCCCTCGACGTCGATCTCGCCGGCGACGAACGCCCGGGCCAGCCCGAGCTCGCCCGGTGCCCACAGCAGCCGGCGGACGGCCCGCCGGTTGCGTACGTGCAGGGTGGGGCCGTCGCTCGGCCCGGCAGCCGAGCCGTCCCACCCGGTCAGCCGCACCGGCGGGACGACGTCGAACAGCCCGACGAGCAGGTCGTACAGCCGCTGCGCCACTCCCTTGCCCTGCTCGCTCCCCGCCATGGTCGGTTTCTACCAGCCGGCCCGGACCGGCCTGGTCACGCCTGGTCCGCCGCCTCGTCCGACGCCTTGCCCGCCGCCCGGACGAGCACCTCGGTGAGCATCGGCATGGTGAGCCGTCCGGTGAAGGTGTTCTGCTGGCTGGGGTGGTAGCAGCCGAGCAGCCGCAGCGCACCGCCCTCCGGGTGGCCCAGCGCCGCCTCCACGCCGTGGCCGAAGCGCGGCGCCGGTCGGGGCACCGAGCCGCCGGTCTCGCGGACCAGCCGCAGCGCCACGTCCCACGCGAACCCGCCGAGCGCGACGACCGACCGCACGGTCGGCCACAGCAGCCGCGCCTCCGCCCGCAGCCACGGCGCGCAGGTGTCGCGCTCGTCCGGTGAGGGGCGGTTGGCGGGCGGCGCGCAGCGTACGGCGGCGACGACCCTGGCGCCGACGAGCGCGAGCCCGTCGCCGGCGTGCAGGCTGGTCGGCTGGGTGGCGAGGCCGGCCGCGTGCAGCGCGGCGAACAGCCAGTCGCCGGACCGGTCGCCGGTGAAGACCCGGCCGGTGCGGTTGGCGCCGTGGGCCGCGGGCGCGAGTCCGAGCACCAGCACCCGGGCCGCGCGGGTCGCCGAGGCCGGTCGCCGGGCGCCCCAGTAGGGCTCGGCGGCGAACGAGCGACGCTTCTGCGCGGCCACCTCCTCGCGCCAGTCGACCAGCCGCGGGCAGGCGCGGCAGACCGAGACCAGCGCGTCCAGCTCGGCGAGGCTCTCCGCGGTCTCGGCCAGCCGCTGCACCTCGTCCGGCGCCGGTGGCGACGGGCGTGTCGGCGGTGGCGGGGTCGTCCGGCCACCCGCGTGCCCGGCGGCACCGGGCTGTCGAACGGCTGCCCGGTGACCGGGTGCGGCAGCGGCTGCGGGGTCACGGCCGCTCCACCATCGTCCAGGCGATGCCGTCGAGCAGGTCCTGCGTGCTGACGACGAGCGTGTCGGCGCCCGCGGCCTCGAGCACCCGGTCGAGCAGCACCGCCCCGCCACCGATGACGTCGGCCCGGCCGGCCAGCATGATCGGCATCGCCCGCCGCTCGGCCACGTCGGCGCCCAGCAGCGCCGCGCACGAGGCGCGTACGTCCTCGGCGGGCAGCCGGGCGCCGTGCAGCCGGGCGGGGTCGAGCGAGGTCAGCCCGAGCGCGTGTGCGGCGATCGTCACCACCGAGCCGCTCACGCCGACGACCGTGCCGGCGTCGGCGGGGCGCACCGGCAGCGCCGCCAGCGCCCGGTCGGCGTCGGCCGCCGCGGCTGCCCGTTCGGCGGGGGTCGGCGGGTCGCCGGCGAGGTGCCGCTCGGTGAGGCGTACGGAGCCGACGTCGGCGGAGCCGGACGCCACCACCCGCGGGCCCTCGCCCAGCACCAGCTCGGTCGAGCCGCCACCGATGTCGACGACCAGCACCGACCCGGCGGGGTCCCCGAGGCCGCGGACCGCCCCGCCGTAGGACAGCGCCGCCTCCTCCGCGCCGGTCAGCACCTCGACGTCGACCCCGAAGCGTTCGCGCACCCCGGCGGCGAACGCCGCGCCGTTGCCGGCGTCGCGCGCTGCCGAGGTGGCGCAGAACCGCAGCCGCTCGGCACCCAGCCGCTGCACGACCGCCGCGTAGTCGTCGCAGCCGGCCAGCGTGCGCGCCAACGCCTCCGCGGCGAACCGGCCGGTGCGGTCGACGCCCTGCCCGAGCCTGGTCACCTGCAGCTCCCGCGCCAGGTCGGTCTGCTGCCCCGTCGCCGGGTCGAGGTCGGCGACCAGCAGCTTGAGCGAGTTGGTGCCGCAGTCGACGGCGGCGACCCTCATCGGGCGTCGGCGTCGGTGTCGACGTCGGGTGGACGCACGGCCCGGCCGACCACCACGGGTCGAGCCGGTCGAGTGCCTCGTCGCCCAGCCGGTTGGCGCCCGGTCCCTCGGCGAGCGCGTGGGCGACCAGCACGTGCAGGCACTTCACCCGGTGCGGCATGCCGCCGGCGGAGACGCCGTCGATCTCGGGCACCTCGGCCAGCTGCTGCCGGCGCGCGAGGTAGGCCCGGTGCGACTCGCGCGTAGGCCGCCGCCAGCTCGGCGTCGCCGGCCAGCCGCTCGGTCATCTCGCGCATCAGCCCGGACGCCTCGAGCGTGCCCACCGCACCGGCCAGGCGCGGGCAGGTGACGTAGTACAGCGTCGGGAACGGGGTGCCGTCGGGCAGCCGCGGCTCGGTCTCCACCACGTCGGGCAGCCCGCACCCGCAGCGGTGCGCGATCGCGTGCACGCCGCGCGGCGGCCGGCCGAGCTGGCGGGCGACGGCGGCCAGGTCGCCGGGGCTGGCGGCTCGGCTCACGGCGCCTCGCTCACTGCGAGGTGCCCGCGCGCTGCACGCTCCCCCACAGCGTGTCGTACCAGTACTGCGGCTCGGCTGCCGCCGATGTCGGTGGCCGTGTGGGTGTCCAGGGTGTCGCCGTCGCGGCCGATCACCCGGTAGCCCGTCTCACCGGGCAGCAGGAAGCCGAGTCGCCCGCGGGCCTGCTGCTCGACGTAGGCGTCGTCGTCCCAGCGCCGCTTCTCCCGTTCCAGCGCGTCGACCTCGTCCTGCACCGAGGCGATCCGCTGCTCGGTCTCGGCGATCGCCTGCCGCTGGTCGAGCCACGCGCGCAGGCTGGACGCGTACGAGATCACCAGCACCAGCAGGACCACCGCCAGCACCAGGGCCCGGCTGGTGAACCGCGGCCCCTCGCGGCACGACCTCGTCACCGGCGCCGCCACCGCGTCCCGGACGCGACCCGGGCCGACGCGGGCCGGAAGGAGGTCTGCTGGCGGCCATGGCGGTGGCTCAGCCCGCCGGTGCCGCGAGGCGGGGGAAGGCGCCGCGACCGGCGTAGCGGCCGGCGTCGTCGAGCTCCTCCTCGATGCGCAGCAGCTGGTTGTACTTCGCGACCCGCTCGGAGCGGGCCGGTGCGCCGGACTTGATCTGACCGCAGTTGATGGCCACGGCGAGGTCGGCGATCGTGGTGTCCTCGGTCTCGCCCGAGCGGTGGCTCATCATGCAGCGGAAGCCGTTGCGGTGCGCCAGCTCGACCGCGTCGAGGGTCTCGGTGAGCGTGCCGATCTGGTTGACCTTGACCAGCAGGGCGTTGGCCGCCCCCTCGTCGATGCCGCGCTGCAGCCGGGTGCTGTTGGTGACGAACAGGTCGTCGCCGACCAGCTGGACCCGGTCGCCGAGCGAGCCGGTGATCGCCTGCCAGCCGGCCCAGTCGTCCTCGTCGAGCGGGTCCTCGAGGGACACGATCGGGTAGGCCTGCACCAGGTCGGCGTAGTAGGCGATCATCTCCTCGGCGGTCTTGGAGCCGCCCTCGAACGCGTACGCGCCGTCGGCGTGGAACTCCGAGGCCGCGACGTCGAGCGCCAGCGCGATGTCGTCGCCGAGCGTGAGGCCGGCCCGCTCGACCGCGGTGGCGATGAGGTCGAGCGCCTCGCGGTTGCTCGGCAGGTCGGGGGCGAAGCCGCCCTCGTCGCCGAGGCCGGTGGACAGCCCGCGCTCCTTCAGCACCGACTTGAGCGAGTGGTAGACCTCGGCGCCGTGGCGCAGCGCCTCGGCGAAGGTCGCGGCGCCGACCGGCGCGATCATGAACTCCTGCACGTCGACGTCGCTGTCGGCGTGCGCGCCGCCGTTGATGATGTTCAGCATCGGCACCGGCAGCAGGTGCGCGTTGGGTCCGCCGAGGTAGCGGAACAGCGGCAGCTGCGCCGACTCCGCGGCCGCGCGCGCCACCGCGAGCGAGACGCCGAGCA
Source organism: uncultured Actinomycetota bacterium (assembly GCA_963801045.1). Taxonomy (GTDB): domain Bacteria; phylum Actinomycetota; class Actinomycetes; order Propionibacteriales; family Nocardioidaceae; genus JACCWP01. Next base: position 534,687 of record CAWDDC010000003.1, read on the forward strand.
GCGCGTTGGCGCCGAGCGACGACTTGTTGTCGGTGCCGTCGAGGTCGACCAGCAGCTGGTCGACCAGCCGCTGCTCGTCGGCGTCCGCACCGGCCAGCTCGGGCGCGATGGTGTCGTTGACCGCCGCGACCGCCTTGCCGACGCCCTTGCCCAGGTAGCGGTCGCCGCCGTCGCGCAGCTCGACCGCCTCGAACTGCCCGGTGGACGCGCCCGACGGCACCGCCGCCCGGCCGATGACGCCGTCATCGAGGGCGACCTCGACCTCGACGGTCGGGTTGCCCCGGGAGTCGAGGATCTCGCGGGCGCCGAGCGCCTCGATGCTGGCCAACGGTGCTCCTCAGAACGGGGGAAGACAGGCCAGCCCAGGCTATCCAGTCGCCCTCCTGCCACCCGGGACCGGCTCGCCCGATGGTTGCGCCGACCCGGTGGTCTGCCGCATTCTGAACACATGACCAATTGCCGCGCTGCCGTCGGTTCGGCGCTGTTCTTCGTGGTCGCGCCCGGCGTGGTGACCGGGCTGATGCCGTTCTGGCTCACCGGCTGGACGGCGGGCGCCGGTTGGTGGCCGCCGCTGCAGGCCGTCGGGGCGGTGCTGGTCGCCGCGGGGCTGGCGGTGCTGCTGCACGCGTTCGCCCGCTTCGTGGTCGAGGGTCGCGGCACGCCGGCACCGGTCGCACCGACCGCCGAGCTGGTCGTCGGCGGGCTGTACCGCTACGTGCGCAACCCGATGTACCTCGCGGTCCTGTCGCTGCTGGTCGGCCAGGCGCTGCTGCTGTCGCGCCCGGTGCTGCTCGCCTACGCCGTCGTCGTCGGGGTCTCCGTCGTCAGCTTCGTCCGCGGGTACGAGGAACCCACGCTGCACGAGCAGTTCGGCCGCTCCTACGACACCTACCGGGACACCGTGCCCGGGTGGTGGCCCCGGCTCAGCCCTCGGCGGCCTCCTCCGGCGTGAGCGCCCGCAGCACGCAGAACTCGTTGCCGTCCGGGTCGGCCAGCACCACCCAGGTCTGCTCGCCCTGCCCGATGTCGATCGCGTACCGCCCCGAGCGCCTCGATCCGCGCCACCTCGGCGGCCTGGTCGACGGGCGCAGATCGAGGTGCAGCCGGTTCTTGACCGTCTTCTGCTCGGGACCAGCAGGAAGACCAGGTCGGGTGACACCCCGTCGGCGGGACTGCCCTCCGGCGGCTCCAGCACCACCTCGCCGTCGGCCTCGTACGTGCGGCGCCAGCCCAGCGCCTGCTCCCAGAACGTCGCGAGGCGGTGCGGATCGGTCGAGTCGATGCACACGCACTGCCAGCTGATCGCGGGGGCGGGCCGGGGTTCGTCGTCATGCGCCGAGACTCTGCTGGACCCGCCGTCCTGCCCTGCCACCCAAATATCCGCCACCCCCCGGCGAACGATCCGACCGCACGAGGGCCGGGGCCGTCAGGAGGTCGGATCGTTCGGGGGTGGGGGTGGCATGGCGGCCTCGGCGGCGCGGACCCGCTCGGAGAGCGCGGCCAGGGTGGCGCGCAGCTCGGCCTCGGGGTCGACGCCGTCGGCCCGGGCCTCGACCACCAGCGCCATCAGCCGGGCGCCGAGCGAGCCGTCGCCGTCGGCGACCGGCGCCACGTCCAGCCCGGAGCCGGCGACCCGGCCGAGCAGCTTGTCCGCCCGGGCCAGCGCCGGCAGCGCCGTCGGGACCCCGTCGAGCACCGACGTCCGGCCCTTCTCGACCGCCTTGAGCCGCTCCCAGCTGTCCTGGACCGCGGCGGCGTCGGGCGCGTCGGCGTCGGCGAACACGTGCGGGTGCCGGCGCACCAGCTTGGCCGCGATCCCGGCCGCCACGTCGTCGATGTCGAACGGGTCGGTCAGGTCCTCGGCGGCGATCCGGGCGTGGAAGACCACCTGCAGCAGCAGGTCGCCCAGCTCCTCGCGCAGGTGCTCGCGGCTGCCCGAGTCGAGGGCCTCGAGCACCTCGTAGGTCTCCTCCAGCAGGTAGCGGGCCAGACTCGCGTGGGTCTGCTCGGCGTCCCACGGGCAGCCGCCGGGCGAGCGCAGCCGGTCCATGACCTCGACCAGGTCGCGCAGGGCGTCCGCTGGCCGGTCGGGGTCGGTGGTCACTGGCAGATCTGCGAGTCCGGCAGGTCCGAGACGTCCTCCGGCGTGCCCGGCGGCGGGACGGTCGTCGCGGTGGGCTCCAACGGCACCGACAGGGAACCGCTGCCACCGACCACCTGCCCGCCGGTGAAGTCGCCGAACCTCGGGTCGAGCTCGACGTCCTGCTCGTCGGCGTACTCGGCGACGTAGGCCTGGCCGGCCGAGGCCGCCGCCTCACCGTCGGAGGCCTTGTCGCCGCCCTGGTCCTGGCCGATGGCGTAGTAGAGCGCCTGCAGCCGGCCGAACGCGGCGAGGTAGTCGCGGAACGCGGTCTCGTCGTCGCCCTCGAGCCGGGCGAAGATCGCGTCCAGGTCCTCGTTGTCGGGCGGCTGGGACAGGCTCGGCGGCACGTCGAGGTCGAGCTCGTCGGCGGCCATGGTCGCCAGCTGCTCGTTGATGAGGACGCCGAGCACGTTGTCGCGGTAGTACGACGTCGGCAGCGGCTGCCACTCCGAGTCGTTGTAGTCGGAGTAGGACATCTCGGCGTTGCAGACCGAGCGGGCGATCTCGTCGACCTGGCTCAGCGCGATGGACTCGCCGTCGACGGTGGCGGCGGCACCCGGTGACACGTCACCGCAGCCGGTGACGGCCACGCCCGCCACCAGGACGAGCCCGGCACCCGCCAGCAGGTGTCGCCGTAGTCGGCTTCGCATCGGCAGCTGTCCTCTCATGACGCAGCGGCATCCTGGACGTCGGTCCAACACATCGTCGACGACCCGCCGGCACCAGTCCAGCAGCTCCTCGTCGCGCAACGGCGCGCCGCCCACCGGTGCCGTCTTGGGCCGCGGCACCAGGATCGTACGCACGGCGGGCTTCACGACGGTCTTCGGGTAGAGCCGCTGCAGCCGCAGCTGGGCCGACTCGGGCAGGTCGACCGGCCCGAACCGGATCAGCTGGCCCTGCGCCGTGACGTCGGTCAGCCCGGCGGCCTTGATCCGGGCCCGCAGCCGCGCGACCTCCAGCAGGGTGCCCACCGGGGCGGGCGGCTCGCCGTAGCGGTCGACCAGCTCGGCCCGGATCTCGGCCACCTCGTCCTCGGTACGCACCGCGGCCAGCCGCTTGTAGGCCTCCAGGCGGAGCCGCTCGCTCGGGACGTAGTCGTGCGGCAGGTGCGCGTCGACCGGCAGCTCGATGCTGGCCTCCGGCTCCTCACCCGGGACCGTCGCCCCGGAACTCCTGCACGGCCTCGCCGACCAGCCGGACGTACAGGTCGAACCCGACGTCGGCGATGTGGCCGGACTGCTCGCCGCCGAGCAGGTTGCCGGCACCCCGGATCTCGAGGTCCTTCATCGCGACCGCCATGCCACCGCCGAGCTCGGAGTGCTGCGCGATGGTCGCCAGCCGGTCGTGCGCGGTCTCGGTGAGCGGCTTGTCCGGCGGGTAGAGGAAGTAGGCGTAGGCCCGCTCGCGGCCGCGGCCCACCCGGCCGCGCAGCTGGTGCAGCTGGGACAGGCCGAGGGCGTCGGCGCGCTCGATGATCATCGTGTTGGCGTTGGACACGTCGAGGCCGGACTCGACGATCGTCGTGCAGACCAGCACGTCGAACCGCTTCTCCCAGAAGTCGACCATCACCTGCTCGAGCTGGTGCTCGCCCATCTGCCCGTGCGCGGTGGCGATCCGGGCCTCCGGCACCAGCTTGCGCAGCCGCTCGGCCGCCCGCTCCATCGACTGCACCCGGTTGTGGATGTAGAAGACCTGGCCGTCGCGCAGCAGCTCGCGCCGGATGGCCGCGGTCACCTGACCGTCGTCGTAGCCGCCGACGAAGCTGAGCACCGGGTGCCGCTCCTCCGGCGGGGTGGCGATGGTGGACATCTCCCGGATGCCGGTGATCGCCATCTCCAGCGTGCGCGGGATGGGGGTCGCCGACATCGCCAGCACGTCGACCGCTGCCCGCAGGTGCTTGAGCTGCTCCTTGTGCTCGACGCCGAAGCGCTGCTCCTCGTCGACCACCACCAGCCCGAGGTCCTTGAACCGCGTCTCCGGCGCCAGCAGCCGGTGGGTGCCGATCACGACGTCGATGCTGCCGTTGGCGAGCCCCTCGAGCACCGCCTTGGCCTCGGAGTCGGTCTGGAAGCGGGACAGCGCCTTGAGCACCACCGGGAACTGCGCGTAGCGCTCGGCGAACGTGTCGGAGTGCTGCTGCACCAGCAGCGTCGTGGGCACCAGCACGGCCGCCTGCTTGCCGTCCTGCACCGCCTTGAACGCCGCGCGCACCGCGATCTCGGTCTTGCCGTAGCCGACGTCGCCGCACACCAGCCGGTCCATCGGGACGGTGCGCTGCATGTCCCGCTTGACGTCCTCGACCGTCGACAGCTGGTCAGGGGTCTCGACGTAGGGGAACGCCTCCTCCAGCTCGCGCTGCCAGGGCGTGTCCGGGCCGAACGCGTAGCCCTTGGTGGCCTGGCGGGCGGCGTAGAGCTTGATCAGCTCGGCCGCGATCTGCCGGACCGCGCGGCGGGCGCGGCCCTTGCGCTTGGCCCAGTCGCCGCCGCCCAGCTTGTCCAGCGACGGGTGCTCGCCGCCGATGTAGCGGGTGACCTGGTCGAGCTGGTCGGTCGGCACGAACAGCCGGTCGCCGGGGTGGCCGCGCTTGGACGGGGCGTACTCGAGCACGAGGTACTCGCGGGTGGCGTTCTGCACGGTGCGCTGGGCCATCTCGACGTAGCGCCCGACGCCGTGCTGGTCGTGCACGACGAAGTCGCCGGTGACCAGCTCGAGCGGGTCGACCTGCCGCTTGCGACGGGTCGGCATCCGGCGCTCGTCGCGGCTCGCGGCCCGCTGCCCGACCAGGTCGTCGTGGGTCAGCACCACCAGCGCCAGCGGGTCGGAGACCAGCCCGTGCGCGAGGCAGCCCTGGGCGAGGTGCACGAGACTGCGCTCCGGGTCGGCCGGCAGCGCGTCGTGCAGCCGGGCCGCGACGTCGTGCTCGGCCAGCAGCTCCGCGGTGCGCGCGGCCTGTCCCGGTCCGGGCGTGACGACGACGACCCGTCGGCCCTCGCCGAGCCAGGTCTGCACGTCGGCCACCGCGCTCTCGGTGTCGCCGCGGTAGAGCGGTGCGGGGACCATGTCGACCGCGCGGGTCACCACCGCCCCGCGGTCGACGTCGAGGTCGACGGAGACGACCTCACCGGTGTCGGTACGCAGCGGCGCCGCCGGCTCGGTCGCCACCAGCCCGAACGGCGAGGTGCTCCACCACGGCAACCCGTGCGCCACGGCGTCGGAGCGGACGTCGGCCAGCGTGCGGTAGGCGCTGGCGCCGAGGTCGACCGGCGCCTCTCCCCCGGTGGCGGCGGAGGCCCACGAGGCATGCAGGAACTCCTCGCTGGTGGCGACCAGGTCGTGCGCACGCGCCCGCACCCGCTCGGGGTCGCACACCACCACGTGGGACGCGCCGGGCAGCAGGTCGGTGAACATCTCCATCTCGTCGACCAGCAGCGGCGCCAGCGACTCCATGCCCTCGACCGCGTGGCCGTCGGCGAGCCGGACCAGCATGTCGGCCAAGGACGGGTGCTCCACGGCGAGCGCCGCGGCCCGGCCCCGCACCTCCTCGGTCAGCAGCAGCTCGCGGCACGGCGGCGCCCACAGCTCGTCGACCGGCTCGAGCGAGCGCTGGTCGGCGACGGCGAAGGACCGGATCTCCTCGACGGTGTCGCCCCAGAACTCGACCCGCAGCGGGTGCTCCTCGGTGGGCGGGAAGACGTCGACGATGCCGCCGCGCACGGCGAACTCGCCACGCCGCTCCACCAGGTCGACCCGGTGGTACGCGGCACTGCCCAGCCGCCGCACGACGTCGTCGAGGTCGTGCTCGGCACCGACGGTGAGGCGTACCGGCTCGAGGTCGGCCAGCCCGCTGACCTGCGGCTGCAGCACCGAGCGGACCGGCGCCGCGACGACCCGCAGCGGACCGGTCGGCGTGCCGACCTCGCCGGGGTGCACCATCCGCCGCAGCACCGCGAGCCGGCGCCCGACGGTGTCCGAACGCGGGGACAACCGCTCGTGCGGCAGCGTCTCCCACGCGGGATAGAGCGCGACCTCGCCCGGGTCGAGGACGTCGCCGAGCGCCTCGACGAGCTCCTCGGCCTCGCGCTGGGTGGCCGTCACGGCGAGCACCGTGCGCGCGCCGGCCGCGCCACCGGCGCCGTCGTCGGACGCCAGCCCGGCGACCAGGAACGTCCGCAGCGCCGGCGGCCCGGTCAGGTCGAGGGTCGCCAGCGTGGCCGGGGCGGTGCGCGCCGACTCGAGTGCCTCGGACAGCACCGGGTCGGAGGTGACGAGCGTGGCGAGTCCGGACAGGGACATCGAGGCGGAGCTCCCGGGGGACATGGGTGGCACGACGGCCGGAGGGACCGCTCCAGCGTACGCGCGGGCGTCCGACGGTCAGCTGTCCGGACGCAGCGCGATCGCCAGCATGGCTCCCCGGGACGACACCGCGTCGGTGGTGGCGGTGCGCTGCGGGTAGTTGACCTGCGCGTACGGACCCGCCGAGTCGGCGACCACGACGCTGAGCCGCTGGGCACCGGCCCCGACCTCCGTCGCCCGCTGGGTCACCTGCGGCGGCAGCGTCCACCCGGTCGTCGCGGTGGACTTGTCGGACCACACCAGCAGCATCGAGGCGAACTGCACGCCCGACAGCGCCGGCGTCAGGTGGTCGGCCGTCGCGCTGTCCGCGGAGGCGGCCGCAGCGACCACGGGGTCATCCGGGTCGACCCCGTCGTAGGCCACGGCCGTGGCGACCCAGTTGGTGGCCACGTCGCGGGTGAACTCCTGGGACGTGCCCGGCTCCCCCGGTGCGACGGTGTGTCGCCACGCCACGGTGTGCAGCGTCGGCGCGTCGGCGACAGCGACGCGCGTCCAGCCCACGGGGGTGGCAGGCAGCTCGGTCCCGCCCACCGTGGCGGTGACGACAACCACCTCACCGACCGTGGCCTCGTCGGGGATCTCCGCCGTGACCGTCTTGGTGGCAGCCCTGGCCCGATGTGGCGCCGACCGCGTTGATCCCGTTGCTGGCATTGATCACCGGGTCCCGGCTGCTGCTGGCCGACTGGTCGTTGTCGTCGGTGACGGTGAGGGTGACGTGGTACGTGCCGTTGGCGGCGTAGGTGTGCGTCGGAGCGACCTCGTTCGAGGTCGAGCCGTCGCCGAAGTCCCAGTGGTAGCCCGTGATCACGCCATCCGGATCGCTGCTGGTACTGCCGTCGTAGCCGCAGGACAGGCCGCTGCAGTCGAGGACGGGGCGGGCGATCGGCGGCTGGTTGGGGTCGGGCGCGCCGGCGTTGAGGGTGAGCCCGCGGGCAGCCCAGTTGACGCCTCCGGTCCCTGGCACCGCGACTGCCGGCGCCTGCGGCACCCCGTCGACGAGCGCCACCCGTCGCAGGGCACCGGCGGCGTTGGCGTAGTACAGCCGGTTGGGACCGACCCGGAAGACCCCGCGCGTCGACGTCCAGTTGAGCGTGCCGGGGACCACGTGCTCGACCGCGCCGATGATGCCGCTCTCGGGCGAGAACTCGCGCCAGGCAAGCTGCTTGACGCCTGTCCGGGTGTAGTAGAGGCGGCCGTCGATGTAGTACATGCCGCTGACGGTGGGGATCTGCGCGTAGAAGTCGGGGTTCTCGCCGTCGAACTTCTCGCCGGACCCGGTGGGGACGTCCTTCCACAGCGGGTCGTGGTACGGGTTCACGCGGTTGTCGGGTCCCAGCGTGCCGTTGGCGAAGATGATCCGCCGGTGCAGGGTGCCGTTGCGCCACCCGTACCAGAGCGTCTTGCCCAGCTTGAACGCGCCGCGGGACGAGCCCCACGCGACGTCGCCGAGCTCGACCAGGGACGAGGCACCGGTCCCGCCGACGGCAAGAGCAGTGCTGCGCACGCTGTTCGGCGGGTCACCGGCCGACCCCAGGGCGAGCACGTCGGAGGGCAGACCGGGCACCGTCTCGGACGGGAACGGGGTGCCACCCTTGTAGGGGAAGAAGGCGACCCTCGGCCGCTGGTAGGTGTGACCGGGCGGCCCGATCGAGGCGGTGTCGCTGCCGATGTAGAGCCCTTGCGCCGTGACCAGCAGCGCGCTGGTCCCGAACCCGCGGGGGTTGCGTCCAGGGTTCCACGAGTACGGGACTCCGTTGCGGGGGTCCAGCGCGCCGAGTGCTGGCCGCGGCACGGCGCCCGGTCCCGCTCCGGTGCCGGCCAGCGGGTTGTTGAGGAAGCGCTGGTGCCCACCCACGAAGATCGCCGTGCTGCTCACGTCGACCGACAGCAGCGTGTCACCGCCGGTCGACGCCTTCCAGGTCGGGTGCAGGTCCGAGCCACGGGCTGCGCTCTCCCAGCGGGTGGCCGAGTCGCACAGGGTCTTGCGGAACGGCCCGCCGGTGGTCACCACGACGAAGTAGTCGCCGGCGGGCGAGAACGCCACTCCCCGCATGTAGCTCGCGAAGGACCTGAACGCGCAGAGCGGTTCGAAGTCGTGGGTGGCCCAGTCCGGCATGACGACAGCCGCGTCGTCGTCCAGCCGCAGCATGACGATCTGGTCGCGGGCCAGGTCGTCGGCCGTCGTGAAGTTGCCGATCGCCACCAGGCTGATCGCCGGACGGCGACACGTCGAGCGACCAGACACCCCCGCGCGCCGGTGGCGACTCGGGCGTGGTGTTGTGCAGTCCGGTGAGCTGCACGTCGAGGCGGTCGTCGATCGTGCCGTCGGCGTTGAGGGCGACCAGGCCCGCGTGCTCGCTCGCGCCCACGTGGGTGAACAGCCCGCCCACGTAGAGCGTCCCGCCGCTCGGGACGAGTGCGTTGACCGGACCGTCGTAGTGCTCCGCGATCGTGAATCCCGGCACCGGAGCGCCGGTGCTCAGGTCGAGCTTCAGCACCCGGCTGACCGGTTGGCCGGCCAGCTTCGTGAACTCTCCGCCGACGTAGACCGACGTCCCGTCGCCCGTGGGAGCCAGCGCCCGGACCGGTCCGTCCAGCTGCGGCTGGAAGCTCTGGACGAGCGCGCCGGTGCTGGCCTGGAAGGCCGCGAGGTACGGCCTGGCGACTGCCTCAGGCTCCGTGCCGCCGGGCTCGGCGACCTTCGTGAACGTGCCACCGATGACGATGAGACCGCCGACCCGCGCGATGGCGTCGACCCGGCCGGGGAAGACCGACGGCGTCGCCGTCGACGGCGCGCCGGACGGCAGGACCTCGTCGGAAGCCGCCAGCGCGAGGTCCGGCGCCCCGCCTGCGGCCGCGGGCCGGCTCTGCGGGCCGGCGGTCGACGGCGCTGCCGCCAGGACCGACGTGAGGACGAGTCCGCTCGCGATCAGGCAGCCGACGACACCCCGGATCCGCACAGACGTTCCCCGTTGACCTTCACTCATCGACTTGCCCTCGTTCGGTCGGCTTTCGGGATGCACCGCGCAGCGACCGGCACGACGCGCCCACCACCCAAGGCGGGGTCCGGGCGCAGAGGCGACTGTACCCACGCTCCCGTTGGGCCGCCCGTTGATCCCCAGATGGAGGTCAGGGCGCGATGCCCAACACGATCGTCATCACCACGGCGCGGGTGCTGACGGCGTTCGTCTGCGCGACCAGGCCGCCGACGGCGCCCGCGTTCTCGGCCGCCCCGCCGTCGACGAGCAACGACGTGACCCGGCCGGCGCCGGCCGTGACCACTTCGGCGCGCAGCTGGGTCGCCGGGGGCGCCGTCCACGCGGTCGTGCCGGCCGACTTGTCGGCGAAGTACGACAGCACCCAGGCGGGCGCGGTCGTGGTCACCGTCGGGCTGGTGTGGTCGGACCCCGACGCTTCGGCAGCCGACGTCACGGCCACGCCGGCGGGCGATGCCTCGACGCCGCGGTAGACCGCCAGGGACAGCGTCGTCCGCAGTGCGCGGTCGGCCGTGACCGTCACCGACGTCCCCACGTCGCCGGCGGTCAGCTGGCGACTCCACACCGTCGTCACCATGCCGACCGAGGTGCGGGTGTCCTCGAGCGTCCAGCCCGGCAGCGCCGCCAGGTTGGGGTCGATCACGTTGTGGGTGACCAGCAGCACGGCGGTGTCACCCGCACGCGAACCCGCCGGGACCGGGGCGGTGATGGTGGCAGCGTTGACGTTGGCCTTGCTCGTCCCCACGTCCGCGATGTGCGGCGCCTCGGCCGTGACGGTGTGCGTCACGTCGTCGGTGTGACCGTCGTCGTCGGTGACGGTCAGCGTCACCTCGTAGTCGCCCGGGTCGGTGTAGTCGTGGCCGGGCGTCTGACCCGTGCCGGTCTCGCCGTCACCGAAGTCCCACGCGTACGTGTCGATCGTGCCGTCCGGGTCGGCTGAGTCGGACGCGTCGAAGTCGCAGTGCTGGTTGGTGCAGGCGCTGTCGAACGCGGCCGTCGGCGACTGGTCGGGCGGGGGCGGAGCCAGCGTGAGCGTCAGGTTGACGCCACGCGTGCTCGCCGCGTCGGTGCTCGCGGTCAGACCGCCCACCGGCCCACGCGGGCCGATGGCCCCGGAGTCGGCGAGCAGCGAGGTGACGCGGCCGGAACCGGTGCCGATCGACGTGCCGCGCGACTGCACGCCGGCCGGCGGCGTCCACGCGGTCGTCGTCGACGACTTGTCCGACCAGTACGACACCACCCACTCGCGCGAGGCGGCCTGCAGCGACGGCGTGGTGTGCGCCGTCGTGGAGACGTCCACCGAGCTCGCGACACCGGTGACCGGGTCGGTCGTGTCGGCACCGGACCACACCGCCGCGGTGAGCGTCGTGCGCACCTGGCGGTTGGCGGTGACGGTCACCGTCGAGCCCGGGTCGGAGCCGGTCAGCACCTTGCTCCACACCGTGGTCGCCATGCCGGTCGTCGTGCGGGTCTCCTCGAGCGTCCAGCCCGGCACCCCGGTCGGGGCACCGACGCCCGGGTCGATGACGTTGTGCGTGGCGAACAGCAGCGCCGTGTCCCCGGCCTGTGCGGCGCCCGGGATGGCCACCGACGTCGCCGCCGCGTTGGTGATCGCGTTGTTCTTGGCGACGAAGGCGATCGGCTGGTTCACCTCGGCGACGGTCACCTGCTGGGTGACGTCGTCCTGCGCGCCGTCGTCGTCGGTGACCGTGAGGGTCACGTCGTAGGTGCCGGCTTCGTCGAAGGTGAAGGTGGTCTGGTCCTGGCCGGCACCGGGGGCACCGTCGAAGGTCCACCCGTAGGACTCGATGGTGCCGTCGCTGTCGCTCGAGGTGCGGCCGTCGACGCTGCAGGCCAGGCCGACGCAGTCGTAGGTGAATGCGGCGTCCGGTCCGACGTTGGGCGCGACGGCCTGGACGGAGTGCGTCACCGAGGCCTGGTCGCCGTCGTCGTCGGTCACCGTCAGCGTCACCTGGTAGGTGCCCGGGTCGGTGAAGGAGTGCGCGGGGTTCTGCTCGTCGGACGTCGCGCCGTCGCCGAAGTCCCAGGCATACGTGTCGATCGTGCCGTCGAGGTCGGTCGAGCCGGTCGCGTCGAAGTCGCAGTCGAGATCGGTGCAGTCGGAGGAGAATGACGCCAGCGGCGCCTGGTTCGGCGGTGCCCCGAGCAGGAACATCGCCCGGCTGCGCCAGTCGATGCCGCCAGTGGACGGACCCGTGACCACCGTGCCGGTCGCCGCCGGGGCGCCCCCGGTGAAGGCGATCCGGGTCAGGTCGCCGGTCGTCGACGACGCCGCGTAGATCGAGCCGCCGGTGTAGAACATGCCGCGGATGGTGGCGAAGTTGTAGCCGGCCGGTGCGGTGAACCGCACGGACCCGACGATGCCGCTGTCCGGGCTGAACCAGCGCCAGTACAGCGCGTTGACTGCCGTTGAGCGTGTAGTAGAGCCGGCCGTCGAGGTAGAACATGCCGGTCACGTTCGGCATCTCGGCGACGAGGCCGGACGGCTTGCCGTCGAACGTGTTGCCGCTGCCGGTGTCGACCCCTGCCCACACCGGGTCCGCCCACGGTGCGAGCACCGTCGGGTCACCGAAGGTGGTGCCGTCGAAGGAGCGGGCGGTGAAGGTGCCGTCGGCCCAGCCGTTGTAGAGCGTGCCGTCCAGCCAGAACGCGCCGCGGGCGTTGCGCCACGAGACGCCGCCGGGGCCGATGAGCGTGGGAGTGGTGGCGGTGGAGCCGTCGAAGCCCACCGCGCTGACCTCGTCCAGTGCCGACGCGGGCACCTCGGGCCGGTCGGTGCGGACGATCTCGATCGCGTTGACCAGCGGGTTGTTGGTCTGCCGGTCGAAGTTGATGTTGACCGTGCCGTCGCTGGTGCTGGTCCACGCCTTCATGGTCCCGACCGCGTGGCCGACGTCGGCCACGATGTCGTAGTTGTCGAGCCGGGTCACGTCGTCGATGGAGACGCGGAACCGGCGCTGACCGATCGACTGCGTCGACGTGCTGCGGTTGGCGAAGTAGAGCCGCACCTCGATCGGGGTGCCGGCCGCGACCGGGAACGACCAGTCCATGTCCGGCGGCAGGAAGTTGCTGTCGTAGCGCTCGCTGTCGAACAGCGCGGTCGGCGTGCCGGCGGGCACCGTCGGGGCGAGCGCCACCGACGGGCTGTAGCGTCGCCGCGGTGCTGCCGCTGGTGCGGAACGAGCCGGAGCCGTTGCCGGTGTCTGCGGCCCAGTCGGGTCCGGGACCCTGCGACGGCACGAGGGGACCGCCGGCGTTGATCCGGTAGAGCGTGCGACCGCCGTCGCTGACCTGCTTGGCCGCGAGGTAGGCCGTGCCCGGCAGCACCGGGGCCTTGTCGCTCGCCGGCCGGTAGCCGGTGCTGAGCGGGAAGAACGCCATCTTGCCGCGGTTGTAGCGGCGGTTGCCGATCCAGTCGGTGTCCTGGCCCATCCAGAGGCCGGACGGAGGTCGCGTAGAGCTCGTAGGCCGCGACGCCGCGCGGGTTGCGTCCCGCGTTCCAGTCCAGCGGGAGGCCGGTGCGCAGGTCGAGCGCCGCGATGCCCGGGCGCGGCACCGCACCGGCGCCGGCGTTGTCGCGGCCGGCGGTGTTGTTGAGCCAGCGCTGGTGCCCGCCGATGTAGGCCGCCTGCTCGGTGATCTCGACCGACCAGAGCGTGTCGCCGCCGGTCTCGTTGATCCAGGTGGGCTCGACGACGTCGCCGGTGGCGTCGGTCTCGAAGCGCGCGGCGGTGTCGCACAGCGTCCCCGCGTGCGGGCCCCCGGTGGTCACGATGACGAAGAACGAGCCGTCACGGCGAGAAGTCGACCCCGCGCATGTAGGAGTCGAAGGCGCCCTTGCTGCACAGCGGCTCGTAGCGGCGGGTCCGCCAGTCGGTGCGCACCGCCGCAGCCGCACCGGTGAGGTTGATCGAGCACGGCCTGGTCGCGCGGCAGGCCGTCGGCGGTGCGGAAGTTGCCGACCACGACGAGCTGCGAGCCGTCGGGCGTGATGTCCATGCTCTTGGCGCCGACGCTGCCCTGCGCGCCGCTGCCGGTGTTGTTGTGGTGCTCGGCCAGCTGCGACGCCCATGAACGGGTCGAGCTTGCCGGTGGTCGGCGTCGAACGTGGCGAGGCCCTGGTGCGCGACGGCACCGGCGGTGGTGAAGAAGCCGCCGGCGTACAGCCGGTTGCCGACCGAGCGCGGAGGTCGTTGACGGTGCCGTTGGTGGCCGCGGCCTTGAACCCGGGCACGGCGAGTGCCGGTCGAGACGTTGATGAGCGCGAGGTGGCTGACGTTGGCGCCGTTGAGCTGTGGTGAAGTCGCCGCCGGCGTAGAACGTGCCGGCGACCGGCCCCGGCAGCAGCGTCTCGACCTTGCCGTTGAGCTGGGGCACGGCGGTCGTGCTGACCTGGCCGGTGGCCTTGTCGAAGATGAAGATGTTGGGGCGGGACAGCACGGCGTCGGAGCCGCGGGACGAGACCTGGTTGAAGTTGCCGCCGACGACCATCTGGTCGCCGACCTCGGCGAACGCCCACACCGCCCCGTCGAGCACGGTCGGGTTCTGGGCCGGCACCTCGGAGACGACCCGGTCGTGCCCCGGGGCCGCGGCCGCCAGGGTCTGCGGCGCGGCGGCGGACGACGCAGCGGCAGCACCGGCCGCCGTCGGCGCCGCGGCGGTGGACGCCTGCGCGGGTGTCACTCCGACCGCCAGCGCGAGCAGGGTGACGATTGCGGCCGCCCCGGCCACAACAGGACGAACCCGCATCAACGTCTCCTCGAATGCATCGCGAGCGAGCGCCCGCGGAAGGATCAAGTGGAGCATCCAGGAGCCCCCGCCGGTGCCGATATCGCACAAGTCGACGGGGTGCGTGACGCAGGGTGACGGAACGTCAGCCGAGTGCCGTGGTCGGCGTCAGGTGCCGTTGCGCTGCACGAAGGCGACGATCGCCTCGGCCAGCTCCGGTCGGCACACGATGAGGTCGGGCAGGCTGGGGTCGGCGCGGTTGTACTCCAGCGGCGAGCCGTCGACGCGTGAGGTGTACAGGCCCGCAGCACGGGCCACCGCCACCGGGGCGGCCGAGTCCCACTCGTACTGGCCCCCCGCGTGCACGTAGGCGTCGGTCACGTCGCGGACCACCGAGATCACCTTGGCGCCCGCCGAGCCCATCGGGACCAGGTCGGCGCCCATCTCCGCAGCCATCGCCTCGACGAACGCCGGCGGGCGGGTGCGGCTGACCGCGATCCTCGGCCGCTCGCTGGTACGCGCCGGCAACGACGGCGGCGAGCCGGTGTCGAACGTGGTGCCCAGCCCGGGCTGGGCCACCGCCCCGGCGGCGAGGTCGCCGTCCTGCCACAGCGCGACGTGCACCGCCCAGTCGTCCCGGGGCGGCTCGGAGAACTCCCGGGTGCCGTCCAGCGGGTCGACGATCCACACCCGGGACGCGGTGGCGCGGGAGGCGTCGTCGCGTCCCTCCTCCGACAGCACGGAGTCGTCGGGACGGTGCAGGTCGAGCAGGCTCATCAGCAGCTCGTGGGCGGCGCGGTCGCCGGCGTCCTTGAGCTCACGACCCTCGGCTCCCGAGCGGCGGACCTGCTCGAGCCGGGCGCCGGCGACGGTGGCCAGCCAGGCGGCGAGTCGGTGGTCGTCGTCGACGACGCCTGGCGGCGGCACGGGCAGGTCGGGTGTCGGCACCGGCCCATCCTCCCGTACGCACGACGAAGCCCGGCAGGTGGTCTGACCTGCCGGGCTCCGTCGTCGCTGCTGTGCGCTGGTCTGGTTCCTCAGTTGGCGTAGAGGAACGTCGACCGCGCCCGCCAGTCCTGGCCGTCGACCGCCGGACCGCTGATGACGGTCGCCGAGCCGGTGGGCGACGTGCCGTCCCAGCCCACCGAGCGCAGGTCGCCGGTGGTCCGGTCGACGACGTACAGCGTGCCGTCCGCCACGAACATGCCGCCTGCCTTGCTCCAGTCGATGCCGGCGGTGTTGCCCGGCCCGGTGAATCCGACTGCTCCCACGATCCCGCTCTCCGGCAGGAAGTACCGGTAGAACAGCTGGCTCTGGCCGGCCTTCGTGTAGTAGAGCCGAGCAGTGGACCGCTCGTAGAACATGCCGGTCACGTTGGGCAGCTCGCCCGCGAACCGGTGCGCCTGCGCGCTCGCCCCGGTCAGGTCGAGCGTGGTCGGGCTGACCGAACGTGGTGCCGTTGTAGGTGCGCTTCGTCATGCGTGCCGTTGCTCCAGCCGCTGAACAGCTGGCCGTCGACCATGAAGGAGCCACGGCTGGCTGCTCCAGTCCTGGCCACCGTTGGGCACGGAGGTCGCGCCGGTGCTGCCGCCGCTGGTCATGCCCCGACGGAACACCTGGTCGTCGCCACCGCCGCCGCCCGGCGGGACGTCGGTGCGCACGATCTCGATCGCCGTGATCAGCGGGTTCTCCACCACGTGGGAGAAGTCGATGTCGACGTTGCCGTCCGAGGTGATGTCGAAGGCCTTCATCGTGCCGACGCTGTCGCCGACGTCTGCGACGATGTCGTAGTTCGTCGAGCGCACAGTGTTGCCCTCGATGTTGACGTCGAACACGCGCTGGCCGGGACTCGCCGTCCCGGCGTAGCCGTTGGCGAAGTACAGCCGGACCTCGAGCGGCAGACCGTTGGCGGCCGGGAAGTCCCACTGCATGTTCGGGTCGTCGGACGGCGACCAGCGCTCGGTCGAGAAGACCGAGTTCGGCGTGGTCGCCGGCACGTTGGCGGTCTGGCCGAACGTCTGGCCCCAGCCGGCCGGCGTTGGTGCCGCCGTTGTGGAAGCTCGACTGGTTGCCGCCGGTGTCCGGCGTCCCAGTCCGGTCCGCTGTCGGGGCCAGCGCACCCTCGCCACCGGCGTCGACCCGGTAGAGGACGTTGGTGCTGCCGCGCCCCGTGATGCCGAGGCTGTAGGCGTTGCCCGGGAACCGAGCCGGTGTTGTCGTCGGGGATGGGCTTGCCACCGGCCAGCGGCATGAAGGCGATGCGCTTGCGCTGCTCCTTGCCCAGCGCGGTCGGTGTCGTGCGCGATCCAGACGCCGTCGGTCGAGGGTCAGGAACTCACGCAGACCCACGCCACGGGCGCGGCCCGGGTTCCAGGAGTAGGGCAGCCCGTTGCGGGCGTCGACGACGGCAATGCCCTCGCGGTTGACGGCGCCGGCACCCGCGGCGTCGCCCGCGTAGGGGTTGTTCAGCCAGCGCTGGTGGCCGCCGACGTAGACGAGCTTGCCGACCGCCTCGATGGAGTACAGCGTGTCGCCGCCGGTGTAGTTGAGCCACGTCGGGCTGCAGGTCCGGCGGCGTCCGGCGCCAGCTCGAACCGCGCGGCGACGTCACAGCCGGTGCCGGCGTCGGCACCGCCGCCGAAGGCGCCGGTGCGTCGCCACGTACACGCTCTCGCTGTCGGGCGAGATGCTCACGTCGCGCATGTAGGTGTCGAACACCGGTTGCGCACGGGTCGTCGTAGAGGTCCGTGGACCACGGCGCCAGCGTCGCGGTGCGGCGTGCTGGTGTCGAAGACCGCCATCTGCGTCCGCTGTCTGCCCGTTGACGGTGCGGAAGTTGCCGACCGCCGCGAGCCGGGAGCCGTCGTCGGCGACGTCGATCGCCTTGACCGTCAGGCTGCCGCCGTTGAACACGTCGGTGAAGGCCGCGGTGACGCTGACCGGTGTTGGCTCCCGTGGTGGGGTTGAGCGCGGCCAGGCACCGGCAGGTGCCTGCAGGGACTGCCGGAGCCCGACCTTCTTGAAGGCGCCACCGATGTAGAGCCGTCGCCGTTGCTGCATCACCATGTCGTTGACCACGCCGTTGAGCGCCGGCGCGGTGAACGACCCGACGATCGAGCCGTTGCTCACGTTGAGCCGCGCCACCCTGCTGCGAGGCGTGCCGTTGACCGTGGTGAAGGCGCCCGCGATGTAGACGGAGCTGCCGTCGCCGGTGGCGAGCACCTTGGTGACGACCCCGTTGACCGTGGGCACGAACGTGCTGCTGATCGCTCCGGTCGTCGCGTCGAACGCGAAGATGTTGGTCCGGTTGACGGTCGCGCCCACCGTTGGGCGCGGTGACCGTCGAGAACTTGCCGACCGCCACCATCGTGTTGCCGACCTTGGCGATCGACGTCACGGCACCCTGGTTGACGTTGGGCGTGTTGTTGGACGGGTTGGCCGACACGATGTCGTCGTAGGTGATCGCCGAGGCCGGCTGCTGCACACGCCAGCGCTCCGAGCAGCAAGGCCGCGACCCCGACAGCTGCCCCCATAAAGGTTCGGTGCGTACTCACTGCTTGCCCTCGAATCATTGATAGGACCCCCGACGGGAGAATCCGCGTGGTCTCTGGCGGATCACTCGTGACTATGAGGGCCGGTATCAGGCAGCGTCCGGCCAATGCTGCAAATCAGAGGGAACTATCACCGCACGTGTCGCCACCAACACGAGCGGCGACTTTCACCACGTGCAGCGTGGCCTTCTCACTACGGTGCGTAGAGGAAGGTGGAACGGGCCCGCCAGTCCTGGCCGTCCGTGCCCGGGCTGCTCACGGTCGTCAGTGTCCCGTCGACCGGAGCCCCCGCGGTCCACTGGACCGACCGCAGGACGCCGTCGACCCGATCGGCGATGTAGAGACGTCCACCGGCCAGGAACATGCCGCCGGCCCTGCGTCCAGTCGATGCCCGCGCCGTTGGCCGGGCCGTCGAACCGCACCGCGCCGACGATGCCGCTCTCGGGCAGGAAGTAGCGGTAGTAGAGCCGGGACTGTCCCGACAGCGTGAAGTACATGCGCGCCGTCGACGCGGTCGTAGAACATGCCGGTGACGTTGGGCAGCTCCGCGGCGAAGTTGGTGAGGCCGTGCAGGTCGAGCGTCGAGGCCGCACCGAAGGTGGTGCCGTCGAAGCTGCGCACCTGCAGCGTGCCGTTCGACCAACCGGTGAAGAGCCTGCCGTCCACCATGAAGGCGCCGCGACTGCTGCTCCAGTCCTGGCCGCCGCCGCCCACCACCGAGGACGAGGTCGTGCCGGTGGTCGTGAGGTCGCGGCGGACGACCCCGTCGTCGGTGCCCGGCGGGTTGGCGCCCAGGCTGAACGTCTGGCCGGGCAGGCTCCCGGTGTTGTCCGGCGGGATCGGCTGTGCCGCCCGCCAAGCGGCATGAAGGCGATGCGCTGGCGCTGTCCTCGCCGCCGAGCCGGTCGGTGTCGTGCGCGACCCACAGGCCGTCGGCGAGCGGCAGGAACTCGCGCAGGCCGACGCCCCGCTGGCGACCGGGGTTCCACGAGTACGGCAGGCCGTTGCGGGCGTCGAGCACCGCGATGCCCGTGCCGCTGCACCGCGCCCTGCCCGGCGGCGTCGGCCGGAAGGGGTTGTTCAGCCAGCGCTGGTGGCCACCGAGGTAGATCGACCGCCCGGTCGACATGACACGAGTACAGCGTGTCGCCGCCGGTGTAGTCGACCCAGGTCGGGTTCTGCCCGGCCGCGTCGGGCAGGAACTCCCAGCGGGTGGCGGCGTCGCACAGGGTCCCGGAGCCCGACGCCGCCGGCGAAGGCCCCGGTCGTCGACCACGGAGAAGTACGAGCCGTCCGGTGCGATGGACACGTCGCGCATGTACGAGTCGAACGAGCCCGAGCAGGACGTGGAGTAACGCGTCGTCGACCACGTCGCCAGGGTCGCCGGCGCCACGTCGGTGTTGAACATGGCGATCTGAACACGACTCTGACCGTTGACCGTCCGGAAGTTGCCGATGGCCACCAGGTAGCGACCGTTGGCCGCCACGTCGAGCGCCTTGACGGCGACCGTGCCGCCGTTGAAGGCGTGTCGGCGAAGCTCGCCGTGATCTGCTGGGTGTCGTTGCCAGTCGCGGGGTCGAGGGCGACCAGGCCGCTCTTGACCGACGTTGCCGACCTTCGTGAACGCGCCACCGACGTAGAGCCTGCCGTTCGGCGAGGACCATGTCGAAGACCTGCGCCGTTGATCGCGGGCGCCTTGAAGCCGGGCACGTGCTGACCGGTGGTGACGTCGAGCCGCACCACCTTGCGACACCGGCTGCGCCGTTGAGCTGGCTGAACTTGCCAGCGACGTAGACCGACGTGCCGTCGCCTGCCGACACGACCCGGTTGACGACGGCGTTGAACTGCGGCTGAACGTGGTGCTGATCGGCGCCGGTGGTGGCGTCGAACGCGAAGATGTTGGTGCGGGGGATGGACGTGCCGCCCGCCGGGCGCCGTCACCGTGGTGAAGGTCCCGACCGCGACCATCGTCGAGCCCGACCTTGGTGATGGACTTGACCGCGCCCTGCTCGACGTTCGGCGTCGTGTTGGCGGGGTTGTCCGACACGATCGAGTCGTAGGTCGTGCCGTCTGCGCGGTACGCCAACGAGTGCAGCCGCGAGAGCAGGCCAGCGCAGCGATGACGGCCGCGGCGCGTCGCGTAGGCTGCCGGCGCACGTGGCGTCGCCTTCCGTGAGTAGTGGAGCGTCGAGGAGTGCGGCAGCGAGCCCAGACCCAGCAGTACGGGATTCGGCTGCGATGGGCCTCGACCTGCGCACACTTGCCCGTACCGGCATGTCGACCGAACGGCGACGGAGGGACACGACGTGACGAGTCGATCGACCGCGCGGAGGCACGCCCGTGGCGTCACCGTCGTGGTGGCGACCCGGGACCGACCCGCAGCTGCTGCGCGAGCGCGGTCGAGGCGGCGCTCGAGCCAGGACTACGCCGGGCCGATCGAGGTGCTCGCGGTCTTCGACCAGGCCGAGCCCGAGGCCGACCTCGACGCGCGACGACGACCACCGTACGGTCCGAGTGCTCCGCAACGAGCGCACGCCAGGACTGCCCGGGGCCCGCAACACCGGCATCCTCGCGGCCGCACACCCGCTGGTGGCCTTCTGCGACGACGACGACCGTTGGCTGCCCGGCAAGCTGCGCGGCCAGGTCGCCGAGCTGGACCGCCAGGACGCGAACGCGGCCATCACCGGCATCCGGGTGCTGCTACGGCGACGCGGTGCGCGACCGGGTGCTCGCCGAGACCGGCTCACCCACGCCGACCTGATCCGCAACCGGCTGACGGAGGCCCACCCGTCGACCTTCCTGGCCCGACGCGACTTCGTCCTGGAGCAGGCCGGGCTCGTCGACGAGACGATCCCCGGCGGCTACGGCGAGGACTACGACTGGTTGCTGCGCGTCGCCCGGCACGGTGATGTCGCCGTGGTGCGTGAGCCGTTGGTGGAGATCCTGTGGCACCCCGGCTCGTTCTTCACCCGGCGGTGGGACACGATCGTGGACGCGCTGGACTACCTGCTGGCCCAGCACCCGGAGTTCGCCGACGACCGGCGCGGGCTGGCCAGGATCGAGGGCCAGCAGGCGTTCGCGCTCGCGGCCCTCGGCCGGCGGCGCGAGGCGCTGGCGCAAGCTGCGCGACACGCTGCGGCACAACCCGCTCGAACGGCGCGCCGCTGGTGACCGTCCCGGTGCTGCTGCGGCGTGGTCAGCGCCGGACGGCTGCTGCACCCGGCCAACCGTTTCGGCCGCGGCATCTGACCGGCCGGGTCAGCGGTAGCCGCGCCGGTGGCGGAGTCCGACCGTCAGCGCCTCGACCACCCGGCGGTCCCGGTCCGACATGGCCGCCACGCCACGCGTCGTCGATGCGCAGTGCCTGTCGGTCCGGTCGTGGAAGCGCATCGGGTTGCCCGCCACCAGGTGCCCGGCGCCCAGCTCGACCTCGCCGGGTCGGAGGTGGGTCAGGTCGCCGTCGGGGACCGTCAAGGCCGGCGAACCCGAGGACTCGCGCGCACCTCGCCCGCGGGTCGGCGATGAAGTCCTCGTAGCGGACGGTGCTCACCGGGGTGCCGCGCACCGCCATGGCACGGAACAGCACGTCGAAGGCCGTCCACCACAGCGACGACTCGACCGGGCTCTGCCGATGCATCTCGTCGTCGTCGACCACCTCGGGACGCGGCACCGACTTGCCCAGGGAGTAGGCGACGCCGCGCGGGTCACGGACCACCTCGACGCAGTGCAGGTCGACCCCCGCGTGCCGCAGCAGCCCCGCGTAGGCGGGCATCTTGCTGGAGTCGACGAGCAGTCGCGCTCCTGACACGACCTGGACCCCGCGGTAGAGCGCGCCCACGAGGCGCGCCAGGTGGTCGCGCCGCAGCCGCCAGCCGGCCGACGGGCTCGACGCCGAGCAGGGCGGGCAGGTGCCGGGTGCGGACGACGGCGTTGCGCAGCGCCACGATCTCGTGCACGTCCAGCTGATCCCAACCCCCGAAGGCCTCCTGGCCCACCGCGGACCAGAACGGGCACGTCGAGAACGGTTCGCCGCAGCTGCACAGCTCGTCGTCGCGCACGCCGCGCTCCCACAGGTGCACGGTCTCGCCGATCGCGGTGACGCCGTGCACCGAGCCGAGCATGCGCTCGAGCAGCGTCGAGCCGCTGCGTCCGGAGCCCGCGATCAGCAGCACCCGGGGCGCTCGGTGCGCGGTCGCACCAGCTGGTCGACCAGCGTGGCGAACCGGGCGGTCGTCCGTGCGTACCCGCTCGATGGCCTCGGTGTCGGGGGCGGCAGCGAAGCCGTCCGGGTCGTCCAGACCCGCGTCGATGCAGTCGGTGCAGCGTCCGCCTCGTCGGCCGGCAGGTGCAACAGGCCCTCCTCGGCGAGCCGCCGCAGAAGGCGTGCTGGTGGTCGTCGACGTGCTCGCCCAGCGCGGACGTGCGGGGCACGGTGATCGGCACCGTGCCGGCCTGGCGCGCCTCGACCACGCACATCGGTCCGCCTTGCGTGACGATGACGGTGGCCTCGCGCATGAGCTCCTGCAGCTGGTGCGTGCGGCAGGAAGTCGTGCCCCTCCGCGTGTCGCGGTGGCGTGGAGGTGCCGTACTGGATCACGCAGCGGAAGTCGCCCGCGGATGGCCGCGGCCACCCACGCGTCCACCCACCGGACCAGCCGGTCGAAGGGATGGTGGTCGGACCCGACCGTCACGAGCACCAGCGGCACCGCCGCTCACAGCACCGTCCCGACCAGCTCGGAGCCGTCGTACAGGGACTGCTGGTCGGGCCACTGCACGCAGAACGCCGTCGAGAAGGGCCGGCAGAGCCGGCCGGTCATGCGTGGTGGAGTCGACCCGGTCGTAGACCTCGAGGTAGACCGTGGGCATGCCGCGGGCGCGGGCTGCGACGAAGAACGGCAGCGCCACGCCGGCGCCGGTCGAGATCACCACGTCCGGGCGGTGCTCGGCCACGACCCGCCGGGCCAGCTGCGGCGTTGCGCAGCGAGGTTGCCGACGTGCCGCGTCGTCGGGTGGTGCGCGTAGACGACCGTCTCGCCCACCAGCGTCGAGCGGGCGTCCGGCTTGTCGAAGGTCACCCAGGTGCGCCGATGCTCGCGCCACCACGGCTCGAGCTGCAGCAGCTGGGCCAGATGACCGCCGTTGGAGGCCACGAACATCACGTGCATGCGGTCCCCGCTACCACGGCACCAGCACCGTCACCGTACGTGACGGAGGAGTCCATGGCCGTGATCGTATCCATCCCCGAGCCGGCTGCGGCAGGGAACCCCTCAGCCGCTGACCAGCTCGGCCCAGGCATCGATCGAGGTCGTGTCCTCGAGCTGGAAGTCGCCGCGCCCGGCGACGTCGAAATAGGTGACGAAGAGGGCGTCGTGCTCGCGGGCGTAGGCACCGAGGTCGGTGAGCCACTCGGCCCGGCCCGCTGCTGTCCTCCCCGGGCGCGACCCGGGCGCCGGTCTCGCCGATCCCCCAGTCGGCCCCGAGCTCGTCGGCGGCGGCCACCGCCGGTCCCAGCAGCGGTCCGGGCGGGACGTACGTGTCGGCGGTGTCGCCGTGTGCGTAGCAGTCCCACGCGAGCACCTCGACCAGCTCGGCGGGCGGCGCGTAGTCGTGCCAGTCGCGATCCGGACTCGGCGCCACCGTCCAGCACATCAGCACGACGGTGGCGTGCAGCCTGGGGTTGTCCGCCTGCTCGGCGAGCTTCGCGACGTGCGTCCACGCGGCGACGGAACTCGGCCGCCGAGAAGTCCCCGGCCTCGACGTCGTCCTCGGGCTCGTGGAAGTAGACCCAGTAGGTGTCCCGGTCGACAGGCGCCTCCGCGAACCACGCTGCGAGCTCGTCGTCGACGGCTCCGCTGCAGCACCGTCGCGGGTGGCGCCTTGAACGAGACCACCAGCGGGCGGTCCCCGACCTCGGTCTCGAGATCCGCCCAGCTCGGCGGCAGACCCTCGGAGTACAGCCGGGCCACGTCGATCGGACCGTACGTCCCGTCCACCCGCTGCAACGCGTCGGCGGGAGTCTCGCCGGGCGCCTGCCACACGGTGGAGCCGAACAGCGTGTCGGACTCGTCGCCCGGATCCCGCGTCACTGCACGCGAGCGAGCAGCCCAGGACGAGCAGCGCGCTGAGCAGCCGGGTCCCCCACCTGCCTGCCCAGCCGCACGACTCCCTACCACTACGTCAGCGTACGTGGCACCATCGGCCTGCCTGGCCGCTTCAGCCAGGTCGGTCGGCTCGACGCCGGAGCGCTGTGCTCAGCGCTCCGACGCCGAGTCCGCTACCACTGATTGCTGACCACGTGACCTCCACGCGCTGCGCGACGGGTCGTCGTGCAGGCGGTAGTCGGTGCCGACGTCGCTGTCGAAGTAGCTGACGAAGCGGCCACCGTTGCTCGCGGGCGAAGTTGGCGACGCCCCGCAACCACTGCGCCCGACCGGAGCCGTCGTCACCGCGGACGATGATGCTGCCGAGCTCGGCGATCCCCCACGGCTTGCCCGTCGCGTTCGACACCCGTACGACATCGGCGAGCATGTCGGCGGGCGCGCGGTAGGCCGCGTTCACGTGACCGCCGTTGTAGCAGTCGAAGCCCGAGCAGGTCGATCGACGTCGGGGCCTGCGTAGTAGTCCTGCCACTGCCGGCCGGAGTTCCGCTCGAGGGTCCAGCACATCAGGATCAGGGTGGACCGCAGCCGCTCGTTGTTGGCCTGGTGCTCCAGGTTCGCGAGGTGGCTCCACGCGCGCCGGTAGGTGTCCGGGTTGAGCTGGCCGCGCTCGTGGTCGTCCTCCGGCTCGTGCCACAACGACCAGCGCGTGACGTGGTCCCGTGGGTGCGTTGGCGAACCAGTTGCGGAAGAACGCGTCGTGCTGACCGGCGACGATCTCGTTCAGCGGCGCCTTGAAGGAGACCAGGGCCCGGGTGTCACCGATGTTGTTCTGGATGGACGACCACGACCACGGCATTCCCGGGAAGAACATCCGGACGACGCCGGGCTGACCGTACGTGCTGCGGACCCGCTCGAACGCCTCCGCGGTAGCTCTCACCCGGCCGCTCGAACACCGTGCCGCCGAAGCGGGCCGGGTAGATGCGGGCCGCATTGTCGGCCGCCGGCGCGGCCGGTCGTCGGATGGACTTCTCCTGTGCAGGCGCTGCGGTGGCAGACCCTGGGCCTGTGCTCAGAAGCCCAGCGATGAGGGCGAGCCCTACGGCCGCCGGTCCTAGGCATCTGCGAACTCGTGCTTGGGGCATGCAGGTACAGCTCCTCTCGTCCCCCCGCGACCAATTCCCCTGTGCCTGTCGTGCGGCTCTGTCTTTCCCACGAAGGCACCGGGGCAAACGTGATGTGACTTACTCCTACTGGCGGGTTCTGGGCCAGCTGCTGGAGACCGCGCGTGCCCAGGCCGAGCGTGAGTGCTCGTCCAGCAACCGAAACTCCACTCCGATGTTGCTGTCGAAGTACGTGACGAAGCGCGCCTGATGGCCCCGCAGGTAGAGCGACACGGTGTCCAGCCAGGCGGCCCGACCGGCACCTGTTTCGTCGCCGGTCGCCCGTACGCTACCGAGTTCGGATATGCCGTACGGCAGGTGGGTCTCCTCGCGCGATCGCGAGCACCTCCGCGAACAGCGATTCGGGGTGCGGTAGACGCCGTTCCTCCAGCCGGCGTTGTAGCAGTCCCAGCCCAGGACCTTGACCGCCCCAGGTGCGTAGTAGTCGTGCCAGTCGCGGTGCGAGTTCGGCTCGGCCGTCCAGCACATCAGGATCAACGAGGCGCGGAGCCTGGCGTTGCCCGCCTGGGCGGCCAGCGCCGCCACGTGGGTCCACGCGGCTCGGTACTGCTCGGCGGTGAACGCGCCGCGGGCGATGTCGTCCTCGGGCTCGTGCCAGTAGCTCCACCAGACCCGCACCCCGCGAGGAGCCGACGGCGAACCAGTCGGAGAGGACCTGGTCGTAGGTGCCGTCGAGCACGCCGACGGGATCGGCCTTGAAGGACACGACCAGCGGGCGGGTGCCGGTCTCGGCCAGGATGGACTCCCAGCTCCCGGGGAGCCCCGGGAAGAACAGCCGCAGCGTGCGCAGGTGCCCGTAGCTGGACTCCTGGCGGGCAATGGCATCACCCAGGTCCTCTCCGGGCCGTCGCTGCGCGGTGGTGCCGAACACCGTCCGCAACGGCTTTGCGCGCGGCTGTGGCGGCCGGTGCGGCCGGCGCCTGCGTGGCGGTCGACACCGCGGGTGCGCCGGCGGCACTGAGCGACGGCGTCGCCGCCAGCGTGGGGCTGGTCAACGAGACGCAGGCCGCGAAGGCGGCGGCGGCCAGCAGCGTGCGGGTGGCGGGATGAAGGCGCATGACAGTCTCCGGAGGGATGATAAGTACAGAGAGTGACTGTCTATGAACTTAAAGTGACCGATATGTGGCCGGCGGCGGCGCGCGACCACGAACTGACCGGACGTTTGGTCGTTCCCTCCCCCGGCCACCGCCGCCGGTCATACATTCGGTCCGTCCGGCCACCCGAACGGGGGAGCGTCGAAGGAGAACCCCATGGCCACAGCATTCGGACGCGGTGATCAGCGCGTTGCTGACCGCGGGGGCACTGGTCGCCGGTGCACTGGTTGCGGGAACGACAGTCGGCCTGGCACCGGCAGGCGCCGAACCGGCGCCGTCTGGCGGCCGAGGGCGGCACGGCCTTCGGAGCGGTGGTCAAGCCGCAGGGACAGCAGACTTACCAGCAGGCATTGGCGCAGTCCGAGTCGCGCTACGGGCGTCTCGGCGTGGTGCGGTTCTTCGCCCGTAACGGACCCGGCACCTGGGCCGACTACGAAGCCCGGTGGGGCGATCGAACGCCGATCATTTCCTTCGGCATCAGTCCGTCGGTCGTGCTGAGCGGATCCAAGGACCAGGCACTGCGCCAGTTCTTCGCCGCCGCGCCCAGGGACCATCCGGTCTACTGGACGTTCTTCCACGAGCCCGAGAACGACATCGAGCACGGCGCGTTCACAGCCTCGCGGTACCGCGAGGCCTTCGCCCACGTGGCTGACCTGGCGGCGGCGGCGAACAACCCGCAGCTGCAGGCGACGCTGATCCTGATGTGCTACACGGTGAACCCCAACTCGGGACGCGACTGGCACAACTACTACGTCGAGGGATCCGTCCAGGTGCTCGGCTGGGACTGCTACAACCACAAGTGGCGGACGGGCAGCTACGGCACGCCGGAGAACCTGCTCAGCCGTGCCGTGGCCACCTCGCAGTCGACCGGCCTCACCTGGGGTGTCGCCGAGCTGGGCAGCGTCCGCGGCTTCAAGGACCCCACCGGCAGCGGCCGCGCGGCGTGGCTTCGTGCCTGCGGTAGCTACCTGACCACCCAGGGCGCGACGTTCGTCAGCTACTTCGACACCAACGGCGCCGGTACGGACTACCGGCTGCTGGACGAACCCTCGCGCGCCGCGTGGGACGAGCTCGTGGTCGACCCTGCTCCCTGAGGAGGGGCTAGCGGATCGCGACGTCGATCAGGTCGAGGACCTCGGGGGTCGCCACGCTGTCCGCCTTACGAGCGAAGAAGTCGCCTGAGGTGGTGAGCGTCGGCACGTCGGCGGGGGTCAGGAGCTCCGGGTGCGGGCGCCCCTCCACCCAGCGGATGTAGCGGTGCCGCTCCGCTCGGACGGTGAGGTCGTCGGCGTCGTTCAGCAGCAGGGTGGGCAGCAGCGCCTCGTCCGGCACCGAGCACCGGGCCAGGTAGCGCTCGACGTTGGCCATCCGCCGCCGCTGGTCGAGGACGTGCGAGACCGCGGCTGCCGACAGGTTCGCCCACATGTCGCCGATGAACAGCGACGTGCCGTCCCGGAACGGGTGCCGGCGGGGGAACGGCACCGAGCGGCGGTGGCCGGGGATGCGCATCCGCCGCAGGTAGCGCTGCCGGCACCGAGCCTGCCAGGGGTGGACGTCGGCCCCGGGCTGCAGCGGCACCGGGAACCAGCGCAGCAGCGCGTCGGCGTCGGTGTGCTCGAGCCAGGTCTCGGTCGCGCGCAGCGACTGGGCCGGGTAGTCCTGTCCGGAGATCATCAGCAGCCACTCCAGCGAGCTGACCTGCTGGTGGGCGACCTCGAGGCAGCGCAGCATCGCCTGGGCGAGGTTCATCCGGCCCCAGTCGCAGGGCTGGGGGTCCGGCACCAGCAGCAGCCGGTCGTGCGGGCTCAGCCCGTGCGGCTCGCCCCGCGGATCGTGGTGGACCAGCGCGACGGTCCGCTCGCCCTCGAGGATGCGGGCGACGAGGCGGTGCAGCAGCGGCGGGTCCCGATGCGAAAGGATCGCCACCACGACCGGCCCACGCGTCACGCGCTGGATCCTATGCTGGCCGCGGCCGAGGGGAGCATCCATGAGCGGAGCAGCGGTCCCGCCGAGCCCGCGCACCCGGGTCGCGTTCGTCGGCGCCACCGGTCGCAGCGGCAGCACGCTCCTGTCGCGGGTGCTGGGCAGCCTCCCCGGCGTCGTCTCGGTCGGCGAGCTGCTCTGGATCTGGACGTACGGTGTCCTGCGCGATCGACCCTGCGGATGCGGACAGCCGTTCTCGCAGTGCCCGTTCTGGACCGAGGTCGGGGACCGGGCGTTCGGCGGCTGGGACCACGTGGACCCCGAGCGGGCCAACGATCAGCGCCGGCGGTTGACCAGGAACTCGCAGGTGCCGCGGTTGCTCGCGGACCGTCGGCTGCCGGCCGACGTCGACGAGTACGTGCAACGGCTGGACCGGTTGTACGCCGCGGTGTCCGCCACGGCCGGCGGTGCCGTCGTGGTGGACAACTCCAAGCAGGCCGCCGCGGCACTGCTGGCCCGGCGCGCGCCCGGGGTCGACCTGTCGGTCGTGCACCTGGTGCGGCGCAGCCACGGCGTGGCCTACTCGTGGACCAAGCACGTGGAAAGGGCAGACAAGGGAGGCCGGGACATGCGGCGCCGGAGCCCGGCGCGCACGGCGGCGCGTTGGGTGCTCGACAACTCGCTGTTCGAGCTGCTCGGTCGTACCGGCACGCCGCGGGCGCTCGTGCGCTACGAGGACTTCGTGGCGGCGCCGCAGGTGCAGACCGAGAGGCTGGCGCGCTTCCTGGACCTGCAGGTGCCAGCGGAGCAGATGCCGTTCCCACGTCCGGACGCCGTCGAGCTGGCGGCCGACCACAGCGTCTGGGGCAACCCGATGCGGCTGCGGACCGGCGTCGAGACGCTGCGCCCCGACGAGGCCTGGCGTGAATCGCTGTCGGCCGCCGACCGCCGCACGGTGACGGCGGTCAGCCTTCCCGGCCTGCTGCGGTACGGCTACCTGCGCGCCTGACCCGCCAACAATGGCAAGCACCACCCCATGGTCCTCGTCGGCCACCCCCTACTGACGGCGGCGCACTGCCGACCACAGAGCATCCAGCTCGAGCAGACCCCGGAGCCGGTGGCCACCGCCACGAACGCGATCGTGCCCGCAAACCCAGCCACCAGCAGTCCCAGGATCGTGTCGTCGAGCGCTAGACGGGACAGCGCGGGCAATAGCCCGTAGGCCAACACGGTGAGCGCCATCGCGGCGAAGGTGGCCCGCCCGAACGGGTTCAAGGACAGGGTGCGGTGCACCTGCCACAGCGGCAGCAGATTGTTGATGAGGATGCCGACCGTCCACCCGACCGCAGCACCCATGACCCCGTACTCCGGGATGAGCAACAGGTCCAGACCGACGGTCACGCAGAGCGCCAAGACCGTGTTGAGCAAGCTGAGAACGCTCCGCCCTCCCATGAGGAGCACGGAATCGACCGGCCCGCAGGCCGTCGCCACGAGCATCGCCAGACACAGCACGACGACGACATCGCTCGCTTCGCTGTAGCCCTCACCGAATACCCCGAGCAGCAACGGGGCAAATGACACCGAGACCAGATAGATGGGCCACGACACCAGGGTCAGCCAGGTCGTGGTGGTGCGGTACAAGGTCTGTGCCCGCTCGCGGTCGTTGAGAGTCAGGAACTGACTGATCCTGGGAGCCATCACCTGCTGGATGGCCTGGACGAACATCAGCCCGAGAATGGGGAACCGAGTGGCAGCGGCGTAGATCGCGGCGTCCGCCGGACCCCTGATTGCTCCGACGATGACGATGTCGAAACGCTGTAGGGCGACCGAGAAGATCCGCGACAAGGCGCGGGGAGCCGAGAACACCCAGAAGGCCCTGGCCAGCCCAGGCGTGGTCACTCGCTGCGGGTGCTCGCTCAGAGCGTCCAGCCGAGTCTGCGAGCGACGCAGGCGTCGCACGATCCACAGCCGGCAACGATCAGGGCCATGAGGTAGGGCAACACCCAGGCCACGAGGACGCCGACCACTGAACCCACAACCGCGAGGGCGACGACTACCGCTAGGACCTGAACGCTGTTGCGCCCCACTTCTCGATGAGAACCAGCGGCCGCATGGCGTCGAGCCCACGCGTCGCGGCTATGACGATCAAGTAGACGACCGCAACCGGCAACAGCGGGCTCAGCACGAGCAAGGAGGACGTGAAGGTGTCCGCCGCGGACTGGTCGCCGCCAGTAGCCACGTCTCCGATTGGCACGGCGAGCAGGGCGATCACGATCGCGAGAAGAGTGCCCATGAGGAAAGCGGGCACGATGGAAATGCGCATCGTCGCCGTGAGGTCGCGGGCATTGCCCAGTGCCATAGCCTGCGGCAGCGTGCGCAACACGCCGGTGTCGGCACCGATGGTGCCTACGTTCAGCAGGATGGTGAACAGGGCGGTGGTCTGGAAGAAGACACCGGCATCGGCCTGCGTGAGGCCGCGCGTGATCAGGATCGGCAGCACCAGGTTGAGCACGGCAGCGACCAGGCTGCCGGCGAGATTCACCGCGCTGCCGCGGGCCAGTCTGCGTAGATCCCGGGCGCGAACCTCCTCGTGCGGCGCGTCCGACCCCGTCGCCCCCGGTGGCGGCACAGGCGTGCCCATCAGCGGCGCCAGGAGGGGGTCGTCCCCCACCAGCGGGCGAGCCGTTCGTCATAGGGCAGGAAGTGCGCGTCGAGCTCTGCCCGCAGCGAGTCGGGCATCGGCGACCGTCGGCGGGCGTTGTGCTGCTCGAAGCTGATCCCCTCCGCCGCCGGGAGCCCGAGGAACGCGCACACCGCACGGAACACCGGCTCCGGCTCGGCGAAGAAGTCGCCGCTGTCCACGACGTGCATCCGGTCGCGACCGACCAGCGCCTCCAGCGCCTCGAGCTGGTCGATGTACTGGCCGCGGGTCACGTACGCGTGGTGCTGCCAGTCGGGGCTCTCGTAGCCGCGCTCGGCGAGCATCCGCTCCCGCTGTCCGGCGAGCCGCTCCGGCTCGGCCTCCACCGCCTCCGGGAACGTCAAGGTCTCGTAGCCGCGGGCAAGCTCGTGGGAGTGCCCCGAGTACGCACGCTCCACCGGATCGCGCAGCAGCACGATCAGGCGCACGCCCGGCAGGTCGGCGCTGATCCGCTGCCCCGCCAGCGGGTGGAACATGTAGTACGGACTCGACTCACCGGTCAGCGGCCGGGCCCCGCGGCGGCGCAACCTCGAGGTCGGGGCCAGCGGGAAGTGGCCCCGGTACCACCGCGGGCCGCGGTCGTACGACTTGTCGAAGTAGTGCACGCCCTTGCGCAGGAACGGGCGGGCCACGCCGGGGTGCTGCACCAGCGTCTTGAACATGGACGTGGTCCCGCTGCGCTGTGCGCCCACGATGAGGAAGCCCGGCTGCAGCCGGGCCCCGGCGGTCAGCTCCACCGTCGCATCCGAGGTACGCCGCAGCAGCCGCCGTCCGACGAGAACGGGCCGGCTGGTCGTCCACCTGCTCATCGAGCGGCCCCTGTCGTGCGGAGATGATCGTCGAGCGCGGGCACCAGCCAGTCTCCCACCCGGCCGAGGTCTGCCCCCGCCTCGTCCTGCGCGTCGCCGAGTAGCGCTCCGCGAGGGTCAGCAGGTAGGCGCACGCGACGAGGTCGGCGACTGCTGGCGCGAGTCCCAGCGGCGCCAGGCTGACCGCGACGCCGCCCAGCAGGTCGGTCGCGGCGGCCCGTGGCGTCTGCCCGCGCATGGTGATGGCTTCGTGCAGGTCGTGGTGCAGCAGGTCGAAGCCCGCCGGCACCTCCGTGCCGAACCGCTCCCAGTCCCACACCGGGCACGGCCCGGCGACGACGGCGATGTTGCCGGGGTTGAGGTCTCCGTGCCACGCGGCGACGGGGACCACCGTCTCCGGGTCGAGGCGGTCGAGCGCGGCGCCCAGCGGGCCGGCCAGTGCGCCGCATCGACCGAGCCCGTCCTGCAGCGCCTGGCGGTGCGGGTGCCGACCCCACGCGACGGCGGGCCGGGCGCCGACAGCCGCCACCGCGGCGACCACCTGGACCAGCCGCTCGCGCGCATCGGCACCAGTGAGGCGCCGGGACGGGATGTCGATCGCCTCCATCACCAGCGTCTCGAGATCGCGCCAGCGCGTCGCCGCGATCCGACTGGGCACGCGCACCTGCTGGGCGTCCAGGCCCGTTGCGAGCCGCTCGAGTGCGTCTGCCTCGTGCCGGACCAGGGCACGCGTCAGCGGGTTGTGCCCGACCTTGGCGAAGGCCAGCACCCGCCCGGCGGCGTCCCCGACCTGCAGCACCGGTTTGCGGTTCGCCCGGGCCGGGCCGATGGGCAGGGTCAGGCGGACAGTGCCGACGCCGAGTGCCTCGCGCAGCGGGTCCTCGACGCAGGCGGCGTCGGCGGGACCGCGCACGGCGATGCGCAGGCTGGACAGACGCGACGGCAGACCGGTGGCCACCGCGGCGCCGAGACCCACCCTGGCCACCCGGGTACGCAACCGCCGGCCGCTGAGCTGGCGCCGGAGCGAACGCGTGGACGCCCGGGCACCTGCCGCCGGCACGAGCAGCCGCGGCTCGCGCGCCGCGGGCAGGGCCAGCCAGGTCGCCCTCAGGTCGGGAGCCGAGGCGTCGCCGCCGACCACGACGCGCAGCGGCTCGGGGTAGAGCACGCCGAGCAGCTGCACCGCCGCGGCCGCCCGGTCGGAACGGGCAGTGGTCGTCACGACGCCTTCTCCTGCGCAGCGGCACGCAGCTGCTGGTTGCGCCACAGCAGACCGATCGACACGAACGTGACGGCGAGCGGCATGGTGAGGGCGGTGTAGAACAACGAGTAGAAGATCTCGAGCAGCACGACGATCGTCCCCGCGATGCCGAGGATCGAGTGGTCGGTGCGATACGCCCACAGGGACCGGAGCAACCAGCCGCCGTAGAGCACGGCACCGAGGAAACCCTGGGCGATCAGCAGCAGCCACAGCTGTCCCGTGCTGCCGATGTCGCGCCCTCCGCACTTGGGACAGTCGGCCGACGGCCCGATCGCGATGCTGGCATCACTGCCGATGGTCTGGCGGGTGCTCCCGAATCCGATGATGGGGCTCTTGGACGCCCCGTTGATGGCGTCGGCCGCGAGTGACCCCCGGGTCTCGTTGCTGTGGCCCGCGTCCAGGCGTGCCTGCACGATCCCGGTCAGGGGCGAGAGCGCGAAGATCGCCGCACCCACGGTGAGGACGCCGACGAGCCCGGCCAGGACGGCGGTGCGACCCGCGGATCGCCAGCCGCACCGCCATCACGACGACGGCAGATGCCGACCCCGATCCACATCCCGCGGTTGAGCGAGTAGACGATCGGCACCAGCGCGACCGCGAGCACCGCCCACGCGGCCATCCGCCGACGCCACGACCCCAGCACCGCCCACCCGGCGACGAACCAGACGAGCAGCAGGGACAGGTTGTTGCCCCAGGCGTTGGTGAACGCGAACGGCGCAGACGGACGCGGCGACGTCTCGCCCAGCACCGGCTGCAGCTGCGCGAGCTTGACCTCACCGCGTGAGCCGACCAACGACTCCGGCAGGACGTAGGAGACGGGTGTCGAGAAGGCGAAGTCCTGGAACACCACGCCCAGCGTGCCGAGCAGCACGGTGGCGAGTCCGAGCGAGACCATCCAGCCGATCACCCGGCGCCGGGGCAGCTGCTCCTCGGCGAGGTTGCCGATGTAGAGCATCGCGACGGTGACCGACAGGTAGTTGGCGAACCTGAGCAGGTAGGCGAGGTAGCGACCGACCCCGGACGAGGTCACGGTGTCGGCTGCCTCGACGTCGATGGCGGTGGCGCTGATCGCGACCAGCAGCAGGAACAGTCCCCAGATCCAGAAGCCGGGTGGGACCCGGATCCGACCACGGCGCACCAGCTGCCAGGCCAGCGGCGCCATCAGCAGCGGGAACACCATGTTGGTCACGCCGAGGGCCCACCACAACGGCCAACCCGCGATCGCCGCTCCCAGCTGCCACCCCTTCGGGCAGCCGGCGCCGGCGGCGGGGTGGCGGCCACTGCAGCACCTTCGGGCGCTCGGGACCGGACGGGACCGATGGCTCCGGGACGATGAGTGCGCCGTCGATGTCCGAGGCGAGCCGATCGGGCACGACCCCCGGCGAGGACGCGTGCGACGCACCGGTCCGCGCCGATCGGTCAGCGATATCCATAGCGCCTCATCAACCGACCGCAGACGAGCACGGTGACGCGCTGCTTCCAAGCCGGCAGCTCCCGCCGCCACGCCTCGTCCAGCCGCAGCGGCATCGGCCCGGTGCGCAGCCGGACCCGGCCGCCGGTCGCGGCGTGGCTGCCGCCGGTGCGGAGGCCCTTCGGGCGTCAGGAAGTCCAGGTCGCCCGTCACCGGCCGTGCGTCCGGTCAGGGCGAGCACCGACTCCATCGCCGCCCGTGGCTCACTGACCAGGTCCTCGTAGCGCACCAGCATCGACGGCACCCGGCGTCCGAGTCGGCCGATCATCGCGTTGACGGTCACCCACCGGCGGACGATCTGCTGCATGGAGCGGCGCTTCAGGTACGACCGCGGGCCGGCGTTGTCCGGCAGCGCGACCTCACGGCTCCACGAGTTCAGGACACCGCGGGGGTCACGGACGATGTGTCCCATCCGCAGCCGGATGCGCGGGTCACCGACCAGCAGGGTCGCGGTCGACGGCCGCTTGGTGGAGTCGACGACGACCTCGGCACCGGAGACCGCCGACACGGCCCGGTAGAGCGCGACGGTCAGGTCGAGGTAGCGCTGCACGTCCCGCTGGTGCCGGGGCAGCAGCCGGCCCAGCCACCGCAGCGGCAGCCGCGCCGTCGAGTCGACCCGGCGCTGCAGGGCGAGCACCTCCTGGGCATCCACCTGCGACCAGCCACCGAAGGCGTGCTCGCCCACGGCCGTCCAGAACGGGCACTCGGCAAACGGCTGACCGCAGGCGCACAGCTGGTTGCGCACCGGTCCGGCCTGCCAGAGGTAGAACAGCTCGCCGACGTCGCAGTGGTCCGGCAGCTGGCCGACCATCAGGTCGAACAGGGTGGAGCCGCTGCGCGGCATGCCGCCGACGAACACCACCGTGACCTCTGGCTCCGCTGTCACGGCCTCACCGATATCCGTACCGGCGGCGCAGCGGCGCCGTGACCAGTGTGACCAGTCGGCGCGACCGTGCCGGCATCTCCTGTCGCCACGCCTCGTCGAGGCGCAGCGGCATCGCACCACGTGCGAGCCGGATCCGCCCGCCGGCCACGACGTGCGTCTCCGGCAGCGTCACGCCCGCCGGGGTCACGAAGTCGAACGCGGACTCGTCCGGGGTCAAGCCACGAACGGCGAGCACGCGACCCAGCTCGCGCACGGGGTCGGCGACGAGGTCCTCGTAGCGGATCCGCACCAGCGGGACGCCCAACGACTTCAACGCCCCGATGAGGACGTTGACCGACACCCAGCGGCGCGCCACCTTGCGGGTGCTGCTCCGTGGCATCTCGCCCCGCAGCGCGGCCCCCTCGGGCAGCTGCACGTGCTTGCCGAAGGAGTAGGCGACCCCCCGCGGGTCGCGGACCACGTGCGCCACCTGCAGCTCGACGTCGGGCATCGTCCGCAGCACGTACGCCAGCGACGGCCGCTTCGACGAGTCGACGACGATCGAGCAGCCGGACACCTCCGCCACGGCTCGGTACAGGGCGCGCAGCAGCGCCGTGTACTCCTGCAGCGCCGCATCGAAACGCTGCGGCCGGCGGCGCGAGACCAGCATCGGGATGTGTACCGAGCGGTCGACCTGGTGCTGCAACCGGGCGACCCGGTCGGGATCGATCTCGCTCCACCCGCCGTAGGCGACCTCGCCGACCCGCTGCCAGAACGGGCACGCCGAGAACTGCCGGCCGCACCCGCAGAGACCGTCGTGGGCGACGTTGTTGCGCCACAGGTAGAACAGCTCGCCGACGCCGACGTGGTCGGGCAGCTGATGCAGCATCAGGTCGGTGAGCGTCGATCCGCTGCGTGGCATCCCACCGACGTAGAGCACGTGCAGCGGATCGGTGGCCGGGCCGGTCACGACGTCCCGGCCCCGGCGACGTCGGGCAGCCGCACGACGTGGTCGAGGTCGTCGAGCGAGTAGCCGAAGCCCGCGACCCGTTCGGTGAACCGTCGGTGCAACACGGCGGAACGCAACCGGGCGCGCGGTGACCGCCCCCCGGTGAGTCGCGCCCACTCCTGCCGGTAGCGGTCGCTGCGCGCCGGGTCGAGTCCGTCGGTGGGGATGTCGCCGTCGAGGCCGAGGAACGCGCGCACGCCGTCGAGGGTCGCGACCGGGTCGCCGACGAGGTCCTCGTAGGCGATGACGTGGACCCGGCGCAGATGTGCCGCGTCGGCCCAGAACAGCTCGTGTGCACGCAGCCAGTGGCCGAGCAGCCGGGACAGGCTTGCGCCGGGTCCCGCCCACCGACGGGTGGAGAGCGAGACCACCACGGGGTGCCGGACGACGACCACGAACTGGCTCGCGGGGAACAGCGCCTGCAGGAACCTGGTCATCAGCAGGTTGGGCGGCGACTTCTCCAGCAGCAGGTGGCGAGCCGAGGTCCCAGTGCGGCGTCCACTGCGCCAGCAGTCGTGCGGCGTTGTCCGCGTCGCGAGAGGCGACGACTCGTCCAGGTGCGCGTCGGCGAGCGAACGCGAAGCGTCCGGCGCCGCCGTGGGCCCGCGCCGGCGCGATAGACGTCCTGCAGGTGCTGACCCTCGTCCTCCTTGGCGTCGGTGCCGTGGAAGCCGCTCACCGCGGGGTGCCGCGCGAGCGTACGGGCCAGTGCGGTGGTGCCGCTGCGATGCAGACCCGCGACGAAGACGAGGCGCTCGGACGCCACCGTGGGAAGAGCAGGACTCATGTGTGCCGCGGCCACGCAGGGTTCTCGCCGCGGTGCCGCAGCGTGGGGGACGGCTGCTCGGCGGGCGTGGCTCGACGGGAGTCGGACGGACTGCCCGGGGTCGGGACGCGTCGTCCGGTCGGGTCGAGCGGATCGCTGCGCCGCGGGGTTGACCGAGGTCGGCGCCGGCGTCCGACGCTTCGACGACCTCGTCCCGGGCATGGTGATGGCGACGACCTGCTGCGCGCCCGACCGGCCGAGCTCGATGAGTACTTGGTTGAGGTGGTTGCGCCGGGTGCTGCCGAGCTCGACGACGACGACCACGACATCGACGTGCCGGGCCAGCACCGGCAGGTCGACCAGCAGGTCGTTGGTCGGCATCCCCAGCACGACGAAGCGGTCGGCGGAGCGGAGTCGTTGCAGCTCCCGGCCGAGCCGTCCCGAGCGGATCTCGCCGTCGGTGATGAGGTCGAGCTCGTCGTAGGTGGCGAGCTGGAGCAGGCCACGTTCGACCGGGATCGTCATCCGCGCGTCGAGGAACTCGTCCCGGGCCGGCTCCCGGCTGAGCCGCGTGGTCGGGATGTCCGACCGAGCAGCGATCGCCGCCAGGTGGATCGAGAGTCGCTCGGCCGCCAGCTGCGAGGCGGGTCCGACCAGCAGCACCGTCTCCGAGCCGCTCGGGCCCTGCGCGCGCAGCGTGTGGTAGAGACCGCGGCTGTCCTTGTCGTTGATCTCGACCCTGTTGCCGCTGATCCAGGACGACGAGAGCGCCATCAACGGCGCGAGCGCGAACACCCGCTCCAGGTCGGCGGCGGTGTGGATGCGCTTGTCGAGGCGCTCGCGCAGCACGGCAGCGGCCAGGCCCAGCACCAGGCCGAGCATCACGGCACTCGGCAGGACGAGCAGCGGGTTGGGGTCTCGCGGGGCGCCCGGGATGCCCGCGTCGTTGATGATCTCGCCGGGGTCGACCGACTGCACGTTCAGGGGCGCGAGGGAGGCGTTGAGCGACACCAGCTGTCCCTGCAGGGTCGTGCGCCTGGCGGTCAGGATCGCTTTCTTGGTCGGGTCCTGGGCGGCGGACAGCTGCGCGGTGGTCTTCTGCAGCTCACCGGAGACGTCCTCGATCTGGGACTCGATCTGCTTGGACTCCCTGTCGACGACGTCCTGCGCCTCAGCCTCCCGGTTGTCCAGGTACGCCTGGGCAAATGCCTGTGCGCCGGCTTGCGCCTCGAGCGCGGTGGGAGCCGAGAACGCGATGTCGAGGATCGTGGTGTTGGGCGGCACCGTGACCGTCACCCGCTTGGCCAGCAGGATGCCCGTCAGGTCCGAGTCGAGGATCTCGGCGGCGTCGTCGGCCACGACGGCGGACTTGACCAGCTGGGCCTCGGTGTCGAGGTTGATGGCGCTGCTGGTGCGCTCCCCCTCGGCGACCGCCTCGGTCTCCGTGGACGAGACACTCACCTTGGCGGTCGACACGAACGTCTGCGCGGCGACGTCCAGGTAGGCGACGCCTGCGGCACCGCCCAGCAGGAGGCCGATCAGGATCCAGGCCCATCGCCGCCGGACGAGGGCGACATAGTCGCGCAGGTCCCGGGCGTGGGCGGCCACGGCATCAGCCACTCTGCCCCTCCCACGAACAGGTCGCCCCAGACCGCGACGGGAGAGCCAGATCCGGGCGGCGGGCAACGGCAACCGGGTCCGCAATCGGCCCCGTCATCCGAGTGTATCGACCTTCGAGCCGCTAACTGGCACCATCGGAACGGGTCACGGCGCTGATCGTCTTGCGCGCGATGTCGAGATCGCTGCGCAGCGTCCAGTTGTCGACGTAGTCCAGGTCGAGTCGCACGGACTCGTTCCAGCGCAGCGCGGACCGTCCGCTGACCTGCCACAGTCCGGTCATACCGGGCTTGACGACGAGCCGGCGGCGGATCCAGTCGTCGTAGGCGTTCGTCTCGTCCAGCAGCGCCGGGCGCGGACCGATCAGGGACATCCGGCCCTGGATGACGTTGATCAGCTGGGGCAGCTCGTCGAGCGAGCTGCGGCGCAGGAAGCGACCCACCCTGGTGATGCGCGGGTCGTCGGCGATCTTGAACAGCGGTCCGGCCCCCTCGTTCAGCATCTCCAGCTCGGCCCGCACCGCCTCGGCGTCGACCCGCATCGTGCGCAGCTTGTACATGGTGAACGGACGGCCGCCCTGCCCGGCCCGGGTCTGGCGGAACAGGCCGGGTCCGGGAGAGTCGAAGCGCACCAGCAGCACCAGCCCGATCAGGATCGGCGAGACCAGCACCAGCAGCAGCGCGGCCAGCAGGCGGTCGGCGACGGTCTTCACCAGGACGGACAGCACCGGGCGACGCGCCGGCCGCACCGACAGCAGCAGCCGGCGGCCCAGCAGTCGCGGATCGATGCGCCGCGGCACGGCGCCGTGCACCTCCGCCGCCACCGCCAGCTCCACGTTGGTCCGCTCGAACGCCCAGCTCAGCCGCCGGACGTCGTACGCGGTGACGACGGGTCCGGGGGCGACGACGACCTGGTCGACCCGCAGCTCCTGGGCGAGCTCGACGGCCTCGTCGAGGCCGCCGAGCACCGGGTAGCCGGAGATCTCGGGCGGCAGGTTCTCGGCGTCGTCGTCGGGCGAGATCAGGCACAGCCCGACGATGCGCACCTCGGGCTGGGACTCCCACTGGGCGACGAGGTGGCTGACGGCCAACCGGTCACCGAGCAACAGGGTCGAACGGGGCCGGCGCAGCAGGGCGCTCGCGCCGCGGAAGGCGAACGGGATCGCGGCCACGATCAGCACCCCACCGACCGCGGCACGCAGCTCGGGCAGGTCGATCAGGCCGGTGTAGGCCAGCGCGAGCAGCACCGCACCGGCGACGACGAGCAGCCGCTTGACCGGTCGCTGCGACGTCCACCGGTCGTAGGCCGGCAGCGCGGCGATCTGGGCCAGCAGCAGCGCGGCCGCGGCGAGGGCGAAGGCATTCGGGCCCGACCCGGTTCCACTCGACCACGGTGACGGCGATCGCCGTGGCGACGATGAGCCCGGCCTCGACGGGCGCGTGTCGTCGGCCGTGCCAACGAGACGGCGGCGTCGCGGGCGCGCCAGGCCCGAGGACCACGTCCGGAGCCGCACCCGTGGTCGTGGTGGTGGCCTCACTCATCGAACAACTCCCCCCAACGTCCCTGCCCTGCCCCGCACCGACGTGACCCGAGCGTCTGGCATCGCGCGGGCCGACGCGGACGACCGTGCCGTCGCGAGCCGGGGAAACGTGCATGAGCGGGTCGCGGTGCGCCTCAAAGCATCTCCAGTCGTTTCTTCGTCCCCGTGCCCGGGAGAGGCGGAACAATCGCGGGGCACCGACCGGTGGCGGACCGTCGAGCACCCCGCGACTGAGCGTTTGCGACCACACTCAGTCTGCCTAGCATCATGCGCCCGTCAGGCCGGCGTACGTCCTCCGACCTGCAGAAATGGACGGCGGAAAGTTGCGGTCGACGGATTTTGCGAAGAAGGTTGTGCGTGCGCACCTTATGTGATGCGAGATCGGCCGTGAAACTCACTTTGAGTAATCGTGAGACCACGGAGAATCACACTTTCGGTGATGTCGGCCGCCAGGACGGCCTGCGTCCCGAGCTCGCGGCGCTCCGCGGCGGTGTAGGCCGACAGCACGAAGTCGGCCGGGTCCTGGCGCCCCGGCGGCCGCCCGATGCCGACCCGCACCCGGCCGAAGTCAGCGGTGCCGAGGGCGCGCTGCACCGAGCGCAGCCCGTTGTGCCCGCCGGCGCCTCCGCCGAACTTGGCCCGCACCTCACCGAACGGCAGGTCCAGCTCGTCGTGCACGGCGATCACGTGGTCCGGCGCCACCCCGACGTACGACGCCACGGCGGCCACCGGCCCGCCACTCTCGTTCATGTAGGTGCGCGGCCGGGCGAGCACCACCCGCGGGGACGGGTCGGATCCCGGCGGGCCGAGCCGGCCCTCGATCGTGTCGGCCCGCCCGCTGCGATGGCGACGCCAGCTGCCGCCGACCCGCTCCGCGAGCAGGTCGGCCACCAGGTAGCCGACGTTGTGGCGGGTCAGCGCGTAGGACGGACCGGGATTGCCCAGGCCGACGACCAGCCAGGGGTCAGTCGATCCGGACACGGCCGGTTCAGTCGTCGCTCGACCCGGAGGACGCGGACTCGTCCGCGCCCGCCTCGGGCGTCGCCGTCCTCGCCGGCTGCCGGCGGCTCGGCGTCGACGTCGATCTCGGACTCGTCGCGCTCGATGCCCGCCTCGGCCTCGGCCTCGGCCAGCTCGGCCTCGAGCTCGTCGGCCGTCGGCGCCGCGACGATGTTGACCACGAGGACGTCGGGGTCGGTGACCAGCGTCGTGCCCTCCGGCAGCTCGAGGTCGGACGCGTGGATCTGCGAGCCGATGTCCAGGCCCTCGACCGACACGTGCAGCGACCCGGGCAGGTGGGTGGCCTCGGCCTCGACCGAGATCTGTCCGGTCTCGGTGACGACCAGCGCCTCGGAGACCGCCTCGCCCTCGATCACGATGCCGATCTCGATGGTGACCGTCTCGCCGCTGCGCACCAGCTGCAGGTCGGCGTGCTCGATGAAGCCCTTGATCGGGTCGCGCTGCACCTGCTTGGCCAACGCGAGCTGGCCGCCGCCGTTGATGTTGATCGACAGCAGCGCGTTGGGGTTCTTGAGCGCGAGCATGAGGTCGTGTCCCGGCAGCGACACGTGCACCGGTGGCTCCCCGTGCCCGTACAGGACTGCCGGCACCTTGTCGGCGCGCCGGATGCGGCGGGCCGCACCCTTGCCGAACTCGGTGCGCGGTTCGGCGTCGATGCTGATCTCAGGCACGGGGGGACAGCTCCTCGGTCGTTCGTCGTACGGCGGCGGTCGTGCTGGCTGGCCTCACGAGCGGGTGCGGAGGACCGCGTGCGGCACCGAACCACCGCGTCGATCACGGGGCGCTCCGGTCGGATCCGGACCGCTCCCCTCGCCGAGGCAACCGCAACAGTCTAGCGAGCGTCGACGGCCGTCGTCACCGTGGTGTCGGGGACAGCGCTCGGCGTCGGCCGCGTGCCGCCGCCAGACCTCGCGCAACGCGTGCACCGCGGCGGGGTCGACGCCGTGCTCCTTCGCCGTGGCGGCCAGCTCGTCGAACTCCGGGCCCCAGCGCCAGGCGACCGCGTCGAGCGACTGCTCGAGCCCGTCGTCGGCCAGCACCTCCGCGCCCGGACGGAAGCCCTGCGCCGACAGGACGTCGGCGACGCCTGCCTGCGCCGCGAGCTGGCGGGCCAGCAGCGCGAGCGCCTGCCGGCCCTTGCCGTAGAGCGCGAACGCCGCCTTGGCCGCGCTGGCCTGACCCACCTCGTCCCCCGCCGGCTGCGGGTGCACCGCGCTGCCGGACCAGAGCGCAGCGACCGTGCCGACCGCACCGGGGTCGCCGGAGAGCACGAGGTGGGTGGTGCCGCGCTCGGGGCGGGGCGGTGGGCCGATGATCGCTGCGTCCACGAACGCCTCGGCGCCGGGCAGGGTGGCCGCGGCCTGTCGCAGCGTGGCCGGAGACACCGGGTTGGCCTCGACGTAGACACCGCGCGAATCCGCTCGCAGCGACCGCCCGCGCCACCTCGAGCGCACCCTGCGGCGCGCAGCAGGCCAGGGCGACGTCGGCGTCGGCGAGGTCGGACCAGGCGTGCGCGCTGAGTCCGGCCTCGGCCGCGCGGTCGGCCGATGCCGCGCTGCGACCCTCGGGCACCCACCAGACGTCGTGCCCGGCGGTCACCAGCTCAGCGCCGAGCCGCGAGCCCATCGCCCCCGGGTGGAGGACGGCGACCCGTGCCACCGGCTCAGGCCCGACCGTCGAACAGGCTGGTCACCGACCCGTCCTCGAACACCTCGCGGATCGCGCGGCTGATCAGCGGCGCGATCGACAGCACCGTGAGCGAGTCGAAGTGCCGGTCGGGCGGGATCGGCAGCGTGTTGGTGACGATGACTTCCTTGGCCCGGGAGTTCTTCAGCCGGTCGACCGCCGGACCGGACAGCACGGCGTGCGTCGCGGCCACCACGACCTCGGCAGCACCGTCGTCGAGCAGCGCGTCGACCGCCTTGCAGACCGTGCCGCCGGTGTCGATCATGTCGTCGACCAGCACGCAGGTGCGGCCGCGGATGTCACCGACGACGCGGTTGGCCTTGGTCTCGTTGGGGCGGTTGATGTCGCGGGTCTTGTGGATGAACGCCAGCGGCGCACCCGAGAGCCGCGCGGACCACTGCTCGGCCACCCGGATCCGGCCGGCGTCCGGCGAGACGACCGCGAGGTCCTTGTGCCCGTACGCCGACCCGACGTAGTCGGCCAGGATCGGCATCGCCATCAGGTGGTCGACGGGGCCGTCGAAGTAGCCCTGGATCTGCGAGCTGTGCAGGTCGACGCTGATCAGCCGGTCGGCGCCGGCCTGGCGGAACATGTCCGCGATCAGCCGCGCGGAGATCGGCTCCCGCCCGCGGTGCTTCTTGTCCTGGCGGGCGTAGGGATAGAACGGCATCACGACCGTGATCCGCTTGGCCGAGGCCCGCTTGAGCGCGTCGACCATGATCAGCTGCTCCATGATCCACTGGTTGATCGGCGCGGTGTGGCTCTGCATGACGAACGCGTCGCAGCCGCGCACCGACTCCTCGAAACGCACGTAGATCTCGCCGTTGGCGAAGTCGTAGACCTGCTGGGGCACCAGCCCGCTGCCCAGCAGCAGGGACACCTCGTCCGCGAGATCGGGGTGGGCCCGACCGGAGAAGACCATCAGGTTCTTCTCGGTGGTGCGCTTCATGCCGGTCACGGACGCTCCCTCACTGGGACGGGTTGTCGGGTGGCACGTCGTCAGTCTGCCCGATGGGTTCGCCCTCGCGTGCAGCGGCGGCCGCGTCGGCACTGGCCGAACCCGGTCGGCGTCGCTGCACCCAGTCGTCGATGTGCCGCTGCGGTCCGTTGGACAGCGCCAGCGCGCCCGGCGGCACGTCGCGGCGCACGACCGTGCCGGCCCCGGTCGCGGCACCGTCGGCGATCGTCACCGGGGCCACGAAGACGTTGTCCGACCCGGTGCGGCAGTGCCGCCCGACGACGGTGCGGTGCTTGGCCACGCCGTCGTAGTTGGCGGTGATCGTGCCGGCGCCGATGTTGGTGCCCTCGCCGATGTCGGCGTCGCCGATGTACGACAGGTGCGGCACCTTGGCGCCGGGCCCGATGCTGGAGTTCTTGGTCTCGACGTACGTGCCGATCTTGCCGCGCTCGGCCAGCCGGGTGCCCGGACGCAGGTAGGCGAACGGCCCGACCGTCGCACCGGCCCCGAGCACCGCACCGGAGCCGTGGGTGCGCACCACCTGCGCCCCCGCGCCGACGCTGACGTCGGTCAGCGTCGTGTCGGGTCCGATCACCGCGCTCCCGGTCGACGCTGGTCGCGCCCAGCAGCTGCACACCGGGCAGCAGGGTCACGTCGGGCGCCAGCCGTACGCCGACGTCGACCCACGTGGTCGCCGGGTCGACGACAGTGACGCCGGCTCGCATCCAGCCGTCCAGCACCCGGCGGTTGAGCTCGGCGCCGAGCCGGGCCAGCTGGACCCGGTCGTTGACGCCCTCGGTCTCCCACGTGTCGCCGACCGGCACCGCGCCGACGCCGCGGCTGTCGGCCACCGCCAGCCCCAGCACGTCGGTCAGGTAGACCTCGCCGGCGGCGTTGTCGCGTCCGACCCGGCTGAGGGCGGTGCGCAGCCAGGCCAGGTCGAAGGCGTACATGCCCGAGTTGACCTCGTTCAGCGCGAGCTGCTCGGCGGTCGCGTCCTTCTG
Organism: uncultured Actinomycetota bacterium; assembly: GCA_963801045.1. GTDB lineage: Bacteria > Actinomycetota > Actinomycetes > Propionibacteriales > Nocardioidaceae > JACCWP01. Next base: position 579,488 of record CAWDDC010000003.1, read on the forward strand.
CTCGACGATCGCGCGCGGGCTGCCGGTCTCGTCCCGCACCAGCCGGCCGTAACCGGTCGGGTCGTCGACCTCGAAGGTGAGCACGGTGACGGCGTCGCCCGAGGCGACGTGCGAGGCGGCCAGCCGGCGCAGCGTGTCGGCGGTCAGCAGCGGCGTGTCCCCCATCACCACCAGCACGGTCCCCTTGCCCGCGCCCACCTCGGCCAGACCCACCGCGGTGGCGTGCCCGGTGCCGAGCTGCTCCTCCTGCACCGCGGTGCGGGCCCGGGGCAGGCACTCCACGACGTGCGGCTGCACGTCGGCGCGGCCGTGCCCGACCACGACCACGACCTCCCCCGGGTCGAGCGGGTCGACCGCGGCGAGCACGTGCCCGACCAGGCTGCGGCCGCCGACGCGGTGCAGCATCTTGGGGGTGCGCGACCGCATCCGGGTGCCTCCGCCCGCCGCGAGGACCACGACGGCGGTCACCTCAGCGGCGGGTCCCTGCGTGCTCGGGTCGGTCACGGAGTGCCTCCGGAGTCGCGGGTGGTTTCCCCAGGTAGTCGCCGTGTGGCGGTGGTCGCGGGCGTCGCACCGGCTCGCTCCCCGGGTAGGAGTCGAACCTACGTCGCTTGTCCGCATTCAAAGTGCGGCGGGCCCTGCCGACAGACCAACCGGGGACGGTCCGCGCCACAGCGTACGGACATCGCGCACCGACGTGACAGGACACTCACTCCGGTCGGCGTGCGGGCGGCCGCATGACTGGTAACCTACGAATGCGTAGGTTACGGTGTCGTAGGTAAGGCAGCCCTATGTCGCCCGAGTCCCGGCCCCCACCCCCCATTGTCTGTGAGGACCGCATATGCCCCCTCCCACCACCGCACCCGCTGTACTCGACGCACCGCCTGCCCCGCCGGCTCCGGCCGACGGCGGCAGCGAGGAGAGCACCGAGCCGACGTACCTGTCCCGTGGTGAGCGCATCACGCTGGCAGTGTTCGTCCTGGTCCCCTTCCTCGCCGTGGTCGCCGCGGTGCCGCTGGCCTGGGGCGGCTGGCTGGGCTGGAGCGATGTCGTCATCACCGTGGTCGCGTACGTGATCACCGGTCTCGGCATCACCGCCGGCTTCCACCGGCTCTTCACGCACAAGTCCTTCAAGCCCAACCGCGGGGTCAAGATCGCGCTGGCCATCGCCGGCAGCCTCGCGATCGAGGGCCCGGTCATCCGCTGGGTCGCCGACCACCGCAAGCACCACAAGTTCTCCGACCGCGACGGCGACCCGCACTCGCCGTGGCGCTACGGCGAGAACATCCCCGCCCTGATCAAGGGCATGGTCTACGCCCACGTCGGCTGGATGTTCGACGGCGAGCAGACCCCGCAGCGCAAGTACGCGCCCGACCTGATGAAGGACCCGGACATCGTCCGGATCAGCCGGCTGTTCCCGCTGTGGGTGGCCGTGTCGCTGCTCGCGCCGGCCGTCGTCGGCGGGCTGTGGACCATGTCCTGGCAGGGCGCGCTCACCGCGTTCTTCTGGGCCAGCCTGGTGCGCGTCTCGCTGCTGCACCACGTCACCTGGTCGATCAACTCGATCTGCCACACCGTCGGCGAGCAGCCGTTCAAGACCCGCGACCACTCCGGCAACGTGTGGTGGCTCGCGATCCCGAGCTTCGGCGAGTCGTGGCACAACCTGCACCACGCCGACCCGACCTGCGCCCGGCACGGCGTCCTCCCCGGCCAGATCGACCTGTCCGCCCGCACCATCTGGACGTTCGAGAAGCTGGGCTGGGTCAGCGACGTGCGCTGGCCGGTCGCCGAGCGCCTCGCCGCCAAGCGCACCGAGGTCGCCGCCTGACCGGCTGCGCGACACTGGGCCGGTGACCGAGTCCGAGGCAGAGCCGCGCACGGCGCAGCACTCGGCACCGGATGACCGCCGCCGAGCGTCGTGAGCAGCTGATCCAGGTCGCGCGCGGCCTGATCGCCGCCCGCGGCGTCGAGGGCACGTCGGTCGAGGAGATCGCCGCCAAGGCGGAGGTCTCCAAGCCGGTGGTCTACGAGCACTTCGGCGGCAAGGAAGGGCTGTACGCGGTCGTCGTCGACCGCGAGGTGCAGCTGCTGCTGTCGATGATGCGTACGGCGCTGACCGCCGGCGCACCGCGCGAGCTGCTCCAGCAGGCGGCGTTCGCGCTGCTGGACTACATCGAGCAGCACCCCGACGGCTTCCGGATCCTGGTGCGCGACTCCCCGGTCGGGTCGGCCAGCGGGTCCTTCGTCTCGATCATCGGCGACATCGCCAGCCGGGTGGAGCACATCCTGGGCCGCGAGTTCAAGGCCCGCGGCTTCGACACCAAGTACGCCCCGATGTACGCGCAGATGCTGGTCGGCATGGTCGGCACCACCGGCCAGTGGTGGCTCGACGCCCGCAAGCCCGCCAAGGACGTCGTCGCCGCCCACCTGGTCAACCTGGCCTGGAACGGCCTGTCCGGCCTGGAGCAGAAGCCGCAGTCGATCACCCGCTCCTGACCCGGGTCACCTGCTCAGGTTTCCCAAGTCCGCTTGGGAAACCCATGGTCCCCCTGTCACAAGACGGGGGAACCTTCGGTTTCCCGGGTGACCTTGGGAAACCCCGACACGCTCAGGCCTCGGCGAGGACCTCGACCCGGTTGCCGTGGCCGTCGGCGGTGTAGAAGCGGCGGTAGCCGGGGAAGGCGTCGTCCCAGCGCACGGGGTACGCGAGCGCGGCCAGCCGCGCGGCGACGGCGTCGGGGTCGTCGACCAGGAACGCCGGGTGCGCCTTGCCGGCCGGCACGAACGGCTCCTCCACCCCGACGTGCACCTCCACCCCCGGCCCGCGGAACCACACGCCCCCGCGCGCGGCCAGCACCGGCGGCTTGGCCACCTCGGGCAGCCCGAGCCCGTCGCCCCAGAACCGCCGCGCGACGTCCTCACCGCCCGGCGGGCAGGACACCTGGACGTGGTGCAGCCTCATGCCGGCTCCGTCCCGAGGTAGCGCTTCATGCCGACGTGCGAGGGAACGAAGCCCAGCCGCTGGTAGAACCGGTGCGCGTCGGTGCGCGCCACCATCGTGGTCAGCTGGGCGCGGACGGCGCCGCGGCGCCGCGCCTCGGCCAGCACGTGCTCCATCAGCTCTGCACCGAGACCCTGGCCCCGCATCGACGACTCCACCCGCACGGCCTCGATCTGGCAGATCAGCCCGCCGTCGTGGGTGAGGTGCTGCAGCCAGTTGACCTGCGTCGTCGCGACCACCCGGCCGTCGACCTCGCCGACGAGCACGTCGGCGGTGGGGTCGGCGGCGATGACGCGCATCGCGGCGCGCTGCCGCTCGGTCACCTCGGTCGGCTCGGGCTCGCGCACCGGGGGCCGTGCGCATCACGTCGGTACGCAGCAGCGCGAGGACCGCCTCGAGGTCGGCGTCGGTGGCGCTGCGGATCCGCATCACCGCTCCTCCCGGTGCGCGACCAGGAAGATCCGGCGGAACGGCAGCACGGTGCCGTGCGGCTGCTCCGGGTACGCCGCCCGCAGCGCGGCGCCGTACTCCGCCTCGAAGCGCTCCCGCAGTCCCCCGCCGGCGGCGTCCAGCGCCTGCAGCACCGGGCGGGCGCCGGTGCTCGACACCCAGCGCAGCACCGGGTCGGGGCCGTGCAGCAGGTGCAGGTAGGTGGTCTCCCAGGCGTCCACCCGCCAGCCGGGCCGCGCGAGCACCCCCAGGTAGGTCGCGGCGTCGTGGCCGTCCGGTTGCTCCACGCCGGCCGTGTGCGCGGCGTACGGCTCGCGTCGCGGCCAGCCCGCGCAGCAGCACGTGGCTCGGCGCGCCGAAGTTGCCGGGCAGCGAGAACGCGAAGCACCCGCCCGGCGCGACCGCGTCGGCCAGGCCCGGCAGCAGGTCGAGGTGGCCCGGCACCCACTGGAAGGTCGCGTTGGACACCAGCAGGTCGACCGGCCCGCCCGGCTCCCAGCCCGCGCAGGTCGGCCTGCTGGTAGGTCACCCGCGGATCGGTGTTGTCGGCCTCCGCCCGCGCCACCATCTCCGCCGACGCGTCGACGCCCTCGATCGACGCGTCCGGCCAGCGGGCCCGCAGCAACGCGCTCAGCTGACCCGGCCCGCAGCCGAGGTCGACGATCCGGCGCGGCTGCACCGCCACCCGCGCCAGCAGGTCGGCGAACGGCCGGCCGCGCTCGTCGGCGAAGGCCAGGTACTGCTGCGGTTCCCAGCGGGCGCTCACGACACCACCTCCGGGGCAGGAGTGTGCCGTCCGTACTATCTTGATGTCAAGATTCTTGGTGCCGGGAGACGTGGTGGGTGGGCACGCAGTCGTAGAAGGGCCGGGCCGCCTCCAGCTGGGCGGCCAGCGACAGCAGCCGGGCGTCGTCGCCGCGGCGGGCGACGAGCTGGGCGGCCAGCGGCAGCCCGCTGCTGGCGAACCCGGCCGGCATCGACACCGCCGGCTGGCCGGTGTGGTTCCACAGCGGCGTGTACGCGTAGAAGCGGCCCATGCTCAGCACCGTGGACACCCCGTTGCCGGCTCCCCACTGGCCGATCTCGGGCGGCTCGCCGGCGAGCACCGGCGTCAGCAGCATGTCCGCGCCGGTCGTCGCCAGCGCCCGGTGACCGTGCGCCGGGGCCGAGTCGATGGCGCGGATCAGCACGGCGGGGCGGACCGCCGCACCCAGCCGGACGATCTGCTGCGTCCGCGGCTCGAACAGGTCGGGGCGGTCGGCCCGCGCGGCGGTCTCGTTGATGCCGGCCAGGTAGCGGGCGGTGAACGCCTGCGGCGCGGCCCCCTGCGGCACCCGCACCCGCCAGACCTCGTGGCCCAGCTCCGCCAGCCGCCGGCCGGTGCGCAGCACGGCGTCGCGCACCTGCGCGTCGAGGCCGCGCGGGACGTTGACCCGGAACGGGCTCAGGTCGATCCCGATCCGGAGCCGTCCGGGCTCGCGTGCGACGGCGTCCAGCAGCGAGTCGGACAGGTCGCCGACGGCGTCCAGGTAGCGCGCGGTGTCCTCGACCCGCCGGGTCAGCACCCCCTGCACCGACAGGCCGTTCCAGCTGCCGGACGACGGCATCGTCCCGGCCGAGGGCTTGAACCCCACCAGGCCGCAGCACGCTGCCGGGATCCGGATCGAGCCCGCTCCGTCGCTGGCCGTCGCCAGGCCGACCATGCCGGCGGCGACCGCCGCCGCCGAGCCGCCGGAGGAGCCGCCCGGCGTGCGCCAGCGGTCCCAGGGGTTGCGGGTCGCCCCCGTCGCCGCCGACTCGGTGAAGCCGTAGACCCCGAGCTCGGGCAGCGCGGTCTTGCCGACGATCACCGCACCCGCGGTACGCAGCCGGCGCACCACCTCGGCGTCGGCCAGCGCGGGCCGGGTGAACGCCCGGCTGCCGAGGCCGGTGACCTGGCCGGCGATGTCGGTGTCGTCCTTCACCGCCACCGGCACGCCGAGCAGCAGCCGGTCCGCGCCGGATCGGGCGCCGGCGGCGCGCGCCTCGTCGGCCTCCCGGGCGGCTGCGCGCGCGCCGTCGGCGTCGACCCGGACGAAGGCGCCGATGGAGGGATCGATCCCGGCGATGGCCGCGAGTGCCGCGTCCACCAGTGCGACCGCGGTGACCTCGCCGGCGTCCAGGGCCCGTACCTGGGCACCGGGCCCGGCCAACAGAAGGTCCGCGACCCGCATGGCCGGAGTCTATTGACGACAGTCCGGCTTCGTGGCTGTCTCGACGTCAAGAGTCTTGACACTTATAGGCTGCGGGACGTGCGCGACGAGGTGGACCGACTGGTCGAGGCGTGGAGTCGGGAACGGCCCGACCTCGACGTCGCGCCGATGCAGGTGCTGAGCCGGGTCACCCGGCTGGCCCGGCACCTCGACGGGGCCCGCCGCCAGGCGTTCGCGGCGCACGGCCTGGAGACCTGGGAGTTCGACGTGCTCAGCGCGTTGCGCCGGGCCGGACCGCCGTACGAGCTCTCCCCGGGCACGTTGCTGCGGGAGACCATGGTCACCAGCGGGACGATGACCAACCGGGTCGACGGGCTGGTGACGCGGCGGCTGGTGGAGCGGCGCCCCGACCCCGCCGACCGGCGCGGGGTGCTGGTGCGGCTCACCGCGGGCGGGCGGCAGGTGGTCGACGCCGCCCTCGACGCGCTGCTCACCGGCGAACGGGCCCTGCTGGCCGGGCTGGGCGACCGCGACCGGGAGCGGCTGGCCGGACTGCTGCGGGTGCTCACCACGCCGTTCGACGACGCGCACTGACGGACGCGACGCGGCGCCCAGCTGCTCAGACGCCGCCCTGCTCGGCCGCCTCGAGCCAGGCGTCCTCCAGTCGTTCCCGCTCGGCGACGACCTCGCGCAGCTCGGCCGACAGCGCCACCAGGGCCTCGTGGTCGCCGGAGGCCGCCAGCTCGGCGAGCCGGGCCTCGAGCGCGGCCGCCCGCTCCGCCAGCCGTTGCAGCTGCCGGTCGAGCCGGCCCACCTGCTTGCGCGCGTCGCGGCGCAGGGTCGCGTCCGCCGGCGCTCCCGTCGCGGTCCCCGGCTCGGGGACCGGCGCCTCGGCCTGCTCGGCCGCGCGCTGCTCGAGGTACTCGTCGACGCCGCGCACCAGCATCCGCAGGCCACCCCGGCCGTCCAGCGCGTAGACGACGTCGCACACCCGCTCGAGCACGTACCGGTCATGGCTGACCAGCACCAGGGTTCCGGGCCAGGTGTCGAGGTGGTCCTCGAGCACGGTGAGCGTCTCGATGTCGAGGTCGTTGGTCGGCTCGTCCAGCAGCAGCACGTTGGGCTCGCCCAGCAGCTCGAGCAGCAGCTGCAGCCGGCGCCGCTCGCCGCCGGACAGGTCGCCGACGCGGGCGGTCAGCCGGTCGCCGGTGAAGCCGTAGCGCTCCAGCAGGGTGCTGGCCGACAGCTCGCCGTCGGCGGTGCGCAGCACCCGGGCGACGCCCTCGACCAGGTCGAGCACCCGGGCGGACCGGTCCAGCCGGTCGGGCTCCTGGGACAGCTGCGCCAGCTCGACCGTGCGCCCGCGCACGACCCGTCCCGCCGTCGGCTCCAGCTCGCCGGCCAGCAGCCGCAGCAGGCTGGACTTGCCGGCCCCGTTGACCCCGACCACGCCCACCCGGTCGCCGGGACCGAGCCGCCAGGTGACGTCGCTGAGCAGCGTGCGCTCGCCGCGTACGAGGTCGACGTCGTGCAGCTCGAGCACCTGGCGACCGAGCCGGCGGGTGGCGAACTGCTCGAGGGTGAGCCGGTCCCGCGGCGGCGGCTCGTCCTCGATCAGCGAGCTGGCTGCGTCGAGGCGGAACCGCGGCTTGGACGTACGCGCGGGCGGACCGCGACGCAGCCAGGCCAGCTCCTTGCGCAGCAGGTTGCGGCGGCGGGCGTCGGCGGCGGCGGCCTGCCGGTCGCGCTCGGCCCGGGCCAGCACGTAGGCCGCGTAGCCGCCGTCGTAGGCGTCGACGGTGCCGTCGTGCACCTCCCAGGTGGCGGTGCAGACGGCGTCGAGGAACCAGCGGTCGTGCGTCACCACCACCAGCGCCCGACCCGCGGCGGCCGGGGTGGTCAGGTGCCGGGCGAGCCAGTCGACGGTCTCGACGTCGAGGTGGTTGGTGGGCTCGTCCAGCACGACCAGGTCGGCCTCGTGCAGCAGCAGCGCGGCCAGCGCGCAACGGCGGCGCTCGCCGCCGGACAGCGAGCCGACCTCGCGGTCGAGGGTGAGGCCGCCGAGCAGCGTGTGCACCACGTCGCGGGTGACCGGGTCCGCGGCCCACTCGTGGTCGGCCCGGCCCTCCAGCACGGTCGCGCGTACGGACGACGCGGGGTCGAGGTCGTCGCCCTGCCCGAGCGAGGTCACCGTGACGTCCCGGCGCCGCACGACCCGTCCGGCGTCGGGGTCGAGCCGCCCGACGAGCGTCTGCAGCAGCGTGGTCTTGCCGGCGCCGTTGCGGCCGACGACGCCGACCCGGTCGCCGGTCGCGACGCCCAGGCTGACGGCGTCGAGCAGGGTGCGGGTGCCGTGCGTCCGGGTCACCCCTTCGAGGGCGACCAGCGTCGTGGGGGGCATCAGGAGACCAGCGTCGCACCCGGCACGGGACCGGTGAGCACGTGCACCCCGGCGACCTCGGGCGCGGCGGCCAGCACCCCCGCGAGCCGCTCGGCGTGGTCGGGGTCGGCGAGGAACAGCGTCGTCGGCCCGGAGCCGGACACCGTCGAGTACAGCGCCCCCGCCTCCCGGCCGGTCGTGAGCACGTCGGCGAGCTCCGGTCGCAGCGCCAGCGCGGGTGCCTGCAGGTCGTTGCGGGCGAAGCCGGACAGCGCCGTCACCAGGCCGCCCTGGTCCTCCTCCAGCGCGGCGACGAGGCCGTCCGGCACCGTCGGCGCCGGCACCGGCGAGTCTCGCGGTCGCGGTCGAGGGCGGCGATAGACCTCGGGGGTGGACAGCCCGCGGGCACTGGTGGCGGCGACCCACACCAGGTCGGGCCCGGTGGCCACCGGCGTGACGACCTCGCCGCGGCCGGTGCCGACGGCGGTGCCACCGGCCAGCGCGAACGGCACGTCGCTGCCCAGCCGGGCGCCGAGCGCCATCAGGTCCGCGTGGGACAGGCCGCAGCCCCACAGCGCGTCGCAGGCGAGCAGGGCGGCTGCGGCGTCGGCCGAGCCGCCGGCCATGCCGCCGGCGACCGGGATCTGCTTGTCGCAGCACGAGATCGACGCCCGCCCGGGGCAGGTCGGCGTGCTCGCGCAGCAGCAGCGCAGCCCGTACGGCGAGGTTGGTGTCGTCGAGCGGCACGCCCGCGGCACCGTCGACCCGCACCGTGACGTCGGCGCCAGCTGATGCGGAGGCGGTGACCTCGTCGGCCAGGTCGACCGCCTGGTAGAGCGTGGCCAGGTCGTGGAAGCCGTCGGCGCGCACCGGCCCGACGGCGAGGTGCAGGTTGATCTTGGCCGGCGCCCGGGCGGTGACGGTCATCGCGCCAGTGCCTGGGCGATGCGGGCGAAGTCGTCGACCGCGAGCTGCTCGCCCCGCGCACCCGGGTCGACGCCGGCGGCGCGCAGGGCGGCCTCGGCGGCGCCGGGCGACCCGGCCAGCCCGGCGAGCGCCGAGCGCAGCATCTTGCGCCGCTGCGCGAAGGCCGCGTCGACCACGGCGAAGACCGCCTCCCGTCGCGGGGCCGGTCCGGGGCCGGTCGTGGCGCTGCCAGGCGACCAGCCCGGAGTCGACGTGCGGCGCCGGCCAGAACACCGAGCGGCTGACCCGGCCCGCGGCGGTCGCGGTGCCGTACCAGGCCGCCTTGACGCTGGGCACGCCGTAGGTGCGCGACCCCGGGCCCGGCCACCAGCCGGTCCGCGACCTCGGCCTGCACCATCACCAGCGCGGTCCGCACGGTCGGGAACACCGCCCACAGGTGCAGCAGCACCGGGACGGCGACGTTGTACGGCAGGTTGGCGACCACCGCGGTGGGTGCGGCGCCGGGGACGTCGGTCAGCTGCATCGCGTCGGCCTGCACGACCGTCAGCCGGTCGGCCTGGTCGGGGGCGCGGTCCGCGACGGTGTCCGGCAGCACCCCGGCCAACCGGGCGTCGACCTCGACCGCCACCACCCGCCCGGTGGGCGCGGTGGCGTCGAGGAGCGCGAGGGTGAGCGACCCGAGTCCGGGACCGACCTCGAGGACGACGTCCTCAGAGGTCAGCCGGGCAGCGCGCGCGATCCGGCGCACCGTGTTGGCGTCGACGACGAAGTTCTGCCCGCGCTGCTTGCTCGGGCGCAGCCCGAGATCGGCAGCCAGCGCCCGCACCTCGGCGGGTCCGAGCAGCCGGCTGCCGGCCGGCGACTCGCTCAGGTGGGCAGGCCGAGGGACGCGGCGCAGGCCGGCCAGGAGCCGTAGCTGCCGCCGTTGGCGTCGCGCAGCTTGGTCGCGATCGCGATCTGCTGCTCGCGGGTGGCCTCGTTCGGGTACTGGGCGTAGGCGCCGCCGCCGTAGGCCGCCCAGGTGGACAGGCTGAACTGCAGCCCGCCGTAGTAGCCGTTGCCGGTGTTGATCGCCCAGTTGCCGCCGGACTCGCACTGCGCCAACTGCGTCCCACACGCCGGCGTCGGTCACCGGCGGCGTGGTCGGCTCCGGCTCGGGCTCGGGCTCGGGGCGCTCCTTGGTGCCCTGCACCTCGATCTGGTCGACGGGTGCCTTCACCAGCTTCTGGTCGAGCACGACGCGGTTGCGTACCTCGCCGTCGGCGCGCACGACGCGCACCTGGAGCTTGCGCACGCCCTCCTGGCCCTCGCGCACGACGTCGGACTCGTCCTCGTACATGTCGTCGTCGTAGCGGACCTTGGTGTCGTAGGGCACCGACTCGGTGACCGACGCGACCCGCTTGTCGATGCGGGTCACCACGATGCGCATGCCGTCCTTGAGCGCGCGGTCCTCGACCGGGGCGAGCTCGTCGTCGCGGTCGACCTTGACGCCGGCCTCCCGCACCAGGTCGGCGACAGTGGCGGCGGTGCTCGTGAGGCTGGCGCTTGCCGTCCTCGGTCACGAGGGTGACCTTCTTGGGAGTGGTGATGGAGATGTCCATGCCGTCACGGCCGATGTAGTCGCTGCGGCTGGCCGACAGGTCCGCGCCGGTGAAGCGCTCGCCGATCTGGTCGAAGGCCGAGGCCACGGTGGTGGCGGTCACCCAGTACTTCGTCTCGTCGCCGTCGACGCTCAGCGTCAGCTGACGCGCGAACCGCACCGCGATCTTGGTGCCGTCGTCGATGGACTCGTCGGCGGCGGGCAGCACGACGTCGCGGTCGGCGAGCTCGACGCCCTCGCTGGCGAGGACGTCACCGACGTCGTCGCCGAACGTGTGGACCTCGGTCTCCTTGCCGTCGAGGGACAGGGTCACGGTCTTGCTCATCGTCGCGTAGGCGACGGTCCCCCCGACCAGCGTCAGGACGACCGCGAGGTTCGCGGCGATGATCAGCACTCTTTTTCGCACGGCTCTCCCGGGGGGGTGGACTCCGGGAAAGGACATACCCCGGAGGCGGCAAGTCGATCGACCATAACGACTTGGTCACGGGGGGACCAAATCGGGACGTGACGGGCGTCACCTCGTGGTGCCGATGGGATGCACGAGGCGCGAAACCAGCGCAAACCGGGCGCACCCGGGGCTACCAGGGGCCGCCGAACGCCGCCTCGGTGTTGGCGTCGACCGCCGCGCAGACCTCCGCGAGGTCGCGGCCCAGCACCTCGGCGATCAGCCGCACGGTGTGCGGCACGAGGTAGGACGCGTTCGGCCGGCCGCGGTAGGGCACCGGCGTGAGGTAGGGGGCGTCGGTCTCGACCAGTACCCGGTCGAGGGGCGTGACGGCCAGCGCGTCGCGCAGCGGCTGCGCGTTGGCGAAGGTGACGGTGCCCGCGAAGCTGAGCCACGCCCCCCGGTCGAGGCAGCTGCGGGCGAAGTCGGCGTCGCCGGAGAAGCAGTGCATCACCGTGCGCTCCGGCACCCCCTCGTCATCGAGCACGCGGAGCACCTGCGGGTGCGCGTCGCGGTCGTGGATCACGAGGGTCTTGCCCAGCCGGTGGGCCAGCGCGACGTGGGCGCGGAAGGACTCCTCCTGCACGTCCCGCCCCTCCGGCCCGGTACGGAAGAAGTCCAGGCCGGTCTCGCCCACGGCGCGGACCCGTTCGGACGAGGCCGCCAGCTCCGCGATCTCCGCGAGCGCCGCCCCGAGCCGCCGTCGGCTGCCAGCCGCGGCGCCTCGTTGGGATGCAGCGCGACCGCGGCGACCAGCGCCTCGTGCTGCTCGGCCATCTGCACCGACCACCGCGCACCCGGCAGGTCGCAGCCGACCTGCACGATCCGCGGCACACCGACCGAGGCGGCCTCCGCGAGCAGCTGGTCCAGCGGCTACGTGGTGGTCGTCGTCGCTGTCGGCGATGTCGAGGTGGCAGTGGTTGTCGACGACCGGGTGCGGCAGCGGGTCGGGCAGCGGCGGGCGGCTGCGGTCGCGCCGGCGGCCGCTGGCCTCCTCGGTCGCCGACCGGCTCCGCAGCGGGCCCGACCCCGGGACCCCCGGCACGCCGGGCGCGTCGGTCACCCGGCGGCCTCCTGCTCCAGCCGCGGGAACAGCGCCTCGCCCTTGGTCACCTCGGCGCCGGCGGGCAGCTGGCCCCAGCGGGCGACCTCGCCCATCGGCTGCGCCGACAGCGGGCCGAGCTGGTCCTCGGCCCCCAGCCGCTGCCACAGCCCCGCCGCCGTCCGTGGCATCACCGGGGCGTGCAGCACCGCGACCGCGCGCAGCGACTCCGCGGCGGTGTAGAGCACCGTGGCCAGCCTGGCCCGAGCCTCCGGCGAGTCGTCCTTGGCGACCTTCCAGGGCTCCTGCTCGGTGACGTAGACGTTGACCGCGCCGACGAACTCCTCCGTCGCCGCGATCGCGTCGTGCAGCGCCAGCCGGTCCATCGCCTCCTCGGCGGTGGCGAGCGTGTCGGTCAGCCTGGCCGCCAGCGCCTCCTCGGCCGGTCCCGCGTCGCCCGGGTCGGGCAGCCGGCCGTCGAAGTAGCGGCCGACCATCGAGGTCACCCGCGAGGCCAGGTTGCCCAGGCCGTTGGCGAGCTCGGACCCGTACACGGCACTCAGGTGCTCCCAGGAGAACGAACCGTCGGAGCCGAACGCGATGGCGCGCAGGAAGTAGTAGCGGTAGGCGTCGGACCCGAAGGTGTCGACGATCTCGCTGGGGTGGATGGCGGTCGCCTTGGACTTGCTCATCTTCTGGCCACCGACCTGCAGCCAGCCGTGCGCGAAGACCTGGCGCGGCACGTCGACGCCGGCGGCCATCAGCATCGCCGGCCAGATCACGGCGTGGAACCGGAGGATGTCCTTGCCGACCAGGTGCACGTCGGCGGGCCAGATCCGCTCGAACATGTCGGGGTCGGTGCCGAACCCGGCCGCCGTCGCGTAGTTGAGCAGCGCGTCGATCCACACGTACAGCACGTGCTTCTCGTCCCACGGCACCGGGATGCCCCAGTCGAAGCTGGACCGGGAGATGGACAGGTCCTGCAACCCCTGCCGCACGAACGAGATCACCTCGTTGCGGGCGCTCTCGGGCTGCACGAACGTCGGGTTGGACTCGTACAGCGCCAGCAGCCGCTCGGCGTAACGGCTCATCGCGAAGAAGTAGTTGACCTCCGACAGCGACTCCACCGGCCGCTCGTGGATCGGGCACAGCAGGGTGCCGTCGTCGGCCTCGATGAGCTCCGCGGGGAGCTTGAACTCCTCGCAGTGGATGCAGTACGGACCCTCGTAGGTGCCCTCGTAGACGTCGCCGGCGTCGTAGATGGTCTGCCAGAACTCACGGACCCGCTCGGTGTGCCGGTCCTCGGTGGTGCGGATGAAGTCGTCGTTGCTGGCGTCGACGACATCGAGCACCGGCTGCCACTCGGTCTCGACCAGCCGGTCGGTCCACACCTGCGGCGTGACCCCGTTGTCCTGGGCGGCGGTGAGGACCTTCTGCCCGTGCTCGTCGGTGCCGGTGAGGAACCAGGTCGGCTCCTGCCGCTGCCGGTGCCAGCGCGCGATCATGTCCGCCGCGACCGTCGTGTAGGCGTTGCCGATCGACGGCGGCGCGGTCACGTAGTAGATCGGCGTCGTGATGTAGAAGGACTTCGGGGCTGGCTCGGGCACGGGTCGATCCTAGGTCGGCGGGCACGCGGCCCCCGAACGCGTTTCAGTCGCGGTGCACGGCGTCGTACACCGCACGCCTCGGCACCCCGGTCTGCCTGGCCACGCTCGCGACCGCGTCGCGGCGGGACCGGCCGGCCGACTCCTGGTCGGCCTCCACCAGGCGGCGCAGGGTGTCGGCGTCGTAGTCGACCGGGTGCTCGACCACGCCCTGCACCACCAGCGTGACCTCGCCGCGTACGCCCTCGGCGGCCCACTCGGCGAGCACGGCGAGCCCGCCGCGGCGTACCTCCTCGTAGGTCTTGGTCAGCTCGCGGCAGACCGCGCCCGGCCGGTCGCCGCCGAACACCTCGGCCATCGCCGTCAGCGTGCTCGCGGTGCGGTGCGGCGCCTCGAAGAACACCATCGTGCGCTGCTCGTCGGCGAGGTCCTCGAGCCGGGCGCGCCGCTGGCCGGCCCGGCGGGGCAGGAACCCCTCGAAGCAGAACCGGTCGACCGGCAGCCCGGAGACCGCGAGCGCGGTGAGCACCGCCGACGGCCCGGGCACGGCGGTGACCGGCACCCCGGCCTCGACCGCGGCGGCCACCAGCCGGTAGCCCGGGTCGGAGACGCTCGGCATGCCGGCGTCGGTGACCAGCACCACCCGGCGTCCGGCCTGCAGCTCGGCCAGCAGCTCCGGGGTGCGGCCGGTCTCGTTGCCCTCGAAGTACGACACCACCCGGCCCGCGAGGGTGACGCCGAGCCCGTCGCACAGCCGCCGCAGCCGGCGGGTGTCCTCGGCCGCCACGACGTCGGCGGCGGCGAGCTCTGCCGCCAGCCGCGGAGGTGCGTCCTCGACCCGGCCGATCGGGGTCGCGGCGAGCACCAGTGTCACGCCGCAAACCTACGGCCAACCTACGATGCCGCTGTGACGGCGACCCGGCAGCAGGCCGACGGCCTGCGCCCGCTGGGGTCGGGTCCCGGGGGTGGCGGCCGGCCCGGGGTACGCACCCGGCTGACCGCCCTGGTGGTCACCCACCCGCGCTGGGCCGGCTGGGCGGGCCCGCTGGCGGTCGCGGCGCTGGCGCTCGTGCTCCGGCTGTGGCAGCTCGGCCGGCCCGACGAGATCACGTTCGACGAGACGTACTACGCCAAGGACGCGTGGTCGCTGAGCCGGTTCGGCTACGTCCGCGAGTACGTCGAGGACGCCGACGACCAGATCAACGCCGGCGACCTCGACGGCAACCTGCTGAAGGAGGGTCCGGCGCAGATCGTCCACCCCGAGGTGGGCAAGTGGATGATCGCGGCCGGGATCCGGCTGGCGGGCATGGACCCGTTCGGGTGGCGGGTGGCCGCGGCGGTGACCGGTGCGCTGACCGTGCTGGTGCTGGCCCGGATGGTGCGACGGCTGAGCGGGTCCACGCTGATCGGGTGCCTCGCGGGGCTGCTGCTGTGCTTCGACGGCCTGCACCTGGTGATGTCGCGGACCGCGCTGCTGGACGGCTTCGTCGCCTTCTGGGTGGTGTGCGCGGTCGCGTGCCTGGTCGTCGACCGCGACTGGGGGCGCCGACGACTGCTGCGGCTGACCGAGCGGGACGGCGTCGGCAGCTGGGGACCGGTGCGGGCGATGCTGTGGCGGCCGTGGCGGGTCGGCGCCGGGGTCTGCTTCGGCCTGGCGTGCGGCACCAAGTGGAACGGCGTCTTCGCGCTGGCGGCGTTCGGCCTGCTCACCTGGGCGTGGGACGCCGGTGCCCGCCGGGCGCTGGGCGTGTCGTGGGCGTGGGCCCGCTCCGCGCTGGCCGACGCGGTGCCGGCGTTCTTCTCCCTGGTGGGCGTCGCCCTGGTCGTCTACGTCGCCAGCTGGTCGGGGTGGCTGGTGCACCACGACCTGATGGAGGAGACGTACGCCGACTACTACCACTGGGGGTCGTACGCGCAGCAGGAGCCGGACTCGCCGGTGGGCGAGGCCACCCAGGCGCTGCACGACCTGTGGAACTACCACCAGCAGGTGTGGCACTTCCACACCGTCGACGTCGTCGAGTCCACCAGCGACGAGCCGCACCCGTACGAGTCGTCGCCGCGCGGGTGGCTGCTGGACAGCCGGCCGGTGGGCATCGACCTGCAGGGCGACATCGCCCCCGGCGACCAGGGCTGCACCGCCCCGTCCGGCGACACCTGCCTGCGCCAGGTGCTCGCGCTGGGCAACCCGGCGCTGTGGTGGACGGGCGCGGTGGCGCTGGTCGCGAGCCTGTGGTGGTGGGTGGCGCGCCGGGACTGGCGGTTCGGGGTCCCGATCGTCGGCGTCGCGTCCGCCTGGCTGCCGTGGTTCATCTGGGACGACCGGTCGATCTTCTTCTTCTACGCGGTGACGATCATCCCCTTCACCTGCGCGGCTCTGGCGCTCGTGCTGGGCCGGACGCTGGGTCCGGCGGACGCGTCCCGGTGGCGTCGCAGCTGGGGTGCCGTGTCGGTCGGGCTGGTGCTGGTGGCGGTGATCGCGTGCTTCGCCTACTTCTGGCCGATCTGGACCGACGAGCTGATCACCAACCAGCAGTGGCAGGGACGGATGTGGCTCGACCGCTGGGTCTGACGCTTGACTTCAAGTGAAGTTCAAGTTCTAGCGTCGTGCTCATGACGACGACACCTCCAGGATTCGACCCGACCGTCCACGACGCACCGCTGGCGCTGGTGACCGGCGGCTCCCGCGGCCTCGGCCTCGCCGTCGCCCGCTCGCTGGCCGACCTCGGCTGGCGGCTGATCATCGACGGGCGCGACCCGCAGCGCGCTGGCACACGCGACCGCCACCCTGGGCGACGCCGTCTGGGCGTCGGTGCCCGGCGACGTGTCACACGCACGGCACCGCGACGAGCTGGTCGCCGCGGTCGAGCGGGCCGAGCACCTCGACCTGCTGGTGCACAACGCCAGCACCCTGGGACCGCTGCCGATGCGCAGGCTCGAGGACCTCGACCCCGAGGACCTCACCGCCGTGCTGGCCGTCAACACGGTCGCGACCGCACACGTTGACCCGCCGGCTGCTCCCGTACCTGGTCACCGCGCGGGGCACCGTGCTCGGGCTGAGCTCCGACGCCGCGGTGGAGGGGTACGAGACGTGGGGTGCCTACGGCGCCTCGAAGGCCGCGCTCGACCACCTGATCCGCGTGCTCGGTGCCGAGCAGCCGGACATCCGGGCGTACGCGTTCGACCCCGGCGACATGCGCACCCAGATGCACGCCGACGCGTTCCCGGGCGAGGACATCTCCGACCGGCCGCTGCCCGAGACCGTGGTGCCGGTGCTGCTGCGGCTGCTCGCCGACCGGCCGGACAGCGGGCGCTACCGGGCCGCCGACCTCACCGTGGGAGCGGGGGCATGACGCCCGTGCAGCAGGCCGCCACGACGACCTTCACGCTGCCGGACGAGCTGTCGGCGACCGAGCCCGCCGAGGCCCGCGGGCTGGCGCGCTCCGACGTGCGGCTGCTGGTGGCCGGCCCGGACGGTGTCACGCACACCCGGTTCCGGTCGCTGGCCGAGCAGCTGACGGCCGGCGACCTGGTGGTGGTGAACACGTCCGCGACCTCGGCCGCGGCCCTGGCCGGCACCCGGCCCGACGGCCGGGAGGTGGCCGTGCACGTGTCCAGCCCGCTCGCGGGGAACACGTACGTGGTCGAGCTCCGGTGCGCCGACGGCTCGTGCCGGATCCGGGACGGCCGGGCCGGCGAGGAGCTGCGCCTCGGCCGGCGGCGGGCGGGTCACCCTGCGCTCGGCGCACCCCGACCGGTCGCGTGCGGCTCGGCTCGCGGTTGTGGCTGGCGGCGTTCGAGCTGCCCGAGGGCGTCGAGTCCTACCTCACCCGGCACGGGCGCCCGATCAGCTACGGGTACGTCCCGCAGGAGTGGCCGCTGGCGACGTACCAGACCGTCTTCGCCCGGCCCGGACCCGACGGCCTGGCCAGCGCGGAGATGCCCAGCGCCGGACGGCCGTTCGACGACCGGCTGGTCACCGATCTGGTCACCAGCGGGATCGTGGTCGCGCCGATCACCCTGCACACCGGGGTGTCGTCGCTGGAGGCGGGCGAGGGTCCGCTGCCGGAGCGCTACGACGTGCCGGCGACCACGGCGCGGCTGGTGAACCAGACCCGCGAGGCGGGTGGCCGGATCGTGGCGGTCGGGACGACGGTGACCCGCGCGCTCGAGACCGTCGCCGACCTCAACGGCCGGGTGACGGCAGGCAGCGGCTGGACCGACCTGGTGCTCGGCCCGGACCGTCCCGCCCGGGTGGTCAACGGCCTGGTCACCGGATGGCACGACCCGCAGGCCAGTCATCTGCTGCTGCTCGAGGCGGTGGCCGGGGCGGCACTGGTGCAGCAGGCGTACGCCGAGGCGGTCGACGCCGGCTACCTCTGGCACGAGTTCGGCGACAGCGCGCTGCTGCTGGCCTGAGCCCGTCGCCTAGCCTTCCTGTCCGTGACGGACCCGGACGCCTCGGGCGGCAACCGCCGCGGGCAGGAGCAGTGGCCGATGACGGTCACCGCCGTCACCGAGCTGCTGCCCCGGCTGCGGCGGCTGACGTTCACCGCGCCGGAGTTCGGCCGCTACGCGCCGGCCGGGCCGGACGAGTGCTTCGGGCTGCTGGCGCCGGGCGACGGTCGCACCCACCTGCGCTGGTACACGGTGCGCGCGCACCGCCCCGAGGCGGCCGAGATCGACGTCGACGTGGTGCTGCACGAGCACGCCGGCCCCGCGGTGCGGTGGTCGGCGTCGGCGGTGGTGGGCAGCACGATCGACTTCCGGCGCAGCGGCGCGTCGTACGCTCCACCGGAGCCGGGCGCCGCCCAGCTGCTGCTCGCCGACGAGACCTCGATGCCGGCGCTGGCGGCGATCGTCGAGTCGTTGCCGACGCCCGACGGCGTGCGCGCCGTGGTCGAGCTGCCGGACGCCTCGTGGACGTACGAGGTCGGCGGTGCGGTGCCGGTCGAGTGGCGCCACCGCGGCTCGGCCGCGCCCGGCACCTGCCTGGTCGACGCGGTCGCCGGCGAGCCGTACCCGCTCGACTACGCGTGGGTCTGCGGGGAGGCCGGCGGGGTGAAGTCCGTGCGACGCACGCTGATCAGCCGCTGGGGCCTCGACCGGCGCCAGATCACGTTCTCCGGCTACTGGCGGGCCGGCTGACCCGGCCGACGAATGTCGAGACATTGCGGCGGTCATAGCGACCCGGATGTCACGACATCGCGTGGCCGCCGCCGGCCCGCAGACCGATCTCGTGACATTGCGGTCGCCATAGCAACCCGGATGTCACGACATCGGTCCCGGCCCCGCCGGGCGTAGTGCGCGGATGAGTGGCAGGGAGCGGTGAGCTGGGGTGGAGCTGAGGGGATTCGAACCCCTGACCCCCTCGATGCGAACGAGGTGCGCTACCGGACTGCGCCACAGCCCCAACAGTCGCGAGGACGTGCCTCGCGACCGCCCGAAACAGTAGCAGGGGCGGTCAGTCGCCGACCGCGCGCGGGGCGGCCTCGACAGCCGCCTCCACCGCCGGTTCGACCGGCTCCTCGCGGTGCTCCGGATCCGCATCCGTGCCGGCCTGCTCGGGCAGGTGGCCGGAGGTCCAGGCGCCCTCGCCCTGCAGGTCGATGGTGCGGATGTTGCGCTCGGCACGCGGCTTGGACACGTACGTCGGCAGGGTGACCGGCAGCGGGTCCCACAGCGACTGGCCGTCGACGGTGGTGACCGGTGCGGCGACCACCTGCTGCTCCTCGAGCACCGCGTCGAGGACCACGGTGGGCGCGTCGTCGGGCTCGTCACCGAGCGCGTGCACGGCCGGCTCGGCGGCGACGGCGGTGCGCAGCTCGCGTTCCCAGGTGCTGGTGCGGGTACGGCTCACCTGCAGCCGGGCGGTGACCAGGAACGCGACCACCAGCGCGACCGGGATCGCGATCGACCAGAGCGGGGCGAGACCTGCGACTGCCACGCCGGTGACCACCACGGTGCGCGGCGAGCAGCACCGTGAGCACCTTGCGCCGGCGCGCCGCAGCCGCACGGGCAGCGGCCCGGGCGACGGCCGGGGGCACGGTGCGGACCGGCTCGGCCGGCGCCGGCCTCGGGAGCCGGAGACCTTGCCCCGCGACAGCGACGTACGGAGCGTGCGGCGCCCCACCACCGGCTCGTGGTCGTGGCCGGTGCGGCCGAGCACCCGCATCGCCGACGAGAAGCGGTCGATGGACCGCGACCGTGCCGCCTCGTCGTGGCGTCGCAGCGCGAGCGGCACGAGATAGCACAGCCACAGCACGACGATCCCGCCGTAGATGATGCCCGCCAGACTCACGGTGCCGACGGTAGGCTGCGCCGCCGCCCCGGCCGGGCACCCGCAGCGGTGTGTCGCCAGATCAGTCCTGTGACTGGTGGGACGCGAGTGCTCTGGCCAGGATCCCCTGGGGCACCTCTTCCCGGGTGATCGCGAACAGCACGTGGTCGCGCCAGTCGCCGTCGATGTGCAGGTAGCGGGGCGCCTCGCCCTCCCGCCTGAGCCCGAGCTTGGCGACCACGGCCAGGCTCGCGGTGTTCTCGGGGCGCACCGCGACCTCGATCCGGTGCAGCCCGACGGTGGCGAAGCAGTGGTCGATCACCAGGGCCACCGCCGTGGGCGTGATGCCGCGTCCGGCGTACGCACGGTCGATCCAGTAGCCGACCGACGCGGACCGCGCCGATCCCCAGGTGACGCTGGAGACCGTGACCTGGCCGACCATCCGGCCGTCGTACGTCGTGACGAACGGCAGCCCGCGGCCGGCGCGGGCCTGCCGCCTCAGGTCGCGTGCCGTGACCCGGAACGACTGCGGCTGGTGCTGGGTGCCCGGCGGCAGCGTGGCCTCCCACGGGCTCAGCCAGGACCGGTTGCGGGTACGGATCTCGCGCCAGGCGGAGGCGTCGCGCGCCGAGATCGGACGGAGCCCGATCCGCCCGTGCGACAGGTGGGCCGGCCAGCCGGGCGTCAGGACGCACCGCCGGGCGGAGCGCCGTGGTCGGCGCCACGGAGCTGGTCGACCGCGTGCCGCAGCACCGGCTCGAGCACGGCGAGGCCGTCGCGGACGCCCGCCGCTCGAGCCGGGCAGGTTGACCACCAGCGTGGTCCGGGCGACGCCCGCCAGCCCCCGCGACAGCGCGGCGGTCGGCACCCCGAGCGCGGCGCCGTGCGCACGGATCGCCTCGGCGATGCCCGGCACCTCGTAGTCGAGGACCGCCCGGGTCTGGTCCGGTGTGGCGTCGGTGGGGCTGATCCCCGTCCCGCCGGTGGTGACCACCACGTCCACCCCGGCGTCGACCGCGTCCCGCAGCGCGGCGCCGACCTCGTCGCCGTCGGGCACGACCCGCGGACCCTCGACCTCGAAGCCCCAGCCCTCGAGCGCCGCCACGATCAGCGGCCCGCCGGTGTCCTCGTAGACGCCCGCCGCGGCCCGGTTGGAGGCGGTGACGACGACCGCTCTCACGACGGCGCCTCCTCCTGGTCCGATCGCTGCCACGGCCCGCGCCGGCCGCCCTCCTTGGCCTCCAGCCGTACCTGCTCGACGGTCGCACCGCGGTCGACGGCCTTGACCATGTCGATGACGGTCAGCGCGGCCACCGAGACGGCGGTCAGCGCCTCCATCTCGACACCGGTGCGGTCGGCGGTGCCCACGGTCGCGGTGATCTCCACCGCGTCGTCGCCGACGACGACGTCGACCTCGACCTTGCTGACCGCGATCGGGTGGCACAACGGCACCAGGTCGGGGGTGCGCTTCGCCGCCATGATCCCGGCGATCCGCGCGACCCCGAGCGCGTCGCCCTTCGGCAGCCCGCTGCCGGCGCGCAGCAGCCCCAGCACCTCGTCCGAGACCCGGACCCGGCCGCTCGCGGTCGCCGTACGCGCCGTCACCTGCTTCTGCGACACGTCCACCATCCGGGCCGCGCCGGAGTCGTCCAGGTGGGTGAACCCAGCGCCGTCGGCCATCGTCCACACCGTCCCGTCAGAGCCTCAGAAGTCGCGGTCGAGCGCCAGCACCGAGACCGTGTCGCCCGCAGCGACCGCGGTGACGTCCTCGCCGATCACGACGAGCGCATTGGAGTGTGCCAGCCCGCCCAGCAGGTGGGAACCGGCACCGCCGACCGGCGTCACCGTCGCGCCCCGGTGGCCGACCTCGAACCGCGCCCGCAGGTACTGCCGCCGGCCCGCCGGCGAGGGGACGTCGTCGGTGAGCGTCGCCTGCACCAGCGGCCGGCGGTAGGGCAGCCGGCCCATCAGCCGGCGCAGCGCCGGCACGACGAACACCTCGAACGAGACGTACGACGACACCGGGTTGCCCGGCAGCGTGAAGATCGGCGTCCGGTCCTCGCCCACCCGGCCGAAGCCCTGCGGCTTGCCCGGCTGCATCGCGACCTCGCAGAACTCCACCGTGCCCAGCCGCGACAGCACGTCCTTGACCACGTCGTAGGCGCCCTTGCTCACCCCGCCGCTGGTCACGACCACGTCGGCGCGCACCAGCTGGTCGGACAGCGCGTCGGAGAACACGTGCGGGTCGTCGCCGACGGCGCCGACCCGGTAGGGGATCGCGCCGGCCGCCCGGACGGCGGCGGCCAGCAGATAGCTGTTGGAGTCGTAGATCGAGTCGTAGCCGAGCTGGCTGCCCGGGTCGCGCAGCTCGTTGCCCGTCGACAGCACCACCACCCGTGGTCGGGGACGCGCGCGCACCTGCGCCCGCCCGACGCCGGCCAGCAGCCCGATCTCGCGGGGGCCGATCCGGGTGCCCTCCTCGAGCAGCAGGTCGTCCTGCGCGACGTCCTCGCCGACCCGGCGCACGTGCTGGGCGAGCTCCGGGGCGCGCCGGATCTGGACCGTCGCCGTGCCGCCGTCGGTCCACTCGATCGGGACGATGCTGTCGGCACCCGCGGGCAGCGGGCGCGCCGGTCATGATCCGCATCGTGGTCGCGGGCGGCATGCCGTACGGGCCGGACTGCCCGGCCGCCGACTCGCCCACGACCGGCAGGTGCACCGGCCGGTCCTCCCGCGCCTCGACGACGTCCTCGAGCCGTACGGCGTATCCGTCCATCGACGAGTTGGTGAACCGGGGCAGCGCGATCGGCGAGCGCACGTCCTCGCACAACGGCTGCCCGACGGCGTCGAGCAGCGGCTGGTCATAGGGGTGCAGCGGGGTGATCGAGTCGAGGATGCGCGCCAGCTGGTCGTCGACCGACCGCGGCACGGAGGTGTCGCGGACCGGTTCAGCGCTCATGGCCGTCACCCTAACCGCGCGTCACCCGCCGAGCCGGGTCCCGTCGTCCACCGCGCCGCCGTCACCGTCGAGCCGGGCGTCGCCGGTGACCACGACCCCGGCCCCGAACGTCCAGTCGCCCAGCACCGTGAGCGACCGCGCGTCGCGCAGCGAGGGCGGTCCGGCCGGGAAGCGCTGGTCGAACGCCGCGATCGTCGTGAAGTGCGCCCGGTCGAGATCGACGAGCGGCACCTGGTCGACGCGCGAGGCGAGCGTGCCGTCGTCGGCGAGGGCGTAGACGTCCGACCGCATCACCAGCAGGTCGTTGGTGGTCTTGACCGGCAGGAACCGCGAGCGGCCGACCTCGATGGCCTGCGCGCCGTCGAACACCTCGACCGCTGCTCCCATCGCGGTCTCGATCTGCACCACCGGCGGCGACTGCTTGTCGGCGGGGTCGACGGTCTTCTCGTTGCGGATCAGCGGCAGCCCGAGCACGCCCTCGCGCTCGTCCAGCGTGTCCGCGAGCACCCGCAGGTCGAACCACAGGTTGTTGGTGTGGAAGAACGGGTGCCGGTCGATGTCGGTGGCCTGCTCCTCGTCCTCCGGCCGGGTCTGCGCCGTCTCCCGCAGCACCAGCCGGCCGTCGCTGCGCCGGCGCACCAGGTGGCCGCCCTTGCGGTCGGCGGGGGTGCGGCGGCAGACCTCGGCGGCGTACGGTGCGCCGCTGGTGGCGAACCACCCGGCGATGGTCGCGTCCGGGCTCGCGCCGAGGTTGTCGGCGTTGGACACGCTGGCGTAGCGGTAGCCCGCGTCCAGCAGCCGGTGCAGGGTGCCCGACGCCTCGAGTGCGGTGTAGAGGTCGCCGTGCCCGGGCGGGCACCACTCCAGCGACGGGTCGTCGGGCCACCGCACCGGTGTGAGGTCGTCGGCGCGCAGCTTGGGCTCGCGGTTCTGCAGGAAGTCCGGCGGCAGGTCCCGCACCGGCAGGTCGGGGTGGGCGGCCAGCGCCTCCAGCGTGTCGTCGTGGGTGCGGAAGCTGTCCATGAACAGCAGCGGCAGCGCGATGCCGTAGCGCGCACGGGCGGCCAGCACCTGGGCCGCGATCACGTCGAGGAAGCTGCGGTCGTCGCGCACCGGCAGCAGCGACTTGGCCCGGGACATGCCCATCGACGTGCCGAGGCCACCGTTGAGCTTGATCACGACGGTCGCGCCGAGCGCGTCGCGCGCGGCCGCGGGGTCGACGTCGACGGAGTCGAGGCGCGGCAGGTCGGTGACCGGCTCGACGTCGTCCTCGGCGATCACGCCGGTCTCGCCGGACTCGAGCTGTCGGTAGTAGTGGCTGAAGACCTCGATCGCCCGGGGGTGGACGTCTCCGTCGGCCATGACCTGCCGGGCCTGCTCCAACCCCTGCTCGCTCATGGGCGCGATGCTAGGACAGTGGAGGACCAAGGCACGGGTACGGGCGACGGTGGCTGCCGCCCGCCGGGCCCGACCCGCCGACGAACGGACCGAGGCGGCGACGCTGATCGCCGAGCGGGTGCTCGCGCTGCCCGAGGTGGTCACGGCCGGCACCGTCGCCGCGTACGTGTCGACCCAGCGACGAGCCGGGGACGCTGCCGCTGCGAGCCGCTCTGCGTGCGCGCGGCACCCGCGTGCTGCTGCCGGTGCTGCTGCCCGACGGCGACCTCGACTGGGCGGTCGACGACGGCGCGGTGCGGCCCGGACTGCGACCGTCGATCGAGGAGCCCACCGGCGCCCGCCTCGGCAGCGCGGCGATCGCCGACGCCGACGTCGTCGTGTGCCCGGCGACGGCGGTCGCCTCCGACGGCACCCGGCTCGGCAAGGGCGGCGGCTCGTACGACCGCGCGCTCGCACGCACCGACGCCCTCGCCGTCGCGCTGCTGCACGACGACGAGCTGCTGGCCCGGCTCCCCCGGGACCCGCACGACCGCCCGGTGCACGTGGCGGTCACGCCGACCCGCACGGTGCGGCTGCGGGCTACGGCTCGCTCCAGCCCGGAGGGATGAGCCGCAGCACGTGCTCGGCCACGTCGTCGACCGCCTCCGGGGTGAACGGCCAGGCGAGCGTCTCGCCGTCGGCCCACAGCTCGGTCTGGTCGTCGTAGTTGCCGGAGAACGCGTGTCCGGAGGCGCCGCCGATCGTGATCCACCGGGCCGCGTCCAGGTCGTCCATCGGCACCACCATGCGCAACGACGGCACCGCGTCGGCGTCGAAGCCCTCGTCGGCCAGCCAGCTGGTGGCGTTGACCGCCCCGCCTCCGCCGGCGAGGTCGAAGGGGCCACGGTTGAACAGCGCCTCCACCGCGGAGATGCCGGACTCGCCGAGCGTCGGGTTGACCAGCTCGAGCTGGTGGATGGCGCCCCAGGACCACTCGTCGGGGTCGAGCGCGATCATGCTGGTCAGGTCGTTGCGGGCCTGCTGCATCGCCTGCGTCAGCACGTCGTCGCGGTCCTCGCGCACGCCGTCGGTCGTCGACGTCGTCCCACCAGTCGGAGTCGGGGTCGTCCAGCAGCTGCTGCACCACCTCGAACCACCGCTCGTCGCCCTCCGGCCACACCGCCTCCGGCAGCTGGTCCTGGAAGGTGAGCTCCAAGACGTTGCGCCACACCACGTTGAAGTACGCCGCCGCGGCCGAGTCGGCCGGCTGGGTGCCGTCCCAGTCCTCCAGCAGCTGCTGGCCCTGGCGCTGGTACGTCGACGACATCCTGCTGGTCGAGCAGCAGCGGCACCAGTGACTCCGCCATCGGGTGCAGGGTGTCGTTCTGCAGCTCGACGGTCTCGCTCGACGGTCCAGTCGTCGCGCTCGGCGAGCAGGTCGCGGATGCGCTGCGAGCGGTAGCCGTACGACGTGTCCGCCCCGAGCGTCCAGCGGTAGTCGGCGGGGTCGACGACCGCCTGGTTGGCCGTGACGATGATCCCGTCGGCGGGGTCGAGCGTCCACGGCAGCTGCTCGAACGGCACCGTGCCGCTCCAGCCGTAGCGGGCGTCCCAGCCGGGCACCGGCCACCGCCCGTCACCCAGCCGGCGCACCGGGATCGTGCCCGGTGCCTGGTAGCCGATGTGGCCGTCGACGTCGGCGTAGACGAGGTTCTGCGACGGCACCGCGAACAGCCGGGCGGCGGCCCGGAACTCGTCCCACGACTGCGCCCGGTTGAGGGCGAACAGCGAGTCCATCGTCCGGCCCGGCTCCAGGGCGGTCCACCGCAGCGAGACGGCGTAGTCGGCGTCGCCCGACGACCGGGCCACCGGAGCGGCGTCGGCGACGTCGGCCGCGTCGTCGTCGAAGTCGGACAGCAGCGGCCCGTGCCGGGTGGACCGCACGGTCCGGGTCACCGGTTCGTCCTCGCCGGCGATCTCGAACTTCTCCTCGCGTACGGACATCTCGACCCAGCGCCCGTCGTACAGGTAGCGGTCGCCGTCGACCTGCTCGACGTAGAGGTCGGACACGTCGGCGTACATCGTGGTGAGTCCCCAGGCGACCCGGTCGTTGTGCCCGAGGAAGACCCCGGGCACCCCCGAGAACGTCGCGCCGGCCACCTCGAACGGGCACTCCGGCCCGACGTCACGGCAGTGCAGCCCCATCTGCTCCCAGATCCCGGGCATCGCCGGCGCCAGGTGCGGGTCGTTGGCGAGGATCGGCGCGCCGCTGTCGGTGTGCGTCCCCGGAGATCGCCCACGAGTTGCTGCCGATGCCCTGCGCCGGTGCCCAGCAGCTCCGGCACCTCGGCGGCGGTCTCGGCCAGCTCGTCCAGCCCGGGGGCGATGGCCCGCCGCACGGCGGGGCCGAGGGGTGGTCGGGCGCCCGCCGACGTCGGCTCCGCGTCGGGGTCGAAGCGGCCGTCGACGATGCCGCCGCGGTCGAGGATCGGCTGGTGCTCGTCGACCGGGTAGTCGGGGTAGAGCTCCTCGACCTGCCGCGGCGTGACCGTCGTCGACGAGAGCACCCGGGCGATCTCGTCCGGCGCGTTGCTGCGCAGGTCCCAGGCGAGCGCCTTCAGCCAGGCCAGCGAGTCGGTCGGCGTCCAGGGGTCGGGGGCGTAGTCCGGGCCGGTGAGCCCCAGCACCGCGTACTCCAGCGACAGCTCGGCCGACTCCCGGTCCTCGAGGTAGGCGTTGACGCCGTCGGCGTAGGCCTGCAGGTAGGCGCGCGTGTCGGGGTCGAGCAGCGCGAGCTCCTG
The DNA here is from genome assembly GCA_963801045.1 of uncultured Actinomycetota bacterium. Lineage (GTDB taxonomy): Bacteria > Actinomycetota > Actinomycetes > Propionibacteriales > Nocardioidaceae > JACCWP01. The sequence continues at coordinate 606,543 of CAWDDC010000003.1, forward strand.
CTCGGCGACGTCGTACCAGCCCAGGGAGCGGACGTAGACGTCGGTCTCCAGCGCGCTGTCGCCCACCAGCTCGGACAGCCGGCCGGCGGTGACGTGGCGCCGGAAGTCCATCTCGAAGAACCGGTCCTGCGCGTGCACGAAGCCCTGGGTGAAGAACAGGTCCTCGGCCGAGTCGGCGTAGATCTGCGGGATGCCGTGCGCGTCGCGGAGCACGTCGACCGGGCGGTTCACGCCCTCGACGATCAGCTCGCCCTCGGTCTGCGGGAACGAGCGGCGTACGGTCCAGCCGCCCCAGGCCGTGCCCGCCACCAGCAGCGCGACCAGCCCGACGGCCACCCAGACGGTGATCCTCCCGGCCCGGCCCACCCGGTGATTGTGCCTGCCGGGTTCGTGACCGGTCGCACCGAGGGTGATGGCACACTTGGCAGTCGAGGGTGGAGAGTGCCAACGCCGACGCCCGACCGGAGGAGACCGACCCGTGCCGACCTACCAGTACCTCTGCACGGCCTGCGAGCGGCCGCTCGAGGCCCAGCAGCGGTTCAGCGACGACGCGCTCACGGAGTGTCCGGAGTGCGGCGGTCGGCTGCGCAAGGTGTTCTCGGCGGTCGGCGTCGTGTTCAAGGGCTCGGGCTTCTACCGCAACGACAGCCGGGCCGCGGCCAACGGGTCCGAGGGCTCGGCGAGCGGCGACAGCGGCGACACGGGTGGCGACACGGGTGGCGACAAGGGCGCGGAGAAGTCGTCCGAGAAGTCGTCGGAGAAGTCGGCTGCCACGTCCGGGGACAAGAGCGGCGACAAGGCCACCGCCACGAGCTCCGGCGGCGACAAGAAGCCGGCGTCGAGCAGCAGCTCCTCCGACTCGGCCGCCTGAGCCCGCGCGGCGCGGGTCCGACGCACCCGCCTGTGGACGGCGCCCGCCACCACCGCGTCGATCGCTCCTAGCGTGCCGGCGTGGATGCATCCTGGCGCTCTGCTCGTCGCGACCTGAGCCGCACCGTGACCCGGCACCGCCGGGCGCTCGCGGCGCTGGCCGCTGCCCTGGCGGTGCTCAGCGCCCTCACCGTCCTGCGACCCGATCCGGCTCCGACCGACGCGGTCGCCGTCGCCGCGCGCGACCTGCCGAGCGGCACCCGGCTGGCCGCCGGCGACGTGGCCACCCAGCGGCTGCCCCCGGAGGCGGTGCCCGACGGTGCCTACCGTCCCGACGACGCCCCGCTCGGCCGGCTGGTCGCCGCGCCGGTGCGGCGCGGCCAGCCGCTCACCGACACCGGTCTCGTCGGCCCCGGCCTGGCCGCCGGCCTCCCGGCCGGTCAGGTCCTCGCCAGTGTCGCCGTGCCCGCCGCCACCGGCTGGCTGGTGCGTCCGGGCGACGTCGTCGACGTGGTCGCGGGTGCGGCCCACGGGTCCTCGGCCGAGGTGGTCGCCACCGCGGCGACCGTCGTCGCGGTGCCCCCGGCATCGGCGGCCGACCAGGCCCAGCCGCTGGTGCTCGCCGTCGACGACAGCTCCGCCCTCACGGTGGCGCAGGCGGCGCTGGTCTCGCCACTCGACCTGCTGGTGCGGTCCACGTGACGTCGGCCGGACCGGCGTCACTACGGTGGCGCCCGGCGCACGCCGCGTCGCGGTCACCAGGAGGTCAGCATGCTCAAGGGCTTCAAGGAGTTCTTGTTCCGGGGCAACATCGTCGATCTCGCGGTCGCCGTGGTCATCGGCACCGCGTTCGTCGCGCTGGTGGCGGCGTTCTCCACCTACGTCATCAACCCGATCATCGCGTCGATCGGCGGTGACGGCTCGCTCGGACTGGGCTTCGAGATCCGGTCGGGCAACCCCAGCACGTTCGTCGACATCGGGGCGCTCATCACCGCGTGCCTCACGTTCGCCATCACGGCAGCGGTCGTCTACTTCGTCGTCGTGGTACCGCTGAAGAAGGTGACCGAGCGGATGTCCGCGGCGCCGGAGGCGCCGACCACTCCCCCGGACCTGCAGCTGCTCACCGAGATCCGGGACCTGCTCGCCGCGCAGCAGCGGCCGGCGCCGCCGCCCGGCTGAGCTCCTCCCGGCAGCTGACTCCTGGCAGCTCTCACTCGTGGTGCGGGGGCACCTCACGCCGCAGCTCGGCGTCGCGCTGCTCGCTGTCCGACTCCGACCAGCCCTCGTCGCGGTCGTCGTCGGCGCGCTCGGTGGAGGTGTCCCCGGCAGCGGCGAGCCGCCGGCGTCGGCGCGCCTCGCGCTCGCGGTCGTCGCTCATGCCACGTCGGGCAGCAGGCTGAGCACCCAGTCGGCGGACAGCTCGCGGTGCCGCGGCTTCCAGCCCGTCGTGCGCATGAACGACCGCGAGCTGACCCGCTGCGAACGCGTCAGCAGCTCGACCCGCTCGCCGCCGAGCCGCAGCAGCGGACGCGGCAGGAACGTGGACCGGTTGCGGCCGACCGCGTGGGCCAGCATCTGGGCGAGCTCGCGACGCCGCACCGGCTCGGCGCCGACGTTGTAGACGCCGCTGGGCGCCGACAGCGCCGCCAGCACCGCGGTTCCGACGTCCTCGCCGTTGAGCAGGTGCACCCAGCCGTCCGGCGGCCCGAAGGCCGCCGGCTGACCAGCACGGGCGCGAGCCAGCCGCCATCGGGTGTAGTCGTCGTCGCCGATGATGCCGCCGAAGCGGAGCACCAGGCTGTCGCGGCTGCCGTTGCCGAACTCCTGCGCGTGCGCCTCGGCCATGACCATCGGCTCGGTGGCCCGGTTGACGACGACGGGGCTGTCCTCGCCCAGCCACTCCTCGCCACCGTCGCCGTAGACCAGGCTGGCCGACTCCTGCACCAGGCGTCGTACGCCGGCCGCGCGCGCTGCCTCGGCGACCAGCCGGGAGCCCTCGGCGCGGATCCGGTCGTTGACCCGCCAGGCGCCGGGACGCATCGCGGAGAAGCCCACCGGCACGTGGGTGGCGAGGTTGCAGACGACGTCGCAGCCGGTGAACGCGGTGACCAGACCGTCAGGGTCGAACAGCCCGCCGATGACCGGCTCGACGCCGATGTCGCTGAGGAAGCGGGCCCGCTCGGCCGACCGGGCGAGGCCGTGCACGTCATGGCCGGCACCCAGCAGCGCGGAGACCACGGAGCGCCCCATCACCCCGGTGGCACCGGTGACGAACACCTGCACGGCGTTCTCCTCTCGACCCCGAGCCTGGCTTGACGTCACGATCCGGTAACGACCAACCGGCACTGTACGCCCCGACCTGCCCTCGGGACAGTGCTCGTCGACCCAGCCTGGCGAGGCCCGGGGTGGGTACGCCAGGATCGACCCCATGCGCAGCGATCTGTTCGCCCAGGACAACTACGAGCAGCAGTCGACCGAGCGGTGGGTGCTGCAGAGCAAGAAGATGCTCCGGGTCACGCTCGGTGAGGAGGTGCTGTCCGCCAAGGGCGCGATGGTGGCCTTCCAGGGCCAGATCCAGTTCAACCACGAGGGGTCGGGCAGCCTCGGCAAGTTCGTCCGCCGGGCGATGACCAGCGAGGACACCCCGCTGATGCGGGTGAGCGGGCAGGGCGAGGTGTTCTTCGCCCGGGAGGCCGCGAGCGTGTTCCTCATCCACCTCGAGAACGACGCGATCAGCGTCAACGGCAGCAGCCTGCTGGCCTTCGACGCCTCGCTGCAGTGGGACGTCCACCGCACGAAGGGTGCGGGCATGATGACCGGCGGGCTGTTCAACACCCTCATCCAGGGCACCGGCACCGTCGCGCTCACCTCGGACGGGCAGCCGATGCTGCTGGACTGCTCGCAGCAGCCGACGTTCACCGACACCCAGGCCACGGTGTGCTGGTCGGCCAGCCTCACGCCCGACGTGGTGAGCAGCATGAACGTGAAGTCGATGCTGCGCGGCGGCAGCGGCGAGGCCGTGCAGTACCAGTTCCACGGCCAGGGATTCGTCGTGGTGCAGCCGTCCGAGGGCGCGACAGTCCCGCCGCACTCGCACTGACGCGCGCCGAGCACGGTCCGTACGCCGCCGCGCAGCGAGTGACGCAGGTCACATAGCCCCGCCGGGAAGAAAACCGGATGACGCGGTCGTTCCGTCCTTCGTAACCTCTGGATGAAACGGAACAGTTCCGTTTCCAGGAGGTGAACGACAGGAGCGACCCATGCCACCGGCACACCGCCCCCGGGTGGAGGGCGACCGCGAGGACGAGATCCTCGCGGCCACCGTCCGCGTGCTGGCCGACGTCGGTTACGACCGGCTCACGATGGACCAGGTCGCGACCGAGGCACGAGCCAGCAAGGCGACGCTCTACCGCCGGTGGGACGGCAAGGCGATGCTCGTCGTCGACGCCGTCACGCGGGCCAAGGGCCTGCCCGACCCGGTCGTGCCCGACACCGGTTCGCTGCGAGGCGACCTGCTGCGGCTGTTCTGCGGCCCGGCCGGCATCACCGAGCGGCTCCCGATGTCGGTGCTGAGTGGTCTGATGACGGCACTGCACACCGACGAGGCGCTCTCGACCGCGTGGCGCGAGCGCTTCCTGGCTCCGCGGATGGCGGTCACCCGCGAGGTGTTCCGCCAGGCGCAGGAGCGGGGCGAGGTCTGTCCCGACGCCGACCTCGACGTGCTCGACACCGTGCTCCCGAGCATGTGCGCGTTCCAGGGCACCGTGCTGGGCCGCGACGTCGACGAGGACTACGTCGCCCGCGTCATCGACCAGCTCCTGCTGCCCGCGCTCCGACCCCCGACACCCGATACCTCGACTTCCACAAAGGACTGACGGCATGAGAAGAGATCCGATCGACACCGCGGCGCCACCATCGGCGGCCCGGTTCTCCGAGCACGGCCACCGCAACCTGGGGCTGGCGCTGGTGCTGATCAGCGCGGCGCAGCTGATGGTGGTGCTCGACGCCTCGGTGGTCAACATCGCGCTGCCGGGCATCCAGGACGACCTCGGCATCAGCGCCGCCAACCTGACCTGGGTCGTCACCTCCTACGCCATCGCGTTCGGCGGTCTGCTGCTGCTCGGCGGCCGGCTGGGTGACGTGATCGGACGCCGCAAGGTGTTCATCGGCGGGGTCCTGCTGTTCGCGTTCGCGTCGCTGCTCGGTGGCCTCGCGCAGACCGAGTGGCAGCTGCTCTCCGCCCGCGCCCTGCAGGGCGCGGGGGCGGCGGCGGCCTCGCCCACCGCTCTCGCACTGATCACGACGACCTTCCCGGCCGGGCCTCCGCGCAACCGGGCGTTCGCCGTCTACGCCGCCATGTCCGGAGCCGGCGCTGCCGTCGGACTGATCCTCGGTGGCGCCCTGACCGAGGCGTCGTGGCGCTGGACGATGCTCATCAACGTGCCCATCGGCCTGGTCGTGGCGTTCCTGGCGCCGCGCTTCCTCGGCGAGTCGAAGCCGCAGCCCGGCCGCTGGGACCTGCCTGGCGCCTTCACGGCGACGCTGGGTCTGGTGTCGCTGGTCTACGGCTTCAACCACAAGGCACAGGTCGACACCGCCACCGGCAACCCGGCCACCTGGACCGAGTTCTGGACGCTCGGCCCGATCGTCATCGGCGCGGCCCTGCTGGTGGCGTTCTTCCTGATCGAGGCGCGCTCGCCGCACGCCCTGCTGCCGCTGCGCATCATCACCAACCGCACCCGAGCGGTGAGCTTCACGGTGATGCTCATCGTCGGCGCGGCGATCTTCGCGATGTTCTTGTTCCTGTCGCTGTTCATCCAGGACGTCATGGGCTACAGCCCGCTCAAGTCCGGCGTCGCCTTCCTGCCGTTCACGGTGGGGATCGTGGTCTCCGCTCAGGTGGCCTCGGCGCTCGCCTCCCGCGTCGATCCGCGCTGGATCGCCGGGTCCGGCGGCGCGCTGTCGGTGCTGGCGATGTTCGGCTACGGCCAGCTGACGGCCGAGTCCGGCTACGTCGGAGGCCTGCTGCCCTGGATCATCGTGCAGTCGGTCGGCATGGGCCTGCTGTTCGTCCCGCTGACATTGACGGCGGTCAGCGGTGTCGACAAGGCCGACGCCGGCGTGGGCTCGGCGGTGCTCAACACCGTCCAGCAGGTCGGCGGCGCGATCGGCATCGCGGTGCTCGGCACGGTGTTCAGCCAACGGGATCACCGAGAAGATGACCGAGTTCGCCGCCTCCGGCACCGGGGGCGCTCCGCCCTCGCCGGAGCAGATGGCCTTCGCCGACAAGGTCGCGCACGCCTTCGGCACCACGGAGACGTTCGGCGTGGCGATCTGGATGATGGTGGCGGCGACCCTGATCACCGTCATCGGCCTCTCGGTCAAGCACGAGGAGCTCGCGATGGACCCGCCGGAGCCGGTGGCCGAGCCGGAGACCGTCGGCTGACCTGACTCCCGCGCGACGGCGGACGCGCCTATCCTTCCCGGCATGGTGGCATCCGGGCAGGTGGGCGCGTTCGCCGTTGCGGCGCTCGTCCTCATCGCGATCCCGGGGCCGAGCGTCGTGTTCGTCGTCGGGCGGGCGCTCGCCCACGGCCGGCGCACCGCGCTGGCCTCCGTCATCGGCAACGAGCTCGGCCTGCTCGCGGCGGCGGTGTGCGTGGCGCTCGGCGTCGGCAGCGTGGTCGCCCGGTCGACGACCGTCTTCATGGTGGTCAAGCTGGTCGGGGCGGCCTACCTGGTCTGGCTCGGTGTGCAGGCCTTCCGGCACCGCGGCTCCCTGGGCGGGTCGGGCACCCCCGCCGGACGTCCCGTCCGCAGTGACTGGCAGGCCGTCCGGCAGGGCTTCGTCGTCGGCGTCACCAACCCCAAGACGTTCGTCATCCTCGCCTCCGTGCTCCCGCAGTTCGTCGACCGCGGGGCCGGCAACGTGGCGCTGCAGATGCTCGAGCTCGGCCTGGTCGCGGTGGCTATCGCGCTGGTGTGCGACTCCTGCTGGAGCCTGGCAGCCGCGCGGGCACGTACCTGGTTCGCCAGCACCCCGGGGCGGACGCGGGTGGTCGGCGGCGTCGGCGGGGCGTCGATGATCGGCCTGGGTGTCAGCCTGGCCGTCTCCGGCACGCCCGAGTGAGTCGCTAGCCTGCGCCCTCGTGGCCCACGGCACGCACGACTACGACGACGACCCCCGCAACGACCGCGCCCTGGTGCTGGTCAACGGCGACCTGGTGCCGCGCGAACGCGCGGTGGTCTCGGTCTTCGACAGCGGCTTCGTGCTGGGCGACGGCGTCTGGGAGGGACTCCGCGTCAGCGGCGGCCACCCGGCGTTCATCGAGCGGCACCTCGACCGGCTGTACGAGGGAGCGGCCGCGATCGCGCTCGACATCGGGCGCACCCGCGAGCAGCTGACCGGCGACGTCTACCGGCTGCTGGCGGCCAACGAGATGACCGACGGCGTGCACGTCCGGCTGATGGTCACGCGCGGCGTCAAGCGCACGCCCTACCAGGACCCGCGGGTCACGGTCGGGCCGGCGACCGTCGTGATGATCGCCGAGCACAAGCAGCCGCTGCCGTCGACCGTCGAGCAGGGCATCACCTTGTTCACCACGCACGTGCGGCGGGCGTCGCCGGACACGCTCGACCCGAAGCTCAACGCCCACAGCAAGCTGAACGACATCACCGCCTGCATCCAGGCCTACACCGCGGGCGCCGACGAGGCGCTGATGCTCGACCCGCACGGGTTCGTCGCCACCTGCAACTCGACGCACTTCTTCGTCGTACGCCCCGGCGACCCGTTCGAGGGCGGGCAGCCGGAGGTCTGGACGTCGGACGGCCGCTACTGCCTGGCCGGCATCACCCGCGCCAACGTGCTGCGGGTCTGCCACGAGGCCGGCATCACCGCGCGCGAGACGACGTTCAGCCTCACCGACGTCTACGGCGCCAGCGAGGCGTTCTGCACCGGCACCTTCGCCGGCGTCGTCCCCGTGCGCGAGATCGACGGGCGGCAGATCGGTGACGGCACCCGCGGCCCGGTCGTGCGGCGGCTGCAGCAGCTGTACGCCGATCTGGTCGCCCGCGACGTCGCGGCGCGGTGATGGAGCCGGTCCGGCTCGCGGTCTGGTCCGGCCCGCGCAACATCTCGACCGCGCTGATGCGGTCGTGGGAGAACCGCCCGGACTGCGTCGTCGTCGACGAGCCGCTGTACGCCGCGTACCTCACGGCCACCGGCATCGACCACCCCGGCCGGGACGAGATCGTGGCCGCCGGCGAGACCGACTACGCGCGGGCCGTGGACGCGCTGCAGGCGCCGCTCCCGGACGGAGTGCGGGTGCAGTACCAGAAGCAGATGAGCCACCACCTGCCCGCCGACAGCGGATGGGTGGCCGGGCTCACCAACGTGTTGCTGACCAGGGATCCAGCGCGAGGTGGTGGCGTCGTACGTGCGCTCGCGCTCCGAGGTGGAGCCCGCCGACATCGGACTGCTGCAGCAGGCCGACCTGCTGGACACCCTGCTGGCGGCCGGGCAGGACCCGCCGGTCATCGACGCCCGGGACTTCCTGCGGGACCCGGAGGCACACCTGCGCTGGTGGTGCGACTGGCTCGGGCTGCCGTTCACCGACGCGATGCTGCACTGGCCGCCGGGCCCGCGCGACAGCGACGGGGTGTGGGCGCCGTACTGGTACGACGCGGTGCTGTCCTCGACCGGCTTCGAACCGTGGCGGCCGCGGGACGTCGACCTGTCCCCGCACGACGCGGCAGTCGCGGAGACCTGCCGCGCAGCCTACGAACGGCTGTACGCCCGGCGGGTGCGGGTCTGACCGCCGGCCTACTGGTCACCCGCGCCGACCGGCCGCCCGAACGTCACGGCGTCGCGTACCGGTGCCGGCGCGCTGTGAGCGAGCTGGTGGTCGGGCCGCGCGCCGAGCGCGTCGTTGACGGTGGAGAAAGCGATGCGCAGGCCGACGTAGGCGGTGAGCGCAAAGATCTGCGCCTCGTCGTAGCCCGCGTCCCGCAGCGCCTGCACGTCGGCGTCGTCGGTGCCGTTGGGGTCGCGGGTGATCTGCCGGGCCCACCTCGCCAGCGCCTGTTCCGCCGGGTCGAGCTGCCCGTCGTCGCCCCGGAGCACACCCGCGGCCACGTCGTCGCCGGCCTCTCCCGCCAGCTTCTTGCCCCAGGCCAGCGAGCAGTACGAGTCGCCGAGCGCGGACGCGCAGGCGGCGATCAGGACGCCGCGCTGGCGCAGGGAGAGCCCGGCTGCGCCCGCGGTCTGATCGAGCAGTGCGGCCAGGCCCGCTCGCGCCGCCGGCTGCTGGGCCCAGAGCCGGGTCAGGTTCATCACGTAACCGACGTCGTCGACGTCGTCGTCGTACAGACGCTGCACGTCGGCAGTCGCCGGCGGCAGCTCGAGGAAGCCGAGCTCCGGCCCGGGCCAGTCGCCGCGATCGGCGTCCGTCGCACCGTCCGCGCCTGGGGGTGTCGTCATGGGCCGCCTCCCGGCTCGTCGTCGCAGCAAGGTACAGCCGACGACGACTGGTCCGCGTCACGCAGGGTGGTGAGGATGTCGTCCCAGTGCTGCACGAGCGTGGCCAGGTGCGTGGTCTGCTCCCGGACCACCAGGGTGGCGCCGGGGACGTGCTCGGCCAGCCAGCGACCGTTTCGCACCGGCGCGTTGGCGTCCAGCTCGCCGTACCAGAGCCAGGTCGGGCAGCCGATGGACTCGGGCCGGACCTCCCACGGGTGGAACATCACGGCGGCGTCGCGCAGGTAGCCGTCCGGGCACGCCAGCGCCTCCCGCACCGCGGCCGCGACGTCGGCGGGCGGGAGAGCGGCCAGCAGTGCGGCGTCCTGGCGCAGGCAGCTGCCCGGACCACCGTCGGGCCAGCGCCACGTCCTCGGTCGTCCTCGGGCGCCACCCCGGCGACGAACCGCTCGAACTCCGGGCGCATCAGCTCGGCGGCCTCGTCGACGCTGATCGACGCCAGCCCGGTGACGAACGCCTGCTGCGACGGCGACAGGTCGTCGCGGTGCACGGGAGGGTCCAGCTCGGTCGTCGGCCCCGGCGCGGCGACCACGCCGACCGCCGTCACCCGGTCCGGGTGCCGCGCCGCGCAGGCGAGTGCGTACGGCCCGCCGACGGACATGCCGAGCACGGCGAAGCCGGTCGATGCCGAGCAAGTCCGGCGACGGCGAGGGTGTCGTCGGCGACCGACGCGTGCCCGGACGCGCACGGCTCGGACCGCCCGTAACCCGGTCGGTTGACCGCCACCAGCCGCACGCCGGCCCGGCGCGCTGCCCCGTCACCGCTGAACGCGGCCCGGCGGGTGTCGGGGCACCCGTGCAGGAAGAAGACGACCGGCCCGGTTGCCGCTCCGCCCTGCCAGAGCTGGGCCACCCGGCCGTCCGGCAACGTCACCAGGTCGTCGTCGCGGCTGCTCTCCACGGGCGCATTGTCGACCATCGGACCCGTGCCGCAGCCCACCGCAGTGGATATATTCGCCCGGTGACCTTCGACGTCAGCGCCGACGCCTACGGCCGGTTCATGGGTCGGTTCTCCGAGCCGCTGGCTGCGCAGTTCGCCGACCGGCTGCCGATGCGACCCGGTGACCGGGCGCTGGACGTGGGGTGCGGACCCGGTGCGCTGACCGCAGAGCTGGTGGACCGGTTGGGCGCCTCGGCCGTCTCGGCGATCGACCCGTCCGCGTCGTTCGTGGCGGCCGCCAGCGCACGCTTCCCGGGCATCGACGTGCGGTCCGGGGTCGCCGAGCAGCTGCCCTTCGCCGACGACTCCGTCGACCTCGCCGTCGCGCAGCTGGTCGTGCACTTCATGTCCGATCCGGTCGCGGGGTTCCGGCAGATGGCGCGGGTCACCCGGCCGGGCGGCATCGTCGCGGCCTGCGTGTGGGACCACGCCGGCGGCGGCGGGCCGCTGGCGACGTTCTGGCAGGCGGTGCGCGACATCGACCCCGAGGCGCACGACGAGTCCGGGCTCGCCGGAGCCCGGGAAGGGCATCTGGCACAGCTGTGCGACGCCGCCGGCCTGACCGGCATCGAGTCCTCGTCGCTGGCCGTCGACGTCCGGTTCGCAACCTTCGAGGCGTGGTGGGACTCCTTCTCTCTGGGCGTCGGCCCGGCCGGGGCGTACGTCGCCGGACTGGACGAGTCGCGACGACAGCTGCTCCGGAGCCGGTGCGAGGAGCGGCTGCCGGCTGCGCCGTTCGAGATCCACGGCTCGGCCTGGTGCGTCCAGGCCCGTCCACCGCCGACCGCATCCCCATCGCCGCCGAGCGCGGGCCGATGAGTTTGCCCGCCGGCGCGAGTCCCCCTGGCGTGGGTCGAGCACGATCCGCGGACGCGACGAGAACCCCCGAGGGACGGCAACCGATGACCGACGACGAGAAGCAGATCCGGGCGCTGATCGAGGACTGGGCCAGTGCGGTGCACGCCGGCGACCTGGACGGCGTCCTCGCCGACCACGCCGCCGACATCGTGATGTTCGACGTGCCACCGCCCAACGACGGCATCCGGGGCATCGACGCCTACCGCGCGGCGTGGCCGCCGTTCTTCAGCTGGCAGGCCGCGGGCGCCCGCTTCGAGATCGTCTCGCTCGACGTCACCGCCGGCGAGGACGTCGCGTTCGCGTACGCCCTGCTGCGCTGCAACACCGACGAGGGGCTGCGCGACGACCCGGACCAGCGGCTGCGCCTGACCGTCGGCCTGCGCAAGGACGGCGGACGGTGGCTCGTGACGCACGAGCACCACTCGTTTCCCGACAAGGGTTGAGGGCCTCGCTAGCCCTGTGGCTGAGCGATGTTGACCATCCACGCGATGCCGTAGGCGTCCACGCACATGCCGAACTCGTCGCCCCACATCTGCTTCTCCAGGGGAGCGCTGACGGTGCCGGCCGCGGACAGCTTGTCCCAGTAGCCGCGCAGCTCGTCGCCGTCGTCACCGGACAGGCTCACGGCGATGTTGTCGCCGGGGTTGTGCGACATGCCGGGCGGGGTGTCGGCACCCATCAAGCGTGAACCCGTGGTCGGTCTCGAGCTGGCCGTGCATGATCTTGTCGGCCTCCGGCGCGTCCTTGTCGCCGAACTCACCGAACGTGTTGAGCGTTCAGCGTGCCGCCGAAGACGCTGGCGTAGAACTCCATCGCCTCCCGCGCGTTGCCGTCGAAGGTGATGTAGGGGTTGAGACGTGAGGCCATCGGATGCTCCTTGCACGAGAGGCGGTTGGGTGCCCGCACAGTAGCCACCGGCACCGACAACGTGCACGGGCTAACGGGGAGCCAGCGACGGGCTCCACACCTCGGCGGCGGTGCCGTTGGCCACGTGGTCGCCGTAGACCCGCACCTTGTAGTCGATCGGATGTCCAGGCTCTCGAGTGAGCTCGCGGATCCGGGCGATCACCTGCTCCCGGTGCGCCTGCAGCAGGCGGAGCCGCTCCCGCTCGTTGCCCGGTCCCTGCCGGACGAGGTCGGCGTACGCACGAATGACGGTCAACGGCATGCCCGAGGCGCGGAACCGGGTGCAGATGCCGAGCCACTCCACGTCGTCCTCGCTGTAAACCCGGCGCCTGCCGGGCCCGCGAGACCAGTCCGGCGAGCAGGCCCTCCTGCTCGTAGTAACGCAGTGCGTGCACGCTCAGCCCGGTGCGCTCGGCGACCTGCCCGATGCTGAGGCCTGGTGCGATCGTGGTCATGCCAGGGAGCCTCGGGGTTGACCTAGAGTCGGCTCTAGTTCCTAGCGTTCCCGCCATGTCTGACACCCACACCCCCGTCGCCCTGATCACCGGCGGCTCCACCGGCATCGGCGCGGCCACGGCCCGCCAGCTCCTAAAGCTCGGCCACCGGGTCGCCGTCACCGGACGCCGCCGCGACCGGCTCGACCGCTTCGCGAGCGAGTGCGGCGTGCCGGCCGAGCTGCTGACCGTCCCCGGCGACGCCGCCGACTACGAGGCCGTACGTGCCGCCGTCGACGCCACCGTCGACGCGTTCGGGCGGCTGGACACCGTGGTCGCCAACGCCGGCTACGCCACCCACGACGACCTGGCGAGCGGCGACCCGGCCGGCTGGCGCGACATGGTGCTGACCAACGTGCTCGGACCGGCGCTGCTCATCCGGGCCGCGCTGCCGGCCTTGCGGCAGACCCGTGGACGCATCGTCCTGCTCGGCAGTGTCGCAAGCGTCATCCACACCTCCGGCAACATCTACGGTGCCACCAAGTGGGCAGTCACCGGGTTGGCCGAGAACACCCGGCTGATGGTCACCGACGACGGGATCGGCGTGACCCTGGTGTCGCCGGGAGCGGTGGAGACCGACTTCTTCGCGCCGATCGGCGGAGCGCCGAGCGATCGGCCCGGCGGCTACCTGGCAGCCGAGCAGCTGGCCGCGTCGATCGTGTGGGCCATCACCCAGCCGCAGGGAGTCGACGTCAACACCATGACGACCGGCCCGTCGGGGTTCCCCGCGGTGAGGACCCCCCAGCCGAGTGGCGCGGACCGGGGCTCGCCGCGGCGCCACCAGCCCGGTTTCACGCCACTCGCATGGCTGGGCAGTGGCGCGGTCAGACCGCCGGGGCGGAAGGTCCCAGCAGGGTGTCCTCCTCCTCACCGGCGAACACGTGCAGGCCGAGCTGCTGCGAGACCACCTCGCACACCTGGACGCCGCGAATGCTGTTGCCGAAGGGATCGAGGCCCGGCGAGAAGGTCGCCATCCCACTCTTGCCGGGGACCGCCGCGAGGATGCCCCCGCTCACGCCGCTCTTGGCCGGCACACCGACGTCAAAGGCCCACTCGCCCGCGAAGTCGTACATGCCACAGGTGAACATCACGCTGAGCACGTCCCGCACCCGCAGGTCGGGAAGGTGGCGTACGCCGGTGCGGGGGTTGACGCCGTTGTGGGCGAGGGTCGCCGCCATCATCGCGAGGTCGTCGCACGAGACCAGGACCGAGCACTGCTTGAGGTAGACGCCGAGGGCTTCATCGACGTCGCCGGTGAGGAAGCCGTAGCTGCGCATGAGGTACGCGATCGCGCGATTGCGGTCGGCCGAGGCCCACTCCCCGTCGAACGTCGCCTGGTCGACGTCCAGGCTGTCGTTGTCGGCGAAGGCACGCATCACGCCGACGATCCGTTCGATCTTCTCCCCCGCGTCCTTGCCGCGGACGAGGTCGCTGGTCACGATCGCCCCGGCGTTGACCATCGGGTTGTGCGGCCGCTGGTCGCGCTCGTCGAGCATGATCGAGTTGAAGGCGTCACCGCTGGGCTCCACGCCGACCCGGGTCGAGACGTGGTCGAAGCCCCAGTCATTGAGCGCGAGGCAGTAGGCGAACACCTTCGAGATCGACTGCACGGCGAAGGGCCGGTCGTGGTCACCCACGGCGTGCAGGCCGCCGTCGCGGTCGGCGATGCAGATGCCGAAGGCGTCGCGCTCCTCGCCCGCCTGCTCGTACGCGTGGTAGCCGCGGTCCGGCCGGTAGAACGAGGGGGTGCCCGCGGGCTCGACGGCCAGCTGCTTCTTGTACAGCGTCTCGACACGAGCATCGATCCGGCGATTCTCCGCTGCGTCCACGTGGTGTACCTCCGACCCGAAGGCTAGCCACTCCTGTCCCAGACCTCGTTGACCTCGCCCGACCCGACCGCGTCGTCGGCGAACGAGAACGATCCGCTGTCGCGCATCTCCTGGGCACCACGCAGGAACGCCCCCAGGGCCGCTCGGTACAACGCGCTGCCGACGCTGATGCGCGCCACGCCGATCTCGGCGAGCTCGGGCAGCGTGAGCTGGACGCCCTGCAGCCCCATCAGGACGTTGACCGGGCGGTCGACCGAACGCACGACCTCGACGATGTCCTGCCGGGTGGCCAGCCCGGGCGCGTAGAGCACGTCGGCGCCGGCCTCCTGGTAGGCCTGCAGCCGCTCGATGGTGTCGGCCAGGTCGGGCCGACCGTGCAGGTAGTTCTCCGCCCGTCCGGTGAGGACGTAGGGGACGTCGAGCGCGTGCGCCGCCTCGGCGGCCGCGGCCACCCGCTCGGTGGCCGGGCCGAGGTCGTGGATCGGCGCGTCCTCGTCGGCGGTGGCGTCCTCGATGGAACCACCGACGACCCCCGCGTCGGCCGACAGCCGGATGGTCTCCGCCACCCCCTCGGGGTCGACCGCGTAGCCACCCTCGAGGTCGGCGCTGACCGGGAGGTCCGTCGCCCCGGCGATCACCGCGACGTGCTCGATCATCTCGTCCCGGCCCACAGTGGTGTCCCGCCGGCCGCGCGAGAACGCGAAGCCCATGCTGGTCGTCGCCAGCGCGCTGAACCCGAGGTGCGCGAGCAGTCGCGCGGTGCCGACGTCCCAGGGGTTGGGGATGATGAACGCGTCCCCTGCCTGACCGCGTGCGTGCAGCTCTCGGAAGGCCAGACCCTTGTCCGCAAGACTCGTCATGCGGCACAGGATAGGAATGGCGACCGACACCGACCGTCCCTGACCCGTGGGATCGACAGACTGGCCACGTGACCTTCTATGACGGCACCGGCGTCTACTACTTCCTCGCCCAGTCGCTGGACGGCTACATCGCCGACAGCGGTGGCGGACTGGACTGGTTGTTCCATCCGACCGGCGGCGGCGCGATCGACGACGCCGCTCCGACCCGCACCTCTACCGCCGGTTCTTCGCCGAGGTCGGCGCGATGGTCATGGGTTCGGGCACGTACGAGAGCATCCTCGACGAGGGCCGCCACGACGAGTCGCCCTACGGCTCGATGCCGTGCTGGGTCTTCAGCTCGCGCGAGGTCCGCCGGTGGCCGAGCGCCGACATCCGGGTCGTGCGCGGCGACGTCGCCCCCGTGCACGAGGAGATGCGTGCCGTGGCCGGGGGCCGGCTGATCTGGATCGTCGGCGGAGGCAACCTGGCCAGCCAGTTCGCCGCTCAGGGTCTGCTGGGCGCACTCGACCTCACCGTGATCCCCGCCGTGCTCGGGACCGGCACACCGTTCCTCGCCGAGACGCTCACCCAGCCACTCACGTTGACGTACGCGCGGGCGCAGACCGACGGGAGCCTGCGCCTGTGCTACACGCTGTCGGCTCCCTGAGCCGGAAGCTGACGACGCGGCCGGCCTCGAGGCGCAGGTGGGAGCCGACGAACCGGGACCGCATCCTGCGGTCGTGGGTGACGACCACCAGCGCACCGCGGTAGTCCGCAAGGGCCGCGTCCAGCTCCTCGACCAGGGCGGAGAGAAGTGGTTGGTGGGCTCGTCCAGCAGCAGCAGGTCCACGGGCTCGGTCACCAGCCTGGCCAGCTCGATCCGGCGCCGCTGCCCGTACGAGAGGTCGTCGACCCGGAGCCGGAGGTCGGCGGGAGCAAGCAGGCCGAGGGCCAGCAACGTCGCCGCGTGCTCGTCGGCGGCATCTCTCGCGCCCGAGGGCGAACGCCTGCTGCACGGTGAGCCCCGGCGGCCAGGCGGTGTCCTCCTGCCGCAGGTGGCCGACCCGACCGCGTACGTGCACGTGCCCGGCGTCCGGTCGCAGCGCACCCGCCAGCACGCGCAGCAGGGTCGTCTTGCCGGCGCCGTTGGGACCGGTCACCAGGCACCGCTCGCCCGGCCCGATCGCCCATGACGACAGGGCGATCCGCCCGCGACCCGTACGTCGTGCAGCTCGGCGGCAGCAACCACCGGCTCCGTTGCCGCCGTCGTGAGGCGGGCGGTGAAGGCAGCCGCTCGGGCGGTGGTGCGACCGGCCGCGCGGTCAGCCGCTCGACCCGTTCCTTGGCGTTGCGGATCCGACCCATCGCGCCGTGTCCACGACTGCGACTGCGGAACGCGCCGTGCCCGAAGACCGCGAACGGCGTCTTGTGCGGGATCGCGTCCAGCCTGGCGACGTTGGCCGCGACCAGCCGCTGGTTGCGCGCCAGGTCCGCGGACCACGCCGCGAACTGCTGCAGCCGGCGACTGCGCTCCGCCGCCTTGGCAGCGAGATAGCCGTGGTAGCCGTCGCCGTGGCGTGAGACCCGACCCGCCTCGACCTCGAGGATCGTGCTGGAGAGCCGTTCCAGGAACACCCGGTCGTGGGTGACGACGACGACGGCTCCGCGGTGCTCGCGCAACCGGGTCTCCAGCCAGGTCATGGCGTCGTCGTCGAGGTCGTTGGTCGGCTCGTCCAGCAGCAGCAGCTCCGGGTCTGCGGCGACCACCGCGGCCAGTGCCAGCCGTGAGCGTTCGCCGCCGGACAACGTCTCCCACGGCCGGTCCCGCTCCAGCCCCGGTACGCCCAGGTGGTGCGCCGCGATCTCCACCCGGAGCTCCGCGTCGTAGCCGCCGCGGGCCTCGAAGTCGGCCACCAGCTCGGCGTACGCAGCCAGCGCGGAGTCCAGCTCCGAGCCGGATACGCCGGCCATGGCTGCCTCGGCGTGGCGTACGCGGGAGGCGAGGTCGTGGAGGTCGGACAGCGCCAGGTCGATCGCGTCCTGGACGGTGGCCCGGGCTGGGAGCTCCACCGTCTGGGCCAGGTAGCCGAGGCCGCCGGGTGCCAGCACGGTGACGTCGCCGTTGTCGGCGCGTTCCCGTCCGGCGAGCAGCCGGAGCAGCGTCGACTTGCCCGACCCGTTGTCCCCGATGACGCCGACCTTCTCGCCGGGAGCGACGGTGATCGAGACCTGGTCGAGGACGACGCGGTCGTCGTAGCGTTTGGTGACACTCTTCAACGCGAGCTGTGTACGCACGAGGGTGTTCCTGTCCCGGCCGGGAGCCGATCGACTGCGGTCTGACACGCGGTCCGACGGCCGGCGGTCACAGGAGGCCCATGTCGATCACGGAAGGGACGCAGCGTCAGCGGCCCAACTGCTTTTCGGCGAGCGCGGCTCAGGCCGGGTCGGCCAGCACCGCACCGATCCCGCGACGCGCGATCGCCACCATCGTCGGGTTGGTGTGCAGGTAGTACGGCAGGGCGATGACTCCTCCGGACACGACCAGCCCGCGCGCTCGTCGCCACGTCGCCTCGTCGACGTCGAGCGCGGCGCGGAACACCGCCCGGCTGTCGCGGTCGAGCAGGTGCCACGCCGGCGTGACGTCATAGGCCGGGTCACCGGGCGCCATCGTGCCGAAGTCGAGGATCCCGGCCACCTTGCCGTCGCGCACCAGCACGTTGGCGGGGAGCAGGTCGGCGTGCAGCCAGACGGCCGGGCCGTCCCAGTCCGGTGCCGCGAGCGCGTCGTCCCAGACGTCGCGCACCCGATCCACGTCGAGCAGTCCCTCGCACCGTGCCAGTGCCGTACGGAACTCGTCGTCCCGTCCGACGAGCGGGCCCCCGCGGCCGAAGCCTTCCGATCCCGGGGCAGGAGCACCGGTCATGTCGATGGCCCGCAGCTCCGCGACGAAGCCGGCAACGGCGAGCGCCAGCTCGCGGATCGAGTCGATGCGCGCCGTCATCGCGTCCTCGCCCGGCAGCCACCGGACCACCGCCCAGGGGAAGGGATAGTCGCCGGACGGAGCGCCGGCGGCCACCACCTCCGGGACGTCGAGCGACAGGTGCGGCGCGACGACGGGGAGCCAGCGGATCTCCTTGAGCAGGCCGCCGACCGCGTCCGGACGCAACGGCATCCGCACGGCGAGGTCGTCCCCCAGCCGGAACACCGCGTTGTCGGTGCCCCCGGAGGACACCTGGCGAAGCGGGAGCCCGGCCAGGTCGGGCAGCTGCTCGGCGAGCAGCAGGTGCACCGTCGCCGTGTCGATGTCGACCTGGTCCTCGTGCAGGCGGGAGGGCATCGGGACATCCTCGCCGGGAGCCGCGGGCAGGGACCAGCGGATTGTCCGTCCGCCGTGGAGCCGGTTCGCGGAGCGAGGATCCCCGGGGTCACGTCGCAGTGGGCAGGGGCGTACGGTGCGGACGATCCTTCGGGACAGAGCGGCCGAAGAGAAAATCTGCCGCAGAAACCGGCCCGCGGGTGTAGAACATCGTTCGAGTGGGTATCAGCCACCACTGCGGGGATACCTACAGGTAGTTCGCTATTACCGGGAGGTGGCATCCCCGATGCTGACAACCTCAGACGCGTCCGTGCTGGACGCGCATCCGTTCTTCGCCGCGGTGGATCTGCTCGCCGCGCGGCACCACATCACGCCGCACGATGCACAGCGGCGGCTGGAAGACGTTGCCGAGAACCTCGGCATCTCCTGCATCGAGCTGGCCGAGCTGATGCTCATCAAGGAGGCCGTCACCGACGGCAGGTGATGACCGAACCGGCCGGGCTCAGCCACCAGGAGCTGGGTGGCGTCTTCGGGCACCCCGGGGTGGCAGCCGCCTACGTGCACCGCCCGCCCTATCCGGCCGAGGTGTTCGACCTCCTCGAGCAGCTCGTCGTCGACGACCCCCGGGTGGTGCTCGACCTCGGGGCAGGCGACGGAGCCATCGCTCGTCCGCTCGCACCGCGCGTCGACCGCGTCGACGCCGTCGACATCTCGGCTGCCATGGTCGAGGCCGGCAGGAACCGACCGGGTGGCCGGGATCCGCGGCTGCGCTGGATCGTCGCCCCGGCGGAGACCGCTCGGCTGGACGGCCCTTACGCCCTCGCGACCGCCGGAGCCAGCCTGCACTGGATGGACTGGGAGCAGACCACGGACCGGCTCGCTCAGGTGCTGTCCCCACGCGCCCAGCTGGCCATCATCGAGCACGGTCCTCGTGACGTCGGGTGGCAGCAGGAGCTCACCACCGTGATCAGACGGCACTCCCGCAACCCTGACTACGACCCGCGCTTCTCCCTCGTCGACGCCCTGCAGCAGCGTGGCCTTTTCGCGACGACAGGCAGCACCGACACGTCCCCGGTGGTCGTCCGGCAACGGGTGGGCGACTACGTCGAGCAACTGCACTCGACCGCCACGCTCGCCCGCGAGCACATGTCCGCGCAGGAGGCACGCGACTTCGACGACGCGGTCGAGCGAGCCGTACGGCCGTGGGCGAGCGACGGCGTCCTCGAGCTGACGATCGTCGCCCACGTCACCTGGGGACGGCCGCGGCCCTGAGCCGGGGGTCCGCACGGCGGGCCGGGCTCAATCGTCCTCGGGAGCGTCGACGTTGACGGTGGGCACCCCGGTGCCGGCGCGCGCGATGATCGCGGTCGCGGGAGCGTCGGTGGGGTTGGACTCCCGGTGGACGACCCCCGCCGGGACGTGGACGAAGTCGCCCGGGCCGGCATCGGCGACGGACCGTCCGCCCGGCCCGAACTCCAGCCGCATCGCGCCGGACACCACGTAGAGGCTGGTCTGGTGGTCACCGTGATGGTGCCAGCCGGACGTCGACCCGGGATCGGTGTGCACGACTCCCGACCACAGCCCGTCAGCCTCCACCGCGCGCTGTCGGTGCATGCCGGGCGTCGGGTCGGCGTCGACGAGGTCGGCTGTCGGGATCACCCGGATGGGTTCGGCCATGCCCAGAGTGTGCGCGGGTGCCGTCGCCGGGAGCAAGACCCGGCCGTCCGCGCCGGCGTCTAGCCTGTGCGGATGCAGGTGGCGCCACCCGGGAGGGCCTTCGATGGCTGACGCCGACGACGTGCGCCGCCTCGCGCTGGCGCTGCCCCACGTCATGGAGATCGACAGCGACGGCTTCGACTTCCGGGTCGCCGACAAGGGGTTCGTCTGGTCCTACCCCGAGCGCAGGCCCGGCCGGCCGCGCCGCATCCGCACCGACGTCGCGGTGCTGTTCGTCGGCGACGAGGCGGAGAAGCAGGCGCTGCTGCTCGGCGAGCCGGAGCTGTTCTTCACCACACCCGGCTACGACGGCCTGCCGCTGGTGCTGCTGCGGCTCCCCGAGGTCGACGTCGTACGCCTCGGCGAGCTGGTGACCGACGCGTGGCGGATGCGCGCCCCGGCCGCTCTCGCCGGCGACCTGGAGAGGCCCACGGCCGGACGAGCGCGGACCACGGGTGAGCCCGGCGGGAGCCGGCGGCCGGCCGACCGCGCGCGTCGTCGTGCTGGGCGCGTCGGGATCGTTCCCGGGAGTGGACGAGCCGTGCAGCGGCTACGTCGTCGAGAGCGGTGGCGCGCGGGTGGTGGTGGACCTCGGCTGGGGCACGGTGTCCCGGCTGTTCGCCCTGCTCGGCAACCACACCGGCGACGGGCTGCACGGCGTCTTCGTCACGCACGACCACCCGGACCACATGGGCGACCTCTACGCCCTGTTCCGCGCGCGGTGGTTCGGCCGCCGAGCCGCCGATCCGCTGCCCCTGTTCGCGCCTGCCGGCGTGGTCGCCCGTCTGGTCGACCAGCACGACGGTGCGGCGCAGGACATCCACCGGGTGTTCGCGTGGCAGGAGACCCCGGGGCCCGACACCTCGTGCGGCCCGTTCAGCGTGCACACGGTGCTGCTGCCGCACTACGTCCCCAACGCCGGCCTGCGCCTGTCGACGGCCGACGTCGCCGTCGCGTTCACCGGTGACACCGGTGCGAGCACCGAGCTGGCCGAGCTGGGACGCGACACCGACATCTTCGTCGTCGACGCCACCGACCGGCACCAGCAGCCCGGGGTCGAGCCCGCGCCGGCAGGCCAACCGCCCCTCAACCTGACCGCCGGCGAGGCGGGTGCCGCGGCCGCGGCGGCCGGTGCCCGAGTGCTGCTGCTCACCCACCTGTGGCCGGGCAACGACCACGAGCGGGCCCGCGACGACGCAGCGGGGCACTATCCCGGGCCGGTGCTGGTCGCCCACGCCGGTCTCGTCGTCGACGTGCAGCCGACGCGCCACGACGAGTGACGGCGTAGCGGGTCAGACCCCGGTCGACAACGTGGGTGCGTCGCGATCCGACGGCCGGTCCCGGTTGCCGAAGACGTGCTCGATCAGGAACAGGGCCCCACCGATCGCGAGCAGGCCCGCACACCAGAGCAGGGACGTGGGGTCGTCGACGACGACGTAGACGATCAGCACCAGGTTGCCGAGGATGCCGACGGCCAGCAGCGGCGTCGCCGCCCGGAAGGTGTCGGCGCTCTCGTCGTGGCCGCGCAGCTTGAGCGCGGAGACGATGACCAGCACGTAGATGAACAACGTGAAGACGACCGTCACGGTCGCCAGCCGGGCCACGACGCCACCCTCGACGCGCACCCCGGCCTCGTTGAGCACCCGAGCGACGATGAGCAGCGTGCAGACCACGAGCGTGGCGAACATGAGCGCGAACCACGGGCTGCGGCGGCGGGCGTGGATCTTGGCGAAGACGCCGGGCACCACGTCTTCGTTCGCCATGCCGTAGAGGATGCGGGACTGCGTGACCAACGAGACCAGCGTCGTGTTGGTGATGGCGACCATCGCGATGACGGCGAACAGGATGGTCATGACGCCGACGGGCACCGGGAGGATCCCCGCCTCGACGACCTCCAGCAACGCGGCGTCGGACTTCTCCAGCGTCCCGATCGGCACCGTCAGCGCCGCCGTCATCGCGACCAGGACGTAGATGACTCCGGCGGCGGCCATCCCGCCGACCAGCGCGCGGGGGAAGGTCCTCGCCGGGTCGACGGTCTCCTCGGCGACGTTCGCCGCGTTCTCGAAGCCGGTCATGGCGAAGAAGGCGAGGGCTACGCCGGCGACGAGGGCGAAGATCGGGCTCCCGTCGGCCGTGAAGTCGACCAGGACGCCGAAGTCGGCCTCTCCCTGCGCGATGTAGACGACGCCGATGATCATGATGATCACCAGGCCCGCGACCTCGACCCACGTCATCACCATGTTGGTCACGACCGACTCGGTGATGCCGATGAAGTTGACGACGGCCAGGACGATGACGAACGCGAGCGAGATCAGCAGCGCCGGTGGCAGGTCCCAGACCTCGCGGAAGTAGGCACTGAAGCCGGTCGCCAGCGAGCCCGCGGCGGCGAAGCAGGCCGAGAGCATGCAGACCGTGATCAGGAAGGTGAGCGGCCGGCTGCGGAACGCCTTGTTGACGTACAGCGCGGCGCCGGCCGCCTGCGGGTACTTCGTGACGAGCTCGGCGTAGGCCAGCCCGGTGATCGTGGCCAGGCTGACGCCGACCGCGAAGGCGAGCCAGAACGCCCCTCCGACGGCCCCCGCCACCAAGCCGATCAGGACGTAGATGCCGGATCCGAGGACGTCACCGAGGACGTAGAAGAACAGCAGCCGCCCGGTGATCGACCGCTTGAGCCCGCGGTCCTGCTCGGTACCCGCCTGCTGCTTGCCTGCTCTCGGCTCGCCCACGGCGGGGACCGTACGCGGGTCCGGCAGCCCTGTCAGATCAGCTGGGCGCGGCAGGACGCGCGTCGCCGCCACCACGCCAGGACAGTGTGTAGAGGACCGCGGTGACGACCGGCACGATGAAGTCCATCGCGAGCGGCACGCCGACGTTGTAGGGCTCGATGTCACCCTCGTCGAGCCAGAAGTAGAGGTGCCCGCCCGCGTCGCCGAGGAACTGGATCGACAAGATCACCAGCAGCGCCAGCCAGAAGTGCCCGCGCAGGCGGGCCGCGAGCAACCCGGCGACCGCGATCGCGAGGTCACCCATCGCGTTCTCGTACTGGAAGCCGCCGTTGCCCCGGGTGTAGCCGATCTCCTCGGCCGTCGCCGGGCCGTCGAACAGGTGGTAGCCGGCCCCGAGCAGTCCGCCGAGCCCGACCGCGACGACGAACCACCAGACGATCATGGTGTCCGCGGCGAGGCGGTCCTGTCCGCGGCGTCGGTAGGCCTGGATCCCGCCGCCGACGAGCGCGACCAGGGCGAACAGGAGCAGCGGCATGGCACGTGCCCCCCTCCGTGTCGGTCCCCCCGCCGACCGTCGTGCGCCTGCAGCCGGTCAGCCGGGTGACGTCTCGACACTAGGCCCGCAACGGCCGTGCGCACATCCCCGCCAGCACCCGACGTCGACCTAGGTCGCGCTCCTGCGCCGGGCGCGGGCGGACCGTGGCTTGCCGCCGGGAAGGGCGTCGCTGAGGCCGTCGAGGACCAGTCCGAGACCGAACTCGAACTCGTCGCCGAAGTCGTAGCCGGGCTTGAGCGCGTGCTCGGTCATCAGCTCGACCAGGTGCGGGTAGGCGCCGGCGGCGAACAGCTCCATCATCGGTCCGGCGACCTCGGCCGCGCTGTCCGGCCCCTCGAACGGCAGCGCGGCCTCCTGGATCGCGAACCCGTAGACGTAGGCGTCCAGCAGGGCGTACGCGTGCGCGGTCATCGCGACCGAGAAGCCGGCACCGCGCAACGTCCCGAGGACCGCGTCGTGGTGGCGCAGGGTCGCCGGGCCGGGGTTGGTGCGGGACTCCAGCAGCGCGATCGCCCAGGAGTGCCTGCGCAGCACGTGCCGGGCCGACGTCGCACGCCGATGGATCTCCATGCGCCAGTCGCCGTCGGGCGCAGGGAGCTCGATCTCGCTGAACACGATGTCGACGATGCCGTCGAGGATCTCGTCCTTGTTGGCGACGTGGTGGTAGACCGACATCGGCTTGACGCCGAGCTCCTGCGCGAGCGAGCGGATCGTCAGCGACCCGATCCCCCCTGCGTCGGCGACCGTCATCGCGCCGCGCAGCACCCGTTCCCGGCTGAGCGGGACGCGTGGCTGCGGGGTGGTGTCGCGGGCTGCTCTCGGCATCGTGCTCCTGACCGGCTCGACGTTTCGTACTTAGTACGGTACCGTCGTCGTACTCGGCACTGCAAGTCCACAGCTCAAAGAGAGAAGCGGTCATGGGATCGAAACCAGAGCTCGCCACGACGGACGGCCAGACAGCCGGGCCGGCGACGGCCAGCGTGATGCGCGCCGTCGTCCGGGACGGCTACGGCTCCGCGGACGTCCTGCGCGTCGCGCAGGTCCCCCGGCCGGAGCCGGCCGACGACGAGGTGCTCGTCCACGTGCACGCCGCGGGCCTCGACCGCGGCGCCTGGCACCTGATGACCGGACGCCCGTACCTGCTCCGCCTGGGCGTGGGAATCCGCCGCCCTCGCAACCCGGTCGCCGGCGTCGATGTCGCCGGCACCGTCGTCTCGGTCGGATCAGCGGTGACCAGGTTCGCCCCGGGTGACGAGGTGTTCGGCTTCGGCCGCGGCACGTTCGCCGACTACACGGTCGCCCGCGAGGACAAGCTGGCCCGCAAGCCGGCGAACATCTCCTTCACGCAGGCGGCCGTGGTGCCGGTCTCGGGAGTGACCGCCTTCCGGGCGGTCTGCGACGTGGGCCGGGTCCAGGCGGGCCAGCGGGTGCTGATCAGCGGTGCGTCCGGCGGTGTCGGCAGCTACGCGGTCCAGATCGCCAAGGCCCTCGGCGCGGACGTCACCGGTGTGTCCAGCACGTCGAAGGTCGACCTGGTGCGTGGCCTGGGCGCGGACCACGTCGTGGACTACACCCACGAGGACTTCGCCGACGGCGTGCACCGCTACGACGTCGTCCTCGACATCGCAGGCAATCCCACGCTGTCCCGACTGCGCCGAGCGCTCACCCCCACCGGCACCGCCGTCATCGTCGGTGGCGAGGAGGGCGGCAACCTCACCGGAGGGATGACGCGGCAGCTGCGCGCCCTGGCCCTGTCGCCGCTCGTGCGGCAACGCCTGGCGATGCTGGTCCCCAACGAGAACTCCCGCGATCTCGAACGACTCAGCGAGCTCATCGAGGCGGGCCAGGTGACGCCGAGCATCGGCGCCGACCTACCCGCTGGATCGAGCCCCCGAGGCCATGCGCAGCCTCGTGGCCGGCACGGTCAGGGGCAAGCTGGCCATCACGGTCTGACCAGGTCGGCGCGTTCCGAGCGGCCGACCGGCGTGGGAGTGCCCCCGGTGCCATGATGGCGCCCGTGGCTTCGCAACAGCGCCAGCGGCGCGGGGTGCTGGATCAGCGAGGCGGCAATGTCGCGCTCGACCTGTTCGTGCTCGGACAGCACCTTGGCCGGTTCCTCGACCAGGCCTTCGCCGGCAGCGGGCTGACGCCCTCCGAGTTCGCCGTGTACGCCCAGCTCGCCCGTGGGCCGATGACCCCGATGCAGGTACGGGACGTGCTCGGCCTACGCCCGCCGACACTGTCCGGATACCTCGCCAGCATGGACAAGCGCGGCCACCTCGAGCGCACCCCCAACCCGGAGGACGGCCGCTCGACGTGGCTGGAGCTCAGCGCCGAGGGCCGCGACCAGTGGACCACCGGACGGCTCCGGATGCGGTCCGCCGTCCGCGCGCTCAACACGCAGCTCGGTGGTGCCGCAAGCGTGGAGGCCGCCCGCGCCGGGCTGGCCGAGATCGACGACGCGCTGCTCGCTGCCGTCGAGCAGGCGGCCGCGCGCGAGTGATGCTGCAGGCTTCCATATAGTTCGAACTCGAACTAGAGTGCCGACCTCAGTCGCCTGCTCGGAGGTCGTGATGTCTCGTCTGCCCGGAGTCCTCGCCCTGGTCGTGGCGGTGGCCGTCGCCACGATGGCGCCCGCTGCGGCGGCACATCATCGACCGGTCGAGTACGTGGTCTCGGACCAACCCGGCGTGCTCCCGGAGGGGATCGCCATCCAGCGCGACGGCACCATGTACGTGACCTCGGACGCGACAGGCGCGCTGTTCCGCGGCGACGTCGACGATCCTGAGATGCAGCCGTTCGACGCCTCGGGTGCCACCGACCGCGGCACCTCCCTGGGCGTGCACACCGACCGGGCGGGGCGGATCTGGTCGGTCGGCGGGGACACGCTCACCGTGCACGGCCGGTCCGGACGGCTGCTGACCACGCGTACCGCGGCCGGCGGCCCGCTGGGCCCGGCCGACCTGAACGACCTGGTGCTGACCCCGCACGCGGTCTACGTCACCGACTGGGCCAACCCGTTCGTCTACCGGGCGCAGGTGCACGGGACGAGGGTCGGAGCGCTGCAGCCGTGGCTGGACGTGCGCCCGGCCTTCCCCGGGTTCCCCGCGGAGTTCTGGCTGCTCAACGGCATCGTCGCGGATCCCTCCGGCCGGACCCTGCTGGTGGCCTCCAACGGGACCGAGGCCGTCTGGCGGGTGGACACCGCGACCGGCGACATGGCCCAGCTCGACCTGGGCGAGCAGAGCTTCGGCGCCGACGGCATGGTCCTGGCCGGCCGCCGCCTGTACGCCGTGCTCAACTACGGGGCGCCGCCCGGCGTCTACGTCGCCCGCCTCGACCGGGGCCTGCGGTCGGGTCGCGTGACGCACGAGATCCTGACCGACGCCACCGGGCAGCCCTTCGACCTGCCCACCACCCTCGCCCGGCACGACGGCCGGATCTACGTCGTCAACAGCCAGAACGACGAGCCGCCCGGGACCCCGCCGTACACGGTGAGCGCAGTGCGCGACCCGGTCTGCGGTGGTCAGTCGCCGAGGCCGGCCAGGCACGCGGCGACCAGCCCGCCCAGCGAGGGCAGGTGGTAGCCGCCCTCCTGGACGGCGACGGTCGGCACTCCCAGCCCCCCGAGCGTGGCACCGGCCCGGTGATAGCCGTCGGCGGTCACCAGCAGCGGGCTCTCCGGGTCGTCGGCGGCGGCGTCGACCCCCAGTGACACCACCAGCGCCTCCACGCCGAGGGCAGCGACCCACGCCGCCAGCTGCTCGACCGACCGGCACCAGACGGCGTCGTCGCTCCCGGGTGCGAGCGGCAGGTTGAGCGTCGTGCCCGCCCCCGCGCCCGTCCCGGTCTCGTCGGCGAAGCCCACGTAGTGCGGGAACCAGCCGGCGCCCGGGTCGACGTGCACCGAGCCGTACGCCACGTCGCCGCGCCCGTAGAAGATGGCCGCGGTGCCGTTGCCGTGGTGGGCGTCGACATCGACGACGGCCACCCGCTCGTGCCCGGCCGCCCGCAGCGCCTCGGCGGCGACGGCCGCGTTGTTGAGGTAGCAGGAGCCGCCGTAGGCAGCCCTCGTGACGTGGTGGCCGGGTGGGCGGCACAGCGCGTACGCCACCCTCGCCCCCTCGCCCACCAGGTCGACGGCGGTGAGCGCGCAGTCGACGGCGGCACGGGCCGCCGTCCAGGTGCCCGCACCGACCAGCGTCATCGTGTCGTAGCCGAACTGTCCCGCCCGCGCGTGCACGGCCACCGCACGGTGCGCGGGCAGCCCGCCGAGCATCGCCTCGGTCGGGAAGGCGTACGGCACGACCTTGTGCTGGCCCACCAGCGCCGGGATCTCCGATGCCATCCACTCGTCGTGCACGGTGCGCAGGTGCTCGACGAGAGCGGCGTCGTGCACCGCGCAGCAGGACGGCTGTCGTCGTGCGCGCGCGCCTCCACCACCGGGTGGCCGGCGGCCTCGTACCGCATCGAGCACCGCGTCCACCCGCTCGGGCACCTCCGTGCCCGGCGTGGGCACGCCGACCCACACCTCCGCGCCGGGCACGTGCAGCCGGGTGTCGCCCGACCAGACGACGGGGACGGAGGCGGCGCTGGACGGCATGTTCGTCAGCATGGCAGCGGCTACGGCAGGATGCCTCTATGCCGCGCGCTACTGACCTGGGGATCAGGATAGGAAAGCTCCCCACCGGCCCGACCGACTCCGTCCTCGACGTCCGAGGCGTGGGACTCGGCCATGCCACGGTGTGGCGCGACGAGCCTGCTCCGCCGGCCGGCCACGGTGTCGCCCGCACCGGCGTGACCGTCCTGGTCCTCGCCGACGACGCCGGCGAGCGGCCGGTGCCGCTCGGTGGCGCGGTGCTCAACGGGGCCGGCGAGTGCACCGGCTTCCTGGCCGCCGCCGAGTGGGGCCTCACGACGACCCCGGTGTTCCTCACGTCGACCATGCAGCTCGGCCGGGTCTACGACGCCGCCTGCGAGATCGCGATGGAGCAGGACCCGGAGGTGGCCGAGGACGTGATCATCCCGGTGGTCGCCGAGTGCGACGACTCGTTCCTCAACGACTGCCGGCGGATGCAGGTGCAGCGGGCCGACGTCGCCCGCGCGTGGCAGTCCGCCCTGGACTCCCGTGGCACGGCGATGCCGCCGCTGGAGGGTTCGGTCGGGTCCGGCACCGGGATGAGCTGCCTGGGGTTCAAGGGCGGCATCGGCACCGCGTCCCGGGTGACGCCCGAGGGCTACACGGTGGCCGTGCTGCTGATGACGAACTTCGGCGAGCGCGAGCGGCTCACCGTCGACGGCGTGCCCGTCGGCCGGCTGCTGCCCGCGACCGACCCGGCCGGCTCCGCCGCGCCGCCGGCGGGCTCGTGCATCGGGGTCGTGGTCACCGACGCGCCGGTCGACGGCGCCGGCTGCACCCGGCTGGCCCGCCGGATCGGGCTCGGCCTGGCGCGCACCGGCTCGACCGCGCACCACGGCAGCGGCGAGATCTTCCTCGCCGCCTCGACCGGGCTGCGCTCCGACCGGCAGGGCCGCTACGACGGCAGGCCGCTCACCGCCTGGGACCTCGACCCGCTGTTCGAGGCCGTGGTCGACGCCAGCGAGGAGGCGGTGCTCAACTCGATGCTCGCCTCCCCCACCGTCGTCGGCCGCGACGGCAACACCAGCGAGGGCCTGCCACCCGAGGCCGTGCTCCGACTGCTCAGCACCCACGGAAGGCTGCCATGACCCACGCTCTCCCCCGGACGGGACCACAGGAGGTCCGACTGCCGATGGACGACGGGGTGGAGCTCGCGGCGTCGCTGTGGCTGCCCGACCCGTCGCTCGGTCCGCAGCCGTGCGTGCTCGAGGCCCTGCCCTACCGCAAGGACGACGTCACCTCGAGCTACGCGCCCGAGTACGAGCGGCTGTGCGACGAGTACGGGTACGCCGTCTGCCGGCTGGACCTGCGCGGCACCGGCTCGTCGTCCGGCGACGCGGTGGACGAGTACCCCGCCCGCGAGCAGGCCGACCTGCTGATCGTCATCGCGTGGCTGGCCGCGCAGGAGTGGTGCTCGGGCAGCGTCGGCATGTACGGCACGTCGTACTCGGGGTTCAACTCGATCCAGGCCGCGGCCGAGCGACCGCCTGCGCTCAAGGCGATCTGCGCGATCTACGCCACCGACGACCGCTTCACCGACGACGTGCACTACCGCGGCGGAGCCCTCAAGCTGGTCGACCTCGTCGACTACTGCGCCTACATGACGCCGATGAACGCGCTGCCTCCGGTGCCCGCGGTGTGGGGCGACGGGTGGCGCGAGGAGTGGCGCCGCCGGGTGCAGACCTGCGAGCCGTGGGTGCTCACCTGGCTGGCCGAGCGCGTCGACGGGCCGTACTGGCGGCACGGTTCGCTCCGCCCCGACTACGACCGGATCGAGTGCCCGGTGATGCTGGTGGTCGGCTGGGCCGACGGCTACCGCAACAACTCGTTCCGCACCCTCGAGGCGCTGGGCAGGTCCGGTGTGCCGCACCGGATGGTGGCCGGGCCGTGGGCGCACGCCGGCACCGAGTCGGCGATGCCCGGGCCGCGCATCGACCTCGTCCCCGAGATGGTCGCGTGGTGGGACCGCTGGCTGCGGGGCGAGGACAACGGCGTCGACGAGGACCTGAGCAGCATCTTCGTGCGCACGTCGACGGTCCCCGCGCCCGACCTCGAGCGACCACGAGGGCTACTGGATGCGGGAGGAGTGGCCCTGCCCACGGGTCGCACCGCGGGTGCTCGGAGCTGTCGGAGCACTCGCCGTACGCGGTGCGGGCCGACGTGGGCACCGCGGCCTGGATCGACTGCGCCGGCCACCTGCCCTGGGGCCAGTCCGGCGACCTGCGCCACGACGACGCGGCATCGGTGACCTGGGGCTGGGACGCCGACGGCACGGTGCTGCTCGGACAGCCGGTCGTCCGGCTGCGGCTGAGCAGCGACCAGCCGCGCACGTCGGTGTCGCTCAAGCTGTGCGACGTCTTCCCCGACGGCACGTCCGCGCTGGTGACCCGTGGGTCGCTGGTGCTCGACCACCTCGAGCCGGGACAGGTGCACGACGTCGAGGTCGAGCTGGACGCCTGCGCGTACGCGTTCGACCCCGGCCAGACGATGCGGTTGTCGTTCGCCGGGTCGGACTGGCCGAACACCGTCGCTCCCCCGACCCCGGCGACGCTGACGGTGCACGGCGGCGAGCTGGAGCTGCCGACGTGGTCCGGCCCGTCGCCGTACGCACCGCCGGAGTTCACGCCGGGCGCCCCGACGTCCGCCGAGGAGCCGGACGGCGTCGTCTGGCGGATGGAGCAGGACGTGCTCCGGCGCACCACCTCCGCGGTGGTCGACCACGGCGGCACCTTCGCGTCGTCGTACGACGGCGAGGCCACCGAGCACTACCGCGGGCGGGTGTCGGTCGACAACCAGACGTTCGCCCAGCGCGCCGAGGCGGAGGCGTCGTACGAGCTGCGGTGGCCGGGCATCCGGGTCACCAGCCGGTCGGTCCTCGACGTGCGCGTCGGTGCCGACGCCTACGACGTGTCGATCACGCTCGAGGCGCGGGAGGGCGAGGACGACGGCGTGCTGATCGGCGAGCGCCGGTGGGACGTGCGGCTGCCGCGCTGACCGCTCGCCCGCGAGTGGCGCGAACCGGGGGCCGCGGCGGCCGCGGGAGCCCCGTTTCGCGCCACTCGACCGGCGCTGCCCGGGCTCAGGCGTCGCGGTCCGGGCGCCGGCGCAGCTGCTTGGACCGCGACCGGCGCTGCTTGCCGGCCAGCCGGCGCTCGACCGACCCGCGCGACGGCCGGGTGGGCCGTCGCTTGCGGGGCGGCGGGGCCAGCGCCTCGTCCAGCGCCGCCACCAGCCGCTCCTCGGCCGCCCGCCGGTTGGCCAGCTGGGACCGGTTCTCCGACGCGACCACGGTCAGCACGCCGTCGACCAGCCGGTCGCCGAGCCGGCCGACCGCGCGGTCGCGCATCGGCGCGGGCAGCGACGGTGAGCCGGCGACGTCGTACGACAGCTCGACCCGCGAGTCGGTGGTGTTGACGCCCTGGCCGCCCGGCCCGCCGGCACGGGAGAAGCGCCAGCGCAGCTCGCGGCGCGGGATCTCCAGCCCGCGCACCCTCAGCACCGACGTCACAGCGTCGACGGTATGCGCTCAGCCGAGCGGCAGACCCTTGTAGCCCCGCCCGACCATCGTGACGAAGTGGTGCACGGCGTCCTCGGCGGGCGCGAACGGGCCGGGCTTGAAGTGCGGGCTGGCCAGCCCGCGCTGCACCGACTCGCACGCCGTCCAGTCCTGCTTGTTGGTGAGGTCCCAGAACTCCGCGGCGTGCGCCGGCCTGCGGCTGCGAGCCGTCGCCCGGGTCGACGACGTACCAGGAGCACTCGATCCAGGTGCGACCCGGCTCGAGCGGCACCATCCGGTGCGTCATCACGTAGTCGGGGTGCGCCGAGATGAGCAGGTTGGGCCACAGCTGGACGTACTCGACGGTGCGCTGCGGCGCACCGGGGATCGGGTGGCCGTTGGACTCGCCGGTCATCGACATCGTGTCCATGCCGTCGCGCAGGTCCATCGACCCGCCGATCCACGCACCGGGCCGGTCGTAGTTGAGGCCGGAGGTCGGCGGCGAGAGCTCGCACAGCTCCGGGTGGATCAGCGGGCAGTGGTAGCACTCGTGGTAGTTCTCGGCGACCACCTTCCAGTTCGCCGCGATCTCGTACGTGTGCCGCTCACCGAGGACGAGGTTCTCCGGCGTGTACTGCGCCACGACCGGCTCGAGCTCGCCGACGTGCACGTCGAACGGCACCAGCGGCGCCCTGCTCGAGGGTGCGCAGCGCGTGCACGAACACCCAGCCGTGCCAGCGCTCGACCGGCAGCGCGACCAGCGTGTGCTCCGAGCGGTCGAACCCCTCGACGTCGCGGAAGCCCGGCGCCGCCTGCAGCCGGCCGGCCAGGTCGTAGCTCCACGCGTGGTAGGGGCAGGTGATCGAACGCTTGCCCGCCACCGGACCCGGCGAGCCGTCGGCGGGCACCAGCTCGTGCGCCGCGGTGCCGACAGGTGTTGGCGAAGGCCCGCAGGACCGCCGGCTCGGAGCCGTCCCGGCCGCTGTCCCAGGTCAGCATCACCGACACGTCGCCGACCCCGACCGCGCGCCGGGTGCGCGGGCCGTCGTCGCCCTCGCGCAGGTCGACCTCGCGGCCCACGCAGGTCCAGGTGCCGGCGAACAGGTTGCGCCGTTCCCAGGCCAGCACCTCCGGCGAGGTGTACGCCGTCGGCGGCATCATCCGGGAGCGGCCGAACGGCTCCATCGCCCGGCCGAACGCACCGGGGTCGGTGCCGTCCGGGTCGAGCAGCGCCTCGTCGAGCACGGCCGCGGCGTACGTGTCTGAAGTCGTCGTCACGAGGTTCCCTCCAGGTAGGGTGACGCGCCATGGCTCGACGCGGAGTGACGGTTCGGCGCGAGGAGATCCTCGCTGCCACCGTCGAGCTGATCGATGCGAACGGCCTGGCCCAGACGAGGGTCAAGGACGTCGCGGGAGCCCTGGGCATCAGCCCGGGACTGGTCTTCTATCACTTCGACACCAAGGACGCCTTGCTCGCGGCGGCCTTCCAGCACGCGGTGCAGCAGGACCTCGCGCGACTCGAGCGGGCGCTGAAGCGCTCCACCGACCCGGTCGACCGGATGCGGCGCATCCTCGCCGTGTACGGCCCGCAGGGCCGCGCGCCGGGCTGGCGGGTGTGGATCGACGCCTGGGCGCTGGCCCAGCGCGAGCCGGCCATCCGCCGGGTGCTGCGCCACCTCGACGACGAGTGGACGGCCGGCCTGCAGGACACGATCGAGCGCGGGGTCGCCGACGGCAGCTTCGTGTGCGCCGA
This sequence comes from uncultured Actinomycetota bacterium, assembly GCA_963801045.1. GTDB lineage: Bacteria > Actinomycetota > Actinomycetes > Propionibacteriales > Nocardioidaceae > JACCWP01. The sequence goes on from CAWDDC010000003.1 coordinate 640,016, forward strand.
CCCGCCGGCTGCCGTGGCGCGGATCGGCGCCCTGCTCGACGGCCTGTCGGTCGCGGCGCTGGTCTACCGGACGGTGACCCGCACCCAGCTGCGCACGTGGGTCAGCGACGCGACCGCGCACGAGGTCGGTGTCGACCCGGCGACGCTGCGCTGACATCGGTTCGGCGGCCATCGGTCACACCAGCCAGTGCGTCGCGTAGTCGGCGTCGGTCAGGCCGGGCCGGTCGAGCCGGAACGGTGCCAGGTCGGCGGCCGTGCTGTCGTCGGCCGAGCCCTCGACCGCCATGGTCGCCAGCAGCCGGCCGAGGGTCGGGGCGAACTTGAACCCGTGCGCCGCACCCATGCCCACGACGACCGCCTCGTGGCCGGGGACCGGACCGAGCACGAAGTCGCGGTCGGGCACCAGCGTGTAGAGGCAGCGCACCGACCGCACCGGCGGACCCGATCCGGGCAGCGTGCGGGCCATGAAGGCGGCCAGCTCGCCCTGCATGGCCTCGTCGACGTCGTACGAGCGCTCGTCGGCCGTGACGGGCGGGCCGCCGCAGTCCTGCGCGGCCTTGACGGTGTCCTCGCCGTAGCAGGGGAAGCCGTAGTAGCTCGGGTCGTCCATCCACAGCCACAGCGGCAGCGTGCCCTGGGCGAACCGCTCGGGTCGTTCGGGCTGGAAGTACGTCACCTGCTCCAGCGTGACGGTGAGCGGGATCTGGTGGTCGAGGCCGGCCAGCACGTGGTTGGTCCACGCGTCGGCGCAGACGACCAGCCGGCGGCAGCGGTAGGTGGTGCCACCGGCCTCGACCTCGATCCCGGCGTCGCCCCGGTCGCGTACCGAGGTCACCGGGGACTCGTCGCGCAGCACCGCCCCGTGCGCGCGGGCACGGTCCTGCATGGTCGCGGTGCCGCGCGCGGCCGGCACGATCGCGCCGCGCTCCTGGTAGACGCCGACCGTGCCCTCGGGCAGGACCAGCTGCGGCCAGCGGGCGGCCACCTGGTCGCGGTCGAGCTCCTCGAACGGCACCCCGCACGCGGCCATCGAGCTGGTGTAGTCGGCCATCGGGATCGCGGGGTCGGGCGGGTACAGGTCGAGCCCGCCGACCACGCTGACCAGCTGCTCGCCGCTGTCGGCCTCGAGCGCCGCCCAGTCGTCGTAGGCGTCGAAGGTCAGGCCGACGTAGCCCGGCGTGTGGTAGCTGTGCCGCAGGATCCGGCTGGTGTCGTGCGAGGCGCCGTGCACGTGCCCGAGCGGGAACTGCTCGAGGCCGAGGACGGAGACGCCGCGGCGGGCGAGGTGGTAGGCGGTCGCGCTGCCGAGCGCACCGAGCCCGATGACCGCGTACTCGTAGGACTCACTCATGGCTCTCCAGCCTGGGCAGCAGCCAGCGACGGATGTCGAGGCTCCAGTCCTCCATCGGCGCGAACCAGCCCTGCCGGTAGGCGCGCGAGCTCATGCCGCGCTGCACCGACTCGCAGATCCCCCAGTCCTGCCGGTTGACGAGGTCCCACAGCTCGCCGGCGTCGTCCGGGTCGAAGTCCGGTGCCGCCGCCTCCTCGGGCGCGAACAGCAGGTGGCACTCGATCCGGGTGCGGTCGACCGCCACCGGCCAGAGCACGAACGCGGCCACGTGGTCGGCCGAGCAGGAGACGAACAGGTTGGGGTAGACGAGCTCACCCTTGTGCCGCTCCCGCTCGTACTCGTCGAGGTCGGGGAACGGCTTGCGGCTGGTCGTGCCGGACATGGTGAACGTCCACGCGCCCTCGCGGTGCGCCACACCGTTGTCCCAGTCGAGGTCGGTGCCACCGCCGGCGAACGACGGCACCAGCCGGGTCAGCTCGGGGTGCACCGGGCCGCAGTGGTAGCACTCGTTGTAGTTCTCCAGCAGGACCTTGTAGTTGGCGGCGACGTCGTAGTCGAACCTCCGCCTGCTCACCAGCGACTCGAGCGGGTAGCGCGACAGCCGGGCGGAGAACCCGGCCATCTCGTCGACCAGTGCGGGCGCCCGCTCCGGGGTGAGGTGGCAGAACACGAACCCGCCCCAGCTGCCGACCGCCACCGTGCTGAGGCCGAACTCGGACCGGTCGAAGTCGGCGATGTCCTCGGTGTGCGGGGCCTTGAGCAGCCGGCCGGACAGGTCGTAGGTCCACGAGTGGTACGGGCAGCGCAGCGACCGGATCGCGCAGGGGGCGGGCTGCTCGCCGGGCGTCACCGGGACCACCTGGGAACCGCGGTGGCGGCACACGTTGTAGGCCGCGTGCAGCTCGCCGGCCTCGTCGGTGGTGACGAGCACCGACTCGCCGGCGACGTCGACGACCGCGAGCCGCTGCGGCTGGTCGAGTCCCAGGACGTCGCGCCGGCCGACGCAGAACCAGCCGTCGTGCAGCACCCGCTCGCGCTCGGTGTCCCAGTGCGCCGGGTCGACGTACATCTGCTTGGGCAGGGCCGGCTGCAGCCGGTCGTTGCGCGCGAGCTCGCCGGGCTCGGCCGTGGGCCGGCCCGTGGTCGCGGTGCCGTCCTGCTGCATGCGTCACCTCCCGCGCGCTTGCTGACTCATGAGTCAGTATGCCTGACCAGGCGGTCTCCCGTCGCGGTCCTGCCCGGGAAGCGGATGCTCGGGCCCGTTGCCCGTGGTGCAGGCTGGGCCGGTGCGGCAGACGAGGTGGGTGCTGTGCGTCGGCCACGTCGTCGACGACCTGTACCAGGGGGCGGTGCCCGCACTGATCCCCTACCTGGCGCTGGCGCGGCACTACGACTACACGCAGGCGGCGGGGATCACGCTCGCCGCGACCCTGCTCTCGTCGCTGGCCCAGCCGCTGTTCGGCGTGCTCACCGACCGCTACGCGCTGCCGCCGTTGATCCCGGTCGGGATGAGCCTCGCCGGCCTGGGCATCGGCCTGTCCGGGCTGTCGGAGTCGTACCTGCTCACCTGGCTGGCGGTGGCGCTGTCCGGGCTCGGCGTGGCGGCCTACCACCCGGAGGCAGCCCGGTCGGCCCGGGCGGCCAGCGAGGGCAGCCACGTCTTCATGGGCTGGTTCTCACTGGCGGGCAACGTGGGCTTCGCGCTCGGCCCGCTGGCGGTGCCGCTGGTGCTCGAGTCCGGTGGCCTCACGGCCACGCCCGCGCTGGCCGTGCCGGCGTTGCTGATGGCGGCGGTGACCGTCGTGGTCCTGCGGCGGCACCCCGCCCCGACGTCGGTCGGCTCCCGGAGCCCCGAGGGAGAAGATCTCGACGACCAGTGGACGCCGTTCCTGCGGCTGACGGTGGTGGTCGTGTGCCGCTCGGTGATGTCGTTCGGGCTGGCGGCGTTCCTCGCGCTGTACACGCAGGAGCGCTTCGACGCCGGGCCGCTCACCGGCGAGGCGGTGCTGCTCGGCTTCTTCCTGGCCAGTGCGGCCGGGACCCTGGGTGGCGGCCGGCTCGCCGAGCGGTTCAGCCGGGTGCTGATCATGCGGGTGTCGTACCTCGCGGTCCTGCCCGGCCTGGCGATGCTGGTGTTCGCCACCGGGCCCGCGTTCCTGCTCGGCGTGGTGTGGACCGGGCTGGCGCTGAACACGCCGTTCTCGCTGCACGTGACGCTCGGGCAGGACTACCTGCCGAACCGGGTCGGCACCGCGAGCGGCGTCACCCTCGGCCTCGCCGTCAGCGTCGGCGGCATCGCCGCGCCGTTTTTCGGGGCGCTCGCCGACGCGACCAGCCTGCAGACCTCGCTGGCCACCATGCTGGTCATCCCGCTGATCGCTGCCGGGTTCACCACCGGGCTGCGCGACCCCCTGCTGATCCCCATCCCCCGCCGCTGAGCCTGACGTCTCTCCGCGATGATCATCTTCGGGTCGAGCGCGAGCGCGCCGGCGATCACCACCCGCTGGCGCTGCCCTCCGGACAGCTCGTGCGGGTAGCGCAGCAGGAACCGTTCGGGCGGTCGCAGCCCCGCCGCGGACAATGCCGCCGCCACCCGTCCCGGCTCATCCCTGAGGTGGTGCACCCGTGGCCCCTCTGCCACCGCCTCGTAGACGGAGTGACGCGGATTGAGCGAGCCAGTCGGGTCCTGCAGCACCAGCTGCACGTCGCGTCGGTAGCGTTTGAGCGCCCGGGCGCCGTAGGACAGCGGTTGGCCACGGAAGCGCACCTCGCCGGAAGTCGGCCGCTCCAGACCCAAGATGGAACGCCCCAAGGTGGTCTTGCCGCAGCCGGACTCGCCGACCACCGCGACGATTTCCCCGGTGCCGATCGAGACCGACACTCCGTCGAGTGCGCGCGCCTCCCCGCCCCCGTGCCCGCGGAAGCGGACGCAGAGGTCTTCGACCTCGACCAGCGGGTCACCGGGACCGGCACCGGTGCTCACCGGGTCTCCGCCGTCTGAGCAGCGGGCTCGTCCACGTGCACGCAGGCCGCTGCCCGGTCGGGACCGGCCGGTCGCGGCACGTCGATCGTCGGGCACTGCTCGACGGCCTCCGGGCATCGGGGGTGGAACGGGCAACCGCTGGGCAGGTCGTCCGGGAACGGCGGGTCGCCGGGCAGTCCGGACGGCGCGTACCGCGAGGTGGTGTCGCCGATGGTGGGAACGCTCGGGCCAGCGCCCGGACGTAGGGGTGGGGCGCATGCTCGAACAGCTCGCGTGCCGGTCCGGTCTCGACCACCCGGCCGGCATACATCACCGCGACGCGGTGACAGGTCGTCGCAAGCACCGACAGGTCGTGGCTGATGATCAGCACCCCCATGCCGCGCTCTGCCGGGATGGTGTCAGCACCTCGAGCACCTGCGCCTGCACCATGACGTCCAGTGCCGTGGTGGGCTCGTCGGCCATCAGCACCTGCGGGTCGCAGGTCAGCGCGAGAGCGATCATCACCCGCTGCTTCTGTCCTCCCGACAGCTGGTGCGGGTACAGGTGCGCATAGCGCGCCGGCAGCCCCACCTGCTCGAGCAGCCCCCCGACCTTCGCCGCTGCGGCGTCGCCGCCGACGTGTCGTGCAGCAGGATCGGCTCGGCGAGCTGCTGGCCGATCCGCTGGACCGGGTTGAGCGAGTGCAGTGCGCCCTGGAACACCACCGCGGCCTCTGCCCAGCGCAGGCGCGCAACGCGCTCCACGAGAGCGTATCACGTCCTTGCCGTCGACGAGCACCTCGCCGGTCACGTGGCCGACTCGGGCTGCAGCCGCAGCACCGTGGAGATCAGGCTGGACTTGCCGCAGCCGGACTCACCCGCGAGACCCACGGCCTCGCCGGCCTCGACCGCCAGGTCGACACCACGCACGGCGGGGGTCGGCCCGTGGGCGTGCGGTAGGTGAGGTGCACGTCGCGAAGCTCGAGAACGCCGTCATGTCCGTCCCCAGCCGCGGGTCGAGGATCGCCTCGAGCGCGCGGCCGATCAGCGTGAACGCGAGCACCACGAGCGATGACGCAGATGCCGGGCGGCAGCAGGTACCACCAGGCGCCGATGGAGGCGGCGCCGGCGACGGAGGCGTTGTCGAGCATGGTCCCCCAGGAATCCCGCAAGGGATCGCCGAGGCCGAGGAAGCCCAGGGTGGTCTCGGAGAGGATGACGATCGCCACCGTCAACGTGGTGTTGGCGAAGCACCATCGGCATCACGTTGGGCAGCACGTGCCGGCTCATCTGGTGCCAGTCGCTGCCGCCCAGCACCCGCGCGCGCTCCAGGTAGGGCCGATCTTCGATCGACAGCGTCTGCGCCCGGATCAGCCGCGCCGTGCCGGGCCAGCAGGTGATGCCGATGACGAAGATCAGGTTGGACAGCGATGCGCCCAGCACGGTCTGCGAGCACGACCACCAGCGGCAGGTACGGGATGACCAGGAACCACTCGGTGAGCCGGTAGAGCGCCGCGCCGGGGAACCCGCGGAAGTGGCCGGACGCCGAGGCCGACCAGGGTGCCGATCACCATCGAGATCGCGTGGCCACCAGGCCGACGAGCAGCGAGATCCGCGCGCCCCAGATCAGCAGCGTCAGCACCGAGCGGCCGCTCTGGTCGGTGCCCAGCCAGAACTCGCTCGACGGCGGCTCCAGCACCCCGCCGGTCGGCCTCGGTGACGTTGAGCACCGGACGAGTCGGCCAGCAGCGGCGCTGCCAGCGCGACCACGATGAAGAACGCGAGCACGCCGAGCCCGAACAAGCCGGACGGGTGCCGGCGGAAGTCCGTCCAGGTACGCGCCGCCGCCTGCCGCCGGCGCCGCCGGGTCAGCTGCCGTGGCGACAGGCTCCCGGCGGCGACTCCCTCGGCGCTCATGCCCGCACCCTCGGGTCGAGCCAGGCGTACAACAGGCTGGCGGCGAGGTTGGCGACGATGACCGCGACGGAGAAGAACAGGAAGCCGCCCTGCAGGACCGGGTAGTCGGGCACGTCGAGCGCCTCGGTGGTGAGCAGACCGAGCCCGGGTATGGAGAACACCGTCTCGATCGTCGATCGCGCCGCCGACGACGAACCCCATGTTCAGCGAGATCAGCGTGGTCGTCGGCAGCATCGCGTTGCGCACCGCGTGGTGGCGGCGGACGTGGATGTCGCGCAGGCCCTTGGCCCGGGCGGCGACGAGGTAGTCCTCGCCCATCTCGTCGAGCAGCGAGCTGCGCATGACGAGGGAGTACTCCGCGATTAGCCCCAGCGCCAGGGCCGAGATGGGCAGCGTCAGGTGCCAGGCCATGTCCAGCACGCCGGCCGTCGACCACATCTCCACGCCCGGGGTGATCAACCCCCCGGTGGGGAAGATGCCGGGTAACGGGCCGAAGCCCACGCCCACGGCGGCGATGAGCAGCAGGCCCAGCCACCACTCCGGCATCGAGTAGAGGACCAGGCTCGACCAGGTGCTGCCGACGTCGAACTTCCCGCCGCGGTGCCAGGCGCCCACGATGCCGGTGTAGACGCCGATCACCGCGGCCAGGATGGACGCCGTGCCGACCAGCACCAGGGTCGGCCACAGCCGGTCCGAGCAACAGGTCGCCGACCGGCACCCGGTACTTGAACGAGATCCCGAACTCACCGGTGAACGGTGTTCTTCAGGTACGTGATGAACTGCTCGCCGAGCGATCCTTCGAGCCCGAGGGTCCGGGTCAGCTCGTCGATCTGGTCCTGGCTCACCAACCGGTTGCGCGCCAGCGTGCGCACCGGGTCGCCGGGCAGCACCCGGAACAGGAAGAAGTTGATCACCAGCACGAACATCAGCGCGCCGATCGACCCGAGCACCTTGCCGGCCGCGTAGCCCAGCCAGGACGGACGGCGCGTGCCGCCCTCGTGACCGGGTGTGCCCGGCGCCTCGGCAGCAGCGACCTCGCCGCCGCCACCGACGATTGTGGTCATTCGCGGTAGTCCACGGTCGCCTTGCGGTATCCGGCGACCCCGCCGATCGCGCCGCCGATGCCGAGCAGCACCAGACCACCCGCCATCATCCCGAGCACGCCCACGGTGTCCAGGGCGGACGCGCTCCCCGACGCGGACGCCTCGCCGGCCACCGCCGCCGCCTCCTCCGCGGACAACGTCCCGTCGCAGTCACCGGCATCGTCGGCGGGCCGCATGCTCAGGTAGTTGTGGATCCCGTACTGGAACAGCAGGGCCCGTCCGTCGCCGGCTGCGGCTCGAAGCAGGCGAACCGGTCGGTGCGGTAGGCCTGCCCGATGTGGTTGTAGCCGGTGACGATGTAGGCGGCGTCGTCGTAGAAGAGCCGCTGCATCTCGTGCACCATCTGACCCGTTGTCGGGGTCCATCTCCGCGCGTCTGCTCCTTGTACAGCCGGTCGTAGTCCTCGTCGCACCACCAGGTGTCGTTCCAGCTCCCCGAGCTGGTCGCAGGTCATGTACGCGAGCATCGAAGTCGGGGTCGGGCTCGACGATCCAGCCCCAGTGGAACACGTCGTAGTCGCCGTCGATGATCAGGCCGGTGATCTTGCCAGCTGCGACAGAGACGACACGGTGGAGGCGATGCCCAGGTCGGCGAGCCACTCGGCAGAAGAACTCCATCGTCCGCTGGGACGGTCTCGTCGTTGTTGCGCGCGTACAGCCGCAGCGGGTCCATGGCCGAGCCGTCCGGCATGGTGCGGAAGCCGTCCGGCCCACCTCGTAGCCCGCCTCGTCGAGCATCCGGCGCCCGTCGGGGTCGTAGGTGAACGCCTCGTCCTCGGGGGCTCGCAGTGCATCGGGATACGCGCTCGGGATGATGCTCGTCCCGTGACTGCGCCGGCCTGGTAGGCCTTCGTCGACGAGGACTTCCCGGTCCACGCGCGTAGCTGATCGCCTGCCGGAACGCGGGTCCTGCAGCGCGGGTGGCCGTCGCCGATTCGGTTGCCGTCGACGGGTCCACCGCGCCGACGTTGATCTCGAGCTCGTCGAAGCCCGGCGAGACCGCCCATCTGCGCCTCGATGTCCTCCTCGCCCTCGAGCGCCTGCGAAGAAGTCGGCGTCGAGGTCGTCGGCGAAGTCGATCTCACCGTTCTCGAGCGCCTGGACCAGTGGCGTCGGCGTTGCTGGTAGAGCCGGAACTCGACGCCATCGATGTGCGGTCGCCCTGCCAATAGTCGTCGTTCGCGGCGAAGCGGTACGAACTGACCCGCCGACGTCCCTCGAAGCACGAACGGGCCGCAGCCGACACCGGCCCGCGGGTCGAGTCGGGCTCGTTGGGGTAGCTCGTGCAGCTCGTCCTCGTCGATCTCCGACCAGATGTGCTCGGGCAGGATCGGCATGCGCGAGCAGCTGCAGCACCGGCGTCGGCTTCTTCAGCGTCAGCACGACGGTCAGGTCGTCGGTGGCCTCGACGGTCTTGATCTGCGAGACGTAGCTGACCGAGTTGGCCTTCTCCGACCTGGCCGTCGAGGATGCGGTTGAACGTGTAGGCGACGTCGTGCGCCGTCAGCGGCTCGCCGTCGGACGAAGTCGACCCCGTCGCGGAGGTGGTAGGTCCAGGTCAGCCCGTCGTCGAGAGTGTCCCAGGACTTCGGCGAGCCGCGGCTTCGGGCGAATGTCGTCGGCCGAGTAACCGGTGATCGTGGAGTCGTACATCAGCCCCCACGCCTCGTAAGCCGCGGCGGTCGATGCCCTTGAACGGGTTGAGGTTGTCGATGTCGCTGCAGCACGCCGACGGGAAGATGACGCTCCTCGGTCGAATCGTCTCCCGAGCCGCTGTCGGCGGCGGCAGGTGCGGCGGCGGCGCCGACCATGGCCGACCCGAGCGTGAGCGCCCCGGCCGCGACGAGGGCCGCGACGCGGCGCCGGCGCGGGGTAGGTTTCCCGCCGTGACCCCGCCCCCTGTCGATCCGCCGACCGCCCCCCGCGAACCCCTGATCCGCGAGCTGCACGGGGTCAGCCGGGTCGACGACTACGCCTGGCTCCGGGACACGGAGTCCGAGGCGACGCGGGCTTACCTGACCGCGGAACGATCGTGGTACGACTCGGCCACGTCTCATCTGCGCTCCCTCGCCTCGACCCTGACCACGGAGATGTCGTCACGGGTCCCGCCTGCTGACCGATCAGTCAGTTGGCGGCGAATGAAGTCTTCCTACTACACCCGGACGCAAGAAGGGGCCGAGTACGAGCAGTTGTGCCGCATCCGTGACAGCCGGGACAGGAGTGACGAGGAATCCGTGCTCCTCGACCCGGCCGATCTCGCTGCCGGATCGAGCTACGTCGACCTCGGCCTGCAGCTGATCAGCCCGGACGAGCGGCTGCTGGCGTACTCGGTCGACCGGACCGGCGCCGAGGTGTTCACGCTGGCCTTCCGCGACCTCGACACGCTCGAGGACCTGCCCGACCAGGTGTCGCGCAGCTACTACGGCGGCGCCTGGAGCGCCGACTCGGGCACGTTCTTCTACAGCGTCCACGACGAGGCCTACCGGCCGCACCAGGTGTGGCGGCACCGGATGGGCACCTCCGTCGACGACGACGTCCTCGTCCTCCAGGAGGACGACGAGCGGTTCACCCTCGACCTGTGGGGCAGCCGCACCGGCGACCTGGTGGTCATCGAGTCGGCCAGCCGCGACACCAGCGAGGTCTGGCTGGTCGACGCGCACCGGCCGGAGTCGCCCGCCCGCTGCGTCCGGGAGCGTCGTCGGGGGGTGGAGTACCACGTCGAGCACGTCCGCACGCCGATGTTCGAACGGCTGCTGGTGGTGACCGACGACGGGGCCACCGAGTTCCGGCTGCTGATGGCACCGATCTCGGCCGGTGAGGTGACGCCCGGCGACTGGTGGGAGCTCATCGCCGAGGACCCGGCCGAGCGGCTGCACGACGTCGACGCCTTCGCGAACCACCTGGTGCTCTCGCTGCGGCGCGACGGCAGTCCGCTGCTGCGCGTCCTCGCGCTGGACGGCACGGTGCTGCACGACATCGTCTGCTCGCTGCCGGCCGGCACCGTGCGGCTGGGCCGCAACGAGCGGTACGACGCGACGGCGATCACCATCGTCGAGGAGTCGTACGCGCAGCCGCCGGTGTGGAGCGACGTCGACCTGGAGACCGGCGCCCGCACCGAACGGCACCGCCAGGCCGTCCCCGGCTACGACCCCGGCACCGTCGTCACCGAGCGGCTGTGGGTGCCGACGGCCGACGGGGCGCGGGTGCCCGCCACGCTGGTACGGCACCGCGACACCCCGCTCGACGGCACCGCGCCCGTGCTGCTGTGGGGCTACGGCGCCTACGAGTCCTGCGACGACCCCGAGTTCCAGCCGGCGCTGCCGAGCGTGCTGCGAGCGCGGCGTCGTCTTCGTGCAGTCCCACCCTCGCGGCGGCGGCGAGTGCGGCCGTCGGTGGTGGCTGGACGGGAGGCTGGACACCAAGCAGCACACCTTCTCCGACCACATCGCGGTGGCCGACCACCTGGTCGCCGAGGGCCTGGTCGACGGCGACCGGATCGCGAGCCGTGGGCTGTCCGCGGGCGGGCTGCTGCAGGGCGCCGTGTTCAGCCAGCGCCCCGACCGGTGGCGGGCGGTGGTCGCCGAGGTGCCGTTCGTCGACGTGGTGACCTCGATGCTCGACCCGACGGTGCCGCTGACCGTCAACGAGTGGGACGAGTGGGGCGACCCGCGCCGACCGGACGACTTCGCCTGGATGCTCGCCTACTCCCCCTACGACCACCTGCCCGCAGCCGGCGGGCGCCCCGACCTGCTGGTCACCGGTGCGCTGCACGACCCGCGGGTGATGGTGTCCGAGCCCGCCAAGTGGGTGGCCGCGCTGCGGGCGAGCGACCCGGACTGGTCGCCGCGGTGCGTGTTCCGCTGCGAGCTCGGCGCCGGCGCGCACACCGGACCCTCGGGCCGCTACGCCGCCCTCGGCTACGAGGCCGAGGTCTACGCCTGGATCCTGGACCGGCTGGAGGTCGCGAGCACGGAGGGTTCATGAGGGCTACTCATCCTCACGGCGAGCTGCGCGTGCGCGGCAGCGACGCCAACGTCGTCACCGAGTGACGGGGTCGCGGTTGGCTGCCTGAGCGGCCGCCACGTCGGCCATCCCGTCGATGATGTTGCGCAGGTTGAGGACCAGTGCGCCGTGCAGCGGACGCTGCTGGGCGGAGTCGTCGGCCTCGAAGAAGTCGCGCACCAGCCGGTCGAGCTCGTCGCGTACCGCGATCAGCCGGTCCTCGTCGTCGCCCGCCACCGCACGGCTGGTCTCCGCCAGCAGGCCGAGCCAGCGGTCCCGGAACTCCTGGTCCCAGCCCGGCGGGAGCCTCCAGCTGGCGCTGCAGGGTGCGCGCCATGCTGCGCGCGTCGGAGACCGCCTGCCCGAGCCGGTCCACGACATCGGCCCAGGACGCCACCCGCAGCAGCCGAGGGCGCGCGCTGCGGCGCGGGTTCATCCGCCCGCTCTCGGACGCCTGGCGGAGCATCGCCGCCGCCCAGTCGACGTCGTCGTCCAGCTGGCGGGTGGCGTCCATCCACACCTCGGCCGTCTCCTGGTCGGCGTGGTCCGAGAGTCCGGCGGCCATGTCGCCCAGCAGCTCGCCGATGCTCGCCTCGATCAGCGCGATCCGGCGTACCAGCGCGCGGTCGTGCAGCGGCGGGCGCACCAGGACCACGACCGCGAGACCCACCACCACCCCGACCGCGGTGTCGGCGAGCCGGTCGAAGAGCATGCCCTGCTCATCGCTGTAGCCCGCGAGCAGCACCAGGACCGCCGTCCCGGCAGCGGTCGAGCCCTCGGCCCGGACCACGCGGGGCAGCCCGGCGGCGAGGCCGAGGGCGACCACGGCCGCAAGGGACGCGGTGCTGACGCCCCACACGCTGGCCGCGCCGAACGCCAGCAGCACCCCGAGGAACGTCATCGCCACCTGCTGCGCACCCCGCGAGACGGTCCGGTAGACCGTGGCGTGGACGACCAGCAGGGCTGCCCACGGGGCGAGGAACGCCTGCCCCAGCCCCAGCACCTGGTCGGCGATCGTCCAGGCGAGCACCGCGGCCAGGACGGTCTTGGCCAGCTGCAGGACCTCGACCCACACCACCGGGTCGCGCAGCCACTCCCACGCCCGGGCACGCAACGGCACGGACCCGGTCGTCATGTGCTGCTGGATTCCTCCCAGAGGTTGATGCCGGCCTCCACGGCGTGCTCGTCGATGGCCGCGAGCTCGTCGGCGGTGAAGTCCAGCCGGTCCAGCGCGTCCAGGTTGGCGTCGAGCTGAGCGACGCTGCTGGCGCCGACGAGGACCGTGGTCACCCGCTCGTCCCGCAGCGCCCACGCCAGCGCCAGCTGGGCCAGCGACTGGCCGCGGGAGGCCGGCGATGTCGTTGAGCGCGCGCACGTGCGCGAGGTTGTCGTCGCTGAGCATCCCGCGGTCGAGGGACTTGTCCTGGGCCACCCGCGAGTCCTCCGGGACGCCGTCGAGGTAGCGGTCGGTGAGCAGGCCCTGGGCGAGCGGCGAGAACGCGATGCAGCCGACGCCCTCGTCACCGAGCACGTCGAGCAGCTCGTCCTCGATCCAGCGGTTGAACATCGAGTACGACGGCTGGTGGATGAGCAGCGGGGTGCCGAGGTCGCGCAGGATCCGGGCGGCCTCGCGGGTCCGCTCGGCGCTGTAGGAGCTGATGCCGGCGTAGCGGGCCTTGCCCTGCTGCACGGCTGTGTGCAGCGCGCCCATCGTCTCCTCGAGCGGGGTGTCGGGGTCGAAGCGGTGGCTGTAGAAGATGTCCACGTGGTCGAGGCGCATCCGGGCCAGTGACTCGTCCAGGCTGGAGAGCAGGTACTTGCGCGAGCCGAGGATGCCGTACGGACCCGGCCACATGTCGTAGCCGGCCTTGGTCGACAGCACCACCTCGTGCCGCAGCGGGGCGAAGTCCTCGGCGAAGATCCGGCCGAAGTTCTTCTCGGCGCTGCCGTACGGCGGGCCGTAGTTGTTGGCCAGGTCGAAGTGCGTGACCCCGCGGTCGAACGCCCGGCGCAGGATCTCCCGCTGGGTCGCCAGCGGCTTGTCGTCGCCGAAGTTGTGCCACAGCCCCAGCGAGACGGCGGGCAGCTGCAGGCCGCTGCGCCCGCAGCGGCGGAACGTGGCCCGCTCGTAGCGGTCGGGGGCAGGCGAGTACTGGTCGAGGACGTCCATGGCCGACAGTCTCGCCCCGGCTCCGGGGGTCCGGCACGCCGAGAGTGGCGGTCAGGGCAGGGCGGCGTCGGTGCCGACCAGGTCGACCAGGTCGGCGATGGAGTCGACCACGCGGGTCGCGCGGTAGGGGAACCGCTCCACCTCGCCGGGCTTGGTCGAGCCGGACAGCACCAGCACGGTGCGCAGGCCGGCCTCGAGACCGGAGATGATGTCGGTGTCCATCCGGTCGCCGATCATCACGGTGTGCTCGGAGTGCGCCTCGATCCGGTTCAGCGCGCTGCGCATCATCAGCGGGTTGGGCTTGCCGATGAAGTAGGGGTCGCGGCCGGTGGCGCGGGTGATGAGGGCGGCGACCGATCCGGTCGCGGGCAGCGAGCCCTCCCGCGACGGCCCGGTGGCGTCCGGGTTGGTGGCGATGAAGCGGGCGCCCGGCGTCGATCAGCCGGATCGCGGTGGTGATCGCCTCGAACGAGTACGTCCGGGTCTCCCCCAGCACCACGTAGTCGGGATCACGGGCGGTCAGGACGTAGCCGATCTCGTGCAGCGCCGTGGTCAGCCCCGCCTCGCCGATCGCGTAGGCGCTGCCGCCGGGCCGCTGGTCGTCGAGGAACTGCGCGGTGGCCAGCGCGGAGGTCCAGATCGCGGCCTCGGGCACGTCCAGCCCGGTGGTCAGCAGCCGGGCGCGCAGGTCGCGCGGGGTGTAGATGGAGTTGTTCGTGAGCACGAGGAACCGCAGCCCCGAGACGCGCAGCTTCTCGAGGAACTCCGCGGCGCCCGGGATGGCCCGGTCCTCGTGCGCGAGCACGCCGTCCATGTCGGTGAGCCAGGTCTCGACCAGCTTGGTCTCGGTCACGGCCGCCATCCTCTCGCATGGCGCCACCGGCGCCGGCTCCGCCACAGTGGGCGCCGTGACCAGTACTTCTTCGATGCCCCAGTCCGCCGACGAGGTCAGGGACAGCAAGGCCCTCGACGTGGGCATGCGGGTCGGCCTGGTGGCGTACGGCGCCATGCACCTGCTGTTCGCCTTCATCGCGCTGCAGCTGGCGTGGACCCAGTCCAGCACCAGCTCGTCCGGTGCCCTCCACGACATGTCCCAGGACACCATCGGCCAGGTGGTGCTCTGGGCGGCGGCGGTGGGGCTGCTGCTGCTCGCGATCTGGCAGGCCGCCGAGGCCGCGGCCGGCTACCACTACGCCGAGGGTGCCCAGCGACTGCGCCGGCGGGTCGAGTCCGGCGCCCGCACGTTCGTCTACCTGGCGCTGTGCTGGCTGGCGGTCAGCAGCGCCGCAGGGCTCAGCGGCGGCAGCAGCAGCGAGGACGGGCTGACCGCGCAGCTGATGTCGGTGCCGGCCGGCCAGTGGCTGGTCGCGGCCATCGGCGTCGGCGTGGTGGCGGTCGGCGCCCGCCAGGCGCAGAAGGGCGTGCAGGACAAGTTCACCCGCGACCTCAAGCCCGCAGCCACCGCCGGGTCGTCCGGCAGCACCCTGCTCTGGCTGGGCCGGGTCGGCTACGTCGCCAAGGGCATCGCGCTGGCGGCGGTCGGCGGCCTGTTCGTGTGGGCGGCGTGGACCTACGACCCGCAGAAGGCGGGCGGGATGGACCAGGCGCTGCGGGTGCTGCTGGACCAGCCGTACGGCAAGTACCTGCTCAGCGTGGTCGGGCCTCGGCCTGGCCGCCTTCGGCGCCTACTGCTTCGGCTGGGCGCGCCACGCGCGCACCTGAGCCGCTGAAACCATCCCTGGAGTTGCCCGACCCGGGCTCCGGAGGTAGGCAGGAACGCGACCCCCAGACACCCAGGAGGACCAACGTGAGTGAGCAGCTGCAGGGCAGGACCGTCGCCTTCGCCGTGGCGGCCGAGGGCATCGAGCAGGTGGAGCTCACCGAGCCGTGGAAGGCGGTCGAGCAGGCCGGAGGCACCCCCCGGCTGATCTCGACCGACTCGGGCACGGTGCAGGCGTTCAACCACCTCGACAAGGCCGACACCTTCGACGTCGACGCGACGTTCAGCGAGGTGAGCCCGGACGACTTCGACGGCCTGGTGCTGCCCGGCGGCGTGGCCAACCCGGACGCGCTGCGCCTGGACAAGGGCGCCGTCGACTTCATCCGCGGCTTCTTCACGGCGGGCAAGCCGGTGGCCGCGATCTGCCACGCGCCGTGGACGCTGATCGAGGCCGACGTGGTCAAGGGCCGCACGGTCACGTCGTGGCCGAGCCTGCAGACCGACCTCCGCAACGCCGGCGCCACCTGGGTCGACGAGGAGGTCGTCGTCGACCAGGGCCTGGTCACCAGCCGCAATCCGGGTGACTTGCCCGCATTCTGCGACAAGATGGTCGAGGAGATCGCCGAGGGCGTGCACGACGGACAGGCGCGCTCGACCTGACACCGATGCCACCTCGACCCGGGGAGTGGACAGTGCGCCAGCCGACCCGCCACACCGTCGCAACCCTGGCCGCACTGCTGGTCGCCGCCGGGCTCGCGTTGACCGCGCCGAGCCCGGCCGCGACCGGCCCCGCCGACCGGGCGCCGGCGCCGCGACTGGTCGAGGGCGAGGCCTGGATCACCGTCGACGGCGTCGACAGCGACCGCAACGGCCGCGACGACCGGGTGCACGTGTGGTGGGTGCGACCGGCCGGTGGCACGGCGGCCCCGGTCGTGGTCGAGCCCAGCCCGTACTTCGCCGGCGGCAACCCGGTGCGCAATCACGACGTCGACGTCCCCCTGTACGTGCCGGGGGCGGGCTTCGACCGGGCGGCGCCGGCGGACGGCTACGACTACCTCTACCGGCGGCACGGCTACGCGTACGTCTGGGCGGAGTCGCTGGGCAGCGGCGGGTCCACGGGCTGCCCCACCACCGGGGACACCAACGAGACCGACGGTGTCCGTGCGGTCGTCGACTGGCTCACCGGACGGGCCGACGCCGTCGACGCCGACGGCGAACCGCTGCGGGCACGCTGGTCCGACGGCAACGTCGGCATGATCGGCGTCTCCTACAACGGCACCCTCGCCAACGCAGCCGCCTCCACCGGCGTGCCCGGGCTGAAGGCGATCGTGCCGATCTCGGCCATCTCGCACTGGTACGGCTACTACCGCGACGACGGCGCGGTGATCGCACCCGGCGGCTACCAGGGCGAGGACGCGGACGTGCTCGCCAAGTACGTGCTCACCCGGGCCCGCCCCGACACCTGCCAGCCGGTCATCCGCGCACTACGCCGCCACCAGGACCGGGTGACCGGTGACCTGTCGAGATTCTGGGAACGACGCGACTACCGGCCGGACGCCGACCAGGTGCGTGCGGCGGTGCTGTTGCAGCACGGCCTCACCGACTGGAACGTCAAGACCAGCCAGTTCGCGACCTGGTACCGCGCGCTGCGCGCCGCAGGGCGTACCGCACCGGCTGTGGCTGCACCCCGACGCGCACGGTGACTACCCCTCGTACGAGGGCGACCGCGACTGGCGCCGGCTGGTGGTGCGCTGGTTCGACCACTGGCTGCGCGGCGAGCCCACCGGGGTGATGGGCGGCCCGCGGGTGACGTGGACCCTGCCCGGCGGGGACCACCGCCGCCTGGACGAGTTCCCCGACCCGGCCAGCCGCGCGGGTCGCGTTGCGGCCCCGCCCCGGCGGCGACGAGGCCGGTGGGCTCCGGCTCGGTGCGGCCGGCAGCGGCGTGGAGCGGCTGGTCGACGACGCGGCGTTCAACGCGAAGACGTTGGCCTCGCGGCCCGCGTCGCGGCACCGGCTGCTCTACCGCACCCCGCGGCTGGACCGACCGGTGGTGCTGTCCGGCACCGCCGATCGCGCGGCTGCGGGTCGCGTTCAGCGCGCCGGCGGCCAACGTGTCGGTCGCCCTGGTCGACGTCGGCCCGGACGGGCAGGTGCGGCTCGTCACCGAGGGGTGGACCGACCCACAGAACCGGACCTCGGCCTCCGTGACGACCCCGATCGAGCCCGGCGAGGCCTACGACCTGAACGTCGCCCTCGAGCCGCAGCAGTACCTCGTCCAGCGCGGACACCGGATCGGGCTGGTGCTGCTGTCCAGCGACCACGACTTCACCCTGCGGCCGCCACCGGGCACCCGGCTGTCGGTCGGGCTGGCCGGCACCCGGCTGCTGCTCCCGGTCACGGGAGGGCGGGCGGCTCTGGCGGCGGCGCTGGGTCGGGCTCCGGGGCGCTGACCGGCCGGCCGATCCGGGCCCGCAGCTCCCGCTGCGCCCGGCGCAGCCGGGTCGCCTCGCGCAGC
Source organism: uncultured Actinomycetota bacterium (assembly GCA_963801045.1). Lineage (GTDB taxonomy): Bacteria > Actinomycetota > Actinomycetes > Propionibacteriales > Nocardioidaceae > JACCWP01. The sequence goes on from CAWDDC010000003.1 coordinate 657,757, forward strand.
TGCTCGGGCGTGCGGCGACGGTCGAGGGCGGCGTGCTGCACGACCTGCTCGAGGGGCACCGGCGCGAGCGGGTCGCCGACCGCCGCCGGGTAGACGGCGACCGGGGTGTCGCCGGACCAGACCACCCAGACCCGGCTGCCCTGCCAGGACAGCTGCAGCATGCTGCCGTTGGCGATGCCATGCGCGTGCGCCAGCGCGTCGCGTCGCGCCTTGCGCCGTTCGAGCGCCTCGCGGGCGGCCTTCTCGGCCGGTCCGCGCGCCACCTTGGCCGCGGCGATCATGTGCGGCCCGTACTTCACCGCGGTGCGGGCCCACGCCTTGCCGCGGCTCACGACGAAGGCTCCCGTGCTGCGGCGCCTGGCGACGTACCCGTGCTCCGGCTCATGCCGCCATCCTGCAGCAGCCCGTCCGCCGATGCCCGGGTCAGTCGTCCTCGTCCGGGCCGGCGTCGTCCTCACGGACGCCTTCGCGCCAGTAGCCGACGAACGTGATCCGCCGCTTGTCGATGCCGCGCTCGGCGACCAGGTGGCGGCGCATCGCGCGCACCTTCGACGCCTCACCGGCCAGCCACACGTACGGCGTGCCGGTGGGTAGCGGCAGGTCGCGGAGGGTGTCGACGAGCAGCGTGCTCGCGGCCGACCGCCCGCCGTCGCGGGTCAGGTAGTGCACCTGACCGCCACCGGTCGGCTGCAGCGGTAGCCGCTCCTGCTCGTCGGCGACCTCGACGTAGCCGAGGGTGCGCCGGTCGTCGGCAGACTCGACGATCGCACTGATGGCCGGCAGGGCCGTCTCGTCGCCGAGGCACAGGATCCAGTCGGCGTCGTCGGGCGGCAGGTACGCGTGCCCGGGACCGTAGACCCCCAGCCGGTCGCCTGGTGCCGCCCGGATGGCCCACGCGCTGGCGGGGCCGATGTCACCGTGCAGCACGAAGTCGACCGTGACGGTACGGCGCTCGTCGTCGCGGTCGCGCACGGTGTACGTCCGCATCGGCGGCCGCTCGTCGTCGGGCATCGCGAGGTAGCGCTGGTACCAGCCGTCGCCCTGCGGCACGACCGGGTCCTCCTGCCCGGGCAGCGGGAAGAACAGCTTGATCCACTGGTCCTGGCTCGCGAACGGGAAGTCGCGCATCTGCGGGGCGTCGAACTCCACCCGGTTGACCTGCGGCGTCAGCGCCGTGACCTGACGCACCGTCATCGACATGTTGCCGTACGCAGGCTCGGCCGGGCGCGGGTAGCGGGAGGGGCCGGTGGCGCCGGTGGCGCTGGCGGCTGGGCGGTCGGGGCGGTCGGCATGTGGACCCTCCGGTTCGGCGTCGCTAGCAAGGTGAGGTTAACCTAACCCGCTATGGCCGTCACGACCGCGGCGGAGACCTCCGCCCCGACCGGCACCCCGACCGGCACACCGGGCCGCAGACGCGTCGCGGTCGGCCTGGTCGTGCTGCTGGTGGCGGTCGCCGGCTCGTTGCTGCTGAGCCTGTCGGTGGGCAGCCGCGCCCTCGACGTCGGCACCGTCTGGCGGGTGCTGTTCGCCCCGGACGGCAGCGACGCCGCGGTGATCGTGCACGACCTGCGGCTGCCGCGCACCGTGCTCGGACTGCTGGCCGGCATGGCGCTGGGCACGGCCGGCGCCCTGATGCAGGGCCACACCCGCAACCCGCTGGCCGACCCCGGGCTGCTCGGCGTCACCGACGGCGCGGCGTTCGCCGTCGTCATCGCCATCTACGTCTTCAGCGTGACCGACATCCAGGGCTACGTCTGGTTCGCGCTCGCCGGCGCGGCGGTCGCCAGCGCCGTGGTCTTCGCGATCGGCGCCGCGGGCGGCCGCGGGCCCAGCCCGCTCGCCCTGGTGCTGGCCGGCACGGCGGTGTCGGCGCTGCTCGCGTCGTTCACCACGGCCCTCGTCATCCGCGACCAGCAGACGCTGGACGTCTACCGGTTCTGGGTGGTCGGCTCGCTCGCGGGGCGCGACGAGGCCATCGCCGTGCTGATCGCGCCGTTCATCATCGTCGGGCTGGTCATCGCCTTCGCCCACGCGCCGTCGCTGAACGTCCTCTCGCTCGGCGAGGACGTCGCCCGCGCCCTCGGCCAGCACGTCGGACGCACCCGGGTCATCGGGCTGACCGCGGTCATGCTGCTCACCGGCGCCGCCACGGCGGCGTGCGGGCCGATCTGGTTCGTGGGCCTGATCGTGCCCCACGTCGCGCGGCACTTCACCGGCCCCGACCACCGCTGGCTGGTCCCCTACTCGGCGCTGCTCGGCGCGATCCTGCTGCTGTGCTCCGACGTCGTGGGCCGGGTGGTCGCGCGTCCGGGTGAGCTGCAGGTCGGCATCGTGCTGGCCCTCATCGGCGGGCCGTTCTTCATCGCGCTCGTACGCCGCCGGCGACTGGTGCACGCTGTGAGCGGGGCCAGCCTCACCGACGTACGCCCCGCGCGGCAGCAGGTCGTCCGGGTCGGCGTCGCCTCGTGGCGGGTGCCGGTGCGGGCCATCGCGGTGTGCGCTCGTCGGGCTCGGCGCTGCTGGTGCTGGTGTCGGCCGTCAGCATCGGCACCGGCGACTTCCCGATCTCGGTCCCGGACGTGCTGCGGGTCCTGCTCGGCGGCGGCGACACCGGCCAGCAGTTCATCGTGCGCGAGCTGCGGCTGCCGCGCGTCGCCGTCGGCGTGCTGGTCGGCGCCGCGCTCGGCGCTGTCCGGCGCGCTGACCCAGACGTTCGCCCGCAACCCGCTGGCCAGCCCCGACGTGCTCGGCGTGACCGAGGGCGCCGCCGTCGGGCGCGGTCGCGGTGATCGTGATCGGCGGCACCAACGGCGCGCTGGCCACCAGCCTGTCCGGCGTGAGCGTGCCCGCCGCCGCGCTGGCCGGCGGCCTGCTCACGACGGCCGCGATCTACCTGCTCGCCTGGCGGCGCGGCATCGACGGCACCCGGCTGGTCCTGATCGGCATCGGGTGCGGGGCGATCCTGTCGGCCGTCACCTCGTGGATGCTGGTGCGCGCCCAGATCTGGGACGCGGCCGCCGCCACCGTGTGGCTCACCGGCTCGCTCAACGCCCGCGGCTGGGAGCAGGCCGAGCCGCTCGCCGTGGGCGCTGCTGGTGCTGGGTCCGGCCGCGCTGATCCTCACCGCCACCCTGCGGCGCGCTCCAGCTCGGCGACGACTCCGCCCGCTCGCTCGGCGTCCGGCTGCAGCTGGCCCAGCTGATGACGCTGATCATCGCGGTCGGGCTCGCGGCGTTCGCGGTGTCCGCCGCCGGGCCGATCGAGTTCGTCGCGTTCGTCGTGCCGCAGGTGGCGATGCGGCTCATCGGCGGCTGCCGCCCGCCGCTGCTCGCGTCGGCCATCTACGGCGCCGTGCTGGTCGTGGGCGCCGACCTCGTCGCCCGCGTCGTGCTGCCGACCGAGCTGCCGGTCGGCCTGGTCACCGCCGTGATCGGGGCGCCGTACCTGATCTGGCTGCTGGTCCGTACCAACCGGAGGGTCACCGCATGAGCGAGCACCCGGCACCCGCACCCCGGCTCCGCGCCGAGGGCCTCGACGTCGGCTACGGCGACCACGTGGTCGTGCAGGGCCTCGACCTGGACGTGCTGGACGGCGGGGTCACGACCGTGATCGGGCCGAACGGGTGCGGCAAGTCCACCCTGCTGCGCGCGATGGGCCGGCTGCTGCGGCCCATGGCCGGACAGGTGGTGCTCGACGGCCGCCGGATCGACCGGGTGCCGACCCGCGAGGTGGCCACCACGCTCGCCCTGCTCCCGCAGGCGCCGCTGGCACCGGAGGGACTGGTCGTGCGCGACCTGGTGGCACGCGGCCGGCACCCCCGGCAGTCGTGGCTGCGGCAGTGGTCGCGCGACGACGAGGCGGTCGTCGACGAGACGCTGCGCTGGACCTCGATGCCCGAGCTCGCCGACCACCCGATCGACCAGCTGTCCGGCGGCCAGCGGCAGCGGGCGTGGATCGCGATGGCCCTGGCCCAGGACACCGACCTGCTGCTGCTGGACGAGCCGACGACGTACCTCGACCTCTCGCACCAGATCGAGGTGCTCGACCTGGTGCAGAGCCTGAACCGCCACCGCAGCCGCACCGTCGTGATGGTGCTGCACGACCTCAACCTCGCCGCCCGCTACAGCGACCGGCTGGTCGCCATGCACGACGGCCGGATCGTGGCCGAGGGCGACCCCGCCGAGGTGCTGACCCCGGCGATGCTGCGGTCCACGTTCCGGCTGGACGCCCAGGTCATCGACGACCCGGTCACCGAGCGCCCGCTGGTGGTGCCGATCGCGGCGCTGTCCGGGCACCGCGAGGTCGAGACCCACGACGAGACCGACGACGAGACCGACGACGAGACCGCCACCGAACCGAGCCCCGGAGAGGTCCAGTGCGCCTACCCCGTCCCGTGAACACCGCCCCGCCGAACGCGTTCACCCGACCGGTCTCGCGACGCGGCGTGCTCGCCGGTGCGATGGCGCTGTCCGCCACCGGCGTGCTCGGCGCCTGCACCTCGGAGCAGGCGCCCGAGGCTCCGGGCTCGGCGGCCGACGTGCCGGAGGGGCCGTGGTCGTTCACCGACGACACCGGCGAGACCGTGGAGCTGGACGCCGTGCCCACCCGGATCGCCGGGCTCACCGACCAGATCGCCGCGCTGTGGAACCTCGGCATCGTCCCGATCGCGTCCTTCGGCTACACCGCGCTGGCCGACGACGTCGCGTTCGAGGGCAAGCCGATCGACGAGGTCGAGGAGGTCGGCACGGCGTACGGCGAGATCGACCTCGAGGCACTGGCCGGCGCCGCACCCGAGCTGATCGTGACGACCGTCTACCCGACCGAGACCGGGGGCGAGATCGGCGACGACGTCCTGCTCTACGGCTTCAAGGACGAGGACCAGCTGGCCCAGGTGCGCGAGATCGCCCCGGTCGTCGCGATCGCGCAGGCGGGTTCGGCCAAGGACGTCATCGAGCGCAACGTGCAGCTGGCGGAGTCCCTCGGCGTCGACGTGGACAGCGGCCCGGTGGCCGACGCGCGGGCCGAGTTCGAGGCCGCGGGCAAGGCGCTCAGCGAGGCCGCCCGCAGCGGGATCAGCGTGCTGGCCGTCGCCGCCTACCCGGCCGAGGGCATGTACGTCGCGAAGGCGCCCGACGACCCGGCGCTGCGCTACTACACCGAGCTCGGCGTGTCCTACCCCGACGTGGGCGGCGGCCAGTACTACTGGGACGTCGTCTCCTGGGAGAACGCCGACACCTACCGCGCCGACCTGGTGCTGAACTCCCTGCGGGCGATGACGATCCGGGAGCTCGCCGAGCAGCCGACGTTCGAGCGGCTGCCCGCGGCCGCGGCAGGCCAGGTGCACGACTGGAAGTTCCAGTCCATGGACTACACCGGGCAGGCGTCGTACATGCGCGAGCTCGCCGGCTGGCTCGACAGCGCTCGCGACGTCACCTGAGGGACGGACCCGGCTGGAGGACTCAGCTGTACGGGAGCCGGTCGATGAACGTGCGGATCGGCTCCAGGTCGGCGTTCAGCTTGTTGACGCCGACGCCCTGCACCTCGAGCCTGCCGACCTCTCGTTGCGCTCTTCGATCCAGTAGCTGATGTCCAGGTCGTTGGGGAAGCCGTAGACACCACCGGTGCCCAGGTCGACGTACATGTCGAGCCGGCCCACCCAGGTGCCGTCCATCTCGCGCACGAAGTAGGACACGTTGCCGGAGTCGAACGCGGCCGAGTCGAACAGCGGCTGGCCCTCCTCCTGCACGGGGTAGACGACCGTGGAACGGCCCTCGTACCTGCCCTTCCACCCGCGGTCGTGGGAGACGAAGCGGCCCTCCACCCGCACGATGCACCGACGCTGGACGAGCGTGGCGTCGATCTTCTTCGGCGTGCACCTGGCCTGGGGCCCGGACGAGAACGTGGTCGTCCCGGCACGGATGCCGACCTGCCAGGTCTCCGTGACCTCGGCGGCAGCCGACGCGGACGACGTGGGGGCGGACGCGGTGGGCGCGGATGCGCTCGCCACGGAGCTGGGAACGGCGACGATCCCCGCTAGCAGGGCGACGGCTACCGAGCGACGAAGGAGCGCATGCATGGACGTACCTGCCTTCAGATGGCACTGGACCCCGCTGGCTGACCACACTGGATCCCACCGGTGCGCAGGTCAATGCTCATTCCGGTGCGTGCGGATGGCCCGTAGTGACTAGAGGGCGCTCCCGGATCGGACAAACGGACCTGAGGACGACCATGCGGCCATAGGCTGCCATCGTGCCGACGACCGCACAGCGGTTCCTGCGTGCCCGCGACGATGACCGCACCCGCGCGGTCGAGGACATCGGCGCGGCGTACGCGGACGGCCAGATCACGATCGAGGAGCACGACGAGCGCTGCGACGCGGCGCTGCGGGCCCGCACGGTCGGTGAGCTCGCCATCCTCGTCGGCGACCTGCAGCGGCCCGGGTGACGTGCCCACGCCGGTGGTGGTCGCCCGCAACGACGGCCTGCTCGACCTGCTGCGCCGGTTCGACTACGCGGCGCCGTTCCGGGTGCTGCGGACCGGGCTCGTGGCGGTGCTCGTGGTGGTGGTCGTGGGCGTCCTGCTCGGCGGCTGGGCGCTCACCAAGGCGGTGAGCGCGGCCGGCGACGGCTTCGGCGGCGTCGACGGCGGCATCTTCACCGGCGGACAGCGCGGAGGCGTACGACGGGCCGGGTCCGCAGACCATCGAGGGGTTCGAGCAGATGCTCGACGACCTGGACGCCGAGGTGGGCAGCACGGTGGTGTCCTGCCGCCGTCATCTTCGAGGACTACGCGGTGCTCACGATCGTGAGCCCGGACGACCCGCGGCTCACCGACTACTACTACTACGGCGAGGGCGAGCTGCAGGAGCCCACCAACCAGAGCCCGCTGCAGGTCGACGACCCGGTCCTCGACCTCCGCGACGTCGACATGGAGCGTGCGACGCACTGGCTCGACGTCGTGCCCGGGATGGTGAACGTCCCCGACGCCGACGAGACCTGGCTGAACATCTGGGACTTCGGATCCGATCACCTGAACGTGATGGTCTACGCGTCCAACAAGTACAACGACACCGGCTACCTGGTCACCACACCCGCGGGCCAGCTGACGGACAAGACCCTGTTCAGCGGATGAGCAAGGCACAATGAACACCATGTGTCGCAACATCCGGACCCTGTCCAACTTCGAGCCCCCGGCGACGCCGGACGAGATCGACGCTGCCGCGCTGCAGTACGTCCGCAAGGTGAGCGGACAGAACAAGCCGTCGGCCGCCAACCAGGAGGCCTTCGACCGGGCCGTCGCCGAAGTCGCCCACACCACCCGGCACCTGCTCGACGCCCTCGTCATCAAGGCTCCGCCGCGCGACCGCGAGGTCGAGGCCGCCAAGGCCAAGGCGCGCAGCGCCGAGCGCTACGGCCGGGCGTCCTGACCTCTCAGCAGGCCAAGAGTCAGAGCGCCACGTCGACCTGCAGGCTGGTCAGCCCGCGCAGGTCGAGCCAGGCACGGTCCGGCGCCGTCACCAGCCGCAGCAGCACCTGATCGCACGCCGGACAGCGCAGCACCAGCCCGGGCGCCTGACTGTGCAACCGGGCCTGGCCGAGGGTGCCCGACCGTCCGCAGCCGTCGCACCTGCCGACCGCGACCGTCAGGTCGACGGCGAACAGCGTCCGCAGCGGGCCCGCCGCCGCGTTGCCGTCGAGGACGGCCGGCTCGTCGGTGCTCGGTTCACTCATCAGGGTCCTCCACTCGGTCCGAAGCGTTCGGTCCGCACCCGTTCGGGCTCGTGCCCGGCGGCCACCAGCAGGTCGGCGAGGGTCTCGACGAAGGGCGTCGGACCGCACACGAAGCACGCCGGCGCGAGATCCGGGCCGAACGTCACCCGGTCGACCAGGTCGCGATCGACCCGTCCCGGCCGCCGCTCGTCCCCGGGGGGCGGGACGCGGGTGTACGCGATGGTGACGTCGACGCCCCGGGGGTCGTCGCGCTGGTGGGCCAGCTCGCCGGCGTACAGCAGGTCGTCGGGTGTGCGCACGGAGTAGAGCAACCGCATCGGCACCCGGCTGTCGGCCCGGGCGCGCTCGCGCATCATCGCCATCAACGGGACGAGCCCGGTCCCCCCGGCCACCAGCTGCACCGGTCCCGGCTGCTCGGCCCGCCACACGAACCAGCCGCCGAGCGGGCCACGCACCTCCAGTTCGGCGCCGACGGCGACCTCTCGCGTCAGGAACGTCGACACCTCTCCGTCCGGCACCAGCCCGACGGTGACCTCGACCAGGTCGCCGTCTGCCGGGGCGGCGATCGAGTACGCCCGGGTCGCGGTGTAGCCGTCGGGCGCGGTCAGTCGCAGGTCGACGTGCTGGCCCGCGTCGTGACCGGGCCAGTCGGGCACCCGCAGCACGAGTGTCCGGCTGACGGCGTTCTCCTCGCGGACGGCGGCGACGCTCGCCGCCCGCCAGGTCAGTCGCCCCAGTGCCGCTGCTCGCGCCACGGGTCTCCGTAGATGTGGTAGCCGGCGGTCTCCCAGAAGCCCGGTTCCTCGACGGGCGTGAGCGTCAGGCCGCGCAGCCACTTGGCGCTCTTCCACAGGTACAGGTGCGGCACCAGCAGCCGGGCCGGGCCACCGTGCTCGGCCGGGAGGTCGTCGTCGTCGTAGCGGTGCGCGACCCAGGCCTGGCCGTCGACCAGGTCGGCCAGCGGGAGGTTGGTGGTGTAGCCGCCGTACGAGTGCGCCAGCACGAAGTCGGCCGACGTCTCGACGTCGGCGAGCAACGTGTCCAGCGAGACGCCGTGCCACCGGGTGCCGAGCTTCGACCAGCGGGTGACGCAGTGCAGGTCAGTGGTCACGTCCTCGACCTGCAGGGCGAGGAATGCCGACCAGTCCCAGCGGTGCACGTGGCCGTCCTCGCTGGTGATCGTCAGCTCCCACTCGGACCGCTCGACCCGCGGCGTGGGACCAGCCGACAGGACCGGGAAGTCCGTCGGTCAGGTACTGGCCGGGCGGCAGGTCGGGGTCGGCGCTGCGGCGCCGGCCGGAGAACCCACCGGTGAAGACGCCCATCAGCAGCGGACGGGTCGAGGCGGTGATCGGGTGCGTACTGGTCACGTCCAGACCGTAGGCCCAGCAGCGGCCCCCGCGCAGCCGTCAGCCCACGACCGTCTCGGCAGACTGCTCACTGCGGCGAGGCGTGGTGCCGAGCATCAGCACGGCGGCGACGGCGACAGTGGCGGCCAGCAGCGCGACGACGCGGCTGTCGCTGCCCATCACCTCGGCGAGCGCCGACACCGCCCACGGCGCGGCCGCGGCAGCCATCAGCGTGGGTGCGCCGAGCAGTCCGTTGAGCCGGCCGTAGCTGCTCGCCCCCCAGCGGTCGCTCACGGCGGTGGCCTGCAGCAGGGTGAACAGCCCACGGCTCGCGCCGACCAGCAGACCGAGCGCGAGCAGCAGCCCGGCGGGGCCGGGCACGGCCGAGAACGCCGCGATGCTGACGGCAGCCGCGGCCAGCACCCCGGCACCACGCCAGGCGGCGTTCGGTGCCCAGGCGTGCAGCCGGCCGTACCCGAGCCGGCCGAGGACCTGCCCCAGGCCGCCGAGCCCCAGCGCGATCGCCGCGGTCCGGGTGTCGAGCCCGCGCTCGAGCATCAGCGGGACGGTGGCGAAGACGACGGCGAAGGTGGCGAAGGCGCCGAGGCTCATCACCACGACGAGCAGGCCGAAGCTGCGACTTCTGGTGACCCGGGCGGCGTCGGGGACGCCCGCGTGCGCCGCGGCGGCGGCAATCGACCGGGGCTCCGGGCCACGGCCCGCGCAGGCCGAACAGGTGCGCCGGCACGGTCAGCACCGCGAGCACGACCGCCAGGACGAGGTAGGTGTCCCGCCAGCCCAGCGCGTCCTCGAGCACGGCCGTCAGCGGTGCGAAGACGGTGCTCGCGAGCCCTCCGGCCAGCGTGACGGCGGTCAGTGCCACGACCCGCCGCTCGCCCCACCAGTGCGTCAGCGCGGCGAACGCGGGCGGGTAGAGCGCTGCGGACATCGCCACGCCCGCGGCGAGCCAGGCCGCCCAGAAGACGGCGAGCGACGAGGCGTTGGCCACCACCACGAGCGCTGTCGTGCCGAGGACCGAACCGGCCGTCATCAGCCACCGCGGTCCGATCCGGTCGATCGCCCGGCCGACGGCGATGCCGACCAGCCCGGCGGTCACCTGCCCGGCCGAGAAGGCCGCGGTGATGGTCGGAGCCGACCACCCGGTGTCGGCCGTGATGGACGTGGCGAGGACCGGGAACGCGTAGTAGAGGATCCCCCAGCTGGTGATCTCGGTGAGGCAGAGCACGGCCAGCACCCGCCGCAGCCCGGCCCGGTCGAGGTGACCGGGCTCGGGGCGCAGCGCCGCTGCTGCTCTCAACGGCCGCCGGTGCTGGTGGACGCGAGCCCGACGTCGACCGGCCCGGCCGGCGCGCAGCAGCCGCCCGCCTCCGTCCCCGCGGTCTCCTCGAACAGGCCGGCACCACCGCAGACGCCGGTCTCCGGCAGCGTCAGCTCGACCCGCCCGGCTGCCTCGTGGTCGCCGGCCAGCGCGGCGGCGACGGAGCGGACCTGCTCGTAGCCGGTCATCGCGAGGAAGGTCGGCGCCCGGCCGTAGCTCTTCATGCCCACCAGGTAGACCTCCCCCTCAGGCTGGGCGAGCGCGTTCGCCCCGTGCGGCTCGACGGTGCCACACGAGTGCACGTTGGGATCGATCAGGGGTGCCAGCCGTACGGGCGCCTGCAGCACGGGGTCGAGCGCGAGCCGCACCTCCGAGAGCCACGACAGGTCAGGCCGGAAGCCGGTCAGCACGACCACCTCGTCGACCTCGACGTGGCGCCGGCGCGGCCGTCAGCCGGTGCCCAGGCGTCGATGCCCGTCTGGTGCCCGTCTCGGTGACCGACGCGGTGCGGAACCCGGTCACCGCACGCACCCGGCCTGCGTCCACAGCCGCCTGGGCGCGCAGGCCCAGCGCGCCACGGGCCGGCAGCTGGTCGGCCTCGCCGCCGCCGAACGTCGAGCCAGACAGGCCGCGTCGCAGCAGCCAGACGATCTCGGTGCCGGGGTGCGCCTGCGCGATCGCGTCCAGGGCGAGCAGGGCGGTGAACGCGGAGGCGCCGCTGCCCGCGACGGCGGTACGCCGGCCGGCGTACCTGCTGATGACGCCGGGGTCCTGGGCGTCGGGGACGTGGTAGCTGATCCGGTCGGCGGCGGCAGCCTCGCCGTGGGCGGGGAGCCCGTCGGCACCGAGCGGGTTCGGACGTGCCCAGGTGCCGGATGCGTCGACGAGCCCACCTGCCTCGATCCGCTGCTCGCCGTCGTCGCTGGCCACGTGCACGACGAGCGGCACCTCGTCGCGACCGGAGTCGACCACCAGGTCGCGCCCCCGGCGCGCGACTCCCGTCACCCGGGTGCCGTAGCGGACGTGCTCGCCGAGCGCGTCGGCCAGCGGGTGCAGGTAGCCCTCGATCCAGTCACCCCCGGTCGGGTACGCGTCGGCCGGCGGTGACGACCAGCCGAGCGGCTCCAGCAGTCGGACGGCGGCCGGGTCGACGAGCTCGGACCAGGTCGAGAACAGCCGCACGTGCGCCCACTCGGCCACGGTCGCCCCGGCAGCGGCACCCTGCTCGAGCACCAGCGGCTGCAGACCCTGCTCGCGCAGGTGCGCCGCCGCCGCCAGCCCGACCGGCCCTGCCCCCACCACCACGATCGGCAGCTCCATCACGCCCTCCTCGGATCGATCCCTGGTATCGACGTTCTTCGATGTCATTACCGTATCGATGGTCTTCGATTGACGCAACCATCGACGACACTCGATGATGCTGCCATGGCCGGAACCCCCGCGACGTCCGCGCTCTCCACCGACAGCGCGGCGGTCTTCGCCGACTGGTTCGCCTGCCTCGGCGACGCCACCCGGGTGCGGGTGCTGCACGCCGTCGCGACGTCGTCCGAAGGGCTCACCGTGGGGGACCTGGCCGTCCGCGCCGGGATCAGCCAGTCGACCTGCTCGCACCACGTGCGCAAGCTCGCGGAGCCGGGCTTCGTGCGGCTGGCCAGGGTCGGCACCACGACGGTCGTCTCCGTCAACCAGTCCTGCTGCACCGGGCTGCCGCACGCGGCCGACGCGGTGATGGGCGCACTCGCTCCGCGACCCTGCTGCCCGGAGGACCTGCCGGCAGACGTCGGCGTCCGCGCGTACACCGACGACGACTGGCCGGCCGTGCGGGCCATCTACGCGGAGGGCATCGACAGCGGGCACGCGACCTTCGAGACGACCGTGCCGGCCCGCCGCGACCTCGAGCGGCGCTGGCTGTCCGCGCCACCGCTGGGTCGCCGAGCGGGACGGCGACGTCGTCGGCTGGGCGGCGGCGACCGCCGTGTCGGCGCGGTCCTGCTACGCCGGCGTGGCGGAGACCTCGGTCTACGTCGGCGCCACGGCGCGCGGCCGCGGTGTCGGCAAGGTGCTGGTGCACCGGCAGGTCACGGCAGCAGACGCCGACGGGTTGTGGACGCTGCAGACGGCGATCTTCCCCGAGAACCGGGCCAGCCTCGCCCTGCACCGGGCCGCAGGCTTCCGGACCGTCGGCGTCCGCGAGCGGATCGCCCAGCACCACGGGGTGTGGCGGGACACGGTCATGCTCGAGCGGCGGGCGTCCTAGGGTCGTCGACCAGACCGTCGACCAGGTCGCGCACGCGGCGGCGGATCTCGTCCCGGATCCGGCGCACGGCGTCGGCGTCCTGGCCGGCCGGGTCGTCGAGCTGCCAGTCCTCGTAGCGCTTGCCGGGGAAGATCGGGCAGGCATCACCGCAGCCCATCGTGATCACGACATCGCTCACGCGGACGTCCTCGGTGCTCAGCAGCGCGGGCTGTGCTCCGGCGATGTCGATGTCGTGCTCGGCCATCACCTGCACGGCGACCGGGTTGACCGCGTCGCCGGGCACCGATCCGCCCGACCGCACCGTCACCCGATCGCCGGCCATCGCCCGGAGGTAGCCGGCAGCCATCTGGGACCGCCCCGCGTTGTGCACGCACACGAACAACACCTGCGGGGTCGTCGTACCGGCCATGCTTCAGGGTGGGCGAAAATATCGACAGATGTCAATCTCTGGCCGCCGATCGGGCACAATGGCGACGTGACCGCAGCGACCCTGACCGACACCTCCAGCGACACCGAGACGGTGGCCTGCTGCACCCCCCTGGTGGCGGCTTCCCTCGACGCCGACACCGCGGTCGTGCTCGCGCGCAGGCTCAAGGCGCTGGCGGACCCGACGCGGCTCCGGCTGGTGTCGCTCGTGGCGGCGCACGAGGGGGCGGAGGCCTGCGTGTGCGACCTCATCGAGCCGGTCGGCCTCAGCCAGCCGACCGTGTCGCACCACCTCAAGATCCTGGTCGACGCCGGCATCCTGACCCGCGAGAAGCGCGGCGTCTGGGCGTTCTACACGTTGGTCGACGGAGCCCTGGACGCGCTGGCCGGTGTGCTGCGCACCGCCGACTCGCGCTGACCCAGCCTCGGCAAGCCGGGTGCCCTGAGCCGTGCGATAGTCGCGCGATGCCCAGCGCTGCCGCTGATCTACGCCTGAGTCTCTCCCTGTCGGGAGGGGCGTCGCTCGGCGCCTACCAGGCAGGTGCGTGCGGCGCGCTGCTGGCGGCCATCGGACACCTCCGCGAGGAGGCCCGTCTCGACGTGCGCCTCGACGCCGTCGGTGGTGCGTCGGCGGGGGCGATCGTCGGCGTGCTGGCTGCGCACGCCGTCCTGGAGGGCCTCGACGGACCGGCGGTCATGCGGTCGGCCTGGGTCGACCGCGTCTCCATCGACACGCTGCTGCGCCGCGGCTCGCGCGGCCCACTGTCGCTCGAGGACGTGCGCCGCGACCTTCCGGAGATGCTCGGTGCGGCAGAGCCCACGCGCGAGGGCCAGCCGCACCCGGTGATGCTGCACGTGGCACTCACCGGCCTGCGCGGGCTGACGTACGAGATCGCAGGGCAGGACGGCGGCGCGCCGATGGCCGGCGTGACGTACGCGGACTGGCGGGACTTCCGCCTCGAGCCCGGCGGCGGAGTGCAGCAGCTGCTCGAACCGTCCGGCGCCTCGCCGCTCGAGACGGCGCTCGCGTCGGCGTCGCATCCCGGCGCGTTCGCACCGCGGGTGCTGGACCGCCGTGCCGACCGGGAGGCCTACGAGGCGCAGGGGCTGTCCAACATCCCCCAGTCGGGTTGGCTCTGGTACACCGACGGCGGGTTGGTGCAGCACGAGCCGATCGGGCGACTGCTGACCGCGGCGCGCGAGCTCGACGACGGATCCGACAGCGCGCACCGCCTCACGCTGATGGTCCACCCCCGGTCCAAGGAACCCACCGACGCGGAGGAGTGGAGCGACCGCGACCACCAGCCGAGCTGGGCCGAAGGGCTCTCCCGCGGGCTGGCGGTGGTGTCGGAGCAGCCGCTGTACGACGACCTGCGCAAGGTCAACCGCGACAACGCCCGGCTGGCCTGGGCCGAGTCCCTGATCGGCGCCCTGGAGCCACACCTCGGCGAGGGCGCGCGCGAACCGCTCGGCGAGCTCGTGCGGGACATCACCGATCAGCGCCAGGGACAGCGCGCGGGTGCCGGCTCCGAGCTGGACGATCTCCCCGGATCCGATGCCACCACCGCCGAGCTCCTGTCCCGCGCCATCCTCGACGTGGGCGGCCTCGGCTCGAAGCGGCACCAGGCGGTCGACCTCATCTCGCCGCTGCTGGTCGCGGCGCGCACCGACCAGAACGTCAGCACGCTGCTGGCCGGTGAGCTGATGGGGGACTTCGGCGGGTTCCTCGACCGCGACCTGCGCGAGAGCGACTTCGCGCTCGGCTACGAGAGCGCGCTGTGCTGGGCCGGCGAGGGGCTGGAACGTTGCGGAGTGCCCGGCCAGGCGGCCGAAGGCGCCGTCGAGGCGATCCGGAACGCACGACCCGTCGCCTGGGAGGACGTCCGGGTCGGAGGACGGACGAGTCGCGACCTGCCCTGGCGTGCCCGCCTGCGGCTGGCGCACTTCCTGCTGCGCATGGTGCGGTCGCTGGCGCGCTGACCACACCGGGCGCCTGTCAGCGAAGGACTTCCAGCTCCCCCAGCTTTGGTGGGACCGCCCCGATGCGACTCCGCGGCAGCACCAGCCGCACGCGTGCGGTCTGCGTGGCGGGGAAGTCGCGGCGCACGTTGGGTCCGGCGTGGTCACCCACCCGGAGCACGGTGCGCCAGTCGCCGTCGTCGTCGACCTGCAGCCGGTAGCCGGTGTGCGGCACGGTCAGCCAGTGGAACCCGGCCGCGTCGACGGTCCGCGTACGTCCGAGGTCTACGGTGAGCGACTGACGAGCGGCGTTGTCCTCGGGCAGCGACCAGCTGGTGACCCGACTGCCGTCGACGGCGGCCGACGGCAGGTAGCTGATGTCAGCCGCGGTGGCGGTCGCCGGCCGGCACCGGGCCACGTTCTGCGTGGGCTGCTGGTCGGGTCGGCGGGTGGGCAGGGTGATCGGCGCGCCGGTGGAGACGGTCTGGGTTCCCGATGACGACGCCACCCGCATCGGGTCGCCGCGCACGAGGCGGACCCGCGTGCGTTCGGCGCCGACCTGCACGTCGAACGTGCGCCCGTGCCAGTGCAGCCCGGTGACGGTGAGGCCGTCGGCGAGCTGCGGGGGCAGTGACGGGTTCAGCCAGACGTGGTGACTGCGCCAGCGCAGCCCCGGGAACCCGTACAGGAACTCCTGCAGGAACCCGCCCTCGCCAGTGGTGAAGGTGAACACTCCCTGGCCGCCGCGCGCCTCGGTGAACTGCTCGTAGGGTCCGCGGACGAACGGCAGCAGGCTGCGCTGGGCGTAGGTCCAGGACGAGCAGCCCGCGACCCCGAGCTGCGAGGCCACGATCGCGTTGACCGAGTCGGTCATCGCCGGCCCCTCGGGGTCGTAGCGCGGCACGTAGTAGTCGAGCGTCGACCGGTCGACCCGTCGCGGCTGCCGTATCTCCCACGGGTACGTCAGCAGCACGGCGTCGGCCTGCTTCACCATCTCCCCGTCGTAGCCGGCGTACTCGGGACGGACGGCAGGGAAGCCGCCCATCGGCCGGGGGGCGAGCACCCGCAACCCGTCGGCCACCTGACGCCAACGGGCGGGCGCGTCGGCACCGACCAGTCCGGCCGCATGGATGGCGATGCGGAGGACGGTGGCGGCACCGTTGTTGGTGTAGACGGAGTCGTCGACCGGCCAGTTGTGCTCGTCGGGACCTTCGATGTCGTTGATCGAGTACGACCCGTCGGCGTTGTCCTCGGCCCGGCTGGCCCAGAACGTGGCGGCGCCCCGCAGCACCGGCCAGCCACGTTCGCGCAGCCACTGCCGGTCGCCGGTGGCCAGGTAGTACTGCCACTGGCCGAGCGCCACGTCGGCAGTGATGTGCTGCTCGAGCTCGCGCGTCTCGGCCCACGTCGGCGTCACCTCGTCGCCGGTGAGCGCGCTCTCCCAGGCGAAGCGCATGCCCGCGTAGCCGGTCCGTTCGGCGTTGCGTCTCGCACCGTCGCGAGTGCGGTAGCGGTAGTCGACAACGGTCGAGGCGTCGCGCGGGTGCTGCGCCAGCAGCGCCGGGTACATCCAGGTCTCGGCGTCCCAGAAGACGTGGTTGTTGTAGCCGTAGCTGGACAGGCCCACCGGGCTGATGCTCCAGTCGACGTTGGGCCGCGCGCTCGACAGCAGGTAGAACGTCGCCGCCCGGATCCGTTGCTGCAGCGCCGGGTTGCCCGGCACCCGGATGTCGCTGCGCCACAGCTGCCGCCACGCGGCGGCGCTCTCGGCCACCAGCTGCCCAGTGCCGGTGCGCGCCGCGCGCCGGACGGCACGGTCGGCGGTGGCGTTCGCTGCCCTGCTGTCGACCGAGGTCGCGAAGCCGACGACCTTGCTGACGGTGTAGCTCTGTCCGCGTCGGACGCGGAAACCTGCCTGCAGCGTCGTGCTCCGGTCGGTGGTGCGGGCTCGGACCCGGGCGCGGTCGGGCACCAGGAGCCGGTCCGCGTAGGCGATCCGCGTGTCCGTGCCGTCGGTGCGCGCGACGAGCGCGGCGCCGCGCTGCCGAGCAGACGCGGACGTGCGCACCGGAGCGAGTCCGGGCGTGTACGAGAAGCCGTCGCCGAGCCGATCGACGATGCTCACTCGACCGGTCCAGCGTGGGGTGAACGTCAGCCGGACCAGGCCCACCCGGTGCCGGTCGCGGTCCATCACCACGTCGTAGCGCAGCCGGGTGGAACGACCGTCGTCGCCGCGCCAGATGGCCGACGTGCTGACGACGCCACGGTGCAGATCGAGGGTCTGCCGGTAGCAGGACACCCGCCCGTCGCTGAAGTAGGTGCCGCCGCCCGTGCGGAGGTCGAGCCGGGTCCAGCCGGGCAGGTTCAGTCCGCCCTGCTCGAACGTGCCGCCGTGGTCGGGATCCGGGACGTCGGCCCAGACGCCGGCCAGGTGGGTGTCCGTCGCGAACGGCGAGGTGACGAATCCGTGGCCGGCCGCTGGCACCCGCGTCCCGACATAGCCGTTGCCGGCGTACGCAGGCGCCGCGGCTGCCGCGTCGGGGTTCGTGGTGGACAGCTGCCAACCGGGCGACGCCGGTGCGCCACCGCACCTGGTGGCGGGCGGCGGCGCCGGTGCGGTGCCCACCGCAGCAGGGACCGCGAGAGCGCTGCCGAGCAGCGAGGAGATGCCGATCAGGCCGGCACCGAGCCAGCGTCGGTGGCGTCGTGCTCGTCGCATGGCGGCAGGTTACGGCTGGTAGGCCGTGAGCGTCCCGTCCTGGCTCGCCACCAACAGCATGCCTCCCGCGAACACCGGCTGCGCGAAGGTCCGCCCGGTGGCGGGGACGCTGCCCAGGGGCTGGCCGTCGGACTCGCGGAAGAGCAGCACTGACGGTGCGACGCCGGTCGGGCAGGCGTACATGGGCACCGCGACGACCCGCCCGTTGATGGTCGGGCTGCCTGTCGGTCGGCAGGGCAACGGGCGGGCCCAGGCAACGGCTCCCGTGTCGGGGTTGAGGGCGCGCAGACCGCCCCACGACTCCACGCCGCCGATGGTGGTGGTGTTCGCAGCGACGAACAGCCGCCGCGCCTGGTAGTCCCACGCGGCCGACGTGATGCACGACCCCTCGTCGCCGCCTCCCGGGGCGCCCACGAGCCGGGACCATACGGGTCCGGCGGCGAGGTTCCACCGGCGCCAGGCGTAGTACCGGCCGTTCTTGTTGCACGCGCCGACCATGGGCGTCTCGACGCCTCCCAGGCTGGCCGCGAACAAGGTCGGAGAGCTCCCGAAGTCCAGGTCGGCGGCCTGTCCAAGCGGGGCGGTCCACTTGTCCTGCTTGGCCAGGGTGCTCGCCAACAGGCGGACGATGGAGTACGCGTCGTCGATGGTCGTGCCGGTCGGGTCGGGGTTGCCGGTCGTCACCCAGACGTAGTTGCCGTTGGATGCCTGGCTGCTCCACACGCTGGCGCCGACCGTGCCGGCGGGCACGGCGTGCCAGGTGTTCTGCCACGCGCCGGTGTGCTGATTGAGGGCGACCACGCCGGCGCGGATCGGCCTGTCCCCACAGTTCGCGGCCAGCCCCATGAACACCCGCCCACCGGCCACCGTCGGGGAGCTCCAGTTGAAGTAGAGGCCGTTGCCGGCTGCGGTGTTGGGACCGATGGAGCGCTTCCAGCGCTGTGCCCCGGTTGCGGCGTTGAGCGCGTAGAGGAAGTGCGCGCCCGGCGCGTACACGGTGAGCACGCCGTCGACCGGGTCGGGCATGACGGTGGCGGTGCCGACGATGCCCTTCGCCGGGCAGTACTCCGCCGACCCCCAGTCCAGCTGCTTCTGCCACACGACGGCCCCGGTGGTGGCGTTCAGCGCGTAGAACATCCCGGTGCGCGACCCGATGTAGACGCGGTTGCCCACCACGGTGGGGCTGGCGTCGAAGGCCCTGGCCGGCTGGTTCGGCTCCGTCGCTGCCTGTGCGGTGAACTGCCAGCGCTGGCTCAACGACCCGGCGTTGGCGACCGTTACCGCCGGGTCGCCGAAGGTCGCCGACACGTGGGCGGCGTTCCGGTGGAAGGCCGCCCAGTCCGTGGGCAGCGCGGCCACCGCGGCCTCAGGGGCAGGACGGTCCGTGTCGGCGTGGCCGTCGCTGGCCACACTGGCCGGCGACAGGGTCAGGGCGGTAGCGCACACCACGCCGCAGGTGGCGATGACAGCGGCTCGGAGCGAACGGGTCTGCATGCGAGTCCGTCCTGGACGAGAGGGTGTCAACGACGTGTCCCCGACCATCCTCAGAACGCGCGTCGCCCACAAGGGGTTGGAGCCAACACGCTGCGTCACCACCGCCCCGGCCCGAGGTCGAGGTCGCGTGGGGCACGCAACCGGTCCCGCCTAGACTCACCGCTGCCCGCCACCGTCCCGCCCTCGTAGCTCAGCTGGATAGAGCAACCGCCTCCTAAGCGGTAGGTCGCGCGTTCGAATCGCGCCGAGGGCACGTGCGCATCGCCACCTGGAACGTCAACTCGGTCACCGCCCGGCTGCCCAAGCTGCTGGACTGGCTCGGCACTGCCGAGCCGGACGTGGTCTGCCTGCAGGAGGTCAAGTGCGCCGTCGACCAGTTCCCGTACGAGGAGGTGGACGAGCTCGGCTACGAGGCCGAGGTGCACGGCGCCGGCCGGTGGAACGGCGTCGCGGTGCTGTCCCGGGTCGGGATCGCCGAGGTGCGCCGCGGCCTGCTCGACGAGCCGGGCTACCACGCGGAGAACGCGCTGCTGCCCGCACCCGAGCAGCGCGCGATGGCCGCAACCTGCGGTGGTGTCCGGGTCTGGTCGGTCTACGTCCCCAACGGCCGGGAGGTCGGGCACGACCACTACGCCTACAAGCTGGAGTGGCTGGCGGCACTGCGTGCCACGGCTGCCGAGGAGCTCGCGACGACGAGCGGGCCCTGGGCGGTGCTCGGTGACTTCAACATCGCGCCGACCGACGCCGACGTGTGGGACCCCGCCCTGTTCACGGCCAGCACGCACGTGACGGCGCCGGAGCGCGAGGCGCTCGCCGCGCTCGAGTCGGCCGGGCTCACCGAGGTGCTGCCGCGCCCGCTCAAGTACGACGTCGCCTTCACGTACTGGGACTATCGCCAGCTCGCCTTCCCGCACAACCACGGGATGCGGATCGACCTGGCGTACGGGAACCCGGCCTTCGCCGGCGCCGTCTCCGACGCGTACGTCGACCGGGAGGCGCGCAAGGGCAAGGGCACCTCCGACCACGCTCCCGTGGTCGTCGACCTCACGACCTGACCCCGCAGGCATTGCCAGACATGTCCGGATGGCGATTAGATGCGACCACCACGCCTCCCAACGTCGTGAGGAACTGCGATGACGCCCTTCCGCACCCTGGCAGCGCTGTCCGCCGTTGCCGTCACCGCCGGCCTGTTCGCCATGCCCGGTGCGGTGGCCCGCCCGGACCGGGCGTCGCCCCCAGAGCCGCAGGTCAGCTTTGACGGCAAGACCAGCCTGGTGCTCGTGCACGCCACGACGCCGGCCGAACGCAGCCGGGTGGTGGAGCTCGGGCTCGACGCCACGCCACGGATGACCTCGAAAGGACTCCAGGTCATCCTCTACGGCCGACGGGACGCGCGGACCCTGCGCGACGCCGGCTTCACCTGGACGGTGCTCGACGGCGACCTCGAGGCGAGCGCGCGTGCCGATGCCCGTGCCGACCGCGCGTACGCCCGCTCGGTCCAGAGCTCCCGGCTGCCGAGCGGGCAGGACCGCTACCGGCGGCTGGCCGGCTACAACAAGGACATGCGCGAGCTGCACCAGCGCTTCCCCACACCACTCGGCTGCTGACCCTCAAGCACCGTACGGTCGAGGGCCGCGCGGTGCACGGCATCGAGATCACGACCGGCGCCGCCAACATCGCCGACGGCAAGCCGGTGTTCCTGCTGATGGGCGCCCACCACGCGCGGGAGTGGCCCACCGGCGAGAACGCCATCGAGTACGCCTACGACCTGCTGCAGAACTTCCGGCGCCCCGCAGGTGACCCGCGAGCCGAGCCGGATCGTGCGGGCGACCCGCACCATCGTCGTGCCGATCATCAACCCCGACGGGTTCGCGATCTCCCGCAGCGCTGAGCGGCTCGGCGACTTCTCCGTCTTCGACTACGAGATGAAGCGCAAGAACTGCTTCATCTCCGAGCACACGCCGCAGCAGTACCGCCGCGGGCCGTGCGACGACAACCAGGCCGGCCGCCTCCGCGGCACCGACCTCAACCGCAACTACCCGGGCTTCTGGGGCGGCGCGGGTGCCGCCGCCGGCTGGTCCAGACGACACCTACCGCGGTGACAGCCCTGGCGACACCCCTGAGGTCGCCAACGTGCGCAACCTCGTCTCGCACCGCCAGGTCGTGTCGCTGATCAGCCTGCACACGTTCGGCAACCTGCTGCTCCGGCCGCCTGGCGTCTACCGCACCGGACAGCCGCCGGACGAGGTGCAGTACGAGCAGCTGGGCGCGCGGATGGCCGCCGCCAACCACTACACCAACCAGCCCTCGTTCAAGCTCTACGACACCACCGGTTCGACCGAGGACTGGAGCTACTGGAACACCGGCGGCTACGGGTTCACCTTCGAGATCGGCACCGAGGGCTTCCACCCGCCCTACCGCGACGGCGTCGTGGCGGAGTACCTCGGCCGCAGGCCCGCCGCGGGTGCGGGAGACGGCGGCAACCGCGAGGCGTTCTACCGGATGTCGATGGCGACGGTGCGGGCCTCCAACCACTCGCAGATCCACGGCTGGGCCCCGCCCGGGCACCGGCTCGAGCTGTACAAGCGCTTCATCACCGCGACCTCGCCGGTGATCGGCGAGGACGGCACCGTCGGCTCGCCGCAGTACTACGAGGACGTGCTGCGCAGCCAGTACCGCACCGGTCGCGGCGGCCCCTTCACCTGGGACGTCAACCCGTCGACCCGCCCGCTGGTCGTCGGACGCTACGGCCGCGACCCGGTCGCGCCGCCGCAGGATCCGGTCCAGCTCACCAACCCCGCCGGCGTCCCCGCGGTCGGCGACACCGAGCAGACGACGTTCCGGATCCAGGGTCCGCCCAACGCGGACAACGGCGTCGCCTTCGTGTCGATCGGCTGGGAGGGCACCGACGACCCGGAGGAGGTCGACTGGGACGCGTTCATCCTCGACCCGGACGGCAACGTCGTCGCCCAGGCGGCCACCCTGGCCAACCCGGAGACCGCGACGCTGGCCGACCCGGTCCCGGGCCGGTACACGCTGCTGATGAACAACTTCGCCGGCGGCGACGCCGACCCACGACTGGTCGGGCGAGGTCACGTTCGAGGGCCCGATGCCGGCGACGTACTCAGGACTCAAGGAGGCCTACATCCTGAGCTGCACCGACCTGCGCACCGGCAAGGTCGTGGGCAGCCGCGAGGTCGTCGTCGACCGCGGCAAGATGCGTCGCGTCGGACGGATCTGCGCGGACGGCGGCCGGGGCGCCATCTGGTGAGCTCGAGGCGCGACTTCCCGGTCTCGTCCTAGCCTGACCGGCGTGGAGGCGCTGCGCGGACTTCTCGGACTGGCGTTCCTGCTCCTGGTCGCCGCGGCGTTCTCGACGCACCGTCGGCGGATCTCGGTGCGCACCGTCGTGGGCGCGCTCGTGCTGCAGATCGCGTTCGCGGCACTGGTGCTGCGCTGGGGCCCTGGCGAGCGGGCGCTGGCGTGGGTCTCGGACCGGGTCGCGGACCTGATCGGCTACGCCCAGGAGGGCACGGCCTTCGTCTTCGGTCCGCTGCTCGAGGTCGGCGACAAGAACGACACGATCTTCGCCCTGCAGGTGCTGCCGGTCATCGTGTTCCTCGGCGCGCTGATCGGGCTGCTGTTCTACCTGCGGGTGATCCAGTACGCGACGTACGTCATCGGGGGCACGATCGCGCGAGCGCTCGGCGTGAGCAAGGTCGAGTCGATGTACGCGAGCACGGTGATCTTCCTCGGCCAGTCCGAGGCGCCGCTGATGATCGCGCCCTACCTGCGCCACCTCCGCACACCCCAGGTGTTCACCGTCATGGTCAGCGGGTTCGCCGCCGCGGCCGGATCCACCCTGGTGGGCTACTCGCTGCTCGGGGCGCCGCTGGAGTACCTGCTCGCCGCGACCGTGATGAACGCGCCGGCCGGCCTGCTGATGGCCAAGATCATGTGGCCGGACGAGGCCGAGACGGCAGGCGGACCCGGAGCCCGACGACGACGAGGACCCGCCGGCCAGCGAGATCGACGTCCGCTCGGTGCGGGACGAGGAGTCGGCCAACGCCATCGACGCCGTCGGCCGCGGCGCGCTCGCCGGAGGGCGGATCGCGGTCACGGTCGGCACGTTGCTGATCGCGTTCATCGCGCTCATCGCGCTGGCCAACGGCATCCTCGGCACCGTGGGCGGCTGGTTCGGCCGCGACGACCTCACCTTCCAGCAGCTGCTGGGATGGGCGTTGGCGCCGCTGGCGTGGCTGCTCGGCGTGCCGTGGGACGAGGCGGTCGAGGCGGGCTCGTACATCGGCGAGAAGACGGTGCTCAACGAGTTCGTGGCCTACGCGTCGTTCGGCCCGAACGTCGACGACCTCTCGACCATCACCGTGGTCATCGTGACGTTCGCGCTCGCCGGCTTCGCCAACTTCGCGTCGATCGCGATCCAGATCGGCACCATCAGCAGCCTGCGGCCCGAGCTGCGGGCCACGCTCGCCCGGCTCGGCCTGCGCGCGCTGCTCGCCGGCAGCCTGGCCAACCTGGCCAACGCCGCCATCGCCGGCGTGGTGGTGTCGCTCTAGCGAGACGCCGAGGGGGACGTCTGTCTGCGGTCAGAACCGGCCGACGGCCACGAAGACGGCAAGGGCGAACAGCACGACGTTGACCGGCACGACCTGCCACTCCTTGCGCCGGGCATGGGTCGCGAACGCACCCACGTGCAGCAGCGCCAGTCCGGTCGCGGCGAGCGGCGTGAGGACGGGCGCGATGTCCAGCGCCCACGGCAGGATGAGGCCGAACGCCGCCAGGACCTCGAGCGTGCCGATCAACGTGACGGTGCCCGCCGAGAAGTCGTTGGTCCACGCCATGTTCTTGTCCTGGATGAGCTTCTCGTACGGCTGGGTGGCCTTGACCATCCCGGCCGCCAGGCTGATCGCTGCCAGCACCCCGGCCACGATCCACAGCGCCACGTCCACGGCTGTCCCCCTCTGTTCCACGTCGGTCGGTCAGCACAGAGCCTGCCGCAGCCGCGGTCGCGGCCGACCCACCACCCGCCTCAGCCGGGCAGCGCGGCGTGCTCGAGGACCGCGGACGGGTCGGCCCCGAGGTCGAGCGGCTGTGGCCGCGCGCCGGCGCGTACCAGCAGGTCGCCGACCGCCGCGATCATCGCCCCGTTGTCGGTGCACAGTCGCGGCCGCGGCACCCGCAGCTCGATGCCGGCCTCGTCGCAGCGCTGGCCGGCCAGCTCACGCAGCCGCCCGTTGGCGGCCACGCCGCCGGCGACGACCAGCGTGTCCACGCCCTGGTCGAGGCACGCGCGCACCGCCTTGCGGGTGAGCACGTCGACGACGGCCTCCTGGAACGACGCGGCGAGGTCGGGCACGGCGTCGTCGCCCGCCTGCATCCGGCGGGCGACCGCCGTCTTGAGCCCGGAGAACGAGAACCCGTACGGCTGCGCGCGGTCGCCGAGCAGGGGCCGGGGGAACGCCACGGCCGCCGGGTCGCCGTCGCGGGCAGCGGCGTCGATCGCCGGCCCACCGGGGTAGGGCAGGCCGAGCAGCCGTGCCACCTTGTCGAACGCCTCGCCGGCGGCGTCGTCGACGGTGTCGCCGAGGTGCACGATCGGGTCGGTGGCGAGGTCGCCGAGCGCGAGCAGCGACGTGTGCCCGCCCGAGACGACCAGCGCGACGCACCGTTCCGGCAGCGGCCCGTGCTCGAGGGTGTCGGCGGCGACGTGGCCGGCCAGGTGGTGCACGCCGTACAGCGGCACGCCGAGCGTCCACGCGTAGGCCTTCGCGGCAGCCAGGCCGACCTGCAGCGCGGTCGCCAGACCCGGCCCGGAGGTGACGGCGACCGCGTCGACGTCGGCCAGCCCGACGCCGGCGTCGGCAAGCGCTGCGTCGACGGTCGGGACCATCGCCTCGAGGTGCGCGCGGGCGGCGATCTCGGGGATCACCCCGCCGAACCGGACGTGCTCCTCGACGCTGGAGGCGAGCGCGTCGCCGAGCAGCACGCCGTCGGCGACGAGGCCGACACCGGTCTCGTCGCACGACGTCTCGATGCCCAGGGTCAACGCCACGTCACGACACGGTACGGGCCGCAGGGATCCGTGCTCGTCCGGGTCCCGTGGCGCGCTACTCTGGTCGCAGAGATTGTCGGACAATCCAGTACGGCCCCCGAAGAGAACCGAGCAGCCCATGACCACACAGCCAGTCGACCGGACCAGCGCGGCGATGGTCGCCCTCAGCGACAGCCGGACGGCGCACAACTACCACCCGCTGCCGGTCGTCGTCGCCCATGCCGAGGGCGCCTGGATGACCGACGTCGACGGCAACCGGTTCCTCGACCTGCTGGCCGGCTACTCGGCGCTCAACTTCGGGCACGGCCACCCCGACCTGCTGCGGGTCGCGCACGAGCAGCTGGACCGGCTCACGCTGACCAGCCGCGCGTTCATCCACGACCAGTTCGGTGCGTTCTGCGCCGAGCTCGGCGACCTGGCCGGCAAGGAGCTCGTGCTGCCGATGAACACCGGCGCCGAGGCGGTCGAGACCACGATCAAGGTCTCCCGCAAGTGGGGCTACGACGTCAAGGGCGTGCCGGCCGACCAGGCGCAGCATCATCGTGGCGTCCGGCAACTTCCACGGCCGTACGACGACCATCGTCGGGTTCTCCGACGACCCCGACGCCCGCGGCGGCTTCGGCCCGTTCACGCCGGGCTTCGTGCAGGTTCCCTACGGCGACCTCGCCGCCCTCGAGGCCGCCATCGAGCCCGCACACGGTGGCCGTGCTGATCGAGCCGATCCAGGGCGAGGGCGGGGTCGTGATCCCGCCCGACGGCTACCTGCAGGGCGTACGCGCCGCGTGCACCCGCGAGAACGTGCTGTTCGCCGCCGACGAGATCCAGTCCGGACTCGGGCGCACCGGTCGCACCTTCGCGTGCGACAACGAGGACGTCGTGCCGGACATCTACGTGCTCGGCAAGGCACTCGGCGGCGGCATCGTGCCGGTCTCGGCCGTGGTCGCCGACCGCGACGTGCTCGGCGTCCTGCACCCGGGACAGCACGGCAGCACGTTCGGCGGCAACCCGCTGGCCTGCGCCGTGGGACGGCAGGTCGTGGCCATGCTCGCGACCGGTGAGTACCAGCACCGTGCCGAGGCACTGGGCAAGCGGATGACCGAGCGGCTCGACGGCATGCTCGGCGAGGGCGTCGTCGGGGTACGTACCCGCGGCCTCTGGGCCGGCGTCGACGTCGACCCGAGGGTGGGCACCGGACGCGCGGTCTGCGAGGCACTGATGGGCCGCGGCGTCCTGGCCAAGGACACGCACGGCTCGACGATCCGGCTGGCTCCCCCGCTGGTCACCGACGAGGCCGACCTCGACTGGGGCCTCGACCAGCTGGAGGCCGTGGTCACCCGCGCCTGAGCAACCGCGGCCGCGACGCGCTGCCCGGGGCTACTCTTCGAAGGTGGGCGTACGGGACCGCTTCCTCACGGGGTTGGCGGCGCAGCTGGGCCGCCCCGAGGGGCTTCGGGGACGGTTCGTCGCGCGCGGGCTCAACCGCGCCAACCGCGCCGCGGTGACTGCTGCGGTCGACGCCGCCGAGCTGAAGCCGGGACAGGTGGCGGCCGACATCGGCTTCGGCGGCGGTCTCGGGCTGCGGTTGCTGCTCGACCGGGTGCGCCCCGACGGGCACGTGCACGGCATCGACCTGTCCGACACGATGCTGCAGCGTGCCGGTGCCGCGCTGCGTACCGAGGGAGTCAACGGTGAGCTCACGCTGCAGCTCGGGTCGATCACGGCGCTGCCGCTGAGCGATGCGTCGCTGGACGCCGCGATCACCGTGGAGACCATCTACTTCGTCACCGATCTCGACCGCGCGTTCACCGAGCTGGCACGGGTGCTGCGCCCGTCGGGGCGTGCAGTGATCGGGCTCGGCGATCCCGCCGCGATGGCGAAGCAGTCGGTCACGGCGCACGGGTTCACGCTGCGTCCCGTCGACGAGGTGCTGGCCACGTTGACCAGGTCGGGGTTCGCCCCCGAGGAGAACCTGCGCATCGGAGCCGGCGACGACGCCTTCCACGTGCTGGTGGCGCGGAAGGCCACCGCGTAGATCAGGAGCCCGCCGACGCCGAGTCTGCCTCAGTGCTTGTCCGGCGGCACGATCTCCACGCGGTGCTTGGCGGCGTCCGCCTTGGCGTGCTTGGCGGCCCGCTTCTCCTTGAGGGACTTGCCGGACTTCTTGGTCATGTGTTGTCGCGGGGACTTGTCAGCCATGACGGCTCCCTGATCGGGAGCCTGGACGGCTCCACGTCTTGACCGTACGCCCTCGACGCGGCGAGACGGCGCGTCTCGGTCGGTGCGTTCCCAGAAGCAGGTGACGAGGTTTCGAGAGCACGCAGTGGCGGGCGGCAGATCGGTGCAGGATGTGGGGCACCTTGCAGCAGACGAAGTGACTGGGACTCTGCGGAAGGAGAGACCATGATCACCGTCAGCAACAGCTCAGCTGCTCTCCTTCGGAGACGACGCTCGCGGGTGTGCGCGGGGGCAGGGATCGTGGGCGCAGCAGTCCTCCTCGCCACGGTCTCGCCGCAGGCGGCGTACCCGAGCTCTGATCCGGACTCCGTCGGAGTGCCTCGCCACGATGTGCCCGGAAGCACGGAACGGGATCCGGATGCCCGTCCGTTCTACGTGATTCCGGGTGGGTGTGTGGCCCCGGAGAGCGTCGCCGTCTACGGCGGCAAGTACTACACCGGCGGCGTCTGCAACGGGAGGCTCTACGTCGGGGATCTCAGACGCAAGCGTGCGCACTCGCTCGTGCCGTCCGGTCCCCGGCACATTGTCGTCGGCGGCATCGAGGCGACCGCCAACCGCCTGGTGGTGGCCAAGGGGGGCTCCGGGTTCGCCAAGGTCTACAACCGCTTCACCGGCGAGCAGCTGGCGCGATTCTCCAACGGGCTGCCGCAGGGCCGAGGGATCGTCAACGACGTTGCCATCACTCCCCACGGGGACGCGTACCTCACCGAGTTCTCCCTGTCGAAGATCTACCGGATCCCCGCTGCCGGGATCGCACAGCCGGAACCGGCCGTGCAGGAGCTGCCGGTCTGGCTCAACCTGCGTGGCACGGTGTTCCCGATCCAGGGCGGCAGCGCGAACGGCATTGCCGCGACCCCGGACGGCCGGTTCCTCATCGTCGCGCACTACGCCGCCGGTGAGCTCTACCGAGTCCGGATCAGAGATCAGCAGGTCACCAAGATCCGGCTCCACGGCAAGCACCTCGACGGGCCGGACGGCATCGAGCTCAGCAACGCCGACGTCCTCTACGTGGTCGAGCAGCAGAGGCAACGGATCGCCGAGATCCGCCTGAGCAACCACTACGACCACGGGCGGGTGGTCTCACGGACGACCAGCCCACGGTTCCACTGCCCCTCCGGCGTCGCCCTGGCCGGCGACCGCCTTCTGGTCAGCAACCTCGGCAACGGCTGTCCGTTCAAGCTCCCGTGGACGGTGGCCAGCATTCCTATCCCCTGATCCCCTGACCCCTCAGCGTCTGAGGTGGAGGGTGTTGGTGCGGGGTTGTTGGTCGGGGTCGATCCAGGTGGGTGGGGTGAAGGCGGGTCGTCGGTCGGTGCCGAGGCGGACGGTCCACTCGCCGACGGTGGATGACTTTGTGGTGGGCGCCGCAGAGCAGGACGCCGTTGTCGAGGCTGGTGGGTCCGCCGTCGGCCCAGTGCACGATGTGGTGCACGTTGCACCAGGAGGCGGGGCGGTCGCAGCCGGGGAACGCGCAGCCGCGGTCGCGGACCTCCACGGCGCGGCGGAGCTCCTTGGTGAAGACCCGGATGGCGCGGCCGACGTCGAGCGGGACGCCGGCGGAGTTGAGCAGCACCGGGAGGATGGTGGCATCGCAGGCGAAGCCGGCGGACGGTCTCGGCCGAGATCGGGGTGCCGGTGTCGAGGGTGCCGACGCCGACGGCGGCCTTCAGCTGGTCGTAGCCGATGGTGACCGCGATGTGGGCGGGGAACCCGAAGCTGGTCGGGGTGTCATCGGCGGCCAGGGTGCGGCGGCAGATCTCGACCAGCGCGTCGGCCTGCGCTGGCCCGCGGTCCGGTAGTCGGGCTGATCCGCCCGTCCGGGTGCAGGCAGTCCGCCGGGTTTGGCGAAGGGTTCGAGGGCGGCGGACACGAGCGCCCAGGCTTCGGGGTCGAGGTCGCCGCGGAGCCGGATCCGGCCGCGGTGGTCCGGCCCGGCGGACAGGGTGTTGGCCCGGTTCGCGGCGTCGCGGGCCTCGTCGCGGGCGAGGGCTTCGGCGTCCGCGGCGTCGGCCACCTCGGGGGCGAGGTAGGCGAGCAGGTGCTGGCCGTAGCCGGCCAGCACCGGCGCCGGATGGTGGCCGGCCCAGCCGAGCATCAGCTGCTCACCCTGGCCGATGACCTCGGCGCCGAGCGAGTCCGGCAGCTTGCGGACCGCCTCGGCGATCACGCCGGCCTGGTCGGCGTCGATGTCACCGGCGGCGAACGCCGTGGTGGTGGCGCCCAGCCCGCAGCTGAGGTGGTCGGCCAGGTCGGTGATCTGGCGGGCTCTGGCCCGGCGGGCGGTGAGCAGGTCGGCCAGCCAGGCGGTGGTGGAGGTGGCGCCGACGGTCTTGGCCAGGTCGCGGCGGGCGGCCTCGCCGACGGCGGCGGTCTGCACCGCGGCGGCCTTGCGGATCACCTGTTCGGCGGCCTGCACGACCTCGGCCACCTCGGTGTCGGTGGCCGACCACAACGTCAGGCTGCCGGGGTCGACCAGCTCGTCCAACCGGTCGGCGAACCGGCGACACAACTGGGCCACCGGATGGGTGACGCCCTCGTGCGGCTCGTGCGGCTGGTCCGACATGCTCACAACCTAGTCGCCACCACCGACACCCGACCGCCAAGAATCCCCTTATCCACAAGGGGAAACAGATATCCTTATGATTCTTGGAGCAGCGTCCGGAAACTGCCGGTGTCTCAACCGTCGGCCCACGCCTCCACCGACGTGGTGACCGGCACGTCGGTCGCAACCGCCTCCTCGACGGCCAGCGCAATGAGATGGTCCTGTGCACCTTCAGCCAACGGGTAGGGCGGCAGTCCGTCGCCGCGTGCCCAGGCGGCCGTCTGCTCCAGCAGCGTGGCGATCGCGATCTCCTCGTCGTTCCAGCGCTGACCGAGGTAGGGGTTGCGGAACACCACGTCGCCCTCGTACGTGATGTGGTCGGTCTCGAACCCGTCCAGGTCGAGGTCGTAGCCCGTCTGCCGACGCACCAGTGGCGACCTGACCACCGTGCGCGGGCCGGCCATCCGCACGACCTCGTCGTCCTTCAGCTCGCCGGTCGTGCCGCGGACGAGGATGCGCCGGAACCGCAGCTGGTTGTGCCACTGGTTGCTGGTGAAGTCGTAGACGCCGGAGCGACCGGAACCGAAGTCGAAGGTGGCGATCGTCGTCGCCGCAGAGGTCGGCTCGACAGCGCCGGTCCAGCCGGCCCGGTTCAACGGGTCGAGCAACGGGGCTTCGAAGCGCACCGCACGCACCGTGACCGGCCCGGGCCCGACGCCCAGCAGCCCCCGGATCAACGACACCGCGTGGTACTTGTGCGTCGACGACACCTGCACCTGCGTGGGCGTCCCGATCGCGCCGGACGCGACCACTGCGGCGCGCGCCGCGTGGGCGGGCACCAGCAGGTACTGCTCGGCCACCTGCACCAGCCCCGATGCGCCGACGTCTGCCCACAACGCGCGCAGACCCTCGACGTCAGGCGCGGGCGGTGTCTCGGCGAGGACCGGCACTCCCGCCGCCACCAGCTCACGGACGACGTCCGGCGTGACCTGCCACGGCAGCGCCGTGACGACGAAGTCGGGTCGCGCCCGGTCGAGGCACTCCGCCACCGACCGGTACTCCGGCACCGGCAGCTCGCGCGGCGTACGCACGACCGCGCCGACACACTCCAATGACGGCAGCGCCGCAGCGAGCCGCCAGAAGAACTCCGCCCTCCACCCCGCACCGACGGTCGCGAAGGTCGAAGACGGGGCAGCCACGTCAGCGACGCTACAGCGGCTTGCCACCCGTCACCGCGAGCACCTCACCGGTGATGTAGCTGGCGTCCTGCGAGGCGAGGAACACGTACGCGGGCGCCACCTCAGCCGGCTGACCCGCGCGCCCGAGCGGCGTCGTCGCGCCGAAGCCGTCGAGCATGTCGTCCGGCATCGTCGCCGGGATGAGCGGCGTCCAGATCGGACCGGGTGCCACGGAGTTGACCCGGATCCCCTTCTCACCAAGGTCCTGGGCCAACGCCTCGGTGAACGTCACGATGCCGCCCTTGGTCGTGGCGTAGTCGAGCAGCGGCGGTGACGGCGTCGTGGACTGGATCGACGAGGTCGTGATGATGCTCGACCCCGCGGCCAGGTGCGGCAGCGACGCCTTGCACAGCCAGAACATCGCGTACAGGTTGGTCTTGATCGTCCGGTCGAGCTGGTCGGTCGAGATCTCCTCGAGGCCGCCCGGCTTCGCCATCTGGTACGCCGCGTTGGACACCAGCACGTCGAGACCGCCCAGCTCCGAGACGGTCGACTCGACCACCCGGACGCACTCGTCCTCCCGGGTCAGGTCGCACGCCAGCGCGAGCGCGCGCCGGCCGGCGTCCTCCACCAGCCGCACGGTCTGCTGCGCGTCGTCCTCCTCCTCGGGCAGGTACGCGATGGCCACATCGGCGCCCTCGCGGGCGTACGCGATCGCGACGGCGCGACCGATGCCGGAGTCGCCACCGGTGATCAGCGCCCGCTTGCCCTCCAGCCGGCCGCTGCCGCGGTAAGAGTCCTCACCGTGGTCAGGCCGGTCGGACATGGCATCGGTCGATCCCGGGTGCGGCTGGGGCGACTCGCCCTCGGTGTCGGGCTGGCTGTACGGCTCGGACATGGGTCTCCTCGGATCGGGGGGTCGCCCCCTCAGTGCCCGCCTTGCGTACCCGTCAAGCGTCACCGGCAGACTTGCGGGCATGGATCTGCGCATCTTCACCGAACCTCAGCAGGGCGCGACCTACGACGACCTCCTCCGGGTGGCCCGGGCGACCGAGGACCTCGGCTTCGACGCCTTCTTCCGCTCCGACCACTACCTGGGCATGGGCACCGAGGGGCTGCCCGGCCCCACCGACGCCTGGGTGACGCTGGCCGGACTGGCCCGCGACACCTCGCGGATCCGGCTCGGCACCCTGGTCAGCTCGTGCACGTTCCGGCTGCCCGGGCCGCTCGCGATCGCGGTCGCGGGCGTGGACCAGATGAGCGGCGGGCGGGTCGAGCTCGGCCTCGGCGCCGGATGGTTCGAGGACGAGCACCGCGCGTACGGCATTCCCTTCCCCGACGTGCACGGCCGGTTCGACCGGCTGGAGGAGCAGCTCGCCATCGTCACCGGGCTGTGGGAGACGGAGCCGGGCAAGACCTTCGACTTCGCCGGCACCCACTACCAGCTGGAGCACTCACCCGCGCTGCCCAAGCCGGTGCAGCGCCCACGTCCGCCGGTGATCGTCGGCGGTGCCGGCAAGCGGCGGACGCCGGCGCTCGCCGCGCGGTTCGCGCAGGAGTACAACGCGGCCTTCCAGTCGCCGGACGCCGTGCCCGGGCTGTTCGACCGCGTACGCACCGCGTGCAACGACGCCGGCCGCGACCCCGCCACCATGACCTTCTCGGCCGCGTGGACGGTCTGCTGCGGACGCGACGAGGCCGAGATCGCCCGCCGCGCCGCCAAGACCGGGCAGACCGCGGACGAGCTCCGCAACGGGCAGCTCGGAGGCACCCCGGCCGAGCTGGTCGACCGGCTGGGCCGGCTCGCCGACGCCGGCGCGACGCGCGCGTACCTGCAGGTGCTCGACCTGACCGACCTCGACCACCTCGAGCTGATCGCCGCCGAGGTGGCGCCGCAGCTGGCGTGAGGCCGGGCCCTACTCGGTAGCGGTCGACGGGTCGCCGTCGACGGCCGCCGACAGCCGTGGCACCAGCTCGTCCAGCAGGAACGGCACGCTCAGCACCGTGACGAACGAGGTCGCGTCGTAGGCCGAGTCGTCCGGCTGCAGCAGCACGTCACGTCCCTCCTGGGCGACGTCGAGGTCGGGGTAGGTGGGCACGACCTCGTCGATCGGGTCGCCGTCGTCGAGCCAGACCAGCGCGTCGAGGTCGATGAGGTCGGCGCGTTCGGGACTGATCGATCCGCCGAACTCCTCCGGCAGCTCCGCGCGCACCGCTTCCGGGTAGGCGAAACCGAGCTCGGTGAGGAAGCGCCCGCGCGGGTCCTGCGGGCCGTAGACGAAGATCCCCTCGTACGGCGTCAGTGCCACCGCTTCCTCGCCCTCGAACTCAGGATGCTCCTTGCGCGCCGCCGCGATCTCGTCCTCGACGTCGGCGACCAGCGCCTCGGCCTCGTCCGGCATGCCCACCGCCGTGCCGATGATCGTCGTCGCCTCCTGCCACGGCGTGCCGTAGTTGACGTACTCGTCCGGCGCCGCGACGACCGGCGCGATCTCGGAGTAGAGGTCGTAGTCCTTCTGGCTGATCCCGGCGTAGACGGCGAGGATCAGGTCGGGCTGCAGCGCGGCGACCGCCTCGAACTCCTGCTCGCTCTCCAGCTCCTCCGGCGTCTCCGCATCACCGAGCGCGTCCTGCGCCCAGGGAAAGATGTTGCCCTCGTGCTCGCCGAACCAGGAGGTCGTCGCCACCGGCACGATGCCGAGTGCCAGCAGCGCGTCCTGGTCGGTCAGCCCGATCGTGACGACCCGCTCCGGTGGCGCGTCCATGGTGGTCTCGCCGAACCGGTGCTCGATCGTCACCGGGAAGGCGCCCGAGCCGGCCGCTGCCTCGCTGTCCCCGGAGGTGTCGGCCTCGTCCGCGTCGCCCCCGCACGCCGTGACCAGGAGCAGGCCGGCGAGCACGGCGCCGGCGACAGGGTGGGTACGACGCATGCGGGTCTCCCGGGTCACGAGGTGAGGGTGGTGGGGTCGCCGTCGACCGCGGCGGCGAGCCGCGGCACCAGGCCGTCGAGGACGTACGGGATGCTCAGCACGGTCGAGAACGCGACCGCCTCGCGCATCGGGTCCCCCTCGGGCACGAAGACGTCCCGAGCCTCGTCGGCGACGTCGAGCGACTCGAGCAGTGCGACGGAGCGGTGCATGGGGGGATCTCCGACCGGCTGGTGTTAGGGGAGCCTCA
This sequence comes from uncultured Actinomycetota bacterium, assembly GCA_963801045.1. GTDB lineage: Bacteria > Actinomycetota > Actinomycetes > Propionibacteriales > Nocardioidaceae > JACCWP01. The sequence continues at coordinate 692,235 of CAWDDC010000003.1, forward strand.
CCTTAGCCCAGCCGGTGCAGGGACGCGTCCCCGAGGGTCCCGTCGTGCGCGGTCGCCGTGAGGAACGTGCAGTACGGCTCGCGCCGGCGGTCGGTCGGCGAGCCGGGGTTGAGCAGCCGCAGCCCGGTGGCCGCGGTGGTGTCCCAGGGGATGTGGCTGTGCCCGAACACCAGCACGTCGACGTCGGGGTAGGCAGCAGCGCAGCGTGGCTCCCGGCCCTGCTTGCCGCCGGTCTCGTGCACGACGGCGAGCCGCACACCGCCCACGGTCGCGTACGCCACCTCCGGCAGCCGCTCGCGCACGTCCGGCGGGTCGTTGTTGCCCCACACCGCGATCAGCCGACGGGCTCGCGCGTGCAGCGCGTCCACCGTCGCCAGGTCGCACCAGTCGCCGGCGTGCACCACCACGTCGGCAGCGTCGACGGCCTCCCACAACCGATCGGGCAGCACCTTCGCCCGGGTGGGCAGGTGGGTGTCGGACGTGATGACCAGGCGCACGGGATCGTCGACCACACCGGGCAGTCTGCCCTCCGCCGGTGTCGTCCGGACGGTCCGACCCGACGTACGTCACACCCCTCACCAGGGCGGATGGTGCGGCGTGGGGGTGCCGATCGGCTAGGGTGGAGGTAGTCCGAGCGCGCGGTGACAGCCGCGCCGGACGGCCCCAGACGCACCGATCACCGCCGCTGCGGCCACACACAGTCCGCGCCGGAGATCGACCCTTCCACTCAATCGGAGTTGCACCCATGGCGACCACGTTCGCCCAGCTCGGCGTGCCCGCAGCGCTCACCGCAGTGCTCGACCGCGCCGGCATCACCCAACCGTTCCCCATCCAGACCGCCACCCTGCCCGACGCCCTCGCCGGGCGGGACGTGCTCGGTCGCGGCCGTACCGGCTCGGGCAAGACCTATGCGTTCGCCCTCCCGATGCTCGCCCGGCTGGCCGCCAGCGGCACCCCCCGCCAGCCCGGACGCCCCCGCGCGCTGGTGCTGGCCCCGACCCGCGAGCTCGCGACCCAGATCGCGACCGCCATCCAGCCGCTCGCCGAGGCCCTCGGCATGCGCACCCTCACCGTCTTCGGCGGTGTCGGGCACGGTCCCCAGACGTCCGGTCTGCGCCGCGGCGTCGACGTGCTCGTCGCCTGCCCGGGCCGGCTCGCCGACCACCTCCAGCAGGGCAACGCCCGGCTCGACGCGGTCGAGGTCACCGTGCTGGACGAGGCCGACCACATGGCCGACCTCGGGTTCCTGCCGGAGGTCAAGCGGCTGCTCGACAAGACGCCGAAGGACGGCCAGCGCCTGCTGTTCTCGGCCACCCTCGACGGCGGCATCGACGTCATCGTCAAGCGCTACCTGCACAACCCGGTGACGCACAGCGTCGACACCGTGCAGTCGCCGGTCTCGACGATGGCCCACCACGTGCTGCACGTCCGCCAGGAGGACCGGCTCCCGGTCCTGGTCGAGCTGACCGCCGCACCCGGCCGCACGCTGGTCTTCACCCGTACCAAGCACGGCGCGAAGAAGCTCACCAAGCAGCTCGCCGCCTCCGGCGTGCCTGCCGTCGAGCTGCACGGCAACCTCGCGCAGAACGCCCGCACCCGGAACCTCACCGCGTTCCACTCCGGGACGGCCACCACCCTGGTCGCCACCGACATCGCTGCCCGCGGCATCCACGTCGACGACATCTCGCTGGTCGTGCACGCCGACCCGCCGACCGAGCACAAGGCCTATCTGCACCGCTCCGGGCGCACCGCCCGCGCCGGCGCCGACGGCACCGTCATCACGTTGATGACCGACGCGCAGGTACGCGACGTGCGCGACCTGACCCGCAAGGCCGGCATCCGGGCGACCACGACCAAGCTCGGCACCGGGCACCCGCTGATCGCCGAGCTGGCACCGGGCGAGCGCACCTTCGTGGCGCCGCGCGCGGTGCCGGCGGCCGCGACCAGCAACCAGTCGCGACGCCGTCCGACCCGCAACAACTCGTCGTCGAAGAAGCCCACCGGTGCCGGGTCCGGGCGCAACCGCTCGCGTCGGTCCTCCGGCGGCTCGGGGCGCCAGCCGGCGTACTCCACCGAGTCGGGCCGTAGCGGCGGCGCGGCAGCGTTCTCCAAGGGCGTCCGCTCCCGCTGAGCAGGACCCGCCTGGCAGGGTGGCGCCGGTGAGACCGGTGGTCGTCGCCCTTGCTGTGCTGGTGCTCTGCACCGGCTGCTCGGGCGGCTCTGGCGGCGCGGGCTCGGGCAGCTCCGACGACGCCGGCAGCGAGTCCCCGCCGACCACGACCGCCACCTCGAGCGCACCCGACACCACCGCCGCCCCGCCCTCCCCTACGACGACCGGACGGCCACCGTCGCCCGAGGCGGACGCGGTCGTGCACCCGGTGCCGCCGGCCCAGTGGCAGCGGATGCGGGCCGCCGGGATGATCCGGCCCGAGTGCCCGGTCACCGACCGCGACCAGCTCCGGGTGGTCGAGGTCAACCACCACACGTTCGGCGACCAGGTACGTCGCGGCGCCCTCGTGGTCAACCGCGACGTCGCCGCGAGCGCGGCCCGGATCTTCACCCGGATCTTCGAGGCCGGCTTCCCGATCCGGCGGATGCAGCCGATCGAGGCCTACGACGGTGACGACGACGCCAGCATGCGCGCCGACAACACCTCGGCGTTCAACTGCCGGCAGCCGGACCAGAACAACGCGGCGTTCGCGGAGTCACCGCACGCGAACGGGCGTGCGATCGACATCAACCCGCGGGAGAACCCCTGGCAGGACCCGCGCTGCGGCCTGTGCTGGCAGCCGACCGCGCGCTACGCGCCCCGCACGCCCGGCCCCGGCAAGATCCTCTCCGGCGGTGCCGTGTGGCGCGCGTTCACCGACGCAGGCTGGATCTGGCAGGACATCGACACGGCCGACTACCAGCACTTCGACACCGGGTATCCCTCCGTTCCGTGGGTCGGGGCCGGTGGCCGCACCTAGGGTGCGCGCATGCGCACCCGGTGGTGGCCCGGCCCTGCGATGCGCCGCGTCACCACCCTGGCCCTGCTGCAGCTCGCCCTGCTCACCCTGGTCTCCGCCCCGGCGGAGGCCACCGAGCCACGGCTGGACGGGCACATCCGGGTGCCACTCGATCGGGCCGATCCCAGCATCGGGGACACCCGGATCGGCTACGAGATCGTCCGCCGGCGTGACCGCAGCAAGCCGGGGCTCGGCACGATCCTCGCGGTCGAGGGCGGGCCCGGCTACGCCACGACCGCGAGCCGCGCCTACTACGTCGACCTGTTCGGGCCGCTGCTGGACCGGCGCCGGCTGCTGCTGATCGACCTGCGCGGCACCGGCGGCTCCGGTGCCATCAACTGCCCGCAGCTGCAGGCGTACGAGGGCGACTACACCGTGGCGGTCGGCCGCTGCGGGCGACAGCTCGGTGCCGCGTCCGACGTCTACGGCTCCGCGTTCGCCGCGCGTGACGTGGTCGACGTGCTCGACCACCTGGGGATCCGCCGGGTCGACCTCTACGGCGACTCGTACGGGACCTTCTTCTCCCAGACCTTCGCGGTGCGCCACCCGGAGCGGGTCCGCACGCTGGTGCTGGACGCTGCCTACTTCGCCGGCGGCACCGACCCGTGGTACTCCGACACCAACCGCGCTGTGCGGGACGCGTTCCGGCTGGCGTGCACCCGCTCACCCGCGTGCGCCGACCGGCCCGGCGGACCCATGCGCCGCATCGCCCGGCTCGTGGGGCTGCTGCGGCGCCAGCCGTTGTCCGGTGTGGCACCCAACGCCGACGGCGTGTCGGCGCGGGTGCGCGTCGGCGTGGACGACCTCATCGACCTGCTCACCTACGCCGCCTACTCACCGACGATCTACCGCGAGCTCGATGCGGCCGCCCGGGCCGTGCTGCGCACCGCCCGCCCGTACCAGCGGCCGCTGCTGCGGATGGTCCGCGAGATCGCGTACGAGGGCGGCGCCGGCCCGGTGCGGGAGTACTCCGAGGGTCTCTACGACGCCGTCGCCTGCAACGACTACCCGCAGCCGTACGCGATGGACTCGCCGGTGCGCGACCGGCCCGCGCAGTACGCGCGCTCCGTCGCCGGGCTGCGGCACGACTCGCCGCGGCTGTTCGCGCCGTTCACCGTCGACGAGTGGGTCGGCTGGCCGTTCGCCACCTACGACGACTGTCTGCGCTGGCCGCGGCCGAGCCGCTGGGTGCACCCGGTGCCGCCGGACGCGGTCTACCCGGACCTGCCGACGCTGGTGCTCAACGGCGACCTCGACTCCCTCACCTCGCCAGAGGGAGGGCGGATGACCGCCGACGCGTTCCCCGGGTCGACGTTCGTCGAGGTCGCCAACACCGTGCACGTGACCGCGTTGGTCGACTTCGGTGCGTGCGCGTCGGTGCTCGTGCGCCGGTTCATGCGGACCGGCGGCGAGGTCGGCGACACGTCGTGTGCGGCGGACTACCACGAGAACCGGCTCGTCGACCGGTTCGTCCGCGACGCCGCGGCCACCGGGTGGGCCGGTCCCCGGCGGCGTACGGCCAGGGTGGCTGCCGCCACGGGCGCCGACGTGATGGCGCGCTGGCTGTCGATGTACGGGAGCTCCGGCGTCGGCCTCGCCGGCGGCACGTTCACCACTGCAGGCGGCGCGTTCACGTCCGAGCACCCGGTCGTGCGCTGGCGGCTCGATCACGTCCGCTGGGTGCGCGACGTCGCTGTCACCGGCCGGATGGCCTGGCACCGGCGCAGCGGCCTGGTGACCGCGCGGCTGCGGGTCGGTGGCAGCGGCGCGACGCCGGGGCAGGTCCGCCTGCGGTGGCACGACACCGAGCCGCACGCCACCGCCACCGCCGTCGGACGGCTCGGTGGGGCGCCGGTGCGATTCGCGTTCCCTGCGTCGTAGCCCGGCGGTCGCTCGCCCGGCAGCGTGCCGGCGCGACGCCGCTCGGGTCAGCGCGGGCCGCGTGCGAGACTCAAGGCATGGAATGGCTCATCGTCATCATCGTGGTCGTGGCGCTGGTGGCCTACGCCGGCAACCGCAAGGGCATGAAGGAGCGGCGAGAGATCAAGGCCGCCGAGCTCGTCGTCGTGCGCCGCGCGATCGAGGAGGACGTGGTCGCGTTCGGCGAGGATCTGCAGCGGCTCGGGCACCAGCTGCCGAGCGGGACGCTGGACGAGGGTGGCCGTGCCGACTACCAGCGGGCGCTGGACACGTACGAGACGGCCAAGGAGGCCGTCGACGGACTGACCGACCCCGAGCAGACGCGGCACGTGGCGACCATCATCGACGACGGCCGCTACGCGATCGCGTGCGTACGGGCCCGGGTGGACGGGGAGCCCCTTCCGCACCGGCGGCCGGCCTGCTTCTTCGACCCGCGGCACGGCCAGTCGGTGACCGACGTCTCCTGGACGCCGCCCGGCGGTGTGACCCGCGACGTGCCGGCCTGCAAGCTGGACGCCGAGCGGGTGGAGGCGGGCGCGGAACCCGCCAGCAGGCAGGTGCTCGTCGGTTCCAGCCGGGTGCCGTACTGGGAGGCGGGCTCCGCCTTCGCACCGATGGCGCTGGGCTACTTCGGGGCGTTCGGGCTGGCGAACTCGCTGTTCCTCGGCACCATGATGGGCTCGATGATGGGCGGCGGCTTCGACGGCCTGGACGGCGACGCCGGTGACGGTGGCGGCGGCGACGGGGGCAGCTCCGACGCCGGCGGCGGCTACGACAGCGGGGGCAGCGACTTCGGCGGTGGCGGCGACTTCGGCGGCGACTTCGGCTTCTGACCGCCCCGCGCCCGCCGCACGTCCAACGAATCTCGTGCCCTTGCGGTGGCCATCACCCCCCAGATGGCACGACATCCGTCCCCGCCCGCGGCCTGCACAGCCCTGCCGGGAACCACAGCGCACCACCCGCCGTCCCACCGCAGGGCGTGAGCAGCGGGAGGACGCATGGTGGGTCGGGCGGGATGGGTGACGGCCGCAGTGGCGGCGACGGCAACCGGAGTCGCGGCGCTGGTCATCGGCGGACCGGTGCTGGCACCGAGTGCCTCGACCGCACAGGCCGATGAGCTGCGACCGTTCGAGGGCTGCGGGCAGCTCCGGCAGTGGTACGCCCGGACCGCGCTGGACGAGGTGACCGCCTGGGGTCTGGGTACCGCCGCAGGCCCGATGCCGATCGTCGACGCGATGCCGCTCGCCGCCGCCGAGGCCGGCACGGCGGTGCGGGCAGACTCGACCGACGCCGCGACCGGCGCCGGCGAGACCGGCACCAACGTCCAGGAGGCCGGCGTCGACGAGCCCGATGTCGCCAAGACCGACGGCGAGCGGGTGGTGCTGCTCGACGGCGGGCAGCTGGTGGTCGTCGACGTCACCGGCGACCAGCCGCAGGAGATCGGCCGGCTCGCGCTGCCTCCCGGCACCGACGCCCGCCAGCTGCTGCTGGTCGACGACCGCGCCGTGCTGCTCAGCGCCGAGCAGGGCTCGACCGTCCCGATCGGCACGTTCGACTCCTACTCCCCGGTGCCCCTGACGAGCACCGTCACGACGGTCGACCTGGCCGACCCCACCGCCCCCCGGCTCGTCCGGACCGAGCAGATCGCCGGCAGCCTGGTGTCCGCCCGCGAGCACGACGGCACCGTACGGATCGCGATCAGCTCCACGCCCGACCTGCCGTTCGTCACCCCTGTCGACGGGCTGTCCCACCGCGACGCACTCGCGGCCAACCGCGAGGTCGTACGCGACGCCCGGCCGCGGGACTGGCTGCCCGCCCGCACCACCACCGGTGGCGACCTGGACGCCGGCATCAACGGCTCCGACGTCACCCGGCTGATCCCCTGCGCCGAGGTGCGCCACCCCGAGCAGGCCGCCGGGCTCGGCACCCTCAGCATCCTCAGCATCGACCCGCAGGCACCGGAGGAGCACACTGCCACCGGCCTCACGACGGACGGCTCGATGCTCTACGCGTCGACCGACCGGCTCTACGTGGCGACCACCCAGGGCGGCTGGGACAGCATGTTCCGCGGCTGGGACGGCGACGAGCAGGTCACCGCGGTGCACGCCTTCGACACCACGGGCAGCACGACGGCCTACGTCGCGTCGGGAGAGGTGCCGGGGGCCGCACCCGACCGCTGGGCGTTCAGCGAGCACGAGGGGCGGCTGCGGGTCGCCACCACCCTCGGTGACCCCTGGAGCCCGCAGGCCTCACAGGTGACCGTGCTGGAGGAGTCAGACGGCGACCTCGCCGAGGTCGGGTCGGTCGGCGGGCTCGGCAGGGGCGAGACGATCCACGCCGTCCGCTGGTTCGGTGACGTGGCAGTACTCGTGACGTTCCAGCAGGTCGATCCGCTCTACACCCTCGACCTGTCCGACCCGGCCGCCCCACGGCTCGCCGGTGAGCTGAAGATCCCCGGGTTCTCCGAGTACCTGCACCCGCTGGGCGCCGACCTGCTGCTCGGGGTCGGGCAGGACGCGACGGCGAGGGGCGTGACGACCGGGCTGCAGGCGTCGACCTTCGACGTCGGCGACCTCGCCGCCCCGCGCCGGCTGGCCACGCTGGACCTGCGCGCCGACACCAGCCCGGTGGAGAACGACTCGCGTGCCTTCGGCTACCTGCCCGAGCAGCGGCTGGCGCTGATCAGCACGTCCAGCTGGACCGGCGGTGGCGCCGGGCTCGCGCTGGTGCGGGTGGGCACCGACGGATCGCTCACCACCGTCGGCCGGCTCACCCGGCTGTCGGGCCCCGCCGCCCAGGTCCGGGCGCTGCCGCTGGCCGACGGGCGGGTCGCGGTGACGGCCGGCGGCGGGGTGTCCGACCTGCTGATGCCCGCGGCGGGCTGAGCGGGCACACTCGTCGGTGTGCTGTCCCCGACCGTGCGCGCCGAGCGCGTCGTGCCCGCCGAGCCACAGGTGGTGTTCGACCTCCTCGCCGACCCGGCGCGGCATCCCGAGCTGGACGGGTCTGGATCGGTACGACGCGCCCTCGACGGCAACCCGGAGCGGTTGTCGAAGGGCGCCCGGTTCAGCATGGACATGAAGCTCGGCGTCTCGTACCGGATCAGCAACCTCGTGGTCGAGTTCGACGAGCCGCGGCAGATCGCCTGGCGGCACTTCGCCGGACACCGGTGGCGCTACACGCTGACACCGGTGGACGGCGGGACGCTGGTGCAGGAGGAGTGGGACCCCTCCCGGGTGCCGCACCTGTGGCTGTACTTCCGGCTCACCCGCACCCCGGCCCGCAACCAGGCGGGGATGGAGGCGACCCTCGAGCGGCTCGCGGACCTGGTCGCCCCGCGCGCCTGAGCGAGCCGGTCAGACGGCGTCGGACCCGGCGGGCTGCTGCTCGCCCGACGGCTGGTCGTCGCCGTAGCGGAACCGCTTGATGCTGTAGCCGAGCAGGCCGAGCGCGATGAAGCCGGACACGATGATCGTCACCCCGGTGCCCCAGCCGGAGAACGGGACCTCCGGGCCGAGGATCCACAACTCCGGGATCCGTGGATCGGTGCACCACCAGACGCCGACGCCGATCACGATGATCGCGCTGACGGTGCTGGCGACGATCCGGGGCCAGGTGGCCACGCCCGTGGCTGCCACCTGGAACGCCTTGTCGCGTACGGCGTCGACGCGGCGCTCCGCCCACTCGAACTCCGCCGACAGCACCACCAGGCCCGCGAGGATCATCAAGACCCCCGGTCCGGGGAGGACCAGGGCAGCGGCACCGGCCGCCAGCAGCACGGCACCGATGAGGGCGACCGCGAGCTTGCGGCCGGGCACGCGACGGGTGGTTCCGGGGACCTTGGGCACGTGCCCACGCTACTTGGCCCGATGAAACCGGTCAGGACTCGAGCGCGGCGTCCAGCGTGATCGTCGTGCCGGCCAGCGCCTTGCTCACCGGGCAGGTGCGCTCCGCCTCGGCGGCGAGCTCCTTGAAGCGCGCCTCGTCGGCGCCGTCGACGGTGGCCCGCGTGGTCAGCGTGATGTCGGTGATGGACAGGCCGGTGTCGTTCTTGGCCAGCCGCACCCGCGCTGTGGTGTGGGCCGTCTTGAGGGTGACGTCGTTTCGGCCGAGGGTGCCGGCGAGGTTCTCCGAGAAGCAGGTCGTGAGGGCCGCGCCGATGAGCTCCTCGGAGTCGGTCTGGCTGTTGGTCGGCGAGTCGGCGATGCGGGACGGGAAGGACACGTCGAACGTCGCGGCGCCGGACGAGTCGAGGCTGGTGCGCCCCTTCCCCTCCTGCACGCTGCCTTCCCATGCAGTGCTGGCGTTACGGACGGGCATCAGGAGACCTCCGGGGTGATGACGAGGGGACGCTCCCGAACGTACGGGGGACCGCCGGCGTACGCACGCCCGCCCCCGGGTGCCGGGCCTACTCGAGCACCGGCTCCAGCGGGGCGCGCTCGGCGCCCGCACGCTGCTCGCGCACCTGGGCCAGCGCGTCGGTCAGCGACATCGGCCGACCGAGCAGGAAGCCCTGGGCGAAGACGTCGTAGCGCATCCGGCGCAGCAGGTCGAGCTGCGACTGCCGTTCGACGCCCTCGACCACCACGTCGAGACCCAGTGCCTGCCCCATCAGCAGCATCGAGCGCAACAGCTCGGCGGACCGCTCACTGGTGTCGATGCCGGCCGCGAACGTCCGGTCGGTCTTGAGGATCTGCACGGGCAGGTGCTGCAGGTAGCCGATCGAGGAGAACCCGATACCGAAGTCGTCGACGGCGAAGCGGACCCCCGCGTCGACCAGGCGGTGCATCGCCTCCAGCGACAGCGAGTCCTCCCGCACCACGTCGCGCTCGGTCACCTCGAGCACCAGGTCGAGACCGCGCAGCGACTCGCTGGCGGCGCGGACCGTCTCGACGAACGTCGGCGAGCGCAGCTGCTGGGCGGAGATGTTGATCGCCATGTCCAGGCCGGCACCGTTGAGGCCGTGCGCCCCGTCGATCGCGTGCGAGTCGCGCGCGACGATCTCGAGCACGTGCTCCCCGAGGGGGACGACGAGACCGGTCTCCTCGGCGAGCGGCACGAACTGGCTCGGCGAGATGTCCTGGTCCTGGTGCCGCCAGCGGGCCAGCGCCTCCAGGCCGACGATCGCACCGCTGTGCACCTCGATCACCGGCTGGTAGACCACGGTCAGGTCACCGGCGTCGACGGCGGCACGCAGCGCCTCCACCATCTCCAGCTTGCGCACCCGCGCCGACCCGAGCTCGGGCTGGTAGCGGGCGACGCAGTTCTTGCCCTGTGCCTTGGCCTCGTACATCGCGATGTCGGCGCTGCGCAGCACACCCTCACTGGTGTCCGAGCCGTCGGAGGCCGCGATGCCGATGCTGGTGCTCACGCTGACCAGGTGCCCGTTGACCTCGGCCCGCTCCACGACCGCCGACAGCACGCTCGCACTGACCCGGTCGACGTCGGCGTCGTCGCGTACGTCCTCGAGCAGGATGGCGAACTCGTCGCCGCCTAGCCGGGCGACGGTGTCGCTGGCGCGCACGCACCCGCGGATCCGGCCGGCGATCGTCACCAGCACGGCGTCGCCGGCGCTGTGGCCGAACCGGTCGTTGATCTGCTTGAAGCCGTCGAGGTCGCAGAACAGCACGGCGACCCGACTGCGGCGACGACGCGCCATCTGCAGCGCGTGCTCCACCCGGTCGAGGAAGACGCTGCGGTTGGCCAGCTGGGTGAGGGTGTCGTGGCGCGCGAGGTAGGTCATCTCGCGGGTCAGCTTGAGCCGGGACAACGCCTCCGAACCCGCGAGCGCGAGCTGGTCGAGGTGCTCGGCGTCGGAGGCGATGGTGGCCCGGAGCCGGGACCACTCGGGTGCGACCAGCCACCAGTCGCGGGTGCCGTCGGTGACCCGCGCGCCGACCTCACCGCGTGCGGGGGGCTCGTCGCGCAGCTGCGCCTGCGGCACCCGGATCAGCTCGCGGGCGCCGGGTTCGAGCCGCCCGAGCACCTCCTCGCTGGTCGCCTGGCCCTGCACGTTGCGGGACACGTCGAACAGCACCCGCATCCGCCGGGAGCGCTCCCGGTCGCGCATCGTCGACTTGGCCGCCACCAGCAGGGTCGCCAGCGGCACGGCGAGCAGCAGCAGGGCGACCGGTTCGAGGGTCCGTTCGATCAGCCCGGCCAGGTAGCCCAGCGAGTCAACGGCGACGATGCCGACCATCGACAGCAGCACCCCCGACTCGGCCAGCTGCGGACGCACCGGAGCGCCGTGCTCGAGGGCCACCGAGACCTCGGAGATCACGAAGTCGAGCAGGAAGTAGAAGGTGCAGCCGGCCATCACGGCGACGAACTCGCGCAGCGAGGTCGTCCCCTGCGGCCCGGAGCCCTCGAGCACCTCCATCAGCCACAGCGCCGTGACGCCGGACGTCACCATCACGCCGATGTTGAAGATCCGGGCCGGCATCCGCCGGCGGGTGACGAACTGCGCGAGCACCGAGCCGGCCGCCCACACGAGCGCCGCTTGGTACGGGTGGTCGAGCGCGGTGCCGAGGAACGCGAGGACGCAGGAGTCGACGCCGATCTCGATCGCGCCGGCGGGCCGGTCGAGGTGCACCGGATAGCGGGCGAACAGGGCGATCAGCGGCACGCACAGCCAGACCGCCGGCGGGATGGCCTGGTGCCCGTCGATCGTCGTCCCACCGATCCAGACCGTGCCGACGGTCGCGACCACGGCCACGAGCAGGACGCTCAGGTCAAAGACGCGGCTGACCAGCGGCTGGCTGTCTGGTGGCACCGTCCGCCCTCCCTGGTCACCGACGCAGTCACGGCAGGCTGCGGCTGCCCCTCTGTCGAGAGTAGTTGTGGCGCCACTGGTGTGACACCCGATCGCACCCGCATCAGCCGTTCAGTGCAGCCACGCCCCCCAAAAGGGTCATCTGTACTCGCGCCGGGCGCCGTCGCGGGCTTGACTGGGCAGCCATGAGCCGACAGGACACCCGGGCGCGACAGCTGGTGCGGCTGACCGAGGAGGCACTCGGCGTCGCGCTCCCGGTGCGGGTACGGGCCTGGGACGACAGCGAGGCCGGGGCGGCGGCCGGGCCCGGCACCCCGGTCGTGGTGCTGCGTTCCCGCCGGGCACTGCGGCACCTGGTGTGGAATCCCGGCGAGCTCGGCCTGGCCCGGGCGTACGTGCGCGGCGACCTGGAGGTCGAGGGGGACCTCGGCCAGGCGCTGGCCCTGGTGTGGGGAGCGGTGCGGCAGCGGCTGGAGGACGATCCCGGTCGCCGCCCGCTCACCGCCGGGCTGATCGGCCGCGGCCTGGCCACGGCGCTGCGCTCGGGCGCCGTTGGTCCCCCGCCGCGCCGGCCGGCCACCGAGTCGCGGCTGCGCGGCCGGCTGCACAGCCGGCGCCGCGACGCCGACGCCATCGCGCACCACTACGACCTGTCCAACGACTTCTACGCCCTGCTCCTGGACAGCCGGATGGCGTACTCCTGTGCGTTCTGGACCCACGACGACCCCGCGTACACACTCGAGGACGCACAGCACGACAAGCTCGAGCTGGTGTGCCGCAAGCTCGGCCTCCGCCCCGGCGCCCGGCTGCTCGACGTCGGGTGCGGCTGGGGCTCGCTCGCGCTGCACGCCGCCGAGCACCACGATGCCCGGGTGATCGGGGTGACCCTGTCCGGCGAGCAGAAGGCGCTGGTCGACGAGCTGGCGGCCGACCGCGGCCTGTCCGGCCAGGTGGAGATCCGGCGGCAGCACTTCGCCGACGTGGCCGACGACCCGTCGGTGGGTCACGTCGACGCGATCGCGGCACTGGAGATGGGCGAGCACGTGGGCGACGTCGAGTACGTCGGGCTCGCGCAGATGCTCCACGACACCGTCCGCCCCGGCGGGCGGGTGCTGGTGCAGCAGATGTCGCGCGGCGACGGCGCGCCCGGCGGCGGACCCTTCGTCCAGACCTACATCGCGCCGGACATGCACATGAAGTCGATCGCCACCACGATCGGCCTGCTCGCCGACGCGGGACTGGAGATCCGCGACGTGCAGGCGATGCGCGAGCACTACCCGCGCACCGTCGACGCGTGGGCGCGCGCCCTCGAGGACCGCTGGAACCAGGTCGTCGCACTGGTCGGTGAGGAGACCGCTCGCGTCTGGCGGCTGTACCTCGCCGGCGGCGCGCTGGCGTTCGCCCAGAACCGGATGGGCGTCGACCAGGTCCTGTGCGTGCGACCGACCGGGGAGGGCGAGAGCCTGATGCCGCCGAGTCCGCTTGCCTGGCTCGCGCCATGACCGTCGACGGCGGCGCGCTGCTGGTGTGCCTGGCCGCCTCCGCGGTCGCGGTCGTGCTGGTGATGGCGGTGACGTTGGCGGTCGCGTTGCGGCTGCGGCTGCTCCGGGTCGTCGACGTCTCCTGGGGACTGGGCTTCGGCGTGGTCGCCGTCGTGGCGTACGTCCTGGCGCTCGACTCCGAGGCCGACCCCGTCGCCCGCAGGGTGATCGTCGCACTCGTCCTGCTGTGGAGCGCCCGGCTGGCGCTGCACCTGCTGGCACGCAACCGGGGACTGCCGGAGGACCCGCGCTACGCCGAGCTGGTCGAGGACGCGCCGGGCAGCACGGCGGCCGTCGCGGTGCGCAAGGTGTTCCTGCCGCAGGGCGTGGCGATGTTCGTGGTGTCGCTGCCGATCCAGGTCGGGATGTACGCCACCGACCTGATCGTGCCGCTGGCGGTGGCCGGTGTGGCCGTCTGGGCCGTCGGGCTGTTCTTCGAGGCCGTCGGCGACCGGCAGCTGGCGCGGTTCAAGGCCGATCCCGCCAACAAGGGCCAGGTGATGGACCGCGGGTTGTGGTCGTGGACCCGGCACCCCAACTACTTCGGCGACGCCTGCATCTGGTGGGGCATCTGGCTGGTGGCCGCCTCGTCCTGGTGGGGCCTCGCCACCGTGGTCAGCCCCGCGCTGATGACATGGACGCTGGTCCGCAACACCGGCAAGGCCACGCTGGAGCGGTCGCTGTCGCGCAGCAAGCCCGGCTACGCCGACTACGTCCGCCGGACCAGCGGGTTCGTGCCGCTGCCGCCGCGGCGGCCGGCCGCGGGGCCGGACCAGCCCGGATAGCAGCCGGTCATCCGCGCGCTGCGCCGGGAGGCAGACCGATGTCGAGACAGTGCGGTCGCTCCGACCACCACAACGTCTCGAGATCGGTTCCCTCGCGCCGGGCCAGCCCGACGAATGTCGAGACATTGCGGTCGCCCCGACCGCCCAATGTCTCGAGATCGGCGCCTCGCCGGGCCTGCCGCTAGCGGCGCACCAGGACGTGGGCGGCGAGCTCGGGCGCGAGCACGGTCGTCGAGCCGCCGTCGCCGGTGACCTCGACGCCCTTGTCCACCCCGCGCGCGTGCACGGTGCGGCCCGGAAGGGCACCCACCCGGCGCAGGTCGGCGAGGGTGGCGACGTCGGTCTGCAGCGGCTCGGAGATGCGGCGTACGTGCGCCTCCAAGGGGTCGTCGCCGGTCGCAGCCACCACGGCCACGTCCAGGCTCTGCAGCCCGGCCAGGAAGTCCTCGGGGTCGCCGATCTCGCCCAGCTCGGCGAGGCTCGGGATCGGGTTGCCGTAGGGCGACTCGGTGGGGTGCTCCAGCAGCTGCACCAGCCGGCGCTCGACGTGCTCGGACACCACGTGCTCCCAGCGGCAGGCCTCCTCGTGCACGAACTCGAGGTCGAGGCCGATGACGTCGGTCAGCAGCCGCTCGACCAGCCGGTGCTTGCGCATCACCCGCGCGGCTGCCAGCCGGCCCTCGGGGGTGAACTCGAGGTGCCGGTCGCCCTCGACGGTGAGCAGCCCGTCGCGCTCCATCCGGGCCACCGTCTGGCTCACGGTCGGCCCGCTCTGCTGCAGCCGCTCGGCGATCCGGGCCCGCAGCGGCGTGACCCCCTCCTCCTCGAGCTCGAAGACGGTCTTGAGGTACATCTCGGTGGTGTCGATCAGGGCGCTCACACCCCCATTCTGTCTCATCCGGCCAACGCGGCGGCCGATCGATCGGCGCCCGGACGCCGCGGGACCGACGATGGGGGTGTGGCGACGACGGTGATGTGGTTCCGGCGCGACCTGCGACTGGCCGACAACCCGGCGCTGCGGCACGCGGTGGACGCCGCCCGCGCGGCGGACGGCGACGGCGGCGTGGTGCCGCTGTTCGTGCTCGACCCGGCGCTGTGGGGTCCGGCAGGTCCGAGCCGGCGGGCCTACCTGGCGGCCAGCCTGGCCGACCTCGGTGCCCGCATCGGGGGCTGGCAGCTGCGGCACGGCGACCCGGTCGACGAGGTGGTCGCGGTGGCTCGCGCGGCCGGGGCGTCGCAGGTGCACATATCAGCCGACTTCGGGCCGTACGGGACCCAGCGGGACCGCGCCACCGAGCAGGCGCTCGCCGAGCACGGCATCGAGCTGGTGCGCACCGGCTCCCCGTACGCCGTCGCGCCCGGCCGGGTGACGAAGGACGACGGCACGGCGTACGCCGTCTACACCCCCTTCTCCCGGGCCTGGACCGACCACGGCTGGCGCGAGCCGCTCGGCGCCCCGCGCGGGGTGGAGTGGGAGCGCCCGCTGCGCAGCGTCGACCTGCCCACGGCCGAACCGGCGGACGGGACCTCGCTGCCGCCCGCCGGGGAGGAGGCGGCGCGGCGCCGGTGGCGGCGCTTCGTCGCCGAGGAGCTGGACGGCTACGACACGGACCGCGACCGTCCCGACCTGGACCGGACGTCCCGGATGTCGGTGCACCTCAAGTGGGGCGAGATCCACCCGCGCACGATGCTCGCCGACCTGGCCGGGCGGCGCGGCGACGCCGCCCGCACCTACCGCAAGGAGCTCGCCTGGCGCGAGTTCTACGCCGACGTGCTCTTCCAGCGCCCGGACAGTGCCCGCGGCTACCTGCACCGGCGGTTCGCCGAGATGGAGTACGACCCGCCCGGGGAGCGGCTGCAGGCCTGGCGCGAGGGCCGCACCGGCTACCCCATCGTCGACGCGGGCATGCGCCAGCTGCGTACCGAGGGGTGGATGCACAACCGGGTCCGGATGATCACGGCGAGCTTCCTGGTCAAGGACCTGCACGTGGAGTGGCAGCACGGCGCCCGGCACTTCCTGCACTGGCTGGTCGACGGCGACCTCGCCTCCAACAACCACGGCTGGCAGTGGGTCGCCGGGTCGGGCACCGACGCCGCGCCGTACTTCCGGGTCTTCAACCCATCACCCAGGGCCGGAAGTTCGACCCCGACGGCGCGTACGTGCGCCGGCACGTCGCGGAGCTGCGTGCGATCGAGGGCCCGGACGTGCACGAGCCGTGGCTGCTCGACGGCGGTCCGCCCGCCGGCTACCCCCTGCCGATCGTCGACCACAAGGCCGAGCGGGCGGAGGCGCTGGAGCGCTACCAGGCGCTCCCCCGCTGACCGCGCGCCGCTGACACGTTGTCACCGCCTCGTCGACCTGTGGGTGAATGAGACGGTGACAACTCAGGAGGCGGCGGAGCGGCCGGGCGCCCAGGGGTGGGTGCCGGCCGGCGCGGGCCTCGACCAGCTGCGGGCCGCGGCGGCGGAGTGCGGTGGGTGCGAGCTGCACGTGTCGGCCACCCAGACGGTGTTCTCGTCCGGGTCGCCGACGGCGCGGCTGGCGTTCGTCGGCGAGCAGCCGGGTGACGCGGAGGACCGCCAGGGCGCACCGTTCGTCGGTCCGGCCGGGCGGCTGCTGGACGAGGCGCTGCAGCGGGCCGGCATCGAGCGGCAGGACACGTACGTCACCAACGCGGTCAAGCACTTCCGGTTCACCCCGACCCCGCAGCGCCGGCTGCACCAGACCCCGGACCTGGCCCACATCGGCGCCTGCCGGCCGTGGCTGGTGGCCGAGCTCGCCGTCGTCGACCCGGAGGTCGTGGTGTGCCTCGGCGCCACGGCTGCGCGGGCGCTGCTCGGACCGTCGTTCCGCGTCACCCGCCAGCGCGGCATCCTGTTCCCGCGCACCGCCCGCAGCGACGACCCGGGCCTGGTCCGGGCCGGCTGGATGATGGGCACCGTGCACCCCTCGGCCGTGCTGCGGGCCGACGACCGGGACGCGGCGCTCGGCGCACTGGTCGCCGACCTCGAGGTCGCCGCGGCGGCACTGGTGCCCGCATGACGACCGTGCGGATCGACGCGACGCACTGCGGGCCGGTCGGCTCCGGCAACGGGGGCTGGACGGCGGGTCTGCTGGCCGGGCACCTCGACGGCGCCGAGGCGGTGACCGTCACGCTGCGGCGGCCACCTCCGCTGGACAGCGACCTGACGGTCCACCGCGACGGGGACCGGGCCACGCTGCTCGACGGCGACCTGCTGGTCGCCGAGGCCGAGACCGCCGGGGCGCCGGACGTCGTCGCACCGGTGGACGCCGACGAGGCAGCGGCTGCCGAGGCGGCGTACCCGGGCCTGACCGACCATCCGTTCCCGCACTGCTTCGCCTGCGGGACGCTCCCGCCCGAGGGGGTCGGCCTGCGGCTCCGCCCGGGCCGGACCGCACCCGGGACACACCGCCTGCACCTGGGTGCCGCACCCGGCTCACACCGAGCCGGCCCACGTCTGGGCAGCGCTGGACTGCCCCGGCGGCTGGACCGACGACATCGCCGGCAGGCCGATGGTGCTGGGCCGGATCACCGCGGTCGTCCGTCGCCTGCCGCTGCCGGGCGAACGGCTCGTCGTCGTCGGTGCGTGGCTCGAGACGTCGGGCCGCAAGACGATGACCGCCACTAGCGTGTACGACGCGGCCGGCCGCGTCGTGGGCAGCGCCGCGCACACCTGGATCCGGATCGACCCCAGTACCTTCGCCTGACCGCCGCCAGCCCGCAGCACCCGACAGCAGGAGCCCCCATGCCGAACGCGCCCTGGTGGCGGGACGCCGTCTGCTACCAGATCTACGTCCGCAGCTTCGCCGACGCGGACGGCGACGGCGTCGGTGACCTCGACGGGATCACGTCGCGGCTCGACCACCTTGCCGACCTGGGCGTCGACGCGGTCTGGCTGACGCCGTTCTACACCTCGCCGCAGGCCGACCACGGCTACGACGTCGCCGACTACTGCGACGTCGACCCGTTGTTCGGCGACCTCACCGCGTTCGACCGGCTGCACCACCGGGCGCGCGAGCTCGGGCTGCGGGTGATCGTCGACATCGTCCCGAACCACTCGTCGGACCAGCACCCGTGGTTCAAGCAGGCGCTGGCCGCCGGACCGGGCAGCCCGGAGCGCTCCCGGTACGTGTTCCGCGACGGCACCGGGCCCGACGGCGACCGCCCCCCGAACAACTGGCCGTCGAAGTTCGGCGGGTCGGCGTGGACCCGGGTGCCCGACGGGCAGTGGTACCTGCACCTGTTCGACCCGGCCCAGCCCGACTTCGACTGGACCCTGCCAGCGGTGGGCGACGAGTTCGAGCGGGTGCTGCGGTTCTGGCTGGACCGAGGTGTCGACGGCTTCCGCATCGACGTGGCCGACGGGCTGGCCAAGGCCGACGGCCTGCCGGACCTCACGCCCGCGCAGCTGGCGGAGGACGCCGCCGACGCCGACGACCCGTTGCGACAGGTCGAGCGGCCGTTCGCCGACCAGCCGGCCGTGCACGACGTCTACCGTCGGTGGCGGCGGGTGCTCGACGACTACCCGGGCGACCGGATGGCCATCGGGGAGGCCTGGGTGGGCGACACCGCCGCCCTGGCCCGCTACGTCCGCGGCGACGAGCTGCAGCAGGTGTTCAACTTCCACTGGCTGAACGCACCGTGGTCCGCCTCCGCCTGGCGCCAGGTCGTCGAGGACACGTTCGCTGCGACCGACCCGGTCGGCGCGACGCCCACCTGGGTGCTGTCCAACCACGACGTGGTGCGCACCCCGAGCCGCTACGGCGAGGGGCCGCAGGGACTCGCCCGGGCCCGGGCCGCGCTGCTGGCGATGCTCGCGCTGCCGGGGTCGGCGTACCTGTTCCAGGGCGAGGAGCTCGGCCTGCCCCAGGTCGACGTCCCGCCCGACCGCCGCCAGGACCCGTCCTACCTGCGCGGCCGGGGCACCGGCCGGGACGGCTGCCGGGTGCCGCTGCCCTGGACCACGGACGGACCCGACACGTCCTACGGCTTCTCCCCGGCCGGTGCCGCGCCGGCCTGGCTGCCGCAGCCGCCGGGGTGGGGTGACCTGTCGGTCCAGGCGCAGACCGGCCGGGCCGGGCTCGACGCTCGAGCTCGTCCGCGAGGCGCTGGCGCTGCGGCGCCGGCTGCTGCCCGGCCTCGGCGACGAGGTCGCGGTGCCGGCCGACCTGCCGGGCGGCGCCTTCGTCGTCCGCCGAGCCGGACTGGACGGACCCGGTCTCAGCAGCGTGGTGGCGTGCGGATCCGCACCCGTCGAGCTCGCGTCGGTCGGGCTCGCCGGGGCCGATCCGCTGCTCGTCAGTGAGCCCGGCGCCGTGGCCCGGGGCGTGCTGCGTGCCGACTGCGCGGCCTGGTTCACCACCCCCTGAAAACGTCCTTGTGCACCCCCTGCACCCGACGTACGGTCTGCGGTACGCGGAAAGGAGGTGGTCCGATTCATGCATGGCAGTAGTGATTGGACGAGCGAGGTGGCTACCCGCTAGCCGCCGCCGGGGATCCGCCGCAGGCCGCGCGCCCGTCAGGGCACCGCGACCACCTGCACCGCGTCGAGTCTCGGCGTGAGGCGGTCGGTGAAATCCCAGGTAGCCACCCGACCCGCAGGGGCACCGAGCAACGTCCGCTCGGTGACGCGGACCCTCCACTGCGACCCGTCGCAGTGCGCAGGGACACCGCACCCCTGCGGGTCGTTCCACGTCCGGAGCCGCCCTCGTCCGCGGCAGACTCAGGGGGCGAGCCGGACCCGCTCCCAGCCCGCGTCGACGCGGTCGTACCGCAGCCGGTCGTGCAGCCGCCCGTCGCGGCCCTGCCAGAACTCCACCACCTGCGGCGTCAGCCGCCACCCACCCCAGTCCGGCGGGCGCGGCACCTGCTGCTGGTCCGCGAAGCGGGTCTCGGCCTCGGCCAGGCGTCGCTCGAGGTCCGCACGGTCGGGCACGACCTGGGACTGCGGAGAGGCCCAGGCACCCAGCTGGGAGTCGCGGGGGCGGGTCGCGAAATAGGCGTCCGACTCGGCGGCGTCGACGCGCTGCACCGGGCCCTCCACCCGCACCTGCCGTCCGATGGCGTACCAGAGCATGGTCGCCGCCGCCCACGACTCGACCGCGAGATCGCGGCTCTTGCGCGACTCGTAGCCGGTGAAGAAGACCAGCCCGCGCTCGTCCATGCCCTTGAGCAGCACCACGCGCACCGACGGGCGCCCGTCGGCCCCGACGGTGCCGAGGGCCATCGCGTTCGGCTCGACGACACCCGCGGCCACGGCGTCGTCGAGCCAGCGCCCCAGCAGCGCCTGCGGGTCGTCGCCGGCGTCGGACTCGGACAGTCCGGCGGCGCCGTACTCGCGCCGCAGCCGGGCCAGGGTGTCGGGATCCACGTCGGGAGCGTACGGGCCGACCGGCCTCGCCCACCCCCGCGGCTGGCACAATGAGGACGCCGACAGCGCCGTCGGGCCGACCCCGCATTCGACCCCGACCAGCTCTCCAGACCCGCGAGGATCTCCTGTGCCGGACGCACCTGCCCTGACCATTCCGCGCGACCTGCTGCCCGCCGACGGACGCTTCGGCTCCGGGCCGTCCAAGGTCCGCCCCGCCCAGCTCGAGGCCCTCGCCGCGACCGGCACCTCGCTGCTCGGCACCTCACACCGCCAGGCGCCGGTGAAGCGCCAGGTGGGGCGGCTGCGCAGCGGCCTCGCCGGGCTGTTCGCCCTGCCCGACGGCTACCAGGTCGTGCTGGGCAACGGCGGCGCCACGTCGTTCTGGGACGCCGCCGTGCTGGGACTGATCCGTGAGCGCAGCGAGCACCTCGCGTTCGGTGAGTTCTCGCAGAAGTTCGCCGCGGCGGCTCGCTCGGCGCCGTTCCTCGCCGAGCCGACCGTCATCACCGCCGAGCCCGGCACCCGCCCGCAGCCGGTGGCCGAGGCCGGGGTCGACGCCTACGCCTGGCCGCACAACGAGACGTCCACCGGGGTGATGGCCGACGTGCGCCGGGTGCCCGGTGCCGACGACGACGCCCTGCTGCTCGTCGACGCCACCTCCGGCGCCGGCGGGCTGCCGGTCGACCTACGGGAGACCGACGCCTACTACTTCGCGCCGCAGAAGAGCTTCGCGTCCGACGGCGGCCTGTGGGTCGCACTGCTGTCGCCGGCGGCGCTGGAGCGGGTCGCGCAGGTCAAGGCGTCCGGCCGGTGGATCCCGGCGTCGCTCGACCTCGCGACCGCGATCGACAACTCCGCCAAGGACCAGACCTACAACACCCCTGCGGTGGCGACGTTGTTCATGATGGCCGAGCAGGTCGACTGGCTGAACGCGCAGGGCGGGCTCCGCTGGGCCGTGGAGCGCACGACCGAGTCGTCCGACCGGCTCTACCGCTGGGCGGACAAGACGCCGTACACCACGCCCTACGTCGCCGACCCCGACGCCCGCTCGCTCGTCGTCGGCACCATCGACTTCGACGAGACGGTCGACGCCGCGGCGGTCGCCGCCGTGCTGCGGGCCAACGGGGTGGTGGACACGGAGCCCTACCGCAAGCTCGGGCGCAACCAGCTGCGGATCGCGATGTACCCGGCCGTCGACCCGGCCGACGTCGAGGCGCTGACCCACTGCATCGACTGGGTGGTCGAGCAGCAGGCCTGACGACCCGTCAGCGCAGCCGGCGCACCAGTGCGAGCGCCAGCCCACCGGCGGCGAGCATGCCGAGCACCGCGCCGCCAGCGAGCAGCAACCGGTCCGGCCCGTCCTCGGCGGTCGACGAGGAGCCGGAGGACGACTCCGGCGCGCTCGGTGCGGTCGTCGTCGGGGGGGTCGTGGTCGGGGGGCTCGTGGGCGGCGCGGTCGACTCCTCCGGCTGGAGCGAGGTCACGATCGACGGCGGCAGGTGCACGCGGTCGATCCGGGTGGGCGTGCCCTCGGAGCCGGCGAGCAGCGATCCGTCCGGCAGCGCGGTGAGCGACTCCCCCTGCTCCTGCTGCGGCAGGGCGAAGTCGCCGACGGGTTCCCAGTCGGGCAGCCGGTAGACGTACGCGTGGTCGTAGGTGCGCAGCACGACGGCGCTGCCGTCGGGCAGCACGGTGCCGTCGGTCACCAGTCCGGGCACGTCGACGCCCGCGACCGGACGGAGCCGGTTGGTCTCGCCGAGCGGCTCCGGCACCTCCAGCACCGAGCCGGACAGCAGCCCCTTGGTGACCACCCACATCGCACCGGTGACCGGGTCGGACAGCAGCGTCTCGGCGTCGGCGGGCCCGCCGGGGTAGCGCAGCGGGTAGTCCTCCGTGACCGCGGTCGAGTCGCCGGTGCCGGGCGCGGGCAGCGCGTGCAGCGCGATGTCGTCGCGGTCCCGGAGGTTGTCGCCGATGTCGGCGACCCACAGCGTCCCGTCGCCGTCGACGGCGATCGCCTCCGGGTCGGCCTGGCCGGGTTCGGGTCCCGTCAGCGTGGTGGTGCCGACGACGGACTCCGTCCGGCTGTCGAGGGTGTAGACGGCGGGGTCGTGACCGGAGTCGTTGACGGTGTAGAGCAGGTCGGGGTCGGAGGGCGCCACCGCGAGCCCGCTCGACTCACTGGTGCGCGGGTCGTCGATCTCGATCGAGCTGGTGTCGTCCTGTCCCCAGGCCTGCGACCCGCCCACGCCGACGACGGTCATCGCCAGCAGCAGCGCCGGCACCCGGAGCCGGGTCAGCACGCCGGCCCGTCGGCCGGGCTGCCCGGCACTCCCGCCAGCTCGGCGAGCCGTGGGGTCACCCGCCAGGCGGCCACCAGCTCGGCGTAGTCGGTGGCGACCTCGGGCGGCGTCGGCGCCCCGGTGCGTACCGCCCGCAGCAGCGTGTTGCGTGGGGTGTGGTCGCTGCCCACGAACTCGACCACGTCGACCCGGTAGCCGCGCATCCGCACCAGCGAGGCCCGCAGCGCGTCGGTGAGCGTGTCGGCCAGCCGCTCGCGCAGGATGCCGTGCCGGGTGAGCAGCGCGTACGGCTCCGGCGGCTGCTGGCGCTTCAGCTGGGCCTGCAGGTGGTGGTGGCAGCACGGGGCGGCGAGGACCAGGGGTGCCTCCCACTCCAGGGCCCGGGCCAGCGCCTCGTCGGTCGCGGTGTCGCAGGCGTGCAGCGCCAGCACGACGTCCGGGGGCTCGGGCAGCACCGCGTCGGCGATGGTGGACTCGACGAACGTCAGCCCGTCGGCGCCGAGCCGGGCCGCGAGCCCGGCGTTGCGCTCCCGGGCCGGTGCGCGCACGTCGATCCCGGTCATGGCGACGGGCAGTCCGCGCACGCCGGTGAGCCAGCGGTGCGCGGCGAACGTGAGATAGGCGTTGCCGCAGCCGAGGTCGACCACCCGCAACGGCCGGTCGGGCGTGGGCGTGCGCAGGTGACCGGCTGCGAGGGCCTCGTCGACGGCCGACGACAGGAGCCGGCAGAACTCCTCGACCTGGCGCAGCTTGGCCTGCCGGGTGGGCTTGACCCGGCCGTCGGCGTCGCTGATCCCGAGCGCCACCAGGTAGGGGTCGGACGGCTCCAGCAGTCGCTGCCGGCTCCGGTCGTGGCTGCGGTCGGGCTGGATCGGCTGGTCGGTCTCCGTCGTGGTGCTGACCTGGGCCTCGCCCTTCTTGGTGACGCGGAGCTGCACGGTCGCGGTGCTGCTGCGTACGTGCCAGGTGCGGAACGGCTGGGCCAGCACCTCGTCGACCAGCCGCTCGGCGTCGGGCCCGACTGCCGCGTTGCGGGTGTGCGCCTGCGTCGCGTCGTAGCGGGTGAGCTGCAGGTGCCGGCCGGCCCGCAGGTCGACGTAGCGCAGCTCCGCCCGCCGCCACGGCGGCTCGGTGCCGCGCCGGCGTCCGGACGCGACCGCGCGGACCAGGCCGTCGGCGTCCAGCAGCAGGCTGCGGAGCCGGGCCAGGCCGTCGGCCAGGGGCTCGGTCATCGGGTTCGGTTTCCTCAGGGACGGGAGGGTGCGGATTCCAGGGTGCACCGCCGCGCGTCGCGTACGGCGCTCAGCGCAGGATCGACGCGATCACGACCACCACCAGCAGCAGGACCAGCAGGCCGGGGATGACCAGCCGGCGGTAGCGGGGATTCACCGCTGCAAGAGTAGCCAGCGACCAATGCGCCCACCGGCACGGCGGTACCGTGGCGCTAGCCGACCAGCGAGTGGCTGCTGGTCTGGTCCGCCTGGGCCTTGGTGAGCACGTCCACCCCGGGGTGGCGGCCGAAGTGGGCGCGGACGACGAGCCCGTTGGACCGGGTGAAGACCGCCGCCGCGACCAGCGTGCCGAGCAGCGCGCCCAGACCGCCGCCGATCAGCGTCCAGCGGGCGCCGAACGCCTCACCGATCCAGCCGATGATGGGCGCGCCGAGGGGGGTGCCGCCCATGAAGATCATCATGTACAGCGCGGCGACCCGCCCGCGCATCTCCGGGGCCACGGCGAGCTGCATGGTGGCGTTGGCCGAGGTGATCACGGTCAGCGCGCACAGCCCGAGCAGCGGCAGCCAGATGGTGAACGCCAGGTAGGTCGGCATCAGGCCGGCGGCGATCTCGGTCAGGCAGAACGCGATCGCGGCGCCCACCACCAGCCGCAGCGTCGGGCGCGCCCGCCGCGCCGCGAACAGGGCTCCGGCCAGCGAGCCGATCGCCATCACCGAGCTGAGCAGCCCGTACGCGCCGGCGCCCTTGTCGAAGACCTGGGTGGCCATCAGCGCGCTGGTCAGCTGGAAGTTCAGGCCGAAGGTGCCGACGAAGAACACCACGGTGAGCACCAGCAGCAGGTCCGGTCGGCCGAGCACGTAGCGCATCCCTTCGCGGATGCTGCCCTTGCCCCGGCCCATCGCGGCGGCCGGGCTGAGCTCGTTGGTCCGCATCAGCTGCAGCGAGCCGACCACGCCGAGGTAGCTGATCCCGTTGAAGACGATCACCCACCCGGTCGCCTCGGGGCCGGAGCCCAGCGCGGCGATCATGAACCCGGCCAGGGCCGGGCCGAGGATCCGCGCCAGGTTGAACGACGCGGAGTTGAGGCCGACCGCGTTGGTCAGGTCGTCATGGCCCACCATCTCGACGACGAAGGACTGCCGGGCCGGTGCGTCGAAGGCGGTGCCGATGCCGAACAGCAGCGCGAGCACGTAGACGTGCCAGGTCTGTGCCTGCCCGCTGATCGCGAGCGCGCCGAGCAGCACGGCGGGCACGGCCATCGCGAGCTGGGTGCCGATGAGCACGTAGCGCTTCGGGAACCGGTCGGCGACCAGCCCCGCGAACGGCGACAGCAGCAGCATCGGCAGGAACTGCAGGCCGGTGGTGATGCCGAGCGCTGCGCCGCTGCCGCCCGACAGCTGCAGGACCAGCCAGTCCTGGCCGACCCGTTGCATCCAGGTGCCGACGTTGGAGACCAGTGCGCCGGCGGCGTACAGGCGGTAGTTGCGCACCGCCAGGGCGCGGAACGTCTGTCTCAAGCGTTCGCCAGTCCTTCGAGCAGTGGTGCGGCCCGTCGGAGCAGGTCGCGGTCGGCCGGGGCTCAGCTCGCGCATCCGCTTGGCGAGCCACGCGTCCCGGCGGCGGCGCTCGGCGTCGAGCAGGGTGAGGCCCTCGTCGGACACCGACACGACGACCTGACGGCCGTCGGTGGGGTGCGCGGCACGGGTGACCATGCCGCGGTCGAGCAGGCAGTTGACGGTGCGCGTCATCGACGGCGGCTGGACCCGCTCGTAGCGCAGCAAGGGTGCCGATGGTCAGCGAGCCGTGCCGGCGGATGGTGCCGAGCGCCGACAGCTGGGTGGCGGTCAGGTCGGAGTCGCGCTCCTGCCGGAGGCGGCGGGACAGGCGCATGACCGACACGGCCAGCGCACTGGCCAGGCCGGAGTCGGTACGTGCCAAGCGGGCTTCGGACGGCATGTCATTAGCATACCTCTTTAGCCTTGCGAACTAAATCGTTGGGACACACCAGCCTAGTCGGGCAGCCAGCCGCTGATCGGCTCGATCGCGAACCAGACAACGAACAGCGCCGCGACGATCCAGAGCAGCGGGTGCACGTCGCGCGCCTTGCCGCGCACCACCTTGAGGAACACGTACGTCACGAAGCCGGCGCCGATGCCCGCCGTGATCGAGTAGGTGAACGGCATCAGCGCGATGGTGAGGAACGCCGGGATCGCGATCTCGAGGTCGTCCCAGTCGATGTGCCGTACCTGGGTCATCATCAGGAAGCCGACCAGCACCAGCGCCGGGGCAGCCGCCTCGTAGGGGATCACCGCCACGACCGGGGCGAACACCGTCGCCAGCAGGAAGCAGACGCCGGTGACGACGGAGGCGAGTCCGGTGCGCGCGCCCTCTCCGACGCCTGCAGCGGACTCGATGTAGGAGGTGTTGCTGGACACCGAGGCCGCACCTCCGGCCACCGCGGCCACGGAGTCGACCACGAGGATGCGCTGCACGTTGGGCGGCGTGCCCTCCTCGTCGTTGAGCCCGCCCTCCGCGCCGACCGCGGTCATCGTGCCCATGGTGTCGAAGAAGTCGGCGAGCATCAGGCTGAAGACGATCAGGATCGCGGTGACGACACCCGCCCGCTCGAACGCGCCGAACAGGGAGAAGTCACCGAGCAGGGAGAAGTCCGGGGTGTCCACCACGCGGTCCGGCCAGGCCGGGACGTTGAGTCCCCACCCGGTGGGGTTGGTCGTGTCCGGCGGGATGAACGACGGTCCGATGTCCTGCCACGCCTCCACCGCGATCGCGAGCACGGTGGTCACCAGGATCGTGATGAGGATCGCGCCACGGACCCCGCGTGCGTACAGCGAGATGACGAGCAGCAGGCCGATCGCGAACACCAGCACGGGCCAGCCGTCCAGCCGGCCGCCGATGCCCAGCTCGACCGGCACCGGGCCGGCCGCGGTGCGCCGCACCACGCCCGAGTCGACCAGCCCGATCAGCGCGATGAACAGGCCGATGCCGACCGAGATCGCGGTCTTCAGCCCGGCCGGGATGGCGTCGAAGACGGCACGCCGGAAGCCGGTCAGCACGAGCACCAGGATCAGCAGGCCCTCGAGCACGACCAGGCCCATCGCCTCCGGCCAGGTCATCTGCGAGGCCACCGCGAACGCCACGAAGGCGTTCAGCCCGAGCCCGGTCGCGAGCGCCAGCGGGAAGTTCGCGACCACCCCCATCAGGATCGTGACCACACCGGCGACCAGCGCGGTGCACGCCGCCACGACCGCGAGGTCGCCGTCGGCCAGCAGGTTGCCGTCCGCGTCCGGCACGGTGCCGATGATGAGCGGGTTGAGCACGATGATGTACGCCATCGTGAAGAACGTGACGAAGCCGCCGCGTACCTCGCGACCTACCGTCGAGCCACGCTCGGCGATGCGGAAGAAGCGGTCCATCGGGCAGCTCCACGGGGATCCGGGGGAGGCGGGGGTTTGCCCGCTTTGTCGCGCGGCAGCATCCCACGACGGGGATGCCACGCGGCAGACGCCTCCGGGTTCGGGTGGTGGCCTACCCTGGCCGGGTGACCGCCGACCGGGAGCGCGGGCGGCGCCGGTCGAAGCCGGCCAAGAACCGCGTGCAGGAGAGAGCCCAGCAGCTGCGTGAGCAGGGGCAGCTGCTGAAGCCTGCCGAGCCGCACGAGTTCGGCCGCCCGGAGGTCACCGAGCACGAGTTCGGCAACCGGCGCTACCTGGTGGCGCAGGTGGAGCCGCTCGACGTCGACGGCATCCGCACGGTGGGCATCGGCTCGGCGCTGTGGCTGGTGGCCCTCGTCGCGCTGCTGCCGTTCTACGGCACCCTCGAGGCCAACGGCCAGCTGTGGTGGCTGTGGACCTGCGTGGCCGGCTTCGGCTTCGGCATGGTCGGACTGGAGTACTGCCGGCGGCGGCGCCGCACGCTCCGCGGTCGGTGACGCCGGTCGCTAGTCCCGGCCGAGCGGGGCGTAGCCGACGGTGTCGAACGAGTGCTCCGGCAGCTGTCGACTCGCGCTGCGCCTTGGGCTCGCGCACGTCGGAGTGACCGCCGCAGCCGTGGTCGAACGAGACGACCTTGCCGTCGTCGCCGACCATGCCGTTGGCGCAGACGCCGAACAGCGTGCCGAGCGGGCCGGCCATCCGGGTCAGGAAGCCGCAGGACACGCAGCGACCCGGCGCCGCCTCGGCCAGCGGCGTGTCCGGGCCGTGGTCGCCGTCGTACCAGCGTTGCGCGGCGATGTCGCGGCCCTCGAGGGACAGCACCCGCTCACGTCCGAGGCCGAGCTCCAGGGCGACCTCGCGCACCGCGCTGTCGTCGGCCACCGCCTCGGTCGCGGGGTCGCCGGCGAGCCAGCCGGGCACCAGCCGCGGGTCGTCGTCCTCGACCGGGAGCAGGTCGCCGGGACCGAGGTCCTCGGGGCGCAGCCGCTCGGACCACGGCACCCACGGCGGCGCGACCACGGAGTCGTCTCCGGGCAGCAGCACGACCTCGTCGACGGTGATGTGCCGCTGCCGCGGTGCCCGGGCGAGCGTGACCGACCAGTGCCAGCCGCGGTAGCCCGGCCGGCGGCACTCGAACAGGTGGCTGACCACGCGCTCACCCTCGGAACGGGTGCCCACGGCCTCGCCGACGTCACCCTCGCCGGCCTCTGCGACAGCGGCGGCCCGGGCCTCGTCGACCGCGCGCACGAGCACCGCGTCGGGTCGCACGCGGGCAGGGCGGGACGGAGCGTCAGGAACGGTGGGCACGGTCCGATCCTCACACACCTCAGGCGCCAGGCCGAGAGCGGTCGGCGTCGTGCGGCAGGATTGACGCGTGCAGGGGCCGACGGACGAGCAGAGCCCGCAGCCCCCCGACTCCGGCGCCGCGCGGGCGGCTCAGGCGGGTGGCCGGGCGGCCCGCGCCACCGGCCGCGCCGCCGGGCGTACGGTGCGCGCCGCGCGTCGGGTGACCCACGCGCACGGCGCCGGCGAGAGCGGGCTCGCCCGGCTGCTCGAGATGCACGCGGTCAGCACCGCCGCCGACGCCGCGGTGGCGGTCGCGCTGGCCGGCACGCTGTTCTTCCAGGTGCCCACCGGCGACGCCCGCGGCCAGGTCGCGCAGTTCCTCGCGCTCACGATGCTGCCGTTCGCGATCGTGGCGCCGCTGATCGGCCCGTTCCTCGACCGGTTCCGGCGCGGCCGGCGGTGGGCGCTCGGCTCGACGATGGCGGTGCGGTGCTTCTGCTGCTGGGTGCTGGCCGGCGCCGTGGCCACGGAGTCACCGACGCTGTTCCTCGCCGCGCTCGGCGTGCTGGTGGCCTCGAAGGCCTACGGCGTCACCAAGGCGTCGGCCGTGCCCCGCCTGGTCCCCCGCGACCTCACCCTGGTCAAGACCAACTCCCGGCTGGCGCTGGTCGGCACCGCGGCTGCGGCCGTGTCCGCGCCGATCGCTGCCGGGCTGGCGCAGATCGGGGCGCAGTGGACGCTGCGCTACGCGTTCGTGCTCTTCGTCGTCGCCACCGTGCTGGCGATCCTGCTGCCCGCCAAGACCGACTCCTCCGAGGGCGAGGAGCAGGTGGGTCTCAGCGCAGTCGGTGGTGACACCCGGTCCGGGCGCAAGGTCGGCATCACGCCGGTCGTGGTCTTCGCGCTGCGTGGCAACGCCGGGCTGCGCTTCCTGTCCGGGTTCCTGGTGATGTACATGGCGTTCCTGCTGCGCGAGGAGCCGTTCAACGGGTGGGAGCAACGCACCACGATCCTGCTGGCGCTGGTGGTGGGAGCCGCCGGCGCGGGCAACTTCATCGGCACCCTGGCCGCCTCGATGCTGCGCTCCCGCAAGCCGGAGGCCACCGTCGTCGTGGTGCTGCTCGCCGACGCGGTCGTCGTGGTGCTGGCGGCGGTGTTCTACGGCCTGCCGGTCGCCGTGCTGCTGGGACTGACGGTCGGCGTCTGCCAGTCGCTCGGCAAGCTCTCGCTGGACGCGCTGATCCAGCGCGACATCCCCGAGGCCGTGCGTACCAGCGTGTTCGCCCGGTCGGAGACGCTGATGCAGCTGTCCTGGGTGCTCGGCGGCTTCCTCGGCATCGCGCTGCCGCTGAACCACGCCCAGCTGAGCCTCGGCGTGGTGGCGGCCCTGTTGCTGGCCTGGACCGTGCTGGTGCTGCGCGGGCTGGTCAACCTGCGCCGCCGCGTCGCTGCCTGAGCCCGGCTACGCGGCGTACGCGACCAGCACCCGCACGCCGGCGCAGCGCAGCCGCTCGACCTCGTCGGCGTCCGCGCCGTCGTCGGTCACCAGCACGGCGATCCGCGGGGCCGGCACCGTCTGCACCATCGTGTCCGCGCCGATCTTGGTGTGGTCAGCCAGCACGATCACCTGCTCGGCGGCAGCAGCGATCGCGCGGTCGACCCGCGCCACCAGCATGTTGGGCGTGGACAGGCCGTGCGCGGTGGTGAGCCCGTTGCCGGACAGGAACGCCTTGGGGGTGCGCAGCCCGGCCAGTGCCTGCTCCGCGGCGCCGCCCACCATCGCGTGGATCGAGCCGCGCAGAGCGCCACCGGTCACCTGCACCTCGATCCCCGGTGATCGCGCGAGTGCCTGCGCGACCAGCAGCGAGGGGGTCACGACGGTCAGCTCGCGCAGGCCGGTCAGCCGCTGGGCGAGCGCCTCCGTCGTCGTGCCCGCCCCGAGCACCACGGCGTCGCCGTCGTCGACCAGCGCCGCCGCCCTCTCGGCGATGGCCGCCTTCTCCGCCGCCGCGACGTGCGCCTTGTCCGAGTACGTCGGCTCGTGCGCGATTCCGCCAGCGACCACCGCGCCGCCGTGGTGGCGGATGAGGTGGCCGCTCTGCTCGAGCGCGCGCAGGTCCCGGCGGACCGTCACCTCCGAGACCCGGGTCAGCCGGGCGAGTCGCCGCACGGAGACCGCTCCGTTGGCGCGCACGGCCGTGAGCACGGCCTGTCGTCGCTCCGCCGCGAACACGCGCCCTCCCCGCTGTCGGGTGATCAGTCCGGACGGTCCGATCAGGTATCGGTGTCCGCCTGGTCACTATCGGTCACAGTATTGCCTGTTTCGTGCGCTTCTCCTTACCGTCACGATCACCGTCGAACCGGGGAGCGTCGTGATGAGGGCAAGCAGGAGCTGGACAGCAGTCGGTGGGATCGCCGCGGTCGGGACCGTGGTCGCGATGCTGGTCGCGACCGGTGGCGGACAGGCTGCGGGAGCCGCCGTCCCCCGTGCCGGAGACGCCCACGGCGTCCAGCAGCGAGCCGCCGACCGCGAGGTCGACAACCTGGCGCCGCGCCCGCCGCTCGGCTGGAACAGCTGGAACACCTTCGGCTGCGACATCGACGAGCAGCTGATCCGCGACACCGCCGACGCCATGGTCGCGTCGGGCATGCGGGACGCGGGCTACGAGTACGTCAACATCGACGACTGCTGGATGGCGCCCGAGCGCGACGACCAGGGCCGGCTGGTGCCCGACCCCGAGCGGTTCCCGAACGGCATCGACGCGCTCGCCGACTACGTCCACGGCCTCGACCTCAAGCTCGGCATCTACTCCTCGGCCGGGACCGAGACGTGCGCCGGCTTCCCGGCCAGCCTCGGGCACGAGCAGGAGGACGCGCAGTCGTTCGCCGACTGGGGCGTCGACCTGCTGAAGTACGACAACTGCAACAACGAGGGCATCCCCGCCCGCGAGCGCTACCGCGCCATGGCCGACGCCATCGACGCGACCAACCGCCCGATCCTGCTCAGCATCTGCGAGTGGGGCAGCAACGACCCGTGGCTGTGGGCCTCGCGCTACGGCCAGATGTGGCGGACGACCGGCGACATCACCGACAGCTGGAGCAGCGTGCTGGGGATCCTCGACCAGCAGGTCGGCCTCGAGCTCTACTCCGGACCGAACGCCTGGAACGACCCCGACATGCTCGAGGTCGGCAACCCGGGCCTCACCCGCAGGGAGAGCCAGGCGCACATGAGCCTGTGGGCGTTGCTGAACGCACCGCTGATCGCGGGCAACGACCTGCGCGACACCCCCGCCTGGGCGACCCGGATGCTCACCGATCCCGACGTGCTGGCGATCAACCAGGACTGGGGAGGCGAGCAGGGTTCGCTGCTGATCGACGACGGTGACACGCAGGTCTGGACCAAGCCGATGTCCGACGGCCGCACCGCGGCCGTCCTGCTCAACCGGGGCGAGACCACCGAGGCGATCGACGTCGACACCGAGCAGCTGGGTCTGCCGGCCAGCAACCGCTACGTGGTCCGCGACGTCTGGACCGACCAGCGCTACGCCAGCGGCGGCACCGTGCGGGCATCGGTGCCGGGGCACGGCGCAGCGATGTTCGTCGTCGGCACCAGCCGGGTCAAGGACCTGCCGCCGCTGATGACACTCGGCATCGACGCACCGGCGTACGTGCGAGCGGGTGAGGACGGTGAGGTGACGACCACGCTGTACAACGACGGCACCCGGCCCGTGCGGCGCGCTCGGTTCACCGTGGACGCACCGGAGGGCTGGCAGGCGGTGCCGCAGGGCAGCCGGCAGGTCCCGGTGGTGCGGCCGGGTCACCACGCGGACCTGACCTGGCAGCTGCGCAACGACGACGCCGACACCGGTGACGTCACCGTCGATGCGTCCGCGACGTGGGTGTGGAGGTCGGGACTCCAGGACGCGCGTACCAACGCCTCATTCCTGCACGTCGAGCCGATCGAGAACGGCACCCACCAGCTCTCCGGGCTGGACTGGGTCGCCAGCGACAACTACTGGGGGCCGGTCGAACGCGACCAGAGCAACGGCGAGCAGGACCCGGGCGACGGCGGGCCGCTGACGATCCAGGGGACGGTCTACCCGACCGGGCTCGGCGTACACGCACCGTCGACGGTGACGTACTTCCCGGGCGGCGCCTGCACCGCCATGTCAGCGGTCGTCGGCATCGACGACGAGGTCGGCGACCGGGGAGCGGTCACGTTCGAGATCTGGGGTGACGGCGAGCTGCTGGAGTCGAGCCCGACCGTGAGCGGGACCGACCCCGGCGTCGAGGTCAGCGCGGACCTGACCGGCGTCGACCTGCTCGAGCTTCGGGTCGAGTCCGGTGGCGACACCAACTACGACCACGCGGACTGGGCCGACGCGCAGATCGCGTGCGGCTGAGCGAGGCGGCTGAGCGGCCGGTTGATCGGGCGGTGAACGGTCTCAGGCCTCGAGCTCGTCGGCCAGCGCACGCAGCAGCTGGGCGGTGCGGGAGGCCGTCTTGCCCTCGGGCTGTCGGCCGCGGCGGTAGGTGTTCTCCAGCCCGTCGAGCAGCTTGATCAGGTCCTCGACGATCGCGACCATGTCCTCCGGCGACTTGCGCCGCGCCCGCGACACCGACGGCGGCGCCTCGAGCAGCCGCACCTGCAGCGCCTGGTCGCCCTTGCGCCCCTGCACGATGCCGAACTCCACCCGGGTGCCGGACTTCAGCCCCTCCGTGCCCTGGGGCAGCGCCGAGGCGCGGACGAACACGTCGCCGCCCTCGTCGGTCGACAGGAAGCCGAACCCCTTCTCGGGGTCGTACCACTTCACCTTGCCTACAGGCACAGTCGACCTCACGTGGTCTCGGTCCGGGGGGCGTGCGGAGCCAGGGTACGGCTACCGGCACCGACCCCCCAACCGGTAAACCCCGCTGCGCACCTCAGCCGTCGCCGTGCGCGCGGCGGCGGGCGGCCGCGAGCAGGTCGGCGGTACGGACCAGCTTGACCCGGGGGCGGCCCTGCGGCTCGCCGGCGGTCCGCTCGACGACGTCGATGGCCTGCCAGCCGAGGTCGGTCACCAGGTCCGGCTGCCGGGCGCGCAGCCAGGCCTCCAGCCGGGCGGGGCGGTCGGGGGCGGTGTCGAGCGGTCCCTGCGGTCCGAGGTCGGAGACCAGCCGGGCGACGGTCTCGCGGGCGTCCTTCTTGTTGGTGCCGATGACGCCGGTCGGTCCGCGCTTGATCCAGCCGACGACGTACTCCCGGTCGCCGCCGACCACCCGGCCCTGCTCGTGCGGGATGTGTCCCGCGTCCGCGTCGAACGGCAGCCCCTCGACCGGCACCCCGCGGTAGCCCACCGCCCGCACCGCCAACGTGGCGTGCACCTCCTCGCGGGCACCGGTGTCGCGGGCCACCACCCTGCCGTCGGACTCGGCCGGCTCGTTGACCGCGAGCTCGACCCGCTCGACCCGCCCGTCACCGGTCAGCTCGACCGGCGAGCGCCAGAACCGGAACACCATGCGGCGGCAGTCCGGCTCGGTCGACGGCGGGCGGTCGGCCAGCTTGCGCAGGGCGGCCAGGTTGCGGCGTACGACCGGGGTCAGCCCCTCGTCGGGGATGTCGAGCACGCCCTCGGGCTCCACCGCGACGTCGACGCCCCGCAGGTCGCCGAGCTCGCGCAGCTCGAGGGTCGTGAACGTCGCCTGGGCTGGTCCGCGCCGCCCGAGCACCAGCACCTCGCGCACCGCCGACCCGGCCAGCACCTCGAGCGCATGGTCGGCGATGTCGGTGCGGTCGAGGTCGCGGACGTCGGTGCACAGCATCCGGGCGACGTCGAGCGCCACGTTGCCGTTGCCGACGACCACCGCGCGCTCACCGTGCAGCCCGACCTCGACGTCGGGGTAGTGCGGGTGGCCGTTGTACCAGCCGACCACGTCGGTGGCGGCGACGCTGCCGGCGAGCTCCTCGCCGGGGACGCGGAGCTGGCGGTCGGTCTGGGTGCCGACGGCGTAGATCACCGCGTCGTACGCCGCCAGCAGCTCCTCCCGGGTCACGTCGGTGCCGAGGTCCACGTTGCCGAACCAGCGGAAGCCGTCCTTGGCCGCGATCTGCTCGAACGTGTCGGCGACCGACTTGATCTTGGGGTGGTCGGGCGCGACGCCGGACCGGACCAGCCCCCACGGCGTCGGCAGCCGCTCCAGCACGTCGACCCGCGCCTGTCCCTCGCCGGCGCTGAGCAGGGCGTCGGCGGCGTAGAAGCCGGAGGGGCCGGACCCGACGACGGCCACGTGGAGGGGCTCGGTCACCGGCCCGCCGTCCCGGTCCGTGGCGGCAGTGGATCGATCCACGCGACGAACATCGACTCGCCGCCCGCGCCCGGCGGCCTGCTCGATCAGCAGCCGGCACGGGATCCGGGTGCCGTCGCGGTGCAGCACCGGGAGGTCCAGCGGCGACCCGAGGATCCGGGCCTGCCCGGTGCTCAGGTAGCGGCTGAACCCGGCGACGTGCGCCTCGCGCAGCTCGGGCGGCACCAGCGTGACCACCCGGCGGCCGACCAGGTCGTCGACCTCCCACCCGACCAGGTCGGCGAGCGGGCGGCTCACGGCGATGATGCGGTTGGCGATGTCGGCGGCGATCACCGGGCGGGTCGACGTACGGATCCCGAGCGCGTCGGCGGGCATCGAGGCGGTGGCGTGCATGGTGTGGGCGACGGTCTCGAACCTCTCCTGCGCGGTGCCCGGCCAGGCGGTGGGGGCTGCCCCCGGCGAGCTGCTCGGCGATCTGCTCGCAGACCCAGTCCCGCACCTCGACGATCTCCGGCAGCCCCGGTCGCGCCAGCATCTCCCCCTGGGCGGCGAGCCGCTCGCCCTCGTCCAGCGCCTTCTGCAGGGCCTCGAAGGCGGGCCCGAGGTCGCGCGCGACCGTCACCTCGATGTCGATCTCCTCGGCCTCCCAGGTCGGCGCGCGCTGCTGCTCCCGCACCTCGGCCCGGCGGGCGACGACCCGCGAGACGGTGCCGCGCGCACGGTCGACCTCGGCGAAGTCGACCAGGCCGGGGTCGCGCTCGGCCACGTAGAGGACCAGCTCGCGCAGCAGCGCGTCGTGGTGCTGCCGCGCCGCGAGCCACAGCGTCACCGGCATGGACAGCAGCTCGACGTGGACCGCGGTCGCCTCGCCGGGGCGGTCGTTGGAGTAGCGGGTCTCGTCGACGTCCCAGGCGGTGTCGAGAGCCGGATCCGGGGTGTCGGACCCCACGACGAACCAGACGATCTTGCCGGCACTGCCCAGGCTGCGGGCACCGCACTCGTCGGTGAGCGCCGAGACCAGCCCCATCCCCCGGCCGGTGGTCGCCTGGACGTCGTACTGGCGCGAGGCCGGCAGCGACGGCTCGTAGTCGCGCACCTCGACCCGCACCCGGTCGCGCCGCGGCTCGACGGTCACCTCGATGGGGGTGTGCGCGTGCAGCACGGCGTTGGCCACCAGCTCGTGCACGGCGAGCTCGGCGGAGTCGGTCCAGCTCGGCGTTGCGGGAGACCCCGACGGCCTCGAGCGAGTCGCGCAGCAGACGACGGGCCTCCCGGGCGCTGGCGAGCTCGGGCTCGAGCTTCACCCAGCGCCGGGACGCCACCGCGGGTTCCCCTGCTCCCGCCGGCACGGCCACAGCGTAGAGCGCCGGGGCCTCTACCTGCCCCGGTCGGCGGCATGCCGTCAAGTCGGCGATCACCCGCCGGCGCCGTCGGACTCCGGCTGCAGGCCCAGCCGCTCCAGCGACTCCTCCCGCATCTGCACCTTGCGGACCTTGCCGGTCACGGTCATCGGGAACTCGTCGACGACCAGGACGTAGCGGGGGATCTTGTAGTGGGCGAGCCGGTTCCGCGCGAACTCCTGCACCGCCTCGGCGTCGATCGGCTCGGCGCCCTCGCGCATCTGCACCCACGCGCACAGCTCCTCGCCGTAGCGGGCGTCGGGGACGCCGACCACCTGCACGTCGGCGATGTCGGGGTGGCCGTACAGGAACTCCTCGATCTCGCGCGGGTAGACGTTCTCGCCGCCGCGGATGACCATGTCCTTGATCCGCCCGACGATCGTGAGGTAGCCGTCGTCGCGCATCCGCGCCAGGTCGCCGGTGTGCATCCAGCGGGCCCGGTCGACCGACTCGGCGGTCTTGGCCG
Organism: uncultured Actinomycetota bacterium; assembly: GCA_963801045.1. Taxonomy (GTDB): domain Bacteria; phylum Actinomycetota; class Actinomycetes; order Propionibacteriales; family Nocardioidaceae; genus JACCWP01. The sequence continues at coordinate 729,082 of CAWDDC010000003.1, forward strand.
GGTCGTCCCAGTAGCCGAGCATCACCGAGTAGCCCCGGGTGCACAGCTCGCCCGGCTCGCCGCGCGGCAGCGTCAGCCCGGTCAGCGGGTCGACGATCTTGACCTCGACGTGCGGGTGCACCTGTCCGATCGTCTCCGTACGGCGCTCGATGTCGTCGTCGACGCGGGTCTGCGTGGACACCGGCGAGGTCTCGGTCATGCCGTAGGCGATGCCGACCTCGCCCATGTGCATGTCGCCGAGGCAGCGCTTCATCACCTCGACCGGGCACGGCGACCCGGCCATCAGCCCGGTCCGCAGGCTGGACAGGTCGTAGGACGCGAAGTCGGACAGGTTCTGCTCGGCGATGAACATCGTCGGCACGCCGTAGAGCGCGGTGCACCGCTCGTCGGCGACCGCCTGCAGCGTCGCCTCGGGGTCGAAGGCCGGGCCCGGGATCACCATCGCGGCCCCGTGGGTGGTGCAGCCGAGGTTGGCCATCACCATGCCGAAGCAGTGGTAGAAGGGCACCGGGATGCACAGCCGGTCCTGCTCGGTGAACCCGATCCCCTCGGTCACGAAGTAGCCGTTGTTGAGGATGTTGTGGTGGCTGAGGGTGGCGCCCTTGGGATAGCCGGTCGTGCCGGACGTGTACTGGATGTTGATCGGGTCGTCGGGGCTCAGCTCGGCCATCCGGCTCGCGACCGCGTCGTCGGGCTGCGACCGGCCGCCGGCCACCAGCTCGTCCCAGCTGGGGTCGCCGATCCACACCACCTGCTCGAGGGAGCGGCACTCGCCGCGGACCTCGTCGACCATGGCGCGGTAGTCACTGGTCTTGAAGCCGGTCGCGCTCACCAGCACCCGGGTGCCGGACTGGTTCAGCGCGTACGCGAGCTCGTGGGTGCGGTAGGCCGGGTTGATGTTGACGAGGATCGCGCCGATCTTGGCGGTGGCGTACTGCGTGAGCGTCCACTCCGCGCAGTTCGGCGCCCACACCCCGACCCGGTCGCCCTTCGCGACCCCGGCGGCGAGCAGCCCGCGGGCGAGCGCGTCGACGTCGCGATCGAGCTCGTCGTAGGTCCAGCGCCGTCCGGTCACGCACTCCACCAGCGCATCGCGCTCGCCGTGCGCGGCCACCGTGCGCTCGAGGTTCTGCCCGACGGTGTCGCCGAGCAGGGGCTTGCTGGAGATCCCGGACGCGTAGGACGGCAGGCGGGGCGGAGCGGCGCTGCTCATGGCAGGGCAGCGTAGGCCCCGGGCGAAGGGTGGGGAACCGGTACGAGCGCGGGTATGGTTGATTAAACGATCAACTACCTCGCCGACAGAAACGGACACCTCCATGGGACTCCCCTTCCGGCTCCGCGACGTGCCCGGCCGTGCGGCCGCCGGCGCGTTCATCCTGCACTCCGGCCTGAAGAAGTGGCAGGAGCGACGAGCAGACCGCCGCTGGTGTGCACGGCATGGCGGCCGGCGCCTTCCCGGTGCTGCAGAACGTGCCCGCACCCCGGTTCCTGCGCGGGCTGTCCGTCGGCGAGATCGCCGTCGGCAGCGTGCTGCTCGCCCCGGTCGTGCCGACGGCGGTCGCGGGCGCGGCGCTCACCGGTTTCGCGGCGTCCCTGCTCACGATGTACGCGCGGACGCCTGCGCTGCGCGAACCGGGCAGCCCCTGGCCGAGCCAGGCGGGCGTCGCCGTCGCCAAGGACGTGTGGATGCTGGGGATCGGGCTCGGGTTCCTGACCGACGCGGTTCAGCGGCGGCGCGGCTGACCCGCGGCGGCAGCCTCGAGCGCTGACGCGGCGTCCAGCTGCGCACCGGCGTCGAGGGCGGCCGCCCACTGCCGGGCACCGAGCCGGTCCCGGCCCGGTGCCAGCAGCAGCTCGAGGTCGTGCCGGTCGCGCTCGGCGATCGGCAGCCCGGCGTCGTCACGCAGCCGGCCGGCCGCACCCATCGAGCGGGCCGCCGCCTCGTCGGCGCCCACCCCGACCAACGCGCTGGCGAAACCCTCGAGGACCACGATCTCGAGCTCGGTGTCGCCGACGCGGGGCAGCACGGGCACGACCTTGGCCAGCACCTCGAGGGCCTCGGCGGGGCGGTCGTCCTCGACCAGCGCGACCGCGAGGTTGGCCCGGCTCACCGCCGGGCCCCAGGCATCGCCGAGGGCCTCCTCGACGTCGATCGCCTCGCTGAACAGCTCGACACCGCGGGCGTGGTGACCGGTGTCGGTCTCGAGGATGCCGAGGTCGGTGAGCGAGGCGGCCAGGCGGGTGGCGTCGCCGGTGCGCCGGGCCACGGCGACGCTCTCGACCAGGGCGGTCCGGGCGGCGTCGATCTCGCCCAGCACCCGCCGGGCCAGACCCAGCCCGGCCAGTGCCGTCGACAGCATCGGCTCGTTGCCGCGCTCGCGCCAGGCGGCCACGGTGTGCTCGAGCGCGTCGCGGCACGCCGCCGCCTCGCCCTGCCGCAGCAGCACGGCCGCCAAGGTCTGCAGCGCCTCGAGCGCCGCGGTCTGCAACCGTTCGTCGTCGCCGGTCAGCTCGACCGCGCGCTCGAGCCAGCGACGGGCCTCGTCCACGCGGGTGTGGTGCTGCCAGAACGTGCCCAGGGCCAGCGTGATCTGCAGCCCCAGAGCAGCCTGGTCCGGTCCCGGCGTCGGCCCGTCGGGCCGGAGGCTCCACTCCAACGCCGCCTCGATGTTGTCCCGCTCGGCCCGCAGCCGGTCGAGCGCGCGCACGTCGCCGCCACCGCCGCGCAGCTGGCCGCGCAGCTCGGTGACCAGGTCGGCGACCCGGCGCGCGAGCCGCTCGCGGACCTCGTCGCCCTCACCGGCCTCCTCCAGCGCCTCGGCCGCGAACTGCGCGACCAGCCGCAGCAGGTGCACCCGCGGTTCGCCGTCGGAGCCGTCGACCATCCGCAGCAGGCTGGCGTCGACCAGCTCCGCGAGCAGGTCGAACGGGTCCACCCCGGCTCCGTCGCCGAGCAGGGCCTCCACGGTGGTCAGGTCGGCGCCACCCCGGGCGACCGACACCGCGCGCAGCAGCTGTTGGGCGGGCGGGTCGAGCAGCGCGTACGACCACCCGATGGTGTCTCGCAGCGACCGCTGCCGCTCGGGCCGGTCGGACTCCCGCGACGCCAGGGACAGCCCGCCACCGAGCCCGGCGAGCAGCCGCACGGGTGACAGCAGCCGCAGCCGTACCGCGGCGATCTCGAGGGCGAGCGGCAGGCCGTCGAGGGCCCGGCACACCTGCGCCACCGCGGCCAGGTCGGCGGGTCCCAGCGTCAGACCGGGACGGACCCGCCGGGCGTGCTGCAGGAACAGCTCGACGGCTGCCGACTCCTCCAGCGGCTCCACCGGCACCACCCGCTCAGCCTGCAGGCGCACCGGCTGCCGCGACGTCGCCAGCACCACGCTGTGCTCCGACGCCGCGACCAGCTCGCCGACGAGCACCTCCCCGCCGTCGACCTGCTCGAGGTTGTCGAGCACCAGCAGGCAGTGCCGCCCGGCCACGAACCGGGTGACCGCCGCGCGCGGACCGTCATCGCCGTCGTCGCCGAGGGACAGCACCTCGGCCAGCCGCGACCAGGCCGCCGGGGCCGTTGCGACCGCGGACAGGTCGGCGAAGTGGACCCCGCCGGCGAAGTCGGCTGCGACCGCGGCCGCGGCCTCGATCGCGAGCCGGGTCTTGCCGACACCGCCCGGCCCGACCAGGGTCACCAGCCGCACCCAGCCGTCGCCGACCGGCGCCAGGTATCCGGCCAGCAGCCCCAGCTCGGCGGTGCGCGCGACCAGCGGCGTGTTCGGCTGAGGCAGCCGTGCCGGCGTCCCCAGCCCGCGGGGCGGAGCCGTCACCTCGAGCGTGCCGTCGACGACGAGCCGGTGCAGGTGCACGGGATCCGGGATGTCCTTGAGCCGGTGCTCGCCGACGTCCACCGCCCGTACGCCTGCGGGCAGCTCGCCGCGGGCGAGCGCCCACGCCGACGGGCCGACCAGCACCTGGCCGCCGTGCGCGGCCGCGCTGACCCTGGCTGCATGGTGCACGGCGAGGCCGATGTAACCGTCCTCGTGCCGGTCCGGCTCTCCGGTGTCGACGCCCGCGCGGACCCGTACCGGTGACTCCTGGTCGACCGAGGCCGGCCACGACTGGGCCGCCGTCTCGCGCTGCACCTGCGCGGCAGCAGCCAGCGCGGCCGTGGCGGACGCGAACACGACGAACGCGCCCTCGGCCCGCTCGGTGTCCATCTCGTGCCCGCCGAACGCCGCCGCCGCGTCGTGCACGATTCGTCGCTGCTCGCGCAGGATCGCGGCGTAGGCGCTCGCCCCGACCCGGGTCAGCAGCGCGGAGGTGCCCTCCAGCTCGGCGAACAGCATCGTGACGGTGCCACTCGGGAGGCCACTCGGGAGGCCACTCGGGAGGCCACTCGCGAAGCCGCTCGGAAGGGCACTCGGGGGCATCGCTGCGTCCGCGGTCCGACCGGTCACCCGCACATGGTCCCGGTAGGAGCGGGGTCTCGTCCGAACGGTCGGGAAAATCCCCCAGTCACTTTCCGTGGCGACGATTCTCACCGATAGTGATCGCGTGCCCCCCAGCCGAGTAGCGCCGACACCGCTTCGCCATCTGCTCAGCCGATTCAGCTACGGCGTCACCCCGGAGCTGGTGGCGGAGGCCAACGACGCCGGTGGCGGCCAGGCCTGGTTCGAGAGACAGCTGGCACCCGGCGCCATCGCGGACGGGCGCGCCGCCGCCATGCGCGGATGGTTCCCGTACCTCGCCTACTCCCCCAAGCGCCTGTACGACGTGAACAACTCCGGCGAGTACCCCGCCTGGCAGAGCACGATGGACCTCGGCCGCTGGACCATCCTGCGCCGGGCCTACAGCAAGCACCAGCTGCTCGAGACCATGGTCGAGTTCTGGTCGAACCTGCTGCACGTGCCGATGTACGAGGACGAGTCCTGGCCGATGCGGATCAGCTACGACGCCGCGATCCGCAAGCACTCGCTCGGCACCTTCGAGGACCTGCTGGCCGGCGCCGTCCTGCACGGGGCCATGGTCTGCTTCCTCGACAACGCCTACTCGAACAAGTGGGCGGTCAACGAGAACCTCGGTCGGGAGCTGCTCGAGCTGCACACCGTCGGCGTCGAGGCCGCCTACACCGAGAAGATGGTGCTCAACTCGGCCTACATCCTCACCGGCTGGACCGTGCACATGTGGGACACCTGGACCTCGTACTACGAGCCGGACAACCACTGGACCGGGCCGGTGAAGGTGCTCGGCTTCACCGACGCCAACGCCGACGGCGACGGCCGCGCGATGACCAAGCGCTACCTGCGCTACCTCGCGCGCCACCCCTCGACCGCACACCGGATCGCCACCAAGCTCGCCATCCGGTTCGTGTCCGACCGGCCGTCCGCCGCGCTGGTCAACAGCGTCGCCAACGCCTACCTCGCGTCCGGCACCGACATCAAGGCGACGCTGCGCGCGCTCCAGTCGCACCCCGACTTCGCCGCCTCGGTCGGCGCGAAGGTGAAGACCCCGGCCGAGGACGCGATCGCGTGCTACCGGCTGCTCGGTGCCGAGCCCTCGAGGCCGCGCAACGACGACTCGTTCGCCCGCGCGATCGGCTGGCAGCTCGAGTCGCTCGGCCAGAAGCCGTTCGGCTGGACCGCACCCGACGGGTTCCCCGACGTCGGCGTCGCCTGGAGCTCGGTCGGCCGGGTGCTCGGCACCCTCGACCTGCACCTCACCCTCGCCGGCGGCTGGTACCCGTCGGCCGAGGTGACGTACCCCGGCCTGGGCGCGCGGCTGCCCGCCCTGCCCGCACGCTTCGACGAGATCGTCGACCACGCCTCCCGCCAGCTGCTGCAACGGCCCGCGAACCCCAGGTTGCAGGCCGCCTGCCGGAAGATGCTCGACATCGAGGCCGACCGCGAGTTCGCCCGGGCCGACGACTTCGGCGAATGGAACATGGCGATGCTGCTCATGACCGTGCTCAACAGCCCTGCGCACGCTGAGCGCTGAGGAGAAGCCGATGACCGACGACAAGCTGGCCGCGTGCGGGTGCCCCGACTTCCAGACGTCCCGACGGTCGTTCCTCAAGGGCGCGAGCGCCGCTGCCGGCGCGGGCGTGCTGACCAGCATGGTCGGCGACGTCTTCACCCAGACCACGTTCGGGGCCGAAGCCGGCGGCAACGTCCTCGTGGTGCTGAGCCTGCGCGGCGGCAGCGACGGACTCTCGCTCGTGGTGCCGCACGGCGACGCCGACTACGCCCGGCTGCGCCCCACCATCAAGCTGCCCACCGGCAGCCTGCTCGCCAAGGACCAGCTGTTCGGACTCCACCCCGGCTTCAAGCCGCTGGAGCGGATGTGGAACAACGGCAAGTTCGGCGCCGTCCAGGCGGTCGGCATGCCCACGCCCGACCGCAGCCACTTCAGCGCGATGGAGAAGGTCGAGGACGCCGACGCCGGCTCGGCTGCCCGGGTCGGTTGGATCAACCGGCTGGTCGGCCTCAGCGGCTCCGGTGCGCCCAACCAGGCCATCCAGCTCGGCACCTCGCTCGCACCGACGGCGCTGATCGGTCCCGCCTCGGCGATGTCGGTCTACGCCCTGCGCGACATCTCCCTGCCCCAGGACGCCGCGTTCCAGCGCCACACCCGCAAGTCCCTGCAGGCGATGTGGAACGGCAACGACTCGCTGATGGGCCGCGCCGTCGAGTCGACCCTCACCACGACCCGTGACCTGGGCCCGCTGGCCCGGTCCGACCCACCCCCGCACAACGGCGCGGAGTACCCCGCGGGTGACGACCTCGGCAGCGCGCTGGCCCAGACCGCCCGGCTGATCCGCGCCGACGTGGGCACGCAGGTGGTCGCCCTCGACTTCGGCTCGTGGGACCACCACGAGAACCTCGGCACCGTCGACAACGGCGACCTGCAGTGGATGGTGCGCAACATGGCCACCTGCCTGGCGGCGTTCTTCAAGGATCTCGGCAGCCTGGGCGCGCGGGTCACCGTGGTCACGATCAGCGAGTTCGGCCGGACGGCGAGCGAGAACGGCAGCCAGGGCGCGGAGCACGGCTACGGCAACTGCATGCTGCTGCTCGGCGGCGGCGTCAGGGGCGGCAAGGTGCACGGCAACTGGCCGGGACTGCGCAGCGCCGAGCTGGTCGACGGGGACCTGTCGGTCAACCTGGACTACCGCTCGGTGCTGGCCGAGGTGATCGCCAAGCGCTTCCCGGCGGTGGCGGTGCCGAAGGTGTTCCCGGGCTTCCGCCGCGAGGCCGTCGGAGTGATGAGGTAGCGAAAGTCGCTGGGCGGCGCCCGGCCGCCGTGCGAGGGTGCGCGCATGCCGGCACCCGACGAGGACTATCGCGCGGTCAACCTCGCCCAGTGGAACGAGCGTGCGCCTGCGCACGCGGCGTCTCCCGACTACGCCGTCGAACGCTTCCTCGCAGAGCCCGACTACCTGAGTCACGTCGTCCGGTTCGACCTGCCGCTGCTCGGTGACGTCCGCGGGCTGCGCGGCGTGCACCTGCAGTGCCACATCGGCACCGACACGGTCTCGCTCGCCCGGCGTGGTGCGCGGATGACCGGGGTGGACTTCTCGCCTGCCGCGCTGGCGGAGGCACGTCGGCTGGCTGCGGGTACGGGCGCCGACGTGGACTTCGTCGAGTCCGACGTCTACGACGCACCCGCCGCGGTCGGCCGGGACGACTTCGACCTGGTCTACACCGGTGTCGGTGCGCTCTGCTGGCTGCCCGACATCGTCGGCTGGGCGCAGACCGTGGCCGCGCTGCTGCGCCCCGGCGGGCGGCTGTTCATCCGGGAGGGACACCCGGTGCTGTGGGCGCTGGACGACGAGCGCACCGCTGATCTGGTGCTCGCCTACCCCTACCACCACCAGGGCGCGGCGACGGTCTTCGACGAGCCGGGTACGTACGTCGAGACCGACGCGCAGTTCCAGCACAACCGGAGCCACGAGTGGAACCACGGCCTCGGCGAGATCGTCACCGCGCTGCTGGACGCGGGCATGCAGCCGACCGGGCTGGTGGAGCACGACAGCGTGCCGTGGAACGCAGTCCCGGGTCAGATGGTGCCGGCCGAGGCCGACGGCGAGTGGCGGCTGGCCGACCGGCCGGAGCGGTTGCCGCACACGTACACGCTGCAGGCCGTGCGCCAGGGCTGACGTCCCTGCTGACGACGCAGCCTCCGGTGCCGGTCGGGGCTCCGCCCGGGGCAGACCAGGGTCGGTCCCCGATGTCGCGACCGGTACGAACGGCGACGCTGGGGACATGACGACGACAGAGACCCACCACCCCGACGCCCCCGCCGTGGAGGCCCGCCCCCGCGCCCTGCGCCGCTCGGACCGGCGGATCATCGCCGGTGTCTGCGGAGGCGTCGCCGCCTACACCGGCATCGACGTGACCGTGGTCCGGCTGCTGCTGGTGCTGCTCACGCTGATCTTCGGCATGGGCGTCGCCGTCTACGTCGCGGCCTGGCTGCTGGTGCCCAACCAGGGCTCCGACCGCTCCGCAGGTCGAGCGCATGCTCGGACGCTGACCCGGCCGGCTCGCCACGCCCGCCCCGGTTGCGGCGCCGGCGGCGATGCGCGAACGTCTCCGGATGGTGGCCACCCCAGACCCTGGTCGTACCGCGAAAGTCGTGCTTGCCGTCGCCCTCGCAGCGGGGCTGCTGGTGCCCCAGCAGGCGCCGGCCGCGCCTCCCCCGGCACCGGGCGCCGCCGACGACGCGCCGGGGGCACCGGGCCGCCCGGCGGTCTGGACCGACGGCGCCAAGACCGGCTTCGGCACGGCCCGCGGTCTGCGCAGCAAGGTCTGGTACACCCTGGGCCGCAGCGGCACCGCGGGCGAGCTGTTCTACCCGCAGCTCGACACGCCGAGCGTGCGCGAGTCCCAGCTCGTGGTCACCGACGGGGAGACGTTCACCGACCGCGAGGACGCCGACACCCGGCACCGGGTCCGGGTCCTGGACGAGCGCGGGCTGACGTATCAGATGGTCAACACCGATCGTGGCGGTGACTACCGGATCACCAAGACCTTCGTCACCGACCCCGACCGCTCCACCGTGCTCGTCGACGTCCGCTTCGAGTCGCTGTCCGGCGACCCCTACGAGGTCTACCTGCTGCACGACCCGGCGCTGGACAACGACGGCACCGACGACCGCGGCGAGACCCGCGACGGCGCGCTGGTGGCACGGCAGAACGGCATGGCCAGCACGGTGGACAGCCGGCCGGCGTTCACCGCGACGTCGAGCGGCTACCTCGGCACCAGCGACGGCTGGACGGACCTGGCCGGCGACCACACGATGGACTGGACCTACACCGCGCCGGACGCAGGCAACGTGGTGCAGACCGGCCGCACCAGGCTGACCGGCCTTCCCGGGCGGGCGGCACCTCACCCTCGCCGTCGGGTTCGGCGCGACCCCGCGGGCCAGCTCCCGGGTCGCGGACGCCTCCCTGCGCGACGGCTTCCACCAGGTGGCGGCGGAGTACGCGTACGGGTGGCGCCGCTACCTCGGCAGCCTCGACCGGCCGCCGGCGAGCGTGCAGCGGTGGCTGCGCGAGTGGCGGGTGTCGGCCATGGTGCTCGCCGCCAGCGAGGACAAGACCTACCGCGGCGGCTTCGTCGCGGCGCCGGGCCGGCCGTGGGCCTGGGCGTTCGAGCTGCGCGACATCCCCGTCTACCACGCGGTGTGGTCGCGCGATCAGTACCAGATCGCGACCGGGCTGCTCGCCGCCGGCGACGACGCCGCCGCCAACCGTGCTCTCGACTACCTGTGGGACGTGCAGCAACGCCCGGACGGGTCGTTCCCGCAGAACAGCCGGCTCGACGGCGAGCCGGTCTTCGACAGCCTGCAGATGGACGAGGTCGCGTTCCCGATCGTGCTCGCCTGGCAGCTGGGGCGCGCGGGCGCCGAGGACTGGGAGCACGTCCGGCTGTCGGCCGACTACCTGGTCGAGAACGGCCCCGCGTCGCCCCAGGAGCGTTGGGAGAACCTCGGCAACTACTCCCCCGCGACCATCGCCGCGGAGATCGCCGGTCTGGTGTGCGCCGCCGACATCGCCCGCGACAACGGCAAGCCGGCGCTGGCCCGGCGCTACGCCCGCACCGCCGACGAGTGGCGGGCAGACGTCGAGCAGCAGACCGCGACCAGGACCGGCCCGCTGTCGCCCGATCCCTACTACCTGCGGGTGACCGTGGAGGGTGACGGCGACGACGGCACCGACATCCAGGTGCCCGACGGCGGCCCGCTGATCGACGAGCGCCGCATCGTCGACCCGAGCTTCCTCGAGCTGGTGCGGCTGGGCGTCAAGCCGGCCGACGACCCGACCATCCGCAACAGCCTGTCGGTCGTCGACCGGCGGCTGCGCTACTCCACCCCGAACGGGCCGTTCTGGCGCCGTTCCACGTTCGACGGCTACGGCGAGACCCGTACCGGTGCGCGCTGGGAGCCCTCCGACGAGGGATCCCGGCTCACCCTCGGCCGGGGCTGGCCGCTGCTCACCGGCGAGCGCGGCGAGTACCGGCTGGCCCGCGGGCTCGGCGCCCAGCGCTACCTGGACGCGATGGCGCTGTCCGCGCAGGGCAGCACCGGGTTCATGTCCGAGCAGGTGTGGGACGGTCGCCCGCCGACCGGCGAGGCGTCGCGCTACACCCTCGGCGAGGGCACGTTCTCGGCCCGGCCGCTGGCCTGGTCGCACGCGCAGTTCCTTCGGCTGGCCCGGTCGATCGAGGTGGGCTACCCGATCGAGACGCCTCAGGTGGTCGCCTGCCGCTACGACTCCGAGCTGTGCTTACGCTGACGCGGCATGGCCTCCGACCTGCTGCCCGTCGACGAGCTCGCGGTGCTGCGGCGCCGTACCAGCGTGAAGTGGCGCGTCCACCCCGACGACGTGCTGCCGCTGCCGGTGGCCGAGAGCGACTTCGCGCTCGCCCCTGCGGTGCAGGCGGCGCTGCTGCGCGCGGTCGAGTCGTCGGACACCGGCTACGCCTACGCCCAGCCGGTCCTCGGCCCGTCGCTGTCGAAGTTCGCCTCCGAGCGCTGGGGATGGCAGGTCGACCCCGACCGGGTCCTGGCGATGCCGGACGTCGGAGTCGGCGCCGTCGAGCTGCTCCGGGCCGTCTGCCGGCCTGGCGACCGGGTGGTGATCTCCCCACCGGTCTACCCACCGTTCTTCGCCTGGCTCGAGGAGACGCACACCCGCGGCATCGAGGCCCCGCTGCGGCAGCAGGCCGACGGGGCGTGGCGGCTCGACCTCGACGCGCTGGCGGACGCGTTCGCGCGCGGCCCGGCGGCGTACGTGCTCTGCAACCCGCACAACCCGGTGGGGCGGGTGCACAGCCGCGAGGAGCTGACCGCGGTGGCGGAGCTCGCCGCGCGGCACGGCGTGACGGTGATCGCCGACGAGATCCACGCGCCGCTGGTGCTGCCGGGCGCCGAGTTCACGCCGTTCCTCACCGTGCCGGGCGGTGCCGAGGTCGGCATCAGCCTGGTCTCGGCCAGCAAGGCGTTCAACCTGGCCGGGCTCAAGTGCGCCGCCGCCGTGACCGCGTCGCCGCAGATGCAGCGGCTGGCCGACCGGGTGCCGGAGCACAACGCCTGGCGGATCGGGCAGCTCGGGCTGCTCGCGACCCTCGCCGCGTTCGACGACTCCGCCGACTGGCTCGACCGGCTGGTGGCCACGCTCGACGCCCGCCGCCACCAGCTCGGCGACCTGCTCGCCGAGCACCTCCCGCAGGTGCGCTGGTCGCCGCCGGAGGCGACCTACCTGGCGTGGCTGGACTGCCGCGAGATCGGCGAGGGCGCCGAGCCGCGCGACCTCTTCCTCGAACGTGGGCGGGTGGCGCTGGAGCCGGGACCGGCGTTCGGCAGCCCCGGCAGCGGCTGGGTGCGGCTCAACTTCGGGACCAGCGCGCAGATCGTCGACGAGGCCGTGCGCCGGATGGCCGCTGCGGTGGGCTGACTCCTTGACAGCACGGCCGGGCGGGTGCACGTTCGCACCGTCGCCACGGTCGTGGCGCAAGGGGGAAGTGATGACGCACCAAGTACGTCCACCTCGACCATCCGCCGACCGGCGCTCGGACGCGAGACCGCCATCCGGCTGGCCACCACCGAGTACGAGCGCTACCTGAGCCTGCTGCACGACGTCTCGCCGGGACAGTGGGGGGCGCCGACCGACTGCCCCGACTGGGACGTCCACGCGATGGCCACCCACGTCCTCGGCATGGCCGAGATGTCGGCGTCGCTGCGCGAGCAGGTGCGCCAGCTCCGTGCGGCGCGCAAGCGGGGCGGGCTGCTGGTCGACGCGCTCAACGCCGTGCAGGTGGACGCCGGCCGCGGCCTCGAGCCGGCGGCCGTGGTGCACCGCCTCGCCGAGACCGTGCCCCGGGCCGTTCGCGGACGTGAGCGCATGCCCGGGCTCGTCCGGCGCAGCGCCATGCCGGGCCAGCAGCAGGTCGGTGCCGCCGGGGAGGTGTGGACGTTCGGCTTCCTCACCGACGTCGTCCTCACCCGCGACGTCTGGATGCACCGCGTCGACACGGCACGGGCGACCGGCCTCACGTTCGTGGCGACGCCGGACCACGACGGGGCGATCGTCGCGGACCTGGTGGCGGAGTGGGCCGAGCGGCACGGTCGGGCGTACGCGTTGCGGCTGACCGGTCCCGCCGGTGGCGAGTGGTCCGCCGGCGACGGTGGCGACGAGCTCGAGCTCGACGCGGTGGAGTTCGGCCGGCTGGTGTCCGGGCGCGGCTCCGGCGAGGGGCTGCTGGCCCGGCAGGTGGCGTTCTGAGAGCGACGGCCGCTCGCAGCAGGCATCATCTGTTCATGACCACCGAGGACACCACGAGCGCCCAGCCGCCCAGCCTGTTCGACTGGGCCGGTGGCGCCACCGCCCTGGAGGCGCTGTGTGAACGCTTCTACCAGCTGGTCGGCGAGGACGAGCTGATCGGACCGCTCTTCGCCGGGATGGCGGCCGACCACCCGCAACGCGTGGCGACCTGGCTGGGCGAGGTCTTCGGCGGCCCGGCGACGTACTCCGAGGACCACGGCGGCTACCCGGCGATGCTGCGCCACCACCTCGGGCTGTCGATCACCGAGCCGCAGCGGCGGCGGTGGGTGGCGCTGATCCAGGACGCCGCCGACGACGTCGGGCTGCCGGCCGACCCGGAGTTCCGGGCCGCGTTCGTCGGCTACCTCGAGTGGGGCACCCGGCTGGCGGTCGAGAACTCGCGCCCGGGCGCCGCACCCGGTCCCCGAGGCGCCGGTGCCGCAGTGGGGCTGGGGCGTCGCTCCACCCTGGACGGGCTGAGCGACACCCCGCCCACGGCTCAGCTGCGCTTGTCGTCGCCCTTCGTGGGCAGCCGGATCGCCGGCGCCGGCGGCGCCTTCGGGGTCTTCTTCTTCGGCTTGCGCGCCTCGCGGCGCTGCTTGTCCTTGGACATGGGAGGCCTCCTCGTGCTTCGGCTCAGGACGGAAGTCGGAAGCGGGCTCTCACTCCATCACGCTGCTCCGGGAGTCGGACGGCGCCGCTCGCGTCGCGCGTCACGGCCGTACGCCGACCGTAGGCCGAACGGGCCGCGGTGTGCACCCCCATTCCGGCCCGGATTCCCGGCCTCCGCCGTCGTCAGCCCAGGAACGCCAGCAACGCGTCGGCCAGCTCCGCCGGCGCCTCCTCGGCCATGTGGTGACCCGACTCGATCGGGTGCCCGCGCAGGTCGGTGGTCCAGGGCCGCCAGACCTCGAGCGGGTCGCCGTACAGCTCCTCGAGGTCGTCGAGGGACGACCACAGCAGCAGCGTCGGGCAGTCGATCCGCCGGCCGGCGTCGCGGTCGGCCGCGTCGTGACGGCGGTCGTGGCCGAGCCCGGCCCGGTAGTCCTCGCACATGCCCCGAACGGTCGCCGGGTCGTGGATCGCCGCGAGGAAGTCGGCGTGGTTGTCGCGCCCAGCGCCTCCGGCGTGTTCGTGGTGGGCACGGAGTACCAGGTCTCGGGGTCGGCGTTGATCACCCGCTCGGCGGGCTTCTCGCGCTGGCCGAGGAAGAACCAGTGCCACCACGCCGCGGCGAACTCGGCGTCGCACCGCTCCAGCGCCTCGACGATCGGCGTGCCGTCGAGCACGGCCAGCCGGGTCACCCGGTCGGGATGGTCGAGCGCCGTGCGGTAGGCGACGTAGGAGCCCCGGTCGTGGCCCACGACCGCGAACCGCTCGTGACCCAGTGCTGCCATCAGCGCCACGACGTCAGCGGCCATCGCGCGCTTGGAGTAGGCCTCCGGGTCGGCCGCCAGGTCCGGTTTCGACGACTGGCCGTAGCCGCGCAGGTCGGGGCACACCACGGTGTGGTGGGCGGCGAGCAGCGGCGCGACGCCGTACCAGGTGGTGTGGGTGCGCGGGTGTCCGTGCAGCAGCACCACCGGCGGACCCGAGCCGCCGTGCCGCACCCGCAGCGACACGTCGGCACCGACCTGCGACCTGCTCCAGCGCGAAGCCGGCGAAGAAGCCAGTACCGTGAGCCGTCGTCGTCGAGGGGTCGTCATGCCGCGCACCGTACGAGCCGCCGCCGTCACCGGCACGCCGTCCGGTCGCCGCACCGCGGTGACCGACCAGGCCGACTGGGCCGAGGGACGTCGGCACGCGGCGGCGGCGCACGCCGACCGCGAGGCGACCCGGCGGGCCGGCGAGACCGAACGGGCCCGCGCCGTCGTCGCCGCCTTCGTCCGCGAGGCGCAGCAGCGCGGGCTGCGCACGCAGCGGCTGGAGGTGCGGCCCTACAGCGGGCGGGGGACGTACCGCACCGACGTCGAGGGCTGGTACGTGCGCCGGGACCGTTCGCTGGGCGTCGGCGCCGACGGCGCGTTCTACGTGCTCAGCGTGCCGGCGAGCCTGCGGGCCCGGCTGACCGGCGCCCGGCTGGAGCCCTCGGACCCGCCGCTGGTCGCCGGCCGGGGCGGACGGGACGGGCACGCGATGGCACTGGACGCGTTGCTGCGGCAGCGACTCGATGCCGGCGACGACTTCGGCTAAGCGGGGTCGGCGAAGGCCGCCGGGTTCAGCGGGCACTCGGCCCACGGAAGGTCGAGCAGGTCGGGATCGGCCAGCAGGGCGCGGATGAGCGCGGCCAGCCGCCCGGCGTGGCCACCGTCGACGAGGCGGTGGTCGGCGGTGGCCACCACCACCATCCGCGGCCGGACCTCGACCTGCCCATCGACGACCATCGCCGCGTCGCGCACTGCACCGACGGCGACGTAGAGCGGGACGCGCGCGAACGGCAGCGGCGCGAGGAACGCCTCGTCGAGCCCCAGCGTGCCGACGTTGGAGACGAACGCCGCCCCCAGCGGGAAACCCGGCTGCCCGAAGGCGCCGATCCCGAACCCGCCCACCAGCAGGCCGGCCACCGACAGCAGGGGCCGCATCGCCCACGCAGGGGCGAGTCGCACCAGTGCCGAGCTGCGGTTGTGCCTCGGGTCGGTGCCGGCCCGCAACCGGGTCGCGCCGAGCCTGAGCGCCTGCGCCACCTCGGCTGGCGCCAGTGTGTCGACCGAGCCGACCTTGACCGGGGCCAGGTCGGCTCCCGCCAGGTCGACCGCGAAGCCGACGTCGCAGGTGGCGTACGGGACGATGCGACCGAGCACCACCCGGGCCCGAACCTCGGGCACCGCAGCGATGGCACGCCCGACCGCGGCGCCGACCACATGGGTGACGGTGACGTGCTCCCCGGTCCGCGCGCGGGTGCGCTCGAGGTAGTCGCTCACCGGGGTGACGTCGATCTCGGCCCGGGTGTGGATGCGCCCGTCCCGCGACGGCCGCCAGGTGGCGACGGCGACTCGACGACGCACCGAGGGGCGGCTCACCTGCGCTCCTGGTGCGGCAGACCGGTGAGCAACACCCCGACGACGCGCTGCGGAGCCTCGGCCCAGGCTCCCGCGACAGCCGCCCGCCGCGGCAGCCGGAGGTGGGCGCGGCCAGCCTGCACCGCGGCGACCGTTGCGCGCGCCACCTCGTGCGGATCGAGCTCACGGAGCACCCGCAACCGGCTGAGCCGGGCGAAGCCGGCATCGGTCGGGCCATAGGTTCGGGCCCGATCGATCATGTCGCCGCGCACCGGCCCGAGCTGCACGTCGGTGACGCCGACACCGGTGCCGCGCAGGTCGGCGCGCAGCCCGGCGGTCAGTCGGGACAGCCCCGCCTTGGACGACCCGTACGCCGCCAGTCCGGGGAAGGTGCCCACGGCAGCCAGCGACGACATCGCGACGAGGTGTCCGCTCCGGCGAGCCTGCATACCGGGCAGTGCCTGTCGGAACAGCTCGGCGGGTGCGAGCAGGTTGAGCCGGTAGAGCGCGTGGAGCTCCTCGGCCGTCTGGTCGGCCAGGTGCCGTGCGGTCTCGACGCCGGCGTTGGAGACGACGACGTCGATCGCGCCCGCGGCTGCCTCGGCCCTGGCGATCAGCCCTCCGAGGTCGGCCTGGTCGGTCAGGTCGGCGACGAGGGCGATGCCGTCGAGCCGGGCGGCGAGGTCGCGCAGCGGCCCCGCCGTCCGCGCGACCAGCACGGGTCGCGCTCCCGCCGCGGCGAACGCCTCAGCCAGGGCGGCGCCGATGCCTCGCGAGGCGCCGGTCACCAGGACACACCGGCCCACGAGCGTCCATGCCGGGCAGTCTGCCCCAGCTCGCGACGGGGCGCGGCCGGAGGTGAATGGCCACCGATCCGCCGAATTCGCTTCCACGCGGGCCGGAGGCACGGCAGGCTCCTGTCTCGTTGCCGATCCCGCCGAGGAGAACCATGAGCACCGCCGACCCCACGTCGACCCCCGCCTCCGCTCTCAGGCTCGACCGCGGAGCCGCTGCCCGAGCCGCGCGCCGAGTCCCCGCTGCCGCCCGACGTCACGTCGCTGCGCGCGCAAGTCGCGGGGCCGGTGCTGGTGGCAGGCGACGCGGATCTGCCGGGCGAGGTGGCGGGCTTCAACCTGGCGATCGTGCACACCCCTGCCGTGGTGGTCGGCGCAACCTCTGCCGACGACGTGGTGGCGGCGGTCCGGTTCGCGACCGAGCACGGTCTGCCGGTGGCCGTGCAGGCGACCGGCCACGGACCGGTGCGTCCGGCCGTGGGATCCCTCCTGGTGACCACCAAGCGCATGCAGGGCGTCGAGGTCGACGCCGCGCGGCGCAGTGCCCGGGTCGAGGCCGGTGTGCGGTGGGCCGACGTCCTCGCCGTCGCGGCCGAGCACGGGCTGGCCGGGCTGTGCGGCTCCTCGCCGACCGTCGGCGTCGTCGGTTACACGCTCGGCGGTGGCATGGGCATGCTCGGCCGCTCGCACGGCTTCGCCGCCGACCACGTCACCGCGGTCGAGCTGGTGACCGCCGACGGGACGTTGCGACGGGTCACGGCCGACGACGAGTCCGCCGACGACCGCGAGCTGTTCTGGGGCGTGCGTGGTGGCAAGGGCAACTTCGGCATCGTGACCGCGCTCGAGTTCGACCTGTTCGAGGTGCCGACCCTCTACGGCGGCGGGCTGTTCTTCTCCGCCGACTCGACCGCGGCCGTGCTGCACGCCTGGCGGGCCTGGGCGCCGACCCTGCCGCCGGAGGCGGCGACGTCGTTCGCGCTGCTGCGGGTGCCGCCGATGGAGGAGATGCCGGAGCCGATCCGGGGCAAGTTCGTGGTGCACGTACGGTTCGCGCACCCGGGTCCCGCCGAGGAGGCGGCCGCGCTGCTGGCACCGATGCAGGCGGCGGGCGAGATCGTCATGGCCAACATCGACACCATGCCGTTCCCGGTGGCGGCGGTGATGGTGCACATGGACCCGCAGGACCCGATACCGGCGTGGGAGCGCGGCGGCCTGCTCACCGACTTCACCGAGGAGACCATCGACGCGCTGCTGGGCGCCGTCGGTCCCGACGTCGACATCCCGCTGATCATGGCCGAGGTACGGCTGCTGGGCGGTGCGCTGGGCCGCGAGCCCGAGGTGCCCGACGCCGTCGCAGGTCGCGACGCGGCGTACTCGGTGCTGCTGGTCGCGCCTGGGGTCCCCGAGCTCACGCAGGCGCTGCCCGCGATTCTGGACGGCGTCTACGCCTCGCTCGAACCGTGGCGGGCACCCGGCGGGCTGATCAACTTCCTCGGTGACCAGTACTCCACCGAGCAGGTGGGCGCCGCGTGGACGCCGGAGGTGCACGAACGCCTGATGGTGCTCAAGCGGCGGGTCGACCCCGACGACGTGTTCTGCTTCGGGTACGCCCTCGGCACCTGAGGGTGGGCCGCCCTACGGTGGCGCCATGGTCTCCGACGCCGCGATCGGCATGGTGTACGCGCGCAACTTCCCGGCGTCGGAGGTGGTGCCGTACGCACGTGCCGCGGAGGCCGCGGGCTTCGACGACCTCTGGGTGATCGAGGACTGCTTCTTCACGACGGCGCCCGTGCTCGGTGCCGCCGCGCTCGCGGCGACCGACCGGCTGACGGTGGGTGTCGGGATCATGCCCGCGGCGGCGCGCAACGCGGCGATCACGGCGATGGAGTTCGCCACGCTCGCAGGTCTCGCGCCCGGCCGGGTGATCGCCGGGCTCGGCCACGGCGTCTACGAGTGGATGCAGCAGATCGGCCACTCGACGCGGTCGCAGCTGGGCCGCCTCGACGAGGTCACCTCCGCGGTACACCGGCTGCTGAACGGCGAGACGGTGTCGGTCGACGGCCCGCACGTGCAGCTCGAAGCGGTGCGGCTGGACACGCAGCCGCCGGTCGTCCCGCCGCTGCTGCTCGGCGTGCGCGGCCCGAAGTCCCTGCAGCTGGCCGGGCGGGTCGCCGACGGCATCGTGCTCGCCGAGCTGGCCGGACCGACGTACGTGCGATGGTCGCGCGAGCAGGCGGGCGGCGACCCGATGACGGCGGTCTACACCTGTGTGCACGTCGACGACGACCGGATGGCCGCACGCCGGTGGCTGGCCCCGTTCCTGGTCGCGATGCTCGCCGAGCCCAACATCGCGCTGCGCACCGCGCCGGGTCTCGACGCGGCGGTCGCGGCGGCGGCCGAGGGCGAGGAGGCAGTCGTGCACCTGCCCGACGAGTGGTGGCGCGAGGTCGCCGCGGTCGGCGACCCCGACGACGTCGCCGCGCACGTGGGTGACCTGGTCGAGGCCGGCGTGGACCGGGTCGCGCTGATGCCCTCGCCGGAGCTGGACGTGTCACGCGCCCAGCTGGAGCGCCTGACCGCGCTGCTGCCCCGGCTGCGGAGTCGGTAACACCCCTGCTACCGTAACCACTGTGTTACCGATGGAGACGGGCGACCCGTTCGCGGCGCTGGGTGATCCCAACCGGCGCGCCATCGTCGCCCTGCTCGCCGACGGACCACGCCCGGTGCGTGAGATCGCCGACGCGCTGCCGATCAGCCGTCCCGCCGTGTCCCGCCACCTGCGACTGCTCAAGGAGTCCGGCCTGGTCGCCGAGGAGGCGCAGGGCACGCGCCACATCTACCGGCTGCACGACGAGGGCGTGGCGGCCGTGCAGGACTACCTGCAGCAGATGTGGGGTGCGGCGGTGCACCGCTTCGCCCTGCTGGCCGAGAACACCACGCCGGTCGACGAGCAGCGGCGGGACGAGTCGTGACCGAGCCGCTGCGCGTCACCCTCGACCTGGACTGCCCGGCGACGCACGCGTTCACCACCTGGACGTCGCGGTTCGGTGACTGGTGGCCGGTCACGCACACGGTGTCGGGCGACCCGGCTGCCGACGTGGTGCTGGAGCCGCAGCGCGGCGGCCGCATCCTCGAACGCCTCCCCGACGGGAGCGAGATCGACTGGGGCGAGGTCACCGCGTGGGAGCCACCCCGCCGGCTGGCGTACCTCTGGCACCTCCGCCGGGACCGTGCCGACGCCACGGACGTCGAGCTGGTCTTCACCGATCTCGAGCCCGGCCGGTGCCGGCTCGACATCACCCACTCCGGCTGGGAGCGACTCGGAGCGGAGGCGGACAGCTGGCGCGACGCCAACCGCGGCGGCTGGGCCGGACTCCTCCCGCACTTCGTCGACGCTGTTCGCGCCGACACCCACCACCCGACGTCAGGAGACCGCCCATGACCGACCCCACCGGCGCCGGCACCGCCGAGGACCCCTGGCAGCTGACCACGCCGCCCGGCAGCTCGCACTACACCGCCTACCGCGACGAGGCCGCCGACCCGCCGGCGCTGGTCGTCCAGGTGGGCAAGACCCGGCTGCGCTACCAGCTGCGCTGCCTCGACGACCTGCCCGCGATGCTCGCCGAGCACGGCGACTGGATGCCGCTGGGCAACACCGACGAGCAGAAGCCGGCCGCCGACGGCACCGTCGAGGCGTGGGGACGTTCGGCGTCCAACCCGGTCGGCGGCTGGTACGGCCTCAGCAAGGGACTGCGCGGCCGGTTCGCGACCTACGTGCCGCCCGTCCTCGAACGGCTCGGCCGGGTCGAGCTCGAGCACAACGCCCGCAACAACCGGATGCGCGCCACCGGCTGAGCCGGGACCCGCTCAGGCGCGGTCGGGAGACACCAACGCGTCGGCGTCGATGCCGAGCACCTGCCCGAAACCCTGCGCGCCGGACCGCGTCACCGTGACCGCACGGCTGCCGGCGCGCTGGGTGACCCAGCCGCGCTCGCGTACCTGCTGCAGGAAGGCAGCGGCCGCCTGGCCACGCAGGTGATGGCGCCGTTCGGTCCAGTCCACGCAGGTCCGCACCACCGGGCGGCGGGACGCGTCGTCGAGGGTGGCGCCGAAGTCGGCGAGCCACTGCTTGCCGTCGGCGGTCAGCGCGACGCCGTCGCGGGTGCTCACCAGCTCACGCGCCACCATCGCGTCGTGCACGGCCACCCCGAGCCGGCCGGCCAGGTGGTCGTAGCAGGTCCGTGCCATCACCAGCTCGCGGCGGGCCCGGACCCCGCGCAGTGACGTCGGCGGGGGGTCGGACCCGGCGACTCCGGCCAGGTCCTCGAGGAGGTGCGCGACGTCGGGTCCCGCGAGCCGCAGGTAGCGGTGCCGACCCTGGCGCTCCTCGGTCAGCAGCCCGGCGCGGACCAGGAGCGACAGGTGCTCGCTCGCCGTGGACGCCCCGATGCCCGCTGCGCGGCCCAGCTCGCCCGCGGTCCAGGCCCGACCGTCCAGCAGCGCAAGGCACATCGTCGCCCGGCTGGGGTCGGCGATCAGCGCGGCGTACGTCGCCACCGTCTGCCCGGCGACCACGTCACACCACCCGGGCCGGACGGCTGCGGCGCCGCGAGAGTCCCACGCCCACCAGGCACACGGCACCGCCGAGCACGGCCACCGGCGGCGGCAGCTCGCCGAGCAGCACGGCGGCCATGGCGATCGTGACCGGTGGCACCAGATAGGTGGTGACGCCCATCCTGCCGGCATCCATCCGGGCCAGCGCGTACGCCCAGGTGCTGAACGCCAACGCGGTCGGGACCACCCCGAGGTAGACCAGGCCGGCCACCGCGCCCGCCGATGACGTCGTCACGTCGTCGACCAGCGACGGCGCGTACGGCAGGCAGGCGACGGCGCCGATGGCGCACGCCAGCCAGGTCACCTGCATGGCGGGCAGTCGGCGCAGCACCGGCTTCTGGCTGAGCACGCCGATCGCGTACGTCACGGCGGCCACCAGGCACAGCAGCACGCCGACCAGGTCGGTGCCGTCGCCGCGGGCTGTCTCCGCAGCAATCACCGCAGTGCCCGCGAACGCCACCACGGCACCGATCAGCAGCCAGCGCGGGAAGCCCTCGCCCAGCAGCAGGCCGGCGAACACCGCGATCAGGATCGGCCCGACGTTGACCAGCATCGAGGTGGTGCCGGCGTCGACCCGCTGCTCGGCGGCGTTGAGCGCGACGTTGTAGACCGCGAACCACGCGAGCCCGCACGCCACGAGCAGCGCCCACTCCCGCCGCGTCGGGCGCCACCCAGCGACCGCGCAGCAGCATCAGCGCGCCGAGGCCGAGGCTGCCCACCAGCAGCCGGCCGAGCGCGAGCGGGCCCGGGTCGATGCTCTCGCCGACCCAGCGGATCGCGACGAACGCCGACGCCCAGGCGAGGACCGTCACGCCGGCTGCGGCGAGCGCCCACCGGTGCGTACCGGAGTCCCCCGGTCGCGACGGCGATCGCGGCGGCGTCCGCGGGGTCGCCGGTGAGGTGGTCATGTCCGCGACGGTACGGGCCGGATCTGTTCGGCGCCGGCCGAATTCTCGCCGGCCGGCTTGCGACGGCCGAAACCCGCTGGCGAGAGGTCGCGCTCAGGTTGCCGCCGGCGGACCGACCGTCGCGGATCAGTCCGAGCGCCAGCGGCAGCAGTCCCAGCCAGATGGCCGCCAACCCGATGGGCGACAACGCGTCGTCGACGCCGATCAGCACGAACCCGGCCAGGAACAGGACCGGCGAGGCGGGGCCGACCTGGCGCCGTACCGCCGCCAGCACGAGCAGCGCGAACATCCCGACGAAGAACAGCAGCGGGCCGACGTCGTAGAGCAGCAGGTCGACTCCCGGTGCACTGGTCATCCGGTCGGACGCCGAGTCGATCTCGGCGCGGGTGCTCGACCCGAAGCCCGCGATCAGGTCGACCACCATCTGGGCCGTGCCGGTGATCAGCCCGACCATGGTGACCGCGGTCGCGACGTCGACCACGGCGCGACCGCGGTCCGAGGCCGCTCGCAGGTGTCGGCGCACGTGCACGCAGCCGTACGCCAGCAGGGCGAACGCGGCGATCCAGGACAGGTGCGCGGCGGTCCAGCCGACGCCGGGTCCGTCCCGGCCGTCGAGCGGCCACAGGATCACCCAGGCCGCGAGCAGCAGGACCGGGGCCACGACCAGCGCCAACCCGGCGCGGGCCGGCGCCGGCCGGGAAAGGGTCAGGTTCGTCATGCTCCGACGGTGCCGCCGCGGGCGCCCGGCGCACCATCCGCGATCACCCGGGCCGCACCCCGGCCCGTCCCGCGCCGGTCCCGGACCTTCGGCCCGTACCGGCGGGTGCTGCTAGCCCAGGTTCCAGTGCAGCCCGTCGGGGTCGCTGACGCCGTAGCCCACCTCGAGGGCGACCAGCAGCTCGTCCACGGCCCAGCGGGCCAGCTCGGGGCTGCGTCCCGGCTGCGGTGCGGCCCAGATCAGCGGTGCGTCGTACCCCTCGCTGAGCCAGCCCCGGGTGCGCAGCTGGTCGACCGCCGCGTGCCAGGTCACCGACGTGGCGGCGTCCGGCGGCTCGGCGGCGAACAGCTCGACGTCGGTCGAGGTCAGCCACTTCTTCTTCACCGGTGGCGCCACGACCTGCACCAGCGCGTCGTCCTCGCCCGGTCGGCAGAGCAGCCCCTGCGCGACCTTGGGGTGGGTGTCCCAGTGCTGCAGCAGCTCGGTGGTGAGCCGTTCCGCGGCGTTTGCGGCATTCATCCGCCCGAGGGTACGGCCCGACGGGGCGTCACGCGCGGATGATGCCCCTGTGGGACCCCCCACCCCCGATCATCCGCGCAGTACGCCGGGCCGCGGCGGGCGTAACGCGCGGATGATGCCCAGTTTGGGGGCCCCCACCCCCGATCATCCGCGCAGTACGCCGGGCCGCGGACGGGCGTAACGCGCGGATGAGTGCCCGCGGGTCTTGCTTTCCGCAATTCTGAGAGACTACTCTCGAGACATGCCTCTCACGAATCCCATGGGCGACCACGTCATCACCGATCCCCAGGCGATGCGGGCGCTGGCCCACCCGGTCCGGCTGGCGGTGCTCGGCCGGCTGCAGCAGCACGGGCCGGCCACCGCGACCCAGCTGGCCCCGCACGTCGGCGCCTCCCCGTCGGTGACCAGCTGGCACCTGCGCCACCTGGAGAAGCACGGCCTGGTGCAGGACTGGGACGGCGGCACCGACCGGCGGCAGCGCTGGTGGCAGGCGAAGGCCCGCGGCTTCCGGTTCGACATGCCGGCCGACGACGAGGGCGCCTCGGCGGCGCGGCTGCTGTCCAACCAGCTGCTGGAGCAGAACGTGGAGACGCTGCTGCGCTGGATGACCGACGTCGAGCCCCAGCTCGACCCCGAGGGGCTACGGATGTCCGGTGCCGCCAACACCGGCCTGATCCTCACCGCGGACGAGGCGGAGCGGATCGAGCAGTCGATCGAGGAGCTGCTGGCGCCGTACGTCCTCCGCCGCGACACCGACCCGCCTCCCGACGGGCGCAGGGTGCGGATGCTGCGCTACACGCTGGTGGAGGAGGACGACGCATGACCACCACGACCGACACCCGGCCGGCGCCGAACCTGTGGCGCGACCGCGACTTCCGGTCCTTCTGGGCCGGCGAGACCGTGTCCCACGTCGGCGACCGGATCAGCGAGCTGGCGCTGCCACTGCTGGCGGTGACCGTGCTGCACGCGTCGCCCAACGAGGTCGGCCTGCTGACCGCCGCGGTGTGGGCGCCCAACCTGCTCTCGCTGTTCGTCGGCAGCTGGGTCGACCACCAGCAGCGCAAGCGCCGGCTGATGATCGCCGCCGACCTGCTGCGCGCGGTGGTGTTGGCCAGCATCCCGATCGCCTACCTGGTGGACATGATCACGCTGCCCCAGCTGTTCGCCGTGGCGCTGATCGCCGGCACCGGCCAGGTGCTGTTCGGCACCGCCTACGCGTCGTTCTTCGTCGCGCTGGTGCCCCGCTCGGCGTTCCTGGACGCGAACAGCAAGCTGAGCGCCACCCGGTCCGCCTCGTTCGTGGCCGGACCAGCGCTGGGCGGCGGGTTGATCGCGTTGCTCACCGCGCCGATCGCGGTGCTGGTCGACGCCGCGTCGTTCGTCGTGTCGGCGGTGATGATCGGACGGGTACGCGTCAAGGAGCTCGAGCCCGACCGCGAGTCGGTCTCGGTGGCGCGCCGCGCAGTCGCGGGAGTGCGCTACGTGCTCGCACATCCCTACCTGCGTTGGAGTCTGGCCTGCGCCACGACGGTGAACCTGTTCACGTTCATGGCCGCAAGCCCTGGTGATCCTGTTCGCCAGCAGGGAGCTGGGCCTCGGGGCCGGCGCGATCGGACTGGCGTTCGGCATCGGCGCCACCGGCGGACTGGTCGGCGCGGTCGCCGCGCCCAGGCTCGCGGGCTGGCTCGGCGTCGGCCCGGTGATCTGCTTCGGCGCGGTGGTGTTCCCGCTGCCGATCGCACTGATCCCGTTGGCGCACGGCCCCTTGCTCGCCGACATGGTGCTGCTCGGCGCGGCGGAGTTCCTGTCCGGGTTCGGGGTCATGTGCTTCGACGTCAACCTGAACTCGTTGCAGGCAAGCGTCATCACCGACGACGTGCGGAGCCGGGTCGCCGGTGCGTTCAGCACCATCAACTACGGCATCCGCCCGATCGGCGCCGTGCTCGGCGGCGTGCTGGGCAGCACTCTCGGGTTGCGTCCGACGCTCGTCGTGGCTGCGGTCGGCGGCGCCCTGTCGGTGCTGTGGCTGCTGCCCTCGCCGATCGCCCGGGTACGCGACCTCGCCGACGTCACGCCGTCGTGAGGGCGTGGTGCTCCGTCAGCGACGACCCGCGTCACGTACGCAGCGCACGGCCCAGGGCAGCGCCTCCAGCCGCTCGGGCGCGATCGGCTGACCGCAGACCTCACAGCTGCCGTAGCTGCCGTCGGCCAGCTTGGCCTGCGCGCGGGTGACGTCGTGCAGCAGGTCCCCCAGCCGCTCGTGCGCGGCCACCGACGAGATGCGGTCGACCGCCATCGACGTGCCCTCGCCCACCCGCTTGCCGAACGAGATGCCGCCGGCGTCGTGCTGCGGTGCGGAGATCTGCGCCAGCTGGGCCTCGAGCTCGACCCGCTTGTCCTCGAGGGTGCTCGCGACGTCGCTCACCCTGTCACTGTCGCACGCGCACGCAACCCCGCCGTACCGGATGCCGAAAGCGGCTGCAGACGCCGACAGGGGTGGCACCGGCCGAAGCCGGCGCCACCCCTGTCGAGGTGTCAGACCGAAAAGGTCAGACGGGGCGGACGTTCTCCGCCTGCGGGCCCTTCTGGCCCTGCGTCTGGGTGAACTCCACCCGCTGGCCCTCGTCGAGCGAGCGGTAGCCCGTCGCGTCGATGGCCGAGTAGTGGACGAAGACGTCCGGGCCGTCGCCGTCCTGAGCGATGAAGCCGAAGCCCTTCTCGGCGTTGAACCACTTCACTGTGCCTTGAGCCACGAGGCTCTCCTTCTGGGGTGTGCCGGTCGAGACCGCCCGTTGCGGCCTCGGGTCGCTAGGCGCCACGCCCCCGGACTGAGCCCAGAGACTAAAAAGCGCCCGCTGTCAGACTTCGCGGGCGTTGACCAACGAGCGGAAGTACAAACTGCAACCGTGACTGACGGTACGGGGGCAGGGTGCCGGGGGTCAACCCAGGCCCGCCGAGGATGGACGGCGGGCCCGGGCACGCCCCGCTCAGGACACCCGCGCCGCCGGGGCTCCCACGTCGGTCGAGCCGACCACCCGGTCGTGGTCCAGCGACGAGCCGCGGGTCTCCTTGGCGCAGAGCACCGCGACCACCGTGATCGCCGACGCGATCGCCAGGTAGACACCGACGGCGACCGTGTTCGGGTCGTTGACGTCGCCGAGCAGGGCCAGCGCGATGATCGGCGCCAGCGCGCCGGCGAACACCGACGCCAGCTGGTAGCCGATGGACGCACCGGAGTAGCGCACGCTGGTGCCGAACAGCTCGGCGAAGAACGCCGCCTGCGGTGCGTACATCAGGGTGTGGAACAGCAGCCCGACGGTGATCGCGACGGCGATGGACCATCCCGTCTCGTCGTTGAGCAGGCCGAAGAACGCGAAGCCCCACACCCCGACGCCGATCGCGCCGATCAGGTAGAGCGGCTTGCGCCCGACCCGGTCGGAGAAGTGGCCGACCGCGGGCACCAGCAGCACCTGGATCGCCGAGCCGATCAGCACGCCGTTGATGCCCACCTGCTTGTCCGCGCCGAGGAAGTCGGCCAGGTAGGTCAGCGAGATCACCGTGAACAGGTAGTAGGAGATGTTCTCGGCCATCCGCATGCCCATCGCGATGAGGATCTCGCGCGGGTAGTCCTTGATCACCTGCATGATCGGCATGTGCTGGTTCGGGACGCTCGGCCAGCCGCTCCTGCGCGGCGGCGAACACCGGCGACTCCTCGAGCGTCAGCCGCACCCAGAGCCCGACGAAGACCAGCACGGCCGAGAGCAGGAACGCCACCCGCCAGCCCCAGCTGTTGAACGCGTCGTCGCTCAAGCGTCGCGGCGAGCACCCACAGCACGGCGGCCGAGAGCAGGTTGCCGGCGGGCACACCGGCCTGGGCGAACGAGGTCCAGAACCCACGCCGCGCCGCGTCGCCGTGCTCGGCGGCCATCAGCACCGCGCCGCCCCACTCGCCGCCGACGGCGAAGCCCTGGATCAGCCGGCACAGGATCAGCAGCAGCGGGGCCAGGATCCCGACCTGCGCGTACGTCGGCAGCAGCCCGATCGCGAACGTGCCGGCACCCATCATCACCAGCGAGATCACGAGCATCCGCTTGCGGCCGATACGGTCGCCGTAGTGGCCGAAGATGATGCCGCCGAGCGGTCGCGCCGCGAAGCCCAGCGCGTAGACCATGAACGAGTACAGCGTTCCCTTGGTGCCGCCGATCTCGCCGAAGAAGACGTCGCCGAACACCAGCGCCGCCGCCGAGCCGAACAGGAAGAAGTCGTACCACTCGACCGTGGTGCCGACCATGCTGGCGGCGACGACCTTGCGGATGCCGCTGACCGGCGGGGTGGCCGGCGCGGTGTGCGACGTGCTCATGACAGTCCTCTCAGGGGTGAGCGAATCGGTGCGGTGGCGGTCAGGTCGCCGTCCAGGCGCCGGACATCTCGTACGACGAGCCGGAGACCGACTCGCTGCCGGGCCCGCACAGGAAGACGGCGAGCCGGGCGACCTCGGCGGGCTCGACCAGGCGCTTGACCGGGGTGCGGGCCAGCAGCACCTCGTCGAGCACCTGCTGCTCGTCGATGCCGTGGGTCGACGGCCTGGTCGGCCAGCTGGCCCTCGACCATCGGCGTGCGGACGTAGCCGGGACAGATGGTGTTGGACGTGACGCCGTGCGAGGCGCCCTCGACGGCGATCGACTTGGACAACCCCTCGAGCGCGTGCTTCGCAGTGACGTAGGCGGACTTGTACGGCGAGGCGCGCAGCCCGTGCACGCTGGACAGGTGCACGAAGCGGCCCCAGCCGCGCGCGTACATGCCGGGCAGCAGCGCTCGCGCCAGCCGGAACGGTGACTCGACCTGCACCCGCAGCATCGCGGCGAACACGTCCGGGTCGAAGTCCGGGAGCGGCGCGACGTGCTGGAAGCCGGCGTTGTTGACCACGACGTCGGCGTCCACCCCGCCGAGCAGGCCGTCCTCGGTCAACGTGTCGGGACGGGCCAGGTCGGCGACCAGCGCCTTGCCGCCGATGCTCTCGGCGACGGCGTGCGCGCCGTCCGCGTCGCGGTCGAGCACCAGCACCGACGCCCCGGCTGCGGCGAACGCCTCGGCGCAGGCGCGGCCGATGCCGCCGGCGGCACCGGTGACGAGCGCCGTGCGACCGGACAGCCGGTCATGCCGCGAGGACAAATCGGACATGACGACGACCATATGACCGGTTGGCGGGCTGTTGCCATGGGTGCTCGACCCATCGTCGGGCCGCTGCGGTGTGCGCTCAGCCCATGCGCTGCAGCTGGCGCAGCCGCAGCGCGAGCTGTACGTCGAGCGCTCGCGCCGGGTCGCGCCAGTCGGCGCCCAGCAGCGCGTCGACCCGTTCCAGCCGCTGGGTGACGGTGTTGGTGTGCACGTGCAGGGCCCGGCCGGCCCGGGTGGCGCTGCCCTGGGCGTCGAACCAGGCGTCGACGGTCGCCACCAGGTCGGTGCCCCGCGCCGCGTCGTGCGCGAGCAGCGGACCGATGGTGGCCTGCAGGAACTCCTCGGCCTCGGCGGGCCCGCTGGCGCCCAGCAGCAGCCGCGCCACCCCGGTGCCCGCGCCGTCGGCGACGTCGCCGTGCCGGCCCAGCGCGAGCAGGGCGCGCAGCGACTGGCGTGCCTCCCGGTAGGCGGCGGCGACCTGGCCCAGGCCGGCGACCGGACCGGCCGCCCCGACCGTCACCGGGTCGCCCAGCTGGGCCAGTCGTGGCCGCAGCCGCCGCCCGACGTCGACCGGGTCGTCGCCGGCGAGCAGCAGCACCAGCTCGGCGCCGCGCACGGTGGCCAGTCCCGCGTGCTCGGCGGCCAGCCTGCTGCCGAGCGCCAGCACCAGCCGGCGGTCGTCGCTGCCGAGCACGGCCGTGAGCACGACGTGCTGGCGCGTCGAGGTCGAC
Source organism: uncultured Actinomycetota bacterium (assembly GCA_963801045.1). GTDB lineage: Bacteria > Actinomycetota > Actinomycetes > Propionibacteriales > Nocardioidaceae > JACCWP01. The sequence goes on from CAWDDC010000003.1 coordinate 758,360, forward strand.
GCCGTGCCGGGTGGCGCGCAGGTGCAGCCGCTCGTCGTCATCGGTCGGGTGCCGGTCGGCGGCGTCCAGCAGGTCGTCCAGCAGGTCCTCGCGGACCCGGTCCTCCGCCTCGGCGACCGTGCGGGCGAACAGCAGCAGCAGCGCGGTGACCAGGGCGGCCCGCTCGAGCGTGCGCAGCTCGGCCTCGGTCAGCTCGGACCGGTCGGCCACCACCAGGGTGCCGAGGTGGTCGGTGCCGGCGGCCGCGACCGCCACGTGGCTCCCGTCGCCGGTGCGTACCGACCGACCGGTGGTCAGCGCCTCGCTCACGGCGTCGGGGTCGGGTCCGCCGTCCTCCCCCGTCCGTACCGGCCCCGGCGCCCGCCAGCAGCCGCCCGTCCGGCGCCAGCACCGTCACGGTGGCGGCCAGCGCGTCGGCGAGCACCGCCGCCACGTCACCGGCGTCGCCGCCGCGCAGCAGCACCCGGGTGAGCCGGTCGTGCACGTCAGCCGCCGCCTGCACCGCGGCCGACTGCTCGCGTACGCGCTCGCTGGAGGTGACGGTCTGCTGGAACAGCCGGGCGTTCTCCAGCGCCACCGCGGCGTGCGCGGCGAACGAGCTGAGCAGCTCGACCTCCTCCGGCGGGAACGGGCGCGGCGTGCGGTTGGCGGCGAGCAGCGCGCCGATCACCTCGCCGTTGACCGTCATCGGCACGCCGAGGATGGCCCGGATGCTCTCGTCGCCGACCGCGTCGTCGATGTAGTCGCGGTGCGTGAACCGGTCGTCGTGGTGGTAGTCGGGGGTCGCGTACGGCACCCCGGTCTGCGCGACCAGACCGAGCAGCCCGGTCCCCAACGGGAGCTTGAGGTTGCGGAACGACGCCGACACCGCCCCGTCGGTCACCTGGATGTAGGCCGCGTCGTCCTCGGGGACGTTCAGCCCGAGGTAGGCGATGTCGGTGCCGAGCAGCTGCCGGGCCCGCCGCACGATCGCCTGCAGGATCTGCTGCACGTCGCGGATCGCGGTGAGGTCCTGCGCGGTCGCGTACAGCGCAGACAGCTCGGCCTCGCGGGTGCGCTGGCGCTCCAGCGTGTCGCGCACCTGCAGCGCCTGCGGCAGCAGGGCGCGCAACGTGCCGGCCGCCGGGTCCCCGGCGCGTTCGGCGTCGGCCACCAGCTGCTCGTACGCCTCGCGCGGCGCCTGCCCCGCCAGCAGCTCGACGAACGACCCGATCACGCCGCCAGCATGTCAGCCACCCCACCCGATCTTCCGGCCGTACGCGCGCTGGGGCGACCGTGACGCCGGAAGATCCGCGGGCCGATCTTCCGGCCGTACGCGCGTCCGGGCGACCGTGACGCCGGAAGATCCGCGGGCCGATCTTCCGGCCGTACGCGCGTCCCGACGGCTGCCTGGCCGGAAGATCCGCGGGGTGGGGGTCAGCCCTTGAGGCCGCTGAAGGTCATGGTGGCGACGAAGTGGCGCTGGGCGACGACGAAGCCGATCAGCAGCGGGAGCGTCGCGACCACGTTGCCGGCCATCAGCAGCTGCCACTCGGTGCGACGCTGACCCTGGAAGTTCGCCAGCCCGAGCTGCAGGGTGTACCACTGCTCGTCGCTGATCGCGACCAGCGGCCAGATCAGGTCGTTCCAGGACCCCAGCAGGGTGAAGATGGCGAGCGTGGCGAGCGCCGGCTTGGCCAGCGGCAGCACGATCCGCCAGAACAGCTGCAGCCGGTTGCACCCGTCCAGCCGGGCGGCGTCCTCCAGCTCGACCGGCAGCGCGAGGAAGAACTGCCGCATCAGGAAGATCCCGAACGCGCTGGCCAGCCAGGGGATCGCGGCGGCCGACAGGGTGTTGATGACCCCGATCCGGCTGAACAGGATGAAGGTCGGGATCATCAGCAGCTGGATCGGCACCATGATCGTCGCGACGATGAGGAAGAAGCCCGCCGTACGCCCCCGGAACGCGCAGCCGGGCGAACCCGTACCCCGCCAGGCTGCACAGCACCAGGTGCGAGCCGACGGCGACGGTCGCCACCACCACGGTGTTGCCCAGCCAGCGCAGGATGTCGGACTCGGCGAACAGCTCGGAGTAGCCGGTCAAGGAGATCCGGCTCGGCAGGAACTTCGGCGGGAACGTGTTGATGTCGCTGTCGGGCATGAACGACGTCATGATCATCCACACCAGCGGCAGGACGAAGAGCAGGGCGGTCGGCATCAGCAGCAGATGCCAACCGGAGAAGGGAAGTCGCCACCGCGACTGACGTTCGACGAGCCATCAGAACGCCTCGACCTTCGCGCGCCGCGAGTACAGGATCATGAGAATCGTCAGCAGCATGGTGACCGCGAAGACGCCGTACGCGATCGCCGACCCGTAGCCGTAGCGGAACAGCTGGAACGCCTGCCGGTACAGGTAGTAGACGATCGTCACGGTCGAGTCGAGCGGCTGCCCCTTCGTGGTGGTGTAGATGATGTCGAACAGCTGCAGCGCGACGATCGTCTGCCACACGCGATGAACACCGTGACCGGGCGCAGCTCGGGCAGCGTCACGTGCCGGAAGACCTGCCAGCGGTTGGCGCCGTCCACGATCGCCGCCTCGACGACGTCCTCCGACACGTCCTGGAGCGCGGCCAGGTAGATCACGACGTTGAAGCCGATCGATCCCCACAGCGTGATGACGACCAGCACGAGCATCGCCTGGCCGGTGTCCTCGAGGAAGCCCTGCTTGGGCAGGCCGAGCACTCGCAGCACGTTGTTGGCGACGCCGAAGTTCGGGTCGAAGACGAAGTTGGCGAGGATCCCGGTCGCGGCGGCCGACGCCACGAACGGCACGAAGATGCAGGTGCGATAGAACCACTGGAACCTGATGTCCCGGTTCAGGGCGACCGCCAGCAGGATGCCCGCGACGATCGAGATCGGCACGAACAGGACCGCGAAGAACATCGTGTGCTGCAAGGCCTCCCGGACGCCCGGGTCCTCCAGCATCAGCTCGTAGTTCGACCAGCCCGCGTCGGTCGCGGGTGCGATCAGGTTGGTCTTCTGCCGGCTGATCACGAACGCCCAGCCGGCCGGGAAGATCGCCAGCCCCACCACCAGCGCCGAAGCGGGCAGCACGAACGACCAGCCGGTCAGCTGCTCCAGCCAGTACTTGCGGCGCTTGCCCGTGCCGTCCGTCCGCCGCGGGCCGCCCGGTTCGCCGCGTTCGGTGCCGGACGCCAGCCGCGTGGTCGGTGCCATGCGGGGATCAGCCCGCCGTGCCCACGCGACGCGTCATCGGCCCGTCACTGGGCCAGGTCGACGGCGGACTGCTCGGCGGCCTCGTCGAGCGCCTCCTGGGGTTCGGCCGCTCCCTGCAGCACCTCGTTGATCGCCTTGCCGACTGCGAGTGACATCCCGGTGTACCCCACGACGGTCGGCCGCGGCTCGGTCGCGTTCTCCAGGTTCTCGAAGAACACCTCACCGCCCGGGTACGTCTTCGTGTACTGCTGGAACTCGGGGGTCTCGGCGGCGCTGCTGCGCAGCGGCAGGTTGCCGTACTCGACGTTCCAGCGCACGTCCTGCTCGGGCGCCGTCAGCCAGCGGATGAAGTCGTACGACGCCGCCGCCCGCTGCTCGTCGTCGTGGTCGAAGAGCACCCACAGGTCCGGGCCGGAGATGGTCTGGTGGTTGCCGTCGGTGCCCGGCAGGATCGTCACGCCGTACGGGGTGTTCTGCTGCTTGAGGTCGTACAGCGTCCAGGGACCACTGATCAGCATGCCGATGTTGCCCGCGTAGAAGCTCGGCTCGAACTTCTCGCCGGTCTGGTCGAGGTAGACCGACTCGTCCTCGACGGCGAGCTGCTGCCAGTACTCCAGCGCCTCCACGCCGGCCTCGGAGTTGAAGGCGGGCTGGCCCTCCTCGTCGAGCACCTCGCCGCCGTTCTGCCACAGGTGCGGCCAGAACCGCCACACCGTGTCCTCGCTGCCGCTCACCGGGTAGGCCGTGCCGTACTGGTTGCGGGCGGGGTCGGTCAGCGCGTCCGCCGCGGTGCGGAAGTCGTCCCAGGTCCAGTCCTCGGTGGGGTAGTCCAGGCCGGCCTCGTCGAACATCTCGGTGTTGTAGACCAGCCCGAGGTTGTCGACCACGGCCGGGAAGCCGATCACCTGGTCGTCGACGGTCGCGGTCGCTCTCGCCGCCTCGGGGAACTCCTCCCAGCCCGAGTCGGGCTCGGCCACCAGGTCGGCGATGTCCAGGGTGCGGCCGGAGACGCCGAGCTCGGTCGCCCAGCTGCCGAAGGCGTACGAGATGTCGGGGTAGGTGTCGGACGCGAATCCGGTCTGCACCTTCTGCAGCAGGTCGTCGACGGTCGCCGCGCCCGACGAGGCCTCGATGGTGACGTTGGGGTGGTCGGCCTCGTACTCCTCGACCAGTCCGTCCAGGAGCTCGGCGGCATCGGCCGTCTGCCCGTGCCACCAGGTGATGGTGACGTCCTCGTCCTCGTCCAGGCCGCCGACGTCGGTGCTGCCCGACGTGTCGTCGCTCGACGTGCACGCCGCGAGGGCGACCACCAACGCCACGCTGCTGACGGCGGCAAGGGTGCGGCGGCGGTTGCTCATGCGGGCTCCTCGGAGAGGCTGGTGTCGAGTACGACCGAGCGGGTCAGGTGGCGCGGTTCGTCGGGATCGAGGCCGCGGTGCTCGGCGAGCGCGACGGCGAGCCGCTGGCAGGCGACGAGCCTGGCCAGCGGGTCGTAGGGCGGGTCGAGCACCGTGGCGCCGGTGGCCTCGACGTCGGCGAGCAGGTCCGCGTCGACCTCGCCGAGCGACACGACCAGGGTCCGCGCGCCGGCCGCCGCCACCGGGCCGTGCCGGTAGTCGAGCGCGGGGAAGCTCTCCGCCCACGCCTGCGCGCACTCGCGCATCTTCAGCGCCGCCTCCTGCGCGAGCCCGACCGTCCAGCCGCGACCGAGGTAGACGAAGTGGCGGTACGCCGCGACGTCGGCCACCGGCGCGGCGAGCGCCTGGTCGAGATCGGAGAGCGTGGCGGTCAGGTCCGCGCCGAGCGCCGCACGCCACTGGGCCAGCGACGCGGTGGGGAAACGGGTCTGGACCACCGACTCCTCGTCGGCGTAGCCGAGGTCGACCACGTGCTCCGCGAACGCACCGACCGGGGAGTCGGGCACCCCGGTGACGACGATCCGGCGCGCGCCGGCGTGCTCGGCGAGGGCGTCGAGCACCTCCGTGGTGGTGCCCGAGCGGCTGAACGCGACGACGTGGTCGTAGCGGCGCCCGGGCGGCAGCTCGGACGCGTACGCCCAGTCGGTCTCGCCGTGGCCGGCGCTCTCGCGCAACCAGGCCGCCGCCTGCGCCACGAACGCGGAGGTGCCGCAACCGAGCAGCAGCGCGCGCGCCCCGCGCGGCGGCAGAACCCCCGCCTCGGCCGCCTCGGCCACGGCGCGACGCCAGACCTCTGGCTGGGTGGCGATCTCGTCGTTCGTGCGGCTCACGGGTTCAGTGACCCGCACGGGTGCGCGGAGTGTCCAGCGGCGGGATCAAACGCGCACGGTGCGCTGCGCGACCTGCGCGCTCGGTGCCCGGTACGGGCCACGATGACCGGCGTGGACCCCCGACTCTCGCAGTGGCGCCCGGTGCCGGCAGTGGTGCTGCCTGCCCATCAGGTGCCCCAGCCCGCCGTCCCTGTCGTCGACGTGCACAACCACATCGGGCGCTGGCTGGCCGCCGACGGGTCCTGGCTGGCGCAGGACACGGCCGAGCTGGCCGCGACGCTGGCCACCGCCGGCGTCGAGACGCTGGTCAACCTCGACGGCCGCTGGGGCGACGACCTGGTCGCCAACGTCGACCGCTACGACCGCGCCGCGCCGGGGGCGTACGTCACCTTCTGCCACGTCGAGTGGGCGCAGCTCGCCGACAGCGGCGGGCCGGACGACCCCGACGCTGGTCGGGCGGCTGACGGCGCAGCTGGAGCAGTCGGCCGATGCCGGCGCCCGCGGGGTCAAGGTCTGGAAGGACCTGGGGCTGTCGGTGCGGGACGCGACCGGCGCGCTGGTACGCCCCGACGACCCGCGGGTCGTGGCGGTGCTGCAGGCGGCCGGCGAGCTCGGCCTGCCGGTGCTGATCCACACCGCCGACCCGGTGGCCTTCTTCGAGCCGCTGGACGAGCGCAACGAGCGGCTGGACGAGCTCGGGGCGATGCCGCAGTGGTGGTTCGGCGGGCCGGAGCACCCGACCTTCGCCGAGCTGATCGAGGCGTTGCACCGGCTGGTCGGCGCCTGCCCGGGCACGACGTTCATCGGCGCGCACGTCGGCTGTCACGCCGAGGACCTCGGCGCGGTGGGCGACGCCCTCACCCGGCTGCCGAACTGGAACGTCGACACCGGCGGCCGGCTCGGCGAGGTGGGCCGGCAGCCGCGGGCGTTCCGCCGGCTGGTGGAGGCGTTCCCCGACCGGGTGCTGTTCGGCAGCGACTGCTACCCGCCCGACCTCGCGGAGTACCGCCGCTGGTGGCGGTTCCTGGAGACCGACGACGAGCACTTCTCCTACTGCGAAGAGGGCGAGATCCCGCCGCAGGGCCGGTGGCGGATCAGCGGCGCCGCGCTGCCCCGCACCCTGCTGCCCGCGCTCTACCGGGACAACGCCCACCGGCTGCTCGGGCTCTGATCACGGCGCCGTGAGGCGCACCACCCGGACGAAGCGGGCGGTGAGGTTCGACCCACGGGCGGTCAGCCGGAGGTCGGTGGAGCCGGCCAGCGAGTCGTCCGGCCGCAGCGCCGGGACCCGTACCGTCGCGGTCCGCCACTTCCCCGAGTCGTGGTAGCGGATCGCCGGGCTGCGCCCGTCCGGCCACCGCAGCCGCCAGCTGCCGTCGCCGCGGTCGAGGAACGTCACCTTCACCAGCACGTCGTGGGCCGCCGCCGGGTCGAGGAACCTCTCGTCGACGTCGAACGCGAGCGACGGGCTGCCACCGGCGAGGTTCGTCCGCAGGCCCTCGTAGGCCACCCCGTTGTCGGGCTCGATGTCGCCGCGGTGCACGTCGGCGTGCGAGCGCCGCGCGACCGCGAGGGGTGCGACGTCACGCTGCACCAGCCAGCGCTCCCAGTTGCGCACGAACGGGCGGCCGCGCCACTCCCGTCCGCCGGGGCCGAACGGGCCGTCCTCCCACCGCCAGTAGCGGTCCTCCGCGTCGCGCAGCGCGGCCCACGCGTCGGCGGACTCGCCGGGGCGCTGCCCGAGCGAGAGCCGCACCCAGTCCCAGTGCTCGGAGAGGCGGTCGAGACCCGACGGCCCGGGCACGACGTAGAGCCAGTTCAGCTGCAGCTGCAGCGCCTTGAGGTTGCTGGTCGTGACCGAGTAGCCGAAGTTGTCGGAGTGGTAGCCGCAGTCGACGTAGCACTCGTTCTCGGTGGCCCGGACCCGTTGATCGCCCGGCGAGCGCCGCAGCGCCAGGTGCCCGTTGGGCCGCACCCGGGAGCCGTACGCCGGCGTCTCCGAGAGGTGGAAGTTGGCCAGCTCGCTGATGCCGGTGCGCACCCCCATGCCGGCGCGCACCGCGTCGGTGGTGAGCAGGTCGTCCGCGCGGCCGAACGGGCCCCACGGGTAGTCCTCGCCGGTGAAGACCAGCCGCCCGACGTCGTCGCCGCCGATGTCTGCCAGGTCGGACACCATCCGCGCGTACCAGCGCAGGTACGTACGCCGGTCGAGCCGCCCGTGGTTCACCGCCTGGGTGATGATCTCGTAGTCGAACTCCGACCAGGTGAACGCGCCCGGGCACGTACGCGAACCGGAAGTTGCGGTCGTCCAGCAGGCCCTCGTCGACCAGCAGCTGGCGCCAGGTGGTGCGCAGCGCGTCCCAGACGCAGTCGTCCCAGATCGGCAGGTGCCGCTGGCCGTCGTAGTCGCGGCCGACCGGGCGGACGTCGCACTCGTCGGCCACCCAGTCCGGTGCCCAGTCGGCGCCGCTGGCGAACATCCGCACCCAGTACGGGCCCTTCTCCGCGAGCTGCTCGCCGAGCGGCTCGAACTGCATGCCCTGCGCCTCACCGGTCGAGGTGAGGTCGAGCGGTGCGTCGGGCTCGGGCGCGACCTGCGCCCACGACACGTCGACGCTGCGGACCCTGACGTGGTCGCCCGGGGACGCGTCCTCGGAGAAGAACCCGGAGTCGTCGGCGGGACGCACCCATCGCGGCAGCGACCAGTCGAGGCCGTTGCGCACGACCGGCCGGCCGACGCGGGCGGACAGCAGCGGCGCCTGCGGCCCGGCCCGGTCCGCCGACGGAGCTGACCCGGCCGGCGCCGAGCAGGGGCACCGTCTCGGCCGCCTCGTCGGGGTCGCCGACGGCGGCGGTGCAGCCGGCAAGCACCGCCGCGACGGCGAGTGCTGCCGCGACCCGGCGGCTCATGGCGTCGGGCGGAGCGGTCCGCGCAGCGCCGGCGGCAGCAGGTCGCCGTGCGCCTCGACCATGGCGTCGCACAGGTCCCAGATCGCCTCGACCGTCAACGTGGCCGCGGCATTGGGGTCGACCATCACGGCCTGGCGGACCATCCGCGGGTCGTCGCGGACGGCCGCCTGCACGGTCAGGTCCACCACGCCGAGGAAGGACCTGTTCAGCGCCGCACCGACCGGCGGCAGCGCTCCGACGTGCGACGGCAGCGCGCCGGTGCCGTCGACGGCGACCGGCACCTCGACCCCGAGCCCCGCGGGCAGGTCGGTGAGCAGCCCGGTGTTGGCGACGTTGGCGTGGATGACGCGCGGCTGTCCGGTCACCATCGAGTGGATCACCTGCGGCGCGTACTCGGTGGCGTCGGCCGCCTCCAGCGGCTGGTCGGCGTCGAGCAGCCGCCGGGTCTCCTCGTACTCCGCGAGGTTGCCGGCACTGATGCCCTTGTAGTCGCCGACCGGGATCCGCAGCCGGTCGATCTCGCTGTCGTGGTGGAGGTACCACGGCAGGTACTCGCTGGAGTGCTCGCTGGTCTCGGTCGGGTAGCGGCCGAGCCGGCGGTACATGTCCACCCGCACCCGCCGCCGCAGCTCGGGGTCGGCGGCGATGCGTGCGTCCAGCCGCGGGTAGAGGTCCTCGCCCGCGTGCTCCCAGCGCAGCAGCCAGGCCTGGTGGTTGACGCCGGCGGCCAGGTAGCGGGTGCCCTCGAGCGGCACGCCGATCAGCTCGCACAGACCGTGGACCGTCCAGTAGACCGAGTGGCACAGCCCCAGCGCCTTGACCCGCGGGTGCCGCGCGGCCAGGTAGGTGAGGTTCATCGACATCGGGTTCGTGTACGACAGCAGCCACGCGTCGGGACAGACCTCGACCATCGTCTCGGCGATCCGGTCGAGCACCGGGAACGTGCGCAGCGCGCGGAAGATGCCACCGACGCCGAGGGTGTCGCCGATGGTCTGCCGCAGCCCGAACCGCTCGGGCACGTCGAAGTCGACCAGCGTCGCCGCGTGCCCCCCGACGTTGACCGCGTTGATCACGAAGTCGGCGCCGTCGAGTGCCGGTGCCAGCTCGAGGTGCGCGGTGACCGTCGGCTTGGCGCCGAGCTGTGCGGCCACCCGGTGCGCCATCCGCTCGGCGGTGTCGAGCCGCTCGGCGTCGATGTCGTGCAGCCGCAGCGTGGCGCCCTGCGAGCTCGGGCATGGCGAGGATGTCGAAGAGGAGGTCGCGGGTGAACACGACACTGCCGGCTCCGACGAACGTGATGACGGGCTGGTCAACCATGCGTGCAGTGAACACCGCACCCGCACCAGGGCTGAACGAACAAGCACCCGGGGATGCGCGTTTGTGCATCGCGGGCGTAACGCGCGGATGATGGGGGGGTGGGTGAGGCGGGAGCGTGGCGGCGGGCTGACCGGGTCGCGGCCATCCTCGACCGGTTGGCGAGCACCGGATCGGTGACGCGTGGCCGAGCTCGCCGGCGACTTCGGCGTCTCGCTCGCGACGCTGCGCCGCGACCTGCAGCTGCTCGAGGAGCAGAAGCTGCTCGGCCGTACCCACGGCGGCGCGGTGGCGATCGACGTGGCCTACGAGCTGCCGGTGCGCTACCGCACCAACCAGCAGCGGGAGCAGAAGCGGGCGATCGCCCGGATGGCGGTGACCCGCATCCCGCTCGGCGCGGTGGTGGGCCTCACCGGCGGCAGCACGACGACCGAGGTGGCCCGCCAGCTGACCGTGCGCGACAGCCTCACCGTCGTGACCAACGCGCTCAACATCGCCGCCGAGCTGGCGATCCGGCCCAAGGTCAAGGTCGTCGTGCCCGGCGGCGTCGCCCGCCCGCAGTCGTACGAGCTGGTGGGCGTCTGGAGCGAGCAGGCGCTGCGCGGCATCAACATCGGGGTCACGGTGGTCGGGGTCGACGGCGTGGACGCCGACGGCGGCATCACCACCCACGACGAGGTGGAGGCGCAGACCAACGCCGCCCTGCTGGCCCGCGCCCGCACCGTCGTGGTGGTCGCCGACGTCGAGCAAGGTGGGGCGCGTGCACCTGGCCCGGATCGCCGGGCTCGACAGCGTCGACGAGGTGATCACCGACCCGGCCGCCGACCCGGATGCGGTCGAGCGGCTGCGCGCGACCGGCACCACGGTCACGATCGTCGGAGCGGCCCGCGCCGGCGCTGGCCAGCGTGCCGCCCGTCGAGGTCCGGACAGAGGAGACGTCGTGAAGCGATCAGCCGCGTGGCTCACCGTCGCGCTGGGCACCGCCCTGGCCACCGTGCTGGGCCTCGGCGCCTCGTCGACGGCGCAGGCGAGCCCGGTGGACGACCGGCCGGGGTCGATCGCACTGCCGACGCCCGACGTCGACTGGGACTACCAGATCGGCGGCAGCTTCCCGCCCGCGCGCAGCGTCGGCATCGTGTCGCGCGACCGCCGCGACGAGCCGCTCGCCGACGCCTACAACATCTGCTACGTCAACGCGTTCCAGACCCAGGCCAACGAGAAGGCGTTCTGGCGCGACCACTGGCGGCTGGTGCTGAAGAAGGACGGGCACCCGGTCGTCGACGGCGCGTGGGGCGAGTGGCTGCTCGACACCCGCACCCCGAACAAGCGGCACGCCCTCACCCGCATCGTCGGTCGGTGGATCGACCGGTGCGCGGCCGACGGGTTCGACGCGGCCGAGTTCGACAACTTCGACTCCTGGGGCCGCAGCAGGCACCTGGTGACCAAGCCGGACAACGTCGCGTACGCGCGGCTGCTGATCGCGCGGGCGCACGCGGCCGGGCTCGCGGCCGCGCAGAAGAACTGGGCCGAGTTCGCCGACCGCGGGCCGGGGATCGGCTTCGACTTCGCGATCGCCGAGGAGTGCAACCGCTGGCACGAGTGCCAGTCGTACGCCGGCCCCTACGACGACCGGGTGCTCGTCGTCGAGTACCGGGACCAGGACTACCGCCGCGGCTGCCGGGTGTGGGGCGACCGGCTGTCGATCGTGCGCCGCAACCTCAACGTGTCGCCCGACGGGGTCAACCGCCGCTGCTGAGCCGGGGCAGCGCCCGGCGGCCGACTACCGTGGAGGCGATGTCCTCCGATCCCGGCCAGCGCCCGCCGCGCACCCTGGCCGACACCCTGCGCGGGTGGGACGACGCGGCCCTGACCCGGCTGCTGGTGGCCCGGCCCGACCTGTCCCGTCCGGCACCGGCCGACGTCGGGCAGCTCGCGGCGCGCGCCAGCGGGCGCGGGTCGGTCGGGATCGCGGTCGACCGGCTGGACACCCCGCACCTCGCGGTGCTCGAGGTGCTGGCCCGACGCGAGGAGCCGCTCGCCCTGTCCGATCTCGACCGGGTCGTGCACGCGAGGCCCGAGACGATCCGGTCGGTCGTCGCGGTCCTGCGCTCGCTCGCCCTGGTGTGGGGTGGCGACGACGACCTGCGGCTGGTCCGGACCGCACGCGACGTGGTCGGTCCGGCCCCGGCCGGTCTCGGCCCGGGCTGGTCACGCTGCTGACCGGCCGGCCGCCGGCCCGGTTGCAGGTGCTCGCCACCGACCTCGGGCTCGAGCCGGCGGGCGACCCGGTCGACGACGGCCCGCCGGGTCGCCGCGGCGTACGCCGACGCCGACTGGGCGGCGGCCCGGGTCGAGGACGCCAGGGCCGCGGCGGGCGACGACGCCGTGCGACTGCTCGACCGGCTCGTCGACGGGCCGCCCAGCGGCCGGCTCGGCCAGGTGCCCGACGACGTCTCGCTGGCGACCGCGAGCGGGCCGCTCGAGCACCTGCTCGCGCGCGGCCTGCTGGTCGGCACCGACGCGCGCACGGTGACGCTGCCGTACGAGGTCGGCGTGCTGCGCCGTGGCGGCCACAGCACCCGGACGGCCGTCGACGAACCGCCGCCGGTGGCGACCAAGGACGTCGGGCCCGACCTGGTGGACAAGGTCGGGGCGGGCGCGGTGTTCGAGCTGGTCCGACGGGTCGAGCTGGTGCTGGAGGCCTGGGGCCACAACCCGCCGACGGTCCTGCGCTCGGGTGGCGTCGGGGTCCGTGACGTGCGTGCGCTCTCGTCCGCCCTCGACGTCGACGACGACCAGACCGGGTTCCTGGTGGAGCTGGCCAAGGCCGCCGGACTGCTCGCGACCGGCGCCGACGAAGAGCGCGACGAGACGTGGCTGCCGACGCATGCCTCCGACGGGTGGCGCGCGGAGTCCGCGGCCCGCCGGTGGGCGGTGCTCGTGCACGCGTGGCTGCGTACTCCCCGTGCGACGGCGCTGGTCGGCGCCCGGGACGAGAACGACCGACCGGTCAACGCCCTCGCGCCCGACCTCGAACGCGGCGCGGCGGCGACGGTCCGCGCGGCGACGCTGGACGCGCTGGCCGCGCTCCCGCCCGGCGCGGCGGTGACCTCCGAGGACGACGTGGTCGCACAGGTGGCCTGGGCCCGGCCGAGGAGGGCCGTGCTGCGGGACCGCACCGTGCGCCGCACCCTGCTCGAGGCGGGGTGGCTCGGCGTCACCGCCATGGGTGCGCTGACCGCGGCCGGCCGTCGGCTCGCGACCGGCGCCGACCCGGCCGAGGGGCTGGACGCGCTGCTGCCGACCCCGGTCGACCACGTGCTGCTGCAGGCCGACCTCACCGCCGTCGCGCCCGGGCCGCTGGAACCCGCCGTCGCGCGGGGGCTCGCGCTGCTCGCCGACGTGGAGTCGCGCGGCGGCGCCACCGTCTACCGGTTCGGCCCCGCGTCGATGCGGCGCGCGCTGGACGCGGGCTGGCCGGCCACCGAGGTGCACGCCTTCCTCGAGCAGCACTCCCGCACGCCGGTGCCGCAGCCGCTGTCCTACCTCGTGGACGACACGGCGCGCCGGCACGGCCGGCTCCGGGTCGGCGGCGCCGGCGTCTACGTACGCAGCGACGACCCGGCCGAGCTGGACGCGCTGCTCGCCGACAGCGGGCTGGTCTCGCTGCGGCTCCGCCGGGTGGCGCCGACGGTGGCGCTGTCCGAGGCGCCCGCCGACGTGGTGCTCGCACGACTGCGGGCCACCCACCACGCGCCCGTGCTGGAGGACGCCGAGGGTCGCAGCGCGGAGACCGCCGCGCCCGGTGCGCCGTGCGCCGACCCGCCCGGTGCCTGCCACCACCGTCACCGTGCTGGGAGAGGCCGAGGCGGTGGCCGTCGTCACCGCGGTGCGTGCCGGCGAGCGCGCCCGCGCGTCCCGGCCCACCGGCGAGCAGCCGCCGGCCGCGGGTCCGGCCCGGCTGGTGGCGCAGCTGCGCGACGCCGCCGAGGACGGGCGCACCGTCTGGCTCTCCTACCTGGACGAGACCGGCACCGTCTCCGAGCGGGTCGTCGACCCGGTCGGCGTCGACGGCGGCCGGCTGACCGCCTACGACCACCGCTCGGCGCGTACCCGCACGTTCACGCTGCACCGGATCAGCCGGGTGGCGCGGCCGGCTGACTGGCAGGCTGACCGGCCGGCCGGCCGAGTCCACTGGCAGCATGCAGGCGTGGAGCGGCGGACGGTGGGGGTCGAGGAGGAGCTGCTGCTCGTCGATCTCGCCGACGGCACGCCCCGCCCGTACGGCGCGCCGGTGGTCAGCACCGCCGACGATCCGGGCGACGACGGACCCGGCGGGGTGGAGGAGGAGCTCAAGCGCGAGCAGGTCGAGCTCAACTCCGACCCGAGCGACGACCTCGACACCATCCGCCAGGACCTGCACGGCCTGCGCGGACCGGCTGTCCGAGTCCGCGCGCAGCCACGGACTCGGGCTCGCCGCCCTCGCCACCAGCCCGGTGCCGGTCGACCCGACCTCCACCCGCGACGCCCGCTACGAGCAGATCACCCGGGAGTACGGGCTGACCGCCCGCGAGCTGCTGGTCAACGGCTGCCACGTGCACGTCGCGATCGGCTCCCGCGAGGAGGGCGTGGCGGTGGCCGACCGGATCCGCCCGTGGCTCGCGGTCATCACGGCGCTGGCGTGCAACTCACCGTTCTGGCAGGGCGTCGACAGCGGCTACGCGAGCTATCGGCAGCGGGTGTGGAGCCGGATGCCCAGTGCCGGGCCGACCGAACCGTTCCGCGACGTGGCCGGCTACGACCGCGCGGTCGAGCAGATGGTCTCCAGCGGGGCGGCGATGGACGCGGGCATGGTCTACCTCGACGCCCGGCTGGCGCAGGACTACCCCACGCTCGAGCTGCGGATCGCCGACGTCTGCGCCGACGTCGACGACCGCCGTGCTGGTCGCCGGGCTCTGCCGCGGGCTGGTCGAGACCGCCGCCCGCGAGTGGGCCGACGGCGCACCCGCCCCCGACGTACGGGTCGAGGTGCTGCGCGGCGCCGCGTGGCGGGCGGCGCGCTCCGGGGTGTCCGGCGACCTCGTCGACACCCTCGCCGCGCGCCCGGCCCCGGCGGCGCAGCTGGTCGAGCGGCTGATCGGGCACGTCGAGCCGGCGCTGCGCGCGTACGGCGACCTCGAGCGAGTGTGGTCGACAGCACAGCGGGTGCTCGACGAGGGCACCGGAGCCGATCTCCAGCGGGCCGCATACGCCGCAAATCGGGGCGATCTGGTCGCGGTCGTACGAGATGCGGTGACCCGGACGACCGGGCATCGATGAGTTCAGGGGTCCCTCAGGGTCAAACCGGATGACGGATGTCGGTGTCCGTCAGTAGCGTTTCGATCGGTCGCAAGCAGGGCGGCCGCACCCGGAGGGAAACCCGCACATGCCTCGCACCTTTGCCCGCGCGCTCAGTCACCACCGGCTGAAGTGGGTGGTGCTGGTCGTCTGGATCGGCATCCTCGTCTTCGGCTTCGCCTTCGGCAGCAAGCTCACCGAGGCACAGAACAACGAGACCGCGTCCTGGCTGCCCGGCGACGCGGAGTCCACCGAGGCGCTGAACGCGATGGAGGCCTTCCAGTCGCCCGACGCGCTCACCGCGCTGATCGTCTACGAGCGCTCCGGCGGCATCACCGACGAGGACATGGCGGCCGCGGCGAGCGACGCCAAGGAGTTCGCCGGCTTCGACGGCGTGGTCGGCAAGGCGCAGGGCCCGTTCCCCTCCGACGACGGTGAGGCGCTGCAGACGATCGTCACGTTCGACCTCGGCGTCAACGGGTGGGAGCAGGCGCCCGACATCGCCGACGACATGCACGAGATCTCCGACGAGAGCGCTCCCGACGGTCTGGACATGTACGTCGCCGGACCGATGGGCAACGCCGCCGACTCCGCGGAGGCCTTCGCGGGCATCGACTCGACGCTGCTCGGCGCGACCCTCGCCGTCGTCATCATCATCCTGCTGCTGACCTACCGCAGCCCGGTGCTGTGGATCCTCCCGATCTTCAGCTCGGTCGTGGCACTGTTCGCCGCCCAGGGCGTCATCTACCTGCTGGCCGAGCACGCCGGGCTCGACGGTCAACGGTCAGAGCGCGGGCATCCTCACCGTGCTGGTGATCGGTGCGGGCACCGACTACGCGCTGCTGCTGGTCGCGCGCTATCGAGAAGAGCTCCGTCTGCACGAGGACCGGCACGAGGCGATGACCGAGGCGCTGCACCGCGCCGGCCCGGCCATCATCGCCAGCGGCAGCACCGTGGTCCTGGGCATGCTCTGCCTGCTGGCCGCGACCATGAACTCCACCCAGGGCCTCGGGCCGGTGGCTGCCATCGGCGTCGCCGTCGCCCTGCTGGCGATGCTCACCCTGCTGCCGGCGCTGCTGGTCATCTGCGGCCGGTGGGTCTTCTGGCCGGTCCGTCCGCAGTTCGGCTCGCCCGAGCCGACCGCCACCGGGCTGTGGGCCAAGGTGGGCCGGAGCATCGCGCCGCGGCCGCGCATCGTGTGGGTGACGACGACCGTGCTCCTGGGCGCCTGCTGGTTCGGCATGACCGTGCTGGACGCCAACGGGCTCACCCAGGCCGAGGGCTACCGCGGCACCCCCGAGTCGATCGAGGGTGGCGAGGTCGTGGCCGCCCACTTCGAGGGCGACGCCGGCAACACCGTCCAGGTGCTCGGCCCCGCCGACGACGCCGACGACATCAAGACCGCGGTGGAGGACACCGAGGGCGTCGGGCCGGCAGCCGACCCAGTCGTGGTCGACGACACTGCGCTGGTCGAGGCGCCGCTGATCGACCAGCCGGGCAGCCAGGCGGCCAACGACACGATCGACCGGCTGCGCAGCAGCGTCGACTCGGTGGGCGACGACGTCCTGGTGGGCGGCTACACCGCGATCAACCTCGACGTGCAGGAGGCCTCCCAGCACGACAACAAGGTGGTCATCCCGCTGATCCTGCTGGTGGTGCTGCTGATCCTCGGCCTGCTGCTGCGCGCCGCGGTCGCCGCGTTCGTGCTGATGCTCACCGTGGTGCTCTCGTTCGGGGCGGCGCTCGGTATCAGCGCGCTGTTCTTCCACTACGTGTTCGACTTCGGAGGCGCCGACAGCTCGTTCCCGCTGTTCGTGTTCGTGTTCCTGGTCGCACTCGGGATCGACTACAACATCTTCTTGATGACCCGGGTGCGGGAGGAGGCGCTCGACCACGGCACCAGGCGGGGCGCGCTGATCGGCCTGCAGGCCACCGGTGGCGTGATCACCTCGGCCGGCCTGGTCCTGGCGGCGACGTTCGCCGTGCTCGCCACGCTGCCGCTGACGTTCCTCACCGAGATGGGCTTCGCGGTCGCGCTGGGCGTGCTGCTCGACACGATCATCGTCCGGTCGGTGCTGGTGACGGCACTCAACCTCGACCTCGGTCGGGTGATGTGGTGGCCGAGCCAGCTGTGGCACAAGCGCGACGAGGAGGAGCCGCCGGCCTCGGGCGACGAGCAGGTGCAGGTGCGGGCCGGGGTCTGAGACTCAGACCCCGGCGGGTGGGTCAGCGGTCGGCCAGCATCTCCAGCTGGCCGCTGACCCGGGCCAACCTGCGCTGCAGCCGCCGGTCACGGCGATGGAGCCGCACGGCGGTGGCCTGCGCGGCGCGCGCGGCTTCGTGGCGGCGGGACGTTCCGATCTCGCGGGCGACGAGATCGAGCGGGGCGTACACGGCAACTCCTGGGTGTGGTGAGTGGTGGAGGCAGCCTGTGACGTAAGACACTAACTGCCCTACTGCTTCTTACATCCTAGCAGCGGACCGTACGATGATCACGTGGACTTCGTCGGGTACGCCGAGCGCGCTGCGCAGCTGGTCAACGCGCCCCTCGCCAGCGACGACGACCTCCGCGAGATGCTCGCCGACCGGAGCTGGCTGATCCCGAAGGTCGCCGACCGTGATCCCCGGGTCGCTGCGCCGCTTCCAGCGCGAGCTGCGGCCGGTCTTCGAGGCCGCCTCCGCCGACGACGACGCCACCGTGGTCGAGCGGCTGAACGCGCTGCTCGCCAAGCACCCGGTGACCCCCTACATCGCCGGGCACGACTCCCAGTCCTGGCACCTGCACGTGAGCGACCGGGCCTCGTCGGTGGCCGACCTGCTGGTCGCGGAGGCGCTGATGGGCCTCGCGGTGGTGGTCTGCGACTTCGGCGCCACCCGTCCCGGGGTGTGCCACGCGTCCGGGTGCGACGACGTCTTCGTCGACACCTCGCCCAACCAGTCCCGCAGGTACTGTTCAGAGCGGTGCTCGTCGCGGGCCAACGTCGCCGCCTACCGGGCCCGACGCAAGGCCGAGCTCGCCGCGGCCGGTGGCGCCACCGACCCGGCTTCCGGCCAGAGAGACACCGCGTGAACGACGGACCCCTGATCGTCCAGTCCGACAAGACCCTGCTGCTCGAGGTCGACCATCCCGACGCGGCCGAGTGCCGCAAGCAGATCGCGCCGTTCGCCGAGCTGGAGCGATCGCCCGAGCACGTGCACACCTACCGGCTGACCCCGCTGGGCCTGTGGAACGCGCGGGCGGCCGGCCACGACGCCGAGCAGGTCGTCGACGTGCTGCTGCGCTTCTCGCGCTACCCGGTCCCGCACTCCCTGCTCGTCGACCTCGCCGAGACCATGGCCCGCTACGGCCGGCTGCGCCTCGACAAGCACCCGGTCCACCACCTGGTGCTGGTCACCACCGACCGGCCGGTGCTGGAGGAGGTGCTGCGCTCGAAGCGGGTCGCCCCGATGCTCGGCGTGCGCATCGACGACGAGACCGTCGCGGTGCATCCCTCCCAGCGGGGCACGCTCAAGCAGGCGCTGCTCAAGCTCGGCTGGCCGGCCGACGACCGCGCAGGCTACGTCGACGGCGAGCGGCACGACATCGCGCTGGTCGAGGACGACTGGAGCATGCGCGCCTACCAGCAGGAGGCGGTGGAGTCGTTCTGGTACGGCGGCTCCGGCGTGGTCGTGCTGCCCTGCGGGGCCGGCAAGACGCTGGTCGGCGCCGCGGCGATGGCGCGCGCCTCGGCCACCACGCTGATCCTCGTCACCAGCACGGTCGCCGCGCGGCAGTGGCGCGACGAGCTGTTGCGCCGTACCTCGCTGACCGACGAGGAGATCGGCGAGTACACCGGCGCGAAGAAGCAGGTCCGCCCGGTCACGATCGCCACCTACCAGGTCATGACCACGCGCCGGAAGGGCGTGTTCCCGCACCTGGAGCTGTTCGACGCCCGCGACTGGGGCCTGGTCGTCTACGACGAGGTGCACCTGCTGCCCGCGCCGGTGTTCCGGATGACCGCCGACCTGCAGGCCCGCCGCCGGCTCGGGCTCACCGCGACGCTCGTACGCGAGGACGGCCGCGAGGGCGACGTGTTCAGCCTGATCGGGCCGAAGCGCTACGACGCGCCGTGGAAGGACATCGAGCAGCAGGGCTGGATCGCGCCCGCCGACTGCGTCGAGGTGCGGGTGACGCTGACCGACAGCGAGCGGTTCGCCTACGCCACCGCCGAGCCCGAGGACCGCTACCGGCTCGCCGCCGGGGCCGCGACCAAGACCGCGGTGGTCGAGGAGCTCGTCGAGCGCCACCGCGGCGAGCCGACCCTGGTGATCGGCCAGTACCTCGACCAGCTCGAGGACCTCGGCGAGCGGCTGGAGGCGCCGGTCATCACCGGTCAGACGACGGTGCGCGAGCGGCAGCGCCTGTTCCAGGAGTTCCGCACCGGCGAGCTCGACCTGCTGGTGGTGAGCAAGGTCGCCAACTTCTCCGTCGACCTGCCCGAGGCCAGCATCGCGATCCAGGTGTCCGGGGCGTTCGGGTCACGGCAGGAGGAGGCCCAGCGCCTCGGCCGACTGCTGCGCCCCAAGGGCGACGGCCGCGCCGCGCGGTTCTACGCCGTGGTCACGCGCGACACCGTCGACGCCGACTTCGCCCAGCACCGGCAGCGGTTCCTCGCCGAGCAGGGCTACGCCTACCGCATCGTCGACGCCGGCGACCTGCAGACCGACACCGACCGCTGACGTCTGCACGTTTCACTGGGTACCCAGTGACAAGTGCGCGAACCCAGAGTTGTTTCTCTGGGTTCGCGATCGTTTCTCTGGGTACCCAGTGAAACGTGCAGGCCTGTTCAGGGGCGGGGGGCGAGGGCGAGGTCGGCCAGGGCGTCGCGAAGCAGCCCGGGCAGCAGCCGCCGCGAGGGTGCGGAAGTCGTCCAGCTCGGTGACCACCTGGGCGCAGGGCCGCAGCCAGCCGGCGCCGTCCCACGCCACCACGGCGACCTCGACCCCGCGGGCGCTCAGCCGCTCACCCAGCCGGTCGGCGGCAGCCAGGTCGCACGGCCACGCCGGTCGGCAGCGGCAGCAGTCGCATCGTGGGGGCGGGCCGGCCGGGGAGCACCGACAGGTCCACCTCGAACCCGGCGTCCCGCACGGCGTCGGCGAGCAGCTGCTGCCCCTCGCTCACGACCCGGCTGCAGTGGGCCACCATCTCCCAGCCGCCGAGGTCGTCCCAAACCCCGAGCGCGTCCGGCAACGCCATCCAGCCGGTCAGGTCCTGGGTGCCGCGGGCGTCGAAGCTGTCCGGGTAGCCCGCGTCGGCGGCCCAGCCGAGCACCAGCGGACGGACCCGGTCGCGCAGCTGCGGGGCCAGCCACAGGCCGGCCGTGCCGCGCGGGGCGAACAGCCACTTGTGGAAGTTGCCCACCCAGACGTCGGCGCCGAGCGCGGCGATGTCGGTGGGCAGGGTCCCGGGCACGTGCGCCCCGTCGACCAGCACCGTCACGTCGCGACCCGCAGCACGTACGGCGGCGGCGACCTCCGCGACCGGGAACACCCGCGCGGTGGGCGAGGTGATCTGGTCGACGATCACCAGCCGGGTACGCGGCCCGACGGCGCCGGCGAACGCCTGCACCACCTCGTCGTCGGACGCCGCCAGCGGCACGGTCGCCTCCCGGACCACGACCTCGCTGTGCTGCGACCACGAGCCGAGCGCGAGCCGCACGGCGCCGTAGCCGTGGTTGCTCACCACGATCTCGTCGCCGGCACCGAGGCGCAGCGACGCCAGCACCGTGGACACGCCCTCGGTGACGTTGCTGACCAGCGCCAACGCCTCGTGATCGACCCCGAGCCAGTCGGCTGCCGACCGGCGGGCCGCCGACGATGGCCCGCGGAGCCGCCACCCGGTGGAACAGGTGCGGGTCGGACTCGGCGCGCTCCAGCCAGCGCCGGCGCGCCTCCAGCACCGGCCGGGGCACGGCGCCGAACGCGCCGAGGTTGAGATGCGTGCGCGCGGGGTCGAGGGCGAACAGGTCGCCGAGCGCCCGCCCGTACCGCCTCGGTGACTGCATCTCCTCATCCTCACATCCGGCACCAGACCGCGCGAACGCTGCCCGTTAATGGCTGTCGCCGGTGCCTCGCGACCCGCTAGCGTCACCAGGCCCCCCATCCTTGACGCCCGAGAGGTGCCGTCCGTGCCTGCGCGCCCCGCCGATGCCGAGCTGGCCCACGAGACCGCCCACCTCGCTGCCTCGCGAGCCGCCCTCAGCCGGATGCGGTCCCGGGTCGAGAGCCTGTCCGCGCACGGCGGCAACGCGGTCTCGACGGAGTACCTCAAGGCGGCGCTCTACCACCGGATGCTCGCGCTGGAGGACGACCCCGAGGTGCCGCTGTTCTTCGGCCGGCTCGACATGCTGCCGGAGGCCGGCGCCGAGCGCTTCTACATCGGCCGCCGGCACGTCAGCGACGAGGACGGCGACCCGCTGGTGCTCGACTGGCGGGCCGGCGTGTCCCGCGCGTTCTACCGGGCCACCGCGCGCGAGCCGATGGCGGTCGGGTCTGCGCCGCCGGTTCGGGTTCTCGCACGGCGTGCTCACCGCGTACGAGGACGAGCGGCTCGACCGCGGCGAGGAGCAGTCCGACAGCGCGCTGCTCGAGGCGGAGATCGAACGGCCCCGGCTCGGACCGATGCGCGACATCGTCGCCACCATCCAGCCGGACCAGGACGACATCGTCCGCGCCGGCCTCGACACCACGGTCTGCGTGCAGGGCGCACCCGGCACCGGCAAGACCGCCGTGGGCCTGCACCGGGCGGCGTACCTGCTCTACGCGCACCGCGACCAGCTGAGCCGGCAGGGCGTGCTGGTGGTGGGGCCGAACAGCTCCTTCCTGCGCTACATCGGCGACGTGCTGCCGGCGCTCGGCGAGATCGACGCGCGGCAGACCACCGTCGAGCAGCTGTGCGACCGGGTACGGATCCGCGCGGTCGACGACGCGGCGTCCGGCCGGCTCAAGGGCGACAGCCGGATGGCCGAGGTGCTGCGGCGTGCGGTGTGGGGCCGGCTGGGCGACGCGACCGAGGCGCTGGTCGTGCCGCGCGGTGTGCACCGCTGGCGGGTGCCGACCTACCTCGCCGACGAGATCCTCGCCGAGCTGCGCCAGCGGGGCGTGCGATACGGCGCCGGCCGGGCGCTGCTGCCGCGACGGATGGCGCACGCGGTGCTGCTGCGGATGGAGGAGGCCGGCGAGGCGCCCGACGACCGGGTGCAGGACGCGGTCGCGCGCTCGAAGCCGGTGCGCGCGTGGTGCGACGCGGTCTGGCCGAAGCTCGACCCGGTGCGGCTGGTGTTCCGGCTGCTGTCCGAGCCCGACCTGCTGGCCGAGTGCGCCGACGGGATCCTGGACGCCGACGAGCAGCGGCTGCTGACCTGGGCGGCGCCGTCCCGGGCGCCAGGGTCGGCGCGCTGGACGCTCGCCGACGCCGTGCTGGTCGACGAGGTCGCCGACCTCGTCGAGCGGGTGCCCAGCCTCGGCCACCTGGTCGTCGACGAGGCACAGGACCTGTCCGAGATGATGCTGCGCGCCGTCGGGCGCCGGTGCTCCACCGGCTCGGCGACCGTGCTCGGCGACCTGGCCCAGGCCACGACCCCGTGGGCGACCCGCGACTGGTCCGAGGCGCTGGGCCACCTCGGCAAGCCGGGCTCGCACGTCGAGGAGCTGACCCAGGGCTTCCGGGTGCCGGCCGACGTGATCGCGTACGCCGCCGGCTGCTGCCGGTCGCCGCGCCCGGCCTGGCGCCGCCGACCTCGGTGCGCCGCGCGACCGGCGACCTGTCGGTGCGACGCTCGGACGACCCGGTGCGCGAGGCGGTCGCCGCGGTGCGCGCCGCCGGTGAGGGATCGGTCGGACTGGTGGTGCCCGACGCCGCCGTACGCGAGGCGGAGAAGGCGCTGCGGGCAGCAGACGTCGCGCACTCCGTCCTCGGCGACGCCGACGACGTCGACGCCCGGGTCGACCTGGTGCCGGCCTCGCTGGCCAAGGGCCTCGAGTTCGACCACGTGGTGCTGGTCGAGCCGGCCGCGATCGTCGCCGCGGAGGCCGACGAGGAGGTCGGACTGCGCCGGCTCTACGTCTGCCTGACCCGCGCGGTCACCTCGCTGACCGTGCTGCACACCGACCCGCTGCCGACCCTGCTCGCGGCGTGACCAGCCGGGCGGGCTCCTAGGCTGACCAGGTGCCACGCGCTCCCGCCCTGCTCTCCCCGGAGGTCGCCGCCGCGCTGCTCGACCGCTGGCGTGAACCGCACCGACGGCACCACGACGAGCGGCACCTGACCGAGGTGCTGGACGCGATCGCCGGGCTGGCCCGACCGGACGACGACACCGACGGCTGCCGAGCTCGCCGCGTGGTTCCACGACGCGGTCTACGCCGGGCAGCCCGACGACGAGGAGCGCTCGGCCGCGCTGGCCCGCGACGAGCTCACGGCCGCCGGGCGCCGATCCCGCGCTCGTCGCCGAGGTGGTGCGGCTGGTCCTGCTCACCCGGGCCCACGACCCGGCGCCCGACGACCGGCCCGGCGCGCTGCTCTGCGACGCCGACCTGTCCGTGCTCGGTGCCGAGCCCGCAGCGCTACGCCGACTACGTGGCCGGCGTCCGGGCGGAGTACGCCCACGTCGACGACGCCGGGTGGCGCACCGGCCGCGCGCAGGTGCTGCGCGACCTGCTCGCCCTCGAGCCGCTGTTCCGTACCGCGGAAGGGCGGGACCGCTGGGAGGCCGCCGCCCGCGCCAACCTCACCGCCGAGCTCCGCGACCTGTCACCGCCACGTTGAGCCAGGGGTCAACGAGACGGTGACAGGTCGGGTGGCGTCGGCACGGGCCGGAACGCGTCGGCGAACTCGGGCAGCGGGCCGGCCTCGACGGCACCCGCGGCGGCGTAGGCCCCGAGCAGCGCGGCGCCGTAGGCGGTGTCCTCGCTGCGCGGCGAGTACGTCACCTGCGGCAGCACCGCCGAGCGGGACCGGCGCACGCACTCCATCCGGGTCCACCCGCCGGAGGCGAGGGTGCGGTCGGGCGGCGGGACCTCGCGGTTCATCTCGGCGAGCAGGTCGAGGCAGACCTGGGTGCCGTGCTCGAGCACGGCTGCGAAGAACACGGCCGGCGACAGCCCGTCGCCGCTGGCGCGTATCGCCGAGCACGCCGTCGTCGTTGCGGGCGCCGGTGACCTCGACCGACGCGGCAGCCGGACCGCCGCCGATCGGCAGCGCCAGCACCTCGCGGTCGAGCTGCGGCCCGCGCGGCGTGGTCGGTGACCCCCACCAGCTGCAGCACCCGGCGCAGCAGCAGCCCGGACCGGGTGCCGACCAGCATGATGCTGCGGTCGCGGACGACGTGCGGCAGCACGTTGATGCCGAGCCCGGCCAGCCGCTCCCGCGCGTCGCCGGACAGCGGGGAGTCGAGCACCCGGACCAGCGCCTCGGCCGTGCCCATCGAGACGTAGAGCTGGCCGGCCTCGACCGCACCCGCGGCGACTGCGGCGACCAGGTGGTCGTGCCCGGCGACGGTGAGTGCGGCGCCGGCGACCTGCGCCGGCAGCTCCCAGGTGTGCCCGGCCAGCCCGGCGGACGAGCCGGCGTGGCCGCACCCGTCGCCGGCACGCACCGGAGTCGGCAGGAGGTCGGGCCCCACCCCGAGCACGTCCAGCGCCCGGGGCCAGACGTCGGCGTCGTCCTGGTCGAGCAGGCCGGTGCGGGAGGCCAGCGAGAGCTCGCGCACCCGCTCACCGCCGAGGGCGTGCACCACGAGCTCGGGCACGTTCAGCCAGGTGTGGCCGACCAGACCGACCCCGTTGCCGCGCAGGTGCAGCAGCTTGGAGATCGAGGCGAGGGCGGTGACCGGCAGTCCGGTGCGGCGCGGGAACTCGGCGCGGAAGTCGGCTGGCGTGGCCGCGATCTCGTCGGCCCCACGGGGGTCGAACCACGCCATCGCCGGTGCGGCGACCCGACCGGCGGCGTCCAGCAGCACGCCCGACTCCGCCATCCCCGAGACGCCGATGCCGGTGACCCGTACCGGGCCGTGCTCGTGCTCGATCTCGCGCACGCACCGCGCGAGCAGCCCGGCGACGACCTCGACCAAGCGTCACCGCCTCCATCTCGGTGCGGCCGCCCGGCAGCGACACCCAGGGGGTGGCGACGCTGGCGACGTGCAGCTCGTCGCCGCCGGTCGTGGCGGCGAGCGCCTTGACGTTGGTGCTGCCGACGTCGAGCCCGAGCACGATCGCGGTGGTCATGCGGGCACCTGCCCCGGGCGGCAGACCAGCAGCCGTACGTCGCCGTCGGCGGCGCCAGCCGCCGAACGCGTGGGGCACGGCCAGCACCTGACCCGCGGCGACCGGCTCGCTGCCGTCGTCGCCGACCAGCGCGCCGTCGCCGCTGAGCACGACCACCACGGCGAAGCCGGGCGGCAGCGGCGCGCTCGCGGCGGCGCGTCCCGGCGCCCACACGTCGATGCGGAAGAACGGGTCCGCCGCAGCGGGCAGCGCCGAGGCCGGCTCCGCACCGGTGGCAGCGGGCTCGGTGTGCCGGCGCAACGCGGCGAGCCGCTCGGGCGACATCCGGGTGTGGTCGACGGCCGGCATCACGGTGTCGAACCCGAGCCCGAGGTGCGAGTCCTCCCGGCCGGTCGTGGTGATCACCCACTCCAGCACGATGGAGAAGTCGGTCGGCTCCTGGACCTCGGCGACGAAGACGCCCTCGCCGATCGCGTGCGCCGTGCCGGCGGGCACGAGCACACCGTCGCCGGGTCGCACCTCCACCCGGTTGAGGTGCCCGAGCATCCAGTCGCTGTCCTGCGCGTCTCGGCGCCGCGCCAGCTCGTCCGGGTCGACGTCGTCGGTCCAGCCGAGGTAGACCGCACCGTCGCCGGTGGCGTCGAGGACGTACCAGGCCTCGGTCTTGCCGTAGGGGCAGGACAGGTGCCGGGCGGCGAACGCCCGGTCGGGGTGGACGTGCACCGGCAGCCGCTGACCGGCGTCGAGCAGCTTGACCAGCAAGCCGGTGTCGGCCGGGCCCGCGGCCGCCGACCCCGGGCCGGTCCACGCGGACGGGTCGGCGGCGACCGCGTCGCGCAGGAACGTGCCGTCGGGCAGCCGGGACAGGCCCACGGTGTCGCTGCCCGCGCGGCAGACGGTCGCGGCGAGCCACTCCTCGGGCTGGTGCGTCGAGGTGGTCTCGATGCCGCGCAGCGCGGCGATCTTGGCCCCACCGGCGTAGAAGTGGTCGATCAGGTTGGGCGGCAGGGCGACGGGTCTCATCGGGTCGTCACCGCCGGCCGCAGCTCGCCCGACCCGCGTTCGATCAGCTCGGTGTGCACGATCAGCTCCTCCGCGGCCCCGGCCGCCGTGCCGTCGAGGCGCCCCAGCAGCCGCTCGGTCGCCGTGGTCCCGATCCGGTGCGGGTCCTGGTCGACGACGGTCACCCCGGGGCGCAGCGTGCGGGCGAGGTTGAAGTCGCCGAAGCTCACCAGCGCCACCTCGGTGCGCTCGAGGCTGTGCAGGGCGTGCACCACCCCCATGCCGGCGCGCGGGTTGGCCGCCAGCAGCGCCGTGACCTCGTCACCGCCCGCGCCGGCGCAGCAGCGCCCGGGTCGCCACCTCGGCGGCGTCGACCTCGGCGTGTCCGGGCGGGACCCACTCGGCCCGGGGCTCGATCCCGGCCGCGGTCATCGCCTCGCAGTAGCCGGCCAGCCGCTGGGTCGTGGTCGGGAACCGGGCGTCCTCGCCGATGAACGCGATCCGCCGGTGCCCGTACGCGAGCAGGTGCTCGACGGCGTGCTTGGTGGCGCCGTGGTCGTCGACCAGCACGGTGTCGTAGCCGCCGCCGGCAATGGTGCGGTCGACCAGCACGGTCGGGAAACGACCGCCGGTAGGGCAGCAGGTAGCCGTGGTCACCGGTGACCGGCGCCAGCAGCAGCGCCCGCACCTGCTGCATCGCCATCCGCTCGACCTGGCGCCGTTCCCGGACCGGGTCGAAGCCGGTGCTGCCGAACACGACGTTGAGCCCCGCCTCCAGCGCCCGGGCCTCGACGGCGCTGGTCAGCGCGGCGAAGAACGGGTCGCCGATGGTGTCGATGACGACGCCGATGGTGTCGCCGGTGCCGACCTTGAGCGAGCGGGCCCAGGAGTTCGGCACGTAGTGCAGCTCCTCGACGGCGGCGGTCACCCGGGCGCGTACGGCATCGCTCACGCTCGCCGAGCCGTTGACCACCCGGGAGACGGTCTTGATGCTCACCCCGGCGCGGGCGGCGACGTCGTGCACGGTCGGGCGGCGGTTCACCGGGCACCCGCCGCGGCGGACAGCTCGCGGGCCCGGTCCGGGTCCACGCGACCGGCGACCGGGTGCTCCACCGCTGCGCTCGCCACGGCGATGCCGTGCCGGACCGCGGCGTCCCAGCCCACGTCGCGCTCCAGGGAGATCAGCACCCCGGCGACCAGGGCGTCACCGGCGCCGATCGGGTTCGCCACCGTGGCGTCCGGCGCGTCGATCCAGCAGGTGTCCGTGCCGTCCGCGTACGCCGCGCCGTGCTCGCCCGCCGTGACCAGGGCCCGCCGCGCGCCACGCTCGAGCAGCATCCGGGCGGCAGTGCCGGCGCGGTCGACGATCACCTGGACCGCGGCGCCGGCGGCGACCGCCTCGACCGCGCGGCCGGTCACCAGGCCCTCGGCCTCGTCGAGGTTCGGGGTCACCAGGTCGGGGCCTGCGGGCAGCGCGGCGGCCAACGCGTCGCGGGCACCGTCGACGACGCTGACCACGCCGTGCGAGCGCGCCACGGCGACCAGGCGCGCGTACGCGTCCACCGGCAGCCCCGGGGGAGGCTCCCGGAGCAGGCGAGGGCACGGTGCCCGCCGGCGAGCTCGGCGCCGACCGTGTCGAGCAGCCGCTCCAGGTCGTCGGGAGCCAGGGTCGGGCCTGCTCGTTGAGCACCGTGGCGCGGCCGCTGTCCTCGACCACGATGGTCGCGCTGCGCACCTCGCCGGCGGTCGGCACGCCGACCAGCGCGAGGCCCTCGCCGTGCAGCAGCGCCTCGAGCCGGTCCGACCCGCCGGCGGGCAGCAGGCCGACCAGCGTGCCGGCCGCCCCGAGGTCGCGCAGGGCCCGGACGACGTTGACGCCCTTGCCGCCCGCGGTGACCTCGGCCCGCCGCGGGCGGGAGACCGTCCCGACGGTCAGCTCGGCCACCCACAGGGTGCGGTCGAAGCACAGGTTCGGGTTGACGACGAGCACGGTCGCGAGGTCCTCCGGAACGGTGAGCGGCACCCGTCGCGGTGCCGGTGTTGCCTATCCTCTCGCCTGGATGACAACGTTGCCTAGTGACGCTGACCGAACTGGTGACGGAGGGGACCGGATGACTGCCGCACCCCCTCCGGCCCGCCCGCCGGCCGGCCCTCGGCACGCTGCGCCGGCTGCAGCGCATCAGCGACGCCGACGGGTTCATCCGGGTCGCGGCCATCGACCACCCGGAGAACTACCTGGCGCTGTTCGACCCCGACCTGTCCGCGGTGCGGATTCGGCGAGGTGGTCGAGTCCAAGCTCGAGCTGATCGCGGGGATGTCGGGGCACTGCAGCGCGGTGCTCGTCGACCCGGTGTGGTCGTTCGGCCAGGCGGTGCTCACCGGCTCGGTCCCGGGCTCGGTCGGGATCATCAGCGGGCTGGAGCGACTCGCGTACTCCCCTGCCGGCTTCGGTACGGCGACCGAGCTGCGGGAACGGTGGACGGTGCCGGTGCTGAGCCGGCTCGGAGCCGATGCCGCGAAGCTGGTGGTCTTCTACCGCGCCGAGCTCGAGGCGGTCGCCGCGCAGCAGCGGGCGATCGTCGCCGACCTGGTCGCGCAGTGCCGCGAGGCGGAGCTGCCGCTCGTCGTCGAGCCGCTGTGGTACCCGCTCGAGCACGAGGACGCCGCCGACCCCGCCGTGCGCGCGGCCCGGGCCGGCGCGATCGTCGACGCCGCCGCGGTCTTCGCCGCCCTCGGCACCGACGTGATGAAGGTGGAGTTCCCGGGCGACGTCGGCGACCCCGAGACCGAGGCGGCCGCGGCCGACCGGTGCGCCGAGCTGGACGCCGGCATCGACGTCCCCTGGGTGCTGCTGTCGTCGTCGGCGACGTTCCCGCAGTTCCGGCGCCAGGTCGAGATCGCGTCGTCGGCCGGGGCAAGCGGGTTCATGGCCGGCCGGGCGATCTGGGGCGACGCCGTCGGCCGGTTCGATGCCGAGCGGCGGCGGGCCGGTGTCGAGTCGGCCTGTGCCCGGCTGGACGAGCTGGGCGACGTGGTACGCGCCCACGGCCGCCCATGGCGTACGCCGCCGACCGTGCAGGAAGCGGTCGAGGCGCTGCCCGCGGACTGGCACGAGACGTACCCCGGCTCGTCGCCGAGCCCGCATCGCTGACCCTCAGGCCAAGGCCGGGAGGGTGAGGTCGAGGGTCCCGGCGTCGGCGTCGAGCCGCGCGGGCACCCCGAGCGGCACCGGCCGGTTGTCGTCCTCGTGGCCCACCGGGGCGCCGCTCACCACCGGCACCCCGAGGCCGCCGAGCCGGTCGACGAGCACCGCCTCGACGTCGGTGCCCGCGACGTCGCTGAAGTGGCCGGTGACCACCCCGCGCACGCCGGCGAACCAGCCCGCGCGCAGCAGCTGGGTGAGCACGCCGTCGAGCTTGTACGCCGGCTCGCCGATGTCCTCGAGCACGACCAGCCCGCCCTGCGCCGGGCGGGAGACCGGGGTGCCGAGACTCGCGGTCAGCACCCGCGCGTTGCCCCCGACCAGCACGCCCTCCGCCACGCCGCCGGTCACCCGGCGCAGGCCGTCGGCGACCCGGAGCGCCTGCTCCGGCTCGAAGAGCGTGCGGCGCATCCGCTCCTTCGTGGCGTCCGAGCTCTCGCCGAGAGACGTGATCACGGGCGCGTGCAGGCCGACCACACCGAGCCGCTGCGCCAGCGCTTCGTGCAGGGCGGTGACGTCGGAGAAGCCGATCAGCAGCCGCGGCCCGGCCTCCGCCAGCGCCGGCCAGTCCAGCAGGTCGACGAGCCGGTGGCAGCCGTAGCCGCCGCGGGCCGCCCACACCGCTGCCACGTCGGACGCGCACCAGGCCTCCTGCAGGTCGGCCACCCGCTCCGCGTCGGTGCCGGCCAGATGCTCCAGCGACGAGTGCCGGTTGAGCACGTGCGGGCCGACGCGCACGGTGAGCCCCCACGACTCCAGCACCCGCACCCCGACGGCGAGCCGCTCGGGGAGCACCGGCCCGGCCGGGGCGACCACGGCCACCACGTCGCCGGGCACCAGCCGCCGCGGACGCAGCAACGGCGCGCCGACCGCCCGTCGGCCCAGGCTGTTGCCCCGGCGGCGGCGCAGTCCGGCCCGGGTCAGCGCGACCACGACGTCCCGGCTGCCGACCGGTCGCGCCCCGGCGGCGACGACGGCGTCGTACCGCTCCTCGGGGACGTCGTAGTGATCACGGTCGAAGCCGCGGGCGGGCACCCCGATGCCACGCGCGAACGCGTGCAGCTCGGCGTACGACGTGTCGCTGACCAGGTGCGACCAGAGTCGTCCGTGCGCCGGCCAGCTGGGCGGGTCGACCAGGATCACGCGGTCCCCGCCCGGGCCACGGCCTCGTCCAGGAGCAGCCGCCACGAGCGGACGAGTGCGGTGTCGGTGTAGGCCTTGGCCCACGACCCGGCCGGGACGGACCGCAGCACCGAGGTGGACCCGCCGCACGCCGGCGCGGACCAGCCAGGGCACGTGCTCGGCACGGACCCCGCCCGCGGCGATCGCGAGCCCGGCGGTGACCGGGTCGGACTCGGCGGCAGCGAGCAGTGCCTCGTGACCCTGCTCGGCGCCGAGCGCGGCGCCGGCGGTCAGCACCCCGTCGATGCCGGGCAGCGCCTTGACGGTGCGCCAGGAGCGCCGCGGGTCGAGGGTGCGGTCGAACGCGCGGGTGAACGTCCACGGCATCGCGGTGCGGTCCGGCGAGCTCGGCGCACAGCTCGGCGTCGATCTCCAGGTCGTTGTCCAGGAACCCGTACGCGACGCCCTCGGCTCCCGCGGACAGGTAGTCGGAGGCAAGGCCGGCGAGGCGGACCAGACCCGCACCCGTGGTGGTGTCGCCGTCGTCGAGGCGCAGCACCACCCGCAGCGGGATCTCGCACACCCGCCCCAGCGCCGAGACGAGCGCCGGCTCGGGCGAGCGCAGGTCGTCCTCGCCGCCCGGGCCGAGCGCGACCACGAGCAGCCGGTCGGCACCACCCTCCTGGGCGGCCTCGGCGTCCGAGGGATGCAGGACGCGCACCTCGAGCAGCGGATCCATGTCACGCCCATCTTTGCGCACGGTGGGACAATTCCACGGTGACGCCACGCGACTGCCTGCTGCAGGCCCGGGCACTCGTGCTGCACGACCTGCAGGCCCGTGGTCTCGCCGACGCGGGCACCGTCTCGATCCTCGAGGAAGCGCTCTCGGGGCGCGGCTGGTGGCTCGAGCAGTGGACCGAGGGCACGCCGTTCGTGGCCGGGCTGGTGGCCCAGGACGTGCAGGACGCCCTGCTCGACCGCACCAACCGGTGGCCCCGCTGCACCGCCTGCGACCTCACTGCCGAGCACGCCCTGCACATCGAGCCCGACCTCGGCGAGGACCCGCACTGGGTGTGCGAGGAGTCCGGCATCGTCGTCGCCCCGCTCGGCACCCTCTCCTGAGGCGCTGGGTGCGGGCTTCCGGTTTCCCAAGTGACCTTGGGAAACCCGTGGTTACCCCGCGTCACAACACGGGGGAACCATGGGTTTCGCGGTAGAAGCGGGTCAGCGGCGGATCAGGCGGACCAGGACGTAGAGGACGACCAGCGCGCCGGCGAACGGCAACGCGTAGCGCTTGACCAGCACCGGCGCCACCGTACGGAACAGGTCGAGTCCCTCGCCGTCGTCCGGGGTGGCAGACCGCGGCGGGTAGCGCGGCGGCCGGTTCGGCGCGGCGGCCGCCGCCACCTCGTCGACCATGCTGGCCGCGGGAGCAGCGGAGGCGGTCGAAGCAGCTCGAAGCAGCGGGAGCAGCGGGAGCAGCCGCCGGCTCGGGCGCCGCCGCCGGTTCCGCAGCCTGCGCGGGCTGCCCTAGCGTGTCCGCGAGGCACGCGGTGAACCTGCCCAAGAGCTTGTCGCTGACGTCCTGGATCACACCCCGGCCGAACTGCGCCGGCTTGCCGGTGATGGCGAGGTCGGTGCTCACCTCGACCGCCGTGCCGTCGCCCTCGGGCGTGAGCTGCGCGCGTACGGTCGCCGCCGCGGTCCCGTTGCCACGCTTGTCCTTGCCCTTGGCTTCGAAGCGTGCCGTGTGGTTGGCCTCGTCGCGCTCCAGGAAGGTGCCGGTGCCGGAGTACTGCATCGAGATCGGACCGAGCTTGACCTTGACGCTGCCGGTGAACTGATCGCCCTCGACCGAGGTCAGCGTCGCACCAGGAAAGCACGGCGCGACCCGCTCGAGGTCGTTGAACGCCGCCCAGGTCTCCTCGATCGGCGCGGGCACGGTGAAGCGGTGCTGCAGTTCCACGTCAGTCCTCCCTGACTGCGAGTTGTCACCGTGAGACCGCCATCTATGGCGGTGTCACGGTGACAACTCGTGGTGGGTGCTCAGCTGCCGGAGGCCGCCAACACCGCTCGCCGGGTCAGCACCGCCGCCAGGTGCCGACGGTAGTCGGCGTCGCCGTTGATGTCGCTGGGCGGGTTGGTCCCGTCGGCGACGGCACCGACCGCGGCGCGTACGGAGTCGGCGTCGGCCGAGGCGCCGGCCAGCGCCTGCTCCACCGCGGTGGCCCGGACCGGCACCGAGCCCATGTTCGTCAGCCCCACCTTGGCCTCGGCGATGGTGCCGTTCTCCGCGCGTACGGCCGCAGCGACCGCCACGATCGACCACTGCTGCGCGACCCGGGTGAACTTCTCGTAGTGACCGCCCCAGCCGGTGTGCTTGGGCAGGCGCACCTCGGTGAGCACCTCGTCGTCGGCCAGCGTGGTGGTGAAGAGGTCCTCGAAGAAGTCCGCTGCCGCGATGCGGCGCTCGCCACCCGGCCCGACGGCGACCATCTCGCCACCGAGCGCCAGCACCACCGCGGGCATGTCACCGGCGGGGTCGGCGTGCGCGAGCGAGCCGCCGAACGTGCCCCGGTGGCGTACCTGCGGGTCGGCCACGGTCAGCACTGCCTCGGACAGCACCTTGGCGTGCTCGTGCACGAGCGCCGACTCGGCCACCTCGTAGTGCGGGGTCATCGCCCCGATCACCAGGTGGTCGCCGTCCTCGCGGATGCCGCGCAGCGACTCGATCTTGCCGAGGTCGACGATCACCTCGGGCGCGGCCAGCCGCAGCCGCAGCACGGGGAACAGGCTCTGCCCCCCGGCCAGGACCTTGACGTCGTCGCCGGACTCCGCGAGCAGGCGTACGGCCTCCTCGACGGTCGTGGGCGCGTGGTAGTCGAACGCCGTCGGGATCATGAGTTGCCTCCCTGGCTGGCATCCCCGGTGGGTAGCTGGCCGCTGCTGCCGTCGCCGGCCGCCTGCGCAGCATTGACCGGCTGGCCGACCGAGACCTCGCCGATGGTCCGGCCCTGGATCGCCTGCCACACCCGGTGCGGCGAGCACGGCATCGGTACGTCGTCGACGCCCCACGGCCGCAGCGCGTCGACGATGGCGTTGACCACCGCCGGCGTCGAGGCGATCGTGCCCGCCTCGCCGACGCCCTTGGCGCCCATGTCGTTGGCGATCGCCGGCGTCACGGTGCGGTCGGTGTCGAAGTGCGGCAGGTCGGCCGCGCTCGGCACCAGGTAGTCGACGAACGAGCCGGTGACCAGGGTGCCGGACTCGTCGTAGACGGCCTCCTCGAACAGCGCCTGCGCGATGCCCTGCACCAGCCCGCCGTGCACCTGACCGTCGACGATCAGCGGGTTGATCACCTTGCCGATGTCGTCGACGCAGACGTACTTGCGGATGGTGACCTCACCGGTCTCGGTGTCGACGTCGGTCGCGCACAGGTGGGTGCCGTGCGGGAACGAGAAGTTGACCGGGTCGAACGTCGCGTCGGCGTCGATCGTCGCCTCCACCCCGTCGGGCAGGTCGTGTGCGGCGAAGGTCGCGAGCGACACGTCCCCGATGCCGACGCCCTTGTCGGTGCCGCGGACGGTGAACTGTCCGCCCTCGAAGTCGAGGTCGTCGGGGCTCGCCTCGAGCATGTGCGCGGCGATGACCTTGGCCTTCTCGATCACCTTGCCCGCGGCGTTGAGCACCGCCTGCCCGCCCACGACCAGCGAGCGGGACCCGTACGTGTCCATGCCCTTGTGTGCGATCTGGGTGTCGCCGTGCAGCACCTCGACGTCCTCGAACGCCACTCCGAGCTTGTCGGCCACGAGCTGGCTCCACGCCGTCTCGTGTCCCTGCCCGTGCGCCGACGCACCGGTGACGACCTCGACCTTGCCGGTCGGCAGCATCCGGATGGACGCGCTCTCCCAGCCGCCCGCGCCGTACGCCAGCGAGCCGAGCACCCGCGAGGGCGCCAGCCCGCACATCTCGGTGAAGGTCGAGATGCCGATGCCCAGCTGGACCGGGTCCTTGCGCTCGCGACGCTCGGCCTGCTCCTGGCGCAGCGCGTCGTAGCCGAACATCTCCTTGGCCTTGGCCGTGGCCGCCTCGTAGTTGCCGGAGTCGTACTCGAGGCCGCTGACCGTGGCGAACGGGAACTCGTCGTGCTTGATCCAGTTCTTCTCCCGGATCTCCAACGGGTCCACGCCGAGCTCGTGGGCGAGCTCGTCCATGATCCGCTCGACGGCGTAGGTCGCCTCCGGACGGCCCGCGCCGCGGTAGGCGTCGGTCCAGGTCTTGTTGGTGAAGACGGTGGTGAGGTCGAAGCGGTAGGCGTCGAACTTGTAGATGCCGTTGAACATGAACGCGCCGAGCGTCGGCACGCCACCGCCGATGAGCGAGAGGTACGCGCCCATGTCGGCCAGCAGCTCCGCCTTGAGCCCGGTGACCGTGCCGTCCTTGGTGGCCGACAGCGTCATCTTCTGGACCTGGTCGCGACCGTGGTGGGCCGACAGCAGCGACTCGCTGCGGGTCTCGGTGTACTTGACCGGCTTGCCCAGCTGCTGGGCGGCCAGCACGGTGATGATCTCCTCCGGCGTGACCTGCAGCTTGCCGCCGAAGCCGCCACCGACGTCGGGTGCGATCACCCGCAGCTTGCTCTCGGAGATGCCGAGCGTGAGCGCGAGCATCACCCGCAGCACGTGCGGGATCTGGGTGGCGTCCCACAGCACGATCTGCTCACCGGTCGGGTCGCAGACCGTCGAGCGGGGCTCCATGAACGCCGGGATCAGCCGCTGCTGGCGGTAGGTGCGCTCGATGACGATGCCGCTCTCGCGAGCGGTGGCGATCTTGGCGTCGACGTCCTCTCCGCCCTCGGGGGTGGGGTCGAGGACGAAGTGCGCGCTGATGTTCGTACCGAGGTCGGGGTGGACGAGGTCGGCTCCGTCGGCGACAGCGGCCTCGATGTCCAGCACGACCGGCAGGTCGTCGTAGTCGACGTCGACCAGCTCGACGGCGTCGCGTGCCTCGCGCGCACTGCGCGCCACGATGCAGGCGACGATCTCGCCGGCGTAGTTGACCTCGTCGACGGCGATCGACGGGTGGGCCGGCGCCTTCTGCTCCGGGGTGATCGGCCAGGCGTTGGGCAGGCTGCCCTGGCTGTCGGCCACGTCGCGGCCGGTGAGGACGCTTGACCACGCCTGGCGACGCCTTGGCGGCCTCGACGTCGATGGCGGTGATCGTCGCGTGCGCCATCGGGCTGCGGACCATCGCGAGGTGCAGCATCCCCGGGAGCTGGATGTTGTCGGTGAACCGGGTGCGCCCGGTGAGCAGCCGGCGGTCCTCCTTGCGGCGGCGCGGGGAGCCGACCTCGAGCGCGGGAGCCGGCGGTGTCGGTGCGGTCGTCGACAGCAGTCATCGCGTCCCTCCCTCGGCGGTGGCGGCCGCGGCCGCCTGCACGGCGGAGACGATGTTCTGGTAGCCGGTGCAGCGGCAGAGGTTGCCCTCGAGGCCGTCGCGGACCTCTTCGTCGCTGGGCGACGGGTTGTCCCGTACGAGGTCGATCGACTGCATGATCATGCCGGGCGTGCAGAAGCCGCACTGCAGGGCGTGGTTCTCGTGGAAGGCCTGCTGCATCGGGTGCAGCTCACCGTTGGTGGCCAGGCCCTCGATGGTGGTGACCTCGTGCCCGTCCACCTGGACGGCGAGGACCGAGCAGGACTTCACGCTGCGACCGTCGAGGTGCACCGTGCAGGCACCACAGTTGGTCGTGTCGCAGCCGACGACGGTGCCGGTCTTGCCCAGCTGTTCGCGCAGGTAGTGCACGAGCAACGTGCGCGGCTCCACGTCGTCGGAGTACGTGACCCCGTCGACATTGACGTTGATCCGAGTCATTCCACGCCCCACCCTTCGTGTCGCCGCGACTGCAGGCACAGACCTGCTCGGCGACGTCGACCGGCCTGCGCTGGGCTCATCCCACCCCCGGGTGACCTGGCGCACAAGCCGATGTTTCAGATGATTGAAATCTGAGCGACTCGGTCGACCGCTTCTGCGGTGCGGATCGGAGAATGTCACCGTGGATGAGGTTTAGGTAACCCTAACCCGGCTGACCGTCGGGTCCCCGGTCGCTGACATGGCTGCCGAACCCGCCAGCCAGCTACGCCCTACGGACAGTCACGGCAGCCGCGAAAGCAGTAGTAACGGCACTGTCGCACGCCCCTGCTGACAATCTCCAGGTGGCTGGTCGCGCCACGGGGAGCGACCCACTCTCGGAAGGCACCACATGAACAAGGCATTCACGCGCGGCCTGATCGTCGGCTCGGCGGTCGGGGTCATCGCCGCTGCGATCAGCGTTCCCCTCGCCAGCTCCGCGACGGATCCTGCTCCACCGGCGGCGGCAGCGCCCGCCCCCACGCTGACCGTGCCGCTGGCGCAGAGCTTCGTGCTGGGCGGCCAGATCAGCGCGTCCGAGGGACCGGGAGGCGATCAGTACACGCAGAGCATCCCGATGCGGCTCCGGTGGACCTCCACCGGGGCACCGGACCGCTTCTTCGACATCGCGGCCTTCCACACCGGTCCGTGCGAACCCGCGTCCTTCGAGACGACGATCGACGCGGACACCCAGACGCCCGCGCGTCGATGTGACCGTCAACGACGATCACGGCACCGCAGCGTGTCCCGAGAAGGACGGCTTCACCGTCATCGCGACCAACCCGGACGGCAACCTCATCGGCAAGCAGGTGCTCAAGCGGTACCCGACCGTGTACCAGGAGGATGGCCAGGTCCCGGCAGGCGCGACGGCACGATCGCTCACCGTCAACTACTCGGGAGCATGGTCGTTGGCCTTCTGTGACTGCGCCTCCGGCGCCGCCCAGCGACGTACGAACGCAGACCGGAGCAGCGGCGGCGATCACCCGCACGTTCGCACGCGGTGAGCACGTTGCGCTCGTGATGGCCGAGGGTCCGGGCCGTGGGAAGGCCGCGATCTTCATCGACGGTACGCACGATGGAGACGGTCGACACCTTCGCGGCCGCGAACACCAACCGGATCATCGAGTGGGACATGGCCATGTCCAAGGGGACGCACACGATCCGTGTCGTCAATCAGGGCACTGCCGGTCGCACGCGCATCGATCTGGACGCGATCCTGACCACGTCGTGACGGCTGGGCCGGTCAGTCACCCACCAGCACCGGGGTCGCCTCCCGGATGACCAGGTCGGTCGGGTACCCGGCGGCCGGCACCGTCTCGTCGATCGTCTGCCAGGCGCCGCCGTCGACCCGGTAGCGGACCTGGTAGGCGACGTCGACCGCGGGGCGCACCTGCACCCCCGCGTCGTCGTAGGCGTGCACGATGTCGGTGGCCGGGTACGGCGCGCCGGGGCCGTCGGTCGTGGTGGCTGAGCCGTCGCCGAACGACCACGAGTACGTCGCCGGCGCCGCCTCCACGTCGACGGTGTAGCCGAGGAGCTGCACCGTCCTCGCCCACTCCGGCGGCTCGGCGTAGAAGATCGTGTCGAGGTTGACCAGCGTCTCCCCCGCCGGCTGTACCCGCACCGTCAGGCGCGGCAGCCCCAGGCGGCGGACTTCGTTGAGGACCAGGTCATCGGTGACGACCGGCGGAGTTCGCGCCTCGGGCGGCCCTCCGCGGCAGTGACGTCGCCCAGGCACGCCATCCGACGTCGGGGTCGGGTCTCCTCTGCGTCAGTGACCTGGCGGACCCAGAGCATCCAACGCAGCTCGTCCGGGCCGCCGGGCACAGGATGCGCCGCACTGCACACGACATCATTGGCCGCCCGGGTGATTCTCGCGAGCAGCGCAGAGCAGCCAGAGGTACTGCCAGGTCGCGCCGGACTGAGACCTCGGCTGCCACCAGAACCGGATCCGGGCCGCTCGCCGTCTTCCTTCAGATCGTCGACGCCCGGACTATGTGGATTGCTGCCGGCTCCACCATCGGTGTCGGCCGGGGCTGGCGACGTTGCTGACGCCAATGCACGGCGACGACGACAGCCAAGCAGGATGCCGACAGGCTGTCTCATGCGTCATCCCCCGTGAAGTCAGTGCACGTGCCAGCGTCCCCCGGTGCGTCTCAGGCCAAGCGCAGGGAGTAGCGCTCTCGCCCCGAACGGTTTCGCTCGGACTGCCTGCTCCTTGATGTAGACGCAGTGGTGCCGACATGACCTGCACCAGAGCGACACGACATCGTCCGCTCGGTCGTTGACGAAAACGCGACGTTGGTCGCCAACCCCGCGTCTCATTGGATCCGCCAGCCGCGTACTGCTCCTCGAAGCTGTCTCGCGTAGTCGTCGCAGCCACCGCAGCCGGGCTGGCGCCGCCGCGCGAAACGCCTCGGTGTCACCCGTGACCATGGCGTAGTTCAAGAGCTCGATGTAGTACCCGACGAACGCCTTGGCTGCGGCGGCCGACCCACCCTGCGCCTCGGCGGGCACCGTGGGCTCGACCGGGCCGGCGGGCGTCGTGGTGTCAGTCGGCCCCACCGTGGTCGACGAGGCCGTCGTGGGCGTGGGCTCGGCATCGTCCGAATCACCCGTGCACCCGGTCACCCCGAGAGCGCAGGCGACCACCACGACCGCTGCCCAGCGCCGACCACCCACGACCCCACCTCCGAGCCAGTGGGCGGCAGGTTAGCCCCGCTCGAATCCGGACATAACCCCCACAGCCGAATCTGTGGACGGCACCGCTCAGGCGTCGACTTCCCCGCGCTCGCTGTGGGTGATCGTGTTGTGGATACGGCCGTCGAGCTCGGCCAGCGGCCGGCCGCCGCCTCCCCAGCGCAGCGCGATCATCTCGGCGGCGATGGACACCGCGGTCTCCTCGGGCGTACGCGCACCGAGGTCGAGACCGATCGGGCTGGACATCCGCTCCAGCTCCTTCTCGGACAGGCCGGCCTCCCGGAGCCGGGCCAGCCGGTCGTCGTGGGTGAGCCGCGAGCCCATCGCGCCGACGTAGGCCACGTCCGGCAGCCGGAGCGCGATCTCGAGCAGCGGCACGTCGAACTTCGGGTCGTGGGTGAGCACCGTGATCACGGTCCGCGCGTCGATCGCGCCGGCCTCGGCCTGCCGGCGCAGGTAGCGGTGCGGCCACTCCACGACGACCTCGTCGGCGTCGGGGAAGCGCGCCGGCGTCGCGAACACCGGCCGGGCGTCGCACACCGTCACCTGATAGCCGAGGAACGACCCCACCCGCGCCACGGCGGCGGCGAAGTCGATGGCACCGAACACGAGCATCCGCGGCTTGGGCGCGTACGACGCGCAGAACACCCGCATGCCCTCGCCGCGCCGCTGGCCGTCCGGGCCGTACGTGAGCAGCTGGCTGCGTCCCTGCGCGAGCAGCCCGCGGACGTCGTCGGTGACTGCGTCGTCGGCGCGGCCGCTGCCGAGGCCGCCCTGGACCGGCACGTCGGCGTCCTCCGGACGCACGACCAGGCGGCGGCCGACCCAGCCGGCGTCCGGGTGGTCGACCACGGTCACCACGGCGACCGGCCGTCCGGCCTCGACGTCGGCGGCGATCTCACCGAGCTCGGGGAACGTCTCCTGCGACACCTTCTCCACGAACACGTCCAGCACCCCGCCGCAGGTCAGCCCGACGGCGAACGCGTCACCGTCGCTGATGCCGTAGCGGTGCAGCTCCGGACCGCCCTCAGCGACCACCTGCTGGGCCAGCTCGTAGACCGCGCCCTCGACGCAGCCACCCGACACCGACCCCACGGCGGTGCCGTCGGGTCCGACCAGCATGGAGGCACCGGCCGGACGGGGCGCCGAGCGCCAGGTCGCCACGACGGTGCCGACACCGACGGTCTCGCCGGCGTCCCACCACTCCCGCAGCTCCTCCATCACGTCACGCACTGCCGATCGCCTCCAACAGCTCCTCGAACGTCGCCAGCGAGTGCCCGGCCAGCAGCTCGTCGACGTGCGGCAGCACCGCGATGATCCCGCCCTGCACCGGCAGGTAGCCGGCCTTGCCGCGGTGCGGGTTCACCCACACCAGCCGGTGCGCCAGCCGCCGCAGCCGCTGGACCTGTTCGCCGAGCAGGACCGCGTCACCGCGTTCCCAACCGTCGCTCAGCACAACCACGACGGCCCCCCGCGCCATCCCGCGCTGACCGTGCCGGTCGAGGAACGCACGCAGCACCTCGCCCAGCCGGGTGCCGCCCGACCAGTCCGGCACGGTGTCGCCGGCGGCACGCAACGCGGCATCACCGTCCCGCCGGCGCAGGGCCGCCGTCACCCGGGTCAGCCGGGTGCCCATCGTCAGCACCTCGGTGGTCGCGGGCGCCGCCTGCACGACCCGGTGCGCGAGCCGCAGCAGATGATCGGCGTACGGCTCCATCGACCCCGAGACGTCGACCAGCAGCACCACCCGCCGCGGGCGCGGACGCGCGCCGGCGGTGCCGCAACGGGCCGGGTTCGCCGCCCCGGCGCAGCTGGTCGCGCATCGTGCGGGCGGCGTCGATCCGGCCGCGCCGGTGCGGCCGCATCCGCGGGCCGGTACGTCGCGGCGGCCGCACCACGAGACCGTCGAGCAGCCGATCGAGCAGCTGCCGCTCGGTGGCGTCCATGTCGGCCACGTCGCGGTGCCGCAGCACCTCGGCCCGGCTCGCGATCGCCCGCGCGTTCAGCGAGCGCTCCTCGCCGGCGCCCTGCTGGTCGCCGCCCGTCAGGTCGGGCCGCAGCGTCTCCCGGGTCGTCTGCCGGGTACGTACGCCCTGCGGGTGCTCGGCGGCGAACCACAGGCTGAACACGCTGTCGTAGCGGTCCACGTCGTCGCGGCTCCCGCACAGCGTGGCGCGGCCCGACCAGTAGACGGCGCCCCGCTCGCCCGCCCCCGCCAGCGCGACCGCCTGGCAGAACGCCTGCCCGCGATCGGGGGTCACCGGCAGCCCGGCGACGCGCAGCGCCTCGGCGAACCCGAGCAGCATCTCCTCCGGAGCGTTCACCGGAACGTCCCCGGCCGGAGGTGTGCGTGACACCGGGCGAGGGCATGAGTCAAACGACCGCCCCCTACCGGAAGGCGCACCCGATGCCGTCGACGACCACCCGTCTGCTGACCGCCGCCACCACGGCCGCCGCCCTCGTCTCGCTCGCGGGACCAGCAGCGGCGAGCGCACCCGACCAGCCGCTGGCCGCGGCGTACACGCGCGCCGCTGAGTCAGGCGATCGCCGACCTGCCGGTCGCCACCGAGCAGCGCGACGGCTACGACCGGGATCTGTTCAACCACTGGGTCGACGCCGACGGCGACGGGTGCGACGCCCGGGACGAGGTGCTCATCTCCGAGGCCGACGACCCGCCCGACGTGGGCACCGGCTGCTCGTTGACCGGCGGACGCTGGTTCTCGTACTACGACCGGGTCTCGTGGACCGACCCCGCCGACATCGACATCGACCACATGGTGCCGCTCGCCGAGGCCTGGGACTCCGGTGCCTACGGCTGGACCTCGGACCAGCGCGAGACGTACGCGAACGACCTCGCCGACTACCGGACGCTGGTCGGCGTGACCGACGACGTCAACCAGGCCAAGGGCGACCAGGACATCGCGGAGTGGCTGCCGACCTACGACGTCTGCCGCTACCTGGGCGAGTTCGTCGCGGTGAAGCACCGGTTCTCGCTGACCGTGGACACCGCCGAGAAGTCGGCGATGCAGGACGTCGCGTCCGGCTGCTCCGACGTCACGATCTCGGTGACCGAGGCCTGGTGAGCTCACCGCTGCGCTGACTTCACGACGCTGACCTCACGAGGCCAGCACCCGGTCGAGCTGGGCCCGCACCCGCTCGGTGTCCTCGCGGTACTTCACCACCGCGCCGAGGGTGGCGGCCGCCCCGGCCAGGTCGAGCTCGTCGCGGCCGAGCGCGTGCAGCGCGCGGGCCCAGTCGAGCGTCTCCGCCACGCCCGGTGGCTTGAGCAGCTCCTCGGAGTCGCGCAGCCGGTGCACCGCGAGCGTGACCTGCTCGGCCAGCCGCGCCGGCACCTCCGGCAGCCGGGCGCGGACGATCTCCACCTCGCGGGCGAGGCCCGGGTGGTCGATCCAGTGGTAGAGGCAGCGCCGCTTGAGCGCGTCGTGCAGCTCGCGGGTGCGGTTCGAGGTGAGCACCACGACCGGCGGCGGGTCGGCGGTGACCGTGCCGTGCTCGGGGATGCTCACCTGGTACGTCGACAGCACCTCGAGCAGGAACGCCTCGAACTCGTCGTCGGCGCGGTCGACCTCGTCGACCAGCAGCACCGAGGGGCTCGTACGCAGCGCGCGCAGCACCGGACGGTCGAGCAGGAACCGCTCGCTGTAGAGCGACCGCTCGACCGCGTCGGCGTCGGCACCCTCCCCGGCGCCGGTCGCGCCGAGCGCCTCGAGGGTGCGCAGGTGCAGGATCTGGCGGGGGAAGTCCCAGTCGTAGAGCGCCTGGCTGGCGTCGATGCCCTCGTAGCACTGCAGCCGCACCAGCTCGACACCCAGCAGCTCGGCGAACGACTCGGCCAGCGCGGTCTTGCCGGTGCCGGGCTCGCCCTCGAGCAGCAGCGGACGCCGCATCGCCAGCGCGAGCCAGCCGGCGGTGGCCAGGCCCTCGTCGGCCAGGTAGCCGGTGTCGGCCAGGAGCTTGGTGAGCGCGGCGGGGGTCGGGACGTCGGGGTCGGGCACCGGTCCATCATCGCTGCTGGCGGCGCCGCACACGAGCGAGGGCTCTGCTGGCGGCGGATGTCGACACGCCGCGCTGCGTACACCACTGGTTCACTGGTCACCGGTACACATGCACGAGGCCCCTCCAAGTATGAGTTGGAGGGGCCTCGCCTTCGCGTGTGCCGCACCCGTGCCACCGGCAAGCCGACTGCACGGATGCTCAGGGATGACGCCCCCGCCACAGTGCGGCCATCCGGTCACCGAGGTGACCGGGACGCCGCACCGGTGGTGCACCGCCCGATCGAGTCCTCACGAGCCCGGCGCCCTCGTCATCGGCGCCGCCTCCCGGGTTGCCCCGCGAGGTGCGGCCCGTCGGTTTCCCGACCGGTCCCTCGCCTTCTCGGTGCCGTTCTGCGACCGGGTCTCCCCGGCTGCTTCCCGACTCCGTATCCGGCGACGTGAGGAGGACATTAATGCCCGGATCCCTGTCGTGGCGGGGGTTGTGGCAACTTCTTCTCCCGGCGTTCTCCCGCCGTCCACCGACCCTGTGGATCGAGCGGTGGATGACCTGGGGACGAGAGATCCGGCGCCCATCCGCCGCGCCGCAGAAGCTGTGGATGTCGGATGTGCACATGGTGTGGAGGGTGGCGGGAATTCCCTCCCCGGGTGGTCTCACATCGCGAGACGAGGTCAGCGGGTGTCGACGTCCTCGCCACTGGCGAGGTCACCGCACTCGACGGCGACGACGGGATGCTCGGCCAGGTAGCCGCGCGCTCCCTCGTCACCGTGCGCGGAGGCGATGACACCGGGCCAGTGCTCGCGGCCCAGCAGCACCGGGTGGCCCACCCGGCCGGCGTAGACCGCCCGGGCCAGCACCGACGGCGTCGCGTGCGCGGCGACCCGGGCCAGCGCGTCGGCGCCGACGTCGGGCAGGTCGACCAGGTGCACCAGGGCGGCGTCGGCGTCGGGCGCCACCGCGTCCAGTCCGACGAGTCCGGCGCGCAGCGAGGCGCCCATCCCCTCGTCCCAGTCAACGGCGACCACCACGTCGAGCACGTCGCCGCTGGGGTCGGAGCCGAGCACGCCGAGCACGTCGGTCGCGGCCGCGCCGACGACGACGCGGACGGGGTCGCACCCGGCCTCGCGCAGCACCCGTGCCGCGCGCACCGACCAGGCGACGCCGGAGTCGTCGCGGACGAGTGCCTTGGGGTGTCCCATCCGG
Organism: uncultured Actinomycetota bacterium; assembly: GCA_963801045.1. GTDB lineage: Bacteria > Actinomycetota > Actinomycetes > Propionibacteriales > Nocardioidaceae > JACCWP01. Next base: position 802,798 of record CAWDDC010000003.1, read on the forward strand.
CGGCCCGCACCCGCCGCGAGCAGCAGCCCGACCACCTGTGCGCCCACGCGCCGAGCCTGCCAGACGTACGCCTGCGTACCCACGCACCCCGCAGAAAGGCCGACGGGGCGGGTCCGGCGAACCGGACCCGCCCCGTCGGGCGGTACGTGTGCTGTGGCGCTGGCTACCGAGCCGGTGGGCTCAGAAGTCCATGCCTCCCATGTCGGGAGCGCCGCCACCCGGAGCGGCCGCAGCCTTCTCCGGCTTGTCGGCGACGACAGCCTCGGTGGTGAGGAACAGCGCGGCGATCGACGCGGCGTTCTGCAGCGCCGAGCGGGTCACCTTGGCCGGGTCGGGAACGCCCGCGGCCAGCAGGTCCTCGTAGTCACCGGTCGCGGCGTTGAGGCCGTGACCGACTCGGGAGACCCTTGACCTTCTCCGCCACGACGCCACCCTCGAGACCGGCGTTGATCGCGATCTGCTTGAGCGGCGCCTCGACGGCGACCCGGACGATGTTCGCCCCGGTGGCCTCGTCGCCCTCGAGGTCGAGCTTCTCGAACGCGATCGCGGCGGCCTGGACGAGCGCGACGCCGCCTCCGGCGACGATGCCCTCCTCGACGGCAGCCTTGGCGTTGCGCACCGCGTCCTCGATGCGGTGCTTGCGCTCCTTGAGCTCCACCTCGGTGGCCGCGCCGACCTTGATCACCGCGACGCCGCCGGCCAGCTTGGCCAGCCGCTCCTGCAGCTTCTCGCGGTCGTAGTCGGAGTCGCTGTTCTCGATCTCCGCGCGGATCTGGTTGACCCGGCCCTCGATCTGGGCCGAGTCACCGGAGCCCTCGACGATCGTCGTCTCGTCCTTGGTGACGACGACCTTGCGGGCCCGGCCGAGCAGCTCGATGTCGGCGTTCTCGAGCTTGAGGCCGACCTCCTCGGAGATGACCTGGCCACCGGTGAGGATCGCGATGTCCTGCAGCATCGCCTTGCGGCGGTCGCCGAAGCCCGGCGCCTTGACGGCGACGGACTTGAAGGTGCCACGCACCTTGTTGACCACCAGGGTCGCGAGGGCCTCGCCCTCGACGTCCTCGGCGATGATCGCCAGCGGCTTGCCGGACTGCATGACCTTCTCCAGGACCGGGACGAGGTCCTTCACCGAGGAGATCTTGGAGTTGACGATGAGCACGTACGGGTCCTCGAGGACCGCTTCCATCCGCTCGGCGTCGGTCCAGAAGTAGGGCGAGATGTAGCCCTTGTCGAAGCGCATGCCCTCGGTGAGCTCGAGCTCGAGCCCGAAGGTGTTCGACTCCTCGACGGTGATGACGCCTTCCTTGCCGACCTTGTCCATGGCCTCGGCGATGATCTCGCCGACCTGGGGGTCAGCGGCCGAGATGGAGGCGGTGGAGGCGATCTGCTCCTTGGTCTCGACGTCCTTGGCCGTGGCGAGCAGCTGCTCGCACACCGCGTCGGTCGCCGCCTCGATGCCGCGCTTCAGCGACATCGGGTTGGCACCGGCTGCCACGTTGCGCAGGCCCTCGCGGACCAGCGCCTGGGCCAGCACGGTGGCGGTGGTGGTGCCGTCGCCGGCGACGTCGTCGGTCTTCTTGGCGACCTCCTTGACGAGCTCGGCGCCGATCTTCTCGTAGGGGTCCTCGAGCTCGATCTCCTTGGCGATCGAGACACCGTCGTTGGTGATCGTGGGGGCGCCCCACTTCTTCTCCAGCACGACGTTGCGACCCTTGGGGCCGAGGGTCACCTTGACGGCGTCGGCGAGCGTGTTCATGCCACGCTCGAGGCCGCGTCGGGCGTCCTCGTTGAACGCAATGGTCTTCGGCATAGCTCCTGCGAGTCCTCACGCGAGAGTCGGGGGCCGACCGGTCTGTCGCCCGCGACGGACGGCCGCCGCCGGGACGGTCACGTCCCGCCCGGTCGACGACCTCGACTGCACCGGTCGTGTTGTCACTCTCATGCTGAGAGTGCCAGCGTCAGGTTTAGCACTCGCACCCCGAGAGTGCAAGCGAGCGGAGCCGCTGCCGGACCGGCCGACGGGCACCGCGGTGGAGTGCTCTTCCCTACACTGCCGGAGGGGGCGGTCGGGAAACGGGGGCACCACGGTGCGGCAGCACACGGGGACGGCGCATGCGGTGACGCTGATGGACGTGGCGCAGGCGGCCGGGGTCTCGCTGGCCACCGCCTCCCGCACCCTCAACGGGAGCACCCGCCACGTCCGGCCCGACCTGCGCGAGCGGGTGGTGACGGCCGCCCGGCGGCTGCACTACTCCGCCAACCTGCAGGCGCAGGCCATGGCCAAGGGGCACACCACCGTCATCGGGCTGATCGTCAGCGACATCGCCGACCCGTACTTCTCCTCGATCGCGGCCGGGGCGATCCGTGCCGCCGAGGGACAGGGCGCCGTCGTGACCATCGGGTGCACGTTCGGCCGCGCCGAGCGCGAGCTCGAGTACGTCACCAGCCTGCGCGGCCAGCGGGCGCAGGCGGCCGTGCTGGTCGGCAGCCGGGTCACCGACGACCGGCTGCTGCACGCGCTCGAGGCCGAGCTGGCCTCGTTCGAGGAGGGCGGGGGCCGGGTGGCGATGGTCAGCCAGCACCGGCTGCCGTTCGACACCGTCGCGGTCGAGAACCGCGCCGGCGCCCATGCGCTCGCCGAGCGGCTGACCGGCTCTCGGCTACCGGCGGTTCGCGGTGCTGGGCGGCCCGGGCGACCTGCTGACCGCGCGGGAGCGCGTCGGCGGGTTCCGGGACGGGCTGGCCGCGTCCGGCGTCGAGCTGCCCGACACGCACGTCGTTCCCGGACCGTTCTCCCGCGACGGTGGCTACGAGGCGATGCTGGACGTGCTCGACCGGCTGCCCGACGTCGAGTGCGTGTTCGCCGTCAACGACGTGATGGCGGTCGGCGCCATGGCCGCGCTGCGCCATCGCGGGGTGCGGCTGCCCGAGGACATGGCCGTCGCCGGCTTCGACGACATCGCGACCCTGCGCGACGTGACGCCGTCGCTCACCACCGTGGGCCTGCCGCTGGAGGCCATCGGCGAGGACGCCCTCGACCTCGTGCTGCAGCCGGCGGCCGGGACACCGCGGCTGCTCCAGGTGCGGGGCGAGGTCGCCGTACGCGCGAGCACCCCACCCCGCACCCGTACGCGCTAGTCGAGGAACCGCAGCAGCGCGTCGGCGGTGTCCCCGGGGTTGTCCTCGGCGACGAAGTGACCCGCTGCGGTGATGCGCTCCTGCCGCGCGCCGGGGATGGCGGCAGTCAGCCGGTCGCCCATCGCCGGGTCGAGCCAGCCGTCCTGCTCTCCCCACAGCACCAGCGTCGGAGCCGTCACCTGGTCCAGCCGGGCGACGACGTCCTCGGTGTCGAGGTAGCTCACGTGCGCGACCTGGTCGATCCAGCGCTGCTGCCCGGCCGCGCCGTCCCAGGGCGCCAGGTAGGCGGCCGCGACCTCGTCGGACATCGGCCGGTGCACGGCGGTGCGCATCCGCGGGGCGATGATGTCGGCGAAGACGTGCGGAGGCATCGTCCGGTACGCCTCCTCGTGGTGCTGGATGTGGTCGGTGAACGGCGTGTTCCACGGACCGATGACGGCCGCGTCCAGCAGCGCGATGCGCTGCGCCGGCACCTGGTCCAGCAGATGGGCGCGAAGCACGATCCCGCCGCCGATGTCGTGGCCGACCAGGGCGGGGGCATCCAGACCCCAGTACTCCACCAGCTCGGCCAGGGTGCCGGCCTGCTGGGCGATCGACGGTGTCAGCGCCCGGGTCGAGGCGCGAGTCGCCGAAGCCGAGCAGGTCCCACACGTGCACCCGGTGCGTACGGGCCAGGACCGGGACGACGTCGCGCCACAGGTACGACCAGGCCGGGGTGCCGTGGACCAGGACCACCGACGGCCCGTCGCCGAGGACGTCGGTGGCCACCTCGCCGCCGGACACCCGCACCCGTTGCGGGAGACGCCAGGTCTCGGACCGCGGCTGCGTCTGCGTGCTCATGTGCCACTCCCTGCGCTAAGAGGTGTACTCTGATTTCAACGCTTACGCTAGCAGGGAGTAAGGCTTGAAGATACCTTTTCTCGATTACATCTCGGGCGCTGGAGCCGCCACCGACCTGGTCAACACCGCACCGCTGGTCCAGCGCAGCACCGGCGAGGCGCTGCCCGACCGGTCCGCGCTTGCGGCGTTCTTCGCCGACCGGGACATCCACCCCGACGCGCTGCGCGCCGGGCGGCTGCCGACCGCCGACGACCTCGAGCAGGTGCGCGACGCTGCGGGACGCGGTCCGCGCCGTCATGGAGGCCGGCACCGAGGACCAGGCGGTCGACGGCGCCGCGGCGCTGGTGCAGCGGGCCGGTGCCGGTCCCACGCTGTCCCGCGACCCCGAGGGGCGGTGGCAGTGGTACGTCACGACGTCGGCGGACGCGTCGGTCGCCGACGAGCTGGCGGTGCTGATGGGCACCGGCATGCTCGGCGCGATCCGGACGCTGGGCCACGACCGGTTCCGGCCGTGCGTGTCCCCGGTGTGCGACGGGATGTTCGTCGACACCAGCAAGGCGGGTCGTCGGCGCTACTGCACGCCGGCCATCTGCGGCAACCGCCTCAACGTCGCCAACCACCGGGCCCGGCGGGCGACTTAACCGCCGGCGACCGCCGGGATGATCGAGAGCTGGGCGCCGTCGGCGACCGGCGTCGCGAGTCCGTCGGAGAACCGCACGTCCTCGTTGTCCACGTACACGTTGACGAAACGCCGCAGCTGGCCCTGCTCGTCGACGACCCGGCCCTTGATGCCCGGGTGCGCCGCGTCGAGGGTGTCGAAGACCTCGCCGACGGTGGCGCCCTCGGACGCGACCTCCTTGGCGCCGCCGGTGTAGGTGCGCAGCACCGTCGGCACCCGTACCTGGATGCTCATGCCAGCCCCGCCTCGGTGAACGCGTCATAGGTCGGCGCGATGGTCGCGGTCGGCCCCACCCGGTCGGCGACCGCGTCGAGGGTCTTGAGCCCGTCACCGGTGTTGAACACGACGGTCTCGGCATCGGGGTCGAGCTGGCCGTTCTCGGTGAGCTTCTTGAGCGTCGCGATGGTGACCCCGCCCGCGGTCTCGGCGAAGATCCCCTCGGTGCGGGCCAGCAGCCGGATGCCCTCGCGGATCTCCTCGTCGGTGACCGACTCGACCGCGCCACCGGTGCGACGGGCGACGTCCAGCACGTACGGACCGTCGGCCGGGTTGCCGATCGCCAGCGACTTGGCGATGGTGTCCGGCCGCACCGGGCGGACGGCGTCGTGCCCCTGCGCGTACGCGGTGGCGACCGGCGAGCAGCCCTCGGCCTGCGCGCCGAACACCCGGTACGGCGTCGGCTCGACCAGCCCCAGCCGGCCGAGCTCGGTGAGGCCCTTGTCGATCTTGGTCAGCTGGGAGCCGGACGCGACCGGCACCACCAGCTGCTCGGGCAGCCGCCAGCCGAGCTGCTCGGCGACCTCGAACCCGAGCGTCTTGGAGCCCTCGGAGTAGAACGGGCGGACGTTGACGTTGACGAACGCCCAGTCCTCCTGCTCGCCCGCGATCTCCGAGGCCAGCCGGTTGACGTCGTCGTAGTTGCCGTCGACGGCGACCAGGGTGCCGCCGTAGACCGCGGTCGTGAGCACCTTGGGGCGCTCGAGGTCCTTCGGGATCAGCACGACGCTGCGGATGCCGGCCCTCGCGGCGGCCGCTGCGGTCGCGTTGGCGAGGTTGCCGGTCGAGGGGCAGGCCAGCACGGTGAACCCGAGCTCGCGGGCGGCCGTCAGCGCCACCGCGACGACCCGGTCCTTGAACGAGTGGGTGGGGTTGCCGGAGTCGTCCTTGACCCACAGCGTCTTGATGCCGAGCTCGCGGGCCAGGTTGTCGGCCCGCACCAGCCGGGTCCAGCCCGGGTCGGTGCTGGGGAAGCTGCGCGACGTCGGTGGGCACCGGCAGCAGCGGCTGGTAGCGCCAGATGCTCGGCGGTCCGGCGGCGATCTGCTCGCGGGTGACGGAGAGGTCGTCGTCGTACGCGACCTCGAGGGGTCCGAAGCACTCCGGACAGGCGTACAGCGCGCCGAGCTCCTGGCGGGTGCCGCACTCGCGGCAGGACGAGCGCGGCCGCGTTGCCGAACGCACCGGGACGTACGGCACCGGCGGGCGCGACGGCGGGCAGCAGGGTCGTGGTGCTCACAGTGGCTTCACAGCGCAACAGCGCTCCTTCTCATCTTTCCCGCGGCGTCTCTCGCCGCAGGACGGAGTTGGCACCAAGTCACCAGGACGCGTGACGGGTTGCCGGGGCTTCAACGGGCCGTTCCCTCTGCCCCTCTGGATGAGCAGCCCCGAGACTAGGTGCGCGGTCCGGGTCGTGCCGAACCCTTGTCCAACATCTGGATGTCCGTCTTGCCTCGTGGGACGCCGCCGAACCGTGCGCTCGTACGTCACCGCGACCTTCGGAAGCGACGCATCAGCGCACAGTCAGGGGCGTGCCTCGTGGTGCCTGCGGCCGCGGGAGCGACGGCTCTCCTTCATCTCGGCCTCGTACAGGTGCCGCCTGCCCTCGGCCAGGGACTCGCGGGCCTCGCGCTCGAGGTCCTTGAACGTGCCGTAGTAGCCGTCGTCGAACTCCTCGACGACCTGGAACGTCCAGCGCCCCTCGGCCACGTTGCGCCCGATCAGCTCGTCGGCGAGCCGGTCGGCCAGCTCGACGTGCCCCGCGGCGCGCAGCATCTCGACCGCCTCGCCGGCCGCAAGGTCGGCGCTGCCGATCAACCGGTGGAAGCCGTAGAGCAGCCCGCGGGCGTGCTCGACCACCTCCAGGGCCTCCGACAGCTTGCCCAGCGCCTCCACCGTGGCGTCGTCGACGCCGTCCGGCCGGGTGTGTTCCGGGGCCGGCCGCTCGCGGTCGGTCATCGCGATCCCTCCAGTCGGTCGGCGAGGGCGGACAGCCAGCCGATCACGCCGTCCGGGCCGTCCACGACCACGTCCGCCCGGTCACTCAGCCCAGGACCTTCAGCACTCGCCGACCAGATCAGCAGCCCGTGCCCGGTCCCCGCGCGGTGGTGTTCGACGGCGTCGTACGCGGCGCCGTCACCCAGGTCGTCGCCGGCGTAGGCGACCGTCGCCGCGCCGCTGTCGGCCAGCAGGAGGTCGATCGCCTCTCCCTTGTCGCTGCCCGGTGCCCGCAGCTCGAGAACATGCTTGCCCGGTTCGACGTGCAGGTCGAGCTCGTCGGCCATCGCCTGCAACGGCTCCCGCAGCCGCTCCATCGCAGCCTCGGGATCGGCGTTGCCGCGCAGGTGCACCACCAGGGCACGGCCCTTGTCCTCGACCCTCGCGTCGGCGAGATCGAGATCGGCGAGCAGGCCGGGAAGGCGTCGCCGCGCGTCGTCGACGCCCGGCGGTGGCGGCGGCGCGATCGTCTCGCCGCTGCGCGCGTCCCAGCGCTCGACGCCGTACTGACCGAGGATGCGCAGCCCGGACAGGCCGTCCGCACCCGCGAACCCGCCGAGCTCCAGCACCTGCGCCACCGGCCGCCCGGTCACCACCGCGACCCCGCCGAGCCGGCCCGCGAGCCGGCCCAGCACGGCCACCGCGCCCGGGTGCACGTACGCGCGGTCGGGGTCGTCGACGATCGGCGCCAGGACGCCGTCGAAGTCGCTGGCGAGCAACGCCGCGGCGGGGTCGGCGAGCAGCGCCGCCAGCGCGTCGCGTCCGGCCTCGGTCGTGGGCTCGGTCAGGGGCTGGGTCTCGGGCTCGGGGACAGCCATGGCGCCGACCGTACGGCCTCACCCGGCCGACGGCCGGAACCGTACGGGGTCAGGGGTAGCCGACCAGGATGACGGTGAGCCGGTCGAAGCTCATCGGCGCCACGGCGGCGTGCAGTCGCGAGACACCGACGTCGCGCGCCAGCAGCCGGGCCTGCGCCTCCAGCTGGCTGGGGTAGTAGACCGTGCTGCCGGGGATCTGGCCGTACCAGTTGTCGGTGGCCACGACCCGCCAGCCGCTGTCCTGCAGCGTCGCCGCGGTGTCGCCGGCCAGCCCGCTGATGCCGGAGTTGTTGTAGACCTCGACGTAGGCGGTGCGCCGCTCGACGGGCTGGTTCTTCTTGTCGGCCTTGCCCTTGTCCGCCTTGCCGTCGTGCTTGTCGCCCTTGCCTGCGGTGCCGTCGGGCTTGCCCGCCCCGTTGCCCTTGTCGTCGCCGTTGCCGACGTGGTGGGCGTGGCCGGCGGGCTCGTTCGACGGGCTGTCCGGCGCGCTCGCCGAGGGCTCGGACGGAGCGGCCGCGACGTCGGCATCGCGCTCACCGGTGACGACGAACGCCACCAGGGCGATGGCCACCGCGCCGGCGCACGCGGCGACGACCCAGGACGGCAGCGCGATCCCCCGCATGGGCGTCAGACGTCGATGCCGAGTCGGCGGGCCGACCGGGCCCGCTGGCGGGCGGCACGCAGCCGGCGCAGCCGCTTGACCAGCAGCGGGTCGTAGGCGAGCGCCGACGGCTGGTCGATCAGGGCGTTGAGCACCTGGTAGTAGCGCGTGGCCGACATACCGAACTGCTCGCGTACCGCCTGCTCCTTGGCGCCGGCGAACTTCCACCACTGCCGCTCGAAGCGCAGCAGCTCCCGGTCGCGCTCGGACAGCTCCTCCGCCGCGCGGGCGGAGATGCCGGAGGTGACGACGTCGGCGGCATCCATAGGGCTCCCCGGGTCAGGATGGGTCACAGTGGACAGGTCGGTCGGCTCGATGGCTGGGACAGGCCCATCGTAGGCGACGAACCACAACGGTGTCATTTGCCTCGCCCGGTTCTCCCTAGAGTGTCGCGGGTGACGATAACCGCCCAGAAGGGCCTCCACGAGCACCCGCCCACCCGCTGGGGAGTGCTCGCCACCGGCGGCATCGCCGACGACTTCTGCCGCGCGCTGGCGCTGACGCCGGGTGCCGAGATCGCCGCGGTCGGGTCCCGGCGGCAGGGATCGGCCGACGCGTTCGCGGCCCGGCACGGCGGCGCACGAGCGCACGGCTCGTACGACGCGCTGCTGACCGATCCCGGCGTCGACGTCGTCTATGTGGCGACCCCGCACCCGTTCCACGAGCAGAACGTGCTGGCTGCTCTCGACGCCGGCAAGGCGGTGCTCTGCGAGAAGCCGCTCGCCATGCGGGCGACGGAGGCGGAGCGGATGGTCGCCGCCGCCCGCGACCGGGGACGGTTCCTGATGGAGGCGATGTGGATGCGCTGCACGCCGAACATCCGCCGGCTGGTCGAGCTCTGCGGCGAGGGCCGGGTGGGCCAGGTGCGCAACGTGCGCGCGGACCTCGGGTTCGTCTCCCCCACCGACCCGGACCGGCGCTGGAACGACCCGGCGCTGGGAGCCAGCGCGCTGCTCGACGTGGGCGTCTACCCGCTCACCCTGGTGACCGCGCTGCTCGGCGAGCCGCGGACGATGACCGGCAGCGCCGTGCTCTCCGACCGCGGCATCGACGACGCGGCCGGCCTCGTGCTCACGTACGACTCCGGCGCGGTTGCCACCGTCACCTGTGCGCAGAACGCGTACACCGACTCGACGGCGACCGTGGCCGGCGACCGGGGCCGGATCGAGGTGTCGCGGACGATCATGGCGCCGCCGTCGCTCACCGTCGTCAGCGGCGGGGACGAGTCCGCGCCCTCGGTGGTCGCCGAGCCACTGATCGGCACCGGCATGGCGCACGAGGCGATCGAGGTGCAGCGCTGCCTGCGCGAAGGACTCCTGGAGAGCCCGCTGGTGCCGCTCGACGACACGCTTCTGGTCGCCCGACTGCTCGACCAGGCTCGCGAGATCTGCGGCGTGCGGCTGCCGGGCGACGCCTGACGACGTGGTCAGCCGGGACCGCTCCGGACGGATAGGGTCTGGCGTGATGTCCCCCCGCGCGTCCAGCCCCCAGGCCGACCTGGTCGTGGTGGCCAACAGGCTCCCGGTCGACCGGAACGTGGACGACGACGGCACCACCACCTGGAAGACCTCGCCCGGCGGGCTGGTGACGGCGCTGGAGCCGGTGATGCGCTCCCACGACGGCGCGTGGATCGGGTGGCACGGCGCCGACGACGCCCTCGAGCCGTTCGAGCACGACGGGCTGTCCCTGGTGCCGGTCGAGCTGTCTGCGCAGGAGGTCGAGGAGTACTACGAGGGCTTCTCCAACGCGACCCTGTGGCCGCTCTACCACGACGTCATCGCGCCGCCGCAGTTCCACCGCGAGTGGTGGGACGCGTACGTCGCCGTCAACCGGCGCTTCGCCGACCGGGCGGTCGAGGTCGCAGCGGAGAACGCCGTGGTGTGGATCCAGGACTACCAGCTGCAGCTGGTGCCGCAGATGCTGCGCGAGAAGCGGCCCGACCTGCGGATCGGCTTCTTCCTGCACATCCCGTTCCCGCCGAGCGAGCTGTTCAGCCAGATCCCGTGGCGGCGCCAGCTGCTCGAGGGGCTGCTCGGCGCCGACCTGGTGGGCTTCCAGCTGCCGGGCGCGGCGGCCAACTTCATCCGGCTGATCCGCTCCCGGGTCGGCTACAAGACCCACCGCGACACCGTCTACCTGCCGGACGGGCGCAGCGTGCTGGCGCGCGCGTTCCCGATCTCGATCGACACCAAGGGCCTCGAGGAGATCGCCCGTCGCCCGGAGACCGCTGAGCGGGCCCGCGAGATCCGCGAGCAGCTGGGCAACCCGCGGCAGGTGCTGCTCGGCATCGACCGGCTCGACTACACCAAGGGGATCACCCAACGGCTCCGTGCGTACGGCGAGCTGGTGGAGGAGGAGGTCCTCGGCGTCTCGGACGCGGTGTTCGTGCAGGTCGCGACGCCGTCGCGGGAGCGGGTCGAGCAGTACCGCGTGCTGCGCGACGACATCGACCGGCTCGTCGGCCGGATCAACGGGGAGCTGGGCCACATCGGGCCGCAGCCGATCACGTACCTGCACACGTCCTACCCGCGTACGGAGATGGCGGCGCTGTTCCGGGCGGCCGACGTGATGGTGGTGACCCCGTTGCGCGACGGCATGAACCTGGTCGCCAAGGAGTACGTCGCCTGCCGCTACGACGGCGACGGAGCCCTGGTGCTCAGCGAGTTCGCCGGCGCCGCCGACGAGCTCAAGCAGGCCTACCGGGTGAACCCGTACGACATCAACGGGCTGAAGTCGGCGATGCTGGAGGCGATGGGCGCCGAGCCCCGCGATCGTGGCCGCCGGATGCGCGCCATGCGCAAGCAGGTGCTCGAGCACGACATCGCCCGCTGGGCCGAGGACTTCCTCACCGAGCTGCGCCGCGACCGCCCCCCGCACGGCAAGACCCTCCGCCCGGTCTGACCCCCCGCGAAAGATCCGGCCGTACGAGCGCCCGGGCGATCACCAGGTCGGAAGATGCGCGGACGGAGCCACGCCGCCCCCGAAAGTTCCGGCCGTACGAGCGTCGGGGCGATCACCAGGTCGGAACATTCGCGCGGGGCCGCCGCCCCCGAAAGTTCCGGCCGTACGAGCGTCGGGGCGATCACCAGGTCGGAAGATTCGCGGGCGCGCGCCCCCGAAAGTTCCGGCCGTACGAGCGTCGGGGCGACCACCACGCCGGAAGATCCGCGGGCGAGCCGGGCCGCCTCCCCCGAAAGTTCCGGCCGTACGAGCGCCCGGGCGACCACCACGCCGGAAGATTGGCGCACGCGCGCCCCCGAAAGATCCGGCCGTACGAGCGCCGGGGCGACCACCACGCCGGAAGATCCGCAGAAGGGGAGACGGGTCGGCCGGGCTGAGGAGTCTCAGCCCGGCCGGCCCGTTGTGCAGTCCCCCCGCTGGCCCTAGAGGGTCGCCCCGCAGTTCCCGCAGAACTTCTGCCCGGCGACGGCCCGGGTGCCGCAGTTGCCGCAGAACGCGTGCGCCTGCGCGGGCACCGCCGGCTGCTCCTGGACCTGCTGCTCGACCGGCGCTGCCGGCTCCGCGGCGGGCTTGAAGCCGACCGTCTCAGACTGCGCCGGCGGGGCCGCCGGCGGCGCGGGCGGGCTGGTCGGCGCCGACGCCACTGGTGCCGCCGGAGCGGGCGACGGAGCGGGCGGCGGCGCTGCCGGAGCCGGCGGCTGGGCCGGAGGCGGCGTCGCCGCCTGCGGAGCCGGTGCTGCCTGCGCCGTCACCGGAGCAGCGGGGCCTGCGGGCATCGGGTTGTTCGACGTCCGCGTCGGCTGGGCCGGAGCCGCAGGAGGCGTGGCCCATCCACCGCTGCCGCCGGGCGCAGCACCGGCCGGCATCGCCGGGCTGGGACCACCCTGACCGCTCTGGCCGCCCTTGCCCCGCCGCGCGATGAAGAACACGACGAGACCGATCAGGACCAGCACGCCGACGCCGATGCCTCCGACCAGCGCGATCGAGAAGCCGCCGCCGTCATCGGAGCTGGCAGCCTCCTCCTCGGGCATGTCCTTGGCCTTGCTCAGGAAGTCGGCGGCCATGGTGTTGGTCGGCTGGTCGTCGATGACGGCCTGCAGGTTCTCGACCGCGGCGTCCTTGTCGCCGGCGAAGTACGCGTCGAGACCGGCGTAGTAGTTCTCGCTGACCTCGCCGAGCTCGTTCTCCACCCCGACGTCGGCCATCAGCTCGTTGATGATCGAGGTCGACCGCACGAAGTTGAACTGCTGCGACTCCACCGACGGGTCGATCTTGAAGCTGTTGAAGCCCACGACCTCGCCGTCGAGGTCGACGGTCGGCCCGCCGCTCATGCCACCGGAGACGGCGGCGGAGATCTCGTACGCGGTGAACTGCCCGCCCTGCAGGGTCTTCTCCGAGCTGATCGACCCGTCCTTGAACGACGGCGAGAACGACTGGTCGGCGACCAGGTCGACCGACGCGGGGTAGCCGACGGAGACGATCTCGGTGCCGACCTCCAGCTCGCTGTCGTCGGCCATCTGGATCGCCGGCAGGTCGGTGGCCTCCACCTTGATGACGGCCGCGTCGCCCTGGTCGAACGGCTGGAACTTCACCACGCGGGCGTTGTACGACTTGCCGGTCTGCACGCCGCCGGCGGAGACGCCCCAGGCGGCGACAACCTCGCGGTCCGGACCCTTGTTCGTGGTCTCGAAGCCCTCGACGCGGAGCACCTCGGCGAGCTCCTCCGCGGTGATGGTGTTGTCGTACAGGCCCTGGTCCATCTCCCACTGCGCTGCCTGCAGCGCCAGCATGTCCTCGACGTCGCCCTTGGGGTCGACGCAGTGCCCGGCGGTGGCGATGTAGCCGTCCGGGTTGACGACGTAGCCGGTGCACTGGGTGGTGACCTCGAACGGAGCGCCCTCGTTGACGTACTCCTTGAGGACCCGGTCCCAGACGTAGCCCTTCCACTTCATCTGCAGGTAGACGACGCTGGGCTGTACGTAGGCGCTGACGCGCTCGAGGTCAGAGCTCTCGCCGGTGGCCCCGGTGTCGGCGTCGGTGTCGTCCGCCACAGCCGCCGGCGCCGTCAGCGCAATTCCGAGCACGGCGAGGGCAGCGATCGCGGTGAGTCGCTTCATGTGGGTACTCCCTGGGAGGAATCGGATGGCCAGGCTCACAAGGGACGCACCGCAGCGCCGGCACATTGGATCCAAATCCTGCGAACGGACCACCCTGCATGACCCGATCGGGCCAGTCACCGCTCTCGCCGCGTGCCTCATCTCCCTGGCGGTCACCGCGACTCTGGCCCTGCAGCCCGCCGCCGTTGCCCAGCCGCCGCCGGAGGAGCGCCGGTTCTGGGTCAAGGACAAGCACCCCTACACGTCGCCGTGGTACCGCGGCGAGCACCGCCGGATGGTCAACTTCGGCTGCACCCGGGCGCCCTACTACCCGGACAGTCCGCGCTGCGCCGACGACCGGGGCTTCCACCACGGCATCGACGTGGCCATGCGCTGTGGCAACCCGCTGTTCGCCGGGCTCGCCGGCCGGGTCGTCCGTCCGCGCTCCTCCGGCGCCCTCGGGCCTGCGTACGGGGCCAACGCCTTCCGCATCCGCAACGCCACCCACGACATCGACGTCGTCATCGGGCACACCCGCCGGGTCTTCGTGCGTCCAGGCGAAAGGGTCGAACGCGGGCAGCGGATCGCCCTCGCGTCTGACGCGGCCGCGCCGGACGGCTGTCACCTGCACTTCGAGGTACGCCCCGCCGGCGCCGGCTACCACGCCGCGCGGAAGCCGGCCCGCTGGTTCGACCTCGACCGGCAGCCGATCGACTGACGCTCAAGGAGCGACGTCGGTCCGCAGCCCGGCGATGCCGTCGAGCACGACTGCCAGGAGGGCGTCGAACACGGCATCCGCATCGCGGGCGAAGCTGCGCCGGCCGGACGCCGCCACGCGCGGGTGGTCCGCGGACTCGACGCGCTCGTCCCGGGTGGCGATCGAGTAGCGATCGTCGGTCGCCTGCGATCGCGCCTGTTCCTCGATGCAGTGCCCGACGACGAAGCTGGTGAGGAGTGCGTACGCGTCGGTCGTGGCGTCCACCGAGAAGCCCTGGCTCTCCATCCAGGCCAGTCCCGCCTCCTGGTCGCGGAGCACCTCCGGGTCGGTGAGGTACGTGCCGCTGAAGGCGCGCGCGCCGTCGCGGTGCGCGAGCAGCGCGCGTCGCGCGGCGCGTGCGTAGCGGGCCATCGCGTCACGCCAGGACTCACCGGCTCGCCGCCGCGAGGCGGCGCGCGCGACTCCGCTCCACACGCGGGTGCCCATCTCGTCGAGCAGCTCCTGCTTGTCCCGCACGTGCCAGTACAGCGCGGGCGCCTGCACCCCGAGCCGCTCGGCCAGGGCCCGCACGGTGAGCCCGTCCATGCCGCGGTCGTCCAGGACGGCGAAGGCGGCGTCCACGATCGACCCCCGCGTGAGTCCCTTGGCCACCCTTGACACCTTAACGGCGTTAAGGCACTGTGACCTCGGCTTAACGACGTTAAGGAGGGACGATGAAGGCCGCAATCATCGACCGCGCGGGTGCAGACGCACGCTACGGCGACTTCCCGGACCCGGAGCCGACCGAGGCCGAGACGCTGTCGCGGGTGCTGGCCGCGGGCATCCACCCCGTGGTGCGCGACCTCGCCGCGCACACCCACTACGGCAGCGAAGGCGTCTACCCGCTGGTCCCCGGTGTCGACTGTGTGGCGCGCGCCGAGGACGGCGTCGCTCGCTACGCGGGCTTCATCCGGTCGCCGTGGGGCACGTTCGCCGAGCGCGTGGCCACGCGGATGGGTCTCCCACTGCCGGAGGGCGCGGACCCGATCGCGATCGCGGGAGCGCTCAACCCGGGCCTGAGCTCGTGGCTGCCGCTCGTTGCTCGCGCCCGTGAGGTCGGCGACCTGGGCACGGTGCTGATCGTCGGCGCAACGGGTTTCGCCGGGCGGATCGCCGTGCAGAGCGCTCTGGCGCTCGGCGCCGAGCGCGTGGTCGGCCTCGGCCGCGACGAGGATCGGCTGGCCGAGGTGCGACGGCTGGGCGGCGTCCCGGTCTCACTCGCTGACGGCCCGGACGCCGTGGTGAGCGCTGCGGCCGGCGCGTCGCCGTCGCTGGTGCTCGACTACCTGTGGGGCAGCGCGGCAACCATGGTCTGGGACGCCCTCAGCGGGCACGGGATGGACGAGGACGACGCCGACATCCTGCACGTCGAGATGGGCACGGCGGCCGGCGGGCATGCCGCCTTGCCGGGCGAGCTGCTGCGCAGTCGGCGGCTCACCGTGCGCGGATCTGGCGCGGGCTCCACGCCGGTGACCGAGATCATGGCCCAGCTGCCGGTCTTCATGGAGAAGGTCGCCTCGGGCCAGGTCGTGGCACCGGTCGAGGTGTTCCCGCTGGCGCGCGTCGACGAGGCATGGGCCTACAGGGGTCCACGCCGCGCAGTTGTCGTCCCGGACTGATCTCTCCCGCGCCGGGTCCGGTCTGTCGTGGTTGACTCGACCCGATGCGCATCGGGCTGTTCGTCACCTGCCTGGCCGACACGATGTTCCCGTCGGTGGGCCAGGCCACCGTGCAGCTGCTGGAGCGACTGGGCCACGAGGTCGTGTTCCCCGCCGACCAGACCTGCTGCGGGCAGATGCACGTCAACACCGGCTACCAGCGCCAGGCGCTGCCGCTGGTGCGCCACCACGCCGAGGTGTTCGCCGACTGCGAGGTCGTGGTCGCGCCGTCCGGCTCGTGCGTCGGCTCGCGTACGGCACCAGCACGCGATGGTCGCGGAGCGGTCGGCGACCCGCAGCTGGTCGGCGGCCGCCGAGCGCTCGGCGGCGAAGACGTACGAGCTGTCCGAGCTGCTGGTCGACGTGCTCGGGGTCGACGACGTGGGGGCGTACTTCCCGCACCGCGTCACCTACCACCCCACCTGTCACTCGCTGCGGATGCTGCGGGTCGGAGGACAAGCCGCTGCGGCTGCTGCGCAACGTGCGCGGGCTCGACCTGGTCGAGCTGCCCGGCCGCCGAGCAGTGCTGCGGCTTCGGCGGCACGTTCGCGGTGAAGAACGCCGACACCTCGACCGCGATGCTCGCCGACAAGATGCGGCACGTGCTCGACACCGGCGCCGACGTGCTCACCGCCGGGGACTCGTCCTGCCTCATGCACATCGGCGGCGGGCTGTCCCGGCTGCGCACCGGCACCCGCACCCTGCACCTCGCCGAGGTCCTCGCCACCGCTGAGCCTGACGTCTCACCGCAGTTGTCCGGCGTGTCCGCGACCGAACGTCAGGATCAGCGGGAGGGCGGCGCCGCATGACCCAGACGTTCCTCGGCCTGCCGACCACCGCGCCGCGCGGCGTGGGCGCGCTGCGGGGCGAGCAGTCGTTCCCCGACGCGGCGCGCGGCGCGCTGGGCAACGCGCAGCTGCGGCGCAACCTCGCGCACGCGACCGGCACCATCCGCGCCAAGCGCGCCCGCGTGGTCGCGGAGGTCGACGACTGGGAGCAGCTGCGGCTGTCGGCCGAGGCGATCAAGACCGCCACCATGGCGCGGCTCGACGAGCACCTCATCGAGCTCGAACGCGCCGGTCACCGCGCGCGGCGGCGTCGTGCACTGGGCCCGCGACGCCAACGAGGCCAACCGGATCGTCACCGAGCTGGTGCAGGCGACCGGCGAGACCGAGGTGGTCAAGGTCAAGTCGATGGCCACCCAGGAGATCGGGCTCAACGAGGCCCTCGCCGACGCCGGCATCGCGGCGTTCGAGACCGACCTGGCCGAGCTGATCGTGCAGCTCGGCGACGACAGGCCGTCGCACATCCTGGTGCCGGCGATCCACCGCAACCGCGCCGAGATCCGGGAGATCTTCCTGCGCGAGATGGCCGGCGTCGACCCCGCGCTGACCGACGACCCGCCCGCGCTCGCCGAGGCGGCCCGGCGGCACCTGCGGGCCAAGTTCCTGGCCGCCAAGGTCGCGATCAGCGGCGCCAACTTCGCCGTCGCCGAGACCGGCACGCCGTGGTGGTCGAGTCCGAGGGCAACGGGCGGATGTGCCTGACCCTGCCGGAGACGCTGATCACCGTGATGGGCATCGAGAAGGTGGTGCCGACCTGGCGCGACCTCGAGGTGTTCCTGCAGCTGCTGCCGCGCTCGTCGACGGGCGAGCGGATGAACCCGTACACCTCGATGTGGACCGGCGTCACGCCCGGCGACGGGCCGCAGGAGTTCCACCTGGTGCTGCTCGACAACGGCCGCACCGCCGTGCTGGCCGACGCCGGTCGGGCGCTCCGCGCTGCACTGCATCCGCTGCTGCGCCTGCCTGAACGTCTGCCCGGTCTACGAGCGCACCGGCGGGCACGCGTACGGATCGGTCTATCCCGGCCCGATCGGCGCGGTGCTGTCGCCGCAGCTCACCGGGGTCGAGGACAACGCGACCCTGCCGTACGCGTCCAGGCTGTGCGGCGCCTGCTTCGACGCCTGCCCGGTGCGCATCGACATCCCGTCGATCCTCGTCGACCTGCGCCGCCGCCACGTCGAGGAGGCGGCGGAGGCCTCGCGGGTGCCGCCGACCGAGCAGGTGGTGATGGCCGCGGCCGCCTGGACGATGGGCGACCCTGGCCGGTGGCGCCTCGCGGGCCGGGCCGGCCGGCTGGGCCGGCTGCTGTCGCCGGCGCCGCGGTCGGATCAGCTCGCTGCCGCCGCCGCTGTCGGGCTGGACGGCGAGCCGCGACCTGCCGGCGCCGCCGACCGAGACGTTCCGCGACTGGTGGTCGCGCACCGCGGCCCGTCCGAGCCTGGGGGCGACCGGTGAGCGCCCGCGACGAGGTGCTGGCCCGGATCCGCAGCGCCAACGCCACCGCGGCGGTGGCCGCACCGCCGCCGGTGCCGCGCGACTACGCCCGCCGGCAGCCTCGGAGCCGGCTCGGACGAGGCGGTCGACCTGCTCGACGACCGGCTGGTCGACTACAAGGCGACGGTGTCGCGACGGACCAGCGCCGGCGTCGCGGCGGCGGTGGCCGCCGCACTCGGCGCCGCCACGGCGCGTGGTCGTGCCACCCGGGCTGCCCGGCGACTGGGTGGGCGCCGACGGCCCGGAGGCGGTGGTCGACGACGGCGCGCTCACCTCGCACCGGCTCGACGAGCTGGACGGCGTGGTCACCGCGGCGACGGTCGCCTGCGCGGTGACCGGCACCATCGTGCTCGACGGCTCGCCCGACCAGGGCCGGCGGGCGATCACGCTGGTGCCCGACCTGCACGTGTGCGTGGTGCGACCCGACCAGGTGGTGCACACCGTGCCGGAGGTGCTCGGCCGGCTCGAGCCGACCCGCCCGCTGACCTTGATCAGCGGCCCGTCGGCGACCAGCGACATCGAGCTGGAGCGGGTCGAGGGCGTGCACGGCCCGCGCACGCTGCACGTGGTGCTCGTCGCCGACCACGGCTGAGCACCGCCGGGGCTAGAGCAGGCAGAACTCGTTGCCCTCCGGGTCGGTCATCACCAGGTGGTCGGGGCGGCCGTCGAGCACGTCCTCGCGGACCACGGTGGCCCCGGCAGCGGTGAGCCGCTGCGCCGCCTCGAGCACTCGCGGCCACCGCACCTCCCACGGCGTGACCCGGCCGCCTCCGACCTGCACGTCCAGGTGCACCCGGTTCTTGGCCACCTTGGCCTCCGGCACCTGCAGGAACGAGATCGACGGGCCGACGCCTTGCGGGTCGGACAGCAACGCGCCCTCGTCCCACTCCTCATCCGGCACTCCCTGGTCGCCCAACCACGCCTCCCAGCTGGCGAAACCGGTCGGCGGTGCCGCCGGGACGTAGCCGAGCGCGAGCGCCCAGAACTCCGCCAGCCTGCCGGGTTGTGCGCAGTCGATCGTCACGGTCCAGCTCGTCGCCATGCGACCTTTCTAGCCGCTGCTGCCGACCTCGACCCGGAAGTCAGTGCCGGGTGATGGCGTCCAGCACGTTGAGCCGCGCCGCACGCCGGGCCGGGAACACCGCCGCGAGGACACCCACAGTCGCCGCGAGGACCACGAACGCGACCAGCTGCAGCCACGGGATGGAGAGCACGTCGATGCCCTCGTCGGCGATGGCCCGCTGCAGGGTGATGCCGAAGATGACCCCCATCGCCACCCCGAGCAGCGCGCCGAGCACCGCGATCGCGATCGACTCCAGCCGCACCATCGACCGCAGCTGTCGACGGGCCAGACCGATGGCGCGCAGCAGCCCGACCTCCCGGGTGCGCTCGATCACCGACAGCGCGAGGGTGTTGGTGATACCGAGCACCGCGATGATGATCGCCAGTCCCAGCAGGGCGTACACGATGTAGAGCAACGTGTTGATCTGCGCCTTCTGCTCGTCGGCGAACTCCTGCTGGTCCTTCAACGTCACCGTCGGGTTGTCGGCCAGCACCGCCTCGATCTCCGACCGAACCTGCGCCTCGGACGCCTCCGGGGTCTTGGTCACGAAGACGATCGAGTCCTCCGGCTTGAAGCCGGAGCTCTTCAGCTGGTCGGTCGTCATGAGCAGGTCGCTGCGGATCGCGCCCGTCGCCGGGAAGACGCCCCCGACCTTGAAGGTCTGCGCGCCGGCCGGGAAGGTGACCCGCAACGTGTCGCCGACGGCGACGCCCTGATCCTCCGCGGCACCCTCGCTGACGAGGATGGTGCGACCTCCCAGGGAAAGCGCCGAGCCGGAGACCATGGGCACCTGGAAGGCGAGGCCCAGCATGGCCGGGTCGACCGCTGACACGAACAGCTGCTCGTCGCCGATCTTGCCGCTGGCCGCCCGGATCGAGGCCACGCTCTGCACGCCGTCGAGCTGCTCGATCTCGTTCGCGTACGCAGCGGAGAACGGCTGCTGCGTCGCGTTGGAGACGATCAGCTGTGCGGTGAGGGTGTCGCTGATCGCCTTGTCGGTGCTGGCCTTTGCGGACTGCCCGAGGATCGACATCAACGCCACCAGGGTGAGCCCGATCATCAGCGCGCTCGCGGTGGCGGCGGTGCGGCGCGGGTTGCGCAGAGTGTTCTCGGTGGCGAGCCGGCCGACGGTGCCGAACACCCGCCGGTACACGACGCCGAGCCCGACCACCACGGGTCGGCCGACGACCGCCGAGGTCAGTGCGACGCCGATCAGGATCACCAACATCCCCCCGCCGATGAGTGACAGCCCGGGCCGGCCCTCTGCGAGCAGGAACCCGCCGGCCATCAGACCGATGCCGGCGAGCACCATCGCGCCGCCCACGAGGAGGCGGCGGCGCATCGACGACTCCGGCATCGACACGTCGTCGCGCATCGCCTCGATCGGCGAGATCCGCCCGGCCCGTCGTGCCGGCAGGTAGGCCGCCAGCATCGTCACGAGCACCCCCACCACGTAGGACACCACCACGGTGCGCAGCGCCAGCGGCATGCTCGCGGCACCGAGCTCGAGGCCGATCACGCCGAACAGCGCCTTGAGCCCGATCGCGAGCAGGTAGCCGACACCGATCCCGACCGTCGACCCGGCGACACCGACGACGAAGGCCTCCGACAGCACGGACCTGTTCACCTGTCGGCGCGAGGCACCGAGTGCGCGCAGCAGGGCGAGCTCCCGGCTGCGTTGCGCGACCAGGATCGAGAACGTGTTGATGATCAGGAAGGTGCCGACCACCATGGCGACGGCCGCGAACACCAGCAGGAACGTGTTGATGAAGCCGAGGATCTCCCCGATGGCGTCCTGAGCCTTCTCCGCGACCGCGTCGCCGGTCTGCGCGTCGACGCCCTCGGGCAGGACCTCGCGTGCGGCGTCGCGGAGCTCGGTCTGGGTCGTGCCGTCGGCGGCCGTGAGCGAGATGCTGGTGTAGACGTCCTTGCCGTCGAAGAACAGGTCCTGGATCGTCTGCTCGTCGAAGATCGTGAGCGTGGCTCCCACCAGCCCGCCCTCGGACCCGAACCGCACCACGCCGGTCAGCGTCGCCGTCATCGTGGGCGGCTTGCCGGGCGTCGCGAGCATCACCTCGTCGCCGATGTCGTAGCCCGCCTTGTCCGCGGTGTCGACGTCGAGCGCCACCTCGCCCGGTCCGGTCGGCAGCTCGCCCGCTGCCAGCGTGAGGATCCGGTCGCCGGTGATGGCGGTCGTCTCGTTGTAGTTGAGCGCCAGGCCGGGCGGGCCGTTGCCGCCGACGAGCTCGCCGTCCGCTCCGATGACGAAGACACCCTGGACCTGGTCGGTGCCGGCTACCGCGGCCGCCTCGGGCAGCCGGTCGAGCTCGTCAACGAGCGCGGCGGGCAGCGTACGGGCGTCGGTCCCGAAGCTGTCGACCTCGCCGGCACCCTGCGGCATGACCTCGACGTCGGCGGTCGTGCCCTTGACGATGCCGTCGAAGGCGCCACCGAGCGAGTCGGTGAAGATGAACGAGCCGGCGACGAACGCGACGCCGAGCACGATGGCGAACGCGCTCAGCGCCAGCCTGACCTTTCGCGCGACCAGGTTGCGCAGGCTCACCTTCCACATGGACCGTCGGCCTCCGGTAAGGGTGTCGGCTGCTGGCGATTCTCACACCAGTGCGCGGCGTGGCGGGCTCCGGACTTGTCCGGCATCGGTCACGGCGAACACTTGTGGCGTTCCGGACACCGACGACAGCCTCACTACGTGATCTTGTCTGCTCGTACCGTGTCCCGGCTGGCCGTACCACTCGTGCCCGTCATGCTGCTCAGCCTGCTGGCCGGCGTCTCCGCCGGGCCTTCGACCGCAGCGCCGGCCAACCGGAGCGGCACCGCCCCCGCAGCCGACTCCGCCCACGTCACCGACGCTACCGACGGCGCCGTGGTGACCCTGGTGACCGGAGACCGCGTCGTCCTCGGTCCCAGCACCGACGGCGAGCCGACCGTGACCGTCCAACCGCGGGACGGTGCCGCAGCGCACGGGTTCAGCGTGCAGCGCGACGACACCGGGATCCACGTCGTCCCGAGCGACGTCGCGGGTCTGGTCCCCCGGCGGCTCGACCCCGAGCTGTTCAACGTCACGGGGCTGGTCGAGATGGGCTACGACGACGCGTCGTCCGACACGTTGCCGTTGATCGTCGAGCGGGCCGGCGCGGCCACGGCACGGTCGCCGTTCGACGCCACCGACCGGCTGGAGAGCATCGACGCGGTGGCGGCCACGCTGGACAAGTCCGCCGCTGCAGACCTCGGCGAGGCGCTCGCAGGCGTCGGACCAAGGGACGGTCGTGCGGCCGCACAGGCCCTCGGTGGTGCGACCAAGGTCTGGCTCGACGGCCAGGTCGAGGGCGCGGCCCTGGACGGCTACCTCGAGCAGGTGCAGGCACCGGCTGCATGGGAGACCGGCCTCGACGGGGCAGGTGTCACCGTGGCCGTTCTCGACACCGGCGTGGACAGCGGGCACCCAGCACTCGCCGGTCAGGTGGACGCCGAGCAGAACTTCACCGACGCCGAGAGCGCGAGTGACGTCAACGGGCACGGCACCCACGTCGCGTCGCTGCTGGCCGGCACCGGCGCCGGATCGGACGGGGCACGCCAGGGCATCGCGCCAGGTGTCGACCTGCTGTCGGGCAAGGTGCTGGGCGACGACAGCTTCGGCCAGGAGTCGTGGGTCGTCGCCGGTATGGAGTGGGCGACCGACCACGGCGCCGACGTGGTGAACATGAGCCTCGGCGGCCCGGCCGGACCCACCGACGACATCGTGGTGCAGTCGCTGGAGGCGCTCACCGCACAGACCGGCGCCCTGTTCGTCGTGGCCGCAGGCAACGAGGGTTTCTTCGGCGGCGACCCGTTCACCATCCACTCGCCCGGCACCGCCGCCTCGGCGCTGACGGTGGCGGCGGCTCAGGCCAACGATGCGCAGGCCCACTTCTCGTCCGAGGGCCCCACCTTCGGCAGCTACCGGCTCAAGCCGGACCTGTCGGCACCGGGGGTGGACATCCTCGGCGCGCGGGCCGGCGCCCGCGAGGGTGATCTCTACACACCGATGTCGGGCACGTCCATGGCCACCCCGGTTGTCGCCGGTGCCGCTGCCCTGCTCGCCGAGCAGCACCCCGGCTGGACCGGCCAGCAGGTCAAGGCGCGGCTGGTGACGACCACGGACCCGAACAGCTGGTTCACCGCGTGGACGAACGGCAGCGGCCGCCTCGACCTGGCCGCCGCCACCGGGCAACAGCTCAGCTCCGACACGGCGAACCTGGACTTCGGCTACCTCACCCACCCCGACGACGCCGTGCAGACCCGCACGGTCGAGCTGACGAACGCCGGCGCCGACCCGGTCACGGTCGACGTGCACGACACGATGTCCGACGAGGCCGGCGACGTCGCGCCCGCCGACGCCGTCACCGCCGACCCGGCCACGTTCACCGTCCCTGCGGGTGGGAGTGCCACCACCACCGTGGCGTTCCACCCCGAACGGCTCGAGGACACCATGTGGCAGGGGGTGGTCAGCATCGACACGGGTGACACGACCCTGCTGCGGATGCCCATCGGCGGCTTACGACGAGCCGGAGCGCTACGACCTCGACGTGTCGGTGCTCGACCGGCACGGCAACCCGTGGGACCCGTCGACCGGCGAGGACCTGCCCAACGCCGACCCGAGCGTGTTCGCCTTCAACGCCGACGACGGCCACTCGTACCGGCTTTTCCCCGACGCCACCGGACGTGCCTCCGCACGGGTGTCGCCCGGGCACTACAGCATCCAGGCACGGGTGGTCACGCCCGCCGGCAACGGTGACCCGCAGACGATGACGATCACGGGCAGCAGCGAGGTCGTGATCAGCTCCGACCGGTCGTACGTGCTCGACGCCCGCAACGGCCGGCGGCTGGAGGCCCCGACGGTGGCGGGCCAACCCACCCGGGCGACGATCGCCGGGGCCATCACCTACCGGCGCCGCGCCGTGAACCGCACCGGCTACACCGAGGGCGCGTCGTTCACGCCGCGGCAGATCCGGACCGGCCGGGTGTTCGTCACGCCGCGAGGTCCGGTCACCACGGGGACCTTCGAGGCCACCATGCGCTGGCGGCTCGAGCCGCGCGGCCAGATCGACCCGCAGGCGCCGGACGCCTACGACCTGCTGCTCGACGAGCCACAGCTGTCGGACCGACTGATCAGCGCGCACCTCGACCGGGGCGACGTGCGCGACCTGGCGAGGATGGAGCAGGTGCTGCACCCGCTGGCCGACGCGGGTGAGCACGTCCTGGCCACCACCTCGACGACGGAAGGCACCGACAGCGGGTACAACTTCGTGGAGTCGTTCACGCTGCCGCGGTACCGCGAGGTCCTCACCACCGCAGCACCCGACGTCTACTGGAACCGCTGCGTCGAGCCGTCGGTGAACTGGTGGCGCGGTCTGTGCACCGACCCCGGTGCGCTCCGGCCGGGCCGCACGACGCTCGAGATCGGTGCGGCGGTGCACCCGGCGGTCGCGGAGACCCGCTACGGCGGTGGCAGGCTCCTCGTCGACGTGGGCATGAGTGACGGCACCCACGGCGCCAAGGTGGTGAGTGAGCTGGTGCGGGCCGCCCGCCTGAACCTGAGCACCACGGCGGGCGAGGACCTGGGCACGGTCGAGCACGGCTACGGCTACTTCCCGGTGCCGGACACGCCAGGTCGCTACCGGCTCACCCACCGGTGGACGCTGCTCCCGGGCGGGCTGCGGGCAGCCTCGCCCGCGCGCACGGTGTGGGAGTTCGGCTACACGCCGGGGGTGCGGCCGCCGCTGCTCGACGTGGAGTACGGCCCGAAGGTCGACCTGTGGGGGCGGGCCACCGCCCGCCGGCCGATGCCGCTGGACCTGTCCTTCGGTCGCGCGGAGGACGACACCGCGCCGCGGCGGATCGCGGAGGCGCAGCTGTGGTGGTCGGCCGACCGGGGCACCCAGTGGCACGTGCTCCCGGTGCGGCGCACCGGCGCCACCGAGTTCGCCGCGACCGTGCCCGGTCGCGCGCTGCACAGCGGTCGGTCCCTGTCGCTGCACGTCGTGGCCACCGACGCCGACGGCAACAGCATCGACCAGACGAGCACCGCACTGGTGCCGGTGCGCTGACGCTGCCCGCGGTCAGGCCGGCGTGTCGCCGCCGGTGAGTCGCCGCCGTTCGGCGTACACGCCGGCCTGGAAGCGGGTGCGCGCACCGAGCAGGTCCATGAGCTCGGCGATCCGGCGCCCGACGGTGCGGCTGGACAGGTCGAGCTGGCGGGCGATCGCGTCGTCCTTGAGCCCGGCCGTGAGCAGCGTCAGCAGCCGGGCGTCCACGTCGTCGGAGGGCTGTGGCACCACCGGCAGGGACTGGTCCCACAGCAGCGTGAACATCTGCACCAGCGCATCGAGCAACGAGCAGGTGTGCACGACCAGGGCGCTGTCGACGAGCTGGTCGACCGAGAGCGGCAGCAGCGCGGTCTCCCGGTCGAACACCGCGAGCTTCATCGGCACCTGCGGATGCGTACGGGAGGTCTCGCCGGCGTCGGCGGCGCTGTAGGCCTCGTCGACGCCACCCGGCCGGTCGAGCGAGTCGGGCGAGTAGATGCCGCGGACAGTGACTCCCTCGGCCAGCAGCGAACGGACGGTCGGCTCGCTCGACCCGGGATCGGAGGCGTACGGCGGGCGGTCCAGGACCAGCAGCTCCTCGGTCGTGCGGCTCAGCAGCTGGGCGAACCGCGCGGCGATGGCGGGCTTGCCCACCACGACCTCGAGCAGGTTGTCCGGCCGGTGCCTGGTCTGCAGCAGCATCTCCTGCAGCAGGGTGCGCGCGTCGGCCTGCACCCGGTCGAGCTCCATCCGGCGCTGTGCGACCAGGACGTCGATCGCGGCATCGGGCCGCGCCGGCACCAGTCGCGGCGGGCGGTCGGCGGTGCGGGTGAGCAGCCCGAGGTCCTCCAGCCGGTGCACCGACGCGAGGAGCTCTTCCTCCGCCCGTCCCACCGTCGCGGCCAGCTCGGTGACCGTGCTCTCGGGCGCCGCCAGCAGCGCGCGATAGACCTTCTCGTGCGCGGGCGCGATGCCCACCGTCTCCAGCACTGCCAACCTCCTGGTTCCACCTGCACCGGGCTGTCCCGGACAGCGAAGCAGAGAACCTGGTGGTCACGTCCAGCCGATTGCGGCGAACGCGCACGAGTGGGCCACTGGCAACGCGACGTGCGAAAGCCGCACGCATGCCGAGGGTCGTGCCACGATGATTGATGGTGCGGCCGAACGACTGCTATTTCCCGTGCCGTCGAAGGCATTTTCGGTGAGCGGACCTTCTGGGCCGGGCGGCGTCGGCGGTGCGGGACAACCCGCCCCACCTGAGATCCATTCGCGTCATTCGCGGTGGAGGTGCCGGGAGCTGCCCCTGGTCAGTTCCCGGCGGCCTTGTACTGCTCGAGGACGTGGCCAGGGATCCGGCCACGCGCAGGCAGGTCGACCTTGTTCGACGCCGCCCACTTGCGCACGGCCTTCGGGTCGTAGTCGCGGGACCGGCCGCCGCCGGAGGACGCACCACGACGCGGCCGTGCTCCCCCGGACTTGCGTCCGTAGGCGATGTAGTCCTGGAAGACAGCGCGGAACCTGTCGGCGTTGCGCTTGCTCAAGTCGATCTCGTACGTGGTCCCGTCCAGGGCGAAGCTGACGGTCTCGCCGGCGCCGTCCTTGAGGACCTTGCCGTCGATGTCGTCGACGAGCTCGATGCGGGTGCGCTGCGCCATGCGATTCCTCTCCACTGCGGTGTGCCCGTCCAGAGGCTATCGGGCGGGTGGGTTGCTTTCCACGCATCCATCGCACGATTCGCCATTACGTTGTTCCGACAATAGCGTGAAGACGCGTCGAATTCTGCGTGGGCACAATACCGCAGACGAGATGCGGAAAATCGGGACGGTGGTAAGGGCTCCGGGGAATGCGGAAATAGCCTGTTATGGACGGCGACGCCCCCACGGAGTGCCACTACACGAGTCGCCGTGGGCGTCTGGGAGGGTCTGGCCGTGGACCGTTCCTGGATGATCGACGAGCTCGCGTACGCCGGACCCGAGCATCTGGAACCCGGGTTCGTCGAGGGTTACGACCGCAAGCAGGGTCACCAGCCCGTCGACCAGGACCTGCAGGTGCTGCGCGAGCGGGGCGCCCTCACGCGGGAGTCGACGGTGGTCGACCTGGCCGCCGGCACCGGCCGGTTCGCCCTGGCGGCTGCGGCGCACTGTCGGCGGGTCGTCGCCGTCGACGTGTCCGCTCCCATGCTGGGACACCTCCGCACCGCCGCCGCCGCGGCCGGAGCCTCCACCCTCGAGTGCGTGCGGGCCGGGTTCCTGACCTACGAGCACCAGGGCAGCCGGGCCGACGCCGTCTTCTGCCGTAACGCGCTGCACCAGCTCCCCGACTTCTGGAAGGGCATCGCCCTGCACCGGGTGGCGCAGGTCCTGCGACCCGGTGGCGTGCTGCGCCTGCATGACCTCGTCTACGACTTCACGCCGGCCGAGGCGACCGACGCGTTGGAGCAGTGGATGAGCGGTGCCGTCGACGACCCCACCGTCGGCTACACCCGCGACGACTTCGCGACGCACGTACGCACCGAGTTCAGCACGTACAGCTGGCTGCTGGAACGCCTCATCGTCGAGGCCGGGTTCGAGATCGTGGAGCGGCAGGTGCGGGCCCAGATCTACGCCACCTACACCTGCGTACGGCCCTGAGTCACCGACAATGACGCCCGGGCGAAACAAGGGAGCACGCATCGTGGCTGTGGCCTTCGACGAACTGCCTGACTGGTCCGAGCGGCTGGGCGCGTTGGTCGCCGCGCACGGCGTCCCTGGTGCCGCGCTCGGGATCCTGCGGATCAGAGACGCTGCGGACGGATCCGGTGACGACCTCACTGCCGTCGCGACCGGGGTGCTGAACAAGGCGACCGGGGTCACCGTCACCCCCGACTCGGTCTTCCAGATCGGGTCGATCTCGAAGGTGTGGACCACGACACTCGCGATGCAGCTGGTCGACGAGGGCCTGCTCGACCTCGACCGGCCGGTCGTCGAGGTGCTGCCCGAGCTCGCCCTCGCCGACGCCGACGCGACCGCGTCGATCACCCTGCGCCACCTGCTCAGTCACAGCAGCGGGCTGGACGGTGACGCGTTCCTCGACACCGGTCGGGGCGACGACGCGCTGCAGCGGTTCGTCGCCGAGCTGCGCACGCAGCCGCAGCTGTTCCCTCCCGGTTCGGCGTTCTCGTACTGCAACGCGGGCTTCGGCATCGTCGGGCGGGTGATCGAGGTCGTGCTCGGCCTCGACTGGGACACCGCGCTCCGCCGGCGCCTGATCCAGCCGCTGGGACTGACCGGCACCTCGACGCTCCCGGAGGAAGCCATCCTGCGCCGGGCTGCGGTGGGTCACCTCGGTGAGCCCGGAGCCGACTCGTACCCCACGAGGTCCTGGATGTTCGCCCGCTGCGCCGGCCCCGCCGGCCTGGTCAACTCCACCGTCGCCGATCTGTTGACCTTCGTCCGCATGCACCTGGCGCGCGGGGTGCACACCGACGGCGTTCGGATCCTGTCGCAGCGTTCGGCCGTCGAGATGCAGCAGCCGCAGGTCGGCCTCCCGGCCGGCCTGGCGCACGACGGAGCACGCTGTCTCGGCTGGTGGCGCGAGCGCTGGAGCGGCTCTGCCCGGTTCGGGCACGACGGCGCGGTGATCGGTCAGTACGCCTACCTCGACGTGCTGCCCGAGCACGGTCTGGCGGTGGCGCTGTTCACCAACGGCCCGGGCGCCAACAACCTCTGGGCACAGCTGCGTCCCGAGCTGTGGTGGGCCCTCGCCGGCGTCGCCGTGCCCAGCCCGGTCGAGCCGCCCACGCAGGCCCCTGTCGTCGCCCTGGGCCGCCACGTCGGCAGCTACGGGCGGCGCGGGCACCGCCTGGTGGTGTCCGAGTCAGCGGGCCGCCTCGTCGTGCACGTCGACGAGGACTGGGGTGCCGCCGCCGGCAAGCACGCGTACGACCTCGAGCTGGTCCCGGTGGACCAGGACCTGTTCGTCACCCGGATGCCGAACGCGGACATCTGGTCGCCGCTGCGGTTCGGGCGGCTGCCGGACGGCCGTGACTTCGTCTACCACCTCGGCCGCGTCAACGCGCGGTCAGCGGACAGCTCGTGATCGGCGTCAGAGCTTCCGCCCCTCGGCGGAGTGCACGCGCTGCTGTTCCTCGCTCACGCCGTCCCCGAACGGGGTGAGGCCCTCGAGGCCGTCGATGCTGGCGCCGTTGTTGACGTCGCAGTAGTCCCGGATCGCCGACGGGCCACGCTTG
The DNA here is from genome assembly GCA_963801045.1 of uncultured Actinomycetota bacterium. Lineage (GTDB taxonomy): Bacteria > Actinomycetota > Actinomycetes > Propionibacteriales > Nocardioidaceae > JACCWP01. The sequence continues at coordinate 832,396 of CAWDDC010000003.1, forward strand.
CGACGCCACGCAGCGGCGGTCGTGAGCAGCTGGTCCCGCTCCTTGCCGTAGTCCAGCACCGGCACGACGTAGCCGCACGACGTCGAGACCCGCTGCACGTCGACCGTCACGATGCTGCGCACCGCCGCCAGCACCTCCGGTGGCAGGTCGAAGCGGTCCACCAACGGCTCGAACCCCGGCTCGTGCATCTCCACCACCCGGCCCCGGCCGTGCAGCCGTACGACCTGGGGCTTGCCCGTGAACGCACAGGCCATCACGACGATGCGGCCGTTCTGCTTCAGGTGTGCGACCGTCTCGATCCCACTGCCGAACAGGTCGACGTAGGCGACCTGGCGCGGCCCCAGCACCGCGAACGTGCGCATGTCGCCTTTGGGCGAGACGTTGACATGGCCGTCGTCGCCGCTCGGAGCCGTGCCCACGAAGAACATCGGCTGCGCACAGAGCCAGTGCCGCATCGCGTCGTCGATCTCGTCGACCACCACACCCATCGGGATCACCCGTTCCTGAAGTCTTCGGCGGTCATGCCGTCCGCGTGACCGGCCGGCCACTGCACGAGCTCGATCAGGTAGCCGTCAGGGTCGCGCACCATGGTGACCAGCGGCTGATCGGGACCGGCGGTCGGCACTGCCGGGTCGGTCCGGATGCCATGGGCGGCCAGGCTGGCGATGGTGGCGTGCAGGTCGTCGGTCTTGATGGCGATGTGGTTGAGGCCACCGGTCTCGGTGACCGGCCGGACGGGGTCGTGCGCGAGCTCGATGGTGACGAACGGGTCGTCCGGCAGCTGGAGCATGGTCAGGGTGCCGAAGGGGGTGCCCGGAACGGTGCCGACGACGGTGTAGCCGAGTGCCTGGTAGAAGGCGCGGGAGCGATCCTGGTCGGTGACGCGGAGTCCCACGAGCAGCGTGCGCATGATCAGCGTCCGACGTCGTAGAGCAGGTGGGTGACGCGGTCGCCCTGGGCCACGCGGGAGGGGTTGCCCAGCACGACCTCGTCGCCGGGTCCCATGGCGCCGAAGAACGGTCTCCCGGCGCCGAAGACGACGGGCACCACGTTCATCACGATCTGGTCGATCAGGCCGAGCCGCAGCGCCTGTCCGCCGATCTGCCCTGCGGCGACGTCCACGATCCGGTCGCCGCAGTACTCGCGGGCCTGCTCGATCGCGGCCTCGACTCCGTCGGTGACGAACGTGAACGGAGCAGTCTCCGCGTGCTCCCAGTCCGTCGGCGCCTCGTGAGTCACGACGAAGACGTGATCACCGGCTGCCGGTCGGCCGTCCCAGCCATTCGTCTGGTCGAACAGCTTCCGCCCCATGATGACCGCGCCGATGTCGGTGTAGACCGACTGCATGAAGTCCTTGGACGCCTGCGTGCTGCGCATCGCCGCGTCGTCGGACTCGGACCACTTCCACTCGACATCGCCCGCCATCAGCCACTCGAACAAGGACCCGATCTGGCCGTCGTCGTAGGCGATGAAGCTGTCCGTCGACACCGCTGCGCAGCCCATGATCGTCGTGGACATGTGGTCTCCTTCGAAGGGTGTGGGTGGCCATTGTGGTGTCACCACGGGTGTACCCGCGAGCCGCGACGTGTGTACCTCCGTGCACTTTCGGGAATGGTGCATCGGGTATGGCGTAGCCGTCATGCGCATGTCGACTCACGGTGTGCGGAGTGGTGCCTCGTGTTGAACGATCAGGCCACGCGGCACCGGGATTGCCGAAACGACGCCCCGTCTCACTTCACTCAGTGCAGCAAGTGGCGGTACGGTGACGTATGGGCTGCTGGCCGTGGGGTGACCCGGCGGGTCGGGACCGGGTCGTAATGGTGGGCGTCGACGGCACCGAGTCGGGTCGGGCGGCGCTGGCGCTCGCTGCGGCCCAGGCGGCCGCGATGAACGCGCGACTGGTCGGCCTGCACGTGCCTCCTCCGCTACCGCTGCTGGGCAGCATGTCGGCGGACATGGTGGCGCGGCTGCCGGCGTTGCGTGCGGAGGTGGAGGCCGACGCGTTCTTCGACACCGCGACGGCGGCCGACGTTGCGGGAGTGCCGTGGACCTTCCAGGTCGAGTCCGGCCCGGTCTCGACGGTGCTCCGCCGGCAGGCGACCACGATCGCCGCGTCCCTCGTCGTCGTGGCGACGGGCGCCCGCCATCGAGGCCCGCACCGTTGCCCGGCCCGGCGGCTCGCGGCAGCGTGTGAGCAGCCGGTGCTCGTCGCCGAGCCCGGCCACGGGGAAACCGCGGGGTCATGGTGAACCAGTCGGTGGTCGCGTTCGTGCCGGCCGACCTGGTCGCCGACCGGTTGCTGCCGGCCCTGCTCATCGCCCTTGGAGTGCTCTCGGTCCTGTGGGCTCTGGCCTGGGGCGTGGAGCGCGGCCTCCGGCGGCTCGCCCGTGCGCGCGGCGTGCCCGTGCCGTCGCTACGCAGGACCTCGCTGGACGACGCCGCTGTGCACGCCGAGGCGGTGCGCGGGATCCACGCCCTCGAGAACTATCTGCGCCGCCGTGACACTGCGATGTGAGACCCCTCAGCGGGTCACGCCGTCGCGTACCCGCCGGAAGTTGGCGGCGACCAGCCGGGGCAGCGAGCCACGCCCGCCGCGTCGACGCCACAGGTTCAGGGCCGCGCGCAGAGCCGCGATGCTGACGCTGCCGAGGAGCTCGGCGAAGGCATCCTCGTCGGCAGTCGGCTGACGCCGCTTCGAGCCCACCAGCCAGCTCCGCACGCTGCTGGCGACCGCCGCCTCGAACGCTGCCAACTGTCCCAGGTTGACCGCCATCAGCTCCGGGGCCTTGTGCATGAGCTCCAGCTGCAGCAGCAGGTCGTCGCGCTGCTGCATCGCCGCCGCCAGGGAGGCGACCGCCAGCCCCGCGCGGTCCGTCGGCTCGAGCTCGGGCGGCGTGCTCGCGAGCTCGGCGCGCAGCATGGCCAGCTGCTCGTCGATGTGCCCGAGCAGGACCTCGTCCTTCGACGAGAAGTGGTGGAAGAACGTGCGCCGGCTGACTCCGACGGCGGCAGAGATCTCGTCGGCCGTGGTCTCGCGGAACCCCTGGTCGGCGAACAACCGCACCGCAGCCGTGCGCAGGGCATCGCGGGTGGCCCGCTTCTGCAGGTCACGCTGGCCCAGCTCACTCGGTCCGGCCACAGCGCCATGATGTCAGGTCGGTCGCCTGCCCGACCGCGGCCGACAGCGCCTGCGCCGGCGTCATCACCTGCCGCCATGAGCGCCTCCGCACAGCCGGAGGCCACCTTTCGCCGCGATCCCCCGTTCGCCGCAGCAGAGCACAACGGCCACGCCGACTTCCTGCACGAACGCATCGACGGGGTCACCGGAGGCTGAGCGGTCCCCGTTTGCCGGACTCCGGCGCCCGGGTGACGATGACGGCCGGACGTCAACGGAGGAGCAGCACATGAGGGCAGTGACCTGGCACGGTTCGAGGGACGTCCGCGTCGACACGGTTCCGGACCCGATCATCAAGGAGCCGACCGACGCGATCGTACGGATCACGACGACCAACATCTGCGGCTCCGACCTGCACCTGTACGAACCGCTCGGCCCGTTCATGGGCGAGGGCGACATCCTCGGCCACGAGCCCATGGGCATCGTGGAGGAGGTCGGCGCGGAGGCCGGGGACCTGAAGGCCGGCGACCGCGTGGTGCTGCCGTTCCAGATCTCCTGCGGGCACTGCTTCATGTGCGACCAGCAGCTGTACACCCAGTGCGAGACCACCCAGGTCCGCGACCAGGGGATGGGTGCGGCGCTCTTCGGCTACACCAAGCTCTACGGCGAGGTCCCCGGCGGCCAGGCGGAGTACCTCCGGGTCCCGCAGGCGCAGTTCACCCACATCAAGGTGCCGGAGGGACCGCCGGACGACGCGCTTCGTCTACCTGTCCGACGTGCTGCCGACGGCGTGGCAGGCGGTCGCGTACGCCGACGTGCCCGACGGCGGCACGGTGGTGGTGCTCGGACTCGGCCCGATCGGTGACATGGCCTGCCGCATCGCCCTCCACCAGGGCATGCGCGTCATCGGCGTCGACCTGGTGCCGGAGCGGTTGCGACGCGTGGCTGCTCGCGGTGCGGAGACGCTCGACCTGACCCAGCACGACGACCTCGGGGACGTCGATCCGCGTCCATGACCGAGGGGCGCGGGCCGGACTCGGTGATCGACGCCGTCGGGATGGAGGCGCACGGCTCGCCCGTGGCCCGGATGGCGCAGAAGGTCGCCGGGCTGCTGCCGGCGTCGCTGGCCGCCCCGATGATGGCGAAGGCTGGCGTCGACCGGCTGAGCGCGTTCTACTCCGCCATCGACATCGTGCGCCGCGGCGGGACGATCTCGCTGAGCGGGGTCTACGGCGGCATGGCCGACCCGATGCCGATGATGACCCTGTTCGACAAGCAGATCCAGCTGCGGATGGGGCAGGCCAACGTCAAGCGCTGGGTGCCGGACATCCTGCCGCTGCTGGTCGACGAGGACCCGCTCGGCGTCGACGACTTCGCCACCCACCGGCTGCCGCTCGAGCAGGCCCCGCACGGCTACGACATCTTCCAGCGGAAGGCCGAGGGCGCGGTCAAGATCCTGCTGACGCCCTGACACAGGGACTGGGTCGGCCCGGATGCGCGTGATCCCGATAGGGGAGCTGCTGGAGCGGGCGGCCCGGGCCCTTCCCGCCGCCGACGAGGAACGCCGCCACGGCTGGTGGTTGCGGCACACCGACAGCAGCACGTGGTGGTCGGGGGCAGTGCTGGCCCACGGGCAGAGAGCGGACGAGCCGCTGGAGCGGGGCGTCCGCGCGGCGGAGGCCTTCTACGCCGACCGCAACGCTCCGGCACGGTTCCAGATCTGTGCCGACTGCCCGCCCGGGCTGGACGCAACGCTTGCCGGGCGGGGCTACCGGCGGGAGTGCCCGATGTCGCTCCAGGTCGCCGCCGCCGACGACGTCATCGAACGATTGTCCGCGCCTGCCCTGCCGGTGCAGCTCGTCGACCGTCCGGACTCGGCGTGGTTTGCCATCTGGCACGCGGTCAGCGCAGCAGACAGCCCGCCGCAGCCGGAATGGCGTGTGCTGCAACGCGTGCAGGCACCCAGCGCGTACGTGACCGTCCTGGACGACGGGCAGCCGATCGCCGTGGGTCGGGCGGTCGCGGACACCGGCTGGACCGGTGTGTTCGGCACGGCGACGCTGCCTGTCGCGCGCGGGCGTGGTGCCGCGAAGCGGGTGCTGTCTGCTCTTGCCGCCTGGGCCGTGGAGCAGCAGGCGCCGCGGCTCTACCTCCAGGTCGAGGCGGACAACGCCGCGGCGAGACGGCTGTACGAGGGCGCCGGCTTCACCGAGCTCGCGACGTACCACTACCGCCGGCAACAGTCTCCGGCGCAGGACCAGACGACCGGGTATGGGTCTGCCGGAACGCCCGGGGGCTGACGCCGAACTTCGCGACGAACGCCTGCCGCAGGCTCTCGCCCGAGCTGAAGCCGCAGCGGCGGGCGACCTGCGACAGCGGCAGGTCCGTCGTGGCGGTCAGCCGGGCGGCGATCTCGAGCCGGATCCGTCGCACGGCGCTGCCCGGCGGTTCGCCGAGGTGCTCGTGGAACAGCCTGGTCAGCTGCCGGGGGCTCACGCCGGCGCGGGAGGCGAGCGCGGTGGTGACCAGGTCGGAGTCGGGATGCGCGGCCACGTGGTCGATGGTGTCCCGCACCGTGGCGTCGTCGGGACGTGGCGCCGTCGTGAACATGCTCATCTGCGTCTGGTTTCCCGGCCGCTGCAGGTAGGTGACCATCCCCATCGCCACCCGGCGCGACAGCTCCGGGCCGTGGTCCTCCTCGATGAACGCCAGCGTCAGGTCGAGCGAGGCGGTCACCCCGCCGGAGGTCGCCAGACTGCCGTCGCGGATGAAGATCGGTGCCGCGTCCACCGACACCGCCGGGTACTGCGCCGCCAGCTCGCTCGCGTACCACCAGTGCGTCGTCGCCCGCCGCCCGTCCAGCAGACCGGCCTCGGCGAGGACCGTGGCACCGGTGCAGACCGAGGCGGCCCGTCGCGAGCGCGCCGCGAGCCGCCGAACCTGCCGGATCAGCTCGGGGTCCTTCGCGGCCGCACCGTGGCCCCGACCACCGGAGACGATCAGGGTGTCGACATCGCGGACGGCGCCAAGCCGTGCCTGCGTGCGCAGGGTCAGACCCGTCTCGCAGCGGATGTCGGCGCCTCCGACGCTGGCGAGGACAGATCGTGTACGCCGGGTCGGCACCGAGCCGGTTGGCGAGGTCGAGCGCCGTCGTCACGCAGGCGATGTCGACCAGCTCTGCCCCGTCGTACCCGACGACCACCACCGCCGCGCCGCCACGGCCTCAGAGTAGGAGAACCCGACCGTGCAGGCGAGACAGGTTTCCCAGAATTCGGGCCAGGGCTCGCCCCGCCGGTTGGTGTCGCACGCGAACCACTGTCACTGTCCTGCCGTGAGCTCTCAGTCCCCGGCGTTGTCGCCCGATGTCGCCCGGCGCCGTAGCGCCGGCAAGCGCGTGTTCATCCTGCACTTCCTCGAGATGCTGCTGGTGATGTTCATCGGCATGGGCATCTTCAGCGGCCTGGCGGCCCTCGCCTTCGCAGCGGCCGGGAGCAGTGTCTCCGACCAGCCCGGCGCGTTCCGGGTCATGCTGATGGGCGTGAACATGACCGTCCCGATGGTCTTGTGGATGTGGTTCCGCGGGCACTCCGTCGCGCAGAACGTGGAGATGGCAGCGGCGATGCTCGTGCCTTCCGTTCCTTGCCGCCGCCCTGGTCTGGTCCGACGTTCTCGGCACGATGGCCGGGATGGGCATCCAGCACGCGGTGATGGTGCCGGCCATGCTCGGCGTCATGCTCTGGCGCTACGACGAGTACGCGCAACCGCACCAGAGCCACCACGGCTGACCGACGCGACCGCAGCGCACGCGGACTGCGTCAGTCATCGGTCATCCGAGCGGACCGGTGAACACCAGGCGGTTGCCGTCAGGATCGGTGACCGGCAGGATCCGCACCGTCGTCGCGTCCTGCGGTCCCTCGTGCGCGATTCCGGCCGTGTCCAGACGCGCCGCACGCTCGTCGAGGTCGGACTCGTCGAGAACCATGGACGAGTGCCCGGCACGCTCCGGTTCGGCCCACACCTGCACACCGTAGGTGTCGCCCAGGTGCCACTCGAGCAGGCCGGGCATCGGGCGGGCGTCCGGCTCGCGGCCGAACAGGCGGGTGTACCACTCCTCCGCCGCCGCAACGTCGTGGACCGTGGACTGGGCGAGTACGCGCACGATGCTCATCAGATTCCCTCCGCTGCCGCTTGTGAGTTGCAAGCACTTCTCGGCACGCTAACGCGATCCGATGGTAGATTGCAAGCACTTGCTCGGCGAGGGAGGTGGACGGTGTCGGAGGAGCCTCGCTCCGGCTGCGCGATCAACGCTGCGGTCGAGGCGTTCGGGGACCGGTGGACGCTGCTGGTGCTGCGGGACGTGATGTTCGGAAACCGTCGCCACTTCCGAGAGCTGCAGTCGCTGTCCGACGAGGGCATCGCGTCCAACATCCTCAGCAGCCGCCTCAAGCGGCTCGTTGCGACCGGTCTGCTCACCCGCGACGACGCCGGCCCGGGCCAGCGCGCGACGTACAGCCTCACCGAGGACGCGATCGACCTGGTCCCCGCACTCGTCGCGCTCGGCTCCTGGGGACTGCGGCACCGCCCGACGTCGCCCGAGCTGCGCGCGCGTGCGGAGCTGCTCGAGGCAGGTGGGCCGCAGTTGTGGCGTGACTTCATGGATGAGCTGCGCGAGACCCACCTCGGGATCCCTCGCCCGCGTACTCGGCGCAAACCGGCCAGCGCACGACTCGAGGCCGCGTACACCGAGGCAGTAGCGGCCGCGGCTGGCCGCGACCGATCAGCTGACAAAGGCACTCGACAGGGGCGAGGTTGACCTGTTCGCCAGCAGCGGCGGAGCGGTCAACGGCCGTGCCCTCGTAGCCGCCCACCCCGATCGGGTACGGACCCACGTCGCCCACGAGCCGCCCCTGGCTGAGGTGCTGCCGGACCGCAAGCACGTGCTGGCCGCCTGCTCGGACATCGCGCAGACGTACCAGCGCAGCGGGATGGGCCGGCGATGGCAAAGACCCCGCCGCCTTCGGGTTGCCGACCGAGTACGGCATGACCGGCCAACCGGACGGGTTCGCGGCGGGCCCTGCACCGCGTCCTGGAGGAGACCGTCAACCAGTAGCACCCCCATGGGGCTCAGAAAGGACCCGGCGCACCATCGGCGTGAAGAACTCGAGCGGCTCCCACGGATAGTCGGGGTCGAAGGAGTTCTGGTCGTAGTTGGCGCAGAAGTCGACCGTCGCCTGGAAGTAGGGGTGGTCCCGCCACCGGTCGCGCGCGTTGGGGTCCTGCCCGACGTGGTGGAAGTAGTAGACGCCTTGGAACACCCCGTGGTGCTTGATGACCCAGTAGTTCTTCTCGCTCACGTACGGGCGGAGCACGGCCGCCGCGACCTCGGAGTGGTTGGCAGGAGCCAGGTGGTCGCCGATGTCGTGCAGGAGCGCGCACACGACGGTCTCCTCGTCCTCGCCGGCACGGTGGGCGCGGGTGGCCGCCTGCAGGCAGTGCTCCAATCGGGAGAGGCGGTAGCCCGACGAGTCGTGCATGGTCTGCAGCCAACCGAGGACGCGGTCGGGGAACGTCGTGATCTCCTCGTTCTCGATCCGGCTGAGCAGGGCATAGTCCGCTGCCGTGCCGTCGGCCATCTGCGTGAAGCTCACGGTCTCCATGCAGACATCCTGGGGGTACTGGCACCGCGCGTCACCTGCTCGGGAGAATGGGGATCGTCGGCAATTGATCGAGAGGTGTGACGTTGCTACTCATCACCGGCGGCTTGGGGTCCATCGGGTCGCACACCGCACGGGCACTGCTCGACCTCGGCGAGTCCGTCGTGCTCACCGCGCATCGGTCCACCGCGCTTCCCGACTTCCTCGCCGTCGAGTCGGGCGACCGCGTCGTCGTCGAGCCGCTGGACACCGCGGACCAGGCGGCCTTCCTCGAGATCGGGAAGCGGCACGAGATCACCGGCATCGTGCACCTCGCGGCGGCGCGCTACGACCTGCCCGATCCGGTCGCGTACCTCCGCGCCGACGCCCTCGGCCTGCTCAATGCACTCCAGGCGGCGACGGTGTGGGGCGTGCGGCGGTTCTCTGTCGCCAGCACCATCGCCGTGTACGCCGGCGTGGACGAGATCCCGTTGCGCGAGGACGCCCCGCTGCCGGTCGTGGCAGCGCACCAGATCCCGGTGTTCAAGCGGACCGCGGAGCTGTTCGCCGCACTGACCGGTGACAGCGCCGGATTCGAGACCGTGAGCCTGCGGATCGGCACCATCTGGGGACCCCTCGGCGTGCCCGACAACCCGTTCTTCGCGCTCCCTCGCCTGCTCAGCGCTGCGGTCTGGGGCGAGGACGCCGATCTCACCCCGCCCCGCCCGCCCGCGTACGCCGAGGACGCCACCGACCTCTGCTACGTGAAGGACTGCGGCCGGGCCATCGCGCTGCTCATGTGCGCGGAGCGGCTGAGCCATCGCATCTACAACGTCTCGAGCGGACGGCTGGTGCCCTACAGCGAGGTCGTCGCCGCGATCAACGCCGCGGTCCCGGGCGCGACCATCACCCTGCCGGAGGGCCGTAGTCCCCACCGTGCCTCGGACAGCTACCTCGACATCACCCGGCTGCAGACGGACACCGCTTTCCAGCCGGAGTACGACGTCGACCGCGCCGTACCGGACTACGTCGACTGGCTCCGGGAGCACGAGCGCTAATTACGGGAGCGGCTTCACCAGGATGAGGCAGGGTTCCTCGTCCCAGAAGGCCAGCAGCTCTTCGAGCGGCAGGTAGCCGATGGCCCGATAGAACGCGAGCGTCCTGCCGTAGCTCTCGTCCGGGAGGGAGGGTCCGAGCGACTTCACCTCGAGCAGTCGGGCGCCGTCGGCCCGCATGTCGTCCTCGAACTGCCGGGCGAGGGCCGAGCCGATGCCACGCCTGTGCTGCGCTGGATCGACGGCGAGCAGGTGCATCTCTGCGGACTCGGGGAAGTGGCGCGTGATCAGCAACGCACCGATCACCTCGCTGGTGTCGTTGTCGACGGCCAGGTACGTGGGCTTGGTCCGGGCATCCTCGACGTACTGGCGCACAGCATGCTCGATGCCGAACCAGTCGGGCAGGGATCTCAGCAGCCGTTCGACCGCACTCGGGTCGCTGCGCTGCACGATCGCGTAGTCGCGGGTGGCCACCGCAGCAGGCTATGCCGGACTCGCGCTTCTCATGCTGGGAACGGCTGTGGGCGGGGTCTATTGTCTGCGTACCGACCGGACGGCGCGATGGCGATCAGCTTCGACGATGGACACCCCGAGATCCCCGGAGGGGTCGTCGGGCCGGTGGAGCGCCTGCTGGTCGTGGGTGCGGGCATTGCCGGCCTGACGGTCGCCAACGCGATGGCCCACGCGGGTGTGGACTGTGTAGTGGTGGAGGCGCGGGACCGCGTCGGTGGGCGGCTGCACACTGCGGACCTGGCCGGGTCGTGGGTTGACCTCGGCGGCTCGTGGATGCACCACCCGATCGGCAACCCGGTTCGCCACTTCGCCCGGATGGTCGGCATCGAGTGTCGGCCGGGCAGCCCGCTGGCGACCCTGTCCGGCTTCGACTGCTCCACCGGGCGGTGGCTGTCACCCGCGGATCTGGAGGCGACTCTGACCGTTGAGGTCGGTTTCACCGAGGCACTCGCGGAGCTGCGTACGCGGCTGGGACCGGTCGCGTCCGCCGCCGATGGCATCGAGGCGTACCTGGCCACGACGGGGCTCACCGGGGAAGCGCTTCGACGTGCCCACCAAGGGCTCCGGGCCATTCGTCGAGGCGGACGCGGCCGGTGCGGCTGAGCAGCAGTCGCTGGAGTGGCTGTGGACGCAGGAGGAGTACGGCGGCGACTACTTCGGGGACCTGCCCGAGGGCGGACTCGGCGCCGTGACGGACGCGTTGGCAGCCCGGTTGGACGTACGTCTGGACTGGCCGGTGGCACGGGTGGACCTGCTCGACGCGGGCGTCTCGGTCACGTCGGCGGACGGGAGGACCGAGCAGGGCTCGCACGTGGTTGTCACGGTCCCCCTGGGGGTGCTCAAGCAGGACCTGCCGAGCTTCCATCCGCCGCTGCCATCCGAGCGGGTCGAGGCGGTGCGCCGACTCGGGTTCGGGCGCTACGAGAAGGTGGCGCTGACGTTCGACGAGGCGTTCTGGCGCGAGGCCGGGTGGTCGCACCTGGTGCTGTTCCCGCCCGAGATCGCTCAGCCCGCGGCGTGGGTGTTCGACCTCGACGCGTTCTCCGGCGTCCCGATCCTGGTGTGTCATGTGTTCCACTCCGCCGCCGGTCACCTGGCCGGGGCATCGACGGACGCCGCTGCCCGTTGGGTCATGGACATGCTCTCGGCAGCGATGGGTGCCCCCTGCCCCGAGCCGGCGGCGGTCGCGGTGACCAGCTGGGCAGACGACCCGTACGCGGCAGGTGCCTACACCCACGTGCCGCCGGACGCCAGCAACGCCGACGTCGACCTGCTCGGGACGCCCGTCGCCGGCCGTCTGCTCTTCGCCGGCGAGCACACCCAGAGCGCACGACTCGGCTACGCCGACGGTGCGATGACGAGTGGAGTCCGCGAGGCCAAGCGGCTGCTGGACGCCACCACCGTGACGTTGGGTCAGCTCCTCTGAAGGAACTATCCGAGGGCCAGCACGTTGCCGGGCGGTCCTGGGTAGGTTGCCGGCATGTCTGACTTCACGATCAAGGCGCTCACGTCGGACACCTTCAACGATTTCGCCGCTCTGGTCGAGCGGAACAAGGGCATGTTCGCCAGCTGCTGGTGCACGAAGTTCCATCCCGACTGCGCAGAGAAGGGCCAGAGCGCCGAGGGGAACCGGGCGCTCAAGCAACGTCTGGTCGCCGACGGGATCGCCCACGCGGCGCTGGTGTACGACGGCGACCGGGCCGTCGCCTGGGCGGAGTACGGATCACCGGAGGAGCTGCCCAGCATCCAGCACCGCAAGGAGTACGTCGCCACTGCCGAGCGACTGCCCGACTACCGGGTCACGTGCATCCTGGTCGAGCGCGACTTTCGCGGTCAGGGTCTGGCGGCGTTCGCCTTGCGCGGAGCCGTCGAGCTGATCGCGCAGGCCGGCGGCGGCCGGGTCGAGGGCTACCCGCACGACACCGGCGGGATCCGGAAGAAGAACTCGTCGTTCCTCTACAACGGCACGCGCACGATGTACGAGCGCGAGGGCTTCACCTACGACCGGGCCAAGGGTCAGGGCAACTGCGTGATGGTGCGCGAGGTGGCCCCGAGCACACGCCACTGAACCGGTCCAGAGGGCGTTGCGAGAGTGCACGCTTGGGGGCCACTTCCGTTCGAGCCGATCACTCGCGACTCAGGTACCGCACCGGCTTGCCGAGCGACTCCGCATAGGCAATCTCCCGTCGGGTTGACTCACCTACGTAGCCGCCAGGATCCACGATGTACACCTCGTCAGCCATGCGGATCTTTTGGAAGTGAATGCCGCCGAGCCGCCCCTTCAGGTCCGAACTGTCGGCCGTCCAGTCGTAGTCCGGCAGGTCGGGGAGGCTGAACATGCCGAGGCTGATCACGACGCAACCCTCCATCGTGAGCCGCTGGTTGACCTCGGCGAACTCAGCCTCGAATGTGGTCGAGCCGCAGAGCGTGATGACCTTCGCCTCCCCCTCGGCCGTCTGCGGCGTCTGCTGGTCCTCCATCACGTCCCTGTGTACCTCGTTCAGCAAGCGATGAGTCTCGCGGCGGTGAAAGGTCGGTATGCCAACCCACTCCATCGAGATCGAATCGGGGAATCGTGAAGCTTCTTCTTACCTCCGGGGGCGTCACCAACACCAGCATCCGCGCGGCGCTGGCCGATCTGCTGGGCAAGCCGATCGCCGACGCCAACGCCCTGTGTATCCCCACCGCGCAGTACGGGCACCCATGGGTCGGCCCTGGCGAAAAGGCTTGGCGGTTCATCAGCGGGACGTCTGAGAATCCCATGGTCGACCTGGGCTGGAAGTCGATGGGAGTGCTCGAGCTCACCGCGCTGCCCAGCATCGACGAACAGGGCTGGGTGCCGCTGGTCCGGGAGACGGACGTCCTGCTTGTCGCGGGCGGCGACGTCCTCTACCTGTGCCATTGGATGCGGCAGTCCGGACTCGCGGACCTGCTTCCGACGCTGAGCGACACGGTGTGGGTGGGATTGAGTGCCGGAAGCATGGTGATGACCCCTGAGGTCGGGGAGGACTTCATCCAGTGGAGACCATCGAGTGGCGACAACACCACGCTGGGCATCGTCGACTTCTCGATCTGTCCCCACCTGGCTCAGGACGGCATGCCGGGCAACTCCATGGCCGAGGCGGAGCAATGGGCGCTCGGCATCTCCGGGCCTGCTTACGCCATCGACGACCAGACGGCCATCACGGTGGTCAACGGCGTCGCCGAGGTTGTGTCAGAGGGGCACTGGAAGCTCTTGACCTGATGGCCGGTGGTCAACAGTGAACGGCGTCGCGCAGCCTCCGCTCATGTGGTGCTCGCCGGAGACCTGGCCGCCGCGGTCTCAGTAGCGCAGGTGGTCGAGGTAGACGTGCCCCACTGCGGCGGTGGTGAGCGGAGTGATGTCGGGGGTGTCGTTCTCGACGATGTACTCCTTCACCGAGTGCGAGCGGAAGATCTTCGCGAAGTCGATGACTCCCGTGCCGAGGTCGCACATGTCGCCGGTGGCTTCGTCCCGGTCCTTGACGTGGTACTGCCGAACCTCCTGCGGCGCGTCGCGGATGACGTCGGTGGTGAACTTCTGCGGATTTGCGGCCCCGGAGTTCACGCCTCCGGTGTAGACCCAGTAGAGGTCGACCTCGAGGTGCACCAGCCGCGGGTCGAGGTTCTCGGTCAGCACCTCCCAGGGCGTCAGACCACCGCCGAGGTCGATGGTGAACTCGTGGGCGTGGTTGTGATAGCCGTAGCGCAGCCCGTACCTCCGCGCGAGGGCGGCCTCGGTGTTCATCTGATCCGCCGCATCCTGCCAGTACTCGAGCGTCGAGTCGTTCAGGTACGGCACCACGACGTGCTTCTGCCCGAGCGTCACCGCTCTGCCGAACTTGGTGTGCATCGCCGCCGTGTCCCCGTTGCTGAGCCCGTCGTGGCTCGAGGACGCCCGGATGCCGAGGCGATCGAGGAACGTCCGTAGCTGTCTCGGCGTGCGCCCTCCGTAGTTGCCGGCCAGCTCGACCTTCTCGTAGCCGTACTGCGCCAACCGGTTCATCACCAGGTCGAAGTCGGCCGGATCCTCCATCGCGTCACGCAGCGTGTAGAGCTGGATGCTGATCCCGTTGTGGGGCACCTTGCGTCCGCCACCCTGGCCGTGCCCGCGGTCGTCCCCTTCCCGTGCGACCGCCGGAACCGCGAGGCCGGAGCCCACCGCGGCCAGCCCGGCCGCGCCGAGCGCGGCACCACGGAACAGGTTGCGGCGGGTTGCGCCCTTCTCCTCGAGCGAGCGCTGCAGCGCCCCTTCACCGTCGTATCCAAAGCACATGCCGAGCTTCCTTCCGTCGGATGTCAGGCCAAGCGGGTGACGAGTGACCCGAAGGGGCCGGAGCGTTCCCGACAGCCCCGACCCCTCCGCGGTCACTCGGTCGGTTCGAGCACCACCTCATCCGTACCGCTGAGCGGAGGGAGGCCTTCCCCGCCCGGGTCGGTGTACTCGGCCACGAAGACCGCCGAGAGGTCGTCCTCGCCCGGGTCGTGTCCACCCGGGACGGTCGTCACGATGGACCCGGTGCAGCCCGAGGCCGTGGTCTGCGGGTGCCCGTGTTCATCGTGGCCCAGGATGTAGTTCACCGTGACGGCATTGCAGTCGACCTGCTGGTCGTCGGTGACGCTGACCTCGAACTGCACAGTGTCGCCGAACTGGAATGGCTGGCCGGCGACCGGCTCCACCAGCTCGACCTTCGGCGCCACGTTGCCGACGACGATGTCGACGTCGGCCGACGCGTGCCGCCCGCGGTGCCGGCCACCGACGTCGGTCACGGTGAGCGTTGCCCGGTAGGCGCCGTTGTTGCGGTAGGTGTGCGTCGGGTCCTGGGCGTTGCTGTCGATGTCACCGTCGCCGTCGAAGTCCCAGGCATAGCGGATCCGGTCGCCGTCCGGGTCGAGCGTGCCGTCGCTCGTGAAGGACACGGTGAGAGGAGTCGCACCGTTGGTCGGGGTGGCCGAGACTGCTGGGACCGGACTGTGGTTGCCGCGCGCGCCGATGAAGTCGATCCGCGCGAGCTGGGCGTCCGGGTTCTCGGCGAAGTACCCGTCGCCGTACTCCAGGATGTAGAGCGCGCCGTTCGGCCCGAACTCCATGTCCATCGGGTTGTCCGTCACGATCGAGGGGATCACGTCCTCGATCGAGGCCAGCTCGCCGTCCGGCTCGAGGCTCATGCCCTTCACGTAGTCACGGGTCCACTCGTAGAGGAGCGGCAAGCCGTCGTAGTAGCGCGGCCAGGCCACCGGCTGACGCTGACGCCGGTCGCTCCGGTCGAAGTTGTACGCCGGTCCGGCCATCGGGCCGATACCGCCCTCTTCCATCTCCGGGAACTGCTGGGAGACGCCGTAGGAGTACCAGACGTGGGGCTGCGTGACCGCTGGCAGCCGGATCTTGCCGGTGTTGTGGGGCGAGGCGTTGATGGGTGCGTCGCAGTCGAACGCGTCCCCGGACTCCTCAGTGGCGAAGTCGTAGTCGACGTACGGCAGCTCCGCCGTCGCGCAGTACGGCCAGCCGTAGTTGCCCGGCTCGGTGATCACTGTCCACTTGCCTTGGCCTGCCGGTCCGCGGGTGGGATCGGCCTCGTCGGCGTCGGGCGAGTAGTCGCCGACGTACAGGGCGTCGGTCTCCGGGTCGACCTCGATCCGGAACGGGTTGCGCAGACCCATCGCGTAGATCTCGGGCCGAGTGTCGGCTGCCCCGCGACGGAACAGGTTGCCCGGCGGGATCGCATAGCCGCCTCCCGCCTTCGGCCGGATGCGCAGGACCTTGCCGCGCAGGTCATTGGTGTTGGCCGCGCTGCGCTGGGCGTCGAACGCAGGGTTCTGCGTCGGCCGCTCGTCGAGCGGCGCGTAGCCGTCCGAGAAGAAGGGGTTGGTGTCGTCACCGGTCGACAGGAGCAGGTTGCCGTCGGAGTCGAAGACGATGTCGCCGCCCACGTGGCAGCAGATGCCCCGATCGACAGGTACGTCCAGGATCTGCTGCTCCGAGGAGTTCTTGACCTGGCCGTCGACATAGCGGAAGCGCGACAGCCGGATCACGCCCTTGAACGGCGCGAAGTCGGCCCGCGTGCCGGTGAACGGCGCATCCCCCTCGTTGACGTCCGGAGTCGACGGGTCGTCCACGGGGGTGTCCATCGGCGGCGAGTAGTAGAGGTAGATCCAGTTGTTGCGCGCGCCGTCGAAGCCAGGTTCCAGAGCGATGCTCTGGAGCCCCTCCTCGTCGTGCTGGTAGACGTCGATGGTGCCGGCCACGCTGTTGACCCCAGTGGCTGCGTCGTTGAGCCAGATCGTGCCGCCGCGCGTCGTGTGCAGAACGCTGCCGTCGGGAAGCACGGCGAGGTCCATGGGCTCGCCAGGCCGGTCGTTGAGGGTGACCTTCTGGAAGCCGCTGTCGGGGGGTGCAGCGGCCGGTTGCGGCGCCGCAGCCGATTGCTGGCTCGGTACCAGCAGGGTGATTCCGAGAACACCTGCGACCGCTGCGGCCGCGGCGCCCGAGAGGGTGCTGCGCACGGGTCCATCTCCTCTTGCTCGTTCGGGGAAAAACTTGCAGTCGGGATGGTGCGCAAACGTAATGATCTGACACAGACCCGTCAATAGGTTGCCGACTTTCGCCACAAAAAGTCGAAAGTGGCGCTAACAGACCGTGCGCTACGTGAGGGCGGCTCGGTCCAGCCGTTCGTCGATCTCAGTGGCAAGGCGATCGAGCTGCGGACCTCCGCCTCCGGCTGCCTCTTGCTTGGCATCGAACAGGCGCACCCACAAGCCCGCTGCCCAGGCATCCCGGGTCTCCGCAGAGTCCCACTCTCGACGTGCCTGGCGTTGGCAGCTGGAGATGAAGTCTGCCGTCTGCTCGACCGAGGCGAGCTGATCTGGCCTCTCCTCGCGCGGCCACACGGCCGCGGCCAGGCCCACGACGGCGATCTCGGGCTGGGCGACGACGCT
Organism: uncultured Actinomycetota bacterium; assembly: GCA_963801045.1. Lineage (GTDB taxonomy): Bacteria > Actinomycetota > Actinomycetes > Propionibacteriales > Nocardioidaceae > JACCWP01. Next base: position 849,666 of record CAWDDC010000003.1, read on the forward strand.
GTCCCAGTCATGCACGACGAGCGGGTCTCGGTGCGCCCATCGGATGTTCTGGGACTCCCAGTCACCGTGACCGATACACACGCGCCGCGGTGTCGGTCGGAGCCGTTCCCGGACGCGGCCAGCCGCGTCGTCCAGCCACTCAGGTCCAAGGACCACGTTGAGGTCGTTCCCGTGCTCATCGCGATCGGGCCACAGCCGTCGTCCGGGATGGTCCCATGCCGCCCACGGCGGGGCGGGAGTCACGTCGGGCACGCCGGCTGGGTCGGGTGCGGAGGCGATGAGGCGAGCCAGCAAGGCCGCGTACGGCGCCGCCCCTTCTGCTCGAGGCAGGGGTCTGCCTCCGGTCACGGCCGTCTCGGCGGTGACCGTCAGGGAGACCGACACGACGTCGTGGATGCGGGCTACGGCGACGACGTTGTACGCACGGGCGCAGGCAACGACGATGTGACCGACTTCGGCCACCACGTTGGCCGTATCCGACTTAACGACGGAAACGACTCGATCTCCTTCCACCCCGACATCCCGTGTGCAGACCGCGGGGGCGTGTCTAGTCCCAGTCGGACGGCGAGCAGACCGGAATCACACGTGGATCTTCAGTCGAGGCGCTCGAACTCGTTGAGTCTCCAGGTCTGGTCGAACCAGGGTTGGAGTGGTCCGTAGAGCCGGAAGAGCTGGAACCACGACTTGCCGGGGATGGTCTCCACCCAGTTCGACTCGTGGCCGTCGGGGGCGCTGGGACCGAAGTAGAGGTCGTACGAGCCGTCGTCATTGGCTAGGAGGGTGCCGGTGTTGCTGGCCAGTGCCGGCCAGATGGTTGACGGCACTTGGAGCAGGGACCGGGTCTGGGTGTCATAGACGTCGACGGCCCAGAAGTTCTTCGCCGGCGGGTCCGGGTCGACGTGCAGGCGGTATGTCCGGGCACCGTCGAGGAGGTCGCCGTTGCTGTCGTGGATGGTGTAGGCGTAGGCGGATCCGGCACCGACTCGGGCGTGCGCCATGGCGGGGGTCACCACGGTGGCCAGGTAGTGGAACTGCGTGCGGGCGTCGAGCAGGCGGGCGCCGTTGCGGAGGAACTCGTGGCTGCCGCCGACGAACGCGTTCTTCCATGACCCGTACAGAGACGCTCCAGGGTCACGCGGGGCGTACGCAAGGGTGCGCGCCAGTCCCGCGCCGATCGTCGCGGCCCGGGTGAGGATCGCGCGCATCCGGGCGTCGGGTGCGAACGGCTCTCCGCGCACGAGACCGATGGCGGCGAGCTGACCGGCCCGTTCGACATCGAGCGCCTCGGTCGGCTCCTCCTGGACCAGCTCGTCGAGCTCCTCGAAGTAGGAGAAGTCGTTGCTGTGCACGGTGTTCATGACCGCATCCGCCAGGTTGATGAACTCGTTGCCTTCCGGCGAGGCGGTCTGCGAAAGCGGATAGATCCGGGTCTGCTTCATGGCGGGAACTCCGCCGAGGGCACGGAGCACCACCCAGTTGGTGTAGGTCGGGCAGTGGTAGGTGAAGTACCCGTCGGGGATGTCGCCGTCAAAGCCGGGTGGCACGAACAGGTAGTTGCCGCCCTTGCCCTGGTCGGGGCCGGCGATGCCCATGTCGGCGACGTAGCGGAACCAGAAGTCGTCGACCACGCACAGCGACTGCGGTGGTGCCTCTATTACCGTCGGGCCCCACTGCTTGAGGTCGAGGAACGTGGTCCCGTACGTGGTCTCCGTGTTCGGGGTGAGGAAGAGGCTTCTCGAGTTGGCCCGAGGTTCGGTGATGCCAACGACTCGAGGCGATGAGACACCTGCGGATCTGAGACCGCGACGCATCGCCACCAGGGACGCACCGGGCACCGCATTGAGGAACACCTCGACGCCCCGCATCAGGTCCAGGGCGTCATAGGCCCTTGAGACTGTGTCGGGTCGCGGCACACCATCGAAGAACTCGAGCGATCCGAACGGCGAGTCCACCGTTTCCGGCGACGACAACGACGCGATTGCCCCACTCAGCTGCTGCGGCGACAAGCCAGACCCATCCGCGCCGGTGCCCACAATGTCTACTCCAGCCTGTGCTCGGGACTCGTACGATGCGTAACGTCGCAGATGTTCACCAGGTCAGTCCTCACCCACCACGGGTGAGTCGCATGAGGATGCCCGGCCTCCGGATCTGCGGCCTCCCGATCCGCCGCGTGAGACGCATCATTCGGATGCCGGCGGAACCCGGGAGCATCAGCCTTCCGTCGGCTGCAACGACGGCGCCCCGGCTCGCGGCTGGTACCCGGAGTACACCTCCGAACCGGTCCCCGAGGCCGGACGCCTAGTCCGGATGTCGTGAGCCGGTGATGATGAGCGGCTCTGCCCAGACCGACGCGCTTGATGTCCCGCTGGCGATCTCATCCTGGACGAGCGCGCTGCCGGGCGACGCGCTGCGGGCGTAGGGTCGCAACGTGGGTACGCGGCGCCTGCAAGAGACGGTGGAGAAGGGCTTGTGGCCGCTGGTCGAGATCTTGATCGGCTCGCACGAGGTGGCTGGCCTGGCGGTCGCGGTGGTGCGCGACGAGGAAGTCGTCTCGCGCGGATTCGGCGTCCGCGACGTCGGCAGCGGCACGCCGGTCACACCGGAGACGATGTTCCACCTGGCGTCGGTGTCCAAGCCCTTCGTCGCGACCGCGATCGTGTCGCTGGCGACCACTCGGAACGGCGGCGCACGGGCGCTCGCGCTGGATGCCCCGATCATCGACTGGGTGCCGGAGTTCACGCTCGCAGACGGTCGGGCAGGGGAGGTCACCGCCCGGCGTCTGCTGAGCCACTCGAGCGGTCTCCCCGACGTCGCCGACTACGGCTGGCACGACCCCCAGCTCGACGATGACGCCCTCAGCGAGTTCGCTCGCAGTCTGTCGGGCTGGCGGCTGCAGGCGGAGCCGGGCTCGGCGTTCGCCTACTCCAATGCCGGGTTCGAGCTCCTCGGGCTGTTGCTGTCCAGGGCCACGGGCTCGACGTTCGAGAACGCTGTCCAGGAGCAGGTCCTGACCCCGCTCGGGATGCGGAACAGCACCTTCCTGCGCGCCGAGGTGCCCGGGCAGCTGGCTGCCTCACCGCACGTGGGGATGCCGCTGGTGGTGCCCGAAGGTGCCTATCCCTACACGAGGCGCCACGCCCCCAGCTCGACCCTGCACTCCAACCTGGTCGAGATGTGTCGCTGGATGGTGGCCCACTTCGAGCCGGCCGAGATCGCTGCTGGGGGCGCTGACCCGCAGTGGGTACGGCTCGATGCCGGGCTGCTCGACCTGATGCGGCGGCCGGTGGTGCCGATGGGTCAGCCTCCGTGGGAGGAGGCCGCAGGGCTCGGCTGGGCTCTTGGCAGCTACCGCGGGCACCGAACGCTGAGCCACAGCGGTGCGGACCCCGGGTTCGGGACGAAGCTCGTGCTCGTACCCGAGCTGCGGACCGGGGTGGTCGTGCTGGCCAACTCCAACACCGCCCCCACGGGGACCGTCGCGAGGGCGGCGCTCGACATCGCCCTCGCGGACGTCCCCCTCTCGGTGGGTGCTGGTACGACGCCCGAGAAGCTGGGCGAGGGGGTGGCGGAAATGAGTGCCCTGCTGCCCCCGGTGGTCGGCCCCGTCGCCGAGACGCTGGCAACGTCGGGGCCCGACGCCGCGCAAGCGACGTTAGACCGACTGGCCGCTGTCGAGCCGGCCGAGTTCGACCTCGACGACGAGGGGTTCAGCGACGCCGTGTGGGGAGCGATCGAGCTGCACCGCACCAGCCTGGTCTGGCCGCTCCTGCGCTTGTGGACCGATCTGCGCCCGGACTCCTCCGATGCCTGGACGATGACCGGATGGGCCCATCAGGTCGATGGGCAGCTCGAACTGGCGAGGAGTCTCCTGCAACGCGCGCTCGACCTCGACCCCGACAACGAGGAGGCCGCGCTGCTCATGAGCAGCCTCGCCTCGGCATGAATCAGGAGGCAGCGAGCAAGCCCGCTGCTCTGAGGATCGCCGGCAGGACGACGAGGACACTGGCCAGCACGAGGGGCGCTCCACAGGCACCGATCACCTTGATGCGAGTGCCGAGCCCGGCCCGGCGCGCGTGCGAGCTCGCGAGGATCCCGAACCCCGCGGCAGCCAGCATGAAGGCAAGCACGTACGCCACGGATGCGGCGTCGACCTGGTCAGCGTCACCGGCGATACCGGCGAGCATGACGAATGCCTGGGTGATGCTGCCGACGACGTACACCGTCAGGGTGGCGAATGCCGCCCACAGCAATGTCCCGACGGTCCGCGGTGCGACGAGTCGGGGATGGACGGCGAGCACGGCCAGGACCACCCCCGCCAGCTTGAGGACGGCCACGAACCAGTTCACCACCGAGAGCGCCGCCTCGTCGTCGGCGTATCGCCCCGTCTCGAAGTGGTCCGTCAGCTCGAACCAGACGCTGATCGCGGCGAAGCCAGCGCACCAAACCGCCACGAGGACGCCGACCGCTACGACTGCCCGGCCGGGCCCTTCAGACTCGACGCACGCCATACGTCCGTGCACCGTGCTGATCAGGCAGTGAAGGACTCGGGTCCGAACCGGCCGACCGCGATGAGGACGGCGAGTGCCACGTAGACGGCGTTGACCATCACCAGCTTGAACTGGCCGAGGCGCGCGTGGGTGGTCATGGCTCCGATCATCAGGGCCATCCAGCACACCGCGGTGACCGGCACCATCACCGGCGCGACGTCCACGACGGCTGGGAGGATCAGACCGATCGCCGCCAGCAGCTCGAGCACGCCGAGCGTCTTCACGAACGCGGGACTCACGCCGCGCGTCCAGGCCGCTCCCTCGTGGTGCTCCAGCTTCCCCTTGGGAATGAAGGTCTTGGTGAAGCCGCCGGTCAGCGCGACCAGCGCCAAGAGGCCGGCCGCGATCCACAGGATGATGTCCATCGTTGCTCCTCGAGCTTTCAGGTTCTGTCGTGACTCAGTTGACGGGGCTGCGGAGTTCCGAGAAGAACGACCCGGCGCCGCGGCGCCGTCTGCAGAGCTCTGCGCGGGTCTCGCGCTCGTTCTCTGAGACGAAGGAGGTCGGCGTGCTGTGACATCGACGCCTGGTCGCCGAACGCGCCACCAGCCTTCACTAGCCTGTGCGCATGCGGCGCTTCGACGACGAGGACCTCACCGGCGCGGAGTTCCGCGAGTGCGACCTGAGCGGGGCCCGGCTGGTCGGCGTGGTGATGCAGGGCGCCGAGATCGACGGCTTGGTGACCGACCTCATGGTCAACGGGGTCCAGGTCATGCCCTACGTCGAGGCCGAGCTCGACCGCCGGCACCCGGTGCGGCTGCTGATCCGGTCCGACGACCCGGCCGACCTTCGGGAGGCCTGGCGGCAGCTGCGGGCCGACTGGGCCGCCACCACCGAGCGGGTCCGGTCAATGCCCGAGGGAAGTGAGCACCGCGGCGTCGACGGCGAGTGGTCGATGGTGGAGACCCTGCGTCACCTCGTCTTCGTGCACGACTCGTGGTTCCGACGTTGCGTGCTCGGGCGGACCGAGCCCTTCACGCCCATGGGTCTGGCATCAGCGTTCGTGCCCCACCAGGAGGAGCAGGGGCTCGACCCGTCCAGCCGGCCGAGCCTGGACGAGGTGCTGGACGTACACGACCGGCAGGCGTCGGAGCTCGCGGCGTGGCTGGCCGATGTGACGCCCGAGCAGCTCGCGCGCACCGCACCGGTGCCCTCCGGCGACGGATGGCCCCCGTACGCCAGGGGGCGGTCTGTGCTGCAGTGCCTTGGCACCCTCCTCAACGAGGAGTGGGCGCACCACGGTTTCTGCGTACGCGACCTCGACACGCTGTCGGGCGAGGAGTCTCCACCGCGAGGATGACCGCTTGCGCGGCGATGGGACACCACGGCACCTCAGGATGTTCGTCGACGACGCGCCCAGTCCGTGAATGCCTGCTGGACGTCATCGAAGAAGGCGGTCTTGGCGCGGGTGTAGTCGTCGTAGTCAGACTTGCCGATGTTGTTCTCCGACAGTTGGCGTTTGGTCTGTTCGTACCGAGCTCGCTCGGCCGGGTGCGCTCGTAGCCAGTCACGAAACCACGTCGTGTACCGACCCCACGGGGAGTCGCTCCTCCGCACATGGAGGATGACGGACTCCTGGCGATGCACGTACAACCGCTTTTCCCACACCTCGTCCGGCGGCTGCTCGTCGCCGCGCGGAATGTCTCGGCTCACTCCTGGCGAGTCCGGACGGGAGCCACGAGCTCGGTCGAAGCCGAGGGGTTCCATGCGTGGGACGAGCTGGGCGTGCGTCGGCAGCGGAAGCATCCGCACCTGCAGGTCGATGTACGGCTTCGCGGCCAGACCGGGCACCGACGTGGAGCCGATGTGGTCATAGACCGCCTCGTCGGCACCTGGGAGGCCGCCCAACGCCTGCTCGACGTGGACAAGATGTCGAGTTGCCCGTCTGCCCCACGCCGGGTCGTGCTCATGCAGTGCGGCTGGGTTGTCCATCTGGTCTCCCACCCGACCAGGCGGGTCAGCTGACGAGCGCGGTCAGGTAGTAGCAGGCGACCTCGGACGTCCCGCCGTAACCCTCCGGCAGATAGGTGGCTGGACCCGTGATCTGCAGTGGCGTCCAGACCCCCTCGCTCCGGAGCCGGTCGACCACCGCTGGGCACGTGCGGGAGTGCCACAGGTCCTCGCGCTGTGTCGCCACGACGAGACCGCCCGGCCGGGCCACCCTCGCGAACTCCCGCCACACGGCCTCAACGTCCGGTAGGTAGGTCATCACCCCCACACAGACAACTGCGTCGACGCTGTCATCCTCGAAGCCGAGCCGCTGCTGGAGATCTGCGTGCTCGAGCGAGTCGTACGCTCCGCACTGCTCGGCGATCTCGAGAGACGCGTGCGAGATGTCGATCCCGAGGATCTTCCCAGCGAATCCTTGCGTGCGAAGGGCTCGCCCGACCAGCCCGGTGCCGCATCCCACGTCGAGCACCGAGCCCGCCCCGGGGTGCCGGGTGACGACGGTCTCCGCCACCACCGTGGGAGCACGGTAGGACCACGAGGCCAGGTCGTCGTCGTAGCTCTGCGCCCACTCGTCGTACCGGTCGGCGACCTCCCCGGCATCGCTCGAGCCTTGGTGCAACCAATCACCGATGGGGACAGCGTCGGGAGCCATCACGCCAGCGTCTCACGCGACAGCACCGGCGCGACGACCCCAGGCCTCACCGCGGGCAGCCCCAGGACGGAAGGCAAGAACGGGCGAGGTCTCGACCGCCCTCACGGCGCCGGGATGAGGAGTACGCGGGTCCAGACGTCGACGACGAGATCGGCGTACTGGCCGGGGGTGTAGCCGGCGTCGATGAGCAGCTGGAAGTACTCCGGTGAGTTCATCGACCACACCAGGTCGGCTGCCTGCTCGTCGGTGAGATCGGGGCGCAGCCGGCCGGTGCCACGCAGCTCGGCTGCCAACAGCCTCATGTTCGCGCGTCTGCGGCGGCTGATCGACTGTCGGAGGTCCCGACACTCCCGTTCGCGAGCGCCGGCCTCACGCAGGGCCAGGTCGAGCGGCACGGTGCGCGGCAGAAGGTCGGCGAGCGCGTCCGCGTAGAGGCGGATCTTGTCCTCGGGCTCGGACGCCTCCCGGATCCGCCGCACGTAGCCACGCTCCTCCGCCGGGACAGGTTCCTCGGAGGAGCCCAGGATCATGTCGTGCACCGCCAGCAGCAGCTGCGGCTTGCGGCCCACGCTCGCGTACACCGTGTCGACCGAGACCTTGGCGCGGCGGGCGACGTCCGCCACCGACGTCTCCGCGTACCCGCGTCCGGAGAACAGGGCTCTGGCCGCACGCAGCACGGCTCGGCGGGTGGTCGCGGCCTGCTCGCGACGGGCCGGCGAGTGGTATCGGCGGGTGTTGACGGAGTCGGTCACGGGGGCCTAGCGTACCAATATTCGTCCGAAGTTGTTTCGGGCTAAATTGGGTGGTGGCCATGACCGGTCCGGACGCGCAGCAGGACATCGTGGTGGCGTGCGAGACCGGCAGCGGCCGCGGCACCTGGGCGATGGGGTCTCTCTTCGAACACCTCGCCGGGCCCGAGCACACCGGCGGGGCACTGGGGGTCGCCATGGTGACCCAGCCGCCGGGCATCGCCACGCCGTTGCACCGTCACCACAACGAGGCCGAGGCCTTCTTCCTGATCGACGGCGAGATGACCTATCTCGCCGGCGAGGAGACGTACGAGCTGGCGGCCGGCTGGTTCATGTACCTGCCCCGAGGCGTGCCCCATGCCTTCCGCATCCGGGGTGACCGACCGGCGCGCTTCGTCGCGCTCACTGTCCCCGGCGGACTGCTCCGCCTGTACGACGAGGTCGGTGTGCCGGCCGCCGCGATGCGCATCCCCGAGGACGGCGAGGGTCGCTCCCTGGCCGAGGAGATCGGCCGCTGGAACGAGGTAGGCCCTCGCTACGGTCTCGAGGTCGTCGGGCCACCCATCCCCGAATAGGGCAGGGCAGGTGAACCCGCGGCAGCGAATCGCGCGGCAGCGGCCACTGCATGACCTGCCCGATCATCCGCGAGCCAGTCGACTACTGATGCCCCGCAGCCGGTAGACAGACTCGGTGGACACCACGTCGCCGTTGTTCCTGGCACTGGACCTGACGGGCGCCTTCGCGTTCGCGTTGAACGGATCGCTGACAGCGATCCGGGTGGCGAGGCTCGATGTGGTCGGCGTGATCACCCTGGGCATGATCACTGCCCTGGGCGGAGGGATCATCCGCGACGTTCTGCTCGGGTCGCTGCCCCCCGCGACGTTCAGCGACTGGCGCTACCTCGCGGTGGCTGCGTTCGGCAGCCTGGTGGCGTTCACGCTCGGGCGTCGTCTGGACCGGTGGACCAACCCGATCCTGGTGTTGGATGCGGCCGGCCTGAGCCTGTTCGCGGTCAGTGGGGCCGTCGTGGCGATGGAGCTCGGCGTAGGTTTCGGACAGGCGGTCATCCTCGGCGCGATCACCGGAGTGGGCGGCGGGACCATGCGGGACGTGCTGATCGGCCGCGTCCCGATCGTGTTGCGCAGCGAGCTGTACGCGATCCCGGCGCTGGTCGCGGCACTGGTTGTCGTGACTGCGGACACGCTCGGGATCTATGGCGTCGCGACAGCCGTAGGTGCGGCCGCGCTCTGCTTCGTCATCCGGATGCTGGGAGTGCGCTTCGACCTCGACGCCCCCCGGCCGCCCGGTCCCGGCCCCTCTGCATGACGCGAGCAGCGCTCACCCGGTCAGATCGCGGTACTGCTGGATGATCACGAGGACCGACAGGGTGCCGAAGAGGGCGATCGACCACACCATCACCGCGGTCCGGAACCCGTTGATGCGCAGCTCGCCGGAGAGGATCTTCCGGTTGGTGAGAATGAGCAGACCTGAGTACATGAACATCATCACGCCGCCGACGCACGCCGAGATCACGATCAGCACCAGCGGCTGGTCGATCCCGATCAGCAGCTCGACGATGCCGATGAGGACGATCGCCCAGACCAGGCCGAAGTAGAGCTTGCTCTCGTTGGCCTCCCGCGCGTAGCTGGTCTTGACCACGTCGGCGACCATCCGGCACGTGTAGTCCACGATCCCCAGCGCTGCGGCGAACAGGCTGAACGCGCCGATGACCCAGAAGAAGGTGCCGAACCACGGCGCGACGACGTCCTTGAGCACATTGCCCTCGACCTGGAGGAAGCCGATGTCGTCAGGCAGCCCTTCCCTGCCGAACACGGTGCTGTAGGCGAGCAGCGAGGTGAAGACGATGGTGAGGAAGGTGATCAGCACGAAGGTGGCCAGCTGCTCGATGTTGGCGAACTTCCACCACGATCGCCACCGGTTGAGGTTCTCCGGCGTCGGCTCGAAGACGTAGCCCGTGCTCGGTGCGGCTTCCGCTTCGCCGGTCACCGGGCTGGTGATCCGCGGGACGTAAGCACCCATGCCGAAACGCTTGTCGCGGATCCAGTTGCTCTGCACGAGGTTCTGCCCACCGCCTGCGCCGGCAAAGGCGAGTGCCCCGAGCAGCAGGGCGAAGCCCAGCTCGCTCACCGGGATGTGTACGTCCGTGACCATCTGCGACGTGTCGGCCCAGTCAGACGGGGTGACAGCCACCGTCGCGCCGACTGCCAGCAGCAGCAGGACGGCGGCGACCTTGACCATCTCGATGCGCTCGAGCGCGGTGTAGACCACCGGCGCCAGGGTCAGCGTCGCGCCGATCACGAGAAGCATGCCGATCGCGATGTAGTTGGCGTTGCCTCCCCACAGGTACGTGGCGATGGTCGCCGAGCTGGTGGCCCAGCCGGGCCACAGATTGGCGAAGAACGCCATCAGCGCGAACACCAGCCCCCAGTGCCGCCAGAACCGGCTGAAGCCGGTGAGCGCGGTCTCCCCGGTCGCGAGCGTGTAGCGCTCGATCTCCATGTTGATGAAGAACTGGGTGACCACCCCGACGAGGGCGGCCCAGACGAACACCAGCCCGACCTGTGAGGCGATGTACGGGAAGAGGATGAACTCCCCGCTGGCCAGGCCGACGCCGGCGGCGATGATGCCGGGGCCGATCAGCTTGAACCAGGTTTTCGGCGGTGCCGGCATCTCCCGGATCTCCGGCGCCGGAAGCTGCGCGGTGGGAAAACGGTCGACGACCGACTCGTGACTCACAGGTTTGTTCGCCTTCGTGCTCACTGCGCCTCCCAGTTGTCGCCAGCGGGACCACAGGCACGTATACCCACTTCGCGTGATCCTCACCCGAGCGATTTGGGGCCGGGACTGCGCACCGGGGGACGGGTCGCGTGCCACCATGACGTGGGGCGGCTCACCGGGGCTCGTGTCGTCCCGCCGGGCGGAGGTCAGTCGGACCGGGAGACGTTCATGACCGCAGCGGGTGCCGACACCAGGCTCGACCGCGCCACCATCGTGTCCCTGGTCGCGATGGGGCTGGGGATCTTCGTCGTCGCCAACGACTTCACCGCACTTGCGGTGGTCGTGGTGGACATCGAGAACGACCTCGGCACCTCGCTGAACCGCGCGCAGTGGGTCATCAACGCCTACACCTTGGTCTTCGGCGTACTCATCGTCACCGGCGGCCGGCTCGCCGACCTGCTCGGGCGACGGCGCATGTTTCTCATCGGTGCCGCCATCTTCGCGATCTTCTCGCTGCTGGGCGGGCTCGCGCCCACCATCGAGCTGCTGATCGCCGCGCGGGCGCTGATGGGCATCGGCGGCGCGCTGATGTGGCCGTCGGTCCTCGGCATGACGTACGCCCTGCTGCCGGCGGAGAAGGCGGGGCTGGCCGGCGGGCTGGTGATGGGCGTGGCCGGCCTCGGCAACGCGGCGGGCCCGCTGATCGCGGGGGTGCTCACCGAGCTCCTCGACTGGCGCTGGGTGTTCTTCATCAACCTGCCGATCGCCCTGGCCGCGATCGTCATCACCCGTCGCTTCGTGAGCGAGAGCCGTGCGGGTGAGCGCGTCGGGATCGATTACCGCGGGATCGTGACCCTGACCGCCGCGGTCGTCCTCGTGCTGGTCGCGCTCGACCTGGGCACGGTCGACGGCTTCACCGAACCAGCAGTGCTGTCGATGCTGGTGATCGGCGTACTGCTGTTGGGGCTGTTCGTGTTCGTGGAGCGCCGCAGCGGCGCCGAGGCTCTGGTCCCGCGCCGGGTGACGGCGAGTGTCCAGTTCACCGGCGCAATCGGGTCTGTGGTGGCGATGTCCGTGGTCTTCTTCGCGGTGCTGGTGTACGTACCGCAGCTGGCGGAGAAGGACCGGGGGTGGACGGCGCTGGAGGCGGGCGCAGGCCTGCTGCCGCTGATGCTGCTGTTCGCGGGTGTCTCGTTCCTCGCCGGACGCCTGTACAACCGGCTGGGCGCCCGTCTCGTGGTGAGCGCCGGCGCCGCGTGTCTCACGCTGGGTGTGCTCTGGCTCGGGTTCACGATCGGGTCGTCGTACCCCGTGCTCGTTCCCGGCCTGGTCGTCGTGGGCATCGGCGCCGGGCTCTACTACTCCGGGATCACGACGGCTGCGGTCACGGCCGTACCCGGCTCCGACAACAGCCTGGCCGGGGGCATCGTCTACATGTGCCAGATCGCGGGGGGTTCGGTCGGGATCGGCCTCAACACTGCGATCGTGCTGTCCGCGTCGAGTCTGGCCGACGGGATCCGGCTGGCCTTCTTCGTGGACGCAGCCCTCGGCCTGGTGGGCACCATCATCGCGGTGACGTTCATCCGTGGTCAGGGCACCGCCTACCGTGCGCACCACCGGGTGCACCACCGCGCCCACGGCTGAGGGGCGCTTGCTGGGTTGTGCCCTCATCTCACCCGTTCAGGGGATGAGAAATGTCCAGGGCGGTGACACGTTGGAGTCGGTTGAGCGCGCCCAGCCGTCCCGGACGGTTCGCTCGCTGCGGGCGCACGGGCGGTTTCTGCCCACGGGAGGATCTCTATGTCCGATGTTGACCGTACGAGCCTGCCCATTCGCCGACCGGCCTACTCCGGCACCACGAACCGGACGCTCCGCGGATCTACCCCGGACTGGAACCTGGTCGGCCAACCCGTGGCTCCAGAAGGCGCTCCGAACGTGTTGCTGGTGTTGATCGATGATGCGGGCTTCGGGAACCCGAGCACGTTCGGTGGCCCGATCCAGACGCCGAACTACACGCGGATGGCGGACGCGGGACTGCGGTATAACCGGTTCCACGTGACGGCGTTGTGCTCCCCGACGCGAGCGTCGCTGTTGACCGGTCGGAACAACCACACGGTGGGCTTCGGGTCGGTGGGCGAGCTCTCCAGCGGGTTCCCCGGCTACACCGCGCTGCTGCCGAGGGACTGTGCCCCGGTACCGAGGATCTTGCGGGACAACGGGTACAGCACCGCCGCATTCGGCAAGTGGCACCTGACCCCCGACACGCAGCAGGGCCCGGCCGGACCGCTGGACCGCTGGCCGACGGGATGGGGTTTCGACTACTTCTACGGATTCCTCGGCGGCGACTCCGGCCAGTGGGACCCGTGCCTGGCCGAGAACCAGAAGATCATCGGAACCCCCGAGACGTTCGATGACGAAGAGAATCCGTACTACCTGCCCGACGCCATGGCCGACAAGACCATCGAATGGCTGCACGGGGTCCGTGCGCAGGACGCGCACAAGCCCTTCTTCGCGTACTTCGCCACCGGCTGCAGCCACGCGCCCCACCACGTCGCCTCGGAGTGGGCGGACAAGTACAAGGGCGCGTTCGACCAGGGCTGGGACCGCCTGCGCGACGAGGTGTTCGCGCGGCAGAAGGCCCTCGGGGTGGTGCCCGCCGACACCGAGCTCACCCCGCGCGACGAGGCCTTCCCGGCCTGGGACGACGTTCCCGACAGGTTGCAGGCCTACTACGCGCGGCAGATGGAGGTCTACGCCGGGTTCTCGGAGAACGCCGACCACAACGTCGGACGAGTGATCGACGCGATCGACGAGCTGGGCGAGCTCGACAACACGGTGATCATCTGGATCTGGGGTGACAACGGCGCCAGCATGGAGGGCACCATCACCGGCTCGTTCAACGAGATGACGATGCAGAACGGCATCCCCTTGACCGACGAGATGCAGCTGCAGCTCGCGGAGCGGTACGGCGGCATCGATGCCTGGGGCAGCCCGATCATGGACCCGCACTACTCCGCGGCATGGGCGTGGGCGGGAAACACGCCGTTCCAGTGGGGCAAGCAGGTCTGCTCCCATCTCGGTGGCACGCGCAGCCCGCTGGTCGTGCACTGGCCCGAGCGGGTCACTGACGGCGGGGCGGTGCGGTCGCAGTGGACCCACATCACCGACCTCGGCGCGACGCTCCTCGACATCGCGGGCATCCCCGCACCGTCGCACGTCGACGGCATCGCCCAGGAGCCGCTGCACGGGGTGTCGTTCGCAGACTCGCTGGCCGAACCCGATGCCGTCGAGCACCACACCCAGCAGTACTTCGAGACCATCGGCAACCGCGCCATGTACAAGGACGGGTGGTGGCTGGCGATGAGAACGCCGCGGATCCCATGGGTGGTCACCCCCGAGGCGCTGAAACCGTACGCGCCGGACGTGTGGGACCCCGACGCCGATCCGGCCGAGCTCTACTACCTTCCCGACGACTTCAGCCAGGCCAACGACCTCGCCGCCCAGCATCCGGAGAAGGTGCAGGAGCTGAAGGAGCTGTTCTGGGAGGAGGCGGAGAAGTACAAGGTGCTGCCCCTTCTCGCCACCCTCTCGGCGTTCTTCGGCATCCTTCCCCCGAGAGCCGAGGCCGACCGGCTCGAGTACCGGGGGGACGTCCAGAACGTCGCACCGGGAATGATCCCGCACATCTACAACCACTCGTACTCGATCAGCGCAGATCTCGTCGTCCCCGACGGTGGAGCGGAGGGCGTGATCATCGCCGAGGCTGACCACCTGGGCGGCTTCACGCTGTTCGTCGACGGCGGACTGCTCACCCACACCTACTCGATGATGGGCGTGTTCGTCTATCGACAGCAGGCGCGAAGCCAGCTGCCTCCCGGCGAGATCACGGTGCGCATGGAGTTCGCCGCCGACTCACCCGCGCTCGCCACGGGCGGTGTCGTGACGCTGTTCGTCAACAACGAGGCAGTGGGCAGCGGTCGGATGGACCACACCGTGCCGATCCGCTTCTCCGCCTACGCCGGCATGGACATCGGGCGGGACAACGGTGGGGTCGTCGACCTCAGCTACGCCGACCGGAAACCCTTCGCGTTCACGGGGACGGTCAAGAAGGTCGTCTTCGACATCAAACCGCATCCGACGGCCGCGGACGCGGACGCGCTGCACGAGGTTGCCCACCACTCCCACGCCGCTCACGGGCTTTCGGCATGACCACCGGACACGGGTCGGGAGGCCACTGATGGCGATCAATGACAAGACGATCGACGTGCTGATCGGCGGCTACCTGTCCGCGGACGCCGCCCACGACGACTACGAGGCCGCCCTGGCCAGCGGCGGCCACCTGCACGGAGCGGTGGTCGTCGGCAAAGCCCTCGACGGCACCCTGTCGGTTGAGCAGAGCGACCACATGGTCCGCGAGGGCGCTGCGGGACTGGGGGCCGTCGGGTTCGCCGTGGGCCTGTTCGCCCCTCCGCTGCTGGCCGCGACTGCGGTCGGCGCGGCCATGGGCGCCGTCGCCGGCAAGGTCGTGCACCAGCGCTTCGAGAGCAAGCTCGGGGAGCAGGCTGGCGCGACGATCCCGCTCGGCGGGGCCGGACTGATCCTGGCCTACCCCCGATCCGCGGCCGACACG
Source organism: uncultured Actinomycetota bacterium (assembly GCA_963801045.1). Lineage (GTDB taxonomy): Bacteria > Actinomycetota > Actinomycetes > Propionibacteriales > Nocardioidaceae > JACCWP01. The sequence continues at coordinate 864,933 of CAWDDC010000003.1, forward strand.
ATCGAACCAGCGGTCACGAGAGCGGTCACCAGGGTCGTCGGCGAAGCCGAAGGACACCACGTCACCGCCCTCAAGGGCGCCATCGCCGACGCACAGGAGAAGATGGCAGCAGGCGCCTGATCGCGCTCGCACGGAAGTCCGAGCGGAGCCAGTCAGACCGGGGTCTGGGCAAGCGCCGCCTCTGCGCCGGTGTGCTCGGCGCATCCCTTCGTGGTGAGCATGCTGTGGAGCCGGCGGGGGGACTCGAACCCCCAACCTCCTGTTTACAAGACAGGTGCGCTGCCAATTGCGCCACGCCGGCCGGGACAACGGGACTGTAGTCCGCCGCCCTTCGCTCGCTGCGTAGCGCCTCCCGCTCCCGCGAAGTGGCGGCAAAGAGCGCACCGCGTCGCGTGTCGCCAGCGTGTTGCCGCCACTTCCGGGCCGGGGGCAGTGCTTGACACCCACCGAGCCGCAGGAGTACGCATCGGCTGAGTCCGGGCGGGACGGACGGGGCGGGAGGTGGCCGACGATGCCGGAGCCGCGACGCCGCAAGGACCGGACACCGAGGACCAAGCACGCACCGCAGGCGGAGCTGACCGAGTTCGCCGAGTGGGTCGGCCGGCAGCGGCGCGCCAAGCCGGGCGACGAGGGAGCGAGCCCGCCGGACCCGCCCACCGACCAGACCAAGCCCCGGGTGCCCGGCTCGGACCGCGAGGTGCGCCGGTGATCTCCGACCTGCACTGCTACGTCAACAGTCGGCCCGACGTCGACTGGAACACCTGCGGCCAGGCGGCCATCGCCACCATGGCGGACTACTGGGGCAAGGATCCGTGGGACCTCGACCGGGTCGAACGCGACCCCGACGACGGCCGTTGGTACTGGGACGACGGCGCGGCCATCGACGCGGTCAAGGCCGACGGGTTCGACTCCGACGTGGTCTTCGGCTGGGGCAGCACCGGCGACCGGATCAAGCAGGCGCTGAAGCACTACGGCCTGTCCGCCTCCGTCGGCTACTCCGGGTTCGCCTCGTGGGGCTGGCAGGACCGGTGGGAGTCGGTGCAGAAGTACGTCGCCAAGAACCGCCCGGTCCCGGTGATGCTCGACCTCGGCGCTATCGGCGGCCCGTCGTGGACCGCCCACTGGGCGATCTGCTACCGGGTCGAGGACGGCGAGGTGCACCTCGGCAACTGCTCGTGGAACCCGTCGCCCCGCACCGACGACTTCCTGGACGCGTGGCGCGCCTGGTTCCTGCCGTACGGCTTCAACCACTGCGCGGTCTTCTGCTGACGCAGGGGATCCCTAGTGCAGGCCGGCCACATAGACGTCGAAGCGGTCGAGGCTGGTGGCGAACCCGGCCTGCGCCTCGGCGCTGAGGTAGGCGGCCGGCACGTTGGTCTGGTGGGTGACCACCTCGGTGCGACCGTCGTGCAGGTCGTGGAAGGTGACCTCGGTGCGCAGGCCGCCCTCGACGTCGGCCTCGATCCACACCAGGCGCTCGGGACGCTGGATCTCCGCGTAGACCGCACGCATCGTGAAGGTGCCGTCTCCGCCGTCACTGACCATCGTGGTCTCGAAGACACCACCCGGGCGCAGGTCGACGCTGATGTTCTCGATCGGCGTGGTCGTGCCGGTCGGTCCCCAGAACCGGGTGAGGTGCTCGGGCATGGTCATGCAGTCGAACAGCAGCTCGCGCGACGCGTGGTGCACGCGCCGGTAGGTGAGCTCGCCGGTCTCGGTGTCGGTCATCATGTCGTCTCCTCGTTCTGCCGCTGCTCGGAGTGCAGGGCTGCCAGGTGTTCGTCGAGCCGGTCGTGCCGGTCGGCCCAGGTCTGCCGGTGTTGCGCGATCCAGCCGACGGCGCCGTCGAGGTGCTCGGTGTCCAAGGCGCAGGGCCGGGACTGTGCGGTGCGGGTACGCGAGATCAGCCGGGCATGCTCGAGCACCTTCAGGTGCTTGGAGACGGCCTGCTGGGTGATCGCGAACGGTTCAGCCAGCTGGTTGACCGTCGCCTCACCGCGCGCCAGCCGCTCGATGATCGCGCGCCGGGTGGGGTCGGCCAGGGCCGCGAACACCAGACTCAGCTCGTCCTCGACGACTTCGGCGACTGCCATGGCCGTGACTGTACGCACAACCGTACGTTTGCACAACCACTAAGTTGTAGAAGGCGCCGGACGAGGCCCGCGGGACCGGGTGCACAATCGGCCCATGACCCGTACCGGTGAGTCGCTGTGGTCGGTGCGATCGACCGAACTCCGTGCTCTCGATCGCCTCCGAGGGCTCGGTCCTGTCCATCGCCAGCATCGGCTCGGCGGGGTCGATCGGCAGCATCGGGTCCTTCGCCTCGATGTTCTCGGTGGGCTCGTCGCAGTCGATCGGGTCCGTGCTCTCCAACCAGTCCACCGGCTCGCTTGCTCTCGCACCAGGCCGACGGCGCGACGCTGGGCACCCGGACCGACGGCAGCGGGCGGCCGGTGCGTCCTCGCCGTGGCGATCCTGGCGGTCACCGCTGCGGTCGTGGCGTGGCGACACCGCGGCTAGGAGGGCACCGATGGGCTGGTGGACCGAACGGGTCGTCCCCCGCATCACCGAACGGCGTGCTCGGCGAGGCCGCCATCGCCGAGGTCCGTGCCGAGGTGTGCGCGGGGCTGCGCGGTGACGTGGTGGAGATCGGCTTCGGCTCCGGGCTGAACGTCCCGCACTACCCCGCCGCGGTCACGTCGGTGACCGCGATCGAGCCGTCGGACCTGGCCTGGGAGCTGGCCCAGCCGCGGATCTCCGCGAGCACCGCCCCGGTACGGCGCGGCGGGCTGGACGGTCAGCGGCTCGACGTCGCCGACGCGAGCGTCGACACCGCACTGTCCACGTTCACGATGTGCACGATCCCCGATCTCGACCAGGCACTGCGTGAGCTCACCCGGGTGCTGCGTCCCGGCGGTCGTCTGCACTTCCTCGAGCACGGCCGCTCGGACGAGCCGGGCGTCGCGCGCTGGCAGCGGCGGCTGCTCCCGCTGCACCGACGCGTGTGCGGCGGCTGCCACCTCGACCGGCCGATCGACGCGTACCTCACCCGCAGCGACCTGCGCGTCGAGCGGATCGAGACCGGGTACGGCGACGGACCGAAGGTGGGTGCGTTCCGATATGTCGGCACTGCGGTGAAGCCGCCGGAGGCCGGGGCACCCCCGCAGGCATACTGAACGGGTGGCGGCGTCGATCCCTTCTCCCGTCCGAGACGCCGGCCTCCCCGACCGGTTCCGGCTGGACGCGTTGACCGCCGACCTCGACTCGCCGCTCGCGATCGTCGATCTGCCGGCCTTCGACGCCAACGCCGCCGACCTCGTCCGTCGCGCCGCCGGCACCCCGGTCCGGGTGGCGACCAAGTCGGTACGGTGCCGGACGCTGATCGATCGCGCGCTCGCGGTCCCGGGCTTCCGGGGCCTGATGACGTACTCGCTGACCGAGGCCCTGCGGTTGGCCGACGCCGGGCACGACGACATCCTGATGGCCTACCCCAGCGCCGGCCGCGCGGCGATCCGCGAGCTGGTCTCCGACGAGCGCCGCACCCGGGCGATCACGCTGATGGTCGACAGCATCGAGCACCTCGACTTCATCGACGCGCTCGCGCCACCGCACACGCGCCCTCCGGTGCGGGTGTGCGTCGACATCGACACCTCGCTGCGCCTGGGGCGGGCCTGGTTGGGGGTGCGGCAGGTCCCCGCTGCGCACGCCGGACGAGGTCACCGGCATGGTCGCGCAGCTGGCTGCGCGGCCGGGTGTGCAGGTGGTCGGGCTGATGACCTACGAGGCCCAGGTGGCCGGGCTGCCGGACACCTCCGCTGCCGTCCGGGCGGTCAAGCGTGCCTCCCTCCGCGAGCTGTCCGGCCGGCGCGCGAAGATCGTGCAGGCGGTGCGCGACATGGTCGACCTCGAGCTGGTCAACGCAGGCGGCACCGGCTCGCTGGAGGTCAGCGCTGCTGACCCGGAGGTGACCGAGGTGACCGCCGGGTCCGGCCTGTTCGGCCCGGGGCTGTTCACCGGCTACGCCTCCTTCAAGCCCAAGCCGGCGGTGCTGTTCGCGCTGCCGGTCGTCCGGCGCCCCTCGGCCGACGTCGCGACCTGCCGCGCCGGCGGCTACGTCGCCTCCGGGCCGGCCCACGCCAGCCGGCTGCCCACGCCGGTGCTCCCCACCGGACTGAAGCTGGTCAGCGCAGAGGGTGCGGGCGAGGTGCAGACCCCCGTACGCGGTCCGGCGGCCCGGCACCTGCGGGTCGGCGACCGGGTCTGGTTCCAGCACGCCAAGGCCGGCGAGATGTGCGAGCGGTTCGACCGGCTGCAGCTGCTCGAGGCCGACCGCCACGCCGGCAGCGTGGACACGTACCGCGGTGAGGGCTGGAACTTCGGATGAGCGGGGCCGCGGACGCCGGACGGATCTCGAGGGATCCCGGCGGCCAGGACGGCCCCGATGTCTCGGGATTCGTCGGCACCCGCTGGATCACGCTGCTGACCCTCGCCAACCTCGGTCTGTGGATGGCCCTGTTCACGCCCGTCCAGGTGCTGCTGCCCGACCAGGTCGCCGGCATCGACGAGGCGCACAAGGTCTCCATGCTGGGGATCGTGTCGGCGATCGGTGGCGCCATCGCGCTGGTCGGAGCGCCGTTGGCCGGTGCGCTGTCCGACCGCACGGCCTCGCGCTACGGCCGCCGCCACCCGTGGACGCTCGGCGGTGCGCTGGTCACCGCGGGCGCACTGCTCGCGCTGGCCGAGCAGGACACGATCGCCGGAGTCGCCATCTGCTGGGGCCTCGCCCAGCTCGCGATGAACGCCGTGCTCGCCGCACTCACCGCCGCGGTCCCCGACCACGTGCCGGTGCCGCAACGGGGAACCGTCTCGGGCTGGCTCGGCCTGCCGCAGTGCATCGGCGTGGTCGTCGGCACCGTGCTGGTGACCACCGCGTTCACCAGCCAGCGGGCCGGGTACGCCGTTCTCGCGGTCGCCCTCGTGGTGCTGGTGCTGCCGTTCGTGCTCGGCACCGATGACCCCGCGCACCCGAGGGCTGAACGGGAGGCCCCCGCGTGGAGCGGGTTCGCGGCCGGTGCCTGGGCCGCGCTGCAGGCACCACCCGGACTTCGCGTGGGCGCTCGGCACCCGCTTCCTCGTCATGCTCGGCAACGCCCTCGGGACCATGTACCTGCTCTACTTCCTCGAGGACGAGGTCGGCGTCGACGACCCCGAGCTCGGGCTGCTGGTCCTGGTGCTCGTCTACAGCCTCGGGGTGCTGTGCTCGGCGGTGCCGGGCGGCATGGCCAGCGACCGGGCCGGCCGGCGCAAGCCGTTCGTCGTGGCCTCGGGTGCGGTGATGGCACTGGCGGCCGCCCTGCTTGCCGTCGTGCCGACGATGCCGGCGGCGGTCGTCGCCGCCGCGCTCCTGGGGCTGGGCTACGGGCTCTACCTCGCCGTCGACTCCGCGCTGATCACGCAGGTGCTGCCGCACCCGGAGTCCTACGCCCGCGACCTGGGCGTGCTCAACATCGCCGGCGCGGCACCCGCTCGTGCTCGCCCCCGCCCTGGCTGCGCTGGTGGTCAACGAGCTCGGCGGCTACCCGGTGCTGTACGTGCTCACCGCCGGCCGTCACCCTCGCCGGCGGCCTGCTGGTGCGCCGGATCAAGGCGGTGCCGTGACCGAGACCGAGCCGTGGCGCAACTGGGCGGGCACCGTCACCGCCCACCCGGTCCGCGTGGTGCGGCCGCGCACGGTCGACGAGCTGGTGGCGGAGGTACGCCGCGCCGCGGCCGACGGGCTGCGGGTCCGGGCCGTGGGTGCGGGCCACTCGTTCACCGACGCCGCCGTCACCGACGGCGTCATGGTCGACATGACGGCGCTCGACCGGGCGGTCATCGACACCGCGACCCGACAGGTCACCGTCGAGGGCGGCAGCACGCTGCGCCGGCTCAACCGCCGGCTCGCCGCACACGGGCTGGCGATGGCCAACCTCGGCGACATCGACCTGCAGACCGTGAGCGGCGCGCTGGCGACCGGCACCCACGGCACCGGACTGGCGCTCGGCGGGACTCGCGACCCAGGTGACGGCTCTCGAGCTCGTGCTCGCGGACGGATCAGCTGGTGCGCTGCGCCGCCGACGAGCGCCCCGAGCTGTTCGCCGCCGCCCTGGTCGGGCTGGGCGCCTACGGCGTCGTCGCCACGGTCACGCTGCAGTGCGTGCCGGCGTTCCTCTGCACGCGCGGGAGACGCCGCTGCCGCTGCAGGAGGTGCTCGAAGACTTCGACGAGCTCGCCGCGATGCACGACCACGTCGAGGCGTACTGGTTCCCGCACACCGACCGGGCGCTGCTCAAGCGCAACGACCGGGTGCCCGACGACATCCAGCGCCAGCCCCGTTCCTGGTTCCGCTCGTTCGTCGACGACGAAGTGCTGGCCAACGGTGCCTACGGGGCGGCGCAGCGGATGGTCGCGCGCCGGCCCGGGCGATGGGCGCCGCGGCTGCAGCGGCTCGCCGCGAGCACGTGGTCCACCAGCGAGCACGTCGACGACTCGTACGCGATCTTCTGCTCGCCCCGACGGGTGCGCTTCGTCGAGATGGAGTACGCCGTCCCGCGGGCGGCGCTCGGGCGACGTGGTGCGCGACCTGAAGCGGTGGGTGGAGGCCGAGCGGGAGCCGGTGAGCTTCCCGGTCGAGCTGCGGGTGGCCGCGGCCGACGACATCTGGTTGTCCACCGCGCACGGGCGCGAGACGGCCTACGTCGCCGTGCACCAGTACCACCGGCTGCCGCACGAGCGGTGGTTCGCCCACGCCGAGGCCGTCGCCACCGCCGTCGGCGGTCGACCGCACTGGGGCAAGCTGCACGGGCTCGACGCGGACTCGCTGGCCGGGCGCTACCCGCGCTTCGCCGACGCCGTCCGGGTGCGCCGCGAGGTCGACCCCGAGGGCCGGTTCGCCAACGCCTACCTCGACCGGGTGCTCGGCCCGCTGGACTGAGCACCCGGCGTCGCCGGCCGTGCGGGCAGACTGGTGCCGTGGCCCTCCGCATCCTCGCCGCCAAGCCCAGCTCGCAGCTGCTGGCGCTGCCCTGGCACCTGCCGCTGGAGGAGTGGCCCGACGACTGCCAGGTGCCGCTGGCCCGCGGCATCTCCCGGCACGTCGTGCGCTTCGTACGGGTCGACCACGAGGTCTACGCCGCCAAGGAGACCCGCGAGTCGTGGGCCTGGCGCGAGTACGGGCTGCTGCGCAACCTGCGCCGACTCGACCTGCCGACCGTGGAGCCGGTCGGCGTGGTGACCGGCCGGGTGACCGAGGCGGGGACCGAGCTCGAGCCCTGCCTGCTCACCCGGCACCTGCCGCACTCGCTGCCCTACCGCGCACTGTTCTCGCAGCGGCTGCGGCCCGAGACCATCCGGCAGGTCGTGGACGCGCTGGTGGTGCTGCTGGTGCGGCTGCACGTCGAGGGCTTCTGGTGGGGCGACTGCTCGCTGTCCAACACCCTCTTCCGGCGCAGCGCGGGAGAGTTCGCGGCCTACCTCGTCGACGCGGAGACCGGCGAGCTGCACGCGCGGCTGTCCGACGGCCAGCGCGCGCACGACCTCGACCTGGTGCAGACCAACGTCTACGGCGAGCTGCTCGACCTCGAGGCCGGCGACCTGCTCAGCGACGAGGTCGACCCGGAGGGGTTGGTGCAGCGGATCGCCGACCGCTACGACGACCTGTGGGGCGCGCTCACCGGCGTGGAGGAGTTCGACACGGCGGAGACCTGGCGTTTCGAGCAGCGCATCCACGAGCTCAACGAGCTCGGCTTCGACGTCGAGGAGCTGGACATCGTCACCGACTGGGACGGCGCGTCCGTACGCATCCAGCCCGCCGTCGTGGAGGCCGGCCACCACCGCCGCCGGCTGCAGGGCCTCACCGGGCTCGACGTGGAGGAGCCGCAGGCACGGCGGCTGCTCAACGACCTGGACACGTTCACCGCCGCGCAGGACCTGCAGGGCGAGGACCCGATGATCGTCGCGCACCGCTGGCTCACGCTAGGTGTACGAGCCGTTGTGGGCGATGGTGCCGGACGAGCTGCGCGACCGGCTCGAACCCGCCGAGCTGTTCCACGAGGTGCTCGAGCACCGTTGGTACCTGTCCCAGGAGAAGGGTGCAGAGGTGGACTTCTTCGACGCGGCGCGCTCGTACATCGAGGACGTGCTGCCGCAGCGCTCGCAGACGTTGTCCGGCGCCGTGCCCACGTCGCTGGACGACGACCTGCTGGAGCCGGCGCTCGGCACCGACGACGATCTGCTCGACTCATGAGCGGCGACGCCCGCGGTGCCTACGCCGATGCCGCGACCTGGTTCGTGTCGCTCGTCCGGCAGGTCGACGGACGGTGGGACGAGCCCGGTCTGGGCTCCTGGTCCGTACGCGACCTCGTCGGTCACACCAGCCGGGCGCTGCTCACCGTGGAGTCGTACCTGCGCGAAGGTCCGGGGCCGGTCGAGGCACCGTCGGCGGTCGACTACTTCCTCCGCTCCCGCGAGGCGCTGGCCGACGCGGAGGCGGTGGCCGAGCGCGGGCGGCAGGCGGGCGCGGCCCTCGGCGACGACCCGCCCGCCGCGGTCGCCGTCATCGCCGAGCGGGTGCTGGCGCTGGTCGCCGCGGCGGGCGTGGACGACTACGCCGCCACCCCGGTGGGCGACATGTGGCTCAGCCGACTACCTGCCCACGCGTACGTTCGAGCTGGTGGTGCACGGCTGCGACCTCGCGGCGGCGTGCGGCCTGCCGGTCGACGTGCCGGTGCCTGCGGCGGCCGAGGCCGGCGCGGTCGCTGCCGGCCTCGCGGCCCACGACGGCAACGCGGCCGACCTGCTGCTGGCAGCGACCGGACGGCGGCCGCTGCCGCCCGGCTTCACGGTGCTGTGAGACGTCCGGCTGCGTGAGCGGACGCATCGCCGGCGCCGTGCAGCCGGGCGGCTCAGACCCCGACGGGGTCGCGGGTGCGAGCGGCGGCCCAGGCGAGACCAGCCTGGGCCGCCGCCCATTCCTCCACCGGGCCTGGGTCCGGTCCGAGCTCGGAACCCTCGACGACCAGTGACGTCGTCGGGGTGCTGGCACCGAGCTCGACCAGCAGCGGACGCAGATGGGTGTCGGCGGCGAGCCGGTGCCCTGGCTGGGCCACCAGCATCAACGGGACCGCGACGACGCCCACCAGCGGGCTCGGGCCGTACCGGTCGAGGAATGCTTTGAGCAGCCCGGTGTAGCTGGCCTTGCAGACGGGGCTCGCGACGATCAGCACCGACGACGAGGCGACCAGCCGCAGCGCCTCGTCGATGTCCGCGTCCGGCCCGCGGAACAGGTGCGGGGCCAGGTGGGCCAGGTCGATCACCCGCGGGCCGGGCTGCGCGCCGGCGGTGGTCGCGCCGCCGGGGGTGGCCGCGTCGCCGGCGGCGGCCTGCTCGGCTGCCAGGGCGTCGGCGGTGCGCAGGGCCACCTCGAGAGTGCGCGAGCCCGGCCGCGGGTTGCCACAGAGCACGGTCAGCGGACCGTACGCGATGGTGGTGGTGATCGTCACGCGCTTAACTCTAGTGACTTGACTGACTTAAAGCAAGAACCTTGTCGGGTCAGTCGCGGTGCTCGGCGAGCAGGTGCCGGGCGATGACCATCCGCTGCACCTGGTTGGTGCCCTCGAAGATCTGGGTCACCTTGGCCTCGCGCATGTACCGCTCGACCGGGAAGTCGCGGGTGTAGCCGTAGCCGCCGAGCACCTGCACGGCGTCGGTGGTGACCCGCATGGCGGCGTCGGTCGCGACCAGCTTGGCGATCGACGCCTGCCGGCTGAACGGTCGGCCGGCGTCGCGCAGCCGCGCGGCGTGCAGGTACGTCGCCCGCGCCGACTCCACCGCGGCGGCCATGTCGGCGAGCAGGAACTGCAGCCCCTGGAAGTCCGCGATCGGCTTGCCGAACTGCTCGCGCCCGACCGCGTACGCCGCCGCCGTGTCCAGCGCCGACTGAGCGAGCCCGGTGGCGCAGGCGGAGATGCCGAGCCGTCCCGAGTCGAGTGCGGCGAGCGCGATCCGCATGCCGGCACCCTCCTCGCCGACCAGGTGGCCGGCCGGGACCCGTACACCGTCGAGCAGCACCTGCGTGGTGGTCGAGCCGGTCAGGCCCATCTTCTGCTCCGGCGCACCGTAGGAGAGGCCGTCGAGGCCGGCCGGCACGTGGAACGCCGAGACCCCGCGGGTGCGGTCGGGCGAGGTGCGCGCGAAGACCAGGTAGAAGTCGGCCTCGCCGCCGTGGGTGATCCACGCCTTGGTGCCGGTGAGCACGTAGTCGTCGCCGTCGCGCACCGCCTTGGTGCTCATCGCGGCGATGTCGGAGCCGGCCTGCGCCTCCGACAGGCAGTAGGCGCCGAGCTGGGAGCCGCCGAGCATGTCCGGGCAGCAGCCGCTTGCGCTGCCCGTCATCGCCGAACGTCGCGACCGCCCAGCTGGCCAGCGAGTGCACCGAGACGCCGACGCCCACGCTCATCCAGGCGCCGGCGATCTCCTCCAGCGCCTGCAGGTAGACCTCGTACGGCTGGTCGCCGCCGCCGAACTCCTCCGGGTAGGGCAGCGCCAGCAAACCCGGCCTGCGCCCAGCAGGCTGAACACGTCGCGCGGGAAGGCACCCGCCGCCTCGTCGGCGGCGGCTCGCGGAGCGAGCCGCTCGGCCGCGATCTCGCGGGTCAGCGCGAGGAGGTCGTAGGCCTCCTCGGTGGGCAGCAGACGCTCGACGGCCATGCCGGTCAGAGTAGGTGACCGGTGCCGCGCGGGATCGGCGTGCTGAACGGGGTCACCGGCCGGGCGCGCCGCTCGCCGTCGACGATGACATCGACCTGCTCGTTGAAGAAGCAGACCATGTCCTTGACCGGCGAGCGCGTCGGTGAGCGGGTCCCGGTAGGTCCAGCAGACGTCGATCTCGCCGTCAGCGGTCGTCACCGCCCAGTAGTCGGCGAACCCCTTGTACGCGCACACGGTCCGACTGGTGCTGGACAGCATCACGTCGATGCGCACGTCCTCAGCGGGCAGGTACCAGCGGGGCGGCAGCATGGTCTCGAGCGAGCACCGACGGGTGGTGGCTGTCGGCGAGCAGGACGCCGTCGCTCTCGATCCGTACGTGCGGGCCGCTGCGCCTGACGTCGATGCGCTTGAACGGGTCCCGCGGGTGGCCGACGACCGGCTCCTCCTCCTCCAGCCAGCGGTCGAACGCGGTGAAGTCGAGCACCACGTGGCCGGGGAGGTCAGGGTCATCGATCCGGAAGGCCGCCCCTCCCGCCAGCCGCCGCCGACCTCGACCGCCAGCTCCTCGCCCGGCGAGGTGTGCAGGCGGAACATCCCCGGCGGGAGCATCCGCAGCCCGGGGAAGACATCCACCGCGTGGTCCGCGTACTCGGGCGGCGGCCGACGGATCGGCCGCAACCCGGCAAGCACATCCTGTTCCGGCACCGCGTAGTAGGGCACCAGGCGGCCCGGCTCCCACACCACCTGCGCGCGGACCGAGTCGACGGCTGTCCGGTCACCGTCGAAGGCGCGCAACCGCACCACCATGGGTTCGTGCAGCAGCACGTCGTGCGTGCCCAGCCAGGCTTCGCCTGCTCGTCGGGCCATGGGGCGACTGTCGGGCGGACGCGGGCGGGCGTCAAGGGGCCCGGGCGCGGAGCTCCCCGTTGTTTCAGGCCTGACGCCCGGGCCGTCTCCGCAGTAGGCCAGTCACGCTCGCCGGCGGGCGACCTCGTACAGCGCGATCCCGGCGGCGACGCCGGCGTTGAGCGACTCGAGGTCGGAGACCATCGGGATGGTCACCAGCACGTCGCAGCGCTCGCGGACCAGCCGGGACAACCCGCCACCCTCGCTGCCGACCACCAGCACCAGCGGGCCGTCGGCGAGCTCGAGGTCGCCGAGCGCGAGGTCACCGTCAGCCGCGAGACCGGCCACCATCAGACCGGCCTGCTGGTAGGCGGTGAGCTGGCGGGTCAGGTTCGTCGCTCGGGCGACCGGCAGCCGCGCGGCCGCCCCCGCCGATGCCTTCCACGCGCCGGCGGTCATGCCGGCCGAACGGCGCTCGGGCACTACGACGCCGTGCGCGCCGAAGCCGGCCGCCGAGCGGACCACCGCGCCGAGGTTGCGCGGGTCGGTCACGCCGTCGAGGGCGACGACCAACGGGTCCTCGCCGGCGTCGGTGGCCCGCTGGACGAGGTCGTCGGGGTGCGCGTAGTCGTACGGCGGGACCTTGGCGGCCACGCCCTGGTGCACCGCGCCGTCGGTGGACCGGTCGAGCTCGGCGCGGGGCACCTCGAGGATGCCGATGCCCTGCTCGGCGGCGGTGCGGAACACCTCGCGCAGCCGGTCGTCGCGCTCCGCGCGCTCGGCGACGTAGAGGCTGGTCACCGGCACCCTGGCGCGCAGTGCCTCGACCACCGCGTTGCGCCCGGCCACCCACTCGCTGTCGCCACGGCCGCGGGGCCGTCGGTTGGACGTACGCGGAGCGGAGCGCTTCTCGGCGGCCTTCCGCTGCCGGTAGGCCTTGTGGTTGGGCCGCTCGGCGGCCTTGGGGGTCGGGCCCTTGCCCTCGAGACCGCGCTTGACCCGGCCGCCGGAGCCGGCGGTCGGATTGCCCTTGCCGGTCTTGCGGATCGCACCCTTGCGCTTGCTGTTGCCCGGCACCCGATCAGCCCTCCCCCAGCGACCAGCGGGTGCCGGACGGGGTGTCCTCGATCTCGATCCCGGCGGCCTTGAGCCGGTCGCGCACGGCGTCGGCGGCGGCCCAGTCCTTGCGGGCACGCGCCTGCTGGCGCTGCTCGAGCAGGGCCTCGACCAGCGCACCGACGGTGTCGCGGGCGGCGCCGCCTCGGCTGTCGGCCCAGGTGGCGTGCAGCGGGTCGAGCCCGAGCACGTCGAGCATCCGGCGTACGGAGGCGAGGTTGCCGCGCAGGGCGGGCGAGTCGCCGTCGGCCAGCAGCTTGTTGCCCTCGCGTACGACGTCGTGCACAGCGGCGAGCGCGGCCGGGGTGGACAGGTCGTCGTCCATCGCCGCGACGAAGTCGGCGCACGGCATGCCGTCGGCCGGGTCGACACCGCCGGTGACCTCGGTGGCGCGGGTGACGTACCCCTCGAGCCGGCGGAAGCCGGCCGCGGCCTCGGCGAGCGCCTCGTCGGAGAACTCCACGACCGAGCGGTAGTGCGGGGCGACCAGGTAGTAGCGCAGCTCGACCGGCCGGAACCGCTTGACCACCTCGTGCACCAGCGCGGAGTTGCCGAGCGACTTGCTCATCTTCTCGCCGGCGGTGGTGACCAGCGCCGTTGTGCATCCAGATCCGGGCGAACTGCTGGCCGGCGGCGCGCGACTGGGCGAGCTCGTTCTCGTGGTGCGGGAAGCGCAGGTCGAGCCCGCCGCCGTGGATGTCGAACTCGTGGCCGAGGTACTTCGCCGCCATCGCCGAGCACTCGAGGTGCCAGCCCGGACGGCCGCGTCCCCACGGCGAGGGCCAGGACGCGGTGTCCGGCTCCTGCGGCTTGTGGCCCTTCCACAGCGCGAAGTCGCGTGGGTCGCGCTTGCCGCGCGGGTCGGCGTCCTCGGCGGCCTCCATGTCGTCGATGCGCTGCCGGGACAGCTCGCCGTAGGCCGGCCAGGACCGGACGTCGAAGTAGACGTCGCCGGAGCCGTCGGCCGCGGCGTACGCATGGCCGCGCTCGAGGAGGATCTCGATCAGCTCGTGCATCTCGGTGATGTGGCCGGTGGCGCGCGGCTCGTAGGCGGGCGGCAGGCAGCCGAGCACGGCGTAGGCGTCGTGCAGGCGGCGTTCGTTGGCGTACGCGAGCGCCCACCACTCGACGCCCAGCTCGGCCGACTTGATCAGCACCTTGTCGTCGATGTCGGTGACGTTGGCGACCAGCGTGACGCGAGACCGGAGTGCTCGAGCCACCGCCGCAGCACGTCGAAGGCGACCTCCTTGCGGATGTGGCCGACGTGCGGGGCCGCCTGCACGGTGAGCCCGCAGTGGTAGATGCCCACGTGTCCGGGGTGGACAGGCGTCAGCTCGCGCACCTCGCGGCTCGCGGTGTCGTACAGGCGGATGCTCACCGGCCCAGGGTATCGGCGCCCCTGCGGCGGCGCCTGACGGCCGGCGCCGGCGGCCGGCCTGGCAGGGCGGGCGGGGCGGGGGGACGGATCTCGAGACATCGTGGTCGCCCTGGCAGCCGGAATGTCTCGACATCGGTGTCGGCGGCTGGGGCGGGGGACGGATCTCGAGACATCGTGGTCGCCCTGGCAGCCGCAATGTCTCGAGATCGGTCGGCTCCGGGCCCGCTGCCGCGATGTCATCCACAGTGGGCTCGCTCCTCCGGCCCATCCACAGCCGAATCGAGGCGCCCCGCCACCGCCGCCTCGGACTGCGCAGTCTCTCGGCCATGACCGCGTCGGCAGACACCGACCTCGCCCTCCCCGAGCAGTGTGAGGTGCTGACGTCGGCACAGGCGTTCGACGCGTTCAGCCGTTCCTTCGTACGCGTGCAGCTGACAGGGCGTCGCTGGCAGTCGCCCTGTCGCGGCGTCGTGGTGCTGCACAACGGGCCACTCACCGACGCGCAGCGCGAGTGGGTGGCAGTGCTCGGACACGCGCCCGGGTCAGTCCTGGGCGGACTGACGGCCCTCAAACAGGATGGCATGGAGGGGTTCGACGAGCCCGACACGCACGTCGTCGTGCCGGAGGGCAGCCGTCGCCTGACACTGGACGGCGTGCGGCAGCACTGGTCGCGCGAGCTCACCTCGGCCGACGTCCATCCACTGCGCACGCCGCCACGTACCCGTCCACAGCGCAGCCTTGTCGATGCCGCCAGCTGGTGCCCGTGGGGACAGGAACGACGCGCCCGCGCGATCGTGGTCGCCGGCGTGCAGCAGAGATTGGCGCGGACCCGCGACCTGCGCGACGCCCTCCGGCGTCGCGGACCCTGCCGTCACCGGGCCCTCATCGTCGAGTCGATCCTGGATGCGCACGGAGGGATCCAGTCTCTGCCCGAGCGCGACTTCGACCTGGTCCGACAGGCGCGGCGCCTGCCCGTGCCCAGCCGGCAGTCACCCCGGCGGCGGGCCGACGGTCGGTACTACCTCGACGTCGAGTGGCGGGGACTTCGAGGCCGCGCTGCGAGATCCACGGCATCCCGCACCTGGCGGTCCTCCAGTGGGAGTCCGACCTCGAGCGCGCGAACGAGATCACGATCTCGGGGCCGCGGTTGTTGGTCTTCAGCTCGTACGCCGTCCGGCGGCAGCAGGTCCGGGTGGGCGACCAGATCGCTCGCATGCTGCGCCGTGGCGGCTGGCGCGGCTGAGCCGCCGGGCGGACGCGGGGTAGCTCGGCGCCGCCGGACGGATCTCGAGACATTCCGGCTGCTCCGGCGACCACGATGTCTCGAGATCGGTCGGCCGCATCGCCCCGCGGACCAATGTCGAGACATTCGCGGCTGCTCCGGCGACCACGATGTCTCGAGATCGGTCGGCCGCGGCGGCACGGCGAGCCGGCGCCGAGAGCCGGGCGGCGGGGAGGCGTCAGGCGCCGCCACCGATGTCGAGCGTGGAGGCGGTGACGTAGGAGGCGGCGTCGGAGGCGAGCCAGGCGATGGCGGCGGCGACCTCGTCGACCGTGCCGGGTCGGCCCATCGGCAGCCGCGCCGTCACCCGCTCGAGCCGGCCGGGCGCGTGGATGTCGGTGTCGGTCGGGCCGGGTCGCACGCCGACCACCCGGATGCCCTCGGTGACCACCTCCCGCCCGAGCCCGGTCGTCACCGCGTCGAGAGCCGCCTTGCTCGCCGCGTAGTCGACGTACTCCCCCGCCGCACCCAGCTTCGCCGCCATCGACGACACGTTGACGATCACCCCGCCGCTGCCGCCGTGCGCCGTCGACATCCGGCGCACCGCCTCACCGCACGCCAGCAGCACCTGGGTCACGTTGGCCTCGAGCACCCAGCGCAGCCGATCGGCGTACATCTCGTCGAGCCGGGCGAGCGGCGGCACGATGCCCGCGTTGTTCACCAGCACCGCCACCGTCCCGAGCCCGGCGTCGACGGCCTCGAACAGCGCGCGTACGCCCCCCGGCTCGGTCAGGTCGGCACGCACCGGCAGCGCGCGTACCCCGTGCTCGCCGCACGCAGCCGCCACCTGCTCGGCCGCGTCGGCCCGCTCGCGGTAGCCGATCGCGACGTCGTGACCCGACGCGGCCAGCGCCCGGGCGGTCGCGGCCCCGATCCCGCGGCCGCCGCCGGTCACCAGCGCGATCCGGCGCCTCGTCGTGTCCACGCCCCGCAGGATGCCAGGGCAGGAATCGCTGACAGCCGGCGCCGCCGACGGGCATGATGCGGGCCACGCCGTGGAGCCCCCGGCGATGAGGAGGGAGCCTCGTGTCGGAGCAGAAGATGGTCGAGTCGGTCCAGGGTGCGCTGGGCCAGCTCCAGGTGGACGAGAAGGTGCTCGCAGTCGGTCAGTTCCAGCCGCGCGGACACACCGGCAGCATGTTCGCGGGCGGTCTGATCGGGAGCAGCGTGGGAGGGAGCGGGCTGGCCGACAGCATCGCCACCGTCGGCGGATCGATCGCCGGCTACAAGCTGCACGACGCCGCGTCCGGCCTGCCCGGGCTCGATGCTCGTCGGCGTGACGGACACCAGCGTGTACGGCTTCGCCGCCGCCCACCGGAACAGTGAGCCCGAAGCCCTGGTGTTCGCGGTACGCCGCGACGCGATCACGGTGAAGGTGCACCAGCGGGTCAACGTGCGCGTGCTCGAGCTGATCGACGCGTCCACCGGGGCGCAGATCGAGCTGGAGGGCAACCGGCTGCCGCTGACCCACACCAAGGACGTCATCGAGCTGCTCGGCTGACGACACGCGCGGGAGCGGCCGCGCGAGACGCTGCCGATGACCGTCCGTGCCCGTATCGTGACTCCGCGTGACTGCCGTACGGACAATCGTCGTTGCTTCGCTCGCCGTCGTCCTCGCCGGGACGGCCGCGCCGTTCGCACCGGCTCGCGGCCCAGCCGGACGACCGCCGGTCCGCGGACCACAGCGTCTCGACCGCCCGGGCACACCCGCACACCGCGCTGACCCGCTGGTCCAGCCACAAGCGGTGGCGGGCGGGCGAGCGCAACGGGGTCGTCGTCCGCGGCGGGAGCATCCGGATCGGGCACCCGGTCGGCGTCCGGAGGTTCAACGACCCGCACGCGGGAGGTGGCGCGAAGCGCTACGCCTACGGCCGGTGGCGGTCGCCGTGGGCCAAGACCGGGTTCGCGTTCCAGCAGCTGGTGCCGTCCTGGTCGGCCCGTACTCCCAAGGGCACCTGGCTGCAGGTCGAGGCCCGGGTGCGTACCAAGGGCGGGCACAAGGGCGGCTGGGACTTCCTGGGCCACTGGAGCGGCCAGCTCCGCGGCCTGCGCGACGCCTCGCAGGGCACGCAGCCCGACGACGTCGCGAGCGTCGCGGTCGACACCGTCAAGATGCACAAGGCCGCCCGGGCCTGGCAGCTGCGGGTCACGCTGTACCGCAAGAAGGGCAGCGGCCGCTCACCGCTGGTCGCCTCGGTCACGCGGGGCTGCGTCGACCTCCCCGCCGTCGTCGATCTCCACCAGCAGGCCGGGACCGGCACGCGGCAAGGTGATCAAGGTCCCGCGCTACTCGCAGATGATCCACAAGGGCCACTACCCGCAGTGGGGTGGCGGCGGCGAGGCCTGGTGCTCACCGACGTCGATGGCGATGGTGCTCGGGGCATGGAAGCGCGGCCCGCGGCCCAAGGAGTACGCCTGGGTCAAGGACTCCTACAAGAACCCGTGGGTCGAGCACGCCGCGCGGATGGTCTACGACCACGAGTACGACGGCACCGGCAACTGGCCGTTCACGGCGGCGTACGCAGGCACCCGGCGGCTGGACGCGTTCGTCACCCGGCTGCCGTCGCTGCGTGCGGCCGAGCGCTACATCGCCCGCGGGATCCCGCTGGTGCTGTCGATCGCGTTCGGACCGGGCCAGCTCGACGGCGCGCCGATCAGCTCCAGCAACGGCCACCTGCTGGTGCTGCGCGGCTTCACCACGTCCGGCAAGCCGATCGTCAACGACCCGGCCGCGGCAGCACGAAACAGCGGCGTGCGCCGGGTCTACGCCCGCGGTCAGCTGGAGCGGGCATGGATCACCAACACGGCCGGCACCGCGTACGTCGCCAGGCCCGGGCGGGTGCGGCTGCCGCGCAACCCGTGAGCCACCACGTCGCGTACGCGGACTGGGACGGGCCGCCGGCCGACGAGCCGCTGCCGTGGGTGCGCCCCGGCTTCGGCTGGACCGAGCTGGTCGCGTCCTGGGAGGCGGAGACGCCGCCGGGCAGCTGGATCGAGGTGGCGGCCCGCGCCGAGGCCGCCGACGGCAGCCGCAGCGAGCTGGCAGCAGCTCGGCCGGTGGACCAGCGACCCGGACGCCCCGGACCGACGCAGCTCGGTGCCGGGGCAGCGTGACCGGTTGGTCACGGTCGATGTCGACGTCGTGCGCTCCACCGGCGAGCGGCCGCTGGTCGGCTGGCAGCTGCGGGTCAGTCGGCACGCCGTCGACGGCGCTCCCGAACCGGTGGTGCACCGGGCCGGGGCGGTGGCCTCGACGGATGTCGAGACCTTGCGGTCGCCGGAGCAGCCCGGATGTCTCGAGATCCGTCCCGGCGCAGCCCGGGGCACCACGTTGGAGCTGCCCGCGTACGCCCAGCACCGCTATCCCGGCGGCGAGGGCTGGTGCTCGCCGACGTCGGTGGCGATGGTCGTCGACCACTGGGGACACGGCGGACGTCCGGTGGCCGAGGTGGCGGCGGCGGTCTTCGACCAGGCCTACGACGGCGCCGGCAACTGGTCGTTCAACACGGCGTATGCCGCGAGCACGGGGCTGCGGGCCTTCGTCACCCGGTTGCGCTCCCTGGACGAGGCCGAGCAGTTCATCGCGGCGGGCATCCCGCTGGTCGCCTCGGTGTCCTTCCGGCGCGACCAGCTGACCGGTGCCGGCTACGACACCGCGGGGCACCTGCTGGTGCTCGTCGGGTTCACCGCCGCCGGCGACGTGGTGTGCCACGACCCCGCCGCGCACGGGCAGCCGGACGAGGCCCAGGTGCGCGTGACGTACGACCGGGCGGAGCTGGAAGCCTGCTGGCTGACCGCCTCGGGAGGCATGGTGTACGTGATCCACCCGGCGGCCGTGCCGCTGCCGCCCGCACCCGAGGAGGCGAACTGGTGACCGCACCCGGTCTCCGCGTCGGCGTGGGCGTGGACGTGCACCGGCTGGTGGTCGGACGTCCGATGTGGCTGGCCGGGCTGTCCTGGCCGGACGAGCCGCTCGGCCTCGACGGCCACTCCGACGCCGACGTGGCCGCGCACGCGGGCTGCGACGCGATCCTTTCGGCGGCCGGGATCGGTGACCTCGGCAGCCAGTTCGGCACCGCCGACCCGGAGTGGGCCGAGGCATCGGGTGCCGCGCTGCTCGCCGAGACCGTGCGGCGGGTGGGCGCGGCGGGCTGGTCGGTCGGCAACGTGGCGATCCAGGTGATCGGGAGCCGTCCCCGGGTCGGGCCCCGCCGGGCGGAGGCCGAGCAGGCGCTGTCCGACGCGGTCGGCGCACCGGTGTCGGTGTCGGCCACGACGACGGACGGACTCGGTCTCACCGGCCGCGGCGAAGGGGTCGCCGCCATCGCGACCGCCCTGCTGCTGCGCGAGGGCTGAGCCTTCCCGCAGCCCGGGTCAGCGGGAGCGCAGCACGGCCTCGGCCAGGACCAGGTCGAGCGGGCCGGTGACCTTGAACGCCTCGGGGTGACCGGCCACGACACGTACGGTCGCCCCTGCCCGCTCGGCGAGCCCCGCGTCGTCGGTCGCGACCTCGCCGGAGTGCGCGTAGGCCCGTTCCAGCACGTCCCGGCGGAAGCCCTGCGGGGTCTGCACCGCGCGCAGCCGGCTGCGGTCGACGGTGGCGACGACCAGGTCGCCGTCGACCTGCTTGACGGTGTCGGAGACCGGCACCACCGGGACCACGGCCTCGGCACCGGCGCGTACGGCGTCGACCACCCGCTGCACCACCTCGACCGGGACCAGGCAGCGGGCGGCGTCGTGCACCAGCACGACGTCGTCGGAGGTGTCCAGCGCGGCCAGCGCGGCCGCGACGGAGCGCTGCCGGTGGTCGGCGCCCGCCACCACGGACCAGCCGGGCCGGAGCCCCGCAGCCGCCAGCACCGACTCCATCTCGGAGCGGGCGTCCGGGGGTGCGGCGACCACGACGTGGCCCACGTCGGGACAGGACTGGAGGGCGCGCAGCGCGTGCACGACCACCGGCTCGCCGCCGAGCAGCTGGAACGCTTTCGGGCCCGGCCCCGCCGAGTCGCTCTCCCCGGCCGGCGGCCGGCACGAGGACGGCGACGCTCACCTCAGGAGGCGAGGACCTCGTCGAGCAGCGTCTCGGCCTTGTCCTCGTTGGTGTGCTCGGCGAGCGCGAGCTCGGACACCAGGATCTGCCGGGCCTTGGCGAGCATGCGCTTCTCGCCGGCCGACAGGCCACGGTCCTTGTCGCGGCGCCAGAGGTCGCGGACGACCTCAGCCACCTTCATGACATCGCCGGAGTGGAGCTTCTCGAGGTTCGCCTTGTAGCGGCGCGACCAGTTCGTCGGCTCCTCGGTGAACGGTGCGCGTAGGACGTCGAAGACGCGCTCGAGGCCCGCCTTGTCGACCACGTCCCGGACACCGACGAGATCAAGGTTGCAGGCGGGCACCCGGACCACGAGGTCGGTCTGCGCCACGATGCGGAGCACGAGGTAGGTCTTGTCCTCGCCCTTGATCTGCCGGGTCTCGATGTCCTCGATGACGGCCGCGCCATGATTCGGGTAGACGACCGTTTCGCCGACAGTGAAAGCCATGTGTCAAAGTCCCTTTCCTCACGGCAAGTCTAACACGCGCCCGGGCGCGTCACTTCGACGTTTGCGCAGGTCAGACGGCAAATCAGGGCTTGACAAGGGATACATTCCGTGCGTGTCACCGGTCGTCTGCTGATCGTCTGCTGATCGTCTCGCACCCGACCGGCGCGCACCCCGCCAGTCCTCGATAGGCTCGCCCGGTGCCGTCGCCCACATCCCGGAACCAGCCGGCGCGAGCGGCCCTCGCCGCCCTCGCACTGGCCGCCACCTGCGCACTCTCTGCGTGTGGCGTCGGCTTCGACGCCCAGACCACCAAGATCTACACCGCGCCCGAGGGCACCGACGTACGCGACGGCGACGTCAAAGGGCTGAACCTGCTCCTCGTCGACAACGGCGACGGCAGCGGCACCCTGGTCGCCGCGCTGGTCAACCAGGCCGACGAGGTCGACAGCCTGCAGACGATCGTCGCGACCGACACCGACGCCGACGGGGCGGACGAGGCTGTCGACCTCGAGGTCTCCGGCTTCGACGAGCCGGTCGAGCTGCCCGCCGGCAAGCTCGTCCAGCTCGCCGACGGTGACCCGGTGATCGCACTCACCGGCGACACGATCGCCGCCGGCGGGTTCGTCCAGGTCACGATGACCTTCACCCGCGCCGGCTCCATCACCGCCGACATCCCGGTGGTCGAGCGCGCGGAGCCGTACGCGGACGTGCCCGTCCCGGAGCCGGAGCCCGCGCCGGAGCCGGAGCCGACCACCCCGGAGGGCTAGCCGGCCGAGGCCGGTCAGGCCTCGTACTTGTAGCCGAGGCCGCGCACCGTCACCAGGTGCTGGGGGTGCGCGGGGTCGGGCTCGATCTTGGCCCGGATCCGCTTCACGTGGACGTCCAGCGTCTTGGTGTCGCCGACGTAGTCCGAGCCCCACACCCGGTCGATCAGCTGGCCGCGGGTGAGCACCCGGCCGGTGTTGCGCAGGAACATCTCCAGCAGCTCGAACTCCTTGAGCGGCAGCCGCACGTCGGTGCTGCCGACCGTGACCACGTGCCGGTCGACGTCCATCCGCACCGGCCCGGACTCGAGCGCCCCCTCGACGGGCTCGGTCGTCTCGGTGCCGCGGCGCAGCACGGCCCGGATCCGGGCGACCAGCTCGCGCGGGCTGTACGGCTTGGTGACGTAGTCGTCGGCCCCCAGCTCGAGGCCCACGACCTTGTCGATCTCGGAGTCCTTGGCGCTGACCACGATGACCGGCACCGGCGAGACCTGTCGCAGCCGACGGCACACCTCGGTGCCCGGTAGCCCGGGCAGCATCAGGTCGAGCAGCACGATGTCGGCGCCGTTGCGGTCGAACTCGGCCAGAGCGTCCGGTCCGGTGGCCGCCACCGACACCTCGAAACCCTCCTTGCCGAGCATGTACGCCAGCGCGTCGCGATAGCTCTCCTCGTCCTCGACGACGAGCACTCGGGTCACGGGTTGGCCTCCTCGGTGCGGGGTACGGGGCTGTGGGCATCGGGGGGTCCGGACGCCTGGCGCTCCCAGCACGGCAGCGCGAGGGTGAACGACGAGCCGATCCGTTCCTGGCTCCAGACCCGCACCTCGCCGCCGTGGCTGGCCGCCACGTGCTTGACGATGGCCAGTCCCAGGCCGGTGCCGCCGGTCGCGGTCGCCCGGGCCGGGTCGACCCGGTAGAAGCGCTCGAAGATCCGGTCCTGCTCGGACTCGGGGATGCCGATCCCCTGGTCGGAGACCGTGATGGAGACGGCACCGTCGGCCGGCTTGACGCTCACCGCGACCCGGGAGCCGTCGTCGCTGTAGGCGACGGCGTTCTCCACCAGGTTGCCGAGCGCCACCTGCAGCTGCCCGGCGTTGCCGCGCACGCCCAGGCCGGTGTCGGTCTGCCCGGCCAGCGTGATGTCGCGCGCCTCGGCGTCGGTGCGGCTCCGGTCGAGCGCGGCCGCGACGAGGTCGTCGACGTCGACCCGCTCCGGCTCGTCCAACAGCTCGTCGTCCTGCAGCCGGGACAGCTCGATGACCTGCTGCACCAGCCGGCCCAGCCGCTGGCTCTCGACCCGCATCCGCGCGGCGAAGCGGTGCACCGCCTCCGGGTCCTCGGCGGCCTCGCCCACCGCCTCGGACAGCAACGACAGCGCCCCGACCGGCGTCTTGAGCTCGTGGCTGACGTTGGCGACGAAGTCCCGGCGTACGGCCTCGACCCGCCGCTCGCGGGTGCGGTCCTCGACCAGCACCAGCACCAGGCGCTGCCCCAACGGCGCGACCCGGGCGGCCAGGTGCCGCGGCACCGACAGCCGGCCCTGCTGCAGGACGAGCTCGCTCTCCCGGATCAGCCCGTCGCGGCGTACGTACGTGACCAGCTGCAGCAGCTCCCGCTCGGCCAGTCGGTCGTCGCGCACCAGGCCGAGCTGGTGGGCCGACGCGGAGGCTTGGACCACCCGGTCATCGGGGCCGACCAGCACCGCCGAGGCGCGGAGCACGCCCAGCACCGCCGCGGCGCCGGGTGGCACGGCCGCGGAGGGATCGACGCCCGAGTCGCCACGCGCGGGGGCCGGCGCGGGTTCGGGGGTCGGCTCCGACCGGCTGCGGGACCACCACAGCCCCATCGGGACGGCCAGCAGCAGCCCGATCAGGGCGCCGGCCAGCAGCAGCAACCACGCAGGCACGTTTCGATCGTACGCACGGGGGTCGTGCACAGCGGTCCCAGCGGGCGTCGCGCGCCAGGCCTTCGCCGAGAGTTCAGCCCGCGTTCACAGCGACGGCCCGGACCGCTGCCCGGCGGTGACTACGGTGGGCAGCATGCGTGACCAGTACTACGACCAGCTCGACGCGATCGTCGCCGACCTGGTCACGATGACCCGGAATGTCCGTACGGCCGTCGAGCGTGCCACCTCCGCACTGCTCGAGACCGACTCCGACGCTGCCGAGAGCGTGATCGCGGGCGACCGCGACATCGACGAGGCGCGCGAGCAGATCGAGGAGAAGTCCTTCGAGCTGCTGGCGACCCAGCAACCCGTCGCCGGCGACCTGCGGATGCTGATCGCGGCGCTGCGGATGGTCGCCGACCTCGAGCGGATGGGCGACCTGGCGGTGCACGTCGCCAAGATCGCCCGGATGCGGATGCCCGACCAGGCCGTCCCGCCGGCGCTGCGGCCGACGATCGCCAACATGGCCCAGACCGCCGAGCGGATGGTCGACGAGACCGCTCGCGTGGTCGCCGCCCGCGACGTGGATGCCGCCCTGGCCCTCGAGGCCGAGGACGACGAGATGGACCGGCTGCGGCGCTCGATGTTCCGCATCCTGCTGGCCGACGAGTGGGAGTACGGCGTCGAGCCGGCGATCGACCTGGCGCTGCTCGGCCGCTACTACGAGCGGATCGCCGACCACGCGGTGTCGATGGCGCGGCGGGTGGTCTACCTGGTGACCGGCGAGCACCCGGAGCGTGCGGTCATCGGCCCTGGTTCTTGACCGCCTCGATCGCCTCGGCCGCCGCGTCGGGATCGAGGTACTCGCCGCCTCGCGTGGTGGGCCGCAACTGCTCGTCCAGCTCGTAGAGCAGCGGGATGCCGGTGGGGATGTTCAGCCCCACCACGCTCTGTTCGTCCATGTCGTCGAGGTGCTTGACCAGTGCGCGCAGCGAGTTGCCGTGCGCTGCCACCAGCACGGTCCGGCCCAGCCGCAGGTCGGGGATGACGGCGTCGTACCAGTACGGCAGCATCCGGTGCACCACGTCGGCCAGGCACTCCGTCCGCGGCATCAGCTCCGGCGGCAGGTCGGCGTAGCGCGGGTCGCCTGCCTGGCTCCACTCGTCGTCGTCGTCGATCGGCGGGGGCGGCTCGTCGTACGAGCGGCGCCAGCGCATGAACTGCTCCTCGCCGTACTGCTCGAGGGTCGCCTTCTTGTCCTTGCCCTGCAGCGCGCCGTAGTGCCGCTCGTTGAGCCGCCAGCTGCGGTGCACCGGCAGCCAGTGCCGATCGATGCCGTCCAGGCAGATCTCCGCGGTCGCGATCGCCCGGCGCAGCACCGAGGTGTGCACGACGTCGGGCCGCAGGTCGCGCTCGCGGAGCAGCTCCGCACCGCGGGCGGCCTCGGCCCGGCCGGTGTCGTCGAGCGGGACGTCGACCCAGCCGGTGAACAGGTTCTTGGCGTTCCACTCGCTGCGTCCGTGGCGGAGCAGCACCAGACGGTAGGCGGCACTCATGGGGCGGGACTCTATGCGGCGCTCAGCCGAGCGCGAGCAGCAGCGTCGACACCGCGAGCAGGACGATGCCGGTGGCCGCCCAGCCACCGGACAGCATCGGGCGGTAGGGGCGGCCGGCGAGCAGCGCGTCCGACGTCGCGCGGTAGCGGGCCCGCGAGCGCAGCGCCAGCACCGACCACACGAGGAGGCTGGCGGCGGCCACCGCGATGGCAGGGCCGGCGTCGCGCAGCAGGCCCAGCCGCAGCGCGACCGCCGACGCGGTGAGCATGGACAGGCAGGTACGCCGCCAGGCCAGCGCGGTCCGCTCGGTCTGGAGCCCGGAGTGCCAGACCTCGGTCACGTGTAGCGGGCGGCGAGCTCGACCACGGCCATCGCCGCGAGGCACAGCACCCCCGCCACCACGGGCAGCGCGATCGTCGGCGACGGCAGGGGCTCCCGCATCCGCAGCGCCCGCTCGCAGGCCCGCCAGCGCACGTACGACCAGGGCGCCAGCACCGCGCCGACCGCGACGGCGGCGGCGGCAACGGCAGGCAGCCAGGCGCTGTCGACGATGTCGCGGGCGGCTGCCAGGGCCAGCCCGGTCACCACGAACGCGAGGGACGTACGCAGCCAGGCCAGCAGGGTGCGCTCGTTGGCGAGGCTGAAGCGGGGGTCGGCGTCGGTGCCGACCGAGTAGACCGACTGCGGGCGGCGGTTCATGCCGGCGACCCGGACTGCTCGTGCGCCTGGACGGCCGACAGCAGGCCGGCGGCCACGATGTCGCCGGCGGCGCATCCCCGGGACAGGTCGTGGAACGGTGCCGCGAGTCCCTGCAGGATCGGGCCGATCGCGGTGGCACCGCCGAACCGCTCGGTGATCTTGTAGCCGATGTTGCCGGCCGCCAGGTCGGGGAAGACCAGCACGTTGGCGTGCCCGGCCACCGGCGACCCGGGTGCCTTGAGCCGGGCGACCGACTCGACCACGGCGGCGTCGAACTGCAGCTCGCCGTCGACGCGCAGCGCCGGGTCGGCCGTGCGTACGAGGTCGAGGGCGGCCCGCACCCGGTCGACCTCGGCGTGCTCGGCGCTGCCCAGGGTGCTGAACGACAGCATCGCGACGACGGGTTCGGTGCCGACCAGCTCGCTGAACGTCTGTGCGGTCGCAAGCGCGACGTCCGCGAGCTGGCCGGCGTCGGGGTGCGGCAGCACGCCGCAGTCGCCGTAGGCCAGGCAGTGGCCGTCGGGCATGACCATCAGGAAGCTGCTCGACACGGTGGTGACGCCGGGGCGGAGTCCGAGGACCTTGATCCCGGCGCGGATCACGTCGGGCGTCGACCGGGTGGCACCGGCGACGCAGGCGTCGGCGTGGCCCGCGACCACCGCGGCGGCCGCGACGTTGAGCGGGTCGCCGGCCAGCGCGAGCGCCTCGTCGGCGTCGCGCGCAGCACCGGTCGGGTGCCGGCCCAGTGCGGCCCGGACGTCGGGGTCGGCCGCGAGGTCGGCGGCCGCGGCGTCGGTGAGCAGCCGGGGACGTACCGAGGTGTGCGCGGCGAGCCACTCCGCCGCGACGACGGCCCGGGGGTCGTCGCCGTCGGCGAGCAGCAGCCGGACGGTCCGGCCGTCCAGCCGCTCGGCCCAGCGCAGCACCGCTGCCGGTACGTCGCCGACGGCGCCGCCGTCGACTCGTCCTGCCTTGGCGTCAGCCGCTACTGCCACCCGTCGCCTCTCAGCCGTTGAGGTGCGCGTACTTGTCGAGGTGGCGCGTCGGCAGCTTGAGCGCGTCGCGGCGGAACGGCTCGCCCAGCTCGACGGAGTCGATCGCGACGTTGACCACGACCGGCTTGCCGAGCCCGAAGGCGTCGGTGATCGCGCCCTGCAGGTCGGCCTCGCGCTGGACGCTGATCCCCTCGGCGCCCATCGTCTTCGCCACCTCGGCGAAGTCGGGGTTGACGAGGTTGGTGCCGACGTAGCGGTCGTCGTAGAAGTCGATCTGGTTCTTCTTCTCCGCGCCCCACTGGCCGTTGTTCCAGACCACGGCGACCACCGGGATGTCGTGCCGTACGGCGGTCATGACCTCGGCCATGCTCATGCCCCAGGCGCCGTCGCCGATGTAGGCCATCACCGGCTTGTCGGGCGCGGCGATCTTGGCGCCGAGCGCGGTCGGGTACGCGTACCCGCAGTTGCCGAAGCTCATCGCCGCGAGGAACCGCCGCGACTGCTCGAAGTGCAGGTAGGAGTTGGACACCGAGCAGACGTTGCCGATGTCGGTCGACACGATCGTGTCCTGGGGCAGCACGTCGCGGATCAGCGACAGCGCGCGGCGCGGGCTCAGCGGGTCGCCCTCGCGGGACGACCACTGGGCCAGCTCGTCGGCCCAGGTGGTCCGCTCGTCGGCGATCTTGGCGATCCGCGCGTCGTCGCGGGGGCGCTCGGCCTGGTCGGCGCGCAGCGCGTCGAGCAGCGCGACGGCGGTGGCACGCGCGTCGCCGTTGATCCCGAGGCTGATCTTCTTGGTGAGACCGAGCACCCGGTGGTCGACGTCGACCTGGATGATCTTGGCGTCCGCCGGCCAGTAGTCGAGCCCGTGCTGCGGCAGGGTCCCGAAGGGGCCGAGCCGGCAGCCGATCGCGAGCACCACGTCGGCCTCGCTGATCAGCCGCATCGCGGCCTTGGAGCCCTGGTAGCCGAGCGGTCCGACGGCGAGCTCGTGGCTGGCCGGGAACGAGTCGTTGTGCAGGTACGAGTTGGCGACCGGCGCCGAGAGGTACTCGGCCAGTGCCTGCACCTCGGCGACACCGTCGGCGGCGACGACTCCGCCGCCGGAGACGATGACCGGGTTGCGGGCGCCGGCGAGCAGCCGGGCCGCGTCGCGGACCTGCTCCGGCGTACCGGCGCCGCGCTGGACCGTCGCGGACGGGTAGATCTCGTACTCGCCCTCGGAGTAGAAGTAGTCGCGCGGGATGTCGACCTGGACCGGTCCGGCCTCGGCCTTGGCGACGTAGAACGCCCGGCGCATCAGCTCGGCCATCCGCTCGGGCCGGTTGACCTGCACCTGCCACTTGGTGATCTTCGAGAAGATCGGCATCTGCTCGGTCTCCTGGAAGCCACCGAGCCCGGTGCCGAGCGTCCCGGCGGAAGGGGTGACGACGACCATCGGCGTGTGCGCCCAGTAGGCGGCGGCCACACCGGTGACGAAGTTGGTGATGCCGGGGCCGTTCTGGCTGACCACGACGGACGGCTCGCCGGAGACGCGGGCGTGGCCGTCGGCCATGTGCACGGCGTTCTGCTCGTGCGCCACCGACACGAAGTCGATGCCGGCGGCCGGGAACATGTCGAGGGCGTCCATGAACGCGGAGCCCACGATGCCCGGCACCGTGGTGACTCCCTCGGCGACGAGGCTCTCGACGAACGCCTCACTCGAGGTCATCTTGGTCGGGCCGTAGCCCTGCCGGGCGTCAGAGGTCATGCCGGTGTCCTTCCGCTGCGTGGTGGGAGACTTTCATATCTTGGGAGTCTCTCCCACAATTAGCCTAGGGGATCGGGAAAGGGTGGGTCAAGGCGGTGCGGCGGGGTGCCGGAGCAGCGCGGCGGAGGGGTGGCAGCGGGCCCGCCGGCCGATATCGTGACTTCCACATGGTGAGAGAGGCGGTCAGATGAGCGGGGACACTCCCATGGTGCAGGCCGGGGGTCAGCAGGTGGCGAGCTCGCGGGTGGCCGGCACCCAGGCGATCCAGCGGGCGTTCACGGTGCTCACGCTGTTCCGCGACGAGGGCGCGCCGCTGGGCGTCGTCCAGATCGCGGAGCGGCTCGGGTTCACGCTGTCCACCGCGCACCGGATCGCCCGCGCGCTGGTGGCCGAGGGCTACCTGACCCAGGACGAGGGACGCGAGCGCTACCGGCTCGGCGCCCAGGCGCTGCTGCTCGGCCAGGCCGCCCAGCGCGCGCTCGGCGTCGACGCGGTGCGGCCGGTGCTCGAGGGGCTGGCCCGGGAGACCGGTGAGTCGGTCAACCTCGGGCTGCTCGACGGGGACCAGGTCGTGGTGATCTACCGGGTCGAGTCGACGCAGCCGCTGCGGTTCTCGATGGCGGTGGGGTCGCGGATCGAGCTCTACGCGTCGTCGATGGGCAAGTCGCTGCTGGCGTTCAACGACGGGCTGGCCGACTACGCCGAGCGCCGCGCCGACAGCTTCGTCCCGCTCACCCCCACCACTCACGTCGACGCGGAGGGGCTGCGGGCCGACATCGAGCAGATCCGGCAGCGCGGCTGGAGCACCGACGACGAGGAGTCGCTGCTCGCCGTGCGCTGCGTCGGCGCCCCGGTCGTCGACCTGTTCGGCCAGGCCCGGGCCGCCGTGGCCGTCCAGGCCCCCGCCGTACGGATGCCCGACGGCCGCTTCGACGAGCTCGGCCCCCTGGTCCGCCAGCGCCGCCGACGAGGTCGGCCGCCTCCTCCCCCTCTGACCACCCGAGCCTCCCGGCCCCGCGATCCGAGCTTTCCGGTTGCGCGATCCGAGGGTTTCGGTTGTGCGATCCGCGGATTCTGGTGGTGCGATCCGAGAGTTGTGGTGGTGAGGCAACCAGAAGTCTCGGACGGAGCAACCACAATCCTCGGACGGGGCAACCAGAACCCTCGGACGGGGCAACCAGAAAGCTCGGATGGGGCAACCGGAAAGCTCGGATCGCGGCTAGGTGGGGGTGAGGGGGAGGGAGCGGCCGACGAGGGTGCGGCGGACGACCGGGAGGGCGTGCGCGACAGCGGACAGCGCGGCGGCGGCGGGCGAGGTGGGGTCGGACAGCACCAGCGGGGTGCCGGCGTCGCCCGCGTCGCACAGCGCCGCATCGAGGGGCACCTGGCCGAGCAGGGTGGCGTCGATCGCGGTCGCCAGCCGCTGGCCGCCCCCGGTGCCGAACGCGCCGCCGGACATGTTCTCGACCACCCCGGCGACGGGCATCCGCGCGTCGCGGGCCATCCGGCCCACCCGGGCCGCGACCTGCTCGGCGGCGACCTGCGGCGTGGTGCACACCAGCATCGCGGCGTCGGGCAGCAGCTCGAGCACCGACAACGTGACGTCACCGGTGCCGGGCGGCAGGTCCACCAGCAGCACGTCCAGCTCGCCCCAGTAGACGTCGTCGAGGAACTGCTCGAGCGCCTTGTGCAGCATCGGTCCGCGCCACACGATCGGCTCCTCGTCGGAGACGAAGAAGCCCACCGACATCAGCTGCACGCCGTGCGCCTCGACCGGCAGCATCATCCCGCGTACGGCGGCCGGCGCCTCGCGCACGCCGAACAGCTGCGGCACCGAGTAGCCCCACACGTCGGCGTCGAGCACGCCGACCCGCTTGCCCGAGCGGGCCAGCTCGGCGGCCAGGTTGGCGGTCACCGTCGACTTGCCGACGCCGCCCTTGCCGCTGCCGACCGCGTAGACGGTGGTGGTGTCGCCGAGCGCCCCCGGACGACGGTTGCGCGCGCGCAGCCGGTTGCCCAGCTCCTGCCGTCCGCGGCCCGTCCATCTCCTCCAGCACGACGTCGACGCCGCGTACGCCGGCGACCGACTCCGACCGCGGCGGACACGTCGGCACGCAACCGCTCGGCGGCCGCACCCTCCGTGCTCACGGCCGTCAGCAGGCACCGCACGTCCCCGCGCCGGTCGGTCGTGACGTCGCGCACCAGCCCCAGCTCGGCCAGCCCGACCTGCAGCTGCGGCTCGGCCACCGCGCCGGCCGCCGTACGCACGGCCTCGACGTCGACCGGCGTGCGCGCACCCAGCAGGCTCACGGCTGCGCCTCCGCGGCGTCGACCCGGAACGCCTTGCGCCGCGGCTTGACCGGGCGCATCAGGAACTCCGGCCGCCGCAGGCCCTCGGCGTTGGGACCCGGCCGGGTCATCGCCCGCCACTCGCGGTAGACCTCGCGGGACTTGGCGGTGTCGACCTCGATGTCGCCGTAGCGGTCGCCGGGCTCGGCCTTCGACAGCCGCACGTGCTGCAGCCAGCAGTGCATGCCCGACCACGGGTCCGGCTGCACCGGGAAGGTGAGGTTCTGGTGCACGCCGGGGTCCTCCCAGTAGATCCGGGAGCTGTCCGGGTCGTCGCTCTCGAACGGCTCGATGCCGCCCGCGTGCCGCATCCGCCAGATGCCGTCCTCGGTACGCCCGAGGTCGACCGTGCCGCTCGCCCACCGGTTGCCGGCGTCCTCGGTGAGCCGCCAGCGGCCCATGTGGTGGCTGAGCGCGATCACGCCGGGACGGATCGCCTGCGTCGACCACACCCGCCCGACGAAGTGGCCGATCCGGGTCGTCACGCGCACCAGGTCGTCGGTCGCGAGGCCGAGCCGCTCGGCGTCCGAGCCGTTGACCCAGAGCGGGTGGGTGTTGCTGATCTCGTTGAGGTACTTGGCGTTGCCCGACCGGGTGTGGATCAGCGTCGGCAGCCGGAACGTCGGCACCAGCACCATCTCGCCGGCCTCGGTGTCGATCAGGTCGTGCGCGACGTGCGAGCGGATGTAGCCGGGGGTCGCGTGCTCGGGCCAGCCGAACGACTCCATCGACTCGGAGTAGAGCTCCAGCCGGCGGCTCGGCGTCAGCCAGCCCGCCACCTGCGACCCGTCGTCGAGCCGTACGCCGACGGCGCCCGCCTCGCCCACGAGCGGCGGCGTGGACTCGAGGTCGACCGGCTTGCGCAGCACGCCGTCGGGCTGCACCTCGGCACCCTCGACCTCGGCGTCGGTGAGCACCCGCTCGTCCTGCCGGTAGAGGTCACGGGCGATCTCGACGACGCCGTACTTGCGCATGTACTCCATCGGCGTCAGGCCCTGCTCCTCGGCCTTCTCCGGCAGGCCAGGCACGCGGTTCTCGAAGATCCACCGGTAGTACTCGTCGACGGTGACCTTCTCGCCGGGCCGGTAGGGCGACTCGAAGTAGCGCCGGATGCCGAGGGAGCCGTCCGGGTCGATCCGCCACGACAGGTCGAACCAGAACTCGTTCTCCTCCCACACCTGGCCGGGGTTGGAGTCGCGGGTGTCGGTCTGCGGCTGCCCCATCTTGTCCATCGCCACCCGGCGCACCGGCTGGCGGAAGCCGAGCCACCGACCGGCGTGCGTCTCGTACGAGTGGGTGTCGTGCCGTTCGGTCGAGTGGCCCATCGGCAGCACGTAGTCGGCGAACGCCGCCGTCTCCGACCACGTGGGCGTCAGCGCGACGTGCAGACCCACCTTGTCGGCGTCGGTCAGCGCTTCCATCCAGCTGAAGCCGTCGGGGTTGGTCCAGATCGGGTTGTAGACCCGGGAGAAGTAGACCTCGAGCTTTCCCCTGCCCTCGTTGAGGAAATGCGGCAGCAGGATCGACATCTCGTTGCACGACATCGGCCACTCGGGCGGGAACAGCAGCTCGTTCCACACGTCGTGGCCCTGCGGCATGTCGAAGCCGTGCGGGATGAACTTGTCCCAGCCGTTGGGGCTCGTGCCGCCCGGCGTGCCGACGCTGCCGGTGAGCACGTTGAGGAAGAACAGGCTGCGCGCGACCTGCCAGCCGCCCTTGTTGCCGGCGGCGGCCGAGCGCCAGATGTGCGCCGACAGCGCGGAGCCCGCGGTGGCGACGATCTCGGCGAGCTCGCGGATCTTGTCGACCGGCACCCGCGCCTCGGCAGCCGCGAACTCGAACGTGTACTGGGCATAGTCGTCGGTCAGCCGGTCGAGGAACGTCTCGAAGTCGCGCGCGCCGTCGGGGTGCAGGTGCTCGAGGTAGGTCTGCCAGTTGACCCACCGGCGCAGGTAGTCCGCGTCGATCTGCCGCGTACGCAGCAGGTGCGCGGCCACCGACAGCAGGATCGCGGCCTCGCTGCCCGGCCAGGGCGCGACCCACAGGTCGGCGTGCGAGGCGGTGTTGGACATCCGCGGGTCGAGCACGACCAGCTTGGCGTTGCCGTCGTTCTTGGCCTCCATGATCCGCTGCGCGTGCGGGTTGAAGTAGTGCCCGGTCTCCAGGTGTGAGCTGAGCAGCAGCACCACCTTGGCGTTGGCGTAGTCGGGCGACGGCCGGTCGTAGCCGCCCCACAGCGTGTAGCCCAGCCGGGCTCCCGACGAGCAGATGTTGGTGTGGCTGTTGTGCCCGTCGACGCCCCAGGCGAGCAGGAACCGCTCGGCGAAGCCGTCCTCTCCCGGGCGGCCGACGTGGTAGATCACCTCGTCGCGGCGGTCCTCGATGATCGCGTTGCGGATCCGACCGGCGATGTCGTCGAGCGCGTCGTCCCAGCTCACCTGCTCCCAGCTCGCCCTCGCCGCGAGCGCCCGTACGGCGCAGCGGGTGCAGGATCCGATCGGGGTCGGTGAGCTGGTTGATGGTCGCCGGGCCCTTGGCGCAGTTGCGCCCGCGCGACCCGGGGTGCGCCGGGTTGCCCTCGACCTTGGTGACGGTGAGGTCGTCCTTGGCCACGTGCGCCAGCAGCCCGCACGCGGACTCGCAGTTGAAGCACGTGGTGGGGATCAGCATGAACTCGCGCGGCACCTTGCGCGGGTGCGCCTTCGCGTCGTAGGCGACGTGGTTGTCCCACGTCTCCGGCGGCGGGTAGTTGGCCAGGTGCTCGTGCCGGCGACCGCCGGGCAGGTCGTCGAGCGTGGTCATCTGCGTCCCCTCATCGGCCGGACCCTCATGACAGCGGTACGTCCTGTGCGGCCCGGACGTAGACGGTCTCGTACACCAGCAGCGCGGCCTGGACGATGAGCCCCGCGAGCACGACAGCCGCCACGGCGCCGCCGTTCCACGACACGGCGGCCAGCAGCACGGCGACGACGACCGGCGCGACGGCGCCGAGCCAGAACAGCCGGGCGTAGCGCCCGCGCACGATCGTGCGGGCACCGACGGCGGCGTTGGCGCTGTGGTGGGTGCCGCCGAGGTCGAGCGCGGTGATGACCAGGTGCAGCACGGAGGCGACGACCAGGGTGCGGGCGACCAGCGCCACCCCGTCGTCGCCGACGTCGAGCAGCACGGCGAACAGCGCCATCGCTCCCGCGCCGACCATCGCCCCCTGGGCCAGCAGGTGCGGCCCGAGCCAGGTCGACTGCCACAGGTCGCGGCCCTCGGCCTGCCCGAACAGGAACGCGGTGTAGCCGGCCACCATCGCGCACGGCGCCAGCACCACCCAGGCCAAGCCAGACCGGCGGCGGCCCCGACCCGAGCAGCCCGGCGACGAACCACGCCACCGCGGCCAGCCCGAACGCCAGCAGGCAGTAGCCGCCCAGCACCAGCCACGACCCGTGGTTGCCGCGCGTGAACAGGAAGTAGAAGCGCTCCGGCCGCTTGAGGTCCCACACCAGCAGCACGCCGGTGGCACCCGCGCCGGCGGCGCCGAGCAGCGGCGCCACGACGTCGCCGGTGGCGCCGAGGGAGGTCCCGAGCAGCACGGCGAGCGCGGCGACGAACAGCGCGCCGCCGCCGAGGCCCTTGGCCCACAGGTACGTGATCACCCGCCAGCCCCAGGGCCGGCTGTGCGCGGTGTTGAGCGTGGTGTGCGCGGTGGGGTCGTCGCCGACGAAGTCCGCACCGGTCGCCACCCGCTGCTCGTCCGCGCGCGCCCACAGGTAGGTGTCCCGTACCGGTGCGCCCAGCGGATCGAGGGTCGCCTTGGCGGCGCCGAGGTAGAACACGTTGGGTCCGGTGTTCTGCTCGGGCGAGCGGACCGCGACCGGGTTGTCCTTGATCAGCCGGGAGATGCCCGACTCCTCGTCGTCGAGGTCACCCACCCAGATCGAGTGGGTCGGGCACACCACGACGCAGGCCGGCTCGAGCCCCTCGTCGACGCGGTGCGCGCAGAAGTTGCACTTGGCGGCGGTGTTGGTCTCGGCGTCGATGTAGATCGCGTCGTAGGGGCAGGCCTGCATGCAGGACTTGCACCCGATGCAGTTGTCCTTGTCGAAGTCGACGATGCCGTCGTCGCGCTTGATCAGCGCGTGCGTCGGGCAGATCTTGACGCACGGCGCGTCGGTGCAGTGGTTGCAGCGCATCACCGCGAAGTCGCGGGTGGAGTCGGGGAACGTGCCGGAGTCGACGTACTTGACCCAGGTGCGGAACTGACCCAGCGGGATCTCGTGCTCGGTCTTGCAGGCGACCGTGCACGCATGACACCCGATGCAGGTGTTCTGGTCGATCGCGAAGCCGTACTTCATGCCGCCCCCAGCATCCGTGCGTCGTGCCGGTGCCCACCCGGGCCTCCGGGCAGCTCGAGCAGTCGTACGGTACGGGACCCGCCGGAGGCGTCGGAGGCGGGCGCTGCCACCGCGATCGCGTCGGCGCGGGCCAGCCCGCTCAGCATCCCGCTGCCGTCGCCGCCGGTGGGCTCCGCGACGCCCCCGTCGAGGCGTACGGGGACCAGCCGGGTGTCCGTCGGGTGTCGCGCGATGCCGGGCGCCTCGGCCCACGCACGCCGGCGCCGGCTCGCGGGCGGCCATGGTGTCGAGCACCGGCACCAGCAGGGTCAGGACGGCCGCCACCGCTGCCAGCGGGTTGCCGGGCAACCCGACGACCACCGTGCCGTCGGCGAGCCGGGCGAGCAGCATCGGATGTCCCGGCCGGCAGCGCACGCCGGGCACGAGCAGGTCGGCGCCCAGCCCGGCCAGCACCGATCGCAGGTGGTCGGCGCGACCGCGCGACGTCGAGCCGGTCACCACCACGACATCAGGATCGGTCGGGGCCGGTCAGTGCGCCCCGCATCGCGTCGGCGTCGTCACCGCAGCGGGTGGCGGCGACCAGCGCACCGGCGGCCTCGAGGGCCGGCACCAGCAGCGGGGTGAGCGCGTCCCGGACCCGGCCCGCGCCGGCAGGCGCCCGACGACGACAGCTCGTCGCCGGTGACCACCAGCCGCAGCACCGGGTGCCGGTGCACGCTGAGCACGTCGTGCCCGCCCGCGGCCGCCAGGCCGAGCAGGGCGGGGGTCACCTCGGCTCCCGCGGGAGCCAGGCGGGCGCCGGCGCGGCACTCCTCGCCGGCGGGTCGGATGCAGGCGCCTCGTGCCGCGGCCCCCTCGAGCGAGTGCGCCGGCCCGGCGTCGTCGAGCCGGGCCTGTTCGCGCCGCAGCACCCGGTCGGCACCGGCCGGCAGCGCCGCCCCGGTGCAGATGGCGACGGCCGTGCCCGCCGCCAGCGACACGCGGTCGGGTCGGTCGCCGGCCCGGACCTCGCCGACGAGCCGCCACGGACCGGGTCCGGCGCAGGCGTAGCCGTCCATCGCGGCGGTGTCGAACGCCGGCAACGGGGTGCGGGCGTCCAGCGGCGTGGCGAGCACCCGGCCCACAGCCTCGACGAGGGTGGCATCGACCGCGGGCAGCGGTGCGGTGGCCGCCGCCGCGGTGTCCCGGGCCTGACGCCAGCCCAGCTCACTCACGTCCGCGGCACCACACCGAGCGAGCGCAGGGCCGGCCCGACCTCGCTCGGGATGTCGACCACGGCGGCTCCTGCGGCAGTCAGCGCGGCGACCTTCGACTCGCCGCTGCCGCGCCCGCCGGACACGATCGCCCCGGCGTGGCCCATCCGGCGCCCGGGAGGTGCGGTGCGGCCGGCGATGAACGCGGCGACCGGCACCCCGAGGTCGGCGACGGCCTCGGCCGCCTCCTCCTCCATCGCGCCACCGATCTCGCCGACGATCACGATCGCCTCGGTGCCGGGGTGCGCGGCGGCGCTGCGTACGGCGTCGGCCGTCGTGGTGCCGAGGATCGGGTCGCCCCCGATGCCGATGAACACCGACTGACCGAAGCCGTCCGTCACCAGGTTCATCGAGACCAGGGTGCCGAGGCTGCCGCTGCGCGAGATCACGCCGACGTTGCCGGGCTGGAAGATGTTGGTCGCGAAGCCCGGCATGATGCCGACGCTCGCCTCGCCCGGGACGACGAGCCCCGCGGTGTTGGGCCCGAGCACCTGGGCGCCGTGGTCGCGGGCCACCGCGAGCATCTCCATCACGTCGTGGCTGGGGATGTGCTCGGCCAGGCAGACCACCTTGCGCACGCCGGCCTCGACCGCGTCGACGACGGCGCCGCGCGCCCGGGCCGGCGGCACGAACAGGCAGCTGGCGTCGATCGGGTGGTCGGCGGCCGCAGCGGCCACCGAGTCGTAGACCGGCCGGTCGTGCACCTCCTGGCCGCCCTTGCCCGGGCTGACGCCGGCGACCACCGAGGTGCCGCACTCGATCATCCGCTCGGTCCAGTAGCGACCCTGCCGACCGGTCATGCCCTGGACGAGCACCTGGTCCTTGCCGGTGATGATCACGCGTCGTCCTCCACGGCCGCGGCGGCGCCGACTGCCGCCTGCACGGCGTCGTCCATCAGGTCGTAGGGCTCCACGCCCAGCCGTTCGCGTACGAGCGCGATCGCCTCGTCCTCGCCCGTGCCGTGGATGGTGAACGCGATCGGCAGCGTCGGCTCGAGCGCGTCGATCGCGTCCAGCACGCCGCCGGTCATCACGTCGGTGCGGGCGAACGCGCCGCAGAAGTTGACCAGCAGGCTCTTGACCCGCGGGTTGGACAGCACCAGCTCGAGTGCCGGCGTCGCCTTCGTGTACGCGTCGCCGCCGATCTCCAGGAAGTTCGCCGGCGTGCCGCCGAAGTGGTGCACGGCGTCGAGCGTCGTCATCGTGAGCCCGGCGCCGTTGGCCAGGATGCCGACGTCGCCGTCGAGCTCGATGTAGGACAGCCCGAGCTCGCGGCCGCGCCGCTCCAGCTCGGTGCCGGGCTCCGGGGGTGGGCCGCCGGGGAGCCGTTCGAGCCGCTCCTGCTGGCGGGGCACGGATCCCGCGTCGACGGTGACCTTGGCGTCCAGCGCGACCACGTCGCCACCGGTGGTCACCGCGAGCGGGTTGACCTCGACGAGGCTCGCATCGGCGTCGACGTAGGTGCGGTAGATCCCGACCAGCGTCGCCGCAACCGCGTCCCGTTGTGACGCCGGCAGGTCGGAGCCGGCCAGCAGCTCGGTGGCCGCGGCCTTGTCCAGCCCGGTGCGTACGTCGACCGGGAGCGCGTGCACCTGCTCGGGCGTGTGCGCGTGCACCTCCTCGATGTCCATGCCACCGCGGGTGGAGAACAGCACCAGCGGCCCTTGCTGGACGCGTCGTCGAGCACTGCGGCGTAGAGCTCGGCGCCGATGTCGACCGCCTCCTCGACGATCAGCTCGTGCACCGCCTGACCGCCGACGACGGAGCCGAGCAGCTCGGCCGCGAACGCACTGGCCTCGTCGGCACCGTCGACCACCCGGACCGCACCGGCCTTGCCCCGCTTGCCGGACGCCACCTGCGCCTTGCACACGACCCGGCCACCGAGCCGGGCCGCCACCTCGCCGGCCTCTGCTGCGGTGGCGACGGTCTCGCCGCGCGGCACCCGGAGCCCGGCCTCGGCCAGCAGGTACTTGCCCTGGTGCTCGAGCAGGTTCACGCTCACCGTCCGTACGTGTCGAAGTAGTGGGCGAACAGGGCGTCCTCGTCGGCCTCCCGGGGCGGGATCTGACGGGCCAGCCGGGTGATGTTGAGGAAGTGCCGGTAGGACAGGTTGTCGCTGATGCTGTTGCCCGCCCAGGTGCCGGCGCCCATCGTCAGGGTGAAGCCGAGGCCGTTGTCGAAGCCGCCGCCGGTGCCGAAGCAGTGCGCCTGGTTGACCAAGACCCGCGCGACCTTGCAGCCGCTCGGCGATCGACCCGGCCCTGCTCGACGTCGGCGGTGTGCAGCCCGCACGAGTGCCCGGCGCCCTGGAAGTCGAGCAGCGCCTGGATGCGGGTCAACGCCTCGTCGAACGCGGTGTAGCGGTAGACGGTGAGCACCACCGACAGCTTCTCGCCGCTGAACGGGTGGTCGGGTCCGACGCCGTCGTCCTCGACCAGGAACATCGTCGCGTCGCGGGCCTCGGGGCTGTCCAGGCCGGCCAGGGCCGCGATCTTCGCCGGCGACTGCGCGGTGACCTCGCCACTGAGCTTGCCGCCCGGCCACATCACCTTCTCCAGCCGGGCCTTCTCGTCGGCCGTCAGCAGGTAGGCACCCTCGGCGCGCAGCGCGTCCAGCATCGGCGGCGTAGACCGCGTCGTCGACCCACAGCGAGTTCTCCGACGAGCAGCTGGTGGCGTAGTCGAAGGTCTTGGAGATCCGCACCTTGTGCGCGGCGTCGGGCAGGTCGGCGCTCGCGTCGATGATCACCGGCGCGTTGCCGACGCCCACCCCGATCGCGGGAGTGCCGGAGCTGTAGGCGGCCTTGACGTTCTTCTGCGACCCGGTCACCACGACGAAGTCGGCCTGGTCCATCAGCTCGAACGTGAGCGCCTTGCTGGGCTGGTCGATGAACTGCACCAGGTCGCGGGGAGCACCGACCTTGTCCAGCTGCTCGTGCATGTACGACACCAGCAGCGCGCAGGTCGACGCGCCCTTCGGCGACGGGGAGAGCACCACCGCGTTGCCGCCCTTGAGGGCCATCAGCGTCTTGTTCGCCGGCGTGGCCGCCGGGTTGGTCGACGGGCAGACCGCCGCGACCACGCCCATCGGCTTGGCGTACTCGGTGAGCCCGAGCTCCGGCAGCTCGGCGAGCACGCCGACCGACGGCGCACCGGACAGGTCGCGCAGCGTGCCGAGCGTCTTGCGCCGGTTCTTGGCGAACTTGTCCTCGACGTTGCCGAGGCCGGTGGCCTCCACCGACAGCTCCGCCAGCCGGCGGGCGCGGCCGGGCTCGATGATCGCCCAGGCGACCGCCTCCACGACGTCGTCGACCCGGCGCTGGTCGAACGTCTCGTACTCCGCCTGCGCGGCGCGGGCCCGATCGACCAGGCCGGCCACGCTCTCCCGGACCGCGTCATCCATCCGCGCGACCTACTTCCATTATATGGCAGTGACTTCCACGCTCGTTCGAGCCTAGGCGGGGCTCGCGAGACCGGTCAAGTGTGCTCCTCACTCGACCAGGCCGTACTGCTCGAGCTGCTTGGCGATCAGCTCCTCCTGGTGCTCGAGGAAGGCCTGGAACTCCTCGGCGTCCTGATAGCTGTCGGGTTCGGCGAACACCATGTCCTGGAACGCCTTGACCTCGTCGGTCTCGATGGCGTCGCCGCAGGCGGACGACATCTCCTCGACCACCGAGTCGGTGGCCTCGGCGCTGGTCACCAGCCCGCGGAACTGCGGCAGCACGACCTCGTCGGGCAGGTCGAGGTCCTTGGCCAGCGGGACGTCCTCGAAGCCCTCGACCGGCTCGTCGGCGAAGACGATGACCGGGACGAAGTCGCCGGAGTCGAGGAACGACGTCACGTCGCCCAGCTGCTCGTACAGCGCGTCGACCTCGCCACCGAGCAGCGCGGTGTAGCGCTCGCCCGGCTCGGAGTAGGGGACGGCGCGGAACGGCGTGCCCTGCACCTCGTCGAGCGCCGCGAGCACGATGTCGTCGACGCTGTTGGTGCCGACGGTGGCGACGAGCAGCTCGTCGTCGGCCGACTTGGACGCGGCCGCGAGGTCCTCCCAGTCGGCGTAGTCGCCCTTGCGGACGAACAGCGCCGACGGCATCGACTGCATCCGGCACACGGCCTGGATCTCGTCGAGGGAGAACGACGCGCTGCCGGCGGGCACCGTCGCCAGCGTGTCCTGGATGATCACGGCGACGGACTGGCCGGGCGTGCCCGCGAGCATGTTGGCCATGCCGGAGCTGCCGGTCGCGCCGGGGACGTTGATCACCGGCATGTCGGTGTCGACCTGGTTGGCCATCTCGGCACCGACGGCGCGGGCCACCGAGTCGGCGCCGCCACCGGCGCCGAACGGCACGACCAGGTTGATCGGGCGCGAGAACGCCTCGTCGGCCTCGACCGGCGGGTTGCTCAC
Source organism: uncultured Actinomycetota bacterium (assembly GCA_963801045.1). Classification (GTDB taxonomy): domain Bacteria; phylum Actinomycetota; class Actinomycetes; order Propionibacteriales; family Nocardioidaceae; genus JACCWP01. The sequence goes on from CAWDDC010000003.1 coordinate 905,835, forward strand.
GCCGCACCCGGCGGCGGTCAGCGTCCCGACCGTGACCAGTCCGGCGGTGATGCTCCGCCACAACAGCTTGCGGGTCGGCATGTCAGCTCACCTCTGTCGGCTGGCGCACGTCGGCGTCGGCAGGCGGTTGCGGGTCACCGCGGCGGGTCGCTCGCCAGACCAGCAAGGCGAGCAGGGCGACCCAGATGATCAGCAGGGCGGTCGTGACGGGCTTGTCGACGAAGATCGACAGGCTGTTGTCCGAGGCGATCATCGACGTGGTGAAGTAGCGCTCCGCCAAGGGTCCGAGGATCGCTCCCAGCACCAACGGTGCGAGTGGATAGCCCGCGCGTTGCATCAGGTAGCCGAGGATCGCGAACAGCGTCATGATCCACACGTCGCTGATCGAGTTGCGGATCGCGAACGACCCGATGTAGGCGAACAGCACGATGATGACGGCGACGTACGCCTCCGGGACGTTGAGCATCCGGATCAGCGGCTTGGTGGCGAGCACGCCGATGACACCCATCAGCACGACGCTGACCAGCAGCGCCGCGATGATGGTGTAGATGAGGTCGGCCTGCGCCTCGAAGATCTGCGGACCGGGCCGCACGTTGTGGATCAGCAGCGCGCCGAGGATGACGGCGCTGGCCGCGCTGCCGGGGATGCCCAGCACCAGCAGCACGGTGAAGTGACCGCCGACGGTCGCGGTCGACGCCGCCTGCGGGGCGATCACGCCGTTGGGCGAGCCCTTGCCGACGTTGGCCCGGTCCTTGCCGGACTGCTTCTCCACCCCGTAGGCGAGGAACGACGCCACCGTCGCGCCGGCGCCGGGCACCACACCGCAGATCGAGCCGAGCACGGTGCCACGAGCCAGGCTGCCGGACCGCTCACGCAGCTGGCCGGAGTCCCGGCAGCGTCGTGCGTACCTTGCTCGGCTGCGTGCCGGCGTCGCCGGCGAACCGCTCACCGAACCGCACCAGCACGTGTCCGAGGGCGTAGATGCCGACCATCACCGGCAGGTAGTCGACGCCGTCGCGCAGGATGCTGCTGCCGAAGTCGAACCGGACGGTGCCGTAGACGTCGTCGACGCCGACGGTCGCCAGCAGCATGCCGAGCAGCAGCGACGACAGCGCCCGGACGACCGAGTCGCCGGCCAGTGCCAGCACGCTGGTGAGCCCGATCAGCACGATCAGGAAGTAGTCGGGCTGGCCGAAGCGCAACGCGAAGTCGGCCAGCGGGCGCGCGGCGAAGGTCAGCAGCGCCCACGCAGCGAGGCCGCCGACGAAGGCCGAGATCGCGGCCCACCCCAGCGCCTCGGCCGCGCGGCCCTGCTTGGTCATCGTGTAGCCGTCCCACAGCAGTGGCACGTTGTTCGGCTCACCCGGGATGTGCAACAGGATGGACGTGATGGCGCCGCCGTAGGTGCCCGCGACGTAGACCGCGAGCAGCAGCACGAGACTGGTGTCGGTCTCCATCCCGTACGTGAACGGCAGGATCAGCAGCACGCCCATCACGAACGTCAGTCCGGGCAGCACGCCGACGATCAGTCCGGTGACGACGCCGAGCACGAGGATCAGCCACAACGTCAGGCTGAATCCCGTGACGGCGTCGAGGACGCCGGTGAAGGTCTCCATGGATGTTCGCTCCTGGTCCCCGTATCGGTCCGGCGACGGTCAGTAGATGCCGAGCAGCTCGTAGGTCGCCACCGTGAGGGAGTCGAAGACCCCCACACCCGTGGGCAGGGACATGTAGACGACCTTGACGAAGGTGGCGGTGAACGCCACCGAGAGCGCGAGCGCGACCGGCACCGTCACCATCAGGTTGCGCTTGCCGCACGCCCAGAGGAACGCCACGACGAACACGAAGGTGGCGATCGGCCAGCCCAGGTAGAGGGTGCCGACGATGTAGGCAACGGTGAACGCGACCGCTATCCACACCCGCCGGTCGGAGATCAGGGCCGGGTCGAAGTCCGACGGCTCACCGCCGGACGACTCGGGGGCGATGCCGGCGGCCTCGCGCCGGTCGGAGTGCAGCTGCTGGCCGATCCGCACCAGCAGCGCGATCACCAGCAGGCCACCCAGCACCCGCGGGTAGAACGCGGGCCCCGGCCCGGCCGCGGTCGTGGACATGCCCACGGTGGACAGCAGCAGCGCCACCGCGATCACGAGTCCGACCAGCTCGGGCGCGATGCGCAGCAGCACGGACGACCGGCCGGCCGAGTCTGCGGTGGTGCGGGTCGAGCTCATCGGACCTCCTGTGGACCCATGCGGTTGCCACATGCTGGAAGTAATTGCCACGCACCTTAGAGGGTGACCGGAAGTAGAGTCAATCACTCGACTCAGTCGCCCATCGAACCGGCCCAAACCTTGACAGTCCCCCACCCTGGCACCACACTCGGCCACATTCCGTGGCACGGACTGCCACGATGTGGCAACGGTGGGAAGGTTTCTCATGTCGGCCAGCAGCGCGGACCGCGCGGAACTCGTCACCGACGCCAGCCTCCTCACCCGGCTGGACCGGGCACCGGTGACCCGCACCCTGCGGGTGGGCATCGGGGTGGTGATCCTGGTCTGGCTGGTCGAGTCGTTCGACATCGGCCTGGTGAGCACCGTGATCCTGGTGCTCGGACCGCAGTGGGACCTCACCTCGACCCAGGTCGGCCTGCTCGGCGCCTCGGCCACCATCGGGCTGGTGCTGGGCATGCTCCCGGCCGGGCGGATGGTGGACGTGTTCGGCCGCAAGAAGGTGCTGATCGCCGGCACCGCACTGTTCTCGGTCTTCACCGCACTGAGCGCGTTCTCGCCGAACTTCACCACGCTGGTCATCCTGCGGGTGATCGCCGGACTCGGCGAGGGAGCGATCTTCCCGGTGCCGTACCTGATGATCTCCGAGCTGGTGAACAAGCGCGCCCGCGGCCGGATCATGGGCTACGCCCAGTGGGTGCTCAACTGCGGCTACACGCTGCCCGCGCTGGTCGGACTGTGGTCGGTCAACACGTTCAGCCCGGACTGGTCCTGGCGGGTGCCCTGCTTGATCGGGGGGCTGCCGCTGCTGCTCGTACCGGTGCTGATCAGGTGGGTGCCGGAGAGCCCGCGATTCCTGCTCCGCCGGGCCGCCAGGGAGGGTTCCGACGACGCCCGCCGCGAGGTCCGCGCAGCTGGTCGAGAAGATCGAGGACGAGGCGGGGCTGCCGCACGACGAGTCCCTGGTCGACCCGGAGATCCTGGCCGTGCTCGAGGCCAGCGAGACGACTCGGAGCCCGTACGCACCCGGCGGCTGCTGCGGGCGCCCTACCTGCGGCGCAGCGCGATCGCCTACTGCGCGCTGACGGCGTCGTTCGTGGTCTGGTACACGTTGCTCACCTACGCCCCCACGATCTTCGGGATGCTCGGAGCGACCGCGTCCAACTCGCTGGTCTACACCGCCGTGATGATGTTCGTGTCCGCGTTCGGCGTCTGGTTCCAGGGCCGTTGGTCCGACAGCTGGGGCCGCAAGCCGGTCTTCGCGCTCTACATGCTGGTCGCGTCGGTCGGGCTGGTGCTGCTCACCCTGCGGCAGGAGGTCGGCATCGTCATGGTCGTGGTCGGCGGGCTGGCGGCCGCGTGGTTCGGGCTCGGTAGCTTCGCGGTGCCGAAGATGTACATGGCCGAGCAGTACCCCACCCTGCTGCGGGGTCTCGGCACCAGCACCGGCGAGATGATCAGCCGCGGGCTGACCGGCGGCGTGCTGGTGCTCATGCTGCCCGGGTTGTTCGCCGCGCACGGCGTGACGACGGTCTTCGTCGCCGCCGCTGCTGGTGATGCTGCTGCTGAGCCTGCCGATGCTGCTGCTCGGCCAGGAGACCAGCGGACGCAACATGGAAGACCTCGGCACCGACGTGTCGGTCCGCAGCAGCCGCAGGCATCTGCTGACTCACGGAGGAGCTGACGATGGCACCGACACCGGACCTCAGCTTCGCCGAGGTCGGCGAGATCCTCGCGCTGCTGCAGCGGGTCGAGGGCGCCGACGTCGTGCTGGAGTGGGGCGACCTGCGGATCGAGGTACGCCGCGGCGCGGCACCCGAGGTGACCGCCGAGCCGGCGCGGCAGCCCGCGCCGCAGCAGCAGCCGGAGCAGGTCGCCGAGCCACCCACCCGAGCAGCTCCCGCCGAGCAGCCCGCCGAGCAGCCGTCGGGCGACGTACCCGAGCAGTGGGTGGCGCTGACCGCCCCGATGGTCGGCACGTTCTACCGCGCGGCCAAGCCCGGCGAACCGCCGTTCGTCGAGGTCGGGCAGAGCGTCGAGAAGGGCGCCACCCTCGGCCTGATCGAGGTGATGAAGCTGTTCACCGAGCTGGAGGCCGAGGTGACCGGCACCGTCGTGCGGGTCGACGCGGAGGACGCCGCGCTGGTGGAGTTCGGGCAGCCGCTGCTGTGGGTCGACCCGGCATGAGCGGTCGGCGGATCGGGTTCGTCGACGTCACCACCCGCGACGGCCACCAGTCGCTGTGGGCGACCCGGATGACCAACGCGATGATCCTGCCGATCCTCGACCAGATGGACCGCGTCGGGTTCGACTGGATCAACCTCGAGGGCGGCGCGGTCTTCGACGTCTGCGTGCGGTTCCTGCACGAGGACCCGTGGGAGCGGATGCGGCTGGTGGCCGAGCGGGTCAGCCGCACGCCGGTCGACATCATGACCCGCGGCCAGAGCCTGTTCACGTTCCGGTTCTTCGCCGACGACGTGGTCGCGCTGACCGTCCGCCGCATCCGCGCCAACGGCATGCAGCGGATCACCGTCTACGACGCGCTCAACGACACCCGCAACCTCGCGCTGTCCATCCAGGTCGGTCGCGAGGAGGGGCTGCACGTCTGCGCCGGCCTCGTCTACACGCTCTCGCCGGTGCACACCGACGCCTACTACCAGCAGGTCGCCCGCGAGCTGGTCGCGCTCGGCGCCGACAGCGTGATGATCAAGGACCCGTCCGGCCTGCTGCTGCCCGAGCGCATCCGCACCCTGGTGCCGGCGCTCAAGGAGGTCGTCGGGTCGGTGCCGCTGGAGCTGCACTCGCACTCGCTGTCCGGCATGGCCGAGCCGTGCTACCTCGCCGCGGCGCCGCTCGGCATCGACCTGCTGCACACCGCCTCGGAGCCACTGGCCAGCGGCGCCTCACTGCCGCCGACCCGCTACTGCGCGCGGCACCTCGAGCGCGAGGGACTCACCAACCGGCTGTCGATGGACGGCCTCGACGCCATGTCCGACTACTTCACCGGGGTGGCGACCCGGCACGGCTTCCCCTTCGGCGCGCCGCTGCGCTACGACCCGGCGCTCTACCGGCACCAGGTGCCCGGCGGCATGATCTCCAACCTGCGCACGGATCTGGCCCGGATGGGCATCACCGACCGGGAGCAGGAGATCCTCGAGGAGGCCGAGCAGGTACGCGTCGACCTCGGCTACCCGATCCTGGTGAGCCCGTTCGCGCAGTTCGTCGTCACCCAGGCGATGCTCAACGTGTTGAGCGGCGAGCGCTACCGCAGCGTGCCCGACGAGGTGCGCCGCTACGTGCTCGGCCACTACGGCCGGCTGGCGAGCGAGGTCGACCCGATGGTCGCCGACCGGGTGCTCGCGTCGGCACCGCCGGGCACCGAGCCGTTCGACGGGCGCGCCGGTGAGCTGATCGCTCCCGCGCTGCCGGACCTGCGTCGCGACCGCGGTCCGTTCGACTCCGACGACGACCTGCTGCTGGCCGCGTTCTACTCCGAGCCCGAGCTGGAGGGCCTGCGCACCGCCCGTGCAGCGCGAGCCCGAGCCGGTGGGCGGCGGTACCCCGCTGGCCCAGCTGGTGGAGGGACTGCGGCAGGGCCCTGCCGGGCAACAGGTCAGCGTCCAGCGGCCAGGGCTCCGGCTCAGCGTGGTGCGCTGAGTGATGCCGGCACCGCGCCGCCTGCTGGTCGCCAACCGCGGCGAGATCGCGCTGCGCATCGTCCGTGCGGCCCGCGACCTCGGCATCGAGACCGTCACCGTGCACTCGACCGCCGACCGGGCGGCGCCGCACGTCACCCTCGCCGACCGCTCGGTCTGCATCGGGCCTCCCCCGGCATCGGCCAGCTACCTGCGGCGCGACCTGCTGGTGCACGTAGCCGAGGCCACCGGGTGCGACGCGGTGCACCCCGGCTACGGGTTCCTCGCCGAGGACGCCACCTTCGCCCGCCAGGTCGAGGACGCCGGAGTCGTCTGGGTCGGCCCCTCCGCGGACGTGATCTCCCGGATGGGCGACAAGGCGGCGGCCCGCGAGGCGGCGGTCGAGGCAGGCGTCCCGGTCGTGCCGGGCTCGGACGGCGTGCTCGCCGGTGCCGACGAGGCGGAGGCGTTCGGCCGCGAGCACGGCTACCCGCTGCTGCTCAAGGCGAGCGCCGGCGGCGGCGGCAAGGGCATGCGGGTCGTCGCCGAGCCGGCCGAGGTCGCGCGGACGCTCGCGCTGGCCCGGCAGGAGGCCGCCGGTGCGTTCGGCGACGACCGGATGTACGTCGAGCGCTACCTGCCCCGCGTACGCCACGTCGAGGTGCAGGTGCTCGGCGACGCGCACGGTGTCGTGGTCGGGCTCGGCGAGCGGGACTGCTCGGTGCAGCGGCGGCACCAGAAGGTGGTCGAGGAGGCGCCGGCCCGGCTCGACGACGAGACCCGCGAGCAGATGGCCGGCACCGCCGTGCGGCTGGCGGAGTCGGTCGGCTACCGCAACGCCGGCACGGTGGAGTACCTCGTCGACGTCGAGACCGGCGCGTTCTTCTTCATCGAGATGAACACCCGCATCCAGGTCGAGCACCCGGTGACCGAAGAGGTCACCGGCACCGACCTGGTCGCCTGGCAGCTGCGGGTCGCCGCCGGCGACTCCGTCGAGCCGCTGCGCGATGTCGGGTCGACCGGGCACAGCATGGAGTTCCGGGTGACCGCGGAGGACCCCGCCCGTGACTTCGCGCCCAGCCCGGGCACCCTCGACGTCTTCCAGCCGCCGGCCGGCCCCGGCGTCCGCTGCGACACCCACTGCGCTCCGGGCCAGGTGGTGCCGCCGCACTACGACTCGCTGCTGGCCAAGCTGGTGGTGAGCGGCAGCGACCGGGACCAGGTGCTGGCCCGGTCGCGGCGGGCGCTGCGAGAGTTCCGGGTCGAGGGCGTGGCCACGACGGTGCCGTTCCACCGCTGGCTGCTGGAGCAGCCGGAGTTCGTCGCCGGCACCCACACCACCGGCTTCCTCGCCGAGCAGCAGCTGACCGACGCGATCCTGGAGGAACCTGCATGACCACCCCCGCGATGATCACCGTCGCCATCACCGGCGCCATCCCCACCACCAAGGACAACCCGGCCGTGCCCGTGGTCCCGTCGACCCAGGTCAAGTCGGCGGTGGAGGCCTTCGACGCGGGCGCGACGGTCTGCCACGTGCACGTGCGCGACGACGAGGAGCGGCCGAGCTCCGACGTCGGCCGCTACGGCGAGGTGCGCGACGGCATCCTCGCCGAGCGCCCGGACATGGTCGTGCAGCTCTCGACCGGCGGCCGCGGCCGCGACCCGGAGGAACGGTTCGCCTGCCTGGAGCTGCGCCCCGAGATGGCGTCGCTGGCCACCGGCACGGTCAACTTCCCGAAGCAGATCTACGACAACGCACCGGACATGGTCGAGGAGATGGCCGGCCGGATGCGCGACCTCGGGATCAAGCCCGAGATCGAGGTGTTCGACCTGGCGATGCTCTACACCGCCGCCGATCTCGTACGCCGCGAGCTGCTGGTGCCGCCGCCGCACGTGCAGCTGGTGACGGGCATCAAGAACGCGCTGCCGGCGCGGGAGAGCCTGGTCGACTTCTTCGTCTCCGAGCTGCACGAGCTGCTGCCCGACGCCACCTGGACGTGTGCCGGCATCGGCCGGGCGCAGCTGGACGCCAACCGCTGGTCGCTGGCCCGCGGCGGGCACGTCCGCACCGGGCTGGAGGACAACCTCTACTTCGAGCGCGGCCGGCTGGCGGCGTCCAACGCCGAGCTGGTCGAGCGGCTGGCCGGCATCTGCGCCGACTACGACCGGCACCCCGCGAGCCCGGAGGAGACCCGCGCGCTGCTGCACCTGTGAGGGGCGTCAGCCCAGCCCGCCGTTGACGTCGATGATGGCCCCGGTCAGGTAGCCGGCCGCCGACGACGCGAGGAAGCAGACCACGGCGGCCACCTCGGCGGGGGTCCCCATCCGCCCCAGCGGGATGCCACCGACCAGCACGGCGAGCTGCTCGGCGCTGGTGTTGCGGCTGATGATGTCGGTGTCCACCGGGCCGGGACAGACGCAGTTGACCCGGATCTGCTCGGCCGCGAGCTCGTGCGCCATCTGCCGGGTCAGCGCGATGACACCGCCCTTGGACGCGGCGTAGTCGACGCTCGCCGTACGGCTGAACGAGCGGCCCGGCGATCGAGGCCATCGTCACCACGGCGCCGCCGGAGGCCGCCCGCAGCAGCGGCAGCGCTGCCCGCGCGCAGTAGAAGGTGCCGTCGAGGTTGACGCCCATCGTGCGCCGCCAGTCGGCCGGACGACGTGTCGTCGAACCTGCCGACCGGTGCGATGCCCGCGTTGGTGACCAGCACCTGCAGGCCGCCCAGCCGGCTCGCCGACCTCGGCGACGGCCGCGGCAGCCTGCTCGGGCGAGCTCACGTCGGCCTCGACCGAGACGTCGGCCGCCGGTGCCGGGCTCAGGTCCACGACACCGACGCGGGCGCCGAGACCCTGCGCGGTCTCGACGATGGCGGCGCCGATGCCGGTGGCGCCGCCGGTGACCAGGACGGTCGCCCCGTCGAGGTCGACCAGGGGCGTCACTGCGCGTGCTCCGGAGTGCTCGTGCTGCCGGTCGGCATGATCTCGCGCTGGTAGGTCTCGGGCAGCAGGTACACGCAGACCAGGCTGACCACCGCAGCCGCGATCATGTACAGCACGAAGTACCACGGCTCGCCGCCGTTTGCCTCGATCAGCGCCGCGCCGATCAGCGGGGTCAGGCCACTCGCGAAGATGCCGGAGAACTGGTAGACCGACCCGACCCCGGTGTAGCGCACCCGGGTGTCGAACAGCTCGGCCCAGAACGCCGCCAGCGGCGCGTAGACCGCCATGTAGACGATGCCGAGCCCGACCGCGATCGCCACCCAGATCAGCAGCGGCTCACCGGTGTTGATCAGGGCGAAGACCGGGAACGCCAGCACGGCGGTGAGCACCGTGCCGACGACGTAGACGGGCTTTCGGCCCACCCGGTCGGAGAGCTTGCCGTAGACCGGCACCAGCGCGACGCCCAGCGCGGACGCGATCACGATGCCGGTGAGTGCGACGCTGCGGGACACGTCGAGGTCGTTGACCATGTACGAGACCGCGAGGACGCCGTAGGCGTTGAAGGTCAAGGCCCTCGATCCACCGGGTGCCCATGCCCAGCACGAACTCCTTGGGCTGGTCCTTGAGCATGGTGACGAACGGGACCTTGACCTCGTCCTGGCGCTCGCGCACCGCGGTGAAGGCCGGCGTCTCGAGCACCTGCAGCCGGATGTAGAGCCCGACGCCGACCAGCACGATGCTGAACAGGAAGGCCACCCGCCAGCCCCATGCGTCGAAGGAGGCGTCGGGCAGCAGGCCGAGCGCGGCGAACATCAGCGAGGCGCCGAGCAGGCCGGCCGGCACCCCGGCCTGGGGCCAGCTGCCGTAGAAGCCGCGCTGGCCCTTCGGGTGCGTACTCGACGGCCATCAGCACGGCGCCGCCGTACTCGCCGCCGACGCCGATGCCCTGCACGACCCGCAGCAGCACCAGCAGGATCGGCGCCCAGACGCCGATCTGGTCGTAGGTGGGCAGCAGCCCGATGATCGTCGTGCCGACACCCATGATCAGCAGCGTCGCGATCAGCATCTGCTTGCGACCGATCCGGTCGCCGAAGTGGCCGAACAGCACGCTGCCGAGCGGGCGGGCGAGGAAGCCGACGGCGAACGTCGCGAACGCGACGATGCGACCGGTCGCCTCCGGGAGGTTGGAGAAGAACAGCGTCGCCGAACACCAGCGCGGCGGCGGTGCCGTAGATGAAGAAGTCGTACCACTCGATCGCTGCGCCGATGGAGCTGGCGAGCGCGACCTTGCGCACCGACGGCGGCGTCGACGACGGGCTCGGGAAGCAGGCTGGTCACATCGACTCCCGGAAGATCGCGGCGGCGGACTGGCGGTCGAGCGCACGCGGCACGACCGCGAGCTGGCGGGTCTGCTTGAGCGTGCCGTCGACCAGCGTGTCGACGTCGTCGTCGGTGTAGCCGAACGACCGCAGCCCGGCCGGCATGTCGATGTCGCTGCATCAGCTGGGACAGCACGCCGGCCAGCGCGTCCGCCCCGTCGGTGCGGGTGAACGTCTGCCCGCCGAGCAGCTCGGCCGCACGCAGGTGCCGGCCGGGATCGACCGGGTAGGTCCAGCGGAACACCGCGGCGGCCGTCGAGGCGACCGCCTGCCCGTGCGGCACCATCGGCATCTCGGGATAGCCCACCGGGCTGTAGTCGCGGACGGCGCCGGCGACCGGGTAGGCGTTGGCGTGCGGCAGGTGCGTGCCGGCGTTGCCGAAACCCGTTCCGGCGTACATCGACGCGAGCGCCATGTGGTAGCGCGCCTCCAGGTCCCGGCCGTTGTGCACCGCGGCCCGCAGGTGCTTGCCGACCAGGCCGAGCGCCATCTCGCACCACACGTCGCTCACCGGGTTGGAGCCGCAGAAGGCCGGTCGCTTGGTGGGGTCGACCGGCGCCGGCCGTGCGTCGAAGCGCTGCGCGGTGTAGCTCTCCAGCGCGTGGCTGAGCACGTCCATGCCGCTGGCCGCGGTCACCTGCGGCGGCATCGTCACCGTCGTCGACGGGTCGACGATCGCCAGCGACGGGCGCAGCCGGGCGTGGCTGATGCCGGCCTTGAGGTGCAGGCTCAGCATGTCGACGACGCAGATCGTGGTCGACTCCGACCCGGTGCCCGCGGTGGTGGGCACCGCGATCAGCGGCTTGAGCGGGCCGTCGGGTGCGCGCCCACCGCCGATCGGCGGCACGATGAAGTCGAGCAGGTCACCGTCGTGCGTGGTGAGCAGGTTGACCGCCTTGGCGGTGTCGATCGACGAGCCGCCGCCGACCGCGATGAAGCAGCCCCAGTCGCCCGCCCGCGCGTACGCGACCGCCTCCTCGATGCTCTCGTCGGTGGGCTCGACGCCGGCGTTGGCGAACACCTCGCACTTCACCCCGGCGGCCGCGACGTGCGCCCGGACCCGCTCGGGGATGCCGCTCTCGGCGACGCCCGGGTCGGTGATCACCAGACAGCTCTCGGCGCCGAGCTGGGCGACGTCGGAGCCGATCTCGTCCAGCGCTCCGACGCCGAACTTCAGCGGCGGCGCCGCCCAGGTGAAGACGCTCTCGTTCGGACCGGCCTCGGCCATGACGGACCTCCCGTGGCTGCATCGTCGGGTTGTGCGTTATGTGGCAGTGTCTACCACTATGTGACAGAAAAGGCTAGGGCCACAACTCGACATTCGATCAGTCCACGACAGCCTCGCTGGGCGGCGCCGTCGCCTCCGGCCGGCACAGCGGCTCGCGGGCCGGGCCCGGGACGCAGCGCGCTGATCGCCACCACCAGGACCACGTTGACGCCGACCGCGACCAGCCCGAGGTTGACCCCGCCGAGCGTGGGCGCGGCGACGTACAGCGCGATGGACGCCGCCACCCCGCCGACGATGCCCGCCGCCACCGCCAGCGGCTGCACCCGGCGGAAGAACATCAGCGCGATCCAGCCGGGGATCAGCTGGCCGAGCAGGTAGTAGGTCAGGTTCAGCACCGTGAGCATCAGCGCCGACCCGGTGAGCGTGAGCACGCCCGCGGAGACCAGGAACACGCCGACGACCGCGGTGGTCCAGTGCCGCTGCGCCTCGGGCCGCACGTGCGGCACCAGGTTGCGCGAGACGATGCCGCCGATGGTGAGGGCGGTGACCGCGAGCACCAGCAGCCCGGACAGGCCGGCACCGGCGGCCACCACGCCGACCAGCCAGTCGGGCAGCAGGTCGGTGGTGACGACCATGAACACCGTGCTCGGGTCGTCCAGGTCGGGGTGCGCGGTGATCGCGTAGAAGGACGCCGCGACGAGGAACGGGTACATCAGCATGTACATCGGCATCCACACCGCGGACGACTTGATCGCGCGCTCCGACTTCGCGGTGAAGACGAACGCCGCGGAGAAGCCGAGGTAGAACGTGATGCTCTGGAACACGATCGTGGTCAGCGTGAAGACCAGCGGCGAGCCGGACAGCGTCACGAGGTCGTCGGAGATGTCGGGGGCCTCGAAGACCTCGCTGGTGCCGCCCGCCGTCCGCACCGCGGCGACGCCGACCACCACGATGCCGAGCAGCATGAAGGCGTCCTTGAGGATCGCCACGAACGCCGGCGAGCGGACACCGGAGACGGCGAGGTAGAGGAACGCGATGCCGCCGGCGAGCAGCACCGCCTGCGTCGGCGTGATCGACAGCCCGAGCGCCGCCGAGCACCACCTGCATCCCGATGAACTGGTACTGGCCCCAGGGCACCAGCGCGACCAGCACCGCGAGCGCCGTGACCAGCTCGAGGGTGCGGCTGCTGAAGTGCCGGCCGAAGACGTCCGGGATCGTCATGGCGTCGTAGCGGACGCCCGCGCGCCAGATCAGCGGAGCGATGAAGTAGCCGAGCGGGTAGGCCATCAGGATGTAGCCCAGGAACCAGATCCCGTGCGCCGCGCCGTCGACGTAGATGCCGCTCGGCAGCCCGATCATCGTGCCGATGCTGTAGATCTCGCCGACGGCGAGGAAGTACAGCAGCCAGGCGGGGAAGGACCGTCCGCCGACGAGGTACTCCCCGATGGACTTGTCCTTGAGCCCGGTGCGCGCGGCGAACGCGATCACCACCGAGATCCCGATGACGGTGAAGAAGACGAGCGGCAGCATCACGACCGCCCCTCGTCGCGGTAGCGCGGCTCGTCGATCCGCCAGGCCAGCCACAGGCACAACGACGTGAGCGGGAACCACGCGAACATCCAGGCGAACAGCAGCGGCACGCCGAGCACGTGCACGTCGGTGTCCGCGAGCAGCGGCATGACCACGAGGATGGCGACGGCCGGCACCCCCAGCCCGATCACGACGCTCCTGAGGTTGTCCATCGTGTGCTCCTGTCCCGGTCGTGCCGGTCTGCCTAACCCCCCAGCTGCTGCCCCTCGCGGGACCAGACGAGCTCCCCCGCGACGAGGGTGTGGTCGACCTCGATCGCCCGCAGGCCGTCGGACGTGGCCGTGAGCGGGTCGGCCGACAGCACGGTGACGTCGGCGAACCGCCCAGGCTCCAGCGTGCCCTTGTCGTCCTCCTCGAAACCCAGGTGCGCCGCCTGGCTGGTGTAGCCGCGCAGCGCGACGTCGGCGTCGACCCGTTGCTCGGGGCCGAGCACGTCGCCGCCGCGGGTCTCGCGGGCGACCGCGCACCAGATGCCCTCCAGCGGCGCCACCGGCACGACCGGGGTGTCGGAGTGCAGCCCGAACCGGATGCCGTGCTGTCCGGCCGCGACCAGCGGGTCGATCCGGCTGGCCCGCTCCGGTCCGAGGAACCGGTCGCGGTGCCGGTCGCCCCAGTAGTGCACGTGCTTGATGAAGAACGAGGCCAGCACCCCGGCCGACGGCCATCTGCTCCAGCTGCGGGTCGCTCACCAGCTGGCAGTGCTCGATCCGGTGCCGGCGCGAGGCGGTGCCGGTCGGGTCGTCGACGCCGAGCCGTGCGTACGCGTCGAGGACGGCCTGGATGGCCGCGTCGCCGTTGCCGTGCACTGCGACCTGCCAGCCCGCCTGGTGCAGCGTCGCGATGCGCAGGGCGAGGTCCTCCGGCGGGTGCAGCAGCAGCCCGTGCTGGTCGGGCGCGCAGGCGTAGCCCTCGCTGACGGCGGCGGTGAGGCCCTGGATGGACCCGTCGGCCCACAGCTTCACCCCGGCGACCCGGAACCGGTCGTCGCCGAGACCCGCGGCGTGCGCCTCGAGCGGGCTGAGGGTGCCGTCGCCCAGCCCGGGGAACAGGTCCTGCGCGAGGTACGCCCGCACCCGGACGGCGAGCCGGCCGTCAGCGCGCACCGTGCGGTAGGCGTCCAGCTCGGCCGGCCCGCCGACCAGCCCGACGCCGGTGTCGTGCACGCTCGTCACGCCCGCCGCCAGGTACGCCTGGTTGGCGGCGGCGATCGCGTCCGCGAGCTCGGCGGTGGAGGTCGTGGGCATCGCGGCATAGGCGGCGAACGCCGCGGTCTCGGCCAGCACCCCGGTCGCGTCGCCGCGCGCGTCCCGCTCGATGACGCCGCCGACCGGGTCGGGGCTGTCCCGGTCGATGCCGATCGCCCGCAGGCCGGCGGAGTTGAGCACGCAGAAGTGCCCGGAGACGTTCATCAGGCAGACCGGGTGGTCGGGCGAGACCGGGTCGAGGTCGGCCGCGGTGGGGTGCCGGTCGTCGGCCAGCAGGGTGTCGTCGTAGCGGAACCCGCGGATCCACCGGCCCGGCTCGGTGTCGGCGACCGCCTGCGCCAGCCGGTCGACGATGTCGGCGATCCGGTCGTTGGGCGGCGTACCGGCCTCGACCGCCGCGTCGAGGGTCAGCCCCCAGAACGCCGGGTGGGTGTGCGTCTCGATGAAGCCCGGCACGGCGGTGCGCCCGCCCAGGTCGAGCACCCGGGTGTCCTGGTGGGCGAGCCCGGCCATCTCCCGGTCGGTGCCCACCGCGAGCACCCGCCCGTCGCGCATCGCGAGGGCGGTCGTGGTGCGCCCGACCGGGTCGAGGGTACGGACCGTGCCCCCGACCAGGACGGTGTCGGCGCCCGCTGTCGCCGGCTCAGCCGGCACGGGTTGCCTCCCTCCACCGCCTGCATCTCCGAGTGGATGGCGTGGCTGACCTTCTCCCGCAGCGCACCGTAGGCGGGCAGCGCGCGGATGTCGTCGGGGTCGTTCCACTCGTCGGTCTCGGTGAAGATCGCCGACTCGTCCAGCACGATCCGCCCGGGCCGCGGGCTCATGACCAGCGTCCGGGTGGACAGGAACACCGCCTCGTCGACGCTGTGGGTGATGAACAGGATGGTCTTGTGCGTCTCGCGCCAGATGTTGAGCAGCTCGTTCTGCAGCCGCTCGCGGGTGAGGGCGTCCAGCGCACCGAACGGCTCGTCCATCAACACGATCTCGGGGTCGTTGGCGAGCACCCGGGCGATCTGGCAACGCTGCTGCATGCCGCCGGACAGCTCGTAGGTGCGGCGGTCGCCGAAGTCGGCGATGCCGACCAGCTCGAGGAAGCGCGACGCGATGTCGGCCCGCTCGGACTTGCTCGCGCCGCGCAGCCGGGGGCCCAGCTCCACGTTGTCCCGCACGCTCATCCACGGGTAGAGCATCGGCT
This sequence comes from uncultured Actinomycetota bacterium, assembly GCA_963801045.1. Classification (GTDB taxonomy): domain Bacteria; phylum Actinomycetota; class Actinomycetes; order Propionibacteriales; family Nocardioidaceae; genus JACCWP01. Next base: position 921,235 of record CAWDDC010000003.1, read on the forward strand.
GCTGGAAGACCACGCCCCGGTCGGCGCCGGGCCCGCGCACGGGGTCGCCGCCGATCGTGATGCTGCCGTCGGACGGCGTCATGAAGCCGGCGATCAGCCGCAGCAGCGTGGTCTTGCCGCACCCCGACGGCCCGGCCAGGCACACGAACTCGCCGGCCTCGATGGTGAGGTCGATGCGCTCGAGTGCCTGGACCCGGTCGTCCTGCATCTCGAAGTGATGCCGGAGCTCGCGGATCTCGACCGGGCGGGCCTCGCTCATCCCTTCGACGCCTCCTCGGCGGGCGAGTTGTCCACGGCGTCGGCGTAGTCCTGCTCCGAGCCGACCTCGTCGATGCCGCCCTGCTCGTACAGGAACTTGGCGGTGTTGTGCAGGTCGGTGCCCATCTTGCCGCCCAGCCAGTCGGGGCTGGCCTGCTCGGAGGCGTTGAGGTAGGTCAGGCCGTCGAACAGGGACTTCGCGTCGTCGATGCTCTGCAGGCTGAGCATCGCGGCGATGCTCTCGGCGGCCGCGTCCGGGTCGTCGTTGAGCATCGTGACCGCCCAGTCCTGCGCCTTGGCCCACTGGGTCATGAACTCGGGGTTGTCGGCGATGAACTCGTCGGCGGCCAGCCCGAGGTCGTAGGTCGGCTTGCCCGCCTTGGCGGTGTCGGCGCTGCTGAGGATGATCTGGCCGTCCTTCTCCAGCGCGCTCAGCGTGGGGTCCCAGACCCAGGCGGCGTCGATCTCCCCGCTGTCCCACGGGGCCTGCATCTTCTCCGGCTCCAGGTTGACCAGGGTCACGTCGTTGTTGGAGTCCATGCCGGCGTCGGCCAGCGCCTGCAGCAGCGAGTAGTGCGCGGTGGAGGCGAACGGCACCCCGATGGTCTTGCCCTCGAGACCGGTGATGTCGGTGATCGACGTGTCCTTGACCACCAGGGACTCGGCGTCGCCGATGACGTCGTGGATCCAGACCACCGAGACCGGCAGGTTCAGCGGCGCGGACACCGCGATCGTCGCGGGCGACGAGCCCGCCAGGCCGATGTCGAGCGGATCGTTCGCGGCGAACCCCTGCACCACGTCGCCGCCGGACGGGAAGTCGGTCCAGGTGATGTCGGCGTTGGGCATGCAGGCCTCGAGGATGCCCTGGTCCTGGACGATCAGGTCGCCGTTGGGGATGGCCTGGTAGCCGATCGACGCCTCGGTGTCGATCGAGTCGTCCGCCTCCCACGGGCATTCGCTGTCCTCGCTCCCGCCGGTCGCGGAGCGGTCGGACTCGACGCAGCCGGCCAACGAGATGGCCAGCAGCACGCTGCCGCCGAGGGCGGTGAGGCGTCGGGCGGAGCGGGTCATGGTGCCTCCAACAGAAGGGGGGTGGTGCCGGGGGAACGGGAGCTGCAGTGGGTCACGCCTTGCCTCGCCAGGGGACGAGCCACCGCTCGAGCCACTTCAGCCCGAGGTCGAGGACGACAGCCGTGATGCCGATGACGACGATGCAGGAGATCGCGAGCGAGGAGTTGAGCTCCGTACCCGACAGGTAGGCGAGCCCGCCGATGCCCGGGATGCCGTTGGTGATCTCGGCGGCGACCACGCACGTCCAGGTGAACCCGACCGCCACCCGGATGCCGGTGAAGATCTCCGGCAGCGTGGCGGGGACCATGACGACGCGGAGCACCTGCTGGCGTGAGGCGCCGAGGCACAGCGCGGCGTTGATCTGGTCCTCGCGCACACCGCGGACGCCGCTGATCGTCGCCATCGTGATCGGCGGGAACGCCGCGAAGAACAGCAGCCAGATCTTCGAGGCGTCGCCGAAGCCGAACCACGCGATCAGCAGACCGATGTAGGCCAGCGGCGGCAGCGAGCGCAGGAAGTTCAGGTACGGCTCCACCACGACGCTGATCGGGCGGACGGTGGCCATCACCAGCCCGGCCGGCACGCCGACGATGATGGCGGCGAGGAGCCCGGCACCGATGCGCTGCAGGCTCGCGAGCAGGTGCTCCCACATGTAGTAGTTCTGCTCGCCCTTGACGATCCGGTCGACACCCGGGGACACCGGGTGGTTGGTGTTGGCCAGGACGAACGAGTCCCAGACCGCACCCGGTGAGGGCAGGAACAGCGGACGCACGATCTCCAGCCAGGCGATGAACCACCAGATCGCGATCAGGACGGCCAGCGTCAGCAGCCGCAGGCCGATCCGCCCGGCACGGCCCCGCCCCGTGCGCGACCGCGACTGACGGGTGGGGTGTTGATCGGCGCGCCGGGAGGAGCGACGTCGACCGTCGACTCCGACATGTCAGGCCTCCGGGAGCAGCAGCGGGCCGGACGAGCGGGAGTATTCGTCCAGGGTGGACAGTCGGGATACTAGACAACACCGGCCCGATCGCTTGTCGTAGCGGCAGATGTCGCAATCCGTGTGCGCGGGCGACCGGCTCGTTCGTCGACCGACCCGGCGCACGTGTTCAGCCCGCCGGCCAGCACCGGGTCGTCGGCGAGGGCGCGCCGCCACCCCTTGTCCGCCAGCGCGGCGGCGTACGGGAGCGTCGTGTTGGTGAGCGCGTAGGTGGACGTGTGCGGCACCGCGCCGGGCATGTTGGCCACGCAGTAGAACACCGACTCGTGCACCCGGTAGGTCGGGTCTGCGTGGGTGGTGGGACGGGAGTCCTCGAAGCAGCCGCCCTGGTCGATCGCGACGTCGACGAGGACACTCCCCGGGCGCATCGCCGCCACCTGGTCGTTGCTGACCAGCCGCGGAGCCCGCTCACCGGCGACGAGCACCGCGCCGATGACCAGGTCGGCGTCGAGCACAGCCTTCTCCACCTCGTAGGCGTTCGCTGCGACCGTACGGATCCGCCCACGGTAGTGCCGGTCGAGCGTGCGCAGCGTCTCCACGTTCGTGTCGAGCACGGTGACCTCGGCCCACATCCCGGCCGCGATGGCCGTGGCGTTGCGGCCGGCCACGCCTCCGCCCAGGACCACGACCTTGGCGGGCGCGACGCCACTGACCCCGCCGAGCAGCAGCCCACGACCTCCCTCGGCACGCAGCATCGCGTGCGCTCCGGCCTGCGGTGCCAGGCATCCCGCCACCTCGCTCATCGGGTGCAGCAGCGGGAGCGCGCCGGACGGCAGCTGGACCGTCTCGTACGCGATGGCCGTGGTGCCTGCGGCCAGCAGCGCGTCGGTGCAGGGTCGGGAGGCCGCCAGGTGGAGGTACGTGAACAGCACCAGCCCCTCGCGCAGCCGGTGGTACTCGGACTCGACCGGCTCCTTCACCTTGAGCACCAGCTCGGAGTCCGCCCAGACGTCGTCGGCCGCGTCGACGATCTTGGCGCCGACGGCCAGGTAGTCGTCGTCGGAGATGGACGACCCGACGCCGGCGCCCCGCTCGACCAGCACGTCGTGCCCGTGGGCGACCAGCTCGTGCGCGCCGGCGGGCGTGAGCGCCACCCGGTACTCGTGGACCTTGACCTCCCGCGGCACCCCGATGCGCATCAGGCCGTCGACCCCTCCGACGTGCCGCTCGACGGCGTCGAGCACCTGGTCGACGCAGCCGAACAGCTCGTCCAGCACCGCCTCGTCCGCGACCAGCGGCGGCGCCAGCATGAGCATGGTGGCGCCCCGGTCGTCGGGCCGGGTGATCAGCCCGGCGGCCCGCATCGCCTGCGGCATCACCTGACGCACCAGCTCGGTGGACTGCTCGTGGGTGAGCTCCTGGCCGCTGCGCCGGTCGGCCATCAGCTCCACCGCGTAGAAGAACCCCGCGCCCCGCCACTCGCGCACGCAGTGGTGGGCGGCGGCCAGCCGGTCGAGCCCGGCCTGGAAGGTGGGCTCGAGCCGGCGCACGTTGCCCAGCGCGTCCTCGTCCCGCAGCGCAGCGAGGTTGGCGCTGGCGATCGCGGTCGCGACCGGGTGCCCTCCCCAGGTCGCACCGTGGGTGAACACCCCGCCCTGCGCGGAGTCCATCAGCCGCTCGACCAACGGCCGGCGCACCAGCATGCCGCCGAGCGGTGCGTACCCCGACGTGGCGCCCTTGGCGAACGTGATCAGGTCCGGCACGACGTCGTAGCGGGTGCTGCCGAACCACTCCCCGAGCCGGCCGTACGCGCAGATGACCTCGTCGGCGACGAGCAGGATCCCGTAGCGGTCGCAGATCGCGCGCAGCTCCGCCCAGTAGCCGTCCGGTGGCACCAGGCAGCCGCGGGAGTTCTGCACGGGCTCGGCGAACACGGCGGCGACCGTCTCCGGCCCCGCTGCCTCGATCGTGTCGACCAGCGCCCGCAGACTCGGCAGGTCGGCCGCGCTGCCGCCGTCGGGGACCTGCTCCCCCAGCGTGTGCGGCACGTGCCGGGTGCCCGGCATCAGCGGTCCGAACGGCTCCTTGAACGCCGGGATGCCGGTCACGGCGAGCGCGCCCAGCGTGGTCCCGTGGTAGGCCATGTCGCGGGCGATCACCGTGGTGCGCTCCGGTGCGCCCTGGCTGCGGTGCCACTGCCGGCAGAACTTCACGGCGGACTCGACCGCCTCCGAGCCGGAGTTGACGAAGAAGACGACGTCGAGGTCGCCGGGTGCCAGTCCGGCGATGGTCGCCGCCGCCTCCGCGGCCGCGGGGTGGGCCGCCGACCAGGTGGGGGCGTAGGCCAGCGACTCGAGCTGCTTGGTCGCCGCCGCGGCGATGTCGGCGCGGCCGTGGCCGACGTTGACGCAGAACAGGCCCGCGAGGCCGTCGAGGTAGCGGCGTCCGGCGTCGTCGGTCACGTGGCACCCGTCGCCCGAGACGATGACCGGGAGCTGCGGACTGCGCCAGACCTCGCCACGGGTGAAGTGCCCCAGCAGGTGCCGCTGGGCCAGGGTGCGCGTGTCCGTCGAGGTGCCCGTGGTCATGAGCAGACTCTGGGGGACCGGCGAGGGGTCCAGGAAGATCCAGAACAGGACCAGTTCGTAGGTACCAGCTCAGACGGTCGAGGCCAGGGACTCCCGGACCGCCGCACCGAGCTCGCGTACGCCGGGCACGACGGCCTCGGCGGCGATGGCCGCGAAGCCGAGCCGGAAGTGGTTGCGGTGCCGCGCGGGATCGGTGAAGTAGACGTCGCCGCGCTCGACCAGCACGCCACGGCGCCGGGCCCGCTCGACCAGGTCGCCGCAGTCCAGCGGCGGCGGACCGGTCACCCACACGCTCACGCCGCCCGGCGGCGGGTCCAGCCCCCAGCCCAGCTCGGTCTCCAGCGCCTCGGTGAGCAGCCGCCAGTTGCGCTGCAGCTGGGTGCGCCGCCGCCGCACGGTGCGGCGGTACTGCCCCGACGCGATGAGCAGCGCCATCGCGCGCTGCATGTGCCCGGACGCGTGCCGCACCCGGTAACGGCGCTGCTGCCGCAGCTCGCTGACGAGCTCGGCCTCGGCGACGAGGTAGCCGAGCCGCAGGCCAGGCGCCAGGAACTTCGAGAACGTCCCCAGGTAGATGACCCGGCGGCTCTCCGGCAGCGCCTTCATCGCCGGCGTCGGGCTGCCCTGGTAGCGGAACTCGCTGTCGTAGTCGTCCTCGACCACCAGCGCGTCGTCCCGGTCGGCGAGGGCGAGCAGGTGGCGCCGGCGAGCGATCGAGAGCGTCACGTTGGTGGGGCTCTGGTGGCTGGGGGTGAGCAGCACCAGCCGCACCCCGGCCAGGGTGTCGGGTACGACGGCGCCGGCGTCGTCGACGGCGTACGGGACGAGCTCGGCGCCCTCCCGCACGACGATCCGGCGGGCGTCGGGGTAGCCCGGGTCCTCGACGCCGACGCGGTCACCGGGCCGGACCAGCGTGCTGGCGAGCAGGTCCAGCCCCTGCTGCGACCCGAGCGTGATCAGCACCTGGTCGGTGCCCACCTCGATGCCCCGGGACGGCAGCACCCGGCGGCACACCTCCTCGAGCAGCAGCGGGTCGTCCTCGTCGATCCCGTCGCGCAGGCTGTAGTGCAGGTGCGGCGGCTCCAGCGCCTGGCGCAGGGCACGCACCCAGGCCGCGCGGGGGAATGAGCTCGGCTCCACCTGACCGGCCACGAACGGGTACGGGTAGCGGTGCCAGTCCGGCGCCTTGGCGATCTCGGGCAGGTCCCGGTCGGGGCCGGGCCGGACGTGCGCGGCCCAGTCGATCGGCGCCGCGGTGGAGTCCGCAGCGTCGGCCGCCACCAGCCCCGCCACCATCTCGGCGTTGATGAACAGCCCGCGCCGCGGGCGGGACTCGACGAAGCCCTCCGCGAGCAGCTCCTGGTACGCGGTGTTGACCGTGTTGCGGGACAGCCCGAGCTCGCGGGCCAGCTCGCGCGACGACGGCAGCGGCAGCCGCGGGTGGAAGGCGCCGGCGGCGATCTGGTGCTCGAGCGAGCGGCGCAGCTGGACGTACAGCGGCGCGCCGGTCCCGCGCTCGATCGAGATCGGCGTCCGGCCCACGGTGCTCAGCCGTCCTTCTCCAGCCAGCCCCGGAACGCCTCCAGGTTGCGGGTGGACTCGCCGCGCGAGCGGCGCCACTCCCACTCCTTCCGGATGGAGGTGGCGAAGCCGAGCTCGAGGATGGTGTTGAACGACTCGTCCGCGTACGTCGCGACCGCTCCCAGCACCCGGTCGATCTCGTCGGCGGTGACCGCGTGCAACGGCACCCGGCCGTCGAGGTAGATGTCACCGACCGAGTCGACCGCGAACGCCACCGCGTACTGGCGCAGGTTGCGCTCCAGCAGCCAGCGGTAGACCGCCGCGTGGTTCTCGTCGGGCTGCCGCGCGACGAACGCGTGCACGCCGAGCGCGTGGTCGCCCACCTCGAGCCGCACCGTGGTCTGCAGCTTGCGCTCGCCCGGCAGCGTGACCTGGAAGACGCCCGGCGCGAGCTCGACCGTCTCCGCACCGGACTCGGCGAGCGCCGCCCGCACCGTCTCGGTGACGCTCACGCCGAGGCCTCGGCCGCCCGCACGCGCGCGGCCCACGTCGCCGCGATCGCCTCGTCGTAGACCTCGACGGTCTTGCGGGCGGTGGCGTCCCAGCCGAAGCGCAGCGCGTGCCGACGGGCCGCCTCGCCCATCACCCGGCGGGCGGGTTCGTCGCCGAGCAGGCGGTCGAGCACGGCGGCGTACTCCTCGGGGTCGTGGCCCTTCGACCAGCAGCCCGCCCTCGCCGTGCTCGATGGCGGTGGTGAGTCCGCCGACCGCGGCGGCGACCACCGGGGTGCCGCAGGCCTGCGCCTCGACCGCGACCAGACCGAACGACTCGTTGTACGACGGCACGCAGACCACCGACGACGCGGCGTACCAACGGGCCAGGTCGGCCTGCTCGACCGGTGGCACGAACCGCACCTGCTCGGCGATGCCGAGCCGTTCGGCGAGCTGCACCAGCGCCCGCGGCTCGTCCAGCCCGCTGCCGGACGGGCCGCCGATGACCGGCACCACCAGCCGGCCGGGCTCGCGCAGCGCGGGCCGACGGCGCAGCAGGTGGTCGATCGCGTGCAGCAGCACGTCGGGTGCCTTGAGCGGCTGCAGCCGTCCGGCGAACAGCACGACCTGGGCGTCTGCCGGCAGGCCGAGCGAGGGCCGGATCGCCTGCGGCGTCACGGGGACGGAACAGGTCGAGGTCGACGCCGGGGTGCACGACCCGCACCCGCTCGCGCGGGACCCCGTAGTACTGCACGAGGTCGTAGCGCCTCCTGGTGGGTGTTGGCCACCAGCACGTCGGCGGCGTCGACCACCTGCTGCTCGCCGAGCACCCGCGCGTCCGGCTCCGGGCGGTCGGTGTCGGCGAGCCAGTCGTTCTTGACCTTGGCCAGCGTGTGCATCGACTGCACCAGCGGCACGCCCCAGCGGTCGCGCGCGAGCGCACCCACCTGCCCGCTCAACCAGTAGTGCGCGTGCACGACGTCGTAGCGGCCGGGCGGCGTGCATCGCCTCGGTGCGCAGCACCTCGCGGGCGAACGTGCACAGCTGGCCCGGCAGCTCGTCCTTGTCGAGCCCGCCGTACGGACCCGCCGGCACGTGTCGCACGGTGATGCCGGGCTCCATCTCCACCGTGGGCTCGAGGTCCGACGCGGTCGCGCGGGTGAAGACCTCGACCTCGACGCCACGGGCGGCGAGCTGGCGGGACAGCTCGACCACGTAGACGTTCATGCCGCCCGCGTCGCCGGTGCCGGGCTGGTGCAGGGGAGACGTGTGCACGCTGAGCATCGCGACCCTGCGGACCGAAGGGGGGCGTGGCTCGGTCACCTCGACAGCATAGGTTGACGACCATGAGTTCAGCGCGTCGAGCCGTCGTGACCGGAGCCAGCAGCGGGATCGGCGCGGCGACCGCGAGACGGCTCTCCGCCGAGGGTTTCGAGGTGGTCTGTGCCGCCCGGCGGCGGGACCGGATCGAGCAGCTCGCCGACGAGATCGGCGGCCGCGCGATCGAGTGCGACGTCACCGACCCGGGCTCGGTGCGTCGGCTGGCCGACGAGGTCGGACCGCGGTTGTCGGTGCTGGTCAACAACGCCGGCGCCGCGTTCGGGCTGGACACCGTCGCGGAGTCCGATCCCGAGCAGTGGCGGCAGATGTTCGAGCTCAACGTGCTCGGCACGCTGCGCGTGACCCAGGAGCTGCTGCCGGCGCTGGTCGCGAGCGGCGACGGGTTGCTGGTCAACGTCGGCTCCACGGCCGGGCACGAGGCGTACGAGAAGGGTGGCGGCTACACGATCACCAAGACCGGCGTGGCGGTCATGACCGAGACGCTGCGCCAGGAGCTGCTCGGCCAGCCGGTGCGGATCACCGAGATCGTGCCCGGGATGGTGCAGACCGAGGAGTTCTCGGTGAAACGGCTGGGCGACGCCGAGGCGGCGGCGAAGGTCTATGCCGGCGTCGACCGACCGCTGGGCGCCGACGACGTGGCGGACGCGATCGGCTGGGTGGCCACCCGGCCGTGGCACGTCAACGTCGACCGGCTGGTGCTCAAGCCGCGGGCGCAGGCCTCGCAGTACAAGATCTACCGCGCCGGCGGCTAGGCTCGACCTTCGTGCCTCCTTCCATTCGCAAGAGCCTGCGCAACGTCGCGATCGTCGCGCACGTCGACCACGGCAAGACCACGCTCGTCGACGCGATGCTCTGGCAGACCGGTGCGTTCCGGGCCAACCAGGACGTCGCCGACCGGGTGATGGACTCCGGCGACCTCGAGCGCGAGCGCGGCATCACGATCCTCGCCAAGAACACGGCGGTGCGTTACGACGGTCCCGGGCACCGACGACGGTCCGGTCACCATCAACATCGTCGACACCCCCGGCCACGCCGACTTCGGCGGTGAGGTCGAGCGCGGGCTGCTGATGGTCGACGGGGTGGTGCTGCTGGTCGACGCGTCGGAGGGGCCGCTGCCGCAGACCCGGTTCGTGCTGCGCAAGACGCTCGAGGCGCACCTGCCGGTGGTGCTCGTGGTCAACAAGGTCGACCGGCCCGACGCCCGGATCTCCGAGGTGGTCGAGGAGACGTACGAGCTGCTGCTCGACCTGGCCGACGACCACGCGCTGGCGCGCAACGACCTGCTGGACCTGCCGGTGATCTACGCGTCGGCGCGGGCCGGCCGCGCGTCGCTGGAGCAGCCGGCCGACGGCGGCATGCCCGACTCCGACGACCTGGAGCCGTTGTTCCGCACCATCCTCGACCAGGTGCCCGCGCCGGCGTACGACCCCGACGCCCCGCTGCAGGCACAGGTGACCAACCTGGACGCGTCGCCGTTCCTCGGCCGGATCGCCCTGTGCCGGGTGCACGCCGGCGTGCTGCGCAAGGGCAGCTCGGTGGCGTGGTGCCGGCGCGACGGGTCGGTCGAGCGGGTACGGATCTCCGAGCTGCTGCTGACCGACGCGCTCGACCGGGTGCCTGCCGACGAGGCCGGCCCGGGCGACATCGCGGCGATCGCCGGCATCCCGGACATCACCATCGGTGACACCCTCACCGACCCCGACGACCCGCAGCCGATGGATCCCATCACCATCGACGAGCCGGCGATCTCGATGACGATCGGCACCAACACCTCGCCGCTGGCCGGGCGGGAGAAGGGCACCAAGGTCACGGCGCGACTGGTGCGCGAGCGGCTGGAGCGCGAGCTGATCGGCAACGTGTCGCTGCGCGTGCTCCCGACCGACACCCCGGACGCGTGGGAGGTGCAGGGCCGCGGCGAGCTGGCGCTCGCCGTGCTGGTCGAGACGATGCGCCGGGAGGGCTACGAGCTGACCGTCGGCAAGCCCGACGTGGTGACCCGCGAGGTCGACGGCGCGGTGCACGAGCCGGTGGAGCGGCTGACCATCGACGTGCCGGAGGAGTACCTCGGCGCGGTCACCCAGCTGCTCGCCGTGCGCCGCGGCCGGATGGAGCAGATGGTCAACCACGGCACCGGGTGGGTGCGGATGGAGTTCCTGGTGCCGGCCCGCGGGCTGATCGGGTTCCGTACCGACTTCCTCACCGACACCCGCGGCACCGGCATCGCCCACCACGTCTTCGAGCGGTACGAGGCGTGGGCCGGCGAGCTGAAGACCCGGCCCACCGGGTCGCTGGTCGCCGACCGCGTCGGGCGTCGCGACGTCGTTCGCGATGCACAACCTGCAGGAGCGCGGCAGCCTCTTCGTCGAGCCGGCGACCGAGGTCTACCAGGGCATGCTGGTCGGCGAGAACTCCCGCGGCGACGACATGGACGTCAACATCACCCGGGAGAAGAAGCTCACCAACATGCGCTCGTCGACCGGCGAGGAGCTCGAGCGCCTCGTCCCCCCGCGCCGGCTCTCGCTGGAGCAGTCGCTGGAGTTCTGCCGCGACGACGAGTGCGTCGAGGTCACCCCCAACGCGATCCGGCTGCGCAAGACCGTGCTCGACTCCGCCGACCGGGCCAAGGCGCGCGGTCGCAAGCGCGCCCCCGCCTGACACCTCGCAGCGTGCGGTCAGCCGCGGCCCTGCTGGCGCGTCCACACGGCGGCGACCCACGGGTCCTCGGCCACGATGCGGTGCAGGGCGAGCACCGGCACCGTCCGGCCGCCGGCCAGCACGTCCACCCGGTCATGCGGATCGAAGCCGGTGCTGCGGATCCGGATGTCGGTGCGCCCGTTGGTCACGACGTGGGTGGCCTCGTCGTCGTCCGGCTTCGGCGTCAGCTCGTCGCGGGCGGTCAACCGCAGCAGCCGGTCGAGCGCCGTCGGGTCGCCGTTGGTCACGATGTCCACCCGGTCCGGGGTGATCGGCAGCCCCTGCACCGCCGCGCCCAGGCCGCCGGTCACCACCAGTGGACAGACCTCGGCCCACCGGCAGGCATGGTCGATCCAGTGCCGCCAGATGCCGTACTCCAGCTCCCACGCCAGCTCCTGACGATCCTCCGGAGGGCGTGGCCGCAGCGTCACGACCAGCTCGAGGCGGAGGGGCCGCACTAACTGGTCCAGCGTGCGCAGCCCCGGCAGTCGCACACCACTCTCCAGCCGCGACACCGTTGCCTGCGGCACCCCCGCCGCCGCGGCCAGCTGCTGCTGGGAGAGCTCGTGCACCCACCGCAGCCGGCGCACCTGCGCCCCCAGCCGTGCCGCGAGGCCGTCGTCGTCCATGCCGCCAGCCTGCAGCGCCCGGGCCGCCGTCGACAGCACCTCCGCGAGCCCTGTGGACGACCGGAGGGCAGGGCAGGCGGGGGTACCTCGAGAATTCGGATGTCAGCGAGGCATCACGCCATGCGCTGCTGACATGGGGGTTGCGCAGGCAGGCCCTTCGCTAGGTGTCCCGGTCGGCCGGCCGGCTCCCGTTGGTGGGCGCGGCGCGGGTGGTGGAGGAGCCGCCCGTGCTGGGGTCGTCGGCGGCGGAGAGGGGTTCGACGACGAGGCCGAACTCCTCGCCGTGGTCGGTTACCCCGGTGACGACCGCGGCCTCGACCTTCTGGGTGCCGAGGTCCTCGCGCATGATGATCGGGTCGCTGCGCAGGTCGCGCATCAGCGAGATGCACATGCCGACCATCACCAGCACGAACGGGACCGCGGCGAGGATGGTGAGGTTCTTGAGCCCGTTCAGCGCCTCGCCGCCCTCACCGCCGATGATCAGCATGATCGCGGCGACGGCACCGGTGAGCACGCCCCAGAAGATCACCGTGGCCTTGCGCGGCTCGATGTTGCCGCGCTCGGACAGCGTGCCCATCACGATCGACGCCGCATCCGCCCCGGACACGAAGAAGATGCCGACCAGCACCATCACCAGCACGGTGGTGATCGAGGTGAGCGGGTAGGTGTCGAGCAGCTGGAACAGCGCGGAGTCGAAGTTGACGACACCGTTCTGCGCGAGGTTCCCGTCGACGTCCTGGGTGTGGATCGCCGCGCCGCCGAAGATCGCGAACCACACCAGGCTGACCAGGCTCGGCACCAGCAGCACGCCGGTGACGAACTGCCGGATCGTGCGTCCCCGGCTGATCCGGGCGATGAACATGCCGACGAAGGGCGTCCACGAGATCCACCACGCCCAGTAGAAGACCGTCCACGTGGACAGCCAGGTGGCCATCTCGTCGCCGCCGCTGGCCTCCGTACGCGCCGCCATCGACGCCAGCTGGTCGACGTAGTCGCCCATCGCCGTCGGGAGCAGCGACAGGATGAGCACGGTCGGGCCGACCACGAACACGAACACGGCGAGGGCGATCGCCAGCACCATGTTGATGTTGCTCAGCCACTGGATGCCCTTCGCCACGCCGGAGACGGCCGACGCGACGAACGCCACGGTCAGCACCGCGATGATGCCGACCAGCAGTGGCGTGGCCACCTCGCCGGCCCAGCCGTTGAACTCGATGCCGCTGCCGATCTGCAGCGTGCCGAGGCCCAGCGACGCGGCCGAGCCGAACAGCGTCGCGAAGATCGCCAGGATGTCGATCACCCGGCCGGCCGGGCCCTCGGTCCGCTTGCCGAGCAGCGGGGCGAACGTCGAGCTGATCAGCTGCGAGCGGCCGCGCCGGAACGTGCCGTAGGCGATGGCGATGCCGACGACGGCGTAGATCGCCCACGGGTGCAGCGTCCAGTGGAACAGCGTGGTCGCCATCGCGGTCTGCATGGCCTCGCTGGTCTCCGGGCTCGACCGTGCCGGGCGGAGGGGCCACGTAGTGCTGCAGCGGCTCGGCGACGCCGTAGAACATCAGCCCGATGCCCATGCCGGCGCTGAACATCATCGCGATCCACGACACGGTGCGGAACTCGGGCTTCTCGTCGTCGCCGCCGAGCGGGATCTTCCCGTACCGGCTGGCGGCCAGCCAGATCACGAAGACCACGAACAGGGTGGCGAGCAGCACGAACGCCCAGCCGAGGTTGTGCATGCTCCAGGTCAGACCCTTGTTCGACGCCTTGGTGAGGCTCGAGGTGCTGACCGCGCCCCAGACGACGAACGCGATCGCCAGCGCCCCGGTGACGCCGAAGACCACCCGGTCGAGCCGGCCCCCGCCCTCGGGCGGGTCCGGCTCCGCGTGCCCCGCGCGTGCGTCCAGCAGGTCCGGCTGCTCGGCGGAGGGACGGTCGGTGGTGGCCATCCCTCCACGTTATGACGTACTAGACAAATCCGTGCAAGGTGGTCTCCGCCTCGGCTCCGAACGCGACGAACCGCACCAGCTCGACCGACGACGGCGTGTCCCGCACGGTCTGCACCGCGATCCGGGCCGCGTCGTCCAGCGGCCACCCGTAGATGCCGGCCGAGACCAGCGGCGAGGCGAGCGTGCGGGCACCGATCTCGTCGGCGACCCGGACGGCCTCGCGGTAGCAGGACGCGAGCAGGTCGGGGTCGGTCTGGCCCGCGTGCCGGTTGGGGCCGACGACGTGGATCACGAACCGCGCGGGCAGGTCCCCGGCGGTCGTCCAGCCGGCCGACCCGGTAGGGAGCCCGTCGGGGAAGCGCCGCACGCAGTCGGCGAGGATCTCGGGTCCGCCCGCGCGGTGGATCGCGCCGTCGACTCCGCCGCCGCCGCGCATCCGCGAGTTGGCCGCGTTGAGCACCGCGTCGACGTCCTGGTGGGTGATGTCGCCGCGTACGACCTCGACGGTCGGGGTCACCGCCGCCCCGGGCCGAGCTCGCGCAGCGCGGGACGGACGTCGGCGAGGTAGACGAAGGCGGCGACCGTGCCGATGAGGTTGAGGATGCTGATGGGCTGCCAGATCAGCATGTTGGCGACCAGGAACAGCCCGAGCACGATCAGCCAGAAGTTCTTGCTCTGCTTGTCAGCCGCGGCGAACGCGCCGGCCGGGCGGGTCGTGGCGTCGATGAACGCGAAGGCCTTGCACGCGAACAGCCCAAGCGAGATCAGCAGCTCGATGCTGCCCATCGTCGCGAACAGGCCCAGGTCGGTCACGGCACCGAGGGTAACCACCCCGCACGATCATCCGCGCCGCACGCGGGGGCGTACTGCGCGGATGATCGGGGTGGTCGGGGTGAACGGGGTGGGTCAGTCGCCGACCTTCTTGGCGGCGTCGGTCGTCGCGTCCTTGGCGGCCGCGGCGGTCTTGGCCGCGCTGGTGCCGGTGGCCTTCGCGCGGGTCTTGGTCGCCGAGGCGGAGCTCTTGGCCGACTTCTTGGCGGTCGAGGCGCTCTTCTTGGCCGTCGAGGTCGTCTTCTTGGCCGACTTCTTGGCGGTCGTGGTCGCGCCCTTGGCCTGCGACGCGGTGGTCTTGGCCTGCGCCTGGTGTTCTTGGTCGACTGCTGGTTGCGGATGCGGTCCACCAGGTGCTCGCCACGCTCGGCGAGGTCGCCGTACGTCTGCAGCGCCTGGGTGAGCGCAAGGCTCAGCGTCTCGGCCGCGGTCGCCTGCGCCTTGTCCGGCAGCGCACGCAGCTGCTCGGGCAGGTCCCGCAGCTCGGCGACGAGCTGGTCGACCCGCTCCTGCGCGGCGGCCTGCGCCTTGCCGGAGGCGCCCTCGACGTCGATGCTCTTGGCGCCGGTGCGGATGCGCTCGACGACGAAGTCGCCGGCGCCCACGATCGCCTGGACGGCGGTGGAGTTCTTGATCTGGTCGGTCAGGGGCATGCGGTCCTCCTCAGGAGGGTTGGGTGTCCGTCTCGTCCGCAGCCGCGTCCTCGCGGCGGAACGACGTGTAGATGTCGAGCAGCACGTTCTTGTGCCGCTCGCTGAGCGTGGGGTCGGCGAGCACGGCGAGCTCCACCGACCGTGACCCGTCCTCGTCCGGGTCGAGGATGCCCGCGCGTACGTACAGCGTCTCCGCCGAGACCCGCAGGGCCTTGGCGAGCTGCTGCAGGACCTCCGCAGAGGGCTTGCGCAGCCCGCGCTCGACCTGGCTGAGGTACGGGTTGGACACACCGGCCAGGTCCGCGAGCTGCCGTAGTGACAGCTTGGCCTGGCGCCGCTGCTCGAGCAGGTAGTCGCCGACACTGCCGACGGTCCCGCTCACGTCCAACTTGGCCACGCCTCCCACTGTGCTAGCAGCCTGCTTGCTCCTGCAAGCGCAGCGACCGTGAGCCCGCTCACGCCGGTGCGAGCGGATCAGCCGGGGTCAGCAGCGGGTCAGCGCGGGAGGCCAGACCGCGCGCACCTCGCCCACCGGGCGACCTCCGCCGAGCACCGGCCCGGCGGCGAGCTCGTCGAGCACCGGGTCGTCGACGCCGAGCGCCTGCAGCGCCGCCGCCATCAGCACCGGCCGGGCCCGGGCACCGCCGTCGTCGATCTTCAGCGCGACCGTGCGCCCGTCCGGCAGCGCCACCGCGTAGCACGCCTCCGCCCCGGCCTTGCCGATCGTGCCGGGCAGCGCCCGCAGCAGCCGGGCCTCGTCCCGGGTGGTCCCGCTCACGTGCTCCGGGTACGCCCGCACCGCCTCCGCGACCCGCGCCTCGGCCGTGCCCGCCGCGGCTGTCTGTATCTGCCCGAGGCCCCGGGCAAGACCAGACAGGCTGGTGGCGAGGAGGGGGGCGCCGCAGCCGTCGACGCCGGTCGCGGCCACCGGCTCGCCGGCACAGCTCGGCGAACGTCGCCGCGATCGGCCTGCTGCAGCGGGTGCGCCGGGTCGCGGTAGGTGGCGGTGTCCCAGCCGCGCAGGACGCAGGTGGCGAGCATCGCCGCGTGCTTGCCCGAGCAGTTCATCTGCAACGGCGAGCGCTGCCCGCCCGCCCGGATCGCGTCCTCCCGGGCGGTGTCGTCGAGCGGCCAGTCCGGCGGCGTCTGCAGCGCGCGCTCGTCCAGCCCGGCGCCGGCCAGGATCCGCCGCACCGCCTCCAGGTGGAACGGCTCGCCCGAGTGCGACGCGCAGGCCAGCGCCAGCAGGTCGGGAGGCAGGTCGAGCCCGAGCCGCACCATCGCGGCTCGCCTGCAGCCGGCTTGTTGCACGAGCGCGGGAAGATCGGCGAGACCGTGTCGCCGTAAGCGAACAGCACCGCCCCGACCGGGTCGACCGCGACCACGGCCCCGCGGTGGCGCGCCTCGACGAAGCCGGACCGCACGACCTCGGCCACCACGGGTTGCAGGGTCGGGTCCGTCACGAGCGGCGACGCTAGCCCTACGATCGGTGGGTGCCGCAGTGGACCCCGACCCAGCGCGAGCTCGACGACCTCGATCTCCTGACGCTGGGCCTCTTCACCGACGGAGCCACCGACCTCACCGGTTTCACCCGCCCCGAGGGCGACCACGGCGTCCCCGGGCTCGCCCTGTTCGTCCCGCCCGAGGTCGCTGACCCAGCGCAGGAGGCCGGCACGCTGGACCTGCTGGACCCGGAGGGTGTGCCGCTGGCGCGGCTGACCGTGCAGGAGACCTACCCCGACCGGGGGCAGCCGGCGTGACCGGGTGGGCCTGGTCGGCCCGCTGGAGCGGCTCGCGCACACCGAGTACGGCCCGTTCCGGCGCTACGTGCACCCGCCGACCGAGCCGGCGGGGCGGCTCGTCGTGCCGGTGGTGGAGGCGCTCACCAAGGACGATCTGGGCGCAGTGGCCGACGCCGCAGCCGGGGCCGGGCTGCGCCCGCTGCTGCTGGCCTGCATCGGCGCCGGGTCGCCGCGCACGCTGTCCGCGACCGGGCTGGTCCGGGCCACGCTCGCCGCGGCCACCCAGCTGACCGACGCCGACGTGGTGGCCGTGCCGGTCGCCCGCCGGGACCCGTCGGGACCGGAGACGGCCGAGGACCTCGCCCTGCGCGACCGGGTCGCCGCGGCGTACGGCACGGCCGTCCACCACCCGACGTACGAGGGTGAGCTCCCCACCGACGTGGCCGCCGTCGTCGACAGCGACCGGCCACCCCGGAGCCGACGCGGCGTGGTGGTGTTCTTCACCGGGCTGTCCGGGTCGGGCAAGTCGACCATCGCCCGGGCGCTCTACGACACCGTGCTCGAGCGCGGCGACCGGACCGTCACCAGCCTGGACGGCGACGTGGTCCGCCACCACCTGTCCAAGGGACTCGGCTTCTCCCGCGAGGACCGCGAGACCAACATCCGCCGGATCGGCTGGGTGGGCGCGGAGATCAGCCGGCACGGCGGTGTGGCGATCTGCTCCCCCATCGCGCCCTTCGACGCGACCCGCCAGGAGGTGCGCGCCATGACCGCCGAGGCCGGCGGAGGGTTCGTGCTCGTGCACGTCGCGACGCCGCTCGAGGAGTGCGAGCGACGGGACCGCAAGGGCCTCTACGCCCGGGCCAGGGCCGGCGAGATCCCCGACTTCACCGGCATCTCCTCGCCGTACGAGGCTCCCGACGACGCCGACGCCGTCATCGACACCACCGGCCGGACGATCGCCGACTGTCTCGACGACGTGCTCGAGGTGCTGCACCGCGAGGGCTGGCTGGCACCGACTCCCGACAACGGCCGCTGACCCGGCTTCCCCACCCGACCGGAGACCTCCCATGGACGTGGACCAGACCATGATCCTGATCGGCGTGACCGGTCTGCTGATCGGCGCCGTCGTCGGGCTGACCGGGATGGGCGGCGGGGCGCTGATGACGCCGGCGCTGATCTTCCTGGGCATCAACCCGACGGCGGCGGTCGCCAACGACCTGGTCGCCGCCGCGATCTACAAGAGCGTGGGCGCCGGCGTGCACTGGCGCGAGGGCTCGCCCAACCTGCGGCTGGCGATGTGGCTCGGCATCGGCTCGGTGCCGTGCGCGTTCGCCGGGGCGTTCATCATCCGCGCCATCGGCGGCGAGGGCGAGCAGGACGCGTTCGTCAAGGTCGCGATCGGCTGCGCGCTGCTGCTGGCCGCCGCGACGTACGTCCTCCGACTGCTGGTGAACCTGCGCGAGGTGAGCCGCGGAGCCGAGCGGCACGACTCCGACCCGGTCATCCGGCCGGTGGCCACGGTGGCGCTCGGCGCGGTCGGCGGCATGCTCGTCGGGCTCACCTCGGTGGGGTCCGGGTCGGTGATCATGGTCACGCTGCTGCTGCTCTACCCGGGCCTGCAGGCGGTGTCGCTGGTCGGCACCGACCTCGTGCAGGCGGTGCCGCTCGTGCTCGCCGCCGCGATCAGCCACGTGATCGTCACCGGGATCGACTGGGACGTGCTGATCCCGCTCGTGATCGGCGCGATCCCCGGCATCTGGTTCGGCTCCAGCGTCGCCAACCGGATCCCGCAGATGTTCATCCGGCGCGGCATCGTGCTGCTGCTGTTCGTCACCGGTCTCGGCCTCGTCGGCGTCGACCCGGTGCTGGCGCTCGTCGCCGGGCGCGGTGGCCTTCGCGCTCGGCACGGTCGGCTGGGCACTGCTGCGGCGCCGCTACGGCCTGCCGGCGTTCGCCACCATCGCCCGGATGGGGGCGCCGGACCACCCCGTCTGACCTGCGAAGTCGTCGATCGGCGACGGTCCCGTTTCGCGGCGATGTGAACGGCACGGCCCCGAGTCGGTACGATGTCGAGTCGCTCGACTGTCTTAAGGAGCCCTCCACGCATGTCCGATCAGACGGCCACGGCCGCAGGCACTCCGCCGGCCCACGCCGACTACCGCCTCTCCCAGCTCGACGAGCTCGAGGCGGAGTCGCTGCACATCTTCCGCGAGGTCGCGGCCGAGTTCGAGAAGCCGGTGCTGATGTTCTCCGGCGGCAAGGACTCCATCGTGATGATGCGGCTCGCGGAGAAGGCGTTCTACCCCGCGAAGATCCCGTTCCCGGTGCTGCAGGTCGACACCGGCTACGACTTCCCCGAGGTGCTGCAGACGCGGGACAACTGGGTCAACCGGCTCGGCGTCCGCCTGATCGTCGCCAGCGTCGAGGAGGCGATCGCCAACGGCGTCGTCGTCGACGACGGCAAGACCAGCCGCAACCGGCTGCAGATCGGCACCCTGCTGCACGAGATCGAGGAAGAGGGCTTCACCGCCGCGTTCGGCGGCGGCCGCCGCGACGAGGAGAAGGCCCGCGCCAAGGAGCGGGTCTACTCCCACCGCGACGAGTTCGGCCAGTGGGACCCCAAGATGCAGCGTCCCGAGCTGTGGGACCTCTACAACGGCCGCATCCGGGCCGGCGAGCACATGCGGATCTTCCCGCTGAGCAACTGGACCGAGCTCGACATCTGGCACTACATCGGCCAGGAGGAGATCGAGATCCCCGGCATCTACTTCTCGCACCAGCGCCGGGTGTTCGAGCGCGACGGCATGCTGCTGAGCGAGGACGAGAACAACCCGCTGCGCAAGGGTGAGGAGGTCACCGAGCGCACCGTGCGGTTCCGTACCGTCGGCGACCTGACGCTCACCGGCTGCGTGGAGTCCGGCGCGGCCACGATCCCCCAGATCATCGACGAGATCGCGATCGCACGGGTCACCGAGCGGGGTGCCACCCGAGGTGACGACCGGTTCAGCGAAGCCGCGATGGAAGACCGCAAGAAAGAGGGCTACTTCTGATGGCGCTGAACATGGACCTGCTGCGGTTCGCCACCGCGGGCTCGGTCGACGACGGCAAGTCGACCCTGATCGGGCGGCTGCTGCTGGACTCGAAGGCGATCTTCGAGGACCAGATGGAGGCCGTCGAGCGCACCAGCGTCGACAAGGGCTACGACTACACCGACCTGGCCCTGCTCACCGACGGCCTGCGCTCGGAGCGCGAGCAGGGCATCACCATCGACGTCGCCTACCGCTACTTCGCGACGCCCAACCGCAAGTTCATCATCGCCGACACCCCGGGCCACGTGCAGTACACCCGCAACATGGTCACCGGCGCCTCGACCGCCGACCTGGGCCTGGTGCTCGTCGACGCGCGGCAGGGGCTCACCGAGCAGTCCCGGCGGCACGCCGTGATCCTGTCGCTGCTGCGGGTGCCGCACCTCGTGCTCGCGGTCAACAAGATGGACCTCGTCGACTACGACGAAGAGGTCTTCAAGCAGATCCACGCCGAGTTCACGTCGTTCGCGACCAAGCTCACCATCCCCGACCTCACGATCATCCCGATCTCGGCCCTCAAGGGCGACAACGTGGTGACCCGGTCCGAGGACATGGACTGGTACGACGGCCCGTCGCTGCTGCACCACCTCGAGAACGTCCACGTGGCGAGCGACCGCGACCTGGTCGACACCCGGTTCCCGGTGCAGTACGTCGTGCGGCCGAAGTCCGACGAGTTCCACGACTACCGCGGCTACGCCGGCCGGGTGGCCGGTGGCGTGCTCAAGCCCGGCGACGACGTGCTGGTGCTGCCGAGCGGCTTCACCTCCAAGATCGCCGGCATCGACCTGTTCGAGCGGGAGATCGACGAGGCGTTCCCGCCGATGTCGGTGACCGTACGGCTCGAGGACGACCTCGACGTGAGCCGCGGCGACATGATCTGCCGCCCGCAGAACGCCCCGGTGCCCACCCAGGACATCGACGCGATGGTCTGCTGGATGACCAACACCCCGCTGAAGCCGCGGCAGAAGCTCGCGATCAAGCACACCACCCGGTCCGGCCGGACGATGATCAAGGCCATCCAGTACCGGCTGGACGTCAACACGCTGCACCGCGACCAGGACGCCGGCGAGCTCTCGCTGAACGAGATCGGCCGGGTCCAGCTGCGCACCCAGGTGCCGCTGCTGGCCGACGCCTACTCCAAGAACCGGACCACCGGCTCGTTCATCCTGATGGACGAGGCGACCGGCGTCACCGTCGGCGCGGGGATGATCATCACCGCCGGCTGACCACCGCCGGTTCGGGGCCTCCGGGCCGACTACGCAGGGTCACTACCACGGTCACCCATCGGTGTGCACCACCCTGTCCGGGTACTGCCTGTATTCGGGCGTAAGTGGTACTAAGAGATCCACCGAAGGGACCACCGACGGGTCGGGGAAACGCCTGCTAGCAGTCTTGCTCACTCTGAGTCACAATGGCATTACACCCCGTGACTACAACGTGAAACCGAGGCCCTGCCAATGCCCGCACCAGCGCTCCCCTCCCCGACTGAGCGGCACCTGCTGTCGCGCTTCAGCTGGGGAGTGACGCCGGCGCTGGTGGCCGAGGCCCGGGCGGCGGGTGGCGCCCCGTCCTGGTTCGAGCAGCAGCTGCGCCCCGACCAGATCGCCGACGGCTTCGCCGGCGGGATGCGCAGCTGGTTCCCGCGGATGCAGATGACGGTGCCGGCGATGGTCAAGGCCGCGGCCAACCACACCCTGGACTCGTTCGACCTGATGATGGACCTCGGCCGCTGGTCGCTGCTGCGCCGCGTCTACAGCAAGCGCCAGCTGCACGAGACCATGGTCTCCTTCTGGTCCGACCACCTGCACATCCCCGCGCCCCCCGGTACGGCCTGGCCCTACCGCGTCGCGCACGACGCCATGCTGCGCAAGCACGCGCTGGGCAACTTCGAGGACATGCTGGTCGACGTCGACCTGAGCCCGGCCATGGGCTGCTACCTCGACCTGGCGGTCTCGACCGCCAGGAGGCTGAACGAGAACCTCGGCCGCGAGCTGCTCGAGCTGCACACGGTGGGCCGCGACCCCGACCCGGACATCCCGCCCTACGACGAGACCGACGTGAAGAACGCGTCGCTCATGCTGACCGGCTACCACGTCGACCGCGGCGACACCTGGCAGGCGTCGTACAACCGCGACGACCACTACGTCGGCCGGCTCAAGGTGATGGGCTGGGAGCACGCCAACTCCAGCAGCGACGGCCGCGCGGCCACCCAGAGCCTGCTGCGCTACCTCGCCCGGCACCCGGCCACCGCCCGCCGGATCTCGCACAAGATGTGCGTGCGCTTCGTCAGCGACGACCCCAGCCCCTCGATCGTGGCCGCGGTGACCGCGGCCTACCGGGACAGCGGCTCCGACATCAAGTCGATGCTGCGGGCGCATGGTGGCCCACCCCGACTTCGCCGCCTCGCAGGACCAGAAGGCGCGTACGCCGATCGAGGACGCCGTGGCGACCTACCGGGCGCTGCGGATGGTCCCGAAGAAGCCGCGCACCGAGGCCGACTTCGGCAACAACATCGTCTTCCAGGTCGCCAACCTCGGCTACCGCCCGTTCCAGTGGCCACGCCCGGACGGCCCGCCCGACGTCGCCGACGCGTGGTCGTCGGTGGGCCGGATGCTCGGCTCGTTCCACCTGCACGGCGTGCTGGCCAACCGGACCAACCCGGCCACCGGCGTCGAGTACCGCAGGCTGCAGGCCTGGATGCCCGCGTTCCCCGCCACCCTGCAGGAGATCGTCGACCACGTCAGCAGCCAGCTGCTGTGCCGCAAGGCGACCGCGCGGATGAGCAAGGCGGTCTCCCAGCGCCTCGAGCAGCCGCTCGACCGCACGTTCGACACCTTCGACCAGCTCGCCGAGTTCCGGGCCCAGCGCCTGATCGCCAGCCTGCTCGACACGCCCCAGCACATGAGCCGATGAGGAGCACCATGGACACCATGCCCACGCACGAGGCCTGCGGATGCGAAGACTTCGCGGTCACGCGGCGCGCGGTGCTCCGCGGAGCTGCCGGGATCGCCGGAGCCGGCGTCACCACCAAGCTGTTCGGTGACGTGTTCACCCAGGTCGCCTACGGCGCAACCGCCGGCGACGGCAACGTGCTCGTGGTGCTCAGCATGCGCGGCGGCGCCGACGGCATGTCGATCGTCGTGCCGCACGGCGACCAGCACTACTACCCGGCCCGACCCAAGATCTCGGTGCCCAGGAGCCAGCTGCTCGCCCGCGACGACATGTTCGGCCTGCACCCGAGCCTGGCCCCCCTGCTCCCGATGTGGAACGCCGGCACGTTCGGCGCCGTCCACGCGGTCGGCCTGCCCTCCCCCAACCGCAGCCACTTCGCGGCCATGGAGGAGATCGAGGACGCAGCCCCGGGCAGCAGCGAGCGCCGCGGCTGGATCAACCGGATGGTCGGCCTGATCGGTGGCGGCGACGCCAGCGAGGCGGTCGGCCTCGGCACCGGCACGATGATGGGCACCCTGTTCGGCCAGGCGCCGACCATGAGCCTCGACAACCTGCAGGACCTCAAGCTCCCCAGCGACGGCACGAACATCGAGCGTCAGACCCGCAGCCTCGCTGCAGACGGCGTGGACCGGCGCGACCACCCCGATGGGTGCGGCCGCCCGGGCCGCCCTGGACGTGTCCAGCCGGCTGAAGCCGCTGGCCACCCCCCGACCCCCGGCCAACGGCGCGCAGTACCCCGCCGGAAAGCTCGGCGAGAGCATGGCCGAGACCGCACGGCTGATCCGCGCTGACGTCGGCGTACGCGTCGTGACGATCGACGCGGGCAACTGGGACATGCACAACAACCTCGGCACCCCGCAGCTCGGCGAGATGAAGCTGCGCCTCGACGAGCTCGCCGGCGTGCTCGCCGCATTCTTCAAGGACCTCGGCACCGACGCCAACCGCACGACCCTGGTGTCGGTGAGCGAGTTCGGCCGCCGGGTGACCGAGAACGGCAACTACGGACTCGACCACGGCTACGGCAACTGCATGCTGCTGCTGGGCGCCGGCATCCGCGGCAAGCGCTACGTGTCCGACTGGCCGGGGCTCGGCCCCGAGGCGCTGGACGACGGCGACCTGCACGTCACCACGGACTACCGCGACGTGCTGTCGGAGGTCGTGAAGGCCCGCTTCCCCGACGTGAGCCTGTCGTCGCTGTTCCCGGACTTCCAGTCCGCAGCGGTCGGGATCGCCGCCTAGGCCTACAGCCCGGTCATCCGGTGCAGCAGTCGCCGGCGCGATCGCCGGGTGGCGCGGGCGCGAGCCCGCCAGGACCCGCAGCTGGGCGTCGACGTCGCGGAGCTGGTGCACGCTGATCTGCTCGCCGTCCAGCTCGTCGGCGGCGGGGAGCGTGAGCACGTCGACGCCCATTGAGCGCCCGGCCATCTGCAGCTCCCGCAGGTGGGTCGGAGGGTCCATCGGCAGCGCGACCACCAACGTCTCCGCGCCGGTGCGCTGCAGCACCGGGACCAGGTCGTCCTCGGTGCCGAGCACCCACACCCTGCCGTGGCGGCGCCCTCTCCGGTCGGGCTCCGCACTGAGGAAGCCGACCGGCGCATAGCGCGCCTTCACGTCGCGCTGCATCGCCCGGACCAGATGCCGGCCGGCGTAGCCGTCACCGACGACGATCGTGCGCCGGGCCGTCCCGCCCGCGACCCGCCGGGCGACGAAACGGTCTCTGAGGGCCGCCCAGAGCATGCGCCCCGCCAACGAGATGGCGACCGCCAGCACGGTGGCGATCAGCTGGACGGGCGCCGGCGGCCACGCGCCGCCCGGCAGCAGGTGGGCGATCGCCGCCCACGCGCCTGCCGTGGCGGTCACCGCCGCCTGCAGCACCAGGTCGTCGCGGCCGCCGACCGGGGCCCGGCGGTGGTGCTGGCCGACCATCGTCGCGATCAGCAGCTGCAGGCCCAGCGCGGCGGCGAAGGCCAGCAGGAGCCCGGCAGCGGACACCGCACCTGGCTCGGCCACGCTGTAGGCCGCTGCGGCCACGAGCAGGGCGACGATCCACACCGCGCAGTCGTAGCCGACCAGGACAGGCTTGCGGAGTGCTCGGATCCGTCGTCTTTGGGCAGGTGCCATGTGGACTCCCCACTCGCGTGTGGCCGATGCGACAGGAGCGACGCGGGGGCACATCACTCTCGGCGACACTGCGTTACTCAACAGGATAACCCGGGTTACCCGGATTCGACCCCGTTGAGGCCGGATGTGTTCCTGACACATGGCCTACCCCGCCCACCAATGACGCAAACGCCCGGACACACCCGGTGCCCGCAGGGCAGACTCGACGCTCGACGGGGGTCGTGCTGGCAAGGGGCGTCCGGATGCTCAGCAGGACCGGTCCCGTCGCCGCCCTGGCCACCCTGCTGAGCGTGGCAGCGCTGGCCACGCCAGCGGTCGCCGCACCTCGCCCGGCACCCAGCGAGACCGACCGCACGGCGGCCGACCGCACCGCCCGCGTCGACGCCACCGGACGGATCTACTACGTCGACCCGGCACCTGCCCACCCGCCGGCGTCGGCGCCGCCCGCGCAGGCGCCGTACCCGTACGCGCAGACCTTCCAGCTGCACAGCAGCCCGGGCTCGGACCGGGTGATCTACCTCGACTTCGACGGGCACACGGTCACGGGCACGGTCTGGAACCTGTTCGACGGCGTGGCACCCTCACACCCGGCATTCGACACCGACGGCAGCCCCGGCACCTTCAGCGACGGCGAGCGGGACGTCGTGCAGAGCGTGTGGCAGCGGGTGAGCGAGGACTACGCCCCGTTCGACGTCGACGTCACCACCGAGGACCCCGGCGACGCGGCGCTGAACCGCACCGGCGAGGACGACCTGGAGTTCGGCAGCCGGGCGCTGATCTCGCCGAGCAGCGACGCGTGGTTCAAGATCTGCGAGCGGCACCTGCGGAGGCGTCGCCTACCTCGGCACGTACGGGCAGCCGGGCAACTCCTTCTACCAGCCCGCGTGGATCTTCCCGCAGGCGCTGTTCAACGACGCCAAGAACATCGCCGAGGCGGTCTCGCACGAGATCGGGCACAACCTGGGGCTCGACCACGACGGCCAGTTCGCCACCGCCTACTACCAGGGCCACGGCGCGTGGGCGCCGATCATGGGCGTCGGCTACTACCGACCGATCGCGCAGTGGAGCAGCGGCGAGTACGACGGGGCGACCAACTCCGAGGACGACCTGGCCGAGATCGCGGCGCACGGGCTCAGCCCGCGGGCCGACGACCACGGTGACACCGCTTACGCCGCGACGACGCTCGGGCCGGGTGGCACCGCGGTCGTCGACGGGCTCATCGGCAGCCGCACCGACCAGGACCTGTTCCGGTTCGGACTCACCTGCACGGGACAGGTCACCGCGGACGCCGTGGTCGCACCGAACAGCCCCGACCTCGACGTCCGGCTGCGGCTGCTGTCGGGCGACGGCGCCGTGCTGGCGTCGGCCAACCCGCCGTCGACCATGGTCAGCGCCGACGTCGCCGACGGCCTGTCAGCCGGCCTGTCCCGCAACCGGACGCCGGGCACGTACCTCCTCGAGGTCGACGGCGTCGGCGCCCTCGATGCCGCGTCGACCGGCTACTCCGACTACGCCAGCCTGGGGACGTACGCGCTCACCGTGGGCGGCTGCCTCGCGGCGCCGCCGAGCACGCCGCAGGCGGTGACCGTGGCCGGTGACCCCGACAACGCCACGGCGACCATCGACTGGTCGCCGCCCGCGAACCAGGGCGACTCACCCGTCACCGGCTACCAGGTATCCGTCGACGGCGACCGGGTGCGCACGGTCGGGGCGGGCGTGCGGTCGGCCGCGTTCGACACGCTCGCGACCGAGGTGGAGCACACCCTGTCCGTACGCGCCGTCACCGCGCTGGGCGTGAGCCCGCTCGTCGACCGCGCGATCACGCTGCCCCGCCCGCTGCCCGGCCAGGCGAGCGGGGTGCAGGGGACACCGGGCTTCGCGCAGGCCACGGTGAGCTGGACCGGCCCGAGCAACGCGTTCGCGGCCGGGATCGACGGCTATCGCGTCCAGACCTATCTGGGTGCGTCGGACACGATGGTGGACCAGGAGTTCACCGACGGCACGACCTTCGGCTGGACCCAGACCGGGCTGACCAACGGTCAGCCGTACACGTTCGACGTGACGGCGCTGCACGGGACCACCATGGGGGCGCTGTCGGCACGATCCGCGCCGGTGACGCCGAGGGCGGACATCGCGGTGCCCGGCCCACCCGAGCAGGTGGAGGTGACCCAGGACGGCGACGACCCGTCGGCGACGATCACGTGGGAGCCGCCGAGCAGCACCGGCGGGTCGCCGATCACCGGCTACCAGATCAACGTCACCGGTGACGGCTTCGGCGCGAACCAGAGCCTCAACCCGGCCGCTCGCACGGCCACCTTCGAGGACCTGCCGGTCAACATGGAGCTGACCTTCGCCATCACCGCCACCACGGCTCAGGGCACGGGTCCGGCCGCGGAGGTGACGCTGACGCTGTTCGGCGTCACGGCACCCCCGCCGCCGACCGTCGTGACCGGCGAGGTCGACGGCGCCACCGGGATGGCCACCCTGGGCTGGGAACCGGCAGGCGACGGCGGCTCGCCGATCACGAAGTACGTGGTGCGGATCAACGGCCCCGCCGCCGAGACCCGCGTGCTCGGACCGCAGGCGCGCACAGCACTGTTCGGACCACTCGAGTACGGCCGCGACTACACGATGACGGTGCGCGCCCGGAACGTCGTCGGCACCAGCCTCCCCGCCACCGTCATCGTGCGCCGTGAGCTCCCGACCCCGGAGACGCCCACCGGTGTCACCGCCACGCCACGCGACCAGGCTGTGCAGGTGGCATGGAGCCCGCCGGCCAACGCGGAGGCGGCCGGCGTGGACGCGTACCGCGTGCGCTGGTTCGCGGGCAGCAGCACCACCCCGCTCGGCAGCGTGCAGGTGGCGGCGACGCAGCTCGCCACATCGGTCACCGGCCTCACCAACGGATCGCCCTACCGCTTCGACGTCACCGCTCTGCGCGGCGAGGTCGCCGGCCCACCGTCGGCCAGGACCCCGGCAGTGCGGCCGTTCGGTGTGCCCGGCGCCGCGCAGATCGGCACGGCATCACCAGGTGCGCCCGGCGGAGCGATCACCGCGACGGCGCGCTGGCTGCCGCCGACGAGCAGCAACGGCTCCCCCGTCACCGGCTACCAGGTGACCGCCCTCCGGTTCGGCCCCGGCGGCGCCGTGGTCGGCCGCACCCAGTCCGCCGTGCTGCCCGCCACCGCACGTCAGCTCGCGATGGGGCTGCCGCGGGTGGGTCGGTACGCCTTCACGGTGCGGGCGATCAACGCAGCCGGTCTGGGTGCCGCCTCGGCCCGGTCGGGGATCGTGCAGGGCGGTAGGCGCTAGCGAGCAAGTCGCTCGTCCCGGACCGCGAACCATCGGACTGTGTCGCGGATGCCGTCCTCGACAGTCAACACCGTCTGCCAGTCGAGGAGCTCCCGTGCGCGGGCCGAGTGCGTGAAGGCCCAGCGATGTCGCCCGGGCGGGGTGGCGCGTCGATGCTGTCGATCTCGGCTTCTAGCACATTCCTCACGGCTGCAGCAACTCGCGGACGGTGGTCCCCCTACCGGTGCCCAGGTTGATGACTGCGCCTCGCTCCCCCCAGATGTGCCGACGACCTGGTCGAATCTCTCGAGAGCCGCGACGTGGGCGTTCGCGAGGTCCCACACATGCACGTAGTCACGGATGCCAGTGCCGTCGCGCGTCGGCCAATCCACGCCTGTCACGTGGAACGGCACTGCCATCCTGGTGTGCCTGGAGAATTTTGCCGAGGACGTGGGACGGATGCGGAGCCTGTTGCCCGGTCCGCAACTGCGGATCCGAGCCGATCGGATTGAAGTAGCGGAGCGAGAGCGCCCGGAGGTCGGTGCCGGCGGTGACATCGGCCAGGACGGTCTCGAAGAGGCGCTTTGGTTCGGGCGTAGGGCGACAATGGATCGAGACGATGAGCTGCTCGTCGACCGAGAAGTCGACGCCAGGGCCATAGATCGATGCCGAGGAGCTGAAGACGAGCCGGGTGCACCCGTTGCGAGTGAGGGAGCGGCAGAACGCGATGCCCTTGCTGACGTTGTTCTCGTAGTAGCCGAGTGGATCGCGCTACCGAGTCCGGGACGACAACGAGCGCCGCGCAGTGCACGGTTGCTGGCGATGTCTGGGTGCTCGACGAAGATGCGGTCGACCAGCGACCCGTCCGCGATGTCACCCTCGTAGAAGGGGTGATCAGTGGTGAACTCGCGTCGTCCGGTTACGAGGTTGTCGAGAATCACCGGCTGTTGACCATCGTCGACTAGTCGCGAAGCGATCGTGCTCCCGATGTATCCCGCGCCGCCCGAGATGAGAACCTTCACGACGCGCGAGTGTGGCACGCATCCGCTGCACGGACAAGGTGACGCCGACCTACGAGCCGCCTGGCCGTCAGACCACCGGCTCTCGACTGCGGGCGACCGGGTAGTGTCTGACCCGGCGACGGAGGCGTTCCGTCAGCAGGCAGATCCGCCGTCGTCCACCACGGTGCTCCCCGGCATGCCGGGCGTCACGCTCACCCGCGGGTCGCCGGTCTGGCCCTCGCCGCTGACGACGTCATAGACCAGGGTGCGGCTCTGCCCTGGCTGCAGCTCGATGGTGGCGCCGGCGATAGGCCGGGTCTCCTGCTGCAGCTTGGCGTAGAGCAGCTTCTTGCCGTCCAGGGTCGACGCCCCGACCGAGCCGTCGACGGGTGCGTACACGTAGACGTTGGTGAGCAGCCAGCCCGCTGGGCGGCTGAGTCCGATGATGGAGTCGCTCAGGGTCGAGAGGTCCTTCGGCACGTCGGACGTCATCGTGATCGTGACCCGCTGCTCCTGGACCTCGTCCTTGCACGACAGGGGCTCGACTGTGACGTCGTAGTCGAGGTAGTAGTCGAGCTTGGTACCGGTGGCGTCGTTGAGATAGATCCCGATCTCGGGCTCCGTCGCCTCGATCGGGAGCTCACCGCCCAACGCGGTCGTCTCGAGCACCTGCTGCTCGTCGTCCTCGGCCGACCAGATCAGCAGCCGTCGTTCGTCCGTGGCGTGCACCAGGGCGTCCAGAATGGCGCTGGGACTGCCCTGGCCCCCGAGGACCGCGTCGAAGACGCTGCCGGCCGCGTCGGCGAAGTACTCGTTCTGCGACTCGGGGTCGGATCGGTCGAGGTAGACACCGTTGAGCAGCAGGTCGACGGCGTTGCCTTCGTTCAGCTGGGCGTCCTGGTCCTCGATCGGGATCGGGCCGGTTCCCTTGAGCACGTACGACAGCGCGACCGGGTCGGTGGCGATGACACCGTCGACCTCCTGGCCGGTGGACTCCTTCCACATCGCGCGGGCGACCTCCGCCACCCGGGGGAAGTCGGGACTGAACGTGATGTCGGCCGGGTAGCGGGCGATCTTGTCGCTGAAGACCGCGAGCTCGTCGTTGGTCAGGGGGAGCACCGGGCTCCCGTACGGACCGCCGAAGTCGGTGGCGATGCCTTGTCGCTGGAGCTCGACCTTGCCGTCGTCGGCGGTGATCACGGCGAGTGCGCCGGGGATGCCGCCGGTGGCGCGTACCTCGGCGTTGGTCTGGAAGAGCACCAGATAGGTCCGCTCGCCCTCACCGCCGAGCATGGTGGGCAAGAGCTCGGCAGCGGTGGCTGCCCGGTCGGTCACCGTGACGGCGTCGCCCAGCGCGTCCTGGAGCTGGCGCACGGGCGTCGCGATGGGACCCACCATGTCGTCCGGGTTCAGCGCATCGACGCGTGCGGCCTCGTCCTGCAGCGCTTCGTGGGACTCCGCCAGCGGGGCTGCCGCCTCCTCGAGCCCGTCGATGGAGATCTGACCCGACTGGGGCTGCAGCTGGCTGGGGGAGAGTGAGCCGCTGGACTCGACGATTCCCGGGAGTACGTCGCGCGCCACCGTGTCGCTCACGTCGGCGACGGTGCGGACCCCGTCGACGTCGTCGCCCACGATCGGCAGCACGCCGCCGACAGCCCAGCCCGGGCCGTCGGTGTGGGCGTTCGCTGACTCGGTGGCGTCCTGGATGGTGAAGAGCGCCTCGCGAGCCTGACCGGTCTGCCCGTCCGCGACGGCCCTGGTCAGCTGCTCCACCCCGGCCCGTGCTGCAGCCAAGTCGTCGCGGGCAAGCTTGGCCTGGTAGCCGGTCCACGCCGCCAGAGCGACAACGGCGAGGCCGACGAGTCCGACCCCTAGTCCGATGCGTCGGTAGAGCTGGGTCCGGGAGTGCTTCCGCTTCCTGTCGCCGGAGCGCCGTCGGGCTTGCCGACGGCGCTCCTCGGCGGCTGCGGCTTCGGCGCTGAGCTGCTCGAATCTCTTGCGAGCATCCGAGGCGCTCTGGTCGTCGCCGCTGACGTCAGCGCCTTCTCTTCACCCGGAAAGTGTCGCTCCCAGAGTCCGGGCGAATGTTGCCCGTGCCCTTGTAGCTGACGCGCACCTTCCACTTGCCGACCTTGTTCAACGCCTTGAACTTCGTCGACGCGGATCCGCCTTGCAAGCGGACGGTCTTGGCGAACGACGTGCCGCCATGCGAGATGCGGACGCGTGCCTTGCCCTTGGCAGTCACACCAGTCGCTGTCTTGACGCGCACGCTGGCCTTGGGACGGTTGCCACGCTTGACGTCGTCGACGTTGACCTTGGCCTTCGAGTGGGCTCGGACGACCTTGAGCGACTTCTTCGACGACGTGCTCTTCTGGAATCGTGAGCAACGCTTGGGGTCGTACTTCGCCCGGACGCCGTAGCTGTTACCTGCGGCCAGCTTTCGCGGGAGCGACACGGTGGCCGCGCCACCACTCAAGCCCTTGACGCTGGAACGGCCGGCGACGGTGACGATCACCTGACCCTTGGGAGTGCGACCCGAGCCGGTGGCGTTGACCACCACCCGCGCCCTCGCGCCGGCGCCGTACTGCACCTTCTGCGGCTTCACCTTGAGCGAGGTGGTGGTGACGATATTTGCTGGGTACTGGCAGCCAGGCGCAGCGCTGCTGGCCGGCGCAGTCACCACAACGAGCGCACCACCGGCCAACGCAACACTGGCCACAGCAGTGACAATGGCTTTACTGGTCATGTGAAAGTTCCCCGTACTGTCGGGAATCGGCGAGCAGGGGAGATCGCCGATGAATAGTGACAACGTACGTCTGTTTGGTTACTCAGCGCAACGACGCGGTCATTCAGAGAGACGAACGCTCGCGCTTTTCGCTCGAAAATGCCCCTAATACGGGTGAAATCGCCGGTCCCTCCGCGAAGAAGATGATGACGATCAGCCTTTTCGTTGCTTAGGTCTACCCGGGCGTCAGAAAAGGGCACGCGTCCAGCAGCTTTTCGGGGTCGAACTCAATGGATTCCTCGGCAAAATCCAGCTCCTCGAGCAACCGAGACGCTTCGAGGCGCCGGTCCAGCAGCGCAAGGTCTTGCGGAGGTCGAAGCTTGTTGACGGAGATGAAGTAGTCGTAGTACTTGAAGTCGCCGCCGTTCGGCCGGCTCCCGCCGAGCGCCGATGCTGAGTTGAGCCAGGCGTTGGGTATGCCGTAGGCGTCTGCCAGCACCAGGCCGTGCAGCGACGAGGAGACGATCCGCCGACAGCTCAGGATGTCGCGCAGGCACCTGTTCGACGTCTCCCGATCCGAAGTCGATCAGTCTGACTCCCTCGCCGAGCTCGCTGTGCCTCCACCTGGATTCGGTGTGCCGGATGACGATGCCCACCTCGTGGGTCTGCGCGACCTCCGGCGCGAAGTAGTGCGGGACCAGGAGGGCTGGGTCCCCGTAGACGGCGGGACAGTCGAGGCCCAGGTTCAGCAGCCGGCTCCGCGTCAGGGGTCCGCGCACCGCACGGTACGAAGCGTGCCTGGCGAAGCTGCTCCTGCGTTCAGTACCGAACGAGCCTGCGCCCCAGACGGTTGAGTGTGGGGTGGCGAGATTGATCACCGAGCCGATGGCCACGTAGTTGGCGTGACCGCGGCCGGCGTAGACGACCGGACGACCCGTCATCCGCCCGATCAGCCACGGTGACAGCAGGTCCCCGAGGTTGGGTGTCTGGCTCCACCAGATCACCGGCACAGCGCCTTGGTCGAGAATGAGCTCGCCCACGCGGTAGCGATCCCGGACCCGTGACTCGGGCAGCGCATTGTCCGTGGACGGAAGTGTGAGCGCGTGGCCGAGCGCACGCGTGGCAGCGGCCTGTCGCCGCTGCTGGAGGTTGACTGCTCTCGCTCCGCGGGCGCGAACGGCCTTGCCAGCCAGGGTTAGTCTCGCTGAAGCCGATCCCACGGCGGCACCATCCTTTCGTCAGTCATCGGGCCACGACCGCCCGAAGTCTCTGTTGCTTCCGGAGTGTCAACAGACACTCCGCGTCGATCACGAGTGCGGCGACAGCGATTCCCCACGCAGCTCCCTCGGCACCCCATTGCCAACAGCCGATGGCGGGAATCACGAGCGCAGGCACACATGTCTGCACGCGAAGCCACAGCGCAGCGTTCAGGTCGTTCCAGGCACGCAGCAGGATCGGGACGCCGGTGAAGGGTCCGCGCAGGACCGCCTGGATCACCAGAGCAAGCAACAGTGGCTGCGCATCCCACCAGTTGACACCCAGGAGCTCCTGCCCGAGAGAGTCCGGGAGCAGCAGCACGAGGACTCCGTACGCACCCGCTGCTGCGCCGATGATCAAGCACCATCGCCAGAGCAGCGCGTAGGCGTCGCCACCGCTGTCCAGGGACCGCACTGACTCCACCGTCATGGTGGGCGTGAGCCCTGCGGTGACCAGACCGATCCCTCCCATCAGCGTCTGAGCGGCTCGGAGAGCGCCTGCGGCTGCGAGGCCGGACACGCTCGCCACCACCAGGGGCAAGGCGTTCGTGCTCAGCGTGACGAGGATGGCGTCAGCGAGCAAGACGGCCACTCACCCAGCTGTGCTCGACCGTGTAGGTGATGGCAGCGCGGAGGGACAGCCAGGCGCGGAGCACCACCAGCGACGCCACCGCGCTCACTGCTCCGGTGACGCCCCAGGCAAGAGTGGCACTGGCAGCATCGTTGTGCCCGAGCTGCGCCAGACCAACGAATGCGAGGACCTGGAGCACGAGCCAGAGACCATCCGATGCCGCTGCGAGCTGCGGGCGCAGGTTCCGGAAGAACACGTACCGTGCGCTGTCCTGGACCATGAGGGCAGGCATCGCGATCGCAAATGCCCAGCACACCTCACGACCAGCGTCGAAGAAGATCCCCGCCGCGAACATGACCAGCGCCACGATGGCGCCAGTCGCGGCGGCAGTCGACAAGCCACCGACAAGGGTCCGCTTCTCCTGCTCGACGTCGTCGCTCCGCCGGTCCAGCATCATCGGCATGCTCGCCACGGACCTGGTGAACGACAGCGCCACCATGTAGCCGACGTAGCTGACCGCCCAGGCTCCCAGTTCCTCCGGTGTCGACGTCCGCGCAACCACCAGGGCGAGAACGAGATTGCCGCCGGTGTTGAAGGCCTGGCTGACGAGGTTGAAGAACCCCCGCGAGGCAACCGACCGGGAGGTGGTCACGGCCGCGACTCTCCAGGATCACGAACGCCCGGGCTCAGCAGGCGGACGCGTTCGTAGGCCGCGTACGCACGCTCCATCTGCGCCCGGGCAGGCGCGTCGATGCCGCGAAGCACGTCGTCCGTGCGTGCCCGCGTGGAGGAC
The DNA here is from genome assembly GCA_963801045.1 of uncultured Actinomycetota bacterium. Lineage (GTDB taxonomy): Bacteria > Actinomycetota > Actinomycetes > Propionibacteriales > Nocardioidaceae > JACCWP01. The sequence goes on from CAWDDC010000003.1 coordinate 955,733, forward strand.
GGGCGAGCCACGCCTTGTTCCCGGACCCGGCCGGATCGGCGCAGGCTTGCATCGTCGATGCGTTCACGCACGGCACGCTCGGCAGTCCTCGCTCCCGTCGTACGGAGGGAACGCGCTGCCGAAGAACTCGTTGAACTGGCGCATGATCAGACCGAAGTCGCGAGTGGCGATGACGAAGTCGGCGATGAAGACCGGCGCGCCGTCGCGGAGGATGGCGTTGTAGTAGCGCGAGTAGGCCGCAAAGCACGACCCGGCCCGTAGGCCGGGGGCAAGCTGCACCAGGGATGCCACCACGTCGCGCGGATCCCGGATCATGACCATCGTGGGGAGCGGCCGGCGGGCCGCCCGAGTCACCGTCACCGCGGAGTGGGTGTGGCCCTTGACGACCACTCCCCCATCCGTGGCCAGCTCGAATGCATAGAGGGCGTAGGTGTTCGCAGAGCGGGGGAAGCCGTCGATCACGACGTCGGTGTGCCGATCGACATGCCGACGTCGCAGGGGCGCCCGGGACCACACGTAGGCGTCCCCCACCCAGGGCGTGTCGATGAGGAACCGACCGACGCGGAACCGGGGGTCACGCGGCAAGCGGCGATGCCCCTTCCGTGCGACCGCTCCCCGCTGCTCCGGCACCGTGTCCTCTCTCTGCTGTCGCTCAGATGTCATTCCCCGTGTTGGATGAGGCTGTTCGCCCGTTCCAGGTCCTCCTGCATGTCGACCTCGATGCAGACATGACGGCTGATGTCGATCGGTCGGAGCCTGAGATCCGACTCCGCGATGGCGATCTCCAGACCTCGTTCGAAGTAGTCCTGATCCGCACACCGCGCCAGACCCGCAAGGACGGTCGCCTTGTCCCGGGGTCCGACGTAGTTGATGCCCACCGCTTCGCCCAGGCCGCCCGTCACCGTCTTGGACAGGTCCGCGATGTAGCCATCCTTGTCCAGGGTGTACTTGATCTCTTCGTCTGCGACCGATTCGGTATTGACGCAGATGAAGCTCTCCCCGGATTCCAGCATGCCGCGCACGTCGTCGATCAGAGCGGCGTCGAAGACCACGTCCCCGTTCAGCCAGAGAATTCCGGCGTCGCCGGTCAGCTCCAGGGCTTTACGCAGGCTGGCGGACGTGTTCGTGACGTCGTACGCCTCGTTGTAGACAAACCCGATATCGGGATTTGCCTCGACGATCATGTGCAGCTTGAACCCGACGACAGCGGATATCCGTAGCCCCGGCCCGAGGCGGCTGCGGAGGTTCTCGACCTGCTGCCGCATGATGCTCTGCCCACTGGCCAAGGGGGTGAGGGGCTTTGGGTGTGGTCTGCCGAGTCGGCTGCCCAAGCCGGCCGCCAAAATGACCGCCTCGTACGTCACAGCACTCCCAGGGAATTGTTGACCGTCAGATGACGTGAAGGAAGGCAATCGTACCCACTCCTCGCAATTCTCGATTTACTCATTGTTTTGCCGTCGGCTCGCAAAAGGGAGCGCGATCACGGCGAGGATCAACAACTGCTGACCGACGCGCGCCGCATAGGTGAAGGAACCGACCCACATCAGCGTCGGGATCGCCGCGACCGCGACAAGAATGGCGACGAGCACCATCAGCCGACGCCGCGAGTCGACCGGCCGCGCAACGGTCCGCCCGAGCAGTCGGTCGAGCCACCACACGAACCAACCGATCACGGGCACCATCGCGACGACGCCGAGCCACCCGAAGTTGAAGTACCACTCACCGTAGGCGTGAGCCGCGACCGAGTGGTTCGTGTTGACCAGCTCGGGATAGAGCAGCGCCACGAGCTCGGCGCCGAAGCCGTCCGGCTTACCGGACCACCACTGACCCGGCACCCAGAACGTGGCCGTGGCCAGAAAGGTCGAGCCGTGTTCGAAGCTGTACGTCCCGAGGGAGTGCCCGTCCACGAGACGTCCGAAGGTACCCAGGGGGTTCACGACCGAACCGAGGCCGTCCAGCTCTCGGCCGTAGAGCTCGACACCGAGCTGCTCGCGGATCCTGACGAACACCCACAGGGCGGGAACGGCGGCGCCCAGGACCAACGCCTTCACCGTGCGCCTGCCCGTGCGCGCCGAGGCGAGGACGAGTGCCACCAGCCCCAGCGCAACGAGGTTGAGACGCCCGTAGCCGGAGAAGGACGTCTGCCAGAACACCGCGACGATCCCGCCGGCCAGGATCAGTCGGCCAACCGCCCGCTGGCCCTGTGCGCGGTGCAGCATGAGCGCCACGGTCAACAGACTCAGCGCGCCGACGCTGAACTGCACCAACGATCCATAACCGATCGCCCCTAGCGCCGTTCCTGCTGCGGCTGCCGCCAGCCCCATCCACACGCCCCAGTGCGTCACCTCGGGGGAACTCACGCGGAGCCGCGCGTAGTGCCGGGGCCGGGACCAGCAGAGGACGTACATCGCGTACGTGGTCCACCAACCGGTCAGGGTCGCGGTGACGATCAGCGGACTGGTGGCACCGGGCTGGGCCGACCACCACAGCCCGGCGTAGCCGACGAAGACTGCGACCGACAGGCAGTAGAGCCCGGCTGTGGTGATCTGGGGACCGCCGTGCACCCAGAACGCCCACACACCGAATGCCAGGGTCACCACCGCAGTGGCGATCTGGCTGTAGTCGGCACCGACAGTCGGGTCCGCAGCCCGCAGCATCATCGCGACGACGCCCGCGGCCCCCCATGCGAACAGTGGCGCAAGGTGATGGCTGGTGATCTGGTCCCGGATGAGGACGGCAGCATCCTGGACAGCGGTGGTCATGGGCTGAGGACCAGTCGCGGTTGGTGCTTGCCGATACAGCAGCGAGGGCATCCACCAACCGGCGAGAGCTCTGGTCATCGCGATGCGTGTGCAGCAACCCGGTCACGCGCTCGCGCTCGGCCCTGAAGTCGTCCCGACCCTCGGCAACCTGTTCGAGACTGACGATCAGCTCCCGCATCGTCGTCACCACCGGGCCCGGAAGCCACTCCAGGATCGGGTCGAGCGTGTAGCCGCGACTGTCGCGGAACTCCTCGAGGTCGCCGAACGCAAAGATGAGCGGCTTGTCGAGCAGGAGGTAATCCACCCAGACCGAGGACACGTCGGTCACCAGAGCGTCGGTTGCGCCGAGCAGCTCGTACAGCGTCAATGACCTTGCCTCGAGATCGGCGTCGGAGCAGATCGTCAGCCGCTCGGTGGACGAGGGGAAGTCGGCCGCGGTGGCCATGGGGTGCGTCTTGAGAGTGCACTCTATGTCCAGCGCGTAGAGCGCTTGCTCGAAACGATCGCTGTCGAAGCCGCGGAGGCCACCAGGGCGATTCCTGTCCGCGACTCCGTCGACGCGGACCTCGCCACTGAGGGAGCGGCGATAGGTCGGTAGCCAAGCGATCTCGGTCGGTGGAAGCTTTGCTCGCAACGCGTTGACGTGCCTGTGCCGTGCGGATCAGTCGATCATTTCGAGGGAGGCCGGTGACGAGAATGCGGTCGGCGGGAACCGCCCACGCGCGCATGAGTACGTCTTGAAACTTCGGAGCAGGTTGCCACACTGAAGCTGGCCGACATGGCCGGCTGCCCGTCCGGGATCCCGATCTGCTTCACCGGCATGCCGTGCCACAGGTTCACGACCACCTTGCCGGGGACCGGCTTGGCGAACCCGTACAGCCCGTGCGTGTAGAGCACGAGGTTGCTCCGCAGGTAGTGCCAGTGACCGCGGATCGACCACCGGCTGAGGAACCCGACCCGGCCGGACGGATAGTCGGGGCGACGTGGCAGATGCCCGTGGGTCAGCCACGTCACGCGGTAGCCGCGCTGCACCAGCTCGTCGACCACGGCCAATCCTTGGTCATCGAAGTCTGGCAACGTGCAGACGACTGCCCTGGTCTGCTTCGGGACAAGTCGGTCCACGAACCAGAGCAGCCCGTAGAAGGCTGGCTGCAGCCTGAGGCGACGCGCTAGCCGACGTAGCGATCTCATGACGACGACCCACCGTCGAGCGCCAGCACGAGCACGTTGCTGCGATCCCGTTCCCGCCACCACCGCTCGTAGACAAGCCCGGCCAGCTCCGCCTGCTCGCGACGCTGGGCGGGGCTCGACGCCGCGAACGCGTCAATGACATGGCGATGGCGGTGACGTCGTCCGGGCTGACGAGCCGTCCGCCGGCGGCCAGGACCTCCTCCTCCCAGGGGGTGCCCACGCCGCAGACGACGGGGCAGGACGCGGAAAGACTCTCCGCGACCACGTGGCCGAAGTTCTCTCCACGAGTCGGGAAGACGAACACGTCACTTCGCGCGAACAGCGAGCGCACGTCGTTCGAAGGGACCTCCCCGATGTAGTCGACGGTCACATTCGCAGGCACCGCTCGGAGGTCCTCCTGGCACCGCTGCCAATAGACCGCGTCCTCTGCCGGTCCCCCGATCGTGAGGTGCACGCGCCCGCGGCATAGGCGCAAGGCCTGCCCGACAGCCAGCAGATTCTTCATGGGCGAGATGCGGCTGACGAAGACCGCCTGCAAGACGTCAGAGTTCTGTTCTCGGGGCAGCGCCTTCTCCGGCAGCGGTACCGGATCCATGCTGACCAACGTCATCGCACGAGGAAGCGCCCGGCGTACGTCCTCGGCTTCCATGTCGGTGGACGCGTGCACCCGCACCCCGGGGCGGCGGAGCAGTACTCGCCACATCGCCAGCAGCACGCGCTTCCGGTGTCCATTGATGGCCAGCGAACCCTCGGAGAGCTGCCCACGGGGAGCAACGACCACTTGCTGAGCCCTCAGCAGCCCGATGAACCACAGCGCCATCGGGACGAATCCGAACCACAGGTTCCACAACGAGTTGATGTACAGAACGTCAGCCGGCCCACCGCGCCTCAACTGGCCGAACAGCAGGCGCCACTGTCGCGGCCGGGTGGGCAGCAGGTACGTGACCTGATGGCGATCTCGCGGGACGGTGCGTCCGGACAGGCCTGGATAGGAGTGCGGCTGACCAAGATCGCGATCCCGGGTCACGACGGTAGCGACGACATCCGGCGGTAGTGAGTCGACGATCCCCACCAGTGACCGGATCGGACCACCGGCAAGGAAGCCCGGTTCGAAGTACGGCGCGAACACGACTGCGCGTCGAGAGATCCGCGTTGGCGCGGTCATGAGCCACCTTCGGGCTGTACGCAGCCCGGACCATGACGCCGCGCGAGAGCAGGTCGACAGGATGAACCGCACCGCCCGGGCGGAGCAGTCGCGGACCTCGTAGTCCGCCGGCACGTGCAGCGCCCGGCCATGACTGACCTGCTCGGTGATCGCCTGCACGACGTCGGTCGGGTCGAGACCGGTCATGATGATCGTGCCGGTGTCGAGCGCCTCCGGGCGTTCGATCGAGTCCCGCAGCGTGACGGCGGGGAAGCCCAGGATCGCGCTCTCCTCGCTGACCGTGCCGCTGTCGGACAGCACGCATCGCGCCTCGGTCTGCAGCCGCACGTAGTCGTGGAAGCCGAGCGGCTCGTGGAAGGTCACGTCCTCCGGAAGCGGGCCGACGTCCTCGTGCGCCAGCCGCTTGCGCGTGCGGGGATGCGTGGTCACGACGATCGGCAGGTGCCACTCGTCCCGTACCGCCCGCAGGCAGTCCAGCAGCTGGTGCAGCCGGGCCGGCGAGTCGACGTTCTCCTCGCGGTGTGCGCTGACGAGGAAGAACCCGTCCGGGTCGAGCTCCAGCCGTCCCATGACCTCCGACGCCTCGATGCCGGGACGGGCGTGGTCCAGCACCTCGCGCATCGGCGAGCCGGTCAGCAGGATCCGTCGCGGGTGGATGCCCTCGGCGAGGAGGTTGCGGCGCGCGTGCTCGGTGTAGACCAGGTTGAAGTCGGCGACGTGGTCGACCAGCCGGCGGTTCGTCTCCTCCGGCACGTTCTCGTCGAAGCAGCGGTTGCCGGCCTCCATGTGGTAGACGGGGATCCGCATCCGCTTGGCCATCACCGCGGCGATGCAGCTGTTGGTGTCGCCGAGCACGAGCACGGCGTCCGGGCGCTCCTCCTCGAGCACCCGCTCCGTCGCGATCAGGGTGCCGCCCGAGCACGGCGCCGAGACTCGAGGTGTCCACGTCGAGGAAGTGGTCCGGGGGACGGAGCCCCAGCTCGTCGAAGAAGACCTGGTTCAGCGCGTGGTCGTAGTTCTGCCCGGTGTGCACGAGGACGTGGTCGACCGTCTCGTCGAGGCGCGCCATCACCCGCGAGAGCCGGATGATCTCCGGCCGGGTGCCGACGATCGTCATCACCTTGGTCATCGGCCGGCCCCCTCGACGGGCTCGCGGAAGGTGTCCGGGTGCTCGGGGTCGAACAGCTGGTCCGACCAGAACAGGGTCACCAGCTCGGCGTCGCCGGTGTTGCGGATGTTGTGCACCCACAGCGTCGGCATGTCCAGCAGCGCAGGGGTGTCGCCGTCGACCTTGAAGCGCACGACCTCGTCGGTGAGCACCCGCCGCAGCGCGATCTCGGCGGTGCCACGCAGCACGTGGAACCGTTCGATCTTGCGCAGGTGGTAGTGCTCGCCGCGCACCTGGCCCGGGATGGGTCGTCGACACGAACGTCTGCCCGCCGGTCCCGTGCGCGCGGACGCACTCGTGCAGCGCCCCGCGCTGGTCGGCGTTCACCGTGGGCAGGAACGGGTACGCCGCCGGGAAGAGCGCCGAGCGCAACGTGTTGAACAGGTCCAGCTCGAGGTCGTCGGCGAACGCCGGCACGTCACCGCTCCGGTACGTCTCCCGCTGGGTGCGGAGCACGTCGAGCAGCCGGCGCACGGTGATCGGCTGCCCCAACGGGCCGGGAGCCGCCGTCCCGTCCGCGGGCGGCCGCCAGCAGGTGCGCCGCCGCCGCCTGCACGTGCAGCAGGCTGATCTCCGCGTCCCCGCGTGACCTGCGGGATCTCGTCGTCGGCGAGCCGGCGGCAGAACGTGGCGACGACCGAGTTGTAGTCCGGACGCCCGTGCTCGCCGAACAGGTTCGGCAGCCGCACGTCGACGAAGCGCGCACCCGCCTCGTCGGCCCACTCCTGCAGGACCGTCGCCGCCCGCGCCTTGCCCCTGCCGTAGGGGGTGTCCCGGTCGGCGTGGGTGGTGTTGGCGTAGACGACCGTCGCGCCGCGACCCGGTGCGTCGCAGCGACGACACCAGGCGTGCGGCCAAGCCGCACGTTGCCGCCCTCGACCGCGGCGTCGTCACCGCGGTTGACCCCGGCCGCGTGCACGACCGCGTCGCAGCCACGGATCGCCTCGTCGAGCGCCGCCTCGTCCGCGAACACGGTCCTGCCGACGGGGACGGTCGTCGGCCCACCCTCGGCGTGCGCCCGCGCCCGGAGCGTGCCAGCCGAGGAAGCCCTCCGCTCCGGTGACGGCGACGCGCGATCCGGTCATGCGTCGGCGCCGACCGGTTCGAGGCCACGCGAGCGCATCGCCGCACGCATCGGCGCGAGGTGCTGGAGCACGTCCTTGACCTGCAGCAGGTCCAGCCGCTCGGTGTTGTGCGAGTTGTACTCCTCGATGCCGATCTTGCCGCGCTCGCCCTCGTCGAAGTACGCCTGGTAGTTGAGGTCCCGTGCATCGACCGGCACGCGGTAGAACTCGCCCTGATCGTCGGCCCGGACCAGCTCCTCGCGGGTCGCCAGCGTCTCGTAGAGCTTCTCGCCGTGCCGGATGCCGATGACCTCGATGTCGGGCTCGACCCCGAGCAGCTCCGAGACCGCGGTGGCGAGCACCTCCACCGTGCAGGCCGGCGCCTTGCGGACGAACAGGTCCCCGGGCGTGGCCTCGCCGAACGCGTGCTCGACGAGGTCCACCGACTCGTCGAGCGACATCAGGAAGCGGGTCATCGTCGGCTCGGTGACGGTGAGCCGGCGGCCGGACAGCACCTGCTCGATGAACAGCGGGATCACCGAGCCCCGCGACATCATCACGTTGCCGTAGCGGACGCTGCTGACCACCGTCGCCGCCGTCGGGTTGTTGCGGGCGTACGCCTGCGCGGCCTTCTCCATCAGCGCCTTGGACATGCCCATCGCGTTGATCGGCTGCACGGCCTTGTCGGTGCTGAGGCAGACCACGGCCGCGACCCCGTTGGCATTGGCCGCCTCGATGACGTTGGCGCTGCCGAAGACGTTCGTACGGACCGCTTCCAACGGGAAGAACTCGCAGGACGGCACCTGCTTGAGCGCCGCCGCGTGGAACACGAAGCGCACTCCCGCGGGTCGCCCGGTCGACGCTGTCGGTGTCGCGTACGTCGCCGAGGTAGAAGCGCAGCCGGGCGTCACCGAGCACGCGCCGCATCTCGTCCTGCTTCGTCTCGTCCCGGCTGAGCACCCGGACCTCGCCGACGTCGCCCGCGAGCAGGCGCCGCACCATCGTGGAGCCGAACGAACCGGTGCCGCCGGTGACGAGCACGGTGGCACCCGCCAGCACCCGCGGCGGAGACGCTCCGTTAACGCTCATCGCGCGCCTCCAGGAAGTCGTGGACGCAGCCGCATCACCCGGGCGACGGTCGCGTCGGAGTGGACGGAGCCGCCGGGCAGGACCAGACCGTCGTCGTACAACCGGTCGGCCACGCCCGTCAGCTCCGTGGGACGTCCCGCGTGCACCGGTTGCCGGTGCATCGGCTTCCACACCGGCCGGGTCTCGATGTCGTGGCCGGCCAGGTGCTTGGCGAGGTCGGCCGCCTGCCAGCCGGTCATCGTCTCGTCCACCACGATGACCGTCAGCCAGCAGTTGTGCGGTGCGGCGCCGGCGTCGCCGAGCATCCGCACGCCGCCGATGTCGACAAAGAGATCTCGGTACGCGGACGCGGATGGCGCGGCGCCGGGCGATCATGCCGTCCAGGCGCTCCAGCTGGCCGATGCCGATGGCCGCGAGGATGTTGCTCAGCCGGTAGTTGTAGCCGATCGCGAGGTGCTCGTAGTGGGCGACCGGCTCGCGGGCCTGGGTGCTCAGGTAACGGACCCGGTCGGCGAGTGCGGCGTCGTCGGTGACGAAGGCTCCGCCGCCGCTGGTCGTCATGATCTTGTTGCCGTTGAACGACAGCACCGCGCCGGTGCCGAACTTCCCGGCCGGGCCGAGCGGGTGCGACGATCCGAGAGCCTCGGCCGCGTCCTCGACGACGACCAGCCCGAGCTCGTCGGCCAGCGGCAGCAGGGTGTCGTAGTCGGCACAGACCCCGAACATGTCCACCGGGATGACCGCGGTCACCCGGCGACCCTCGGCCCGCAGCCGCTCGGTCGCCTGCCGCAGCAGGTCGGGGTCCAGGTTGCCGGTCAGCGGGTCGACGTCCACGAAGCACGGCTCGGCACCGGTGTAGACGACGGCGTTGGCCGTTGCCGCGAAGGTCAGCGTGGGCACGATCACCACGTCGCCCGCGCGTACGCCGGTGACCAGCAGCGACAGGTGCAGGGCCGCGGTCCCGGAGCTCAGCGCCACGGCGTGGGATCGACCCGTGCGCTCGGCCAACCCCTCCTCGAACCGCACGAGGTGCGGGCCGGCCGGCGCCACCCAGCCCGAGCGCATCGCCTCCAGGACCAGCCCTTCCTCCAGCTCTCCGACGTCGGAGGGCGAGAGCAGCACGCGTGCGTCCATCAGGACCCCCCGCGCAGCGTGTGCACCAGGTACTCGGACGTCGCCGCCAACGGACCAGCTCGCGACGTACTCCCGGTTGAGCGCCACCTTCGCCGGCCACAGCACGGTGCGGTTGTGCGACTCGGGGTCGGCCACCGTGGTGAGCAGCCGCTCCTCGTCCCGGAACGCCAACGTGGCCGGGCCGGTGATGCCGGGGCGTACCGACAGCACGACGCGATCGGCCCCCGAGAGCAGGTCGGCGAAGCCGGGTACGTCCGGACGCGGACCCACCAGGCTCATGTCGCCCCGGATGACGTTGAGCAGCTGGGGGAGCTCGTCGATCTTCCACCGGCGCATCCACGCACCGGCTCCGTGTGATGCGGACGTCATGGCCAGTGGTGACGTTGGTGTCGACGCCCTCCACGGCCCGCATCGTGCGGATCTTGCAGACCTCGAAAGGCTGCCCGTCCCGACCGATCCGGACCTGCCGGAAGATGCCGGACTGCCCGGTCGCGAGCCGTGCCGCCAGGCAGGCGCCGACGATCATCGGCGCGGTGAGGACGAGCACCGGGACGGCGATCGCCAGGTCCAGCACTCGCTTGACGGCTCGCTGACGCCCCGTCAGGCCACGGCTCTCAGACATGTGCCCGCCTCGACTCGGTGCGGGCGATGAGACGGGTGATCCGGTCCACCTGCTCGTCGGTCCACGTCCTGCGGGCGTTGCCGATGCTCGACGCGCGCACGTCATGGACGAGTGCGTCGTTGGCCGCGCGGTCGGCGCCGACGAAGTCGAGGATCGCCTGCGTCTCGACGACCGGGTCGCTGACGAAGCGTTCGTACGCCACCGTGTGCACCCGGCGGGGATCGAGTGGTGCCAACGCGTCCATCGAGGCCTCGACGCACCGCATCCACTGCAGGGCGCAGACCTCGTCCAGCGGTCGGTGTGCGACCGCCGCGTCCATGCCGGCGAAGCGAGGGCCCCAGGTCGGCGCCGAACGCGGACCCCGGCGGCTCACCCGGCCGCGCAGGTACTTGCGCGCGTAGTGCGGGAGATCGACAGTGGGGACGAATCGCGCCTTGCGGGCCAGGTAGGGGAGGTCCAGATCGGCGTTCCAGCGCTGGGAAGCCGACGCTGCGGCATCGGCACCGTCCCGGTGGATGAACACGAATCGTGCCTCCGGGAGCAGTGCGTCTACGAAGGGCACGCGCAGCGACGTCGCGCACGTCTTCTCCACGACGACGGGACTCCCGCGGTGCGTTCGTACCCAGGAGAAGCTCCGCCGGACGTAGCGACGCACCGAGGGCGTCGCGGCTTCCACGGGCAGCTCGTCATCGAGCTGGTCCCGGTTGCCGTGCCGCCACACGTAGTTGATCTCGTCGCACGGCCAGGTGGCGAACCCCGGCACGCGGGTGAGCACGTCGCGGAGCATGTTCGTGCCCGAACGGGGTGCGCCGACGATCACGAGGTCCACCGCTGGAGGCTCAGCCACGGCGGCCACCTCCCGTGACCTCACCGAGCAGCAGCGACCACTCGTCGAGCAGGCGCTTGGGCGGGCTCAGCGACGGCCCGCGCGTGCGCGCCCGCTCCTGGGCGGTGCGGAGCTCCGGGCCGAACGCGCTCGCTGTGCCCAGGGTCTCGGCGATGGCGGCGGTGTCGTCGACCGGCGCGACGAACCCCACGCCCTCGCGCCGTACAAGTCCGCTCAGCTCGCTCTCGGGCCGGGCGACGGCCAGCACCGGCTTGCCCTCGGCCAGGTAGGTCATGGTCTTGCTCGGGAACGCCAGCGACTCGACGCCTGCCATCAGGCTCACCAGGCAGAGATCCGCCTCGGCGACGAGCGCCCGCGCGGTCGCGACGTTGGCGTGCCCGACGAAGTGCACCCGGTCTGCGAGGCCGTGCTCGGCCACCCGGGCCCGCAGCGACGACAGCTCGGACCCGTCACCCATGACCACCAGCTCGACGGTGCGGCACGCGGGCTGGGCCAGTGCGTCGACGACGACGTCGAGAGCCTGGAAGCGCCCGACGTTGCCGGTGAAGGCGAGCCGCAGCCGTCCGTTCGTTCGGGCGGGGATGGCGGCCGTGTCCACCTCTCCGCCCATCGTGGGGAGGTCGATGTTGGCGATGACCTGCGTACGCGGCGACGGCGTGCCCGGTCGGCGGCGGAGCGCATCGGCCATGTCCTCGGAGAGCACCACGACCCGGGCGGCCCGACGACAGGTGGCGGCATCCATCGCCAGCAGCCGCCGGTACAGCGCCGGTCGGGCGAAGTCGCCCGACAGCCGGCCGATCTCGGGATGCACGTCCATGCAGTGGTAGACGAACGCCGAGCGCCGGACCCGCGCCGCGGCCGAGGCAGCCCACCCGAGCACCACCGGAGGCGACGTCGAGGTCATCACGACGTCGTAGCGGCCGGACAGGACGCGCCAGGCCACCTGTGCGCTGAACAGCGCCATGTTCGCCACCCGGGCAGCGCGCCCGCGGGTGCCCTTGGCCGTCTCGTCAGCAACGAGACCCGGCGCACGGTGAACCCGTCCATCCGCTCGCGACGGGGCTGACGCCTGCCCTGCGTCGTCCGGTGGTAGGACGGCTGGCTGGACAGCACCTCGACCTCGTGGCCGTCGGCCGCCCAGCGCGCGGCGATGACCCGCAGCATGGTGGCGTACGGAGGGGTGTCCGGCCAGAAGTAGCGGTGCACCGCAAGCACCCGCTGTCCGGCCGGTCGGGCCCCGGCACTGTGTCTGTCGTCGCGACCGTCCACCGTGCTACCGGGCTGGCCCGACGTGGTGGGCGGGAGAATCACCCAGCCGGTGACAGAGGTCGGCGAAGGTCGCGCGGATCCGGTCGCCGCCGGCCCAGGGGTCGAGCTCGTGGGCGAGGTCGCGGCCCAGCCCCGGCACCGACACGTGCGAGACCTTCGGGTGGAACGGTCGTTGGTCGGGCTCGTCGGTGGCCAGCAGGTCCTCGTGCATCTTCTCGCCGCCGCGCAGACCGGTGTAGACGATGCGCACGTCGCTGTGCGCCAGGTCGATCAGCTGCTGCGCGACGTCCGCGATGCGGACCGGGCTGCCCATGTCCAGCACCAGGGCCTCGCCGGGCCGCCCGATGGCCGCGGCCTGGATCACCAGCTGCACGGCCTCCTGCACGGTCATGAAGTAGCGGGTGACATCGGGGTGGGTCACGGTCACGCTGCCGCCGTCGGCGATCTGCGCGGCGAACGTGGTGAGCACCGAACCCCGGCTGCCCAGCACGTTGCCGAACCGCACCGACAGGTACGTACCGTCGGCCTCGCTCGCCGCCGTGGAGGTGAGCCCTTCGGCCAGCCGCTTGGAGTAGCCCAGGACGCTGCAGGGGTTGGCCGCCTTGTCGGTGGAGATGTTGACGAAGCGCTCGACTCCGACGGCCCGCGCTGCGTCCAGGACGCTCAGCGTCCCCCACACGTTGGTCTTGATCGCCTCGCCGGGATATTGCTCCAGCATCGGCAAATGCTTGAGAGCGGCGGCGTGGAAGACGACCTCAGGCTGTCGATCCTGAAAAAGCTCCAGCAGGAAGCGGCTCTCGCGAATATCGCCGAGCACGACTTCTGGTGAGTCCAGCAGGGCGCGCCCGCGAAGGGAAAGCTGAACCCCGTGCAGCGCGGATTCGTCTCGGTCGAGCATGATCAGCTCGGCGGGCGCATAACGGTCGATCTGCCGACAAAGCTCCGACCCGATCGATCCGCCGGCACCGGTGACGAGGACGCGTTTTCCGGTCAGATATCCCGCGATTGACGGGACATCGATCTCGACCTGGTGTCGCCCCAGCAAATCGGCCACATCGATGTCGCGGATGTCGCTGATTCCGACCTGCCCGCCGATCAGCTCACTGATTCCCGGCAGCACCTTGACCGCGAGCCCCGCCTCCAGCGCCAGCCGGCTGATCCGGCGCACGACGTCGGGGCCGGCGCTGGGCATCGCCAGGACGGCCGCGGTCGCGCCCGTCGCCTCGACCGCGCGCAGCAGGTCCGACGTGCTCCCCACCACCGGGACGCCGCGCACCCTGCGGTTGCGCATCAGCGGGTCGTCCTCGACGAAGCCCACCGGGACGTACGTGCCCTCGCGGTCGCGCAGCATCGAGTGCAGCAGCTGGCGACCCGCGTCCCCGACGCCGACGATCAGCGTCCGCTGGCCGTCGGTGTGGTCCCCGCGCTCCATCTCGCGCTCGAGAACCCGACGCCAGGCGGCTCGCCCGGCGCCCTGCGCCATCAGCGCGAGGAAGGTGGCCGCGATCGGCACCGTACGTGGCAGCCACTGCTCCGGCCCGAAGGCGTTGACCACCGCCAGCAGGGCACCCGCGCTGAGCGTGACGCCACTGAGCAGGACGAAGTCCTCGAAGCTGCCCGCGGCAGTCCGCCCCTGGTGCAGCCGGCACACGGCGCCGAGCACGATCTGGGCGGTCACGACGAACGCGCTGGCGTAGAGAATATCCGCCGCCGAGGCGGTGGCCCCCGCCAGGTCGTAGCGCAAAACGGTGAAAACCATCAGCGCAAGGCACCACGTGAGCGCGTCGAAAACGATGAGAATGACGACTCGGTGGCCCTTGAGGCGAGTGATCAGGGCGCTGCTCACGCCGGCACCCGTGCGACATTGACCAACGCTTTTACTCCTGCCCAGGCTGTACCGGGCAATCCCCGTCACAAATGGTGTCGCGGTGGACGACGACTTCGCCGCGTCCAGTAGGTACAGTGACTCAACCATACCCTTGTGGTCACGCGCTGTAACCACCTACCGCTGTCGTCTTGGGAGTTCTCACGTGGATCTGCGCGACTATTTGCGCATTCTTCGCCGCCGCTGGGCACTTATCGGTGCCTGCGTCCTGGTTGCGGTGGCTGCGGCAGCACTTTTCACCCTTCGGAGCACTCCGGAGTACGCGTCCACGGCAAAGCTGTACGTCTCCACGTCCAGCGGTGACACCGCCGAGCAGTACCAGGGCGGACTGCTGGCTCAGCAGCGCGTCATCTCGTACGTCGACCTGGTGACCGGCGAAGAGGTCAGCCAGCAGGTGATCGACACCCTCGGCATCGACGAGACCGCGAGCAGCCTCTCCGTCAAGACCACCGCCGCGGTGGTGCCCGAGACCACCAACCTCACCGTCACCGTCACCGATCCCAACCCCGAGCGAGCGCAGCTGCTGGCGGCCGGCACCGCCGACGTCTTCACCAAGTTCGTCGACGAGCTGGAGACCCCGTCCGGGCAGGCGAGCTCACCGGTCAAGGTCACGCTCGTCGAGCAGGCCAAGATCTCCGGAGTCCCCGGTCTCCCCGCAGCCGCTGCGCAACGTCGGGCTGGCCACCGTGCTCGGCCTGCTGCTCGGCGTCGGGGTGGCGGTGCTGCGCGAGACGCTGGACACCACCGTCAAGAGCGCCGACGACGTCAACGAGATCACCGAGAGCCCGGTGCTCGGCGGTGTCCGCTACGACGCCGACGCCCCCAAGCGGCCGCTGGTCACCCAGCTCGACAGCCACGCGCCACGAGTCGAGGCGTTCCGGGTGCTGCGCACCAACCTGCAGTTCGTGCGCGTGGACCGACCCAGCAAGACGTTCATCGTCACCAGCTCGGTGCCCGAGGAGGGCAAGACCACCACGGCGGTCAACCTGGCGATCACGCTGGCCCAGGCCAACCAGCGGGTGTGCCTGCTGGAGGCCGACCTGCGCCGCCCCAAGGTGGCGGAGTACCTCCGGCTCGAGGCCGGCGTCGGACTCACCACCGCGCTCATCGGCCGGCTGCCGATCTCCGAGGCGATCCAGACCTGGGGCCCGGACGGCGCGCTCGCGGTCATCACCAGCGGCGCCAACCCGCCCAACCCGGCCGAGCTGCTGCAGAGCCACGCGATGGCCGACATCTTCGACGAGCTGCGCAGCCACTTCGACGTCATCGTCGTCGACGCTCCCCCGCTGCTGCCCGTCACCGACGCCGCCATCCTCGCCGGCATGGCCGACGGCGCGCTGCTCGTCGTGCGCCACGGCAAGACCACCAAGGACCAGCTGCGCGGCGCCGTCGAGCGCCTGCAGGCGGTGGGCGGACGCGTCGTCGGCACCGTGCTGTCGATGACCGGTGGAAGCCGCGACGGCTACGGGTACGGATACGGATACGGGTACGGCTACGGCTACGCCCCGGAGGCGGGACGCCGGCGCAACGACCAGGTCGGCGCCAACCCCCACGATCCCGAGTCGTCGTCGAGCAACCGGAGCACCGAGCCGTCGTCCTGGCAGTGAGGCGGGGCCGTACCCGCTGATCGGTCGCCGCTTATGCTCGATGACTTGTGCTGTCGCCAGACCACACCGCACGAGGGGACCCATCGGTGAACCGCCACGCCCTGCTCGCCACCACCACCCTGCTCACGGGCACCCTCGCGGTGGCGCTCGCCGCTGCCGGACCCGTCAGCGGTCAGGAAGCGCCGGGGACCACGTCGGAGGCCGCGCCGCCGCCCGACGACCCGCCCAACATCGTCTTCGTCGTCACCGACGACATGGCCCGCGCCGAGATGCCGTACATGCCGCACGTGCAACGGCTGATCGGCAACCACGGCACGACCTTCAGCCATGCCACGTCGCCGTTCCCGCTGTGCTGTCCCGCGCGAGCGACGATGCTCACCGGCCAGTACGCGCACAACCACGGGGTGCTCGGCAACGCCAGCGAGCGAGTTCCCCGAAGGCGGCTACGGCGGCTTCGACACCGACGACAACACCATCGCCACCTGGATGCACGACGCGGGCTACCAGACCGGCTTCGTCGGCAAGTACCTCAACGGCTACGGCAACCAGGAGCCCGCGCGGGTGCCGCCGGGATGGGACGACTGGCACGGCACCCTCGTCGGCAGCTACCGCTACGTCCGGGCGTACGAGAACGGGACGCGGAACAACTACGGCAAGTACTACCGCACCACCTGGACCACCGCCGCAGCCGTGGACATGATCGACGAGCGGATCCCCGACGGCGGTCCGATGATGCTGTTCACGTGGTACTCCGCGCCGCACAACGGGGTCCCGGTCGAGCCCGACGACCCGCGGCCGGTCTACCGCCGCCCCGTGGGCACGCCGGTGCCGGCGCACGCCGATCGCAACGACTTCGAGGGCGTCCAGGCGCCCGCGCGACCCGAACTTCGACGAGGAGGACGTCAGCGACAAGCCGCAGGCGATCCAGAACCTCGCCCCGTTCGACGAGATCGACCCGCTGACGCTCGACGAGCTCTACCAGCAGCGGATCGAGACGTTGCAGTCGGTCGACCGCGGTGTCGCCAAGATGGTGTCCGCGCTCAGGCGTTCCGGTGAGCTCGACAACACGGTCTTCGTCTTCACGTCCGACAACGGCTACATGATCGGCGACCACCGGGTGCGACAGGGCAAGATCCTGCCGTACGAGTCGTCGATCCGGGTGCCGCTGCTGATCCGCGGGCCGGGCTTCCCCGCCGGCGTCACCCGCGACCAGCTGGTCGGCACGCAGGACTTCGCGCCGACGTTCGCCGAGATCGGAGGGCGCCGATCCGCAGCGGGTCATGGACGGTGCGTCGTTGCAGCGGATCGCGCAGAGCCGACCGGTCGTTCGCCGGCCGCGACATGGTGCTCGAGGTCGGGCCGAAGACGTTCGGGGGACCGATGACGCTGACCGGGCTGCGTACCAAGCGCTACACCTACGTCGAGTACGCCACCGGCGAGCGGGAGCTGTACGACCTGCGCCACGACCCGTACCAGCTCGAGAACCTCATCGGCACGCCGGAGCTCGATCCCGTGGTCGAGACGACGCTGCGCACCCAGCTGGCCGCCATGCGCGACTGCGAGGGCGACGCCTGCCTGGTGGGCACCCGGCACTGACGCCCGGGGCCGTCGTCACTGCTCAGCGGTGCGCCGGCAGACCTCGTCCCACGGGGTCGGCTCGATGCCGAAGTGCGCGCGCGCCGCGCTGTCGTCGACGACGTACGGCCGGGTGAACTGGTAGGACATCGCCCGGATCTCGCGGACCAGCGGCGAGAACACGCCCGCGGCGGCGAGCGCCACTGCCGGGATCGCCGTGACGCGCACCGGCGGCTTGCCCGCGGCGGCCATCACGTCGTTGATCGCCTGCTCCTGAGTGCGCGGGGCGTTGCTCGGCACCAACCAGGTGCGACCGTGCGCGGTCTCGTCGCCGGCGGCCGCCACCAGGGTGCGTGCCATGTCGGCGACATCGGTCCAGGTGTGCGGCATCTTCGCGCTGCCGATCACCCGGGCGGTCTTGCCCTGGAGGGCGGTCGGGATCTGTCGCGAGACGTGACCGTTGGCACCCACTCCGCGGCCGACGTAGTCGGAGCCGCGCACCTCGACAGCGCGTACGCTCTCGGCTTCGTGGGCGGCGAGCGCGTCGGCCCACAGCCGGGCCCGCAACCGGGCCTTGGTGTCCGTCGCCGCGTCCGGGAGGTCCTCGGTGATCGGCACGTCGACCGGGCCGTACGGGTAGAGGTTGCCGGTGATCGCGTAGACGGCCCCGCTGCGCTCGGCGGCGGTGAGCAGGGAGGCGGCCATGGGTGGCCAGAACGTCGTCCAGGTCGTGTAGTCACCGGGGTTGGCGCAGTTGTAGAGCACGCTGGCGCCCTCCGCGGCGCGGGACAGCGCGTCCGGGTCGGACGCGTCGAGCCGCAGGTGCTGCACGCCGTCGATGCCGGTCTCCGTCCCGGAACGGGTCGCGACGAGGACCTCTGACCCTCGGTCGGCGAGCAGGGAGGCGACGTGTCGGCCCACCGGGCCGGCTCCGATGATCAGGTGGCGATCGGTCACGATGAACCCTTTCGGTTTGGGAGAGCACCGCTCTCGGTTCTGAGCATGCCAGCGTCTGGACTGCATTACAAGAGCGCTGCTCTCTTTTGTTGCGGGTGCTCTCGTTTGTCGGTGACAATGGGGTCGTGACCACCACGTCGAAGACCGCCCGGCAGCGGGCCCGCGAGCAGATCACCGACGAGATCCTGCGGGCGGCGCGGGACCGGCTGACCCGGACCGGTCCGGGCGAGCTCTCGTTGCGCGCGGTCGCCCGGGACGTCGGGATGGTCTCGTCCGCGGTCTACCGCTACTTCCCCAGTCGCGACGACCTGCTCACGGCCCTGCTGATCGAGGGTTACGACGAGCTGGGCGCGGCGGTCGAGCAGGCCGATCGCGACGTCGCCGACCACGCCGACGTCGCGGCCCGGTGGCTCTCCGCCTGCCGCACGGTGCGTACCTGGTCGTTGGCGCACCCCGGTGACTACGCCCTGCTGTACGGCTCCCCCGTGCCGGGTTACGCGGCGCCGCAGGACACGATCGGGCCGGCGACGCGGGTCGTCGTCGTGCTGATCGGCATCATCAACGATGCGTACGCGGCCGGTGCCGACGCACCTGCGACATCGACGACGCCGGAGCTCGACGAGCTGGTCGCGGGGGCCGTCGAGTTCGCGCAGCAGCAAGGGTTCGAGGAGCTGCCCGCGGATCTCGTGGTGCGCACGATCATGGCGTGGACGACCATCTTCGGCACGGTGTCGTTCGAGCTGTTCGGCCACCTGCACGGGTCGATCAGCGACTACGCGACCTACTTCGACGAGGTCTGCGGACGGCTCGGCGCTTCCGTCGGCCTGGCCTCAGGCCTCTGATCGCGGATCGCCCGGATCAGCAGACTTGGCGTTTCGGGCGAGGTTTCCGACCGCCCGTGACAAGGTCGAGCTGCCAACGACGAACGGGGAAGTCGATGCGCGCACGGGGGCTCACTGTCGCGACGGTGCTGGTCATGGCGCTGGCCGGTCTGGGGGCGTCGGGGACCGCCTCCGCCGGAGCCGAACCAACCGGAGAAGAACCAACCGCCGCGCCGGCGGCCCGACGACCGAACATCGTCATGATCGCCGTCGACGACATGTCGGCCCGGGACCTGCGCGCGATGCCGATCGTCCGGCATCTCTTCGGCGACCGCGGGGTTCAGTTCGTGAACAGCTTCTCGCCGTTCCCGTTGTGCTGCCCCGCTCGCGTGTCGATGCTCACCGGTCAGTACGCGCACAACCACGGCGTGCTCGGCAACGACGACCCCGCCTTCCCCGAGGGTGGCTACGGCGGCTTCACCAGCGACGAGAACACCGTCGCCACCTGGCTTGAACACGCCGGTTACCAGACCGCCTTCGTCGGCAAGTACCTCAACCACTACGGCGAGCACGGCAACGCCGCGCGGGTCCCGCCGGGCTGGGACGAGTGGCACGGCACGCTGCCCGGCGGCTACCCGGTGTCCAAGGTCTTCGAGGACGACGGCACGGTGCACACGTACAAGACGTACCGCAGCACCTGGACCACCAACGCCGTGGTCGACATCATCCGCCGCCGGATCAGGCGACCCGCACCGCTGATGCTGGCGGCGTGGCACTTCGCCCCGCACACACCGGCTTTCCGATCGAGCGCGACGACCCGCAGGTCGTCTACGACAAGAACATCAAGACACCAGTGCCGGCGCGCAGCGACAAGGACACGTTCCGGGGCACTCCGGTGCCCAAGGGCCCGAACTTCAACGAGGCCGATGTCAGCGACAAACCGGAGGTCGTCAGCACCAGGCAGCGACTCACGCACACCGACGTCCTCGCGCTGACCGAGCTGCACCAGCAGCGGCTGGAGACCCTGCAGAACGTCGACCGTGGGGTCGGCACCATCGTCCGGGCGCTGCGCAACAGTGGCGAGCTGGACAACACCCTGCTGGTGTTCACCTCCGACAACGGCTACATGACCGGGCAGCACCGGGTGCTGCAGGGCAAGGTCTGGCCGTACGAACCCGCCATCCGTACCCCCCTGCTGATCCGCGGTCCGGGCATCCCCACCGGAGAGGTCCGCCAACAGCTCGTCGGCACCATGGACCTCACCGCCACGTTCGTCGATGCCGCGCACGCCGAACCCGGCCGCACACTTGACGGCTCCTCGCTGCTGACCCTGATCCACAAGCCGCACGCGCGAGAGGACCGCGACATCGTCATCGAGGCCGGCCCGCACAAGGTCGGCGGCGAGATGACGTTCACCGGGCTCCGCACCGAGCACTACACCTATGTCGAGTACGCCACCGGCGAGCGTGAGCTCTACGACCTGACGAAGGATCCGTACGAGCTGAGCAACCAGATCGTGGACCCGCCGGGGCACCCCGGGCTGGTGCTCAAGCTCGCCGCGCAGCTGGACGAGATGCGCAACTGCGTAGGAGCGGGGTGCCGGGTGGCGACCCCGTACTAGCAGGGCGGCGCTGGCACACGCATGCGACGGTGCACCCGATCAGGCGAGCGCGCGGCTCGGCCGCCTCGTCGGACCGCCGTCAGGCCCTTCGGCGAGGATCGCGGCGATCAGGGCGTCCCAGTCGGGTGGTGGGTCGGCCTCGGCGGGGTCGGAGCCGTAGCCGAGCACGGGTGGTGGTGGGCAGTCGTAGTGGTGGCCGGTGGGCATGGTCCATCGGACGTCGGGGGCGTGGGCGCGGTAGTGGTCGAGCCCGTCGCGCTGCGGGTTCGGGGTCAGTGTCTGGGCCCGGATGGCGGGGTGGTCCTTGAGGGTGTGGGTGCGTCGGGCGAGGCCTTGGGCGTTGGCGGCGGTGGTGGGTCCGCCGCGGTCGTGGTCGATGATGTGGTCGAGGTCGCGGATCGTGCCGCCGGTGAGCCGGTCGGTCTGGTCGCGGTAGAGCGCGAACTGGCGCAGCCCGCCGGTGAACCGGCGTGCCTTGGAGTCCATCGCGACCAGCCGCCCGTCCAGCGGGTCGCAGAACAGTGCCCGCAGCGTGGTGCGGGCGCCGGACAGCTCGGCGGAGTCGACGATGTCGGCGATCACGTCGGCGGGGATCGCGCCGTAGCCGCGGAGCAGTCCCGGGTCGCGGTCGAGGCCGAGTGCGGTCGACATCTGCAGGACGACCTGGACCTCGACGTCGGTCGGGAGTCGGCGGGGCGGTGACTCGTCTGCATCGGGTGGGGCGGATCAGGTGGTGCGGGATCAGGTGGTGCGGGATCGGAGTGGTGCGGAGTCGGGTGGTCGCGGTAGGTGTCGCAGTAGGTGTCCCACGCCGGGTCGTCTACCGGCGGCTCCGGGACGGACGCGGTGCGCGGTGGCGGGGAGGTGAGGGTCCACGGCGGGCAGCCCGTCGGTCGAGCGCCAGACCGGCGGCTTCTCGCCCGGGCCGGTGGTGACCATCGACCGGCCGGCCAGCGCCTCGACGAACAGGTCGGCGCGCAGGGTGTCCAACGGTCGTTGGTCGCCGGACTGGCGCATGCCACGGGCGGTGCTGTCCAGTCGCTGGTGTGCACGGCCAGCGCGTCCTCGGCCCGCAACGTCGCGATGATCTGGGCGGTGCCGTCGACCGGGTCGCACAACCGCACGTCGCGGCGGCGGCGGGCGCGGGCCGCCCGCTTGTCGGCCGCCTCCGGGTCGATCTGCAGCACCCGGCGCGCCGCTGCCTTGCCGAGCTCGCCCGGGGTCATCGCGCGTCGTTGCGCCTCGGCCGCGACCTGCTCGTCGACCCGGCGTTGCTGGGCGGGCTCGAGCACCCGGGTCGCGTCGATCACCCGGCCCAGCCCGCCCATGCTCACCCGGCCGGTGCCGACCAGGCCCAGCAGCCGCGGGTGCTGGTGCACGGCCGCCGACGCGTCCCGCAACCGGCCGTCGGCGGTCATCGTCGCCACGCCCAGCGCCTTGGCGACCTCGACCGGCGCACTCCGCCCAGCCAGGTCGGCCCGCAGCCCGAGCCCGTGGTCCTCGGCGACCCGGCGGGCGGCGAACGCCTCCAGGTCACGCAGCTGCGATGCCTGCACCGCCTGGACCAGCCGCTCCTTGGCCGCGATCCGGTCCAGCAGCGCCGCCGCCCCCAGCTCGTCGGGGCCTGCGGGCTGATCAGGGTGCGCGGGCTCGTCGAGCACCGCCGCGAGGGCCGACCGGTCGCAACCGGTGACCTCCGCAAGCGTCTCCACGAGTGTTCCGAACATGTGTTCTATCCTACCAGGAACCCACTCCCCGTGGCGGGGACTTTCCCCAAGCAGGCTTGAGGAATCTCAGTGTTCCTGCCGGCGGTCCCTGCCGATGACCCGGTCCGGTGTCGAGGCCGCTGCCGACGCGGTCGAGGCACCGTTCGTCGGTGAGATCGCGCAGCACCACGCCGCAGCGAGACTCTGAAGCTGCTGCCCAGGTCTAGCGTCCTTCGAGGATCTCAACCTGGCGTGAGCGAGGATCGTGTCGGACCACGCGACCTTGCGGAGTGAACCGTCACGACCACGGGCGTATCGAACCTGTGTTCCCCCCACCAGATCACTGCGACTGCCGAAACGCACTTTCCCCAAGCCGGCTTAGGGATTCGAGGGCTGGGTTGCGGTCGCTTCCACCGGGTATGACAAAGTCGAGTGCCGACCACGAACGGGGAATTCGATGCGTGCACGGGTGCTGACAGTCACGACGGTCTTGGCCACGGTGCTGGCCGGTCTGGGAGCGACGCAGATCGCCTCCGCCGGAGCCGAACCAACCGGAGAAGAACCAACCGCTGCGCCGGCGGCCCGACGACCGAACATCGTCCTGATCGCCGTCGACGACATGTCGGCCCGGGACCTGCGCGCGATGCCGATCACGCGGCAGCTCATCGGCGACCGCGGGGTCCAGTTCGTGAACAGCTTCTCCCCGTTCCCGTTGTGCTGCCCTGCCCGGGCGTCGATGCTCACCGGCCAGTACGCGCACAACCACGGCGTGCTGGGCAACGATGACCCCGCCTTCCCCGAGGGTGGCTATGGCGGCTTCACCAGCGACGAGAACACCATCGCCACCTGGCTCGACCACGCCGGTTACCAGACCGCCTTCGTCGGCAAGTACCTCAACCACTACGGCGACCACGGCAACGCCGCGCGGGTCCCGCCGGGCTGGGACGACTGGCACGGCACGCTGTCCGGCGGCTACCGGGTCTCCAAGGCCTTCCAGAACGACGGCACGGTGCACACGTACGACAAGTACCGCAGCGCCTGGACCACCGACACCGTGGTCAAGATCATCCGTCACCGGATCGGGAGGCCCGCACCGCTGATGGTCACGGCGTGGCACTACGCCCCGCACGCGGGTCACCCGACCGAGCCCGACGACCCCGAGGTCGTCTACGGCAAGAACATCAAGACACCGGTGCCGGCGCGCAGGGACAAGGACACGTTCCGGGGCACTCCGGTGCCAAAGGACCCGAGCTTCAACGAGGCCAACGTCAGCGACAAGCCCTCCCTCATCAACAAGCGACCCCGGCTCAGCCGCACCGACGTGCGGGCCCTGACCGAGCTGCACCAGCAACGGCTGGAGACCCTGCAGAACGTCGACCAGGGGGTGGGCGACATCCTCCAGGCGCTGCGCAGGAGCGGCGAGCTGGACAACACCGTCGTCGCGTTCACCTCCGACAACGGCTACATGATCGGCCAGCACCGGGTGCTCCAGGGCAAGGTCCTGCCGTACGAAGCGGCCATCCGCACCCCGCTGCTGATCCGCGGTCCCGGCATCCCGCAAGGCAAGGTCCGCCGCCAGCTGGTCGGCACCATGGACCTCACCGCCACGTTCGTCGACGCCGCGCACGCCAAGCCTCGCCGCACCCTCGACGGTGCCTCGCTGCTGAACCTGATCCACAAGCCGCACGCGCGGGAGGACCGCGACATCGTCATCGAGGCCGGCCCGCACAAGGTCGGCGGCAAGATGACGTTCATCGGGCTCCGCACCGAGCACTACACCTATGTCGAGTACGCCACCGGCGAGCGGGAGCTCTACAACCTCGACCGCGACCCGTACGAGCTGAAGAACCTGATCGGGAGCCCGTCGGTCCGTCGCACGCTCGTGCGCAAGCTGTCCAGGCAGCTGCACGAGATGCGCAACTGCAAGGGCGCGGAGTGCCGGGTGGCCACCCGCTACTAAGAGGACGCCATGACCGAGGACCCGATCGTCGCCCATCGCAGCCTGCTCTTCACGGTCGCGTACGAGATGCTCGGCTCGGCAGCCGATGCCGAGGACGTCCTGCAGGAGAGCTGGCTGCGCTGGGCCGGGGTCGACCAGGAGCAGGTCCGCGACCCGCGTGCCTACCTGATCCGGATCGTCACCCGGCAGTCGCTCAACCGGATGCGGACGGTCGCCCGGCAGCGCGAGGACTACGTCGGTGACTGGCTGCCCGAGCCGCTGCTGACCACACCGGACGTCGCCGAGGACGTCGAGCTGGCCGAGAGCGTGTCGATCGCCATGCTGACGGTCCTGGAGACGCTGAACCCTGCCGAGCGGGCGGTCTTCGTGCTCCGGGAGGTCTTCGCGGCGCCGTACGACGAGATCGCGCAGGCGCTGGGCAAGACACCGGCGGCGACCCGACAGATCGCGCACCGGGCACGCGCCCACGTGGAGGCCCGGCGGCCGCGGATGCAGGTGACCAAGGACGAGCAGGAGGCGGCGGTCGAGCGCTTCCTGGCAGCGATCCACACCGGGGACGTCAAGGCGCTGCTCGCGGTGCTCGCCCCGGACGTGGTCCTCGTGACCGACGGCGGCGGGCTGGTTGCCGCGGCGCTGCGACCGATCGAAGGTGCGGACAAGGTGGCGCGGTTCCTGTCCGGGAGCGCCAGAGCCGCGATCCAGCTCGTCGGTCGCACGGTGTCGGTCAACGGCGCTCCGGCGCTGTGGATCGACATCGACGGCGCGCTCGACACCGTCGCCAGCCTGACGCTCGAGGACGGCCGGATCACCCGGATCTACGTGATCCGCAACCCGCGCAAGCTGACCAGGCTCGCGGAGGAGACCCGGCTCAACCGGACCTAGCTGCCGGGCTCGGCGGTCGTGACCAGCTGCCTGAGGCTCGGCACCAGGGCGTCGATCAGCACGTCGACAGCGGTGGTGATCGTGACGGCGACCGCCGCATGGACCTCGGGCGACTCACCGATCGGGTCGGCGACGTCGTAGTCGTCGATCCGCGCGGCGCTGCGCCGCGCCATCATCGCCGCGACCAGGCCCATCGGGCCGGCCGGCACCGCGTCGAGCTGCCCGTCGGTGCCGACCAGCTGCGCCAGGTCGGCCGCCTCCAGCAGGGTGAACGTGCGCCTCAGGGCGGCGGGCTCCTCGGCGAGCACCTCGGCGCGCTGGGCCCGTTCCATGGTCAGCACCAGCTGTGCCGAGCCCGCGTCGGCGGAGGTCAGTCGGTGCCCGACGAAGCCGTCACCCAGGCCGCCGTGGCGTACGAGCTCGGCCTCCGCCAATGCGTCCATCGGGTAGCCCTCGAGCCCACGCGTCCCGGCGCTGCGTACGCGCACCAGGTGGGCGAGATCGGGAGCGGCGTGGACGAGCCGGTGCACGGTGTAGCGCTCGGCCAGCGGCGAGCGGCAGATGTTCCCGGTGCAGACGTAGAGCAGGGTGAACGCCATCGGCCCGACCTAGAGACGCGGCCGCACGTGCAGGCCGACCTCGGGATCGACCAGCAGCTCCTGGCCGGCGGCCACCCCGTCGGCGAGCAGCGCGGCGTCGGGCGGGACCGAGCGCTTCACCAGCCCGAGCGCGATCGGGCCGAGCTCGTGGTGGCGGGCCGACGACCCCACCCGGCCGACCTCGCGTTCGTCCAGCACCAGTGCGGACCCGACGGCCGGCAGCCGGTCGGCCGAACCGTCGAGGTGCAGCAGCACCAACCGCCGCGGCGGGCGGCCGAGGGTGTGCACCCGGGCGACCGTCTCCTGACCGCGGTAGCACCCCTTGTCCATGTGCACGGCGGTGCCGATCCAGCCGACCTCGTTGGGGATCGTGCGGTGGTCGGTGTCGAGGCCGATCCGCGGACGGCCGGCGGCGATGCGCCGCGCTTCGTACGCCCAGGTGCCGGACGGCGGCCCCAGCTCGTCCGGCAGGCCGGGCAGGCCCGACCGCGGGACGAAGACCTCGGCGTCGCCACGGGCCACGACCGCGAGATCGTCGGCCGCCTCGATCTCGACCCGCATCATGAACCGCATCGAGACCATGAAGTCGGCGAAGCCGGCGCCGAGCCCGGGCTCGGTGTGCGCCACGAACGCGGTGCCGTCGTCGACGCCCGCGAACGCGTGCTCGACGTGGCCCTTCGGGGACAGGATCAGTCCCTCGGTCCACTGCCCGGGCGGCAGCGCCTCGAGGTGCTGGGTCGTCATCGCGTGCAGCAGCGTGAGCCGGTCGGGTCCGGTGAACCGGACGACGTCGCGGTGGCTCAGGTCGACCCAGCCGTCGCCTGCCTCGAGCCGGCGCTGCTCGACGACCGGGTTGCCGTAGTGCCACGCGACCCCGGCGTCGACGCCGTCGGCAGCGACCGCGCCGGAGAGGTCGAGCAGCGGGCTGCGGTACGTCATGGCGTCTCCCACGTCTCCCCTTCGTCGGTGCTCGTCATCAGGGTGTCACCCGCCTGCACGGTGACCTGCGCCGCGGTCGCGGTCACGGCCGCCGCCGCCCCGTCGTCGAGGCATCCGCGCTGGTCCCAGTCGATGCCGGCGTCCACGGTCTGGTAGATCGCGGTGGCGCACTCATCGGTCTCCGCCACGGCCCACGCGGTGGCCGCGTCCGTGAAGTCCAACGCCACGGCACCCTCCAGCATGCCCAGCGCGTCCCAGCCCTGGCCGCCGTCGGAGGTGCCGAGGACGGTGCCGTCGGTGCAGAGCACCCGGGCGGCCGTGCCGCTGACCGGGGACGAGCGCCGCGACGTCACATCCGGGTGTCGCGCTCCCGCCGGGCGCGTGCACCGCGGTGGAGGACGCGGGGGCGAGGTGCCACTCGTCGCCGGTGCCCGGGGAGGACTGCCAGGTCTTGCCGCCGTCGGTGGAGGAGTAGACCGCGGGCTCGCAGACGGCGTCGGTGCCCACGACGACCATGGTGCTGGCACGGGTGGCGGTGAGGCTCAGCACCGAGGTGAGCCCGCCGATGTCGGCGAGGGTGAAGCTGGCGCCGCCGTTGGTCGAGACCTCGACCGTGAGCGCCGTGCCCAGGTCGCCGCCGCAGTCGCCGCGGTTCGCGCGCAGCAGGGTGCCGTCCGGCCGCGCTGTCCAGCAGCACCCCGCCGGTCGACGTGGCCGGCTCGGTGGCGGTGTCGTCGGTCTGCTCGTCGGTGGGAGCGCCGGCGCCGGCGGTCGGGGCACCGGTCTCCTCGTCGGTGGGTTCCTCGGTCGGGTCGGTCGTGGGGTCGACGGTGGGCTCGTCGGTGCGGGTCGGCGGTGGGCTGGTCAGGCGTGGGCTCGGTCGTCGGCAGCGGGCTACCGACCGCGGCGCCCGCCGCGTCGTCGCCACGTACGTGATCGACGGCCATGTAGACGAGACCGATGTCGAGGACGACCAGCAGTCCGAGCCCGATCGCGGCGAGCGAGGAGCGGGTCGTCGCCACGTCAGGTTCCCCCGTCGGTGCGCCGCACGAGGCGGCCCCACAGGTGCGACTGCAGGGGCTGGCCCTCGGCCGCCATGTCGTAGGTCCACAGCAGGTCGCCCTCGACCAGGCCGTAGAGCCGCTGTCCGGCGGTGACCTCCTTGGCCGACGCGGTGCGTGCCACGATGTCGGTGGCGAGCTCGATCCGGGGGCCGTCGACGGTGCCGTACCAGACCTCGGCGAAGCCGGTGGGGTGGGCGAGCAGCAGCTCCAGCTCGCCCTCGGGGCGGGCCCGGAGGAACCCGGTCTCCAGCGCGCCGGGGCGCAGCTCGTTGCCCTCGTCGTCCACGATCCAGGTGCGGCTGAAGTAGTGCAGGAACGGCCGGCCGTCGTGCGCGAACGCGACCTCCTGGCCGAACGAGAACCGTTCGATCGTCGGGTAGTCGCCGTGCCCGGAGCCCTCCCACTGCCCGACCAGCCACGCGAGTGGGGTCAGGTCGGGATGCAGGTCAGCCGGGATCTCGAACGCCATGTCATGACGAGACTACCGTCGGTAGCCAGAGGCCCGGCTCACGCTGCTGGGCGCACCTGCAGCAGGTCGCGTACGTCGGCGGTGCTCATCGGCGGGCGCTGGGCGAGCTCGGCGAGCCGGGCGGCCCGCTCGACCAGCTCGGCGTTGTGCTCGACCGGGCGCCGCCGGGCGTACGTCACGGTGTCCTCCATGCCGACCCGCAGGTGCCCGCCGGCCGACAGCGCGGCCAGCGCGACCGGCAGCGTGGTGCGGCCGATGCCGGTGGCCGACCACGACGTGACCGCGTCGGGCAGCGCCTGCACCGCGGCGACCAGCGCGGCCGCGGTGCCCGGCATCCCGCCCGGCACTCCCATCACCAGGTCGCAGTGCACCCGACCGCCGTAGGGCAGGCCGTGCTGGTCGAGCAACCGGTGCAGCGCCGCGACGTGGCCGAGGTCGAACAGCTCGAACTCCGGCACCACCTCGCGCTCCTGGCTGAGCTGGTAGAGCTCGGTGACGAACGGCCACGGGTTGAGGAACACCTCGTCGCCGAAGTTGACGGTGCCCATCGTCAGCGAGCAGGAGTCGGGCGCCGCGTCGAGCACCCGCAGCCGGTGCACCAGCGGGTCGTGCACCGAGCCGCCGGTCGACAGCTGCACGACCAACGAGGTCTCGGCGCGCAGCGCCGCCACCGTCTCCGTCAGCCGGCCGAGGTCGAGGGTCGGCTGGTGCGCGTCGTCGCGGATGTGCACGTGCACCAGGCCGGCGCCGGCGGCCTCGCAGCGGCGTCGCCGTCTCGACCAGCTCGTCGAGCGTCGTCGGCAGCGCCGGCACGTCGGCCTTCGCGGTCTCGGCGCCGGTGGGCGCGACAGTGATGAGGGTCCCGGGAGCCATGGGCGCATGGTGTCAGACGCCCTGCCACAATCGGGCGCCGTGCGGGCGGTGCTGCAGCGGGTGACGGAGGCGAGCGTCGAGGTCGACGGCGCGGTCGTCGGCGCGATCGACTCGCCCGGCCTGCTCGTCCTGCTCGGCATCACCCACGACGACACCCCGGCGGTCGCCGAGACGCTGGCCCGCAAGGTGCACGGGCTGCGGATCCTGCGGGACGAGCGCAGCGCCGCCGACACCGGCGCCCCGCTGCTCGTGGTGAGCCAGTTCACGCTGTACGCCGACACCCGCAAGGGACGCCGCCCGTCGTGGTCGGCAGCGGCCCCCGGACCGGTCGCCGAACCGCTCTACGAGCACTTCTGCGGCACGCTCGAGAGCGCCGGGGCGTACGTCGCGCGGGGTGTCTTCGGCGCCCAGATGGCTGTGCGTCTGCTGAATGACGGCCCCGTGACGCTCATCGTCGAGGCTGGATCCTGAGGGAAGGCTAAGGATCTCCGCGTCGCTTTGGCACGGTCGTCGCCGTCTCCACGACAATTGGGTGACCCCCCAAGGAGACGCATGAGCAACGACGACGGTACGTCGCGCCCCGGCGACGGTGCCCCCACGCCGGACGACGGCGGGACACCGGACGACGGCGGCGCGACACCGCCTGCCTATACCGACCCCGGCAAGCGCAAGGCGGTGAAGCCCAAGGGCTTCATCCGCCGGCACCCGGTCGTGATCGGACTGGTCACGGTGCTGGTCCTGCTCATCGGCGGCACCGCCGGCTTCGCGTACTACCTGAACAGCCAGATCGGCAACATCGCGCGCGTCGACTGGGCCGGGGGGCTCGACGACGAGGCGCGGCCGGAGAAGGTCGACAACGAGGCGATCAACATCCTGCTCGCCGGCGTCGACAAGGGCGACGGCCGCAGCGTCAAGCAGCTGGTGGAGGACGGGTGGGAGCCCGGCGTCTTCCGCAGCGACACGATCATGATCCTGCACGTCACCGCCGACCGTGACGACGCCTACCTCGTCTCCGTGCCGCGCGACTCGTACGTGAAGATCTACGACGAGAACGGCAACTTCGAGGAGAAGAACAAGATCAACGCGGCGATGTCGGAGTACGGACCCACCGGCTACCTCTCGACGATCGAGCACCTCACCGACCTGCGGATGGACCACTTCGCCGCGGTCGACTGGCAGGGCTTCAAGGACATCTCCACCGCACTCGGCGGCGTCGAGGTCTACATCCCGCAGACGTTCTACGACAGCAGCCAGAAGCGCCAGTGGATCGAGGGCCCGACCACGCTCGAGGGCGAGGACGCGCTGGCCTACGTCCGTACCCGCTACGACCTCCCCGACGAGAGCGGCGACTTCGGCCGCATCGCCCGGCAGCAGAACTTCATGCGCGCCATGGTCGGCAAGATGCTCAGCCAGGGCACGCTGGCCAACCCGCTCAAGCTGACCAACACCCTCCAGGCCGTGGTCAAGAACCTCACCGTCGACCAGGAGTTCGACGACGGCGAGATCCGCGACCTCGCGCTGTCGCTGCGCGGCATCCGCACCGAGGACCTGACGTTCATCACCGCCCCGATGGACCACTACGGCGAGCAGGCCGGCAGCACCGTCGTCCTCGACCAGAAGCAGTGCCACGCGCTCTGGGACGCCATGGCCCAGGACGACATCGACGGCTACCTCGACAAGTACGGCCAGGACTCCGGCCAGCTCGCCGGCGAGCACGGCATCAGCTGACGCCTGCACGTTTCACTGGGTACCCAGTGAAAGGTGCGCGAACCGAGAGTTGTTTCTCTGGGTTCGCGCTCGCTTCTCTGGGTTCGTGGGCGGGCGAATGCCTGCCGGAGCGGAGCTGTCCACAGCCGTACGTCGCCTATAGCCTCGTCCACAGGTCCGCGGCATGCTCACCCGAGCGGATCGCTGCGACATCGCACGCTGGGACATGGACACCGAGATCGAACTCCTGGCTGCCTCCCGTCACGGCGTGTTCAGCACCGCCGAGGCGAGGTCGCTCGGCCATGACGGCCGCAGCATCGCCCGGATGGTGCACAAGCGCCTGTGGGTGCGGATCCGCCGCGGCTACTTCACCCTCGCGGCTGTCTGGGCAGGCGCAGACCTGCCGCCAGCGGCACCTGCTGAGCACCCGCGCAGCCGTACGGTCCCAGGCCGGCCCCGTCGCACTGATCGGCAGCACGGGGGCGGTCGCCCACGGCTTGGAGATCTGGCAGCCGAAGCTGACTGCCCATCACGTTGGTGCGTCTCGACGGGCGCACCGGCGGGACGGAGTACGGCGTGACCCACCTCGAGCTGCCACCTGCGATGCCGCCCCCACAGCGGCTGGACGACGACTTCCTCTGCGCTCCACCGGCATGGACTGCTCTCACCGCGATGCTGGATTACCCGCTGGAGGGGATGGTCGTCGTCGCGGACTCCGCCCAGCAGCACAAGCTCACCGACAAGACCGAGCTGACCGAGCTGGCCGAGTCGTGGCAGCGCCGGCGCGACACCCGTGCGCTGCGCGTGGCCGTACGCCTGTCCGACGGCCGTGCTGCCAACGGTGGCGAGACGCTGGGCCGGATCGTGGTGTTCTGGCGGAACGGGCTGCCCCGCCCGGAGCTCCAGTTCCGCGTCGACGGTCCGCGCGGCCAGCTCGCGTTCACCGACTACGTCTGGGAGGACTACGGCGTGGTGGGCGAGTTCGACGGCAAGCGCAAGTACCTGCGCGACGTCGACCCGGACCGGCTCGGAGGTGGATCCCGGCGAGGTGGTGTGGCGGGAGAAGCAGCGCGAGGACTGGATCACCGCGTGCGGCTGGACCGTACGGCGGCTTGTGTTCGCCGACATCTACCGACCCGCTGCGGCGGTCGCTCCAGTTCCGCGAGGCGCTGATCCGCGGGGGCTTCCGGCCGTGAACCGTTGTCGAGATCCCGCGACCGACGCACCGCACCGCACGAACCCAGAGTCGTGTGCGCGAACCCAGGGAAACGACTCTGGGTTCGCGCAACTTTCACTGGGTACCCAGTGAAAGGTGCAGGCCGGCTCAGAGGGCGACGGTGACCTCGGCGACGCCGCCCACGGTCGCCATGACCTGCCGCTCGGCGGGGTCGTGGCGGGGGGCGAGGGCGCGGACCGTCCAGCGGCCCTCCGCGGCGAAGAACCGGAACTGTCCGGTGGCCGACGTCGGCACCTCGGCGGTGAAGTCACCACCACGGTCGAGCAGCCGGACGTAGGCGCCCGGGACCGGGGCGCCGTCGTCGAGGACGACCCCCTGGATCACCGCCTGGCGGGACAGGTCGACGCCCTCGAGCGACGGACCACCGGTCTTGGCTCCGCACATCAGGCGGCGCCCGGCTCGTCGCCCGTCGCGACCGGCACGCCGACCAGCGAGCCGTACTCGGTCCACGAGCCGTCGTAGTTCTTCACGTTCGGCTGCTCGAGCAGCTCGTGCAGCACGAACCAGGTGTGCGCGCTGCGCTCGCCGATGCGGCAGTAGGCGATGGTGTCCTTGCCGAAGTCGACGCCGGCGTCGGAGTAGAGCTGCTTCAGCTCGTCGTCGGCCTTGAACGTGCCGTCCTCGTTGGCCGCCTTGCTCCACGGCACGTTGGCCGCCGTCGGCACGTGGCCGCCGCGCTGGGCCGACTCCTGCGGCAGGTGCGCCGGGGCGAGCAGCCGGCCGGCGTACTCGTCGGGGCTGCGCACGTCGACGAGGTTCTGCGCTGCCGATCGCGGCCACGGTCTCGTCGCGGAACGCGCGGATCGACAGGTCGGCGTCCTTGGCGGTGTAGCTGGTGGCCTCGCGCTTGGTCTCCGCGTCGGTGAGCGTCCGGCTCTCCAGCTCCCACTTCTTGCGGCCGCCGTCGAGCAGCTTGACGTTGTCGTTGCCGTAGAGCTTGAAGTACCAGTACGCGTACGCGGCGAACCAGTTGTTGTTGCCGCCGTAGAGCACCACGGTCTGGTCGTTGTCGATGCCACGCGAGCTCAGCAGCGCCTCGAACTGCTCGCGGTTGACGAAGTCGCGGCGCACGGGGTCCTGCAGGTCGGCCTTCCAGTCGATCTTGACGGCGCCGGGGATGTGCCCCTTGTCGTACGCGCTGGTGTCTTCGTCGACCTCGACCAGCACGATGCTCGGGTCGTCCAGGTGCTCCTCGACCCAGTCGGCATCGACGAGTGCGGCGGAACGGCTCATGGTGACTCCTTCGTCAGGGGGGATCAGGCGGGGCTCGGGTGGGTCTGCCGGCTGCGGGCACGCGCCAGCAGAAGGTACATCTCGCAGCCCAGGCACAGACCGAAGGCGGCGTTGAGCAGGGCGGCCACCAGGGCCAGGCCGGTGGCGACGGCGCCCAGCACGGTGAGCCCGGTGAGGTAGCCGACCAGGCCGACCGCGGCGAAGGCCAGGCCGACCCCCTGCGCGAAACGGGGCGGTCGCGGGTCCTCGAACTCGGCCGGAGGGCCGAGGCGGGGCCGGAGCAGTCGGGCATAGGCCAGCGCGTACGGCGAGCGACGCACGCCGAGGCCGACGGCGAGGGCGAACACGACGGTCTGCAGCGCGAGCAGCCAGGCGCTGCCGGTGACGAGCACGGCCGCCAGCACGACGGCCGTGATGGCCGCCGCGACGCGCTGACCGCGTGGGTCGACGCCGGCGGGGTCCGTGCCGGACGAGGGTGGTGCTGGGCGCATGGGGTGGTGTCCTGGGTTCGGGACGAGGGCTTCCGTCAGTCCGGTGGACGCTTCCTCGGCTTTGTCGAGTAATTCACTGTAGTACACCGAGTCGCGCCGGGTCCGAACGTCAGGACCAAGCCTGGCACGCCGCGGACACCCGTCTCACGATGCGAGACGCCGGTCGCCGCGTCCACGGCGTCGCGGCGCGGCAGGCCGGTGATGCGCGCGGTCTCCCGGCCGGCGGCGTCGAGCACCAGCGTGGTCGGCGTACGCGCGATGCCGAGGGCACGGACCAGCTCGAGGTGTGACTCGGCGTCGATCTCGACGTGCCGGACGTCGGGCGACTGCGCGGCGACCAGCGTCAGCAGCTGCCGGGTCGCCCGGCAGGGTGCGCAGAACGCGCTGGAGAACTGCACCAGCGTCGCCCGCTCCCCCAGCCCGCCCTCGACGAGTGGCGCGGCCGGGCTGGCCTGGTCGGCCTCGGCCGACGCGGCGGCCGCAGCCGCCCGTCGCGTACCCGCCGGGTGATGCCGATGGCCCCGCGGCGACGAGCGCCGCAGCGAGCACGATCAGGCCGATGGTCACGTTCCGAGCGTACGTGCCGGGCGCCTCAGCTCCAGACGGCGGCGAAGCGGGAGGCGACGTGCACCACCGGGGCGGCGAGCGCGAGCGGGACGGTGGCGACGAGCGCCGCGCGCTCCCGGGAGACCGGCTGCCACCAGCCGCTCGCGGTGAGGCCGACCACCGCGGCCAGCGCCCCGGTGGCGGCCACCACTGCGCCGGCGCCGGGCGGGTAGCCGGGTTCGAGCCAGTCGGCGGCCAGCCAGCCGCCAGCCGCGGCGACCACGGGGCCGAGCGACCCCAGCAGCCCACGCGGCCCCGGGACCGCCCACAGCAGCGCGGCGACGGCGACGCCACCGGCGCCGAGGCAGGTGGCCACCGGCCCGTCCAGCAGCGACTCGGTGGCCGACCACGACGCCAGCAGCACCCCCAGCAGCCCGCCGGCCGCCGTCAGGGCGACCGACTCGACCAGCCCGGCTCGGCCGTCGCGGCGCAGCATCTCCCGCACCAGTGCGGCCAGGACCAGGCCGGCGGCGGCCGGCGCGAGCGCGCCGAGATCGGCCGGCCCGGTGACCAGCTCGACCAGCACCGACGCGGCGACCCCGGCGCCGGCGATCACGACGAACGTGCCGGTACGACCCGCCGGCCGGGACGCGGCGACCCCGACCGCGAGCAGCAGCTGGCTCGACCACCACGACCGCGGTGACCGCGACCGGGTCGCTGCGCGCGGCCAGGGCCAGCACCCCGGCCAGCACGGCGGCCAGCAGGGTGTGGAGCCGGAGCGAGGTCATCCCCCGGCGAACGGCGGCAGCAGGTCCACCACCGAGTCGGCGGGCACGTCCACGCCCGCGGGGTCCTGGGTCACCGGCAGCTCGTCGACCAGCACCGAGCAGATGCGGAGCACCTGGGCGAACCGCGGGCCGTCGGCGTGCCGCGTCGCCGGCCGCCGCGAGCACCTCGGCGAGCGACCCCGGCCGGCACCTGGTCCGACGCCGTGCCGGCCGCGGCGCGCAGCGCGGCCCAGTACCGCACCGTCACCTCGGCGCCGCCTGGCCGTTCCGCTCCCGACACGTGCCCTATCCTTGTGCACGCAATGAGGCCCGGGCGATGAGCCCTGGGCCTTTACTGTTTTCAGGACCCGACACAGGCCCAGGGAAGGATCCCCATGGGAAGCCTGCTGCTGCTGACCGCCGCCACCGAGGGCGACGAGGAGGTGCTGCCCGCGCTGGCCCTGCTCTCGCACCGGGTCACCGTGCTGCCCCCCGAGGCGACCGTGCTCATCGACGCCCCGCACGCCGACGCGGCGATCATCGACGGCCGGCTCGACCTGGCCCAGGCCCGCGGCCTGACCCGGCTGATCCGGACCACCGGGATCGACATCCCGCTGCTGCTGGTCGTCACCGAGGGCGGGCTGACCGTCGTGTCCGACGACTGGGGCATGGACGACGTCGTGCTCGCACGACGCCGGCCCGGCCGAGGTCGAGGCGCGGCTGCGGCTGGCCACCGGGCGGCTGCTGAGCTCGCGCGGCGACGACGAGGACCGGCACGTGATCAAGTCCGGCGGCCTGTCGATCGACGACGCGGCGTACACGGCCAAGATCGACGGCCGCAGCCTGCACCTGACGTTCAAGGAGTTCGAGCTGGTGAAGTTCCTGGCCCAGCACCCGGGCCGCGTCTTCACCCGCCAGCAGCTGCTGCAGGAGGTGTGGGGCTACGACTACTTCGGCGGCACCCGCACCGTCGACGTCCACGTACGCCGGCTGCGGGCCAAGCTCGGCACCGACAACGAGACGCTGATCGGCACCGTGCGCAACGTGGGCTACCGGTTCGTCAGCCGGACGGAGCGCAAGGCCGCGCCGGCCGCCGAAGGCACCGAAGCCGACGGGCCGACGACGCGGAGCCGGACGCGGCGGCCGGGGTACGCACCCCGGCCGCCGCGGCCCGCTGACCTCAGCTCAGGGGACGACCTCGATCCGGTCGGTCGGCGTCGCCTCGTACGGGTCGGCCGACGTGGAGTTGGCGGTCAGGTACGCCTGCAGGGCGTCGATGTCGAGCCCGCCGACGTACTTGTCCGTCGCGTCCTTGAACGTCGCGAAGCCGTCGCCTCCGTCGGACAGGAACGAGTTGGCGGCCACCCGGTAGGTGTCGCCCTCGACCAGCGGCTCGCCACCGATCTCGACCGATCCCTCGACCACCCGCTCGCCCGGCTCGGCGGCCGGGTCCCAGGTGTAGGTCAGGCTCGACGACCTGGAGCACCTTCGGCGCGGCCTCGTTGGTGCCGGCCCACTGCTGCTCGAGCAGCGCGAGGATGTCGGCGCCGGTCATGTCCATCGACACCACGTAGTTGTTGAACGGCTGCACGGTGAACGCGGCGCCGTAGGTCACCTCGTCGTCCGCGTTGGGCACCAGGTCGGCGCGGATGCCGCCCGGGTTCATGAACGCCACGTCGGCCGGCCCGGTGTCACCCGGCGCGACCGCGCCCTCGAACTCGCGCTGGCTGTCGGCGATCAGGTTGCCGAGCGCGGAGTCGCCCGAGCCGTCCGGGTCGGCGGGCGTCGCGGCGATCGTCCCGTCGGTGTAGCCGATGACCTCGTTGGCGATCTCCTCGACCAGGTCGCTGTAGAACGCCGATCAGGTCGGTCATCGTCGGGTCCTCGCGCACCGTGCGGGTGACGATCCGGTTCTGCGCGTACGCGGCCGGGCGGACCACGTCGCCGGTCGACGCGGTCGAGCAGCAGGTGGATGTCGGTGACGATGCGGCCGAAGCTGGACGCGCTGGTCAGCGAGCGCAGCCGGCCGTCCGGGTCCCGCACGGTGCAGTTGTACGGCTGGTGGGTGTGGCCGCTGACGACCGTGTCGATCTCGGGGTCGAGGTTCTCGGCGATGTCGATGATCGGGCCGCTCACCCCGGTGCACTCGTCGTACGCGGTCGGGTCGGTCGGGAGACCGCCCTCGTGCACCAGCACGACGATCGCCTCGGCGCCGCGCTGCTTCAGCGTCGGCACCAGCGCGTTGGCGGTCTCGACCTCGTCGTCGAAGCGGAGGCCCTTGATGCCCGACTGGGTGACGATGTCCGGCGTGGCCTCGAGGGTCATGCCGATGAAGCCGACCTTGATGCCGTCGACCTCACGGATCGCGGTGCTGCGCAGGATCGTCTTGCCGGTCTTCTTCTTCACCACGTTGGCGGC
Source organism: uncultured Actinomycetota bacterium (assembly GCA_963801045.1). Classification (GTDB taxonomy): domain Bacteria; phylum Actinomycetota; class Actinomycetes; order Propionibacteriales; family Nocardioidaceae; genus JACCWP01. Next base: position 993,401 of record CAWDDC010000003.1, read on the forward strand.
GAGGTACTGGAAGTCCGCAGCCCTCGAACGTCTTGCCGCCGGGGCAGGAGTCCTGGTTGTTGGCGCCGTCGCCGTCGTCGATGCAGCCACCGCGCTGCAGCCGCTGCAGCTCCTTGTAGCCCTCGTCGAACTCGTGGTTGCCGACCGCGGAGACGTCGAGCCCGAGCGCGTTCATGGCCTCGATGGTGGGCTCGTCGTGGAACGCCGCCGACAGCAGCGGGGAGGCACCGACGAGGTCCCCGGCGGCGACGGTCAGCGTCTCGGCGCCGTTGACGCGGGCCTTGTTCCGGAGCTTCTTCAGGTGGGTCGCCAGGTACTCGACGCCGCCGGCCGGCGTGTTGTTGATCCGCCCGCTGGAGCTGGCTCGACGAGATCGGGGCCAGGTTGCCGTGGAAGTCGTTGAAGGCGAGCAGGTCGAGCCGTACGACGTCTCGGCGCTCGGCGACGCGGTCGTAGGCCTGGCGCAGGTCGAGCCGGTCGCCGTCGGCGCGGGCGTCGTCGGTGCGGGCGGTGGCGCTCTGCGGCAGCATGGCGACGCCCAGGGCGACGGCGAGCGCGCCCAGCGAGGCCATCCGCGCAACGCGGCGGGTGGACGGGTTCATGGACATGTGTCCCCTGTGAGGAGAGTGCGGTCGGGTCGCAGGCAACCTAGCCCCGCGGCGGCCGGGCCGCCAGGGTCCGAACATTGCCGTTCGGCAACCTTCTAGGGTGACGCCCGTGACCCCCCAGCGCGACCTCCAGGTCGCGGGATCGGCTGGACGAGGCCGAGCACGCCGAGGTCTACCGGCTGATCGCCCGGGCCGAGGCCGCCGACGGGGTCGCCGCGCTCAACGAGCAGGCGCTGCTGGCGCTGTCGTCCGCCGACGAGCCGCAGGTACGCCACCTGCTCGGGCGTGAGGGCGGTGAGCTGGTGGGCTACGTCCACCTCGACCTCTCCGGCGGGGAGGCGGGGGCCGCCGGCGAGGCCGTCGTCGACCCCGACCACCGCCGGCGCGGGTGGGGCGCCGCGCTGGTGAGCCGGGCGGTCGAGGAGGCGGCGCCGTACCCGCTGCTGCTGTGGTCGCACGGCGACCACCCCGACGCTGCCCGGTTGGCCGGCCGGCTCGGCTTCGAGCGGGTCCGCGAGCTGCTGCGGATGAGCCGCGACCTCCGTGAGCCGCTGCCGCCGGTCGCGCTGCCGCCCGGGGTGACGCTGCGGACGTTCCGCGCCGGGCGAGGACGAGGACGGCTGGCTCGCGGTCAACGCGCGGGCGTTCGCCGACCACCCCGAGCAGGGCGGGATCGATGCCGCCGACCTGGCGCTGCGTACGGGGTCGGAGTGGTTCGACCCGGCGGGGTTCTTCCTGGCCGAGCGGGACGGGAGGCTGGTCGGCTTCCACTGGACCAAGGTGCATCCCGGCGACCCGCCCGTCGGCGAGGTCTACGTCGTCGGCGTCGACCCCGACGCGCAGGGCGGCGGCCTCGGCCGGGCGCTCACCCTGGCCGGGCTGCACCACCTGCGCGACCGGGCCTGTCCGAGGTGCTGCTCTACGTCGAGGGCGACAACGCCCCCGCCCGCCACGTCTACGAGCGCCTCGGCTTCCGCCCCGCCGCCACCGACGCCCAGTACCGCCACCCCTGACCCGCCCATCCGAGGGTTCTGGTTGCGCGATCCGAGGGTTCTGGTTGCGCGATCCGAGGGTTCTGGTTGCGCCGATCCGAGGGTTCTGGCTGTGGAATCCGAGGGTTCTGGTTGTCAGCGGTGCAGGTGGCGACGCAAGGCGGCCGCGACCCTGCCCACCGCGGCTGCGGTGCTGCGCCCGGCCCCGGTGAAGCTGGCGTAGCCGTGCGTCATCGCGTCCTCGCACCAGTGCTCGACCGGCACACCGGCTGCGGCGAGCGCGGCCGCGTACTCGTCCCCTTCGTCGCGCAGCGGGTCGAAACCCGCCGTGATGACGACTGCCGGTGCGAGACCGGACAGGTCGGCCGCCCTCAGCGGTGACGCGACCGGGTCGCGCCGTCGGGCGGCGTCCGGCACGTACGACGCCTCCGCGAAGTCCATGAACGCGTCGGTCAGGAAGAAGCCCGCGCTCAACCGGTGCCGGCTCGGGCGCCGTTCGACCATGTCGGTGGCGGGATAGACCAGCAGCTGGAGCGCCAGCTCGAGCCCGTTGCGCGCGGCCCGCTGCGCCACGACGGCAGCCAGGTTGCCGCCGGCGCTGTCACCGCCCACGCCGACCCGTCCCGGTTCGGCACCCAGCGCCGCGGCCTCGCCGACCGCCCACTCGACCACCGCCCAGGCGTCGTCGGCCGCCGCCGGGCACGGGTGCTCCGGCGCCAGCCGGTAGTCGACCGCCAGCACGCGCACTCCCGCCTGCTCGGCGAGCACCCGGCAGAGCGGGTCGTGGGTGTCGAGATCGCCCTCCACCCAGCCGCCGCCGTGGCAGAACACCAGCAGCGGCGTCACGGCCGGCGCGCCGCGGGGGACGTACAGGCGCACCGGCACCGGCCCCGCCGGCCCCGGCACGGCCAGGTCCTGCACCCGCCCGATCGGTGGCGCGCCGCCGATGACACGAGTCTGGTGCCGCATCTCGGCGCGGATGCGCTCGACGTCGTCCGACGGGTCGAGCACCCGCTCGCCGGTGAGCCGCTGCAGCCGCAGCACCAGCTGCAGCTCGGGATCGAGCGTGCGGCCGTCGACCACGACCGGCGCTCCGGTCACCAGCCGGCGCAGCGGGGCAGGGGCGGCGAGCAGCGTGAGCAGCAGCGGCCGTTGCAGGGGCTTCGTGGCGCGGAGCAGCCGCTCCCACAGTCCGCGCACCCCGAGAAACTAGCGGTACGCCAACCAGAACCCTCGGACTCCACAACCAGAACCCTCGGACGGCGCAACCAGAACCCTCGGACGGCGCAACCAGAACCCTCGGACGGCGCAACCAGAACCCTCGGATCGCGAGTTTGCGGGGGCGTTCAGGCGGGGGTGGGAGGATGGGGGGATGGCAGACGACCTGTCCGTACGCACCGCGCCGGGCCTGGACGCGGGACCGGCCGAGGGGCTGCGCCCCCGCGCGGCGGAGGACTTCGACGTCGAGCCGCCCTACGAGCCCGGCGACCTCGACCTGCCCGACGACCGGTTCCTCGACCGCGAGCTGTCCCGGCTGCAGTTCAACGAGCGGGTGCTCGAGCTGGCCGAGGACGACGACCGGCCGGTGCTCGACCGGGTCCGGCTGCTGGCGATCTTCGCCGGCAACATGGACGAGTTCTTCATGGTCCGGGTCGCCGGCCTCAAGCGCCGGATCGCGGCGGGGGTCGCCGTGCGGGCCGCCAGCGGACTGCGTCCCCGCGAGGTGCTGGAGGCCATCTGGCACGAGAGCCAGCTGCTCATGCAGCGCCACGCCGAGCTGTTCCGCAAGCAGATCCGCCCGGCCCTGCGCGAGAACGGCATCGAGCTGCTGCGCTGGAAGGACCTCACCGACGCCGAGCGCAAGGAGATGGGTGCACTCTTCGCCGAGCGGATCTTCCCGGTGCTGACCCCGCTGGCGGTCGACCCGGCGCACCCGTTCCCGTACATCTCCGGGCTGTCGCTCAACCTCGCGGTCGTCGTGCGCAACCCGGAGACCGCGCAGGACCACTTCGCCCGGGTGAAGGTGCCGCCGAGCTTCCCGCGCTGGCTGCCGGTCGACAAGGAGCGGTTCGTCCTGCTCGAGGACGTGATCGCCAGCCACCTCGACATGCTGTTCCCCGGCATGGAGGTCGTCGCCAACCACGCCTTCCGGGTCACCCGCAACGAGGACCTCGAGGTCGAGGAGGACGACGCCGAGAACCTGCTCAAGGCCCTCGAGAAGGAGCTGCTGCGGCGCCGTTTCGGCCCGCCCGGTACGCCTCGAGGTGCACGACCACATCGACCCGCACGTGCTCGACCTGCTGATCTCCGAGCTCGACATCACCGAGGCCGAGGTGTTCCGGCTGCGCGGACCCCTCGACCACCGCGGCCTGCACGCGATCGCCGGGCTCGACCGGCCCGAGCTCAAGTCCGAGTCGTTCGTCCCGGTGACCCACTCCGACCTGGCCGAGGTGGAGACCGCCAACCCCGCCGACATGTTCGCCGCGCTGTCCAAGCGCGACGTGCTCGTGCACCACCCCTACGACTCGTTCGCCACCAGCGTGCAGCGCTTCGTCGAGCAGGCGGCCGCCGACCCGCAGGTGCTCGCGATCAAGCAGACGCTCTACCGCACCTCCGGCGACTCGCCGCTGATCGACGCCCTGGTCGACGCCGCCGAGGCCGGCAAGCAGGTGCTGGTGCTGGTCGAGCTCAAGGCCCGCTTCGACGAGGAGGCCAACATCCGGTGGGCCCGCAAGCTCGAGCAGGCCGGCTGCCACGTCGTCTACGGGCTGATCGGGCTCAAGACGCACTCCAAGGTGTGCCTGGTCGTCCGCGACGAGCCCGACGGCATCCGCCGCTACTCCCACATCGGCACCGGCAACTACAACCCCAAGACCGCCCGCCAGTACGAGGACCTCGGCCTGCTCACCGCCAACCCCCAGATCGGCGGCGACCTGACCAACCTGTTCAACAACCTGTCCGGCTACGCCCGCGGCGTCGACTACGAGCGGGTGATGGTGGCGCCCACCGCCGTACGGACCGGCCTGATCGAGCGGATCAACGCCGAGGTCGCGCACCACCGGGCGGGCCGGCCGGCGCGGATCCGGATCAAGGTCAACTCGCTGGTCGACGAGCAGATCATCGACGCCCTCTACCTCGCCAGCCAGGCCGGCGTGCCGGTCGACATCTGCGCCCGCGGCATCTGCGCGCTCCGGCCGGGCGTCGAGGGGATGTCGGAGAACATCCGGGTGCGCAGCATCCTCGGCCGGTTCCTCGAGCACAGCCGGATCTTCTGGTTCGAGAACGGCGGCGACCCGCAGGTCTGGATCGGCTCCGCCGACCTCATGCACCGCAACCTCGACCGCCGGGTCGAGGTGCTCGTCCGGGTCGGCGAGTCGCGGCACGTCGACGAGCTCGGCGCGCTGCTCGACCTCTCGTTCGACGACGGCACCGCGTCCTGGCACCTGCAGCCGGACGGGTCGTGGGAGCGCCACCACCGCAGCCGCCGACGGCGCCCCGCTGACCGACCTCCAGGAGCACCTGATCGCCGCCGCCCGTCGCCGCCGGGACGGCCGGGCGATCACCGGGAGCCGCTCCAGCTGACCGCGCCAGGGCCAGGCCCCTTCATGTGACGTACGCCGCACCGTGCGTCACGCGTCATCCAGTCATCGGCCACCGTTCACCCCTGGTTCACCGGCGCCGGTCCACGCGGTCACCTCTCGTCCCTAGCGTCCGGGATGGATCAAACCTGTCCCGTGACCGAGAGGCCTCACTCGTGAAGCGCACCACCTCCCGCCGCGCAGCCGCACCGTTGGCTGCCACTGTGGCGCTGGGTCTTGCCCTGTCCGCCTGCAGCGCGTCCAACGAGGACGACCCCGACTCCGACTCCGGTTCGTCGGACCTCAGCGGCACCCTGGTGGGTGCCGGCGCCAGCTCGCAGGAAGCGGCCATGACCGGCTGGGTCAACGGCTTCCAGTCCGACAACCCCGACGTCACCATCAACTACGACCCGGTGGGTTCGGGCGGCGGCCGCGAGCAGTTCATCGCCGGCGGCGTCGACTTCGCCGGTTCCGACGCCTACCTCGAGGGTGAGGAGCTGAAGGGCGCCGAGGACCAGTGCGGTGGCCAGGTGGTCGAGGTCCCGGCGTACGTCAGCCCGATCGCGGTCGTCTACAACCTGCCGGACGTGTCCGAGCTGAACCTCTCCCCCGAGGTCATCGGCGGCATCTTCGCCGGCGACATCACCTCGTGGGACGACGACGCGATCGCGGCCGACAACCCCGACGCCGACCTCCCCGACACCGACATCAACCCGGTGCACCGCTCGGACGAGTCCGGCACCACGGAGAACTTCACCTCGTACATGGACGCCACCTCCGGTGGCGCCTGGAGCGACGGGGTCGTCGAGACCTGGCCGAACGGGCTGGGCGGCGAGGGTGCCGACGGCACGTCCGGCGTGATCCAGGCGGTCGGCGCCGGTGAGGGCTCGGTCGGCTACGCCGACGCCAGCCAGGCCGGCGACCTCGGCACCGCCAGCGTCGGCGTCGGCGACGACTTCGTCAGCTACTCGCCCGAGGCGGCAGCCGCGGTGCTGGAGGCCTCGACCGAGGTCGAGGGCCGCAGCGACACCGACCTCGCCTACGACGTCGCCCGCGACACCACCGAGTCCGGCGTCTACCCGATCGTGCTGGTCTCGTACCACATCGCCTGCACCCAGTACGACGACCCGGCGCAGGCCGCGATGGTCAAGGCGTTCCTGCAATACGTGCTCAGCGAGGACGGCCAGCAGGCGGCAGCCGAGGCTGCCGGCTCTGCCCCGATCACCGACACGATCCGGGATCCGGCGCTGCAGGCGGTCGACGCGATCCAGACCAACTGACCGGCTGACCGACGGCGGTCCGCACCCGGGGATCCTGGTGTGGGCCGCCGCGTCGCGAGAGAGGAGCAGCCGATGTCCCGGGACCCGACGGAGAAGCTGACCGCCCCGGTCCGTCGACCGGGTGACCGGATCTTCTCCGGTACGGCCCTGGCGGCCGGGATCCTCATCCTCGCCACGCTGGCCGGCGTCGCCCTGTTCCTGGTCTACGAGGGCATCCCCGGGCTCACCGCCGAGACCGCCGACTACGCGCCGAAGGACTCCTTCGCCAGCTACGTCGGACCGCTGGTGTTCGGCACCGTGCTCGCCGCCGCCATCGCGCTGGTGCTCGCGACGCCGCTCGCGGTCGGGATCGCGCTGTTCATCTCGCACTACGCCCCGCGCCGGCTGGCCGCGACGCTCGGCTACCTGATCGACCTGCTCGCCGCGGTTCCGAGCGTCGTCTACGGACTGTGGGGGGCGATCTTCGTGGCGCCCCAGCTGGTGCCCCTCTACCAGTGGCTCGAGGACCACGCCGGGTTCGTGCCGTTCTTCGGCGGCCCCACCGTGCCGTCGGGCCGCAACATGGCGACCGCAGGGGTGGTGCTGGCGGTGATGATCCTGCCGATCATCACGGCGCTGTGCCGGGAGATCTTCCTGCAGACGCCGCTGCTGCACGAGGAGGCAGCGCTCGCCCTCGGCGCCACCCGCTGGGAGGTCATCCGGATGGCCGTGCTTCCCTACGGCCGCTCCGGCATCGTCAGCGCCGCCATGCTCGGTCTGGGTCGCGCGCTCGGCGAGACGCTGGCCGTCACGCTGGTGCTCTCGCCGGCGATCATCTACAGCCTGGACACGATCAGCGCGGAGAACTCCAGCACGATCGCCTCCAACATCGCGCTGCAGTTCCCGGAGGCCAGCGGTGACCGGGTGGCCGTACTCATCGCCACCGGCCTGGTGCTGTTCGTCATCACGTTTGCGGTCAACTTCGCGGCGCGCGCGCTGGTCAACCGGCGCAGCGAGTTCTCGGGGGCCAACTGATGGCCCGCCCGCGACCTCGCCACCCGGCATCGAGCGGGACTCGATGCAGCAGCCGTCGCTGCCTACCTGGGCGCCGGTGGTCGTGTTCGTCGGATCCCTCGCCGTCGCCGCCGTGGTGGTGCGGCTGCTGGGCGGCGGGATCGTCGCGACCGGCGTGCTGACTTCGCCGCTCTACCTGATCGCGATCTACGTGACCTCCCGGATCGTCGAGTACCCCCGTCGCGCCACCGACCGGGTGGTCACGGGGCTGGTCACCACCGCCTTCGCCCTCGCGCTGCTGCCCCTCGTCACGCTGGTGTGGACGGTCTTCTCCAACGGCTACGGCGCCCTGTCAGCGGAGTTCTTCACGTCGTCGATGCGCAACGTGATCGGCGATGCCGGCGGCATCTACCACGCCATCTGGGGCACGCTGATCGTCACCGGCCTGGCCACCTTGATGTCGGTGCCGATCGGCATCTTCGCGGCGATCTACCTGGTCGAGTACGGCAAGGGCGCGCTGGCCCGCTGGATCACGTTCCTCGTCGACGTGATGACCGGCATCCCGTCGATCGTGGCCGGCCTGTTCGCCTACGCCCTGTTCGCACTCATCCTCGGACCCGGCGTGCGGATGGGATTCGGCGGCTCCGTCGCCCTGTCGGTGCTGATGATCCCGGTCGTCGTGCGCGCCACCGAGGAGATGCTCAAGCTGGTGCCCAACGAGCTGCGCGAGGCGGCGTACGCCCTCGGCGTGCCGCGCTGGCGCACCATCGTCAAGGTCGTGCTGCGGACGGCATCGGCCGGCATCGCGACCGGCGTGACGCTCGCGATCGCACGCGTCATCGGCGAGACCGCGCCGCTGCTGATCATCGTCGGCACCACCGACTCGCTGAACCTCAACCCGTTCAGCGGCCGGATGGAGACCCTCCCGATCTACACCTTCTACCAGTTCTCCGAGCCCGGAATCCCGCCGGAGTTCGGCATCGAAAGGGCGTGGGGCGCCGCGCTGGTACTCATCCTGATCGTCTTGGTGCTCAATCTGGTCGCCCGTACGATCTCCTTCATGTTCTCGCCGAAGACCGGTCGCTGAACCCCTACCTGAGGAATCACCGTGGCCAAGAGCATCGAGGTGTCCGACCTGGACATCTACTACGGCGACTTCATGGCCGTGCAGGACGTGACGGTGAGCATCCCGGCGCGTCAGGTCACGGCATTCATCGGCCCGTCCGGCTGCGGCAAGTCCACGTTCCTGCGCTCGCTCAACCGGATGCACGAGGTGATCCCCGGCGCGTACGTCGACGGCAAGGTGCTGGTCGACGGACAGGACCTGTACGCCTCCGACGTCGACCCGGTCGCGGTGCGCCGCGAGATCGGCATGGTGTTCCAGCGGCCCAACCCGTTCCCCACGATGTCGATCCGCGACAACGTCCTGGCCGGGATGCGGCTCAACAGCAAGCGGATGAGCAAAACGGAGGCCGAGGAGGTCTGCGAGCAGTCACTGCGCGGCGCGAACCTCTGGGAAGAGGTCAAGGACCGGCTCGACCGCCCCGGCTCCGGGCTCTCCGGCGGGCAGCAGCAGCGGCTGTGCATCGCCCGGGCGATCGCGGTGCAGCCGCAGGTGCTGCTGATGGACGAGCCGTGCTCGGCACTCGACCCGATCTCGACCAGTGCCATCGAGGACCTGATCCACGAGCTCAAGGCCAACTACACGATCGTGATCGTCACCCACAACATGCAGCAGGCCGGCCGGGTGTCCGACGACACGGCTTTCTTCAACCTGGCCGGCACCGGCAAGCCGGGGCGGCTGGTCGAGTTCGGCACGACCCGGAAGATCTTCTCCAACCCCGACGAGCCCGCGACCGAGGCGTACATCTCCGGTCGCTTCGGCTGACCCGCTGCCGGCGCGCTCAGGGGCAGGAGGCGAACAGCAGACCGCCGGTCCCGAGGTCGGACAGCAGCCGGGCCTCGCGGTCGTCGCTGGTCAGCTCCAGCACCAGGTCAGTGCCGTCCGTCTCCGTGTCGACCCCGTCGAAGCGCTCCTCCCAGGAGCCGCCCTGAGCCAGCGCCTCGCCGTGCGCCAGCGCGAGCCGTACGGGTTCCTGCGCGGTCGCCACTGCCGGCTCGGCGAACCGCATCGCCACGTCGAGCGTCGACCCGTCGTCGGTCAGCCGCAGGCCGAGTCCGAGGACGTCGTAGACCGCCAGCGGCCCCCCGGAGGCGACCAGCCGCCGGGCGGCCACCCGGTCCTCGGGCGACGCTGTCCGCAGCGACGTCACGGCGCAGCCGCGCTCGCGCGTGTGCACGACCGCGACCGGGTCGTCGGCGAGCCGCAGTCCCAGTGCCGCCACGTCCGGGTCCGCCGCCATCGACTCCGCGTCGCCGCCGGCGGCCGACGCGGCCCGCGCGAGGTAGCCGGGGTCGTCCGAGAACAGCGCCAGCCCGTCGTCGGCCAGCACCGCGACGTAGCCCAGCAGCGGGCTGAGCGCCGGGTCCACCGAGGCGAGCAGGTCCGGGCCGCCCTTCCACACCCCGCCGGAGTCCGCACCGGACGACGGCGGCGCGTACCCGAGATTGTCCAGCCCGGCCACCACGGCGGACGGGTCGACCGACCCGAGCGAGACCACCGCGACCGCACCCTGCGGTGACTGCCCGAAGGCCTCCCAGTCGGCCTCTACCACCGACCACCCGTAGTCGGCGGCCATCACCGGGGCCGCCTCGGCCAGCGGCGAGGCCTCGACCAGGTCGGTGGAGAAGCCCTGCGCCAGCACCCGCCGCAGCGTCTCGCTGCCGCCGGCGGATGCGATTTCGAGCTCGTCGCGTACGTGTCCCCAGTCGGTCACGTTCGCCGTCTCGGTGTCGGCGGGCAGCGCGTCCAGCGCGGCCAGCAGCCGCGGCCGCGGATCGGGCGCGCCGCTGGCCACCGCCACGCCGCCGGCGACGGCGGCGAGCAGCACGACGACGGCGAGCAGACTGCGGCGCACGCCGGTCATCATGCCCGCCGCCGGGCTGCCACAATTGCGGGGTGACCGACCGTCCCGTCGAGGCAGCCGGTGCCGTCGTGTGGCGGTCGGCGGGCGACACTCTGCAGGTCCTGCTCGTGCACCGCGACCGCTACGACGACTGGACCTTCCCCAAGGGCAAGGTCGACCCCGGCGAGGCCCTGGCGGTGACCGCGGTCCGCGAGGTCGAGGAGGAGACCGGGGTACGCATCCGGCTCGGTCCGAGGCTCGTCCGGCACGAGTACCGCCTCACCCGCTCCCCCGGCGGCGGCGTCAAGCAGGTGACCTACTGGTGCGCCCGGCCGATCGACGCGGAGGCCGCACGAGCCGCCGACGCGTACCGGCCGAACGACGAGATCGACGGGGTCCGCTGGATCGACGTCGACGAGGTGGCAGGCGTGCTCACCTACCCCCGCGACGTCGCCGTGCTGGAGGCGTTCACCCGCAGCACCGAGACCGAGCTGCACCGGTCCAACCCGCTGGTCGTGCTCCGGCACGGCAACGCCAAGCCGCGCAAGCGGTGGACCGGCGACGACGCGCTACGCCCGCTGGACGGGACCGGCCGGGACCAGGCGACGCGGTTGGTGCCGCTGCTCTCGGCCTATGACCTGCGTGCGGCGGTGACCAGCGACGCGCTGCGGTGCCGGCAGACCGTCGAGCCCTACGCCGAGCGCAGGAGCAAAGAGCGGCCGGTCCGGGTCGATCTCGCCCCGCGGCTCAGTGAGGACCGGGCGACCCGTCGCGCGGTCCGCGAGACGGTGCGCGGGCTGCTCATGGGCAAGCAGCGGGCCGTCGTCTGCACGCACCGGCCGGTGCTGCCCTGGGTGTTCGAGGCCCTCGGGCTGCCCGAGGTGCGGCTGGAGCCGGGCGAGCTGCTGGTGGTGCACAGGCGTGCGGGCCAGGTCCTCGGATCCGAGACCGCCAAGACCTGATCGGCCGGCGGCTCAGCGCAGACCGAGGATCGCGTCCACCTGCTCCTGGGTCAGCGGCCCGTCATGCTCGGAGGCCGCGATCATGAGGTCGCTGGTGAGGTCGATCTCGGCAAGGACGTCCTTGTCGTGGACGCTGACGTCCAAACGATCGTTCACCATTCCTCCTTGTCCCGACGGTTGACTCCAGCATGCCCCAACCGTCGAACTCGCGTGGCCAAGTGGGCGAGATCTGCGGCCGATCATGGCCCGGCGGCCCTGCGAGGTCGAGCATGAGGGCGGTCGAATCGACGAGGGGTCTCAAATGTCCGCCCAACGTGCCACAACAATCGCTCGCCCGCTGCTGATTTCCGTGGTCGCCGGGAGCTTGTTGCTCCTGGTCTCACCCCACGCCGCGGTCGCCGACCCGTGGGTCAAGCCCGGCACACCGGCCGACGCCCCCGCGATCGGGGCCGCCCCCGCGTCGCCGCCGGTACCGTTCCCACACAACCCGAAGGGGCTTCCTCCCCAGGCGGACTGGGGTTCCGCGATCGAGCAGCCCGCCTCGTACACGCCGCAGCTGTCCTGCGCTGCCGGCCCCCTGCGCGGCACCAAGATGCTGCGTGACCTGCTGCTCCGCACGTACGCGCGCGGCTCGAACGGCGGGTCGATCCGCTCCTGCGCCGTCGGCAGCCAGTCCGAGCACAAGGACGGCCGGGCCTTCGACTGGATGCTCGACGTCGGCAACAGGGCGGACCGGCGCACCGCCGGCAACTTCCTGGGCTGGCTGCTCGAGAAGCGGGGCGGCACCCCCGCAGCGATGGCGCGCCGGCTGGGCATCATGTACGTCATCTACAACCGCAAAATCTGGGCGTCGTACTCGCCGGGCTGGCGCTCCTACTCCGGCGGCGACCCGCACACCTCGCACATCCACATCTCGCTGTCGTTCAACGGCGGCCGCGGCAACACGTCGTTCTGGAAGGGCCGGGTCGCACCGGTCGACAACGGGCCGTGCGTGTTCTTCGCCGGCTCCCCCGCCGTCGTCGCGGGCGCCGACCCGCGGATCACCCGCTGCCCCGCACCCGCCGCCTCGCCGCGCGGGTCGAGCCGGCCGTTCGCCTGGCTGGGGACCTCCGGCGACCAGGTGCGGCGGGCGCAGCAGCTGCTGGGCGGCCAGGTCACCGGCAGCTTCAACAAGGCCACCCGCAAGCGGCTGATCGCGTTCCAGAAGAGCCACGACCTGCCGCGCACCGGCACCCTGGACAAGCCGACCTGGGCCAGCCTGGACCCACGGACCCGGATACAGCACGCACCGCGCTGGACCCAGCACGAGGCGGCCGCGTGGGGCATCGACCACGGCAGCCCCGCGCTGCACCGGTCCTCCGCGGGCACCGCCCCCTATGCGCTCCAGGTGGCACTGCGGATGCCGGAGCGGCTGCGGACCGGCTTCGTCGGCTCGCGTACCTCCGCGGCCGTCAGTCGCTTCCGGGTCGACCACGGGATGTCCCACACGTCGGAAGTCACCCCAAAGGTATGGGATCTGCTCGCATCCTGATCGGCTGGTCAGGGGATGCGGCATGGGCTCTTAGGAGGATTTTTCGTTTACTTTCGGTAGCGGGGTAGCGACGTAGAGTGATTCGACGGCATGCTCGTCGAGTCAGAGACCGTCATGCGGTCACAGCGTGGAAGGTGCCGACCCGGCATCGCGGGGACCGGGTCGTCACTGCACCGGCGGACCAGCCACCGCCGGGGGAGGAGAACACGTCCATGAAGCTCATCGCCCGCCGCCTGGTTGCCACTGCGGCCATCGCCACACTCGCCTTCGGTGCCGCCAGCGGCGCTGCCGTCGCCTCCGACCACTCCGGTGCCAGGGAGAAGGAGCGGGTCGCCCACTCCACCGCGCGCCACGAGAAGGAGCGGGTCGCCTCCCCCGCCGCGCGCAAGGAGAAGGAGCGCGTCGCCCACTCCACCGCCCGCAAGGAGAAGGAGCGCATCGCTTCGCCGGCTGCCCGCAAGGAGAAGGAGCGGGTCGCTTCGCCGGCTGCCCGCAAGGAGAAGGAGCGCATCGCTTCGCCGGCTGCCCGCAAGGAGAAGGAGCGGGTCGCCCACTCCACCGCCCGCAAGGAGAAGGAGCGGGTCGCCAGCTCGACCGCCCGCAAGGAGAAGGAGCGCGAGAAGGAGTAACTTTCCGAATCGCCGATATCGTGGTCCCAGCACGTCGCCCGGCTGCGTGTTCTCGAGGGAGACGCAGGCGGGCGTACGTGCGTTTCCCAGCGGGTGCCGTCAGTCCAGGTCCAGCGCGCCGTCGGCGACCGTGACCGGGGCGTCGACCGGCACGGTGTCGGGGTAGAGGACGCCTGCGCCGGTGTTGAGCACGACCACCTCGTCGTCGGCGCCGATCCAGCCTGAGGCCCGCAGCCGGCGCACCGCTGACACCGCGGCGGCACCCTCCGGGCACACGAACAGCCCCTCCAGGCGTCCGGTCAGGGCCACGTCGGCCAGCAGCTCGTCGTCGTCGACCGCGATCGCGGTGCCGCCGGTGGCCCGTACGGCCTCGAGCACCAGGAAGTCGCCCAGCGCCTTCGGCACCGTGATCCCGAACGCCACCGTGCGAGCACCCACCCACGGCTCCGACTCGGTCGCGCCGGCCTCGAAAGCACGCACGATCGGCGCGCAGCCGGTCGCCTGCACCGAGACCAGCCGCGGCAACGGGCCAGCTCACCCAGCCGAGGGTGGACAGCTCCAGCAGCGCCTTGTAGATGCCGATCAGGCCGACCCCGCCGCCGGTGGGGTAGACGATCACGTCGGGCATCCGCCAGCCGAGCTGCTCGGCGATCTCGTAGCCCATCGTCTTCTTGCCCTCGATGCGGTACGGCTCCTTGAGCGTCGCCACGTCGGTCCAGTCCCGCGTGCTCGCAGCCGTCCCCGCAGCGATCAGCCGCCCGGCGTCGGAGATCAGCCCGTCGACCAGCCGCAGGTCGGCACCGGTCGCCACGCACTCCGCGCGGGTGATCAGCGGCGCGCCGGTCGGCATCGCGACCAGCATCGGCAGGCCGGCGCGGGCGGCGTACGCGGCCCAGGCGGCACCTGCGTTGCCGTTGGTCGGCATCGCGAGGGCGGACGCGCCCAGCTCACGGGCGCGGGAGACCCCTGCGGCGGCACCACGCGCCTTGAACGACCCGGTGGGCAGCAGCCCCTCGTCCTTGACCAGCAGCCGGGGCACCCCGAGCTCGGCGCCGAGCGCCGGCGCCGGCAGCAGCGGCGTCATCCCCTCGCCCAGGGTGATGACGTGCTCGGGCGCCGTGACGGGCAGCAGCTCGTGGTAGCGCCACAGGTCCGGCGCCCTGGTCGCCACGTCGCCGGGACCGATCCCCACCTGCGTCGAGGTCGTAGCGGGCGAGCAGCGGCGCGCCGTCGGCGGGGCACACCCCCTGCAGCCGGGTCGCGTCGAGGGTGTCCCCGCACCGCGGGCACTCCAGGTGGGACAGCGTGCTCCAGTCGCTCACCACCCCATCCAAGCGGTCAGACGGCCATGCCCCGCTGCGGGGGGAGCACCGCCCGGTGCTGGCGGGCGATCGTCACCGCGACCAGCGCGGCGGCGACCGCGGCGACCAGCGCGGTCACGACGGTGGCCGACCACAGCGCCGTCGTGAACGGCAGCACCAGCACGAGCACCGCCGCCAGGGCGAGGTGGGCGGGCATGATCACCGGTGTGGGGCTGAAGCGCGCGAAGACCGCGAGCAGCAGCACCAGGTAGAGCCCGGTCGGACCGGCCACCGCGTAGGCCACCAGCAGCTGTGACGCCTCGACGTGGTGCACGACCGCCGCGACGCCCACCTCGAGGCCGGCACCCAGCGCCGCCAGGCTCGCGAAGATCCCGTAGTGGCTGTAGCCGAACAGGAACGCCAGCTGCCGGCTGGCGGCCAGCCCCTCGCCGGACGGCTCCAGGAAGTAGAGCCACCACAGCGCGAACAGCAGCACCAGGCCCGAGACCGCGACGGTCACGACGCCGTTGCCGACGCCGCCCAGGTCGGCGCCCTTCTCCACCGCCACGGTCGCTGCGAGCACGCTCTCGCCGAGCACGATGATCGTGAACAGCCCGTAGCGCTCGGCGATGTGGTGGGGATGCCACGGCGTCATGTTCGGCCGCTCCGCGACGTACGGCACTGCCAGCTCGCCGATCGCCAGCACGATGAATCCGATCAGCTGCATCTCGTCGGCCAGTCCCAGCCACAGCACCCAGAGCACCTGGATGACGCCGACGCCGACGGCGTAGCGCATCGCGACGTTCCGCCGGTCGGGGTCGCTGCCCGCGGCCCGCGACCACTGCGCCACCAGCGCGACGCGCATCAGGATGTAGCCCACGACGAGGACGGTGAAGTCGCTGCGCTCGAAGACCCGCGGGATCCCCGCCGCGAGCACCAGCACCCCACTCATCTGCAGCATGGTGAGCAGCCGGTACGGCACGTCGTCGGTGTCGTACGCGGAGGCGAACCAGGTGAAGTTCACCCACGCCCACCAGATCGCGAAGAAGACCATCGCGTAGTCGAGCAGTCCCTCGCCGGCGTGGCCCACCTCGACGTCGTGCGCGAACGCCCCCGCGGCCTGCGAGACCGCCACCACGAAGGACAGGTCGAAGAGCAGCTCGAGCGGTGTGGCGGCGCGGTGCTGCTCGTCGGTGTCGCGCGGTCGCATCCGTACCCGCCACTGCCGAACGGACGACGAGTCAGGCACCTGGGGCTCGCTCACCGGCAAAGTCAAGCATCCAGAAGAGTGCCGTGTGAGGTCTAGGGTCTGGGAGATCACTGGCCGCGACACCGGGGAGTTGTGCAATGGTCCTGCCCACCGAGAACGTCGGTTCCCTGCCCCGCCCCACCACGTTGCAGGAGGCCCTGGCCGGCTATGACGCCGGCACGGTCACCCACGAGCAGCTGATCGCCGAGCAGGACGCCGCCTGCAAGGACTCGATCGAGCGGATGGAGGCGACGGGGTCGCCGATGGTGACCGACGGGGAGCAGCGAGCCTCGAGCTTCGCCACCTACCCGCTCACCGACACGCTGGCCGGCACCGGCCTCGCCGACAACCTCGCGGCCGACGGGCAGTACTTCGCGATCTTCAGCGACGGGCACCACCGGCAGCTGCCCCGGCTCACCGGCGGACCGTTCCGCTACAAGACCTACGCCGCCGACTACCTGCGGCGCTCGGCGCCGCTGGCGAGCGGGCCGATGAAGCAGGCGGTCATCGCGCCGTCCATGCTCGCGCTGCTGTACCCGCTGGATGACGAGGTGCCGGGCTACTCGCGGGACCAGTTCCTGTCCGACCTCGTGGACGAGTGCGAGAAGGACATCCGCCAGGCTTTCGACGCCGGCGCCGTGCGGGTGTCGATCGACTTCACCGAGGGCCGGCTCGCGCTGCGCAACGACCCCGACAACCCGTGGACCGGTCGCGGCATGCTCGACGACTTCGTCGCGCTGAACAACCGGGTGCTCGAGCGGTTCACGCCGGAGGAGCGGCGCAACATCGGCATCCACACCTGCCCCGGTGGCGATCTCGACTCCACCCACAGCGCTGACGTCGACTACGCCGAGCTGTTGCCGCAGCTGTTCCAGATGAACGCGGGCTACTTCCTCATCCAGCTGGCGAGCGAGCCCGACAAGGAGCGCATCTACCGGCTGATCGGAGAGCACAGCCGCGCCGACGCCGACGGCGTGCCTCAGGTCGCGTTCATCGGCGTCATCAACCCACAGGACCCGCGGGTCGAGACCGCCGACGAGGTACGCGACCAGCTGCTGCTCGCCGCGCAGCACATCCCGGCCGACCGGCTCGGGGCGACCGACGACTGCGGCTTCTCACCGTTCAGCATCGACCAGAAGCCCAAGCACGGCTCACCCGACTTCGCTCGCGACGTGGCGTTCCAGAAGATCGCGGCCCGCGTGGAGGGCGCGCGGCTCGCGTCCGAGCAGCTCGGGGTCTGACCGCCCGGCTAGGAGGCGTGGAGCAGCCCCTCGACGCGCGCGACCCGTACGGAGACGGCGACCGTCACCACCACAGCGGTGACGGTGGTCGCGAGCATGACCACGTTCTTGAGCAGCACGAAGGAGACGAGTGACTGGGACGTGAGCAGCCACCAGGTGGCGCCCGCCTTGGTGAGCGACATCACGGCCCACAGCAGGGTGAGGTGCCAGAACAGCCGCTGCACCCGCGGGCGGGACGCGACGTCGTCGTTCATCGGGTAGAAGTCGGCGGCCAGCCGCGCGACGACGGGCGTCGAGGTGGCCAGCGAGAGCAGGAACACGGTGGCGACGATGCCGTCGGTGACGATGGGCTGCAGGAAGTAGATGAACGTGCTGCCGCTGGCGAAGGCGACGCCGGTGCGCGCCGTGAGAATCACGGCGGTGAGCAGCACCAGGCCGGAACCACGGCGACCGGTCAGTAGCCGCCAGGCGATGACGGAGTAGCACCAGAGCAGGGCCGCGAGCAGCGCCATCCAGACGTCGAGGACCAGCAGGGTCAGGGCGAACAGCGCCCCAGGCGCGACGCACGCCACCAGCAGGCTGTGCGCCAGCCGGACGATGATCGCCTTCAGCCGCGGTTGCGCGGGGGGCCGGGGTGGTCGTCGGTGGGAGCGGTCGGGGCAGGCGCTGGCAGCGAAGCTGACGCGAGCGGCATGCAGCAGAACCTCTCCGGGTGGCGACCGAACCTGGGTGGTGCGCCGGGGCGACGGAGTCAGGGTGTCTGCGCGCGGGAATCCTCGGCGATTTCGACTGTACGCGGGTCGGCGCCGCGGCGCGCCGTCCGTTCGGCCCCTTTCGTCGCCCATCCCGCGCCGCCCACCGCTCAACTCGCGTACCCCGGGCCAGGTGTGCTTGACTCGTCGCTCGGAAACCGTCTTCTGCCTCCCCCCAAGGTGATCTCCTGGTGGCTTCTGCCCGCCACAAGAAGTCCGCCCCCGCCAGAGTGCGGGCGCGGAAGGTCGTCGCACCCGCAGCCGCCGCGCTGGTGGTGCTGGCCGGCATCACCGTCATCACCACGTCGGTCACCCCGGACGAGGAGCCGACCGCGGCGCTCGCGTCGCCGCAGGACAGCACCCCGCCGGAGACCCGCGGCTCGACGTTCGGCATCTCCCGGTCGGCGCCCCGCGAGCACCCGTCGACCGAGAAGCCGGCCGCCCCGACCACCCCGGACCCGACGAAGACCGCGGACGTCGACCTGAGCCCGGTGTGGCTCACCGAGGACCTCAACGTCTGGAGCGGCCCGGGCGAGGACTTCCGACTTCTGGCCGTCATCGACGAGGGCGACAAGGTGCAGGCCACCGGCGAGGCGACCGACGACTGGGCGCAGGTGATGTACGACGGCGACCTGGCCTGGGTCAACGCCGCGTACCTCGTCGACGAGAAACCGGTCGAGGAAGAGCCCGTCGAGGAGGAGACCGAGGAGACCGAGGAAGCCGCCGGCCCCACCGGCGTGTCCGGGGCCACCTGCCCCGACGGCACCGAGATCGAGGGCGGCCTCACCAGCAACGCGGTCGTCGTCTACCGCGCGGTCTGCGCCGCGTTCCCCGCGGTCGGCACCTGGGGCGGGCTGCGACCCGGCGATGACGGCGACCACGGCACCGGCCGCGCGCTGGACATCATGGTCTACAGCGACTCGTCGCTCGGCCAGTCGATCGCCGACTACGTCCAGGCGAACGCCTCGGCACTGCACGTCAGCGAGATCCTGTGGCAGCAGCAGATCTGGAGCGTCGCCCGGGCGAGTGAGGGCTGGCGCCCGCTGGAGGACCGCGGGTCGCCCACGGCCAACCACTACGACCACGTGCACGTCTCGGTCTACTGAGCCGACCGTCGCAACGGGCCCCTAGCTCAACTGGCAGAGCAGCGGACTTTTAATCCGCGGGTTGTGGGTTCGAGCCCCACGGGGCCCACCCACTCTTGACCCGGTCAGCGTGGGTCGTGCATCCGCTCGTTGCTACCGCCGAGCGACTCGTCCGCTCAATGCGATGCGACACCGCTCCCCGGTGGCTCGGTCGCGGGCAACCACACCGGCGTCCTGGAACTCGAAGGAGCTCTCGCCGTAGCCCTTGAACCGCCACCGTCCGGAGTCGTCTGCGCGGACTGTCGTGTGCAGCCCGGTGCCACTGTCGCCGGCTGACGTCACGAGGATCAGCTTCCACCGGCTGCCGGCAGGAGCCCGCGTCACCCGGACCGCAACGCTCTCGGCCTGGTGCGGCGCGCGATTGGTGAACAGTCGGAGGTTGACGCGCGCGTCCGCAGTGCACGGTGCCGCAGCCGACAGCGAGTGCGCGGGAATCGGCCCGGGCCTTCGCGACACCTGTCCGACCAGCTGCAGCACACATCGGTCTCCGCCACCCCGGGCGGTGATGTGGATCCGCTGACGGCCAACTTCCACTGATCGCTGAGCGCGCCACACCCCCGCACCACCCGCACGAACCGTGAAGGTGTCTCCCCCGATGCTCCCCGGCTGGTACACCTCCATGGTCACCCGCCAGCGGCTGCCCGGCACCGAGTCGTCCACCCGCAGCGAGAGGTTGTCACCCTGCGCGCGCCGCGGGTTGTACGTCAGCACGGCTGTCATGTCTGCACGACCTGCGCACGGCGCGGCGGCATACACGCGAGCGTGCTGGCGGGCTTCGCCATCGGGCACTGCAGCGTCACTGGATGTGGTCACCGACAGCGGTGACAACCCGACGATGACAACGAGCAGGACACTGCTGCGACGGCGCATCAGCCCATCAAAGTCCCGCGGCTGAGGCACGTCCAGGATTTCGCCTACCTCAGGTGTGGATGGTCGTGGTGCTCCGAACCCATCCTGCGTCGTTTGGTGCGACCGTGAACCCGCACCGGCCGATCACGCTCGTGGTCAACCTGCAGGTGAACCACCAAGGCGCCCTGCTCGGCAGGCCCATCACGGCGGGCGCAGCGGCCATCGGACGTGACACTCGGGGCGCAGCGGCCAGGCCTCGGGGTGAGCAGGGATGCGACCCCTGTGGTCGGCGGTCCACGCGACGACGGCGTGCCCAACGGGGCGGAGTGGATGATCGGTGCACGCCTGCAACCACGAGATCAACTGTCCTTGGCCCCGTAGGTCGACAGCGATGTCGACACTCAGGCCTGCCTCGGACAGAACCTTCCGGTCGCCTCCTGCGGCACCTGGCTGACATGGATGCCGCGCGGTCTCTTCGTACCTCGCCGGAAGGGGTCGAGCTCGATGGACCCGTCCGCGCAGAGGATCCGGCTCCCGGGTCATGCCGGTGTTCATTCCTCGTCCAGACGCCATAGCGGTCGCGATGGCCCGCTCGGACCGAGTCGACCGGCTGACCCGTGTCTCTCCGGTCGGCGCGGAACCGGGCCACGGAAACCGGACTGCTTGGCGCTCGGGTCGCGGCGATGGAAGCCACGGCCAATCGGTCGGCCTCGGCGGCTGACGTCGGCCAGAGTGAATCCCCCGTCCACTATTCCGACGACAGCCGAACGCGTAGCGCCAGGACCTCTCACGCGCGCATTGCTCCGCATCCATCGAGCATGCCATCGGGCATGCGAGCCAGAACGAGATCGTGATCGATGCGTACGATCCAAGGGTGAATCTTCTGCTGGCCGTGACGTGGGTCGCGGCCGGCGCCGTGGCGATCGGGCTGTCGACGGCCCTTCTCGGGCGGCAGAGACTGGGTCGTATCCCCATGATGGGGTGGTTCTTCTGCCTGAGTGCTCTGTTCGTGTCTTGCCTGTGGTTGGTCTTGCCCATCACGGCCGTGAGCACCACCATCGACAACGCACGCCCCACCGAGGTGCAGTGCGGAAGCGCCTGGGGCGCCCTCAACAGCTCGCCGTACGTGGACACCGACACGGGACCCCAGCTCGACCCGTCACACGGTCCCTGTCAGGCAGCGGCATGGCACCGCGTGGCATCGCTCGGGACCGCTGAGCTCGGCCTCGCGGCCCTGCTTCTCGGTGCCGGTTCGAGTCTGCTGACCCGACCCTCTACGCGGGGATCGGCTCGAGCGGCCGTCCCGAGGTAACACGATCGGAGCGTCGCGGTGCGGCGACCTCACCCTCCGCGGGTGAGCCCCGAGCGGTCCGATCGCGCCAGACTGGCAACAACGGTCGGATCAACGAGAAGGGCTTGCCATGGACTCCATGACCAACGACTTCGGGGACGTTCTCCTGTGGTCCTTCTGGTTCTTCATCTGGTTCGCCGCACTCATGGTCTGGTTCCGGTGCCTGTTCGACCTGTTCGGCGACCACACGCTCAGCGGCTGGGCCAAGGCCGGATGGGCGATTCTGCTCATCTTCGTGCCCTGGGTGGGCGCCCTGATCTACCTGATCGCGCGCGGTCGCAGCATGACCGAACGCAATCTGCAGAAGGCCGCGGACCTGCGGGCCGCCCAAGACGACTACATCAAGAAGGCCGCCGGCACCCCGACCACGCCGGCCGACCAGATCGCCAGTGCCAAGACGCTGCTCGACTCCGGCGCCATCGACCAGGGCGAGTTCGACACCCTGAAGGCCAAAGCACTCGCCTGACGGCATGCCCGATGTGACGCCGGCGCCGCGATCTCGACTTGTTGCGTGAGACCACGGACGGTGCGTCGGCATGTGAAGAGCTGCTGTCAGGGAGCGGAGTCTCGAAGCGCCCGTACGAACAAGAAGACCGGTGTCGTGGTGAGTGCGACCCGCATCCGGGCATCCGTGTTCGCGGGTAGGTCATGCGGAAGGGGTTCGTCGACGACGTCGACGGCGAAGCCGGCGTCCCTCAACTGCCCGAAGATGGCCGAGACGGGTCGGCGGAACATGGTGGCGGTGACGCGTTGGCCATCCCAGTTCCACTCTTCACTCACGGGCTCGGTCCGGTGGTAGTCCGTGCGATCGGACAGGTTCCACCCGGTGATGGGGTGGTGCACCGAGAACACCAGGGCACCGCCCGGGACGAGCAAGCGGTGCAGCTCGGCGAGGAGTGGACTCCAGTCCTCGAGGTAGTGCAGCACGAGTGAAGCCACCACCACGTCGATGCTGCCGGTGTGCAGGTCGTCGAAGGGTTCCTCGAGGTCGGCCACGACGATCTCGGCCCGCCCGTCCAGGCGTCTGGTGGCGTGGGCGACCATCTCCGGCTCCCGATCGACAGCACGTACGTCTGCTCCCGCCTCGACGAGCTGCTCGGTCAACAGCCCGGCCGCGCAGCCGAGCTCGAGCACCCTCCGCCCGCGGATGTCACCAGCCAGCCGCATGATGGCGGGCCGGTCGTAGTGCTGCTGCACAGGGTTGTCGACGCTGAACTGCGCGTAGGTGTCCGCCAGTGTTCGATACACCTCCGTCATCTTCATCCCGCGAACCTATGCCGATGTCCGCCTAGGCTCCACCAGGTGATCGCGCCGGCCGGTTACCTCCTGTGTGGGACTCCTCGCACCGGCAGCACGCTGTTGTGCAGCCTGCTGTCGTCGACCGGAGTCCTGGGCCGTCCGGAGTCGTACTTCAGGGAGCCCGACGAAGGCGCGTGGGCGAGGCGCTTCGACCTGCCCGTCTCGGGCGAGCGTGTGCGCGACTACCGAGCCTTCGTCCAGGCGGTGCGCGCCGCATCGGCTACCGACAACGGCATCTTCGCGGCGCGCATCATGTGGGGCTCCATCGAGCGGCTCAGGGAGGGTCTCGACGAGCCGCCCGACCAGTCGGACCTGGGGGCGTTGGAAGGGGCCTTCGGACCGCTGGCGTTCGTCCACCTCACACGCGATGACGTCGTCGCCCAGGCGATTTCCTGGACTCGCGCTGAGCAGACCGGCTACTGGCAACAGGGCGATACGGCGTCGCGCTCGCCCGAGCCTGACATCGGCCAGATGACCGACCTCGTGGCCACCATTCGCGCGCACAACACGGCCTGGCGGCAATGGTTCGCCCGCAACGGCATCCAGCCGCATCAGCTCACCTACGAAGAGCTCGTACGTGCGCCCAGGTCAGCCGTCGAAGACATCGCTGCCCTTCTCCCGGTCGCCCTGCCTGCCACCTGGCAACCCGTCTCGCCACATCGCCAGCAGGCCGACCGGATCAACGAGGAGTGGGCAGCGCTGCTGCGGGCGGCACTGCACAGTGAGGTCGACTAGACAGCGCTAGGCGCGTTCGAAGTCGAGGTCGAAGTCCTTGCGCCAGGTTGATCCCTGGTCGTCCGACGCCTCCCAGCGCCCCGCGATCCGCTCCGGCTCGACATCAGCGATGAACCGCTGGTACATGTCGGGGTCCTCGCGATTCAGGATCCAGTGCACGCCGTCGAAGGTCATGGCATAGACCCGGCAGACACCTCGTTCGTCGTGGTAGAGAGCCGTGTAGGCGTCGTTCGCGTCGCTGCGGCCGAGGACCAGGACCATCTCGCTCGTGGCCTTCCCGACGTCGTCCTCCATCGTCCAGCGGAAGACCACCACCGCGTCGCCGAGCCACTCCACCGTGGCCGAGCCTGGGACCTCCTGTTCTGGTGGGTCCAGGAACCACGCATTCCGCAGCGTCGTCTGCCACGATCCCGTCAGGACGTCCAGTTGCTGCATGGCGTCGTTGCGCATCGCTGCCTCCTTGAGGTTGACGCTGGGGTCGACTCACGCGGTGCGGTCAAGTCATCGGTCGAGAGACTGTCGGATGGCGGTCACCCTGTTCGTAGCAGTGGTGAAGGGCCGCCCGCCAGGGCGCCGTCACGACCACAGGAGATGACCCAGATGCAGCACCAGGAGCCCGTCGCCCGCCGTCTGTTCGAGCTCACCGAGCCGATCGCGCTGGTCAACTTCTTCTCCCCCGAGCCCAACGACTCGATGGCGGCCCTCGGCTTCCGCACCTACTGGGACGGCTACTTCGCTGGACGCTCTGCGCCGCTCGGCCGGGTCCCGGCAGAGGTGGTCCACGCGGCCTTCTACAACTTCGCCGACGGTGAGGTGGCCCGCCACATCCCCAAGGTCTGGGACACGACCACACCCGCGGCGGCGCACGCCGCGCGTGCGCAGGGCTGCGTGGCAGCGCTGCGGCAGATCCTCGGCGACCTCGTCGAGACTGCCGAGCTCGCACGCGCCGCCGAACTCCTCGCCACGGCCTCGACCAGCGCCCCGACCGAGGGACGGGTCATGTACGCCGGGCTCCGCTCGCTCCCGATGCCCGACGAGCCCGTCACCCGGCTCTGGCACGCGGCGAACATGCTCCGCGAGCACCGCGGGGACGGCCACATCGCTGCCCTGGTCTCCGAGCAGATCGGCGGGACCGAGGCCCACGTCCTCAGCGCCCTCGCGAGCGGCATCTACCCGGCGGAGTCGTTCGGCCGGATCCACCACCTCCCCCAAGCCCGCCTGGCCGAGGTGATGGCCGGCCTGCGCAACCGCGGCCTGCTCGATTCCTCCGGCCGCTTCACCGACGCCGGGCGTGCGACCAAGGGGCGGATCGAGTCCCTGACCGACGCCCTCGCAGAAGCACCGTACGACGGGCTGGAGCGGCCCGAGCTCGACGAGCTGATCGCCTTGCTCGAGCCCATCGCGCAAAGGCTCGAGGCGACGGGCTCGAACTCGGACGCTGCGGGCTGACCGATGGCCAGGCATGTGCCAGGCTTCTTGCAAGAAGAGACGGAGTTTCCGTGGCAGACCGTCCTGACACGCGCAGCGTGAACACAGCAGGTGAACCACACCCCAAGCTCGCTGAGCTGAGCGGGCTCTTGGTCGGCACATGGCGAGTGGATGGACCAGACATCAGCGGCCGGGCCGAGTACCAGTCCAAGAATGGAGGTCGGCTCCTGGTTGCCTACGTCGATTTCAGTGTCGGCGACTCAAGAATGCGGGTCATTCAGCACATCACTCACCACCAAGACCGTGACACCCTGCTCGCCCGGTACATGGACACCATGGGCGACGAGGCAACGTACACGTGGGTGTTGGAGGACCGGACAATCCGCGTCAGCCTTGGCGACGAGGAATCACGCACCTATTTCGAAGCCACCCTCAACAAGGACAACTCTCAGTACATCGGTACCTGGCACTATCCCGATGGTGGTGTGCCTGACGCGGCGGAGAACATCGTCTACACGCGGGTGGAGGACAACGGCTAAGAGCGTCAGCGGGTCACCGCCCGGCTACGTGCGCTCCTCGAGGGCAGCAACTACCGTCCGCCGTATGTCCAGGGTGCTGGTGACTGGCATGTCGGGCTCCGGCAAGTCCACGGTTCTCGACGAGTTGAGCCGGCGGGGACTCCTCACGGTGGACACCGACTACGACGGGTGGGTGCTGGCGGACGGCACCTGGGACGAACCGCGCATGGCGCAGCTCCTCGCCGGACACGTCGACGTGGTGGTCTCCGGCACCGTGGAGAACCAGGTGCGGTTCTACGACCGCTTCGAGCACGTCGTCCTGCTCAGTGCCCCGCTCCAGGTGTTGCAGCAGCGCGTGTTGGGCCGGACGAACAATCCCTACGGCACATCCGCTGCCGAGCGGGAGCAGATCGCGGACTACGTCCGAACGGTCGAGCCCCTGCTCCGGCGCGGTGCCACGGTCGAGATGGATGGGCAACGCGAGGTCGCCGAGCTGGCTGATGCGATCGAGCGGCTCGCCTCGCCCCAGTGGCCGCACGACACCTTCCTGCACGCATGGTGGGTCGATCCCGGACGTCTGCTCGCTGGCGAGTATCCGGGCGACACCGACCCGGTCCGCACCCGACACAAGGTCGACCTCCTCGTCGATGCAGGCATCCGGTCATTCGTCGACCTGACGACACCGGCCGACCGGCTCGACCCCTACGAACCGGTGATCACCGCCGTTGCCGCCGCTCGCCAGCTCGATCTACGCCACATGTCCTTTCCGATTCCCGATCTCGGTGTGGCCGACGACGACGCGTACGACACCGTGACGGCGATGATCGAGGACGGGCTCGGGCGCGGCGGCGTCTACGTGCACTGCTGGGGCGGCATCGGCAGGACCGGCACCGTCATCGGCTGCGTCCTCGCCGACGAGGGGCTCGACTACGACGACGTCATCGCGCGGCTGGCGACCCTGCGGCAGGGGAGCCGCAAGGAGAGTCGACGAGCACCTGAGATGCCCGCCCAGCACGAGCTGATCAGGAGACGGGTGGCGTCGCGGCCCCGCTGAGCGCAGCGTGCCTCACCGCTTCGACCGACGTACGTCGACCAGGAGGGCGAGCGTGAATGCTGCGCCGACGCCCAGCCCGAGAGCGACGGTGAGGACGTGGTCGTCGTAGCCTCCCGCGAGCACGATCGCGGTCCCCGCGAGGAGGACGACGACGACGGCGAAGGCGATCTTCCAGTCGTCGCCGATCAGGAAGTCGTACCAGAACTGGCCGAACCCGCGGACGAAGCGCATGTCATGCCTCCGTGGCGTGAGTGGGGACGGGCGCGGCGGGCGGTTCCGTACGCCTGGGGACTCGCATGACCCGCACGAGGACCCGGCTCAGCAGGAGCCAGCCTGCCAGTATGGCGATGAGGCTCAGGTCGCTTCCGGGCCAGGACAGGCTCTCGTTGTCCACCGCGAAGATGCCGAGTCCTTCGATGGCCCAGTACGTCCCGAAGGTCGCCAGCAGGAGCCCGACCCCGTACTTCAGACTGTTCTCGGGAATCCTCGTCAGCGGTGTCCTGACGACGACGGCCAGGAGCAGGACGACGAGCACCGCGCTCGAAGCACCAGCGATCGCCACCGGCATGTTGTCCGCGTTGAGGCCGAAGGTGATGACGATGAAGACCACTTCGACGCCCTCGAGGAAGACGCCCTTGAAGCTCACCACGAACGAGAACCAGTCCAGGCCCAGGCGGCGCTCGTCACCGGCGTTCCGGGCGTTCCTGGTCTGCTCCTCGAAGATCTCCGCCTCGTCGTGCATGGCCTTGCGACCGGACGAGCGCAGGATGGCCTTGCGGAGCCACTGCAGTCCGAAGATGAGCAGCAGCGCACCGATGGTCAGCTGCAACGCCGCTTCGGGCAGCCACGTCGCCAAGGCGTAGCCCGCCACTGCGGTGAAAGCCGCAAGGGCCACGAGGGCGGCGGCGACGCCCCACAGGGTCGATCGCCAGCTCCGGGTCATGCCCATGGCGAGGACGATCGTGAGTGCCTCCACCATCTCCACCACGGAGGCGACAAACGTCGCGGCGGCGAGGCTCCACACTGCACTCGATCCCATGTCAGTCAGGTCCTCGATGTCGTTTCGGGGTGGTGACGTCTGTCGCCCACCGACAACAGATAGCCCTCGCGTCCCACCATGCCGGAAAAGCGGTACCCCGCGGCGACGGCAGCCTCGATCGCGCCGCCGACCTCGCGCCGCCACACGAGGGCGAGGCCGGGGTCACGTCGACGCAGGGCGGTGATGTCGTGCGGCACCGCGATGGCAACGTGCGGCGCACCCAGCTCGCCGCGACGACGCGGCGCCCCATCGACCCCCTCCTCGAGAAACCAGGCGTAGCCCTCGGCGTGCGTCGGGTCCGGCCGTCCCGCAAGCGCGAGCGCGGTTCCCCTGCCGAGCAGGTCCCACGAGACCAGCAGGCGGTCGGTGCGCTCCCCCTCGTTCAGGGCATCGCGCAACACGCCGTAGAAGTCGGCGTGGTACTCCACGGGCAACGCCCCGAGGCGCCCGATGTTGAAGACGGCGTTGCGTCGTTGCAGGGGGTCGAAGGTCCACTCGATGTGGCTGAGTCCCTGCGCGAGCGCCCAGGCACGCTCGTGCAGCTTGAGGCAGAGCCCCACCCCCCGGCTGCGGGCTCCTTCGAGGACGCCCACGACGTGGGAGTGCAGGTGTAGTTCGGTCGACAGCCGGCAACCACGGAAGGCGACCGCGGCCGCGACCATCGTGGCACCGATGTAGGCGCCGGCCACGTAGTTGCCGGAGAAGGACAGCGCCTTGAGCACCTCGTGATGGACGCTGACCTCCTCGGTGCCCCAGACCCGGTGCCAGATCTCGGAGGCGGTCTGCAGATCCTCGATGCTGCGCAGCTCGCGCACCGTGACCCCCTGGGCGATCGCGGCGGTGGACGCGAGCGCCTGCGCAGCAGCGGCGTCAGCCGCCAGCGTCGAGGGCCGGTTGAGCGCTGTCGAGTCGGTGACCATCGTCAGTCCGTCCCCGTCGCGGGGACGGTCTCCAGCCGGGTCGTGAACCGATCGACGGCGTCCAGGTCGACCTCGACCCCGATGCCCGGGCCGTCGGGGACCACGAGATGGCCGTCTTCGAGCTCGAACGGCGCGGTGAGGTCGTCGACGAAGTACCGGGAGGTGGCGGAGATGTCGCCGGGAAGCGTGAAGTTCGGCAGTGAGGCCAGAGCGAGATTGGCGGCGCGGCCCACCCCGGACTCGAGCACGCCGCCGCACCAGACCGGAACGCTGAGGGCCGAGCAGATGTCGTGGATGCGCCGGGACTCGAGGTACCCGCCGACGCGGGACGGCTTCACGTTGACGATGCGGCAGGCGCCGGCCTCGACAAGCGCGGCCGCATCGACGGCTGACTTGATCGACTCGTCCAGGCACAACGGGGTGTCGAGGCGCGCCGCCAACCGGATGTGGCTGCGCACGTCGTGCGCGGGGAACGGCTGCTCGATCATCGACAGGCCGAACCGGTCCCACGAGCTGAGGCGGGCGACCTCGTGGTTCCCGTACGCTCCGTTGCCGTCGACCTGCAGGTCGGTCTGACTGCCCAGGGCCGAGCGGACCGCGGCCATCGGCGCCTCGTCCCAGCCGGGCTGCACCTTGAGCTTGACGCGGGCGTAGCCCTCGGCGGCGTAGCCCTCGGCGAGGGCGACCAGCTCCTCGAGCGTGTCGGTGATGCCGATGGAGACGCCGACAGGCACCCGGCGGCGGGTCCCGCCGAGGTAGCGGCTCAGCGACATGTGCGCCGCCCGCAGCTCAGCATCGAGCACCGCGGTCTCGAGCGCTGCACGCGCAGCATGGTGGCCCACAGCGGTGGCGAGCCGGGCCCCGACCGCTGGGGCGCTCAGCGGGCCGGCGAGGAGGGTCGGCAGGAGGACCTCTCGGAGCGAGACCCAGGTGGAGGCAATGAACTCGTGACCGAACACGGGCAGGTCCTCGACGCTGAGATCGGCCCATCCTTCGCTGACGTCGGTCACGACGCGCACCAGCATCGACAACCGGGACAGCTGCAGGCTCTGGGAGGTGCGGAAGGGACGCACGAGAGGCATGTCGACCGTGCGCAGCTCCACGCGGTGCAGCTTCATCCGTCGGTCCACCTTCCCGCGCTCGGCCCCTGCTGAGGACGCGACCAGTCTTGACGGCCCGCCAGGGTTGTCCATCGGTGCGGACGCCAAGTTCCCGTCCCGGCATTGGTGGCTCCGACTACATCAGGGTGCGTCGCTGGTCACCGCCCGACCGGGTCGGGCGGTCGGGACCAGTTGTCCGTCCTGGACCACCAGCGTTCCGTGCACCACGACGTGGAAGATCCCACGGGACGGGCGGGTGCGGGTGTACGTCGCCCGGTCGGTGATGGTGCCGGGGTCGAAGAGGACGAGGTCGGCATCCATGCCGACCTGGACCCGGCCCTTGCGCGCCATCGCCGGCGACGTCGGCGCGAGGATCTGTGCGGGGAGGAGGCTGCAGCGCCGCACGGCTTCCGGCACGGTGAGCAGCTCGCGCTCACGCACCAGCCAGCGGAAGACCTTGCTGAAGCAGCCCGCGCTGCGCGGGTGCGCAAAGCTGCCGTCCGGAGGGGGCCACGCCGCACCGTCCAGCAGCGCCCCACCGGGCAGCGTGAGCGGGATGGAGTCGCTGGCGAACGCAGCGAACGGAACCGTCACCGCACGGTCCATCAGCGCGGCCTCGGTGGGGTCGGACAGGTCGTAGGACAGGGTCATGACCACCCCGCCCGGGTCCTCGCGTCGCAGCTCCTCCAGCCGGGTGGCATCGGCGATGTGTTCACCGGTCGGGACGTACACCAGGCTGCTGGGCTCCCGTCCCTCGGCGGCCAGCCCCTCGGCGGTGAGGAACGGCGCACCGATCACGGTCGAGCCGCGCTCATAGGGGTAGGCCTCGGCCGTGACGGCGAGACCTTCGGCCTGGGCGTCGGCCAGCGCCGTCGCGATCGGCTCGAGCCAGCGGTCCGAGGTGCTGTTGAGGTGGCAGACGTGCATCGCCGCTCCGGTCTCGGCGGCCGCGTCGATGATCTCGGCCACGGCGTCGTACGCCGTCACGGGGCCCGCGCGCGCCGCGGTGCGGCTGTGCGTGAACGTACCTTTGCCGAGCCGGGAGGCAAGACGCGCGATCCGGACGTACTCGTCCGCATGGGTGTCCGGCAGGTAGCCCAGCAACATGCCCACCCCCAGCGCCCCCGCGGCGAGCTCGGCCTCGAGGGAGGCCAGGATCTGGTCGATCTCCCACGCCGTGGCCGGGCGCTGCCATCCGGCGTGCAGCTCGGCAGCCTGCAGGGCAGCGAAGCTCGTCGGGAAGTGCGCCGGGGCGAATGACTGTCCGGTGAGGACTTCGGCGCGGGCGAGGCTCCACGAGGCGGAGTAGCCGTAGTTGAGGATCCGTCCCTCACCGGCCATCAGCTCGTAGCGCGCTCGCGTCTGGGAAGTGCCGGCCTCCAGGTCCAGGGCGGTGGTGACCCCGTCGAGCGCCTGCAGGCGTTGCCCACAAAGGTTCTGGGCGTGACTGTGGAGGTCGATGAAACCCGGGGCGAGGACCAGCCCGGTACCGTTCAGCGTCAGCTCCGCGGGCGGCACCTCATCGCCGACGTGGCTGATGACGCCGTGAGTCACGGCAACGTTGCAGACGTGATCGAGATGCGTCTCGGGGTCGATCACCCGAGCACCCGTGACGGCCAGGTCTGCCCGGGCGGGCTGTGTCACAGCCCCACGCCGTTGTCGCTGAGATGGTCCTTCCACAGCTCGGCCATGGACGGAACGTCGTGGGTGTCCGGCCACGTCTCCGGCCGCCAGACCTTGCCGCGCGCCAGGGCTTTCGCGCAGTGCACGAAGACCTCGTCGGCCTCGAGCAGCAGGGCCACCACGGGTGGCCGCCGCGGTTCCGGGTTGAACAGCGCAAGCACGTCGACGCTGGTCGTGACGCAGGCTCGACCGTTGACCCGCACAGCGTCATCGCGACCAGGGATCAACAACATGGCGCCCAGCCTGCCGGTCTCGACCACGTTGTGCATGGTGTCCAGACGCCGGTTGCCGGTGACGTCGGGAATGGCCAGCACCCTGTCCCCCAACACCTTGACGAAACCTGGGCGGCCACCTCTGGGGGTGACGTCGCACCTGCCGGTGCCGTCGTGACTGGCGAGCAGCGCAAGCGGAGAGGCCGCGACGAACCGGGCCGTCGCGGGGCCGACGCGTGACGTCACCTTGTGGACGATGGCGGCACCGGGGGGACCGTACAAGGCAGCCAGCTCGGCGGGCTCGGTCAGCGCCTGCTCGGCCAGCTCGTCAAAGCTGATGCTCATCGGCGGATCTCGTGGTGCCTGGCGTCCATCGGGTGCTCCTCGAGGGTGTTGTCGCTGCGCAGGACCAGGAACGAACCGAACTGCGCCACCGCCGTGTCGACATGGCGAGGGATGAGGCACAGCAGCTCACCGGGGACAGGGACGTCGTCGGGGCAGGCGTAGTGCAGGGCCAGGTGGGCCTGGTTCGGT
The DNA here is from genome assembly GCA_963801045.1 of uncultured Actinomycetota bacterium. GTDB lineage: Bacteria > Actinomycetota > Actinomycetes > Propionibacteriales > Nocardioidaceae > JACCWP01. The sequence continues at coordinate 1,025,350 of CAWDDC010000003.1, forward strand.
GACCCGACCTCGACGCCGTCCCGCCCGCTCACGGCCGCGTGCGGACTGCCCGCGTCGACCTGGATCGCGGTGAGCCCGGCATCAACCGTGACTCGTGCCGGGCCCGCGCTGAGTACGCGCGCCAGGACTCCGACCGCGGGGCGCAGACCCACGTCACCGAGTCGCTCGAGGCTGCGGACGTCGCTGAACGTCACCGTGCCGGGGCTGACGCGGACTCGGCGCCGCACAGTGGGGCCGAAGCTGTGCTCGAGCGCGGGAAGGAAGGTGTGGCTGCCGCCGGTGACCAGTTCGGGCACCTGGACGCCCGCGGCCCCCAAGGCAGTGATCAGGCGGTCCACCTTCTCGAGCCCCATCCTGGTGCGCGCGTCGCGCTGCTCGGGCGGGAGGCCGGCCAGGTGCCCGTCGTAGTGGTGGACACCCACGCAGGTATGTCCGGCGGACGCAGCCCGGTCGAGAAGCGCCACGGCACCTCGCGGGTCGTTGACGTTGTGTCCGGTGCGATGCATGCCGGAGTCCACGTCGAGGAAGAAGTGCATCGGTCGGGCTCCCCAGGTGTCCAGCGCGGCCGGCGAGTCCAGGAGCACGGCGACACGCTGGTCCGGCCATCGCTCCGCCAGGTCCGCGAGCTGGTTCAGCCCGGGGCCCACAGCGGGGAGTGCGTACAACACATCCGGAGCGCCGAGCTCCAACAGGCAGCGGACTTCCTCGTACGTCGAGGCCTTGAAGCGGGTCACACCCGCATTCAGCAGCCGGCCCATCGCCCAGCTGGACTTCGCCGTCTTCACGTGCGCACGCCAGACGTCCAGACCGCCGACGAGCTTCAGCACCGCCTGGATGTTCGCGTCGACCGTCACCTCGTCGATGACCAGGCAAGGGGTCGCCAGACCCGGCTGGTCGACGAACCGGGCCGCGGCCTCGGGGCGCAGCGAACGCAACGGATCAGGCATACCGGCTCAGGAACCCGATCCGGACCTCTCGGCGGCCGCGGCGATGTCCGGGACGACGATCTTCATGGTGGCCGGGATGCTGAGCACGGACGGGAACACGAACGCGGCGGTCACGCCCGGGTCGGCGAGATAGACGACGGAGTCGTTCTTGAAGGCTGACATGTCGCCGGTGGGCTTGTCGTCGACCACTTGCTCCTCGGACAAGTCGTCGATGAACGACACGATCACGTCTGCATCGATGTCGGAGACGTTCTCCCACGACAGCGGGACGGAGAAGTTCTCGCCCTTGTCCTCTGCTGCGAGAGCCTCCTCACCCTCGGACGGCGTCATCCCCATGTCCACCAACATGTCCACCATGGCCACGGTCGGCATGTAGACGTCGATGGCTTGCGCGCCCATGTAGGTAACGCTGAGCGTGCTGCCCTGAAGGGCTGGGTACTCCCTCCCGGTCTTGCGCAGGAAGGTCTCGGTGTCGTCGATGAGCTGCTCGGCCTCGGTGGGCATCCCGACGGCATCACCGACCATCCGGGTCAGCTCGGGCCAGGGCGTCTGGAACGGACCGTCCGGATAGGCAACGGTCGGGGCGATCTCGGTGAGCTTCTCGTACTCAGACTTGTAGATGCCGTGGTACGGAGCCAGGATCACGTCCGGGGTCAGCGCGGCGATCTTCTCGAGCGGCAACCCGTCGGACTCGTCGATCAGGGTGGTCTCGGCAGGGTCGTAGTACTCCTCGACCCAGGGCATCACGCCGTCCTCGTTGGCACCTGACGAATAGCTCGGCATCCCGACCGGGGTGAGTCCCAGGGCGTACACCACATCCTGGGCGCTGTAGCCGAGTGTGACGATGCGCTCCGGCCGGCTGTTGATCGTGGTCGACCCGAAGGTGTGCTCGATCGTCACGGGGAACGCCGCGTCGTCGGACGACCCGCTCGCCACCGGCTCGTCATGGCTGGCCCTGCACCCGACGAGTGCGGTGAGCGCCAGCAGGCCGGCGGCGACGGCGACGGCCTGACGGTGTGGCGATCCGGTCATGGACGTCTCCCTGGGTCGGTCCTGCGATACAAGCACGGGGGCACGATTGCCACCTCGGCGAACCGGACGATCACGGCGCGGCGGACTCGGTGTCCCCGACGAAGGGCGCCGCGACGTACTCGAACCTCGTCCCGTCGATCACCAGCGTTGCGGGGCGCGGGCCGCCATCGTCCTGCTCCCGCACGAGCAGACAGCCCATCTCGCTGGTCCAGATGGTCCAACCCTCATGACTGCCTGTGCGGGAAAACCGGGTGGGAGTGCTTCGGCGCCACGACACCAGCACGTCCTCGCCGCTGGGCAGCAGGTCCAGGAAGGTCTCGGGATCCGCACCGTGCCATCTCCCCTGCGGCGGCGGGTCGTCCGAAGGGTGCGGCCGCACGTACGCCGTGGGCTGCCCGAGCCGGTCGGTGAGCACGAGCTGCGCGCCCGAGCTCTGGACGTCGACGGAGCCCGTGTCGTCCACCCAGCGCGCGACGTCCGCGTCCCGGTCACGGCCGACCGGGAGAACCTGAGAGCCGACGTGCAACAGCCCGGTGTCGCGATCGGGCGCCGGGTCGAGACGGACGACCTCAGGGGCTTCCGGGGCGAACCAGGTGCCCAGCCACTCCGCCGGAGGAACCACCTGCTCGGCGCGCGGCAGGTCCACGAGCTCGCGCAGCACCGACCAGGCGAGCCGGCGTGGCATCAGGCTGCCCACGTTGGAGAGGGCCACCACTCCCAGCCCTGGACCCGGCCCAGAGCTGTCGAAGGAGAGGAGGTACGAGCGGTATCCGTACATGCCGCCGCTGTGCTCGACCAGCGGCCCGAACGGTGTGGAGGCACACATCACGCCCAAGCCGTAGCGGGTGACAGTGCCGTCGATCAGCCGCCCGGGACGGACCAGCTCATCGCGAATGTCACGACCGAGCACGCGGCCGTCCGCCAGGAACGCCTGCCAGCGAGCCAGGTCGCCGAGCGTCGTGAGCACCGCCCCGTCGCCGTACTGCACGAGCGGCATCTCATGGCGGACCAGCCGTTTCCCGACCGGGGAGTAGCTGAATGCCATCGCCGGCAGGACCAGGCCGTGCTCGTCACGGACGCGCGAACGGTCCATGCCCAGTGGGGCGAACACACGGTCGGCGAGGAGCCCGGGCAGTTCCTGACCAGTGGCCCGACGCATCGCAAGCGCGGCGAGGACGTAGCCCGTGTTGGAGTAGCGCACCCCGGTGCCCGGCGGGCGGTCGGCGGCGCCGATACCGCGCAGTGCCGCCACCAACCCTTCCTCGCCGCTGAGGCTGCCGAGGAACCCGCCGGACAGGTCGTGCCGGGCGAGGTAGTCAGGCAGTCCGGCCGTGTGCTGCAGGCAATGCCGAAGCGTCACCGGCGTGCCGACGTCGAGCTCGGGGACCAGTTCGCGGGTGTCGGCGTCGAGGTCGAGCGCGCCGTCGCGCGCCAGCAGGATCGCCACGGTGGCTGTCATCTGCTTCGAGACCGAAGCGATGTCGAACACAGTCGCCGCACTGATGGGCACCGCGTGCTCGACCGAAGCGAGTCCGGCCGCGGCCCAGGACTCGACGTTGCCGTCGCGCACCACCCCGACGAGCGCCCCTGGGCCGTTCTCGGTGACGCCGGCGGTCGCGATCGCGGCGTCCACGTGCCGTTCGAGGACGGGACGTGGAGGCAATGGCGTCATGTCGCGTCACGCCGATCAACGCGACGCAGGACCAGACGGCCGTCCCACAGCCGCAGGGTCGCGCCGTCCGGGTGCGCCTCCTCTGCGGTCATGATCCCGTCGTCGCCGACCCGGAAGACAGCGATGCCGTCCTCGACGGCCACCGGGTGGAGCTCACGCGACGCCTGGTGATCGAGCTCCAGCGCGACCGTGTCGCCGACCGACCGGACGCGAGCGCGGGTCCCGAGGTCGGGCAGCTCGTAGGCACCGATGAGGCTTCGGGTGTCGGGAAGGGCGCCAACCGGGCGCCGCAGCGAGGTGCGGTGCCCCATCCGGTCCGTGAGCGTGGCGGTCGACCCGTCCATGGTGAGGACCACGTCGTCGTACGCGTCTGTCCATCCGTCGTCAGCGGGTCGGAGGACGTCGCCCCCGGGCTCGACGCGGACCTCCCCGGCACCGGGCACGAGCCGTACGCAGGCGGTGCCACCGGCCCCGATCCACGTGCCCGCGTGTTCGTCAGCGAACGAGCGCTCGGCCACAGGAGCAACGGACGTGCCCGACAGTGCCGCCACCAGCCGGTTGACGATCTGCGAGGCCGCCACGTCGCCGCGGTTGGCCAGCACCGCCACCCCGATGCCCAGCGACGGCAGCGACGCGATCCCGGAGCGGTACCCGTACATCGCCCCGCCGTGCATCACCGCGTCGACGTCTCCGAAGCGTCGGTGCTGGATGCCCAGGGCGTAGCCGTTGCGGCGTCCGTCGGCGAGCGTGGACCGGGTCAACAGGGTCTCGCGGACCCCCGCACCGAGGACGCGACCGTCGAGGAGAAACCCGTGCCAGCCCGCGAGGTCGTCCAGCGTGGTGAGCACGGCTCCGTCACCGACCTGCGCCTCGACCATCTCCTCGCGCGCGAACCCGCCACCAGGACGCGGCACGTAGCTGAATGCCAGCTGCGGGGCCACGACCCCGAGCTCGTCGTGCAGGCGGGTGTGCTGCATGTCGAGCGGCTGGAAGACGCGCTCGTCCATCAGGGACCCGAAGGACTGACCGGTGGCCCTGGCCAGCACAGCGGCTGCGAGCACGTACCCGGTGTTGGAGTAGCGGATGTCCGTCCCGGGGTCGAACACCGGCGTCACCATCCGCGACAGGCAGGTCAGGAAGTCGGCGGTGTCGGCAATGGCTCCCAGCGGTAGGCCGGCGAGCTCGGTGAGGTCCATGTAGTCGTTGAGCCCGCTGGTGTGCTGCAGACAGTGGCGCAATGACACGCCGGGGAGCCGGAGCTCAGGCACCAGCTCCCGGACGTCGGCGTCGAGGTCGACCAAGCCGTCGCGCGCTGCCAGCACCGCGGCGGTGGCAGTCATCTGCTTCGAGACCGAGGCGAGGTCGAAGACGGTGTGGCGGCCGATCGGGACGTCGTGCTCGAGGCACGCCAGCCCTTGGGTGTGGGAGGCGACCAGTCGTCCGTCCACGTACACGCCGGCGGCCACGCCCGGCTCGTTGGGGCGCTGCTGCCCAAGCTCGGCCTCCATCACCTCGCGCAGGACTGGGGCCGGATCAGGACTCGGCCGCGTGCTAGCCAGGTACGGCGACATCGTGGTCCAGCACCGAGCGGCGGGAGTGGCGGGTGGCCGGGATGACCATCGGGCTGCCGCTGTCAGGATCGGGCAGCACCCGGCAGCGCAGGTCGAAGGTCTCCTCGATGAGCTCCGATGTCACGATGTCGCGGGGCGCGCCCTGGGCACGGATGCCGCCGTCGCGCATGACCACCAGGTGGGTGGCGTAACGGGCAGCCAGGTTGAGCTCGTGCAGGACGACGACCAGGGTGCGGCCACCGGTCTCGTGCAGCTCCGCGCACAGGTCGAGGATGTCGATCTGGTGGGCGATGTCGAGGAAGGTCGTCGGCTCGTCCAGCAGCAGCACCGGAGTGTCCTGGGCCAGCGCCATCGCCAGCCAGACCCGCTGCCGCTGACCGCCGGAGAGCTCGTCGACCGGTCGCTTGGCGAGATCCTGCACGTGGGTCCGCTCCATCGCCTGCTGGACCGCGACCTCGTCATCAGTGCTCCACTGCCGCAGGAAGCCCTGGTGGGGATAGCGGCCACGGGACACCAGGTCAGCGACCGTGATGCCACTCGGGGCGATCGACGTCTGCGGCAGCAGCCCCAGCCGCCGAGCGACCTCCTTGGTGCCGTACGACGAGATCAGCTTGCCGTCCAGGTGCACCTCACCGGAGGCTGGCTTGAGCATGCGCGCCAACGCTCGTAACAGGGTCGACTTTCCGCAGGCGTTCGGTCCGATGATCATCGTCAGCGACTGGTCAGGCACGACGAAGCTGAGGTCTTCGGCCACGGTGCGCGCGTCGTAGCGCAGACACAGGTGCGACCCGGTCAGAGGGCTCTGGTCGTTCACGCAATCGGACCCTTCTGCTCGGGCATGGTCGGCCGCATGGTCACTCACGACCGGCACGGTTCTCGATGAACAGGAGCAGCGCGAGGTATCCGCCACCGACGACCAGCGTGGCCACGCCGACCGGCAGCTGCAGGGGGTACATCGCCCACTGGGCGACCAGATCGCTGATCACCAGCATCAGGGCGCCCATCACCGCGGCAGGAATGAGCCCGATCGTGGCGCCTCCGCACAGGCGTCGGGCGACCTGGGGAGCTGCCAGCGCGATGAAGGCGATCGGTCCAGCGGCCGCCACCGCCACCGCGGTCAGCGCCGTCCCCAGCAGCAGGAGCCAGCGCCGGGTGTTCTCGACCGGGATCCCGAGGGCGGAGGCCAGGTCGTCACCCATCTCGAGGATGCTGAGGCGGCGAGCGAACACGAGCGTGGCCGGCACCAACACGAGCAGAGCAAGCCCCACTCCCTGGACCTGCTCCCAGGTGCGGTCGTTGAGGCTTCCGGTCAGCCAGACCATCGCCTTCATGGCCTCGAGGATGTTCGCCCGCAGCAGCAGGAGGGCAGTCATGGCGCTGAGGAAGGCGCTGATGCCGATCCCGACCAGGATCAACCGGTAGCTCTGGACGCCGTGCCGGTACGAGAGCACGTAGACGAGCACCGCCACGGCGAATCCGCCGGCAAGGGCGCCGACGGTGATCGATCCCTGACCGCCGTGCAGCACGAGCATTGCCACGACGGCGCCCATGGAGGCGCCCTCGGTGAAGCCGATGATGTCGGGACTTCCCAGCGCGTTACGGGTGAGGCTCTGGAAGACCCCACCCGCCAGGCCGAGCGCCGCACCGACCAGCACCGCGGTCAGGGTCCGGGGCAGGCGCAGGTCGTAGACCACGAAGTCCTGGATCCGGGTGCCGCGACCCGCGAAGGTGCGCAGCACGTCTGCCGGTGCGATCGGGTAGTCCCCCAGCCCCAGTGCCACCACCACGAGGGCAAAGGTGGCGACGAGCAGCAGGCCGGAGACGACGACGGCGCGCGGGACATAGAGGATCGACACCCTGCCCCGACGTGTCTGCAGCAGCCGGGCGGAGAGACCGTCGTCCTGGGGGTCTCGGCGAACGCGCGGTTCCTCGGTGGTGGTCACAGTTCCGACAGCCGAGGTCGACGGGCGATGTAGACGAAGAAGGGAGCGCCGATGGCAGCCAGGACGACCGCGACCTCCAGCTCCGAGGGGCGCACGAGCACCCGGCCGATGACGTCGGCGGCGAGCATGAAGATCGGGCCGAGGACCAGGGAGTACGGAAGGAGCCATCGATAGTTGGGCCCGGTGAACGTACGCGCGAAGTGCGGCACGACCAGGCCCACGAAGCTGATCGGGCCGACCGCGGCGGTGCCCGCGCCACAGAGCAGGGTGACGGCCACGATGCCGGCCACCCGGATGCGCTGCACCTTGGCACCCAACGCCTTCGCTGTCTCGTCGCCGAGGCCGAGCGCGTTCAGCGAGTTGGCCATGGCCAGGCCGGTCCCGATGCCCACGATCAGGAACGGAGCGACCTGCCACAGCACGGCGGCGTCTCGACCCGCCAGGGCGCCGACCGACCAGGACCGGATGCCGTTGAAGACGGCGAGGTCGGTGAGGACGATGGCGGAGGTGACTCCGGCGGCGACCGCACCGATCGCGGCGCCGGCGAGGACGAGACGCACCGGGTTGGGGCCGGCGCGACCCACCGACCCGAGGGCGTAGACCGCCACTGTGGCAAGCGCTGCACCGGCCAGGGAGAACCAGACGTACCCCTGAAGGCTGGTGACGCCGAAGACCGCGATGGCCAGCACGACGCCCAGTCCGGCGCCGAAGTTGACACCGAGCAGGCCGGGGTCGGCCAGGGGGTTGCGGCTGAGGGCTTGCATGAGCGCGCCGGCCAGGGCCATGCCAGCTCCGACCAGGATGGCAAGGATGGTCCGCGGGACGCGGAGCTGGCGGATCACGAAGTCGTTCTCGGTGCCGGTGGGGTTGACCAACGCGTGCCAGACCTCGTCCAGCGGGATCTGTCGGGTGCCGATCGCAAGACTCATGCCGACCAGCAGGAGCAGCACCAGCAAGCAGCCGAGCAACCCGAGCCAGAGGAGCCCGCTTCGGGTCCGGCCCGACTCCTGCCCACGCTCACGCAGCGGTCTGACCCCGGGGAGGACGGCGGGGGTGGGCATGGCAATGACCTTCCTGCACATCCTCGGCCGTCGATTCGGCCAACTCGATCAACCGCCGGGTGCCAACTTGTGGAGTCGCACGAGTCGCGGGCCTGGGGTCGTGGCCGACGATGGGACACTACCGACCCTCGCGGCTGAGCGAGGGTGAACGGCAGGTGGAGACGCAGATGCTGCTGGCACCGACCGTGCCCGACCCACGCGGGCACCCGGTGCTGGAGCGGCTGGCGTCGGTGGTCGCCGCGCCCGGGCAGGCAACGGTCGAGCAGCTGTGGTCGGAGGCTGCGCGCCTGACCACCCCCGTGGTGCGTGATGTACCCGACGACCCGGCCACCTGCGAAGTCACGTTCCTGTGGCGGGCGAGCGGCAGCGACGTCACCTCAGTCCGGTTGAACGGCGCCCCCGTCTGGCACGAGTCCGATGAGGTGCTCGATCATCCGGACGGGCTCGTCGGAGCGACCCGGATGGTCCCCGTGCCCGGCACCGACGTGTGGTGGCGCTCCTACCTGGTGCCCAGCAACCTGCGGACGCACTACTCCTTCCAGGAGTCGCGGGGCTCCGACACGGGCGACCGCCCAGACCTGCCCGACCCGCTCAATCCGCGCCGATGGCCCGATGCGCCCGCCGCGGAGCCACCGCTCCCGGACTGGGAGGAGGAGGCCCTGGGCTGGCCCTACCTCGAGCTTCCCGATGCGCCCGCCACCGAGTGGAGCGAGACGGACTCCGGCGTAGCGCGCGGTGAGCTGACCCTGCACCGGATGCGCAGCGTGTTGCGAGCCGACCAGCGTCGGGTGTGGGTGTGGGTCCCGCCGGCGGGACCGAGCGCGAGCAGCGACTCGGCTCTCCCCGTGCTGGTGATGCACGACGGCTGGCACTGGACCCTTCCCGGCTCGTCCATCGCCACCATGCTCGACCACCTCGTCGCTGCCGGCACGGTGCCTCGCATGGTCGTCGTCGCCCAGGAGTCGCCGTCGGGAGGGCGTGACGAGCTCGCCTGTGATCCGCGCTTCGTCGACTTCCTCACCGAGGAGCTGCTGCCCTGGGCGCGGCAGCGGTGGCCCGTGACCACACACCCCGAGCGCACCGCGATCGCAGGGCAGAGTCTGGGCGGACTGAATGCTGTCTACGCGGCTCACCGACGCCCCGATGTCTTCGGCGCCGTGCTGTCGCAATCCGGGTCCTTCTGGTGGCCGGACGGCACCGCGTTCGGGACCGGTGCCGGCGAGGTCATGCAGATGTACGCCGAGGCGCCCCGGCCGTCGGTCCGGTTCTCGCTCGACGTCGGGTTGCTGGAGGGACGCATGGTGGCGGTGAACCGCCACTTGCGCGACGTGCTGGTCGCGGGAGGCCATGACGTCACCTATCGCGAGTTCATGGGCGGGCACACCTGGCTGACGTGGGCGGCCGCGCTGCCGGAGTCCCTTCGCGCAGTCACGCGTGGCTGGAGCTCGGACGTCGAGCAGTGGCGAGGCCTGTGAGATGACGGCTGGACTGCCCTACAGTGACGACGTGTCGGCGGTCCCGGAGTCGCTGAGCCGGTCCGATCCCGTCGCCGCGGGTCGATCGGACGCTGCCGACGCTGCAGTGACCGGCCGCGTGACGCTGGAGCGCGTCGTCCACGACCTCGGGTCCACCGTCTTGTCGCTGGTGGCCGGCGTCGCAGGAGCGCGCGAGGTCACGGGGGGCTTCGTCTTCTACGATCCCGTCGACGAACCACTCGTGTCCCCCAGCTGTGTGGTGCTGGGCGTCAACGTGTCAGAGCCCGATGAGGTAGACGACCTGCTGGACCTCGCCACCGACGCGAGCGCCGCGGCCGTCGTGCTACGCGCGCCAGTTGCTCTCACCGAGCGGGCCACCGGCTCCCTGGCCACGTCGGGACTCGTGGTGCTCGGCCTCGCCCCTGGAGCGAGCTGGCACCAGCTCTCCACCCTGCTGGGCTCCCTGCTGCGTCCGCGCGGTGAGGCCGCCCTCGCACCGCCGTACCTCGGTGGGATACCTACCGGAGACCTCTTCGGCCTGGCGAACGCCATCTGCGCGTTGATCGACGCGCCGATCACCATCGAGGACCGCAGCTCCAAGGTCCTGGCCTTCTCCGACCGCCAGGACGAGGCGGACTTCATCCGGATCGAGTGCATCCTCGGGCGCCGTACTCCCGATGAGTACGCCGAGGTGGGCGAGTCCAGCGGCGCCCACCGTGCGATCCGACGAGCCACCATGCCGCTCTTCATCGAGCCGATCTCGATCACGGACCCGCGACGGGTCCGTGGCCGGGTCGTGATGCCTGTCCGCGCGGGGGACGAGCTGCTCGGCACGATATGGGGCGTCGTCGACGAGCCCCTGACCCCCGAACGCGACCAGCTGCTGCTGGAGGCCTCCCGGCTGGCGGCCCTGCACATGCTGCACGAACGCACTGGTGCAGATGCCACCCAACGCCTGGTCTCCGACCTGGTGACCGCCGCGATCGACGGCCGACCGGACGCGTCTGCGGCGCTCGGCCAGCTGGGACTCGATCGCGTGCCCTGCCTGGTCGTGGCGCTGGGCTCCACCGAGCCCGCGGACGGCGCGACCTCGGAGCCCGGTGCCTTGGCAGGCCGGACTCTCGCACTTGAGCGGCTCGCAAACGCATTCGGCCTGCACCTCGCGGTGAGCCGCCCCGGGTCCCGCGTGGCGGTGCAGGAAGGGATCGTCTACGCGATCGTGCCGGCGTCGCGCGGGCGGGACGCCGAGATCAACATCCGCACGACCTGCATGGCCTTCTTGAGCAGGCTGACCGGCGACCCGGACCGTGTCGCCGGGATCGGACGCATCACCCCCGTTGGTGACGCACTCATCACCTCGAGGCGGGATGCCGAGCGCGCCCTGCGAGTACTGCGCGGCACGCCGGACCGCGCCACCACAGCCGTCTGTGCCTCGGATGTCGAGATGGAGGCGCTGCTCCTCGACCTGCAGGACCTTGCCGCGACGACCGACCGCCGGCCTTCCGGGCCCTATGCGCGCCTGCTCGCCTACGACGCGAGCCGCCACGGCTTCTTGCTCGAAACCCTGCAGGCGTGGTTGGACGCACACGGCGACGTCACCGTCGCGGCGGAGAAGACACACGTCCACCAGAACACGTTTCGCTACCGGCTGCGTCGCATCAGCGAGATCGGGGGCGTGGACCTCGCTGATCCACGGGAGCGGCTCGGCCTGCACCTCCAGCTCGAGGTCTTCCCTCCCGAGAAGTGGCGAGATCGCCCGGCAAACGACGCGGGCCTCTGATTCCCGGTCCCGAAGCACGACCAAGCGATGATCCCCTACTTCAAGGACCTGATTCGGCATCAGGGGCTGCGGCGGGAGGATCTGTGACCGGCTCGGACCTGGGCGCTGTCACCACCGCGCGGCTGCTGGTGCGCCCGCCTCGTGAGGCCGACCGGGAACGGTTCGTCGAGCTCTTCTGCAGCGAGGACTTCATGGTGTTCTACCCGGAGGTCTTCACCGCGGAGGAGGCCACGGAACGGTTCGACCACATGATGGCGGTCTGCCAGACCGTCCCGTTCGGCAAGCAGCCGGTGGTCGAGCGGGCGTCCGGGGTGGTCGTGGGATACACCGGCGTCGACTACATCGACATCGAGGGCACGACCTGGCTGGAGTGGGGATATCGGCTGGTGCCCGAGTGCAGGGGCCTCGGGTACGCCACCGAGGCCAGCCATGCCCTGCTGGCCACGGCGCACCAGACGTATGCAGGCGAGCTGCTGGCCATCGTCGGCCGGGACAACCTCCCCTCGCAGAAGGTCTGTCGCAAGCTCGGCTTCACGTACTGGAAGCAGGCGCACGTCGACGGTGACGTCCGCAACCTCTACACGCGTACGGTCGGAGCACCCACGTCGTAGCGGGTCTCGGACTCAGGCCTCGGGGATCGGTCGCCCGAAGCCCTCCAGGGTGATGTCGGTGGGCTCGGGGCCGCCGCGCTTGTCGGTGTTCAGCGCGTCGATGGCGGCGAGCTGGTCGTCTGACAGGTCGAAGTCGAACACGTCGAAGTTCTCGGCGATGCGGTACGGCTTGGTCGACTTGGGGATCACCGAGCGGCCCTGCTGCAGGTGCCAGCGCAGCATCACCTGTGCCGGGGACTTGCCGTGCGCTTCGGCAATCGTGCCGATCACCGGGTCCTCGAGCGCGCTGCCGTGGCCGGAGTCGCGGTAGAACGTGATGCCGCCGATGGGCGACCAGGCCTGGGTCAGGATGCCGCGCTCGGCGTCGAGCGCCTGGACCTCGCGCTGCTGGAAGTACGGGTGCACCTCGATCTGGTTGACAGCCGGCACCACCTGCGCCGTCTTCAGCAACGAGGTCAGGTGGTCGACCATGAAGTTGCTGACCCCGATGGCGCGGACCTTGCCCTGGTCGAGCAACGTCTCGAGCGCGCGGTAGGCCTCCTGGGTCTTCGCGAAGTCCGATGGGAGCGCCTGATGCAAGATCAGCAGGTCGATGTGGTCCACGCCCAGCTTGGCGGCGCTCTTCTCGAAGCCGTGCATCGTCTCGTCATAGCCGTAGTCGCTGATCCAGATCTTGGTCTCGATGAAGACCTCGTCCCGGCCGAGACCGGAGTCGTTGACGGCCTGGCCGACCTCGCGCTCGTTGCCGTACGCGGCCGCGGTGTCCACGTGGCGGTAGCCGGTGCGCAGCGCCGCTTCCACGGCCGCGCGGGTCTCGTCCGGCGGGGTCTGGAACACCCCGAGCCCGAGGGCCGGAATCTCGACGTCGTTGTTCAGGGTCAGGGTGTCCATGCCGTCGACCGTACGTCGGTCGTCTGCTTATCGCCCGTTGCTCAGCGGGGCCTCGTGACTCGCGAGAGAACGGCATCCAGTGCGGCCACCAGGGCGGCCTGAGTCGGCGGGTCGAACCATGCCTCGCGCAGCTGCTCGTTGAGACCCCCGCGTGTCTCGTGGGCGATCACCAGCTCGGCCAGGGTCGCGTCCTGGCCGGCCATGCTGTGGCCGACCCCCGCGAACATGCTCCGCACGTAGCCATCCGCCTCGGCTGGTGGCACGCCCTGCGTCGCGACCCAGTCGGCGACGCAGTGCAGGTAGTGCAGGTGGGCGGAGATCGTCGCGCTGGCGGCCGACAACGCCGCGAACGCACGAGGGTCGGTCATCTCGAGTGCTCCGCCAAGCGCGTTGAACAAGGTCGTCACGTCGGGGTGCGCGGGCAAGGTGGCGGTGATGCCCGCACGGTGGCGTACGGCTGGGAGCGGGATCGCGCGCACGATCGTGACGTCGCCGCCCAACCGTGAGTCCAGCATGTCGTGGCTGACGCCCGCGACTGCGCTGACCAGGACCGAACCGGGAGCCAGCCGGATCTCGCTCAGCGCCTCGTCGACGGACTCGGGCCGTACGGCCAGGACGACCAACTCAGCGGCGTCGGCGACGGACTGGTTGTCGCGGCACACCCGCACCTCGGGATGCCTGCGTGCCAACGCGGCAACGCTGTCTGCTCCCCGTGGCGACAGGTACACGTCCGGCGGGGCGCCCTCTCCACCGAAGAGCCCTTCGACGATGGCCGAGGCGATCTCCCCGACCCCGATGAAGCCGACGGATGTCGCGTCGCGTCCCATGGATGAGAGCGTAGGCAACGGGGTTCTGGAGTACTTGCAGAAACTCCTGCTAGGGCGTTGAACGTTGGAGAGTCACCCTGACTCTTCGTGGTACGGCCAGACCGGGCTGCTGTCCGCTACCGAGTCGCGTGCTGCGGAACGGAACCGACGCCACTTCGCGTGCCACTCGTCCCACTGCGCCCTATCCAAGGTCCGAACATTCGCGTTCGAGAAGGCGCAGCATCGTAATATCCCCAGGTGGGATAACCGTCGTTGTCGTAGCGTGTGAAGTTCCAGGTCTGGGTGCTGTACCGGATTTTGCCTTGGGTCTTTATGCACCGACGAGGGATCAGGTACGCAATGAAGTCGTGGGCGAGACTGTACCGGACTTTTAATTCCGGGCAGCGCGCATGCCGACCCGGGCCCGACCATGTGTCAACGCGAGACACGGACTTGCCCGCGAGCCCGTCGCCGTCATTTGGCGCATCCCACCAGATCCTGTACTCAGGCCCGGCATTCGAGCTGCGAGTATCGAGGAACAACACCGCACCGTTGAGGCGATTTCTCGTGAACTCGAACCCATCGAGCTGAGCAACTACGTAGCCCGGCCTTGTTCGAGCCCAGAGCGTTGTTCGCTCGAGATTGATGCCGAACTGCGCGTCGTTGCGCGGGTCTTGATGCGAGTGGGTCGGCATATCGCCAGCGCTGGCGGGTCCGACAGTCGCTGCAGCGGTCAGCAGTGCAGCCATCACAAGCACGAGCAGTCTTCGCATGAGTTCACCTGTCCCCTGCAGCAGAGCCGACAACCTAAGCCATCGCGTGCGGCTGCGTACGGGTTACTGCTAGGTCAGTCTCCACCGACGAACTCGCAGCCGCGGTACCGGTCCTGGCGTTCGAGTGTGCCTGGGTAGTACAGGAAGTCCTCATGCCCTCGGCCACAAAGGATGAGGTCGGCCACGCCATCGCGGCGCACGACGACAAAGTCGTTTCCCGCTCCGGCGTGCACGCGGTCCCGTCCTCGCTGGGGGGAAATTGCGTCCACGTTCGCGCCACCACGCACCACATCTGCACCGCGCCCGGCGTAGATGGTGTCCAGACCTGGCCCACCAAACAGGTGATCGCCACCGCCGCGACCATGAACCACGTCTGCGCCCCCGCGACCGCTGATGCGGTCAGGACTGTTGGTTCCTCTCAGGTTGTCAGGGTGCGGCGAACCGCCGATGACATCAGCTGCTGCGGGGGAGCCCGCCAGAAATAGCAGGGACATCGCACCAATCGCTGCCCACTTGATCGTCTTCTGCATGGCCGGAGATCTCCCTTGGCACGGATCACGAGTTGATGCCCGCTGGACTCAGAGGCCAGGATCGTTACCTAGGCAGCGCGAAGTGCCGAGTCCACGGCGATGCCGATGGCTTGTGGTGCAGGTACGTCATGCGGGCATGAACGAACAGGCGCTGGCCGTGGACGACCTTCGTGCGGTCGAACCAGAACTTGACGCGATGGCTCTCGAAATGCCCGTCGGCGCAGGACGGATCGCAGTCATTGGTTTTGGCCATGCCTTGCCCATACGCCCTGTACTTGCCCCAGTGCCCGTAGTGCAAATGGTGCATGATGAAGCCACCGTCAGCACACGTCACAATCAGGTTGTGAGGACGGATCGTCGCTCTGAAGCACGTGCTCACGACCCTGGTCGCGTGGCCCCTCGTCTCGGGTCCCCCATCCCGCGATGCAGCGTTGGCGCCGGCAGCGTTGGGCATCAAGGTGCTCACGAGGACGAGAAGAAGTCCGAGCGCAGCTGCAGCAGTGCACCGACGCATGATGGCCTTCCCCTGCTGTTGATGGGTCGAACCTAGTGGTGAAACCTCATCCTGTGTTGGGAACGACGCGGGTGGTCGTTGCCACTGCCGTCGTACTGACTCTGGGCGTCGGGCTGAGCACGCCCGCCCAAGCTGCGGTGCGGATCATTCACGACCCTCGGGGCGATGCCCCCTACGATCGCTTCGACATGATCCGGGTGCGATTCAACAACGGTGATCACCGACTCTCCGTGCACGTCAAGGCCTCAGCGGAGCTGAGCCCAGGCATCGGATATCTGGTCTTTCACTTCAGCCCATCGCACGATTTCGACTACTACTTCGAGGCAACGTCACGCCGCGCCGCGCATGGAGGCGTGGGCAATCGGTTGACGCTCTATTCCGCTGGGCACACCACGCGGTACCCGAACTGCAGGGTGAAGGCCCGCTGGGCGTTCGCTGCACATTCTGTGACGATCTCTCTGTCGCGCTCGTGTGTGTCTGACGAGATTTCTGGTCCGCTCTGGATGACTGCAAGTCTCGGGCACAGACAGCCGATGACCCAGGACTTCATCAACTACGACAGGTGGCCGCGGGTGAGGCAGGGATGGGGCAGCGAGACGAGAGCGTCTGGCGATCACCGAGCGACCCTCCTAGGGGTCGGCGACCTCGCGCAGCAGCCGCGACCACGCGTCGTCGAGCGGGCGCGGCTCACCGCTGGTGTGCAGTCGGTTGGTGAGCAGCACGACGACCAGGCGTCGTGCGCGGATGATGCCCAGGTGGGCGCCGGGGAAGCCGGGATGCCCGATCAGCGTGCGTGCACCGGCGCCGGTGTCGACGTCGGTGACCCGGAAGCCGAGCGCTTGTCCGGGTGTACGGCCCGGGCGCAGGAACTCCTCGACGACGGCCGCACTCCACGGACCCTCTCCGTCTAGCGACGTGAGCAACGCCCGCCCGAACCGGAGCAGATCCGGTGCCGTGGTGAACAGGCCGGCGTGACCCGCCACACCACCGAACCCGTGCCAGCAGTTGCCGTCGTTCACCTCACCGACCAGCACGTGCGTACGCCATCCGCGTGAACGCGTCGACGGACACCGGCACCGGGTACGGCGAGCCGGTGTCGATCATGCGCCGCTCGTACCAGTCCCCCAGCGACGTCGCGACGACGCGCTCGGTCGCTCCGGCCGCACCCGCCGCGCCAGCGGGGCGGAAGCCGCTCGCCGCCATGCCCAGCGGCCCGAATACGTGGCGCTCCGCGGCCACGTCGAGGGGCTCCCCGAGCTCCCGTGCGACGATCTCGCCCAGCAGCATGAAGCCGAGATCGCTGTAGTGCCGGCCCGACCCCGCCTGATAGCGCAGCGGCAGCGCTGCCACCCGATCGACTGTCCCGGCTCGGTCGGGGCTGTCTCCCGCGTACGTCGGCCACCACTCCCACAGACCGGCACGGTGCTCGAGCAGGTCTCGTACGGTGACGACGTCCTTGCCCGCGGCCGCGAAGTCGGGAAACCAGCGCGCCACCGCGTCGCCCAGCCGGACCTGCCCCCGCTCCACCAGCGTCATGGTCAAGGCCGTGGTCACGACCACCTTGGTGACCGAGCCGACGTCGAAGACGGGGTCAGCGGCCAACGCCAACGGACCGATCGGACGGCCGTCGTCGCCCAGGACCTGCCGGTGTCCGCCGCCGACGACCGCCGACTCGTGCTCTCCCGTGCTGATCCCCACCACCACGGCGGATGGACCCTGCGCGGGAGTGCCCTCCAGCAGCCGCGCGACGGCGCCGTCGGCGGCAGATGTCCACGACTGGTGCACGAATCACACTCCGGACGAAACTTTCCCTCTTCACAAGACAGACATTTGGAGGATAACGTCATCTGTTTTCGTGTGGTGCCGCTGAAGGGAGCCCTCGTGGGCACGCAGGACGTCCGGGTCCGGTTCGGGATCATCGCGGTCTGCGCGGCCGTGCTCGTCGCCGGGTGCAACCCCAGCTCAGACTCCGGTGACGACGAGGGCTCGGGGGGCGGCACGTTCATCGTCGCCCGCACCGGCGACATCGACGGGCTGGACCCCGCGACGGCGACCGCCTTCCAGACCATCCAGACCCTCGACCTCGTCTACAACACCCTGCTCGAGACCGACGAGTCCGGCGAGCTCGAGCCGAGTCTTGCCACCGAGTGGGAGGTGAGCGACGACGGCAAGACCGTGACGCTGACCCTGCGCGACGACGTGACGTTCCACAACGGCGCCGACTTCACCAGCGAGGACGCGGTGGCATCGCTCAACCGGGTGCTCGACCCCGACACCGGCTCGGTGGTGGCGTCGAACCTGGTCAACGTCTCCGACATCCATGCCGACGGAGACACCACCCTGGTGATCGAGCTCGACCGCCCCGACACCGCCCTGCTAGACGTCCTCACGTCCGATCGGCACCGCCATGCTCGACTCGGCGGACATCGAGGCAGACACCGTGAAGCGCGAGGTCAACGGAACGGGCCCGTTCCGCTGGGACTCGTGGGAGGAAGGGCAGAAGGTCACCGTCAAGGCCAACGAGGACTACTGGGGCGACGTCCCCCAGCTCTCCGAGGTGGAGATGCGGGTGATCCCGGACGAGTCGTCGATCCTGTCCGGCATGCAGGCGGGGGCGTTCGACCTCGGCATCGTCTCCGACCCCAGCGTCGCCCAGCAGGCCGACCCCGACGCGATGCAGGTGCTCTCACAGCCGACGTTGTCGTACCACGTGCTCCAGCTGAACGGTCAGCGCGGCCCGCTGCGCGAGCTCAAGGTTCGGCAGGCCATCGCATGTGCGATCGACCGTCAGCAGGTCGTCGACCAGGCCTACCTCGGCGAGGGCGAGGTGACCGGCCCGATCACCAGCCCGGCCTTCGAGTACGACCCGACCGAGGGCCTGCCCTGCGACCCGCCTGACCCCGAGGCCGCCACCGACCTGCTCGAGGAAGCCGGCTACGGCGACGGGTTCACGCTCGACACGCTCGTGATGGTGGGGGAGTACGCCACCGCGACCAACATCGCCCAGTCGGTGCAGGGACAGCTCTCGGAGATCGGGATCGAGCTCGACCTGCAGCAGCAGCAGACCGACGTCTACGTCGACAAGTGGCTGGCCGCCGACTACGACGCGGCGGTCGCGCTGAACGGCGGGGGCACCGACCCCTACCTGATGTACGCGCGCTACTTCACCAGCGACGCGTCCCTGAAGGCGCCGGCCGGACTCAGCGACCCCACGCTCGATCAGCTGCTGCGCGACGCGAACGCGACCACGGACGAGGACGAGCGTGCGCGACCTCTTCGAGCAGCTGCAGCA
This sequence comes from uncultured Actinomycetota bacterium, assembly GCA_963801045.1. Classification (GTDB taxonomy): domain Bacteria; phylum Actinomycetota; class Actinomycetes; order Propionibacteriales; family Nocardioidaceae; genus JACCWP01. The sequence goes on from CAWDDC010000003.1 coordinate 1,044,248, forward strand.
GGAGCTGCTGAGGCTGTCCCCGTGGGTGTGGCTGCAGCACAACCAGTCGTACTACCTGGTCGGCGAGGACGTCGACGGCTTCGAGGCCATGCCCACCGAGTCGCTGGAGTACCTCACGACGGCCACGGTCGGGGGCTCTGGATGACCTGGCGCTACCTCACCGCGCGACTCGCCGGGACGGTAGCGACGCTGGTCGGAGTGGCGGTTCTCGTCTTCGTGGTGCTGAGGGCGCTGCCGGGGGACGCGGTCACGGCGCGGCTCGGCACCGAGGCAGGGGTGCTCACCGACGAGCAGCTCGCTGCGCTGGAGCAGTACTACGGCATCGACCAGCCGGTGTGGCAGCAGTTCACCAGCTGGGTGAGCAGCGTGCTGACCGGCAACCTCGGTGTCTCCGCCGACTCCGGCGCCCCGGTCGACGAGCTGATCCTGTCGGCCCTTCCGGTCACTCTCGAGCTCGCCGTGCTGGCGATGCTGATCTCGACGCCGATCGGCATCGCACTCGGCATGCTCGCCGCCAGCCGGCCCGGCAAGGCCCGCGACGTCTCGGTCCAGTCGCTCGGCCTGGTGGGTCTCGCGTTGCCCGAGTTCGTGGTGGCCTCGGTGATGGTGGCGGCGCTCGCGTCCGCGTTCTCGTACTTCCCCGACCCCGGTTCGTACGTGTCGGTGACCGACTCGATCAGCGGCAACCTGAGCCAGATGCTCTACCCGTCGCTGGTGCTGTCGATCGGGCTGGTCGCCACCATCATGCGCACGACCCGCTCGGCCTACCTGCAGGCGCTGAACACCGACTTCGTGCGTACGGCGCGCGGCAAGGGCCTCTCGCCGCAGCGGATCAGGCTGCGTCACGTCCTGCACAACGCGTCGATCCCGATCGTGACGATCCTCGGGATCCAGTTCGGCTACCTGCTGGGTGGCACGGTGATCATCGAGCAGATCTTCGCGCTGCCCGGCCTCGGACGGCTGCTGCTCAACGGGATCCTGGAGCAGGACTACGCGGTCGTGCAGAGCACCGTGCTGTTCATCGCGGTCGCGTTCGTCCTCGTCAACCTGCTCGTCGACCTCACCTACCGGGCGCTGGACCCGAGGGCGCGGCTGCAATGAGTCACCCTCCCGATGCGCCGATGCCAGGCGCCGCAACCGTCGTGTCGACCGCTGTCGGTGCGGCGCCCGGCAGCGTCCGGCAGGTGCTCGGCGGGTGTCGTGGCGGAGCCGCAACGGCAGGGTCGGCCTGCTCCTCACCGGCTTCCTCATGCTGCTCGCGCTGCTCGCCGTCGTCGGCCTCACGCCGTACAACCCGCTCGCCCAGCACCCCGACGACCAGCTGCTCGGCCCGTCGACGACGTACTGGTTCGGCACCGACCAGTTCGGTCGCGACGTCGCGTCCCGCACGTTCGCCGGCATCGCCTCGTCGCTGCGGGTCGCGTTCATCGCGGTGGGCATCGCCGCGGTCATCGGTTCGATCGCGGGAGTCGCCTCCGGCTACGCCGGCGGTGCGTGGGACCAGGTCATCGGCCGGCTGACCGACGTGCTGTTCGCGTTCCCGGCAACGCTGCTGGCGCTGGCGATCATCGCCGCGCTGGGTCGCGGCTGGTTCAACACCGCCATCGCCATCGCGATCGTCTACATCCCGATCTTCGTCCGGGTCGCGCGCGGGCCCACGCTGACCGTGCGCGAGCTCGAGTACGTCGCCGCCGGCCGCGTGCTGGGGTTCTCCGGACGTCGCATCCTGTTCCGGCACGTGCTGCCGAACGTGAGCGCGCCCATCGTCGTGCAGGTCGCGCTCGCCCTGTCCTGGGCGATCCTGACCGAGGCCGGCCTGTCGTTCCTCGGCCTGGGCACCCAGCCGCCCGACCCGTCGCTGGGCCTGATGGTGAGCGAGTCCCGCAACCTGGTCACCACGGCCTGGTGGACGATGGTGTTCCCCTCCCTCGCCATCGTGCTGGCGGTGATCGGCCTCAACCTGCTCGGCGACGGACTGGGCTCGGCGCTCGACCCGCAGGACGAGTCCGGTGGCTGACCGCGCGGGAGGGGAAGCCGTCCTCGCCGTACGCGACCTGCACACCACCGTGCGGACGGGCGGCCGCGAGGTCCCGGTCGTGCGCGGCGTGTCCTTCGACGTGGCTGCGGGGCAGACCGTCGCACTGGTCGGGGAGAGCGGCTCCGGCAAGTCCATGACCGCGCTGTCCGTCATGGGCCTGCTGCCGGACGCCGCGCGCGTCACCGGGGGCTCGGTGCGACTGGCCGGGCAGGAGCTGGGCGCCCTCGACGACAGGCAGCGCCGCCGGCTGCAGGGTTCGGAGATCGCGATGATCTACCAGGACCCGATGACGTCACTCAACCCGCTGATGCGGGTCGGACCGCAGGTCGCCGAGGGACTCGAGGCGCACGGCGTGTCGCGGGCCGCGGCCCGCGCGCGGACGGTCGAGGCGCTCGGGGACGTGGGACTGCCCGGGCCCGAGCGCATCGCCCGCCGCTACCCGCACCAGCTGTCCGGCGGCCAGCGCCAGCGCGTCATGATCGCGATGGCGATCGCCCTGCGCCCCAAGGTGCTGATCGCCGACGAGCCGACGACGGCACTGGACGTGACCATCCAGCAGCAGATCCTCAGCCTGGTCGACGAGATGCGCCGTCGCGACGGGCTCGCGCTGATCTGGATCACCCACGACCTCGGCGTCGTCGCAAGGGTCGCCGAGAAGATCCTGGTGATGTACGCGGGACAGGTCGTCGAGTCCGCGCCGAGTCGCGACCTCTTCCACCGACCGCAGCACCCGTACACCGCAGGACTGCTCGGCTCGATCGCACCGATCGTGGGCGACGAGCGCCGCACCCTGCCGCAGATCGGTGGCGCGCCACCGGACCTCGCCCGACTGCCCGTCGGGGTGCGCGTTCCACCCGCGCTGCCGGCAGCGGATCGACAAGTGCACGGACGAGGAACCCGCGCTCGATCCTCGCGGCGACTGCCATGGCCGCGTGCTGGGTGCCACCGGAACGGTGGGTGTCATGACCCTCGTCGCCGAGCACCTGGTCAAGGACTACCGCACCAGCGACGGCACGCTGCGCGCGGTCGACGACGTGTCGTTCACCGTCGAGCGCGGCGCAGACGCTGGGGCTGGTCGGTGAGTCCGGGTGCGGGAAGTCGACCACGGCCAGGATGCTGGTACGGCTGGAGAAACCCACGTCCGGGCCGGATCCTCCTCGACGGCGACGACATCGCGTCCGCGCACGTGGAGCCGAGCTGTCGCGGCTGCGCGGACGGATCCAGATGGTGTTCCAGAACCCCAACGCCTCGCTGAACCCGCGGCTCACCGTGGCGTCCACGCTGGACGAGGTCCTCAGGGTGCGCCGCCTGTTTCCGGACGACACCCGACGACGTGCCCGCGTGCACGAGCTGCTGGAGATGGTCGGGCTCGGCGCCGAGGTCGCCGCCCGCTACCCGCACCAGCTGTCCGGCGGGCAGCGTCAGCGCGTCGGGGTGGCCCGCGCGCTGGCCGTCGAGCCCGAGGTCATCGTGCTGGACGAACCCGTCTCGGCGCTCGACGTCTCGGTGCGGGCCGAGGTGATGAACCTGCTGGTCCGTTTGCGCGACGAGCTCGGGTTGACGTACGTCTTCATCTCGCACGATCTCGGCATGGTGCGGCACATCAGCGACCGGATCGCCGTGATGTACCTGGGACGGGTGCTCGAGCTGGGCGGATGGCGGGCCGTGTCCGACGCACCGCTGCACCCCTACACGCGCTCACTGCGCGACGCGATCCCGGTGCCGGACCCGGACGTGGAGGCACGACGCTCCGTGGTGACCCTGCCGGGCGAGGTGCCCGACGCGTTGCACCCGCCGGCCGGCTGCCCGTTCCACACCCGCTGCCCGCACGCGCGAGGACCGGTGCCGGCTCGAGGTGCCCGCGCTCCGGGAGCTCGCCACCGGACACGGCGCCGCGTGCCACTTCAGCGAACAGCTGTACGCCGACGAGCTCGCCGCCCAGCGGGGCTGACGCTGCGCGCCGTACGCCAGTCCTGAACGGCGGCGTGCGTCTGGCGCAACGCCTCGATGGTCTCCTGGTGCGACCGCTGAGCCACCGCGACGAACAGGCAGTCGACGAGCAGCAGGTGGCTGATCCGACTGGCCAGCGCTCCTGGCCGGAACGTCGTCTCGGTGCCGGCGGACACCAGGACGTGCTCGGCCACCTGGGCGAGGCGTGGACCGGGGATGGTTGGTGATGGCGGCCGTCGTCGCGCCCGACGCCCGCGCTCGACGCAACGGCTCGGTCACGTCCGGGGTCTCCCCCGAGTGGGACACCGCGACTCCGACATCGCCCGGCCCCAGCAGCGCCGAGTTGGTGAGCCCCCGATGGGCGTCGGTGCGGGCATGCGCCCACCGGCCGATCCGGTCCAGCTTCTGGGCCAGGTCCTCGGCGACCAGGCCGGACGCGCCGACCCCGTAGACGACGATCCGGTTGGCGTGGACGATCGCGTCGGCAAGCTGCCCGAGCACCGTCGCGTCGACCTGGGCGGCGGTGTCGAGGATGGCTCGCACCTCCGCCTGCGCGAGCTTGCTCACCACGTCGGGCATGGGATCGGCGACTGTGATGTCACCGGTCACGGTGCGATCGGGCGACCACCGACCGACCTCCCCGGCCAGTCCGAGCCGCAGGTCGGCATAGCCGGTGAAGCCCAGGCTCCGTGCCGTGCGCACCACGGTGGCCTCGCTGACCTGGGCCAGCTCTGCCAGGTCGGTGATGCTGAGTCGCGTGACGAGGCGGGGATCGTCGAGCAGGGTCTGGGCGACCCGGGCGGCAGCAGGCGACAGTGACGGCAGCAGGCTCCGGACCCTCGCGACCAGGGGATCACCCCGGGCACCGCGGCGACCGAGGAGGATTTCTTCCTGGTCGCAGCCATGGTTGCAGTGTGCCTTCAGGCCTCGGAGCGGCGCAACGGCCCCGGCATCCGACGCACACCCGTCGGAATCATCCGAACCTGGACGGCCAACTGGCCCCCGTTGGGCCCGGGTACTAGGACGAACGGGCGGCAGACAGCCGGCCCGCACGGAGAGGAGCATGAGCACACTCAGCCTCGGAGGCTCAGATGCGTTACTGGACCGTACGTTTCGCGCTCGTGGTCATCTGCGGTAGCAATCCTGAGTCCGCTCGGTGCCGGTTCGTCCTCCGCTGCGCCGACGGTGGACGGCAAGCAGTGGCGTGAGCTGTACGAGACGACCGGGCTGACGTGGTCCCAGGTCGCGTCGGTGTGTCCGACCGACGGCCAGACCCCGTGCGCGGGCACGGTCGGAGGCAAGGACCTCACCGGGTGGACGTGGGGCACGAGCGACCAGGTCCGCAACCTGTTGGACGACTACGCACCCGGACTCGCCACCGCCGATCCGCCCGTGGTGACGGGTATCGACGGGTTCTGGGCCTCGATCAGCTTCCTCAGCGTGATGCGCTGGACGACGTACCAGTCGAGCACCTACTCCTACTACGAGTGGACCGGCGGTTGGACCGCGTCGACGGACACCGAGTCGGGACTGCCGGTCACCGGCTTCGCCAGCTACTCCCACCGGCTGGCGGGCAGCACGGCCACCGGGAGCATCGGTCTCGGCACCGAGGCCGATGCGGCCAGCTCGATCCGCGGGGTTTGGCTGTGGCGGCCCTCGGGCGACTACACCGCACCCGTGGTCACACCCACGGTGACGGGCACCCTGGGAACCAACGGCTGGTACCGCTCCAACGTGGCGGTGAGCTGGACCGTCACCGACAACGAGTCGCCGATCGTCTCGACCGAGGGCTGTGACCCGTCCACGGTGGCCGCCGACACTGCCGGCAGCAAACCTTCACCTACGGCGACGTCGGCCGGGCAGGGTGGGCCGGGCTCCGGTCGGTCACGGTGAAGCGTGACACCGCCCGCCGACCCTGTCGTGCGGGCAGGCGCCGACGTTCGAGCTCGGACAGTTCCCCGCGCCCGTCAGCGCCACGGTGACGGACTCGCTCTCCGGTGCGCTCTATGCGTCGGTGAGCAAGCAGGTCCCGACCAGCACTGTCGGAGCCAAGACGACCGTCCTCACCGGGGTCGACAAGGCGGGCAACTCCCAGAACGTGACCTGTCCCTACACCGTGGTCGTGCCCAAGTGTCAGGGTCTGACGCCCACCCTGCTGGGGACCGGCGCCAACGACGTGCTCACCGGCACCGCCGGCGTTGACGTGATCCACGGGCTCGGGGGGGCCGACAAGATCGACGGCGTCGGAGGCGCGGACAAGATCTGCGGCGGCGAGGGCGTGGACGTGGTCAAGGGCGGCGCAGGAGCCGACACGGTCGACGCCGGCGGGGCCAACGACGACGTCTACGGGGGTGCGGCAGGCGACACCCTCAACGGCGGGCTCGGATCCGACTCCATCCGCGGAGACGACGGCGCAGACCGTTGCAGCAGGAGAGGTCCGGATGTCGAGCTGTGAGGTCATCTTCTGACGCGCGCACCGGGCCGCCCAGCCGCAGCGACTCGTCACCGCACAGTCGCTCACATCGTGACCCCGGCGAAACGCCGGTCGGCGGCAGTGCCCGCAGGATACGCTCGCCGCGTCCTGCGTCTCGACCATCGAGAGGGAACCGATGCCTGCGAGACCGTGTCTTCGTGCCGTTCAGTCTGCCTGTAGCGCGGGTCGGAGCCTGCTCGCGGCGGGCCTGGCGGATGCGGCGCCCCCGCCGCCCAAGCTGCGAGCTGCGCCGTGCACGCCGTACACGTGGGGGCAACGCCTTCGGGCAGCTCGGCGACGGCCCAAGAGAACGCGCGCGCGACCCCACCTCCCAGTGCTCCGGCCTGTCCGACGTGATCGACCTGCACTTCCGGCCGCGAGCACGTCCGTCGCCCTCACCTCGGGAGCCACACCGTCCGCACGTGGGGGCAGCAACGGACAAGGCCAGCTAGGCCTCGGTGGCGGCGGCGACCGACTGACGCCCACCACGGTGCCCGGTCTCAGTGGCATCACCGCCGTGAGCACCGGCCACTACCACTCCATGGCTCTCACCGCCGACGGCCGGATCTACACCTGGGGACGCAACGTCGACGGCCAGCTCGGCGACGGGACGCGGGCGCAGCGGACCTCGCCGGTGCTCGTCTCCGGCATCGACGACGCCGTCGCGATCGCGGCCGGGCGCGACATGAGCTACGCGGTCCGCGCAGGGCGGCACCGTGTGGGCGTGGGGCTAACGCCGAGGGCCAGCTCGGCGACGGCACCACGACGCTGCGCACCACGCCGGTACGCGTCGGCACGCTGACCAACGTCGTCAGCATCTCCGGCGGCCGTGACCACGGCCTCGCCGTGCGCAGCGACGGGACCGTCTGGGCCTGGGGATGGAACAAGTTCGGCCAGCTCGGCGACGGGACCCTCACCAACCGGCTCACGCCGGTCCAGGTCAGCACCGGGGCAGTCGCCGTCGCAGGCGGCGCGCACCACTCGTACGCGCTGCGCGCCGACGGCACGGTCCAGTCCTGGGGCCGCAACTACCGCGCCGAGCTCGGCGACGGCACCTCGGTCAACCGCACGCGACCGGTCCAGGTGCTCGGCGTGACCAACGCGGTCGCGATCGGTTCGGGACGCGACCACGGCATCGTGGTCAGGTCCGACGGCACCCTCATGGCCTGGGGCTCGAACGAGACCGGCGAGCTCGGGGACGGCACGCCTCACCAACCGGAACCGCGCGATCGTCGTGCCCGGCATCACCAACGCCACCCTGGTCAGCGGCGGCGAGGGGCACACGGTCGCGCTGATCGCCGACGACGCCCGCCTGAGGACCTCCCGCCGACGGCAGCGTTCACCTTCTCGTGCACCAACCTCGCGTGCACGTTCGACGGGACCGGTTCCTCGGACCCGGAGGACGCTGCGCTGACGTACGGCTGGGAGTTCGGCGACGGCGGCACGTCCACGCAGTCGACCCCGTCCGCACTCCTTCGCCGCCGCCGGCACGTACGCGGTGCGGCTGACCGTCACCGACCCGGGCGGGCACAGCGACTCGCTCACCCGCCAGGTGACGGTGAGCCAGCCGCCCACCAGCAACGTGACCTTCCGGGCCGCCGGGTCGTCGGCCACCAACGTCGCCCGGCCGTCGGTCACGATCCCGGCGTCGGTCCAGACGGGTGACACCCTGGTCCTGTTCGCGACGACCAACCGCAACGCCACCATGACCACACCGGCGGGATGGACGCCCCTGGGCACCCGGCTGGACGGCACCGACCTCGAGTCCTGGGCGTTCACCAGGACCGCTCCGGCAGGCGCCGGCGGCACGAGTGTCCAGGTGACCCTGGACGCGATGTCCAAGACCAGCCTCACGGTCGTCGCCTACGCGGGCGCTGCGCCGGTGGCAACGGCGGCATCGGCAGCCGAGGCGGCCACCACCGCCGCCCACCGGTCCCCCGCAGTGCCGGTGTCCGGCACGCGGTTCGGTCGTGGTCAGCTACTGGGTGGACAAGACCAACGGCCACACCGGCTGGACGCTGCCCGGCATCGGTCACCCGCCGCAACGGCAACGCGGGTACGGGCTCCGGCCTGCTCACCGCCGTGACCGGTGACTCCCCAGCCCGCTGCCGGCACCTGGGCCGGCGTCACCGCCACCGCGGGCATCGCCTCCGGCAAGGCGATCAGCTGGTCGGTCGTGGTCCCGCCCGCCTGACCGCTCCGCCGGCGGGCACCGGTCACTTGCCGAACAGCGTCACCGTGAAGTCGCACAGGTCGGTGCCGGTCGAGCTGTCGACGTCCCCGCACCTCACCATCAGCGTGCGCACGCCGCCGCTCTCGCGCGTCGCGGACGCGATGTTGAGGTCCTCGCTGGTGGTGACGCCACCGATGAGCTGCGCGACGTCGACAGAGGCGACCAGCGGGCCGGTGCCCTTGTTGCTGATCCCCGGGAAACGAACCTCGTAGCCACCGGCACCCAGCCGCTTGACCTCCACCAGGTTGGTCGGGCTCTCGCAGTTGTAGCGCTTGGTCACCCCGTCGGTCGTGTACCCGGTCGAGAAGCTTGCGCTCATGTCGACGTAGGCGCGGGCCATGACCGAGCCGGCCTCGGCACTCGGCGGCCGGCGCCGGGGCCGGGCTCTTCCCGGCCGAGGCGCCCCCCAGCGGGGCGAGCAGGACGGCGCCGAGCAGCGCCGTGGCGCCACCTGCGACCAGGACGGACGAGCGGAACGGGAACGAGCGTGGAACGGACATGAGGGCCTCCTCGTCGGCACGTCGATCAGTGCCGCGAGCGTCCCCCCACCCTCTGAATCAGGTCTTAAACGGCCTGCGTCACTTCCCGAACAGCGTCACGGTGAAGTCGCACAGGTCGGTGCGGGTTGTCGACGTCGACGCCGCCACACTTGACGACCAGCGTGCGGGACCCGCCGAACTCACGCGTTGCCGACGCGATGTTGAGGTCCTCGGTGGTGGTGATGCCGCCGATGAGCTGGGCGACGTCGACGGAGGCGACCAGCGGGCCGGTCCCCACGTTGCTGATCCCGGGGAAGCGGACCTCGTAGTTGCCGGCCTCGAGCCGCTTCACCTGGACCTGGTTGGTCGGGCTCTCGCAGTTGTAGCGCTTGGTCACCCCGTCGGTCGTGAAGCCGGTCGAGAAGTCGGCGCCGCATGTCGACGAAGGCCCGGGCCATGACCGAGCCGGCCTGGCACTCGACGGCCGGGCGCCGGACTCCTCCGGCCGAGGCGCCACCCAGCGGGGCGAGCAGGACGGCGCCGAGCAGCGCCGTCGGCGCCGCCGGCGACCAGGACGGACGAGCGGAACGGGAACGAGCGTGGAACGGACATGAGGGCCTCCTCGTCGGCATGGTGATGAAGGCCGCGAGCGTCCTCCCGACCCGCTGAAACAGGTCTTAAACGGCGACGTCGCGGGCCGGCGGGAAGGCGACCGGCTCGATGTCGAGCTCGTGCATGTGCTGCGCGTAGCTGCCGTAGGCACGGCGGGCGTCGCCGTGGCGCCCCGCCGACGCCAGCGCGCGCACGAGATCCAGGTGGGCCCGCTCGTCGTAGGGGTTGCGGTCGAGGACGCGGCGCAGGTAGCCCGCGGCCAGGACCGGGTCGCCGCTGCTGAGCGCGTGCTCGGCCAGGGCGTGCGCGACGCTGACGTACGCGGTGCGCGCCTCGTCGCGCAGGCCCGACGCCCAGTCGGCGTCGTCGTCCTCGAGGAGGTCGCCGCCGTACAGGCCCTCCGCGTGGCTGAGCCGGGGCACCGCAGCCTCGACGCGGCCGTCGGACCAGCGCGCGAGCCCGGCCTCGGCCTCGTGCAGGAACAGCTCGACGTCGACGACCACGTGCGTCAGGTCGAGGGCGAGCCGGTCGCCGTCGACGGTGACGAAGTGGTCGCCGGTGAACTCGCGGTGCGGGTCGAGCACGCGGCGCAGGGTGCTCAGCGCCACCGACAGCCGGTTGCGGAGCCGGCCGGAGAGCTCGTCGGGCCACAGCGCGTCCATCACCTGCTCGCGGGTCGCGTCCGCGCCACGCCGCGCGATCAGGATCTTGAGCACGTCGCGGGCCTTGTGGGAGTGCCACTCCTCGCGCGGCACGGGTTGGCCGTAGCGGGACACGCTGAACCCGCCGAGGACCTGCACCGAGACGGGGGCGAGGTCCTCGGAGGCGACGAAGCGCAGCAGCCCCGCCGCCGCCGACGGCCGGGCGTGCACGCCGAGCTGGCGCAGCGTGCGCCGGGCCCGCTCGGCCGCCGCGTGCGCAGCAGGCCCGCTGGACCGTTGCGCGAGCGCCAGGCTGCAGGCGGCCTCGTGCACCGGGTTGCCCAGCCGGCGCCAGATCGTGCGGGCCTCCTCGAGCAGCCGGTCCGCCGTGTCCGCCGCGGCAGCGCTGGCCGCACCGAGCTCCAGCGACTCGGCGAGCCCGAAGCCGTCCCGCAGCTCGCGCGCCGCCTCGCCGGCCACCGCAGCCGCCTCGGTCGCCGACTCGCGGTCGCCGCGGCACAGCGCCACCCAGCCGGCAGCGTTGTTCGCCCAGGCCCGGTCGGGCCATCCGTACCCGACGGCGCGCTGCACCAGGGTGGCGGCGCGCTCGGGGTCGTCGTCGACCAGCACCTTGGCCAGCTGGTAGAGACCGGGCACGATCCCCTGCCGGTCGCCGGTCCGCTCGGCCAGCCCCAGCCCCTCCTCGTACGCGGCCCGCGCCAGCGCCAGGTTGCCCTGCTCGCGGTGCACGTCACCGAGTCCGATCAGCGCGTAGCAGACCTCGCGGCTGGCAGTGCGGCGATAGACCTCGACCGCTGCCTCGTAGTCGGCGCGCGCGTCGTCGAGCCGGCCACGGCACCAGTGCGCCAGACCGCGGTTCATCAGTGCGAGTGCGCGCTGTCCGGCGAACCCCGCCCGCGCCGCCTCCGACGCCGCCGCGCCGAGCTCGACGACCGCCGCCGCGTAGTCGCCCTGCTCCAGCAGGGCGGAGCCCTGCGCGTTGCGGATCCGCACCGCCTGCAGGAAGTCGTCGGCACGGCGGGCATGTGCCAGCGCCGTACGGAGGTGGTCCGCTGCGTGCGTCCGGATCGACGTCCGCGCCCACGACCAGCGAGGCCGCCGTGTGCGCCGCTGCCTGAGCCCGGTCGTCGGCCGACTCCGCGGCCGCCCGGAGCGCGTCGTGGGCGAGGGCCCGGGTCCGGTCGGTGTCACCGAGCCGCGCCGTGATGCTCGCCGCCCAGGACAGCAGCATCGCGACGTCCGCCGCCGGGCCGGTCGCCGGTGCGCAGCGCGCGAAGACCTCCAGGCCGGCGCTGAGGTCGTCCCGGAAGTAGTGCGCCTGCATCATCCGCCAGGCCAGCGCCGGCGACAGCGCACCGCCTGCCCAGCTCGCGTCGAGGCATCGCAGCGCGTTGTCGTGCTCGCCGAGCACGCTGTACGCCTCGCCGGCGAGCTGGTTCAGCGCCGGCGTGCGCTCCGCGTCCGGGACCGCCTCGACCAGCCGCGCCACCACGTCCGGACTCCCGGCGCTCAGCAGCTGGGTGCCGTGGGCGGCGAGCAGACCAGCCAGCCCGGCACGCTCCGGACCGGTGGCGGCGACCCGCAGCGCCCACTCGATCTCGCCGCTGCGCTCCAGCCAGTCCGTCGCCCGGGTGCGGACCAGGGCCGCCACCTGTTCCGGCACCGGCCAGCTGTGCGCGCACACCTGCCGCACCAGCGAGCGCACGGCGTAGCGGCCGGGCTCGGGCTCCTCGACCAGACCGCCGGCTCCCTCGAGCGCGCGCAGCGCCTCCTCCGCGTCGGAGACGCCGAGGTGCCGGGCCAGCGGTGCACTGAACCGGTCGAGCACCGTGCCGATCTGCAGCAGCGCGAGCACCGGAGCGGGCTGCTGGTCGATGACCTCACGGGCCAGGTAGTCGAACAGCGGCCCCTTGGTGTCCGCGAGGTCCGTCGAGCGCGGCCTCCCAGTCCGAGGGCGCGAACGGCCGCAGCGACTCCACGACGATCCGGATCAGCGCCGGCCAGCCGGCCGTGATCCGGTGCAGCGACTCGGCCAGCTCGGTCGGCGCCGCCGGCAGCAGCGACGCGAGCACCGCCGAGACCTCGGCGCGGCTGAAGGCGAGGTCGTGCGCGGTCAGCGTCAGCACGTCGCCCTGTCCCCGCATCCGCTCGACGGCGAACGGTGGCTGCACCGCGGGACGCGAGCACCAGGTGCAGGCCCGCCGGTGCCTGTCGGCAGAGGCTCTCGAGCAGCTGAACGGCCACCGGGTCGGCCTCGGTCTCCTGCACGTCGTCGATGACGAGGAACAGGTCGCCGTCGAGCTGGCGCGCCACCTGCTCGCACACCGCACCGACGACGTCGTCCACCTGGGACGGCTCCGGCGCGAGGTCACCGAGCGGGAGCCGCGCCGGCGGGACGTCGGCCGCCAGCCCCATGGCCGGACGCAGGGCACCGATCACGTCCCGGAACAGCGATCCGCCCGCACCCCTGGCGGCGACCCACGCGCTGGGGCGGCCGCGGGCCCAGTCCGCGAGCAGTGCCGTCTTGCCGAACCCGGCGCCGGCGGTGAGCAGGGTCAACCGACGCTGAGCGGCGTCGTCGAGCCGCTCGAGCAGCGCCTCGCGGTGGAGCCAGCTCCCCCTGCTCATGGCCCTGCAACCTACCGAGCGCGGTTGTCCGTTCTCCAAATCGTCTGCGCAGCGGCGCACGCGACTGCCATCGTGTCGCCATCGCCAGGGCCACGGCCCACGGGGCCCTGTCTACGAAGGAGCCACCGCATGCGATCAGACCAGCAGCCCGAGACCACGCCACTGCTGCGCCGGCGAGGCGTTCGGATCGCCATCGGCGCCGTGGCCGTCGGTGCCGTGCTCACACCGATGGCGGCCTGGGCGGCCGGTGCCCCGTTCAACGACGTCCCCGAGTCGGATCCGGGCTTCGAGTCGATCATGGCGGTGGCCGACGCGGGGCTGATGACCGGGTCGCAGCACAAGTTCAGGCCCGACCAGAACGTTCCGCGGCGCACGCTCGCCGGGACCCTGTACCGCGGACTGACCCGGGTGAGCGTGGACGACACGATCTCGAACATCCCGACCAGCCAGCCCGACCCGCCGACCATCGGCGAGATCGCGATGGCGATCGACGGCTACCAGCGCGGCGCCCAAGGTGTGCTGCTCGAGCTCGACATGCAGGTCGAGACGGCACAGCCGCTCACCCAGGACTGCAGCCTCGAGCTCATCGCCACCAGCTGGCCCGAGAACCTCGATGCCGGCACCTGGACGGTCAACCTGTACGCCGGGCAGCCGCGCGGCACGACCGTGCACGCGACCTTCATCGACGGACAGCTCGCCGGCACCGCCTACACGTACGAGATCACGGCGGACAACACCTGCAACCAGCCGCTGAACGTCGTCCAGGGCTCGCTCACCGGGCAGTCGGCGGCGTTCCAGGGGAACGGGCAGCCGTTCAGCCAGTAACCGCCATCAGCAGGTGGTGCCGTTGCCCTGCCCGTAGCAGTCGAGCCACACGTCGTCGCTGATGTCGTCGCCGGCGGCGATGAGGTCCGGGGTGGTCGTGAGCCCCACGCCCGGATCCTCGGCGATGTCGACGAGGTTCTGGAAGTCGAACGACAGCGAGCCCTCCTCGCGAGGGTCTCCCTTCACGGTCGCCCCGCTCATCGACACCCCGACGACCTGGTCGGAGCCGATGACCGCGAGGTCGACCGAGCCGGGGTCCTCCTCGGGCTCGAGCTCGGTCCAGGTGATCACCAGCCGGTCACCGGCGTCGGTGTTCTCCTCGACGCAGCCGTCGAGGACGCCGGCCTGCTGCCAGCCGTGACAGTCGGTCACCTCGAGCCGGTCGGGGTCGGGGGAGGCGGCCGCGCCGCACGTGGACGCTCTCGTCGTCGATGGGGAAGGCCACCTCGGCAGCCACCTCGCCCGGGCGCACGCCCTCGGACCTGCCGAGCGGCGCCGCCGCCGAAGGGTCGGTGCCCATGTGCTCGATCACTGCCGCCGCGAGGGCGCGTGGGGTCGCGTCCACAGTGGGCTCTCCGCCGCCAGAGCTGCCACCGTCGTCGTCCGCCTCGGCACCGCAACCGGTCAGGGCCAGTCCGGTCAGCAGCACGACGGTGGCGGACGTGACCCTCCCCCTCAGCACCCGGCCGACCTTAGCCAGGCCGGCCAAGGCCCTCCGGGGTCAGCCGTCGAGGTCGGCCTGCTTGTCCAGCTGGCTGGACACGATCTTGCGTACCTCCTGGCGCGAGGCGCCCTCGGGCAGGGCGTCGATCGCGGCGAGCAGGTCGGCCTTCACCTGGCGGTCGCGCTCCGAGACGGTGGCCCGGAAGTCCTTGAGCGCCTCCTTCGTCTGCAGTGAGGCGCGCAGCGCATCGCCCAGCGTCTTGCCGTCGGTGCCGGGGATCTTGTCGTCGAAGCCGGGCATGTCGTCTCCGTTCAACAGGTTCTTGGCGCGCGGGATGATCCGTTCGACGATGCCGCGGATCTTGCGGTCGCCGGGGCAGATCTTGCCGTCGCTCTCCGACCACCGTTCGCCGTTCGCGACCCGGCCGGACAGCAGGCCGGCGGGGAAGTTGCCGTCGATGCCGAGCCGGTGCCAGCCGATGCCGTTCTGGCCCGGCGCCGACGACGGCAGCCGCTCGACGGCGATGCCGTGCTTCCGGTGGCACCAGACCATGAGACCCGCCAGCCACTCCTCCTGCGCGGGCGTCCAGTCGGGCACCTCACCGTCGGCCCACGGGTAGTTGTCCGACGACTCGACGGTGATGCAGTCGTGGTTGCCGTCGAGGTTGGCCGAGCTGCGGAAGTCGGTGTCGATGTACTGCTCGCCCTCGCCCTTGTCGTTGACGAAGAAGTGCGGCGTCGCCCGGCCGTCGACCTGGAAGTAGTCGTGCATGCCGGCGGCGCTCGACACGGCCGTGTGCAGGATCAGCCGGCGCGGCTGCATGGCCACGTGCAGCGACCCGGACTGGTAGCGCGTGACCGGACGCCACTCCGCGTCAGGGAACTTCACCCTCCGATCTTGCACCCGCAGCCGCGGTGTTGCGGGGCGTTCGGGGGAATGCGGCTACGTCGGCGGACGTACGCGCCGAGCCGCTCCTGGGCCGACGCGCGTGGGACTCGACGCCGGGAGTCTTGACGACATGATCGAGCCGGTACGGACACAGGCACTGACCAAGCGCTACGGCGACCTCGTCGCAGTCGATGACCTGGAGCTGACCGTCCGTCCCTCGGAGGTCTACGGGTTCCTCGGCCCGAACGGCGCCGGCAAGACGACGACGCTGCGGATGCTGCTCGGACTCATCCGCCCGACGTCGGGCAGCGTGCGCCTGCTGGGCAACCCGGTCGGCAGCACGGCCCTCGCCAAGGTCGGCGCCCTGATCGAGGGTCCGGCGTTCTACCCGTACCTCTCCGGACGGGACAACCTGCGGGTGCTCGCCGGCCATGCCGGGGTGGACAGGTCGCGGATCACCGTCGTGCTCGACCAGGTGGACCTGACCGACCGGGCCACCGACCGCTACGCCAACTACTCGATGGGCATGCGGCAGCGGCTGGGCCTCGCCGCGGCCCTGCTCAAGGACCCGGAGCTGCTCATCCTGGACGAGCCGACCAACGGGCTCGACCCAGCGGGCATGGCCGACATGCGCACGGTGATCCGCAAGCTGGCAGGCGACGGCCGCACCGTGCTGCTGTCCAGCCACCTGCTCGGCGAGGTCCAACAGGTCTGCGACCGGGTGGGCGTGATCAGCAAAGGCAAGCTCGTCGCCGAGAGCGCCGTCTCCGACCTCGCGGACGGCGGGTCGCTGCGACTCCAGGCGGAGCCGGTGGAGCGCGCCGTCGAGCTGGTCTCGTCGCTGGTCGGCGCCGACCGGGTGCGTCGCGACGGCGTCGGCATCGACGTCGCGGTCGAGCGGACCGAGGCCGGGCGCATCAACGCCGCGCTGGTGCGCGGCGACGTCGAGGTCAGCGAGCTGCACTGGCGGCAGCCCGACCTCGAGGAGACGTTCTTCGAGCTGACAGGAGCCCCCAGCGATGACCGGTGACATCCGCGCGGAGATGATCAAGCAGGGCCGCCGGCCAGCGAACTGGCTGCTGCTCGCGGTGGCAGCCGTGCTCGCCCTGACCTTCGCGTACCTGATCCCCTATGCCGGACTCGATGGTGAGGCCTCCGGCGCGCCCTCCAGCACGCGCGGGCTGGACAGCATGCTGCCCGCGCAGTTCGTCGGCAACGCCATCGCCGGCACGCCGATCTTCGCCGGCGCCCTCGCCCTGGTCTTCGGAGTGCTGGTGGTCGGCAGCGAGTTCGGCTTCGAGACCTGGAAGACCGTGCTGGTGCAGGGCTCCTCCCGGGTCACGGTGTACGGGGCGAAGCTGGCGATCGTGGCGGCCGGCGTCGCGGCCCTCGTGCTCACGATGGCCGGCGTGGGCGCGCTGGCCAGTGCCGGGGTCGCGACGCTGGAGGACCAGCCGCTGGACTGGCCGAGCCTGGCCGACATGCTGCGCGGCCTCGGTTCGGGCTGGCTGGTCGCCATGACCTGGGCGGCGCTGGGCGTGCTGCTGGCGGTCGTGCTCCGCGGCGTGGCGCTGCCGATCGGGCTGGGACTGGTCTGGCTGCTGGCCGTGCAGAACCTGCTGACCGCGATCGCCGCTCCGCTGCTGGACTGGGTGGCCGAGGCGCAGAAGGGCCTGCCCGGCCCGAACGCGGGTTCGCTGGTGGCCTCGATGGGAGCGCCCTCGGACACCCCCGGTGTCGCGGTGCTGGTCGACAGCTCGCAGGCAGCCCTCGTCCTGACCGGGTACCTCATCGCCTTCGCCGCACTGGGTGGTTGGCTGTTGACCCGGCGCGACATCGGATGACGACGGCACGGAGACGGAGTGCGCCATGGCCGTGAGCAGCCGCTGGCTCGGCGACGCCGCGCTGGCCGCGCTGGTGCTGGCCGTGGCTGTGGCCGGCACGCTGGGCGCGGAACACGCGTCCGCGACAGATGCCCCGATGGACGCTCGCGGCTTCGCGCTGCTGGTGCCCGCTGCCGTCGTGCTGGTGGCCCGCCGGTGGTCGCCGCTGCTCACCCTGGTGGCCACCACGGTCCTGACCACGGCGTACCTGCTGCTGGAGTACCCGTACGGGCCGATCCTGCTGGCCTTCGCGATCGCCGTCTACACCGTCGCGCGGCACCTCCCGCTGGCACAGGCCGCCGGCGCCACGTTCGCGGCAACGCTGGTGCTGCTCACGCACCTGCTGACCAACGACGCAGCGCTGCCGGGCGCGCTCGGCATCGTCCCCGGCTCGGCGTGGGCGGTCGTGCCGTTCGCCATCGGGGTCACGACGCGCGTGACCCGCGAGGCGGCGGCGCGCGCCCGCGCAGAAGCGGTCCGGCAGCACGTCGACGACGAGCGGCTGCGGGTCGCCCAGGAGGTGCACGACGTGGTCGGGCACGGACTGGCGGCCATCAAGATGCAGGCCGACGTCGCCCTGCACGTGCTGGCGCAGCGTCCTGAACAGGCCGAGACGGCGCTGCGGGTGATCAGCCAGACCAGCACCGAGGCGCTGACCGAGCTGCGCGCGACCCTCGGCCTCGTCCGCCAGGGCGCCGCAGACGCCACCCGGTCACCGGCGCCCGGCCTGGGCCAGCTGCCCGAGCTGCGGCAGCGGATGGGTTCGGCCGGCGTGCGGGTGGAGATCGAGGAGACCGGCAGCAGGGAGGGCCTGTCGCTCGCCGTCGACCTGGCCGCCTACCGCATCGTCCAGGAGTCGTTGACCAACGTGCTCCGACACAGCGGCGCGAGCCTTGCCACGGTGCACATCACCCACCAGGCTGACGCAGTGCTCATCACCGTCTCGAACCGGCTGGAGGCGGCGCGCTCGGCACCGTCCTCCGACGGGATGGGCATCACCGGCATGCGCCAGCGCGTCACCGCCCTCGGCGGTGAGCTGACCGCCGGGCCGACAGCAGGCGGTCGGTTCGCCGTCCGCGCCCGGCTGCCGAAGGACTCACCGTCGTGATCGACGTGCTCGTCGTCGACGACCAGGACCTGGTCCGGCTCGGACTGCGGACTCTGGTGGAGAGCGAGGGCGACCTCGCGTTCGCCGGTGAGGCGGCCGACGGGCTGGCAGCCGTGGCCGCCGTCCGCGAGCACCGGCCGGACGTCGTGCTGATGGACATCCGGATGCCCGGTGTCGACGGCCTCGAGGCCACCCGCCGGATCGCCGCCGACCCGGAGCTGAACGGCAGCAAGGTCATCGTGCTCACGACGTTCGAGCTGGACGAGTACGTCTTCGACGCGCTGCGCTACGGGGCCAGCGGCTTCCTGCTCAAGGACACCTCGCCGGCCGAGCTGCTGCAGGCCATCCGCCTGGTCGCCGAAGGCGCGGCGCTGCTGTCGCCGTCGGTGACCCGCCGGGTGATCCGCGAGTTCGCCTCGCAACCCGCCAAGCGACTGAAGCCACATCCCCAGCTGGGCACGCTCACGCCCCGCGAGCGCGAGATCGTCACGCTGGTGGCCGAGGGCCTGACCAACGATGAGATCGCCGACCGGCTGGTGGTCAGCCCGGCGACGGCGCGTACGCACGTCAGCCGCGTCGATGATCAAGCTCGGCGCCCGCGACCGGGCCCAGCTCGTGGTCTTCGCCTACCAGTCGGGCCTGGCCAGCTAGCGCACCCCGCGAGGACGGAACTGCACGCTGATCCGTGGACCGACCGGCCGGGCGGTCTTGGGCACGGCGTGGTCCCAGGTGCGCTGGCACGAGCCGCCCATGACGAACAGGTCGCCCGCACCGAGCGCGAAGCGCAGCGACGATCCGCCTCCGCGCGGCCGCAGCAGCAGGTGCCGGGGAGCGCCGAGCGACACAATGGCCACCAGGGTGTCCCGGTGGCGGCTGCGGCCGATCCGGTCGCCGTGCCAGGCGACGCTGTCGCGGCCGTCGCGGTAGTAGCACAAGCCGGCGGTGCGGAACGGCTCCCCGAGCTCGGCCGCGTAGTGGGCGCTGAGCGCGTCGCGCGCCTGGACGAGGGCCGGGTCGGGCAACGGGTCGGCCTCGTCGTAGAAGCTCAGCAGGCGGGGCACATCGACCTCGCGGTCGTACATCTGCCGGCGCTCGCCGTGCCACGGCACGGACGCGACCAGTCGCTCGAACAGCAGGTCGGCGCCCTGCACCCATGAGCGGTGCACGTCGACCCAGGCGCCGTCGGTCAGCGTGGTGCGCTCGGTGCCGCGACCCAGCGGGACGAGCGCCGTCTGCTCGGCGTCGTCGAGCAGCGACGGCTGGAGGACCGGTGCCATGGCACCGAGCATACCTCGTCGGTCGAACAGACGTTCGATCGTGCTGTCGGCGCGGTGGCCCGCCGCGATCAGACGGTCGGGTCGGGCAGCAGCTCCCGTACCTCTTGCGAACAGCGGCAGGCGACGGCGATCTTGGCCGCCCACTCCAGCGCCTGCTCGCGGGTGTCCACGTCGATGACCGAGAATCCGCCGAGGACCTCCTTGGTCTCCGGGAACGGGCCGTCGGTGACGATCCCGTCGGTGCCCACCACGCTCGCCTGCTGGCTCTCGAGTCCGCCACCGAAGACCCACACGCCGGCGGCCGGGCCTCCGGACGACCTCGCCCACGGCCTTGGCCACGTCGGGCAGCTCCTCCTCGGGGAAGACCATCCAGCCGTCGTCGAACGAGATCAGGTATTGCGTCATCGGATGACTCCTTGTCCCGGCAGCTGCCTCTGGCCGCCTCTTACTTCTGCTACGAACGCCACGGCCCGGATCCGACAGGCTGCCGGAAGAAACGTTCTCACGGGACCGGCGGCTAGCGTGTGCCCGTTGGCAGACTCGATACGCGCCTGGGAGGCCGTGACATGACCAGCAAGTTCACCGAGCTGGCGATCGACTGCGACGATCCCCGCGGTCTCGCACAGTTCTGGTGCGCGGTCCTTGGCTACGAGGTGCAGGAGGAGGAAGAGGAGGGCTACATCAGCATCGGCTCCCCGCAGGTGCCCGAAGGCAAGAGCCGCAGCGGCCCGGTGCCGCCGACGTTGGCGTTCGTGCACGTGCCAGAGGGCAGGACCGTCAAGAACCGCCTCCACATCGACGTCAACCCCACCGACAGCGACCAGGACGACGAGGTCCGTCGCCTGCTCGACCTCGGCGCTCGGCACGCCGACGTCGGCCAGGGCGACGTGAGCTGGGTCGTCCTCGCCGACCCGGAGGGGAACGAGTTCTGCGTCCTTGCCGGCCGCTTCCCCTGACGGGCCTACGTCCCACTCAGCCGTCGAGGACCGCAAGGTCGAGCGCGCGAAGGCGGTCGGGGTCGGCGATCACGTCCAGCCCGGTGATCCGGTCGTCCGTCGATCGTGAAGCCGAGCACCAGGAACAGCCGGCCGAGCGGAGCCATCACCAGGCCGACCGACCCGTTCACCAGCGCGGGCTGGGTGAACCGGGCCCGCTCGGACGCGAGCAGCGCGCCCTTGGCCACGCTGCGGACGCCGCGGATCTCCACCGGCCCGCGGGTCGGGCCGACCTGCGGGTCGGCGTGCAGCACCACGTCGGGGTGCAGCAGCGTGACCAGCGCGTCGAAGTCGCCCCCGCGAGAGGCGGCCAGGTAGGCGTCGACCACGCGACGCTGCCTGGCCAGGTCGACCTCGGGCACCGGGTTGCCGCCCTTGACCCGGCGCCGGGCTCGGCTCGCGAGCTGCCTGGCCGCGTCCGGGGAACGCTCGATCATCGGCGCGATCTCGTCGAACGGCACCGCGAACATGTCGTGCAGCACGAACGCGAGCCGCTCGGCTGGCATCAGCGTGTCGAGCACGACCAGCAGGGCGAGCCCGACCGAGTCCGCGAGCAACGCCTCCTGCTCGGGGTCGCTCCGGTCCTCGTCGCGGACGACCGGGTCTGGTCGCCCGTCCAGGGGTTCCTCGCGGTGTGACGTCCGCGTGCGCAGCATGTTCAGCGAGACCCTGGCCACCACGGTGGTCAGCCATGCCGGGAGGTTCTCGACGCTGCTGGCATCCGCGCGGTGCAGCCGCAGCCAGGCCTCCTGGACCGCGTCGTCGGCCTCACTGGCCGAGCCGAGCATCCGGTACGCCACCGCACGCAGCCGGGTGCGGTGCTCCTCGAAGCGATCGGTCAGCCACTCGTTCTCGTCCATCTGTCACATTCCTCGCTCGATCGGTGTCACACAGGTAGACCCCCCAGAAGCTGCTGATGTGACCGGGGGCCGAACGACGAGTCCGAACACGTGTGGAGGAAATCATGACGTCATCCATCCTGTTGACCGGCGGCACCGGCACGCTGGGGCGCCTCGTGACGCCGCTGCTGCGCGGCGCCGGTGCCGAGCTGCGGGTGCTGAGCCGGCAGAGCCACGAGCCCACCGCCGGCGTCGAGTACGTCACCGGCGACCTGCTCAAGAACGAGGGCGTCGCCGCCGCGGTGGACGGCGCCGAGACCGTCATCCACCTGGCAGGTGGCCCCAAGGGCGACGAGGAGGCGACCCGCAACCTGGTGCGGGCCTCGTCCCGCGCTGGCGTGCAGCACCTGGTGCTCATCTCCGTCGTTGCGGCCGACCAGGTGCCGCTCGGCTACTTCCGGGCCAAGCACGGTGCCGAGCGGGCGGTGGCAGAGTCCGACGTTCCGTACACGACGCTGCGCGCGGCCCAGTTCCACGACCTGATCCTGCTGGTGATGCAGAAGATGTCGAAGCTGCCGGTGATACCCGCACCGCGTGGCGTCCGGCTCGAGCCGGTCGACACCGCCGAGGTCGCGGCCCGGATGGTGGAGCTGGCGCTCGACAAGCCGGCCGGCATGGTGCCCGACCTGGCCGGGCCGAAGGTGTACACCCTGGCCGAGGCAGCGAGCGGCTACCTGCAGGCGCGGGGCAAGCACCGGCCGCTGCTGCCGATGCGGATGCCGGGCAAGGCCGGACCGGTCTACCGGGCCGGCGCGAACCTCGCGGGCAGCGGGGCCGACCGCGGCAAGCGGACCTGGGAGGACTTCCTGGCCGAGCGGCTGCGCTAGCCGCGGCGCCGGGCCAGCAGCTCGCGCGCAGCCGGCGCCACCTCGCGGCCGTAGCGCTCCAGCACCACCGGGTCGTCGCTGGACAGCACGAAGCCGCTGACGCCGTACGTCGCCGCCAGCTCCGCGATGTCGGCCGCCCACGCCTCCGGTGGACCCTGCAGAAGACCCACGTGCTCGGCGCGGAACTCGCCGGGCACATTGAGCAGGCGGCGCACGGCGGCGGGGTCGCGACCGGCGGCGGTGGCGGCGGTGTCGATGGTGCGGTTCATCGGCTCCAGCGCCTCGGGTCCGCCGAGCGGACCCAGGGACGGCAGCCACCCGTCGGCGAGCCGTCCGACCAGGCGCAGCATCCGCGGCCCGTACGCGCCGACCCAGATCGCCGGCGGGTGCGCGGGGGCGGGGCCTCGCTTGCCGCCGGTGAGCCGGTAGTGCGCGCCGTCCAGCCGCACCCCGCCGCGTGACTCGGTGTCCCAGATCTGCCGGATGACGTCAATGGCCTCCTCGAGCGCCTCGACCGACTCGCCAGGCGTGCGCCGTGGACCGCCCATCGCCTCGATCGCGTCCCAGAACCCGCCGGCACCGATGCCGAGCTCGATCCGTCCGCCGCTGAGCAGGTCGAGCGAGGCCACGCTGCGCGCGAGCACGGCCGGGTGCCGCAGCGGGAGGTTCGCCACGTTCGCGCTGAGCCGGATCGACTCGGTGCGGGCGGCGACGTACGACATCAGCGTCCAGGTGTCGAGCAACCGCGGCTGGTAGGGGTGGTCCTGGAACGTCACCAGGTCGAGGCCCACCCGCTCGCAGTGTCGGGCCAGCTCGACGGTCCCGGCCGGGTCCTTCGCCGCAGGCGTGATGAACGACCCCATCAGCAGGTCGTGCCCGTAGTCCGGCATGCCGTTCTCCGATCATCGAACCGTCGTGGCTGACTGACGGATCAGTTTCGGCCTGCGACTATCGATGCATGCGGTTCGCAGCCATCGGCATTGTCTCTCTTGTGCTGGTGGTGGGGACGGTCGGACCGCAGCCGGACCCGGCCGCGGCCAGGACACCGGCTCCCGGGGTGGCCACGACGTCGGCCGCGGGTGACGAGTGCCGCGAGGGGCCACGGATGGTGTGCGGCCACGTGCGCGTGCGGCTGGACCGGCGCGACCGGTCCGAGGGCCGACTGGACGTGACGTACCAGCTGCTGCCGGCGCGCGGCGAGAGCCGCGGCACCATCCTCGCGACCGAGGGCGGTCCGGGCTACTCCTCCATCGCGAGCACCCGGTGGTACCGCGACCTGTTCGAGCCGCTGCTCGAGCACCGCGACCTGCTGATCGTGGACCTGCGCGGCACCGGGAGCTCGGGTGCGATCAACTGCCCGCAGCTGCAGGCGTACGCAGGCGACTACGTCGCCGCGGTCGGGCGCTGCGGCCGGCTGCTCGGCAGCACCAGCGACCTGTACGGATCGCGGATGGCGGCGCTCGACGTCGCGGCGGTGCTCGACCACCTCGACATCGACAAGGTCGACCTCTACGGCGACTCCTACGGGACGTTCTTCGCGCAGACGTTCGCCGTGCGACACCCCGACCGGGTGCGCAGCGTGGTGCTCGACTCGGCGTACTTCGTCGACAGCACGGACCCGTTCTATCCCGACTCCAACCGCGCGCTGCGGCAGGCGTTCCGGCTCGTCTGCGCGCGCGACCGGGAGTGCGCGCGGCGACCCGGCGAGCCGATGGAGCGGATCCGGCGGCTGGTCGAACGGGTGCGCGAGGACCCGATCGTCGGGCGCGCACCGAACGGCGACGGCGTGGTGCGCCGGGTGGTCCTCGACGTCGACCGCGTCGTCTCGTTGCTGACCTCGGGGTCGGGCGACCCGACCACCTACCGCGAGGTGGACGCCGCGATCCGCGCCGCGCTCCGTCCGCACCCGTACGTGCTGCCGTTGCTGCGGCTGGCGCGGGAGTCGGTGTGGGAGGGCGGCGCCGGGCCGTACGAGACGTACTCGGAGGGGCTGTTCCTCGCCGTCAGCTGCAACGACTACCCGCAGCCGTTCGACATCACCGCGCCGATCGCCGACCGTCCCGCGCAGTACGAGCAGAGCCTGCGGCGGCTGGAGCGCACGGCACCCGAGGTGTTCCGGCCGTTCACGGTCCGCGAGTGGACCGGGTCGGAGTTCGGCTACTTCGACTCGTGCCTGCGCTGGCCGGCGCCGAGCCGCTGGGTGCACCCGGTGCCGGCGGACGCGGTCTATCCCGACGTGCCGGTGCTGGTGCTCGCGGGTGACCTCGACTCCAACACCTCGCCGGAGGGTGCACGCGACACCGCGGCGGCGTTCCCCGACTCGACCTACGTGGAGATGCACAACACCACGCACGTGACCGCGACCGAGGACTTCGACAGCTGCGCGTCGCTGATCGTGCGCCGGTTCGTGCGCACCCTGGACGCCGGCGACACCTCGTGCGCGGCCGAGCGCCGGCCGCTGCGGCTGGTGGACCGGTTCGCCCGCACCGCCGAGCACCTGCCGTGGGCCGGGCCGCGACACCGCACCGTCCGGGCCGCCGCCGCGACGGCGGCCGACGTGCACGCGCGCTGGTACGCGATGTTCGGCTACTCCGGCGTCGGGCTGCGCGGCGGCAGCTTCAGCCTCGAGGGCGGGTCCTTCACCGCACGCCGTCATCGTGCGCTGGGACCTCGACCACGTGCGCTGGGTACGCGACGTCGCCGTCACCGGCACGATGCGGTGGAACCGCCGCAGCGGCGCGGTGACCGCCCGGCTCCACGTCGACGGCCGCGGCGCGGTGCCCGGCGCGCTGGTGCTGCGGTGGAACGACTCGGAGACCCAACCGGTGGGCACCGCCACCGGGCGCCTCGGCGGCCAGCCGGTGCGCGACCGGTTCCCCGCGCCCTAGCTCCTCGTCGATCATCCGCGCAGTACGCCCGCCGCCGCACCCCCGATCATCCGCGCACTACGCCTGATTCGCCTTGTGGACAAGGGGAATCTCGGTCGGTTGTTGTCGGGGGAGTGTCGGTGGTGGGGTCTAGGTTGGCTGTTATGACCGACCAGCCGATGACTCCGACCGGGCATCCGGTGGCGCAGCTGTGCGCCCGGTTCGGCGACCGGCTCGACGCGCTGGTCCCACCCGGTGAGCTGACGTTGTGGTCGGCCACCGACGGCGAGGTGGCCGAGGTGGTCCGGGCCGCCGAGCAGGTCATCCGCCGCGCCCAAGCCGTCCAGACCGCCGCCGTCGCCGAGGCCCGACGGCGCGACCTGGCCAAGACCGTCGGTGCCACCTCGACCACCGCCTGGCTGGGCGACCTGCTCACCGCCCGCCGCGCGGCCGCGGCCCGGGTGGACGCGTTGGCCGGGCTGCTGGACCGCACCCACCCCTGCGGGCACCGGCTGGGCGGCACCGGGGCCGCGTTCGCCGCCGGCCGCATCGACGCCGACCAGGCCCGGGTCATCGCCGAGGCGGTGCACGCCCTGCCCGCCACCCTCGGCGACCGAGGTGATCGGCCAGGGTGAGCAGCTGATGCTGGACTGGGCCGCCCACCATGCCGCCCCGGTGCTCAACGGCTACGCCCAGCACCTGCTCGCCCACCTCGCCCCCGACCTGGTCGAACAAGCCGAGGCCGACGCACTCGCCCGCGCCGACGCCCGCGACACCCACCGGGCGAACACGTTGACCGCCAACCCCGACCACCGCGGCCGGATCCGGCTCCGCGGCGAGCTCGACCCGCAGTCCTGGGCACTGGTCTCGGCCGCGTTGGAACCGTTCGCCAAACCCACCTCGGTCGTGCAGCCGGACGGGCTCACCGAGCAGGACCACCGCACCGTCGGGCAACGCAACGCCGACGCCCTGGTCGAGATCTGCCGCCGCACCCTCGCCTCCGACGAGACCCCGACCTCGTTCGGGTTCCCCGCCCACATCGCGGTCACCATCGGCTACGACCAGCTCAAGACCGCCGTCGGCGTCGGCACCCTCGACACCGGCACCCCCATCGCCGCCGAGGACATCCGCCGCTACGCCTGCGACGCCACCATCCTCCCCGTCGCTGCTGAACTCCACCGGCGTCCCGCTCGACGTCGGCCGCGCCATCCGGGTCTTCACCAAAGAACTCAGACGCGCCGTCGAGCTCCGCGACCTCGGCTGCGCCTTCCCCGGCTGCGACCGGCCGCCCAGCTGGTGCAACGTGCACCACATCATCCACTGGGCCGACGGCGGACCCACCAGCCTCGACAACGGCGTCCTGCTCTGCGGCACCCACCACACACTCATCCACCGCCGCGAATGGACCGTCCACCTCGGACCCGACCGACGACCCCGAGTTCACCCCACCCGACTGGATCGACCCCACCCGACAACCCCGCCGCAACACCGCACACCTCCGCTGCTGAACACACCAACGGAGGAAGGCACATGTCAGGCGAGCATCACCTCATGCGCCAGCGACATGGAAACAGGTAGCCGATCGGCACGTCGGGACCGTACCGACTTCACCTGGCTTGCGGCTTGTGCATCTCGCGCCGGACGGGCACCGCAAGGGTGTCGGCGGCCCACGTGGTGTCCGGCTTGCCGAGCAGGAATCCCTGCGCGCAACCGATTCCCAGCGCCCGCAGGTGGTCGAGATCCTCCTGCCGCTCGACACCCTCGGCGCAGACGAGCACGCCGAGCAGGTCGGCGTATGCCACCAGCGCGCTGATCACGGCACTGCGGCCGGGGTCCCGTGCGCACCCCTTGACCAGTCCGCGGTCGATCTTGACGACGTCCGGCCGCAGCCGGGCGAGCCGGCTGAGCTCGGCGGCACCCGACCCGAGATCGTCCAGGGCGATCCGGGCGCCGCGTGCGCGGGCCCGCCCCACGATGACGGCGAGGGCCTCGGAGGTGAGCGAGTCGGGCTCCTCCGACAGCTCGACCACGATGCCGTGCAGGTCCCGCGGTGTGGCCGCCCAGAACCGCTCCGAGCGCAGCGCGCTCGCCGAGGCGTTGACGAACAGCTCGCGACCGACCGGCCGGTCGGGCAGGGCGACCGCCGCCCGGATGGACGCCGCCTCCAGCAGGTCGCCGTAGCCGCGCTCGTGCGCGACCCGGAACACCTGGGACGGGTCGTCGCCCGCGTCGTTGAAGCGGCACAACGCCTCGTGGCCGATGACGATGCCGGTCTGCATGTCGACCAGGGGCTGCACGACCATCCGGAACATGGGTAGGTCCACGCCCGACAGCGGGTCCTCGATGCCTCCCCGGTGCACGACGACCCGGTCGCGTCCGTTCCGCTTGGCGGCGTACAACGCGTCATCCGCACGTGCGACGGCCTGGCCGGGATCGAGATCGGGATCCCACGCCGCGACCCCTGCCGAGAACGTCTGACCCTGCGGCGTCACCGCGCGCAGCCCGTCGAGGACGAGGACGGCCTCGTCCAGCGTGTGCCGCGGGAGCAGCACGGTGAACTCCTCGCCGCCGTAGCGAGCGAGCATGCCCCGGTCGCCGAGTGCCTGCGTCCAGGCGGCAACCGACTCGCGCAGCACCAGGTCACCGGCCTGGTGGCCGCGTGCGTCGTTGAAGAGCTTGAAGTGGTCGAGGTCGAGGATGGCTACGGACAAGGGTTCCTCGTCGTCCCGGCTGGCCCGGCACGCGCGCGACAGCTCGTGGTCCCAGGTGCGCCGGTTGGGCGCACCGGTGAGCGCGTCCGACCGCGCCAGCGCGGCGAGCTGGATCGCCTGCACCTGCACGACGTCGAGCAGACCAGACATCCGCATCACGACGAGCACCGACAAGACGACCGCGCCGATACTCACCACCGGCCAGGCGATGCCGTCGCCGTTGAGCCCGTCGATCGCCAGCGCGACACCCGGCAGCAACAAGCCGGCCGAGAGGATGACCAACCGGCGCCGCGGCGCCACCAGCTCGCGGTCTGGGGCGGGCTCGCCCAGCGTGCGCATCGACGTCACAGAGGCCGACGCCGCGACGATCACGTACGTCACCAACCACAGCCCGTCCATCCACCGCGGCGCCGCGATCTCGAGTAGGGAGGTGACGGTGAAGGCGATGTCGCCTGCCAGCGCGGCGCCGAGGGCGAGTGCGAGCAGCCGGTACGACAGCGTGGCGGCGCCGGGCGAGGACCACAGTCGCGAGGCCATCGCCAGCAGCAGCACGTCGGCGATCGGGTAGGCGGCACCCGCGACCTTGGCCATGTCGGGGATCGACGAGTCGACCGCCAGCGGCTCGATCACGGTGACGACCGCGAGCACGCCGGCACCGGTCGCGATGATTGCGGCGTCCAGCAGCGCGGTGCGGTCGGACGAACCGCGCCGGGTGCGGACCATGAGCAGCAGTCCGGCGGCCAGCACGACGTAGCCGGCGAGGTAGACCGCGTCGGACCACGCGGGGAACAGGTCCAGCCCGAGCACGTAGACCTCGAACGTCCACGCCAGCTCACCCAGCACCCAGAACGCGAAACCGCCGACGACGAGGAACCAGCCGAGCCGGCGGTAGGGACGATGCTTCACGATGCCGGCGAATGCCATCGCGATGGCGCCGAGCGCGACCGCGTCGTACAGGAGCGTCAGGTCCCGATAGCCGGTCGCCGCGGGCAGCACCAGGTAGGCCACCACCGCAAGCAGCAGCACGACCAGGACGGCTGTCTGCGCCCGCGTCAGCTCACGCACCGTTCCACCGTATGAGCCGCGGTGCCGATCACCCGCCCTTTGGTCCGGGACTGGGCCGAACGGGCCCTTATCGGACCTGTCCGTCGGATGCCGCACCAGGCTCAGGACAGCGACAACGTGCGCAGCACCAGCCGGGCGGCGTCCCCGCCCTCGGCTTCCGCGACATCGAGGGCACCGGGGACGTCCAGGTCGTCGAACAGCCGCCCCGAAGCGGCCTCCGTGGCGCTCGCCGCCGACGGTGAGCGGCCGGCCGCGGCGTAGAGCCGTTCGAGCCTGGCGGCCGCGGCCGCAACGTCGGCGGGGTGGTAGTCCCAGGGCGCGGACCACGGCCGGTCGAGCAGCAGCAGCCGGACGGCCGCGGGCGGGTGGTCGGCGAGCAGGTCGCTCACCAGCGTCAGGTTGCCGGTCGACTTCGCCATCTTGGCGCCGTCCTGGTGCACCGCACCCACGTGCAGCTCCCGCCGGGCGAACGGGTCGCCGCCGGTGGCCGCCGCCACCATCGCGCTCTGGTACGCGTGGTGCGGGAACGTGAGGTCGTCACCGCCGACCAGCACGTCGATCCGGGCACCGAGCACTGCGAGCCCCATCGCCGCACACTCCGCGTGCCACCCCGGCCGCCCCCACCCCCAGGGGCTCGGCCAGGCCGGGTCGGTCTCCCCGGACGGTCGCCACACCGGCACGTCGAACGGGTCGTCCTTGGCAGGGTCGTCGGGCGCGTCGCCGTACTCACGCGACAGCGCCAGCGCCTGCTCGCGCTCGAGCCCCGAGCCCGCGAGCGCGTCCGCGCCGCGGAACCAGACGAAGCCGTCGCGAGCGTACGCGTGCCCGCTGCTCAGCAGCGCCGCCGCGAGCTGCAGCACGTGGCCGATGTGGTGCCGCGCTCGCGGCTCGTGGTCGGGCCGGCGCACACCGAGCTGGCCCATGTGCTGGGTGAACAAGTACTCCTGGCCGAGCGCGAACTCGTCGTAGTGCCGGCCCCTGGTCTCCGCGGCCCGGGTGAGCACGTCGTCGACGTCGGTGATGTTGCGGCACACCTCCGGCTCGACGCCGCTCGTCCGGATCACCGACGCAAGGGTGTCGGCCCAGACGAACGTCGCCGCGTGCCCGAGGTGGGTGACGTCGTAGGGGGTGATGCCGCAGACGTACAGCCGGGCGGTGCCGACCAGTGGGAGCGGCCGGCCGGCCAGCCTGAGCTCGGCCGACCGCACGACGGTGTCCTCAGGCCCGCCCAGCCTGCCCTCGAGACCGACGACCCCGGACGGTGGTGCGACGTAGCGGCTCACCCGGGCGATGATGCCAGGGCGAGGTCGAGGGTGCGGCGCACCAGCCGGCCGACCTCGTCGGTCTCGATCAGGAAGCCGTCGTGCCCGTAGGGCGACGTGACCACCTCGAGGGCCGACGCGGCAGGCAGCGCCTCGGCGAGCGCGGCCTGCTGCTCCAGCGGATAGAGCCGGTCGGAGTCGATGCCGGCGACGACGGTCGGCACCGTGCAGCCGGCCAGGGCGGCGGCCACGCCACCCCGGCCACGGCCCACGTCATGGGTGTCCATGGTCTCGGTCAGCGCCACGTAGGTGCCCGCGTCGAACCGCCTGGCCAGCTTGTCGGCGTGGTGGTCGAGGTAGGACTGCACCGCGAACCGCCCCTCGCGCAACGGGTCCTCGCCCGGCTGCGGCCGGTGCCCGAACCGCTCCTCCAGCTCGAACCCGGACCGGTACGTCAGGTGCGCGATCCGCCGCGCGACGCCCAAGCCGACGACCGGCCCCACGGGGTCGTCGTAGTAGTCGCCGCCGAGCCAGTGCGGGTCGGTGCGGATCGCGGTCGTCTGTGCGTGCTGGGTGCCGATCTGGTCGGCACTGGCCACGGCGGTCGCCGCCAGCACCAGCATCGAGGCGACCCGGTCGGGGTACATCAGCGCCCACTCGAGCGCGCGCATGCCGCCCATCGATCCGCCGAGCACCGACGCGAACCGCTCGATGCCGAGCTCGTCGGCCACCAGCCGCTCGACCTCGACCTGGTCGCGCGCGGTGATCGGCCCGAACCGGGACCCCAGCGGCCGGCCGTCGGCGCCGGGCGAGGCGGGGCCGGTCGTGCCCTGGCAGCCCCCGAGCACGTTGGTCGCGACCACGAACCAGCGGTCGCTGTCGAGGCCGCGACCCGGCCCGATCAACCCGTCCCACCAGCCAGCCGACGGCTGTCCCGGTCCCGCGGGACCCGCGACGTGCGCGTCACCGGTCAGCGCGTGCTCCACCAGCACGGCGTTGACGATCGCGCCGTCGCGGCGCACGGGCTCGCCCCAGGTCTCGTACGCGACGCGCACCTGGTCGAGCCTGCCGCCGAGCTCGAGGTCGAGCCGGCCGACGTCGATGAAGCGCCGCCCCGCGACCGGGTCACCCGCACGCCACGCCCCCGAGACCGGGAGCGGCGTCGGGTCAGGCACCCTTCGCGGCGCGGAAGCCCGCCTCCAGGTCGGCCAGGATGTCGTCGACGCCCTCCAGCCCCACCGCGAGGCGCACCAGCCCCGGCGTGACCCCGGTGCTGACCTGCTCCTCGGGCGACAGCTGGGAGTGCGTGGTCGACGCCGGGTGGATCACCAGGCTGCGTACGTCGCCGATGTTGGCCACGTGGCTGTGCAGCTCGAGCGCCTCGACGAACCGCTTGCCCGCCTCCAGGCCGCCCGCGATCTCGAAGGCCAGCACGCCGCTGCCGCCCAGTGGCACGTACTTGTCGGCGCGCGCCTTCCACGGGCTGCTCGCCAGGCCGGCGTAGTTGACGCTCTCCACGTCGTCGCGTGCCTCGAGCCACTCGGCCACCCGCAGCGCGCTGTCGCTGTGCCGCTGCACCCGCAGGCTCAGCGTCTCCAGGCCCTGGGCGAGCAGGAAGGCGTTGAACGGCGCGATGGCGGGGCCGATGTCGCGCAACAGCTGCACCCGGGCCTTGAGGATGAACGACAGGTTGGCGCCCAGCGGTGAGCCGACGCCGAGGTCTCGGGCGTAGACCAGGCCGTGGTAGCTCTCGTCGGGCTGGTTGAAGCCCGGGAACCTCTCCGGGTCGGACGCGTAGTCGAAGCGGCCGGCGTCGACGATCACGCCGCCGATGGCGGTGCCGTGGCCACCGAGGTACTTGGTGGCCGAGTGCACGACGATGTCGGCGCCCCACTCGATCGGGCGCAGCAGGTACGGGGTCGGCACCGTGTTGTCGACGACCAGCGGCACGCCCGCGTCGTGCGCGACACCGGCCACGGCCTCGACGTCGAGCACGTCGATCTGGGGGTTGGAGATCGTCTCGGCGAACAGCGCCTTGGTGTTCGGCTGGATCGCCGCCCGCCACGCGTCGAGGTCGTCGGGGTCGTTGACGAAGCTGACCTGGATGCCCAGCTTGGGGAACGTGTAGTGGAACAGGTTGTAGGTGCCGCCGTAGAGCCGCGCACTCGAGACGATGTGGTCACCGTTCTCGGCGAGGTTGAGCAGCGCCAGGGTCTCGGCCGACTGGCCGCTCGCGGTGAGCAGCGCCCCGACGCCACCCTCGAGCGACGCGAGCCGGTCCTCGACCGCGGCCGTGGTCGGGTTCATGATCCGGGTGTAGATGTTGCCGAACTCCTTGAGCGCGAAGAGGTCGGCGGCGTGGTCGGTGCTGTCGAACGTGTACGACGTCGTCTGGTAGATCGGCAGCGCGCGCGCATTGGTCTGGGAGTCGGGCGCCTGCCCGGCGTGGATCTGGCGGGTCTCGAAGGACCAGGCATCGTTCATCGTCGGAGCTCCTCATGGGGGTCTGCTGCCAGGATGATCTCAAAGCAGTTCAGTGCACATTAGCCAGGCAGCCTGCCCGGAGGGCAGTGCTCCGGCATGTGGACCGCCCAAACCGCGCCTCAGCCGGGCGCGTCCCACCGCGTAGGTGAGGTGCACGAACTGCTCCACCCGGCGGACGTCGGACAGGGTCAGCCGGGAGCTGAGCAGCCGGCGCGGCAGCAGCGGAGCACCCGCCCCCAGCGTCACCGGCGCCATGCCGAGCTGCAGCTCGTCCAGCAGCCCGGCGTCGGCGAACCGTCCCACCAGCTCACCGCCACCGACGACCCAGAGGTTGCGGTCGCCGGCGGCCTGGGTCATCTGCTCGTGCACCGGCCGGACATCGCCGCGGACGAACCGCAGGTCGGCCCCGGGCACCGGCGGGAGGTCACGGGAGGTGAACACCCAGCAGGGCCGGTCGCCGTAGGTGGCTCGCCACCGGGCCGGGTCGTCGCGCATCTCGTAGGCGAGCATCCACTCGTAGGTCGTCGACCCCATCGCCATCGCGCCGACATCGGCGAGAAAGGGCGCGAACGTGTCGGTCATGTAGTCACCGGCCGCGACCTCGAACAACCACGACAGCGAGTTGTCCTGGTCGGCGATGAAGCCGTCGAGGGTGGTGGCGGAGAAGAACTGCGTCTTGGGCATGCGACGACCCTGCCATCCCCTCCCGACAGCAGGCGACGGCGGGCTCAGGCGGCGCCGGCCTCCCCGTCGGCGAGGCGGGCCAGCACCTCGCCCGGGTCGATGCCGAGCCGGCCCAGCACGTCGAGCGCCGGGTCCGGCGGCTGGCCGCCCAGCACCGCCCGCAGCAGGTCGTTGGGCTCGATCCGACGACCCTTGGTCTGGGCTG
The DNA here is from genome assembly GCA_963801045.1 of uncultured Actinomycetota bacterium. Taxonomy (GTDB): domain Bacteria; phylum Actinomycetota; class Actinomycetes; order Propionibacteriales; family Nocardioidaceae; genus JACCWP01. Next base: position 1,077,967 of record CAWDDC010000003.1, read on the forward strand.
CCGTGGTCACGGTGCGTTCGAGGACCGCCTTCGCGCCGGAGGTGAACGGCCGGTGCCGTCTCTCCCGCACGACGGCGAGCGGGCGGAAGTCCCCGGGGTCGACATCAACGGCCTGCAGCGCGTCCACGTCGAGCGCGTGCAGGGCGTCGCGCCCGGCGGCGAGGTCGACGCCGAGGGCAGCCGCCGGACCCGCTGCCGGGTCGTGCAGGAGGCCGAGCAGCAGGTGCTCGGTGCCGATGCGGCGGTCGCCCCGCAGCGAGGCCTCCTCGACGGCGCCCTGCACGGCGCGCGCGCTGGCCCGGGTGAAGCGTCGGTTGAACATGGTCACCCTCCGTACTTCTTGTGCACGGCCTGCCGGCTCACGCCGAGCGCGTCACCGATCTGCTCCCAGGACCAGCCGTGGCGACGGGCCGAGGACACCTGCGCCGACTCCACCTGGTCCGCGAGCCGACGCAGCGCGACGACGGCCCGCAGGCCGACCGCAGGATCCTCGGACCCGATGCCGGCCGAGAGCTGCTGCACGTCCATGGCCGTCAACCTATGTTGACGACATCCGATCTGTCAACCTATGTTGACGTCGCCCTCCGCGCGCTCGGCGTCCTCACGCTGGAACGTCGTGTACAGCCACCACATCGACGGGATGAGCAGCAGCCCACCGACGCCGAGGGCACCGAGGCTGGCCGCGAGCACCGAGTCGGTGGCCGCCGCCTCACTCAGGTCGACGCCAGGAAGCAGCTCCGGGTACTGCCCGGCACCCCACCCCCACAGCAGCCCGGAGACCGCGAGCGCGGCGGTCACCCGCACCGCCACGTACGAACGGCGGCCGAGCAGCAGCAACGACGCCAGCCCGGCGAGCACCGAGCCGATGACGAACGGCAACCCGGTGCCGGTGGTGAGCTCGTCGAACAGCGCCCGGCTGTCCGCGCGCAGCACCACCAGTCCCACCGCCGACAGCACCCCGACCAGCGCACCGGTGATCAGGGCCCGGCGCCGGAACGCCTCGGCCAGCGGGGGCTCGCCGGCGCGCTCGGCGTCGCGGGTCAGGTAGACCGCGGCCAGGTAGGCAGCGGTGCCCACCGCCAGCAGCCCGGTCACCGTGGACGTGGGGTTGAGCCAGCTGGCGAACAGGTCGCCCTCCGCGATGCCGGGCGGCACCCGGCCGGAGGCGATGGCGCCGGCGACCGCACCGAGGAAGTACGGCGTCACCAGCGACGAGAACGCGAACGTCGCGCCGAACAGCCGCTGCTGCCACGAGCTCGTTGGACGCCTTGCGGAACGCGAACGCCGCGCCCCGCGCGATGATCCCGAGCGCCACCAGGGTCAGCGGCACGTACAGCGTCGACGCCACCGCGGCGAACACCTCCGGGAAGCCGGTCCACAGCAGCACGATCACGAAGATCAGCCAGACGTGGTTGGCCTCCCACACCGGTCCGATGGAGTGCTCGATCAGCGTCCGCTGGCCGCGGCCGCGGCGGTCGCCGCCCGCCAGCAGGTCCCAGACGCCCGCGCCGAAGTCGGCGCCGCGCGAACAGCGCGTACGCGGTCAGGCCGACCCACAGACGACGAGCATGATCTCCGCGAGCGGCACGGCGACCTCCTACACGACCCGCTGGTCGGTGACGTCGCGCTCCTGCGGCGCGACCGGGACGGGCGGGTCCTGCGCAGCCGGCGCAGCACGTACACCGTGGCGACGGTGAGCACCGCGTAGACGATCGCCACGAGCACGAAGCCCGCAGACCAGCCCGGGCGCCGGGTTGACCGCGTCCTCGGTGCGCTCGATGCCGTAGACGATCCACGGTTGGCGGCCGACCTCGGTGGTGACCCAGCCCGGCCTCCAGCGCCACGACGGCGGCGACCCCGGACAGCGCGCCGCCGCGCAGGAACCAGCGCGAGCGCGGCAGGTCGCGACGCGCCACCAGGCCAGGCCGATCCAGGCCGCCAGGCCGAGCAGCGCGAACCCCAGCCCGACCATGACCTGGAACGACAGGTGCACGACGTTGACCGGCGGCCGCTCGTCGGCAGGCACCTCCTCGAGACCGGCGATCTCGGCGTCCGGGTCGAAGTGGCCAGCAGCGACAGCCCGTTGGGGATCTCCAGCGCGTACCGCAGCTCGTCGTCGAAGTAGATCCCGCCGATGTGCAGCGGCGCGCCGCGCTCGGTCTCGAACAGGCCCTCCATCGCGGCGAGCTTCACCGGCTGGTCGTCGGCCACGAAGTGCGCCGCCCAGTCACCGACCACGATCTGCACCGGCGTCGGCAGCGCCGCGACGGTGAACGGCAGCAGGAAGCCCAGCCGGTGGTAGCGGTCGCGGCGGCCTCGCAGCATCGCCACGGCGTAGACGCTGGCCATCACGAACCCGGCGACCATGAACGCCGCGAGGATCATGTGCACCGTCTGCGGCCGCGTCGCCGGGTTGAACATCGCCGCCCACGGGTCGACCGCCGACCACCTCGCCGTCCCTCCATGTCGAAGCCGGTGGGCTGGTTCATCCAGGCGTTGGCGCTGACGACGAAGAAGGCGACGGCGACGCCGGCGATGACGATCGGGACGCCGGACAGCATATGCTGCGCGGGCGGAGCCGCTCCCAGCCGTACAGGTAGATGCCGAGGAAGATCGCTTCGATGAAGAACGCGAAGCCCTCGATCGTGAACGGCAACCCGATCACCTAGCCGTACGTGCCCATCAACCCCGGCCACAGCAGGCCCATCTCGAACGACAGGATCGTGCCCGAGACGGCGCCGACAGCGAACAGCACACCCAGCGCCTTGGACCAGCGGCGGGCGAGCGGCGGTAGTTGACGTCA